>NZ_JAJFOW010000015.1 GCF_020731285.1 Cohnella baijiui
CCGTGACTACACCCGTAGAAGCCTGTGTGCCGTTATCTTCGGACAGGGGTTCGACCGCGCGCAGGGAGCGAAGCGGACGAGCACGGCATCTGATTCCACCGCTGCGCTCTGCTTCGTCGAGTAGGCTTCGTCAGCAAATTCAATCAGGAATCATATACTCCCCTCGCCTCCACCATCATCAAAGCCAGCCGCATGAGGCTGGCTTTTTTGCGTGGAGCGAGAGGGACGTCGCTGAAACCGTATCCGAAGGAGGACAGGGGTTCGACCGCGCGCAGGGAGCAAAGCGGACGAGCACGGCATCTGATTCCACCGCTGCGCTCTGCTTCGTCGAGTAGGCTTCGTCAGCAAATTCAATCAGGAATCATATACTCCCCTCGCCTCCACCATCATCAAAGCCGACCGCATGAGGTCGGCTTTTTTGCGTGGAGCGAGAGGGACGTCGCTGAACCCGATTCCGTTCCGCACGGACGGAGCAAAGCGGAGGAGTACGCTCCAAACACTTTGCGTTTACGTATTTTGTCTTTGCTGAATCCTTTTGGATTCGATGATCGAGGAAATTCTTGTGTCGAAACCGGTACAATGCATTGGGTTACAATCGGGTACAGCCGCCGTTGTTTTGTAAAAATGATTGCATAAAATAAAATTGATTCAATTTCATCCATGGGGAGAAAGGGATGGTAATCGTTGGTTTCCATAATCGTTTGTACGGAGCGGCCTTCATTTATAAACAACGTATTCGCGAATTATAAACGGCAAAGTTATAAAAATAAAGAAATGATCATTGTTTTAAATCGGGATGATATGGACATTAACAAGTGGAGGAGAAAAGCGAGTCAATATAAGAACGTGTCTGTTTATCGGGTCCCTCAGAGATATGAGGTGGGCAAATGTTTAAATTATGGCATTCAGAGGGCGAAACATAGCATTATCGCAAAATTCGACGATGATGATTATTATGGCCGCTACTATTTGGCAGAATCCGTCAATAAAATGCGAAGAAAAAACGTTCCCGTCGTTGGGAAAAATGCCAGCTTTATATATTTTGAAGCCAAAAAAGCACTTATGTTATATCGAGGAGGCGGACAAAACCGATATCTGGACAGAATTAAGGGCGGTACGTTGACGTTTAAGAAATATGTGTGGAGGAATGTCAAGTTTAACGAAAAAAAGCTGCATAGTACCGATGTTGCCTTTTTGCGCGGATGCAAAAAAAGAGGATATAAAATTTATTCCGTGTCGAAATATAATTATGTTTGTGTAAGGAGAAAAAATGTAAATTCCCATACGCAAACAATATCCACAAAAGAATACATGGGCAAGTGTAAATTAGTCAGGTATACAAAACGCTATATTCCATATGTAACTAGAAAAGTTTTGTAGCGGCAGGTGCCACGGTCCAGTCCATCTGGGCCGATTTTTTTTTGTCGGATTGTCCAAGCCATTATTGTGGCTGTTCATAAAGTAGTAGCAGACAAAATTGAAGTGAGTAGGAGAAATGTACAATGAAAGGTCTTATACTATGCGCTGGCAAAGGAACAAGACTATACCCTTTTACTCTCGCGTATCCAAAACACTTATACCTGTGGCCAATAGACCTTTTATCAAACGGAACCTGAAGGCATTTCACATGTGTTTAGGGGGGAAGGGAAAGGTGAATCAACATGAAAACGTTAGTCACTGGCGGGGCGGGATTTATCGGCAGCCATCTGGCGGATTCGCTTTTGGCGGATGGTCATGAGGTGACGGTGATCGATCATTTTGACCCTTTTTATAGTCGCTATATAAAGGAACGGAATATTGCTCATCAGCAAGGTTCCGCGAACTACAAATTTATTGAAGCTGATATTCGCGATCGGGAGCGGATATTCGGCATTTTTGATGAAGAAAAACCAGAGGTTGTGGTGCATCTCGCGGCAAAGGCGGGGGTACGTCCGTCGCTCGAGAATCCGCTGCAATATGTTGAAGTCAATATAAACGGTACGGTGCATTTGCTGGATGCGGCTGTTCGGCGCGGGGTGAAGAAGTTTATTTTTGCTTCGTCCAGCTCGGTGTACGGCTTGAATGAGAAGGTGCCGTTTGCCGAAGGCGATCCGATTTTGCAGCAGGCTTCTCCTTACGGCGCGACGAAGGAGGCTGGGGAAGCGCTGTGTCGGAGCTATAGCCATTGTTTTGGACTGCCGATTGTGGCGCTGCGCTTTTTTACGGTGTATGGACCGCGTCAGCGGCCGGATTTGGCGATTCATAAGTTTGCACGGAGCATTTTGCACAACGAGCCGATCACCTTGTTTGGGGATGGCTCGACTTCGCGGGACTATACGTATGTGTCCGATACCGTCAGCGGCATTCGTTCGGCGATCGATTACTGCAGCTCCGGCTATGATGTGTTTAACCTCGGCAATGACAATCCGGCGAAGTTATCGGAGCTGGTCGAGGGTATTGAACGCGTGCTGGGCAAAAAGGCGATCATCCGCTGGCTGCCGGAGCAGGTTGGCGATGTGCCGCGAACTTGGGCGAGTCTTGAAAAGTCGTGGGATTTGCTTGGCTATGCCCCCAAGGTTGATTTGGCTACCGGTTTGCAGAGGTTTGCGGATTGGCTGAACGGCAAATGAACTTACTGATATATGGAAATATGGCCCTAAAATTCAACAAACCCAGTAGCTACTCGGCACTGGGTTCATTTTGCAAATATTAGGGGCAGGGCTCTCCTAAAAAGTGCGGTCCATCGTGAAGAGTAACTAACGATTTGGAATGCTATTTTACCTGAGACCGTTCGGACTTGACAGCCAAGCTTGCTATGCGGCACCCAAAAATAGTACCCTCGGCAGAAAGGTTCGACCGCGCGCAGGGAGCGATAAATGGGGACCCCGCAAAGTTGTGGATTTTGCTTTTTCAAAGCTTGTTTTGTTACTGGCGTTGGTTAAGATATAGTTAGGAAGGATTTAAAAGGAGATCGCGAATGAAGACATTTGAACTGATGTTAAACAAGTATGCAGAATTGGTCATTAGGGTTGGGGTGAATATTCAAGTTGGGCAAGTGCTGATCGTGCATGCCCCGATTGAAACGGCTGAATTAACTCGGTTAATTGTAGCAAAAGCCTACGAGGTTGGAGCGAAATATGTAATTGTGGAATGGGATGACGACGAGATTACTCGAATTAGATATGAGAAGGCGTCGGACGATTCGTTCGATTATTATCCGCAATGGTTGGCAGACAGCATGGTGCATTTTGCCGAAGAGGGCGGAGCGATCCTGCATATTAAGGTGCCTAATCCGGATTTGTTCCAAGGGATCGAATCTTCTAAAGTATCGGCGGCAGTTAAGTCTGCGGCTATCGCAAGAAAGGAATATTCAACGTATACTCGAAACAGTAAAATCAGTTGGTCGCTGATCAAAGCGCCTACTCGCGCGTGGGCAAATAGAGTGTTCGCCGATCTTCCGGAGGAGCAGCGAGTGGATGCGATGTGGGAAGCGATTTTCCAAATGGTACGCGTGAATACAGACGATCCGATTTCCGCTTGGCGTGAGCATATTGATCAATTGAAGCTGAGGCAGAATCTGTTGAATGCGAAAGGCTACAGAAGTCTCCACTTTCGAGCGCCGGGAACGGATCTGCGCGTGGAGTTGCCCGAGAGACATATTTGGCTTGGCGGTGGCGGCGAGAATGAGAAGGGGATATACTTCGTCGCGAATATGCCAACCGAAGAAGTGTATACCATGCCTCATCGTACCGGCGTGAATGGGACGGTCAAGAGCACCAAGCCCCTCAATTTGAACGGCAGACTTGTCGAAGGCATCACCTTTACGTTCAGGGACGGCAAAGTGGCGGCTTATGAGGCCGAGTCGGGTCGGGAACATCTGACCTCTTTGCTGGATACGGATGAAGGTGCATCCTATCTCGGTGAGGTGGCCTTAGTGCCGCATGATTCCCCGATCTCCAATCTGAACAGAGTATTTTACAATACGGGCATTGACGAGAATGCTTCCTGTCATTTGGCGCTTGGAAGTGCTTATCCCGTTAACCTGGAAGGCGGGACGAAGCTATCCGGCGAAGAGCTTCTGGAGCGGGGCGCTAATATAAGTCTTACGCATGTAGACTTTATGATCGGCTGCGCGAATCTTGATGTGGATGGAGAACTTCCTGACGGAACCATCGAGCCTGTCTTCCGACAAGGGAATTGGGCCTTCTAGGAAGACTGTTCGTGATGGATGTTAAGAGGTTGTTGAAGGGACTGCGTTGAGTCTGAGGATGTAACATGAAGAGCAGGAGGGATGACCTCGCTGCTCTTTTATTCGTTCTACTGCGACTGGCTCTGTTTCGTCGAGTAAGCTTCGTCAGCAAGTTCAATCGAGAATCCTATATTCCCTTCGCCTTATCTTTACTGGTGGGTTTTGTTTGTTTATGATTAGTAGAAACCGCCCAATTTTTTCAAATTAAGGATCCCTCACTCCAAGGCGAAAAGCGTTATTGATTTGGCATATTTAAACGTCTTCTGATCAAGCGATGACATCTGTTTATGACGAACTGTACCAACTCCTTCCATGGTGCACCTCACCTCATCTTATGTTCTACGAGAACAGGCTTCGTAGAAGAGTGTCTCCCACCAATGTTTCACTTGTAAGCATAGGAGTCTTCACTTATGGAAGTTCTAAGCGAGATTATAACAAAGAACACCACCAGGCGTATTGTGAAAAATCGACGTTTTTTTGTGGGCGTAGCTTTTCGCGCAAAGAAAAATTCATACACTCCGTAGGCAAACCGTGTTGTTTGTTTTATGATAATGTTCGAATATAACTTTTGAAATGTATTAATCAAACAAATTTATCGAGGACGAGGTCGCTTAAAGCGAGGGAGGGATATGTTAATGCGGCTGTATGGTCGGAACTGGACACGCCGGGAGCTGGAAGCCCGCGTGGGCCATATCGGGCAGATCGGCGGGGTCAGACGGATGACGCTGACGGAAGGGAAGGAAGCGGGAACGGAGATCGTCCGGGTGCGGACAGGAGCTGGACTCGCCTTCGACACCGTTCCTTCCAAAGGACTGGATATTTCGTACACGGAAATATGGGGGGCGCCGGTCTCCTGGCAATCTCCGAACGGCGACGTTCATCCTATGTATTACGAACCGGAAGGAGCGGGGTGGCTCCGAACGGCGTCCGGAGGCCTTCTCATGACCTGCGGTCTTACCCACGTCGGTTCGCCTTCCGAAGACGCTTCAGGAAGCTACGGCTTGCATGGAAGGGCTCACCATACACCGGCAAGGCATGTTTGCCTCCGCGAAGAGTGGATAGGCGACGAGCTGGAGTGGAGCGTGTCCGGCATGGTAGAGGAAACGGCCGTGTTTGGAAGCCAGCTTAGATTGACGCGCGATATCTCCGGCCGACTGGGCGAGAACCGGATTCTCATTCAGGACCGGGTTGAAAATGTCGGCTTTCGCCCAGCCCCGCACATGATGCTCTACCATTTTAACTTCGGGTTTCCGCTGCTGGGGGAACAGACGGTCATCAAGCTTCCTTTCGCCGACAGCGATGCGCGCGACACCCATGCTCCGCTGAGCCACTGTACCACTTGGGAAACGCCAAGAACAGGAGTGTCCGAATCCGTCTACTATCACCATCTCCGAAAAGAAGCCGAAAGTTCGGATGGCATGGCGGAGGCGAGCCTGCACAACCCGGCCTTTCCTGCGGGTGGTACCACGCATCCGGCTACGGTAAAGCTGCGCTGGTCGGCGGATACGCTGCCGATACTGGTTCAGTGGCGGATGCCCGGAGCAGGTGAGCATGTTCTTGGTCTAGAGCCGTCCAATTGCAAAGTGGAAGGTCGCGCCGTGGAATCGGAACGGGGCGGGCCTCTTATGCTGGAGCCCGGAGCGTCTGTCGCTTATCAATTGGAGTTGATCGTATCCTGAATACAGGCGGTGATAGGGTCAGGCTGCCCGACCGGTTTTGCAGCAGGATTGACGTGGCATAAGTCGTTTTTTTTGCTTTATAATAAACATCGGATGAGATCAAGAACGGGTGAGGGTGACAAGGATGATTCGTGTAAAGCGCATCTATGATCCCCTTGAGGAGTCCGATGGAAAGCGGATTCTAGTGGATCGACTGTGGCCGCGAGGCGTTTCACAGGAGAAGGCGGCGATTCACGAGTGGATGAAGGAGGTTGCGCCAAGTCACGAATTGAGGGAGCGGTTTCATCAGCATGGGAACCTCGACGAGTTTGAGGAAAGCTATCGAAAAGAGCTCATGGGGGATGATTCGAAAATTTTGATATTAAAGCAATTGCAGAAATGGTCGGACGAAGGCACTGTAACGTTGCTGTATTCAGCCAAAGACAAAGAGAGAAATCAAGCCGTAATACTAGCTGAAATAGTTCGCGGAATGGATCAAGTTGAAAATACATCTGGGCCATCATCCTCATGAGGATGATGGCCCTTCATTATTTTATTTGATTACCATACTTGTCTTTGACGTTACGTCATTGGTTATGGTTATCTTGAAGGTAATGAGCTGACGGCAAAGGACGGTGGTGTTTTAGTTATGAAGGATGAAATCATGTATTATCGCACCGGCCAGTTTGCGGAGATGTCAGGAGTTACGGCCCGTACGTTACGTTATTATGACCGCATCGGATTATTAAAGCCCAGTGCAATATCCAACGCAGGCCAACGTCATTATACCGATGACGATCTTGTGAAGCTGCAACAAATTGTGACGCTAAAGTTTATTGGATTTTCGCTTGAACAGATTATCAGCATCACGCGGATGCAAGATACGAATGTAAATGCACTCCTGGCCATGCAGCGGGAATGGATGGAGGAAAAAATCGCACACATGCAAAGTGTCGTCCAGGCTATAAAAGAGGCTGAAAGAGTAGCCGGATACGGAGAGGGAAGTTATTCGGAAAAGATTAAAAACATAATCGGAGTGATTGAAATGGAAGCTAACAAAGATTGGCTGCATGAATTTCTAATTGCAGTCATTAACGGAAATGAGGAAAAGGCAAGGACCATTATAACCGCCAATAAAGACATCCCCCAAATCAGCATCTTTGCCGCCGCGGCGCTAGGAGAAGCTGAAATCGTTGGCGATATGTTGATGCGGGATCGCGCTCTTGCTGCCAAGTCGGGAGGTCCGGAAGGCTGGGAGCCGTTACTTTATTTATGCTTCTCCTGTTTTTTAAAGAATCCTTCTCACAACGAACGATTCGTTCAGACGGCCGAGCTGCTGCTTGAACACGGGGCAAATGCCAATGCTTTCCATGTTCAAAAGGATGATTCCTTTAAACGTAAGCTCAGTGCATTATACGGTACGGTAGGAATAGCAGGGAATGCGGCAGTAGCCAAGGTGCTGCTTGAAGCAGGAGCCGATCCGAATGATGGGGAGTCCTTGTACCATGCGGCAGAATTGCCAAGTCATGAATGCTTGGATTTGTTATACCAGTATGGCGTAAATCTAAATGCTACCCCCGCATTATTCCGGAAGCTCGATTTTGATGATTACTTCGGCGTGAAGTGGTTTATGGAACATGGGGCAGATCCGAACCGGACGTTGGGGGACCATGGTACTTCCCTCCACTGGGCCGTCATTCGGGGGCGGTCGCCTTCGACGATCGAGCTCTTGATTCAATTCGGCGCGGAAGTGAATGCAAGCAGGCCTGACGGTAAAACGCCTTATATGTTGGCTGTACGATATGGACGGGCCGATCTTGCCGACATCCTGCGCATACACGGTGCATTCACCGATATCGATAGGATCGACTCTCTTATTGGAGCGTACGCCACTGCGAACAAGGCAGAAGTGTTAAAAATCATAAAGGATGAACCTGTTGCGCTTTCAACCCTGACTTATAATGACAGGATCATGCTTCTGGAATTTGCGGAGCTCAATAAGGCCGAGTCCGTGAATCTAATGCTGGAAACAGGCTTTGATCGTTCGGTAAAAAAAGAAGAAGGAACCGCACTGCATATCGCGGGGTGGTTTGGACACATTGAAACGGTCCGTGTGCTAACTTCGCATGGCGCTTCGCTTTCGAAACGAAACGAATACGGAGGAACGCCGTTGGATAGCACTGTCCATGGTTCCATACATTGTCCTCACCGCCGGCGAGGAACACATGCCGCGGTTGTGGAAGCCTTAATAAAAGCAGGGGCTGCAGTTCCGGAGAAAGCATCCGGATCGAAAGACGTTTATGATGTATTATGCAGGTATGGGGCATCCGAATCCTAATGGCTGCAACCCGCTCCACGGACAGAACGGGCTCCTCGACCGACAGGATGTTTTGCAACTTCGTGGACATCAGACTATGGGTACGCGTGTAGTGAGACGGATGAGGTGCTGGATGCGCACTCAGAGACGATTGACGTGCTGGATGCGCACTCAGAGACGATTGACGTGCTGCATGTACTGAAGCCGATCGGGGTGTGCATGGCAGGAGCGGACAGTTCGATCCGTATAAGGATTAAAGGATAAGAGACCGGTTTGTGACGGTCTCTATTTGTATATTTGGTCTAAAATGAGGATGTATCTGCAGCGAGGATTTCATAGCTATATAGCCGCCTATATATCGTTGGCCGTGTAGGATCCTCCTCTGAGAACAGTTGATTTTAAAATTGAAGTCTAATATTGCTTGCGTATGTAGTTGTGAGAAATAACGGAAAATACGTTAGATATCATCAATATACATCCAATGGATAACTTGTAAAGTTCAGCTGTAAAACCGAATGCAAGATCGAATAAGATCAAAAAAGAAATAAGCCCGCTTAAAACAGAGAATGAGTATATGGCAGAGCGTCCGCTGATCTGGGATCCTCGTTCATCTTTACTTTCACTTTTCCTAAACTTAGTCAAGTAAATCACATTTATCGTGCATGCGATAAGGGCTAGCATCCACACTCCGCTCTCGATCCACTTCATCAGTTCTCATCCTCCTCGGTAATTTCCGTATATTGAAACACTTCATTGACGTCGACTCCAAACAATCGTGAAATCTTAAAGGCGAGTATTAGCGAGGGGTTGTATCGGTTCACCTCGATTGAAGCAATGGTTTGCCTGCTCACACCTAACCGGTCGGCGACTTCTTGCTGGGACCACTTGCGGGTTGCCCGCAAAATATGCAGTTTATTTTCCAACTCTCCGTTAATTTCCATCTGATCACCTCTGATGTCATTGTAATTTATTTTTGTTATACTGTAAATTATTTTTAACATAATGACTAAAATATTATACAACAACTGCGAAGGAGTACTGTGGGGCCATGCTTGTGGAGGAATAACTCAAGAAAGTCTTCTAGTTGTACAACAGGGTAAATGGAGGTTATTTCCTGCTGACTGTCGAATAAAGGGATATCGGCATGCATTACGTCAGCAGACAATCCCAGGGGTATATTAAATGAAAGATGAGGAACTGCGGAAGAGGATCGCTAACCTTTCGATATGGAAAAAGAACGGCCAACGGGCTCCACACAAGCCGTTGCTGCTGCTTCTTGCACTGGCTCAGCTACAGCAGAACCAGACCGTTTTGCGCTTGCTTTGTGCGCACTGCATCACAAACTGTTCGACCGTGGAGTGTTTACGATAACCGGGGAACGGGAAATGCTCGTTGCCGAGGAAGCGCATGGAACGCAAGGTTTCGAAGAGTGGCTGATGAGATTTCATGGAAGACGTATCCGGGCACCTATTCGTCCGATCTATTCGCCGAAGGAAACGTTTATCGAGTGGCATGTTCGGGAGGTATTTAGAGGGCCTGCCAGATATAACATGCTAGTATAAATCGAATATCAAAGACTTTGAAGTGCGGCCGTTTCAAGGTAATCTACCGGGAAGCGGTCTTTTTAGCAAGCACATCATCCCCCCCATCATCTGTTGCCGAAAACGGTACAGTTGTGATAGGATGGACAACAGACTCTACGCTTCGAATCTACAAAGCCTCGTACGATTCGAATGCAATAAATAGAAATATAGAGAAAAAGAGATAAAGAGTTATACAGATGGATAGGAGAATAGGAGCCACACTTGATGACGACCAACAAGAACCGTTCGGCTGTTAGGCTAGCATTGCTGCTAGGCTTGTTTTCGACGCTCGGCCCTTTTACCATCGATATGTATTTGCCGGCGTTTCCGGAGATCGTAAAGCAATTCGATACGACAGCTTCGCTCGTACAGCTCAGCCTGACCGCTTGTTTGCTCGGACTGGGCATCGGCCAGATCGTCATGGGTTCGCTGAGCGACGTCCACGGCAGACGCAACCCGCTGCTGATCTCCATGGCCGTCTATGCCGCGGCCTCGTTGGCTTGCGCGTTGTCCCCGAATATATGGCTGTTGATCGCATGCCGGTTCATACAGGGATTTTCCGCTTCGGCGGGCATTGTCATTTCCCGCGCGATCGCGCGCGACCTGTACAGCGGTCACGAGCTTACCCGATTTTTCTCATTGCTCGTGCTCGTCGGGAATTTGGGTCCGCTCGTGGCGCCGGTTACAGGCAGCGGAATCCTCTCTTTCACGACGTGGATCGGCGTGTTTATCTCGCTGACGCTGCTGGGCATCTGCCTGTGGACGATGACGAAATGGGGGCTGCAGGAGACGTTGCCCGCCGATCAGCGCACGCCCAGCAATTTCGTGCAGCAGCTGCGGAATTACGGCATGCTCTTGCGGGATCGCCAGTTTGTCGGCTACATGCTGGCACAGGGCATTATGATCGCCGGCGTCTTCGCCTATGTTTCGGGAACGCCTTTTATCTATCAAAATATTTACGGGGCATCGCCGACCTTGTTCGCCTTTTTGTTCGGATCGAACGGCATCAGCTTGATCATCGGCTCCCAATTGGTCGGACGGATGACGCACCGCATATCCGAACGCGCCTTTCTGTTGTTCGGCCTATGGCTTGCCTGCTTGGCCAGCATCATGGTCTTGGTGGTGGTCACTGTCCATGGACCGCTTTTCGCCTTGGTGATTCCGCTGTTTTTCTTCGTGGGGGCGATCGGCATTACCTCCACGGCGGCATTCCCGCTTGCCATGGAGAGCCAGAGCCATATGGCGGGCAGCGCCGCCGCGCTGCTAGGCGTCATTCCCTTCTTGCTCGGAGCGGTCGTCTCCCCGCTGGTCGGCATTGCGGGCGAAGACACCGCCGTGCCGCTGGGCGTCATTATTTTGTTGACGAGCCTCGCGGCGATGCTGGCTTACTTCTTTCTGATCAGAAGAAGCCCGGGGGAGCCGCAGCGCGTGGCTTCTTCTAGTGACCTTTGATTGTAGCCATTTCAATTGTGAATATAATAATCCCCTTCTCAGCAAGCATGAAGCCGACCGCATAAGGTCGGCTTTTTTACCGTCTGTCTCACGACTGCAGATAAATTCGCGTGAATGTTTTGCCAAACCCGATGGCGAACCGCCCTAGACGCGTATTTCATCCTCTTCATTCGTCCTCTCCAGTACACACTCCGTACAAATTGGAATTGTATAATGCACTCCAGATAGAGGAGAGGAGAGAACGCAATTGAGCGGGTTGACCAGAATCAGCTTGAAAAATGGCGTTGCAGTCGTTATCTTATGTTTGCTTATATTGGGGTACGGATTCTATTCGGCTACGCAAATCAAGCAGCAGACGTTCCCGGATTTGGAGTTTCCGGCGGTCTTTGTCCAAGTCGTGCAGCCGGGCGCGTCGACAGAGGAGATGGAGACGAGCGTCGCTAGGCCAATAGAAGACAGTATGAAGAGCATTAAGGGCTATGACTCCCTTACCAGCACTTCGTCGGAGAACGCCGCGAGCATCGTGATCCAATTCCCGTTCGGCTCGAATATGGACAAGCTGTCCGGCGATGTGGAAGCCGCCGTCCATAAGCTGAATTTGCCCGCGAATGCGAAAGTCAACGTTCAGCGATTGTCGATTAACGCCCAGCCCATCTATCAGGCCGCGATCTTCTCCGGCAGTGGAGACCCGCAGGCATTGGCGAAGAAGCTGGAGGGAGAAGTCGTTCCCGACATGCAGAAGCTGGACGGCGTCAGCTCCGTCGCCTTGAAGGGGACGACGTCCGAACAATTGAACATCGTCGTTGACCGGGAAAAAGCCGCTCAAAAGGGCATCAGCCTAAGCGCCATCCAGAGCGCCCTGCAGTCGCTGAACTATGCCCTCCCGCTCGGCACGGTCACGCAGGAGGAGACGACCATCCCGATCCGTCTGACAGGCAAAGTCGGCTCGTTAAAGCAGATCGAGGCGTTAAAACTGCGAGCCGCCGGCGCGCAAGGGATGGGGGCCCCTGCTTCCGGATTGCCGGGAAGCGCGGCGAACGGCGCTACCTTGCTGTCGGACATCGCCGAGATCAAGACCGTGACGACGAAGGACCAGATCACCCGCTACAACGGAGAACCTAGCTTCGTTGTCGAAGTCATTAAGGATCAGGATGCGAACACGGCAGACGTCTCCGACGAAGTCAAAGCGCTGTTGGCTTCCTATGAAGACAAGGGCGACATGAAAGTCCATGTCATCTCCGACCAGGGAGACGAGATCAAGAAGTCGGTTGCCGATCTGGTTCGCGAAGGCTTGTTCGGCGCTTTGTTCTGCGTCATTATCATTTTCCTGTTTTTGCGGAATGTTAGAGCGACCCTCATTTCGATTCTTTCGCTGCCCATTTCGATTTTCGCGACGATCGCGATCATGAACCAGATGGGGTACACGCTCAATATTATGACGCTAGGAGGCATTGCCGTCTCGATCGGACGGATCGTGGACGACAGCATTGTCGTGATCGAGAATATTTATAGATGGCGTCAGGAGAAGGGAGACCAGCTCCAAGGCAAAGAGCTGGCTTACAAGGCGACCCGGGAGGTCATCGGCGCGGTCGCTTCGTCTACCGTGGCGACGGTTGTCGTATTTGCGCCGCTTGCCTTTGTCAGCGGGATTATCGGGGAGTTTTTCCGGCCGTTCTCGCTTGCGGTCGTCATTTCGATCCTGACCTCCCTGCTTGTGGCGATGATGCTCATTCCGGTGATGGGGAGCCGTTTCTTCCGCAGCGTGAAGCCGCATCATCAGGTCAGCCGGATGGCCAACGGATTCGAGAAGATCATCCGAGGCGCTTTGAAGCGCAAAGCGATCGTGCTCGGCACGGCTGTCGTGCTGTTAATCGGCTCGCTTAGCATCATTCCGCTGCTGGGGGTGGCCTTCATTCCGGGGGCCTCGATTCCGACGGCAACGATCGATCTTACCCTGCCCTCGAAGAGCGGCATGGAGCAGACCGATCAAGTCGGCGCCCAAGTGGAAAGCTATCTGAAAGGGATGTCCGGCATCGAGAGCTATGAGGTGTCGATAGGCGGCTCGGGGAAAAATCCGTTGCGATCCTCCGGCGGCAAGAACAAAGCCACCGTAACGGCCCAATTCTCGGAAGGAACCGATATGAATCCCATCGTCGACCGATTGAACGCCGAGCTCCCGGCGCTCGTGAATGCGCAAGTGCCGGATACGAAGCTTAACGTTCGGGCAGGTGCGCAGCAAGGGGCGCCGACGGGCGACAATATCGACGTGGGCCTCTATTCCGAGAACGCGGATGAATTGGCCAGCGCATCCAAACAAGTCGAAGATCTGATGAAGCAAAACGGCGACTTGAAGGATGTCTCGAACAATATGGACGAAGTGACGCCGAAATGGGTGCTGACGCTTAATCAGGAAGGCCAAGACGCCAATGTCAGCCCCTATCTGATCATGCAGACCGTAAGCGAATTGCTGCGTCCGGTTGATGCGGGCACGTACAAGCTCGACAACGAAGACCGGGCCATCACTTTGTCCTATCGGCAGCCCATCGCCACCCGAGAGGAATTGGAGAACGTTCAAATCCTGACCGCAAGCGGGATGAAGAAGCTTAAGGATGTCGCCGATATTGCGGAGCAGAAAGCTTGGATCACGGTGAATCATGACGATGGCAAGATGTATGCCAAGATTAGCGGTACGGTCAAAAGTGGCGATCAGGTATCCGTAGTGACCAAGAAAGTCCAAGACGATATCAAAAGCCTGTCGCTGCCAAGCAGCGTAACGCTGAATTTCGGCGGCGGCCTGAAAATGATTAATGAAGGCTTCGCGAGCATAGGTATCGCGATGGCGTCGGCGGTCGCGCTTGTCTTTCTCGTGATGAGCATGACGTTCGGCGGGCTGTTGACGCCGCTTATCATCCTGTGCTCGCTCGTGTTCATTCCGGTCGGTTCGCTTAGCGCGCTGCTGATCACCGGGCAAGCGTTGTCGATGAGCGGGATGATCGGGATGCTGATGCTCGTCGGAATCGTTGTCACGAATGCGGTCGTCCTGCTGGACCGGGTCGAGAAGAATCGCAAGTCCGGCATGCCGATTACCGAAGCGATCGTGGAGGCGTCCAAAACCCGTCTTCGTCCGATTCTGATGACCGCGTTCGCGACCATGCTGGCCTTGGTTCCGCTCGCGCTCTCGGGCTCCTCGACGAGTCTCATCTCCGGCGGTCTGGCGATTACGGTCATCGGCGGGCTGTTTACTTCCACGATTCTCACGCTGGTCGTCATCCCCGTCATTTATGAGATGGCATGGAAACGGCGTAAAGCGAAAGAAATCGAATCATTCTAAGGTTGCGATTGCGGCGAGGACAGATGAGCTTCAACCGAAGCTCGTTTGTCCTTGGTCATGACGGCGGAGCCGTTTTTACTTGAGAAACGGGAGGAGAGGATTCATGATGAAGAAGCGGCTGAATTCGACGGGGACGAAGCCCCGTTTCAAGCTGCTGCGCGCAGCGTCCGTCACGGCTGGCGTGCTGATTGTTCTCATGGCTAGTGTCCTTGGATTGCATGTGCCGGAAAAACAAGGCATCGAGGTCGCATTGATGCCGTTTGTTCTCATCGTGCTTGCGGTCGCCGTATTGCAGGTATTACAAGGATGCAAGCCTTCGCATGGACGCTCCCGCAGCGGATAATGAGGATAGGAGGCTAACCCGATGACCACCGTTATGGTCGTGGACGACGAGGCGCATATCCGGGAGCTCGTCCGGCTGTATCTGGAAGACGAAGGCATGGAGGTCGTAGAGAAGGCTAACGGAGAGGAAGCCTGGCAATATTACAACAATCAAACGGTCGACTTGGTCGTTCTCGACATCATGATGCCCCGCATGGACGGATGGGAATTATGCCGCCGGCTCCGGGAGGCCGGGGACAAGCCGATTCTGATGATTACGGCCAAAGGGGAACCCATGGAGAGGATCAAAGGCTTCCAGCTAGGAACCGACGATTATTTGGTTAAGCCCTTCGAGCCGATGGAACTGGTGATGCGCGTCAAAGCGCTGCTCAAACGATATCGGATCTCGATCTCGAAGATTGTCAAGCTGGGCAGCGTTACGCTTGACCAAACGAGCTATCAAATTCGGTACAAGGATTCCGGGCTTAGCGAAACGATTCCCTTGAAGGAATTCGAGCTGCTCTTTACGCTCGCGAGCCATCCGGGCAAGCTGTTCACGCGCGATGCGCTCATTGAACGAATATGGGGCTATGAATACGACGGGGACTCGCGGACGATCGATACGCACGTGAAGCGGCTCAGAGAACGTTTTTACCCGTATGAGCACCACTTCAAGATCGTGACCCTTCGGGGGCTCGGCTACCGGCTGGAGGTATACAGTGATTAAGTCCCTCTATGCGCGGATGATATTTGCCTTCCTGGGATCCGTGCTGGTCAGCTTGGTGCTGAGCTTTATGCTGAACAGCTCGCTCTACGTTGGCCAGCTTCGAACGTATATGCAGGAGAATCTCATCGCCAGCGGAAAGACGATCATCCAATCGTACAAACAATCCTACCCGAATAACTTGGATGCCTTGCTCCAGGGACTCACTGCGCTTCCGAATTACTCCATACGGCTATTCGACCAAGAGGGAAAGCCGCTGCATGAGACAGGCGCCCCGTCGCAGGACAAGTTCAATGTGAGAGCGGACCAACTCCGCGTCGTGCTGAACGGAGGCGTCTACCGGGAAACCGAGAAGCATGGATTCGAGCACATGACGATCGGCCTTCCCTTCCAGATCGGTGGGAAGCCCTATGCCTTGTTTATCGCCTCGAAGTTTGGCGGCTTTGCGAAAATGCTGTCCGGGTTTTTTCGAAATCTGCTGCTTATCGTTTTGTTCTTCGGCAGCTTGTTCATCGTCGTCTCGGCCCGCTTCATCGTCCGTCCTTTGCAGCATTTGAATCGGGCAACCCTAAAAATGTCCAAAGGCGATTTCAGCATCCGTTTGAATACGAAACGAAAAGACGAAATCGGCCAATTGACCAGAAGCTTCAACCATATGGCGTACGAGCTGGGAATGCTGGAGAAGATCAGGCGGCAATTTGTCTCGGATGTCTCCCACGAGATCCAGTCGCCGCTGACGTCTATCAAAGGATTCACGCAGGCGCTCAAGCATAAGAAAATGGATGAGGCCAGCCGATTGCGACTGCTCGATATCATCGAAGAGGAGAGCAACCGGTTGTCGCGTTTGAGCGAAGATTTGCTTCAGTTGTCTTCGCTGGAATACGAGCATCTTGCGTTGAATATCCGCCCATATCGATTGGACGAGCAAATCCGCAACGTCGTCATTGCCTCCGAGCCGCAGTGGTCGGCCAAGCATTTGGAGATCGAGCTGGCGTTGGCGGAGATCCAAATCCAGGCGGACGAAGACAAGCTTAGTCAGCTTTGGACGAATCTGCTCAGCAACGGCATTAAATTTACGGCCGATCATGGCAAAATCCAAGTAAAGGCCGTCGAGGCCGATGGAGGCGTCGAGATCACAATCACCGACAACGGGCAGGGCATTTCCGAAGAGGAGATCGGCAACATTTTTAAACCCTTTTACAAGGTGGACAAATCTAGAGATCGAGCCGTCGGCGGGAACGGCATCGGCCTGTCTATCGTTAAGCGTGTCGTCGATTTGCACCATGGCGACATTCAAGTGACGAGCCAAGTCGGCCAATGGACGACGTTCCGTGTTTATCTGCCTAAGATCGCAATGAAATAACAACTCCACATTCGCCGCATCCTCAAAACGCTGACCCCTGCGGCCAGCGTTTTTTTGAGTCATACAGAATGTATAAGTTTTATCCTTATCCATATCTGTATGACCTCCGATAAAAACGTGCCGCCATCTTCCTTGAAGACGGCGGAGCCGTTTTTACTTGGGCATGAGGAAACGTTCATCCACCCGAATCCCCCGCCTCCGGCAGGAGATCCCCAAATCGCGCCGAATACTGTTTGCAGTGAAACGTAAGATGAAGTAGAGTGACCGCTTCCGTCAACAAGGGACTTCAACCATGGGGTGATGGGCGTGCGCACCAATCGTTCGATGGATGCTTTGGCGGCAAAGGCCATTCATGGGAAAACCGTTCTCCGCAAATGGCTGCTCAACGTTTTCGGCATTTCCTCGCTCCGCAAAAGAATCGTGGTTTTCCTGACGGCGGGTATTTTGGGCTGCTCCGTGTTAATGGCGGCGGTCTCGTACAACGCCATCAGCACGATGCAGCAGAACAAGATCAAAACCTCCATGGCTTTCGATTTGTACCAGCAATCCATGAAGCTCACCCAAATCTATAACAACCTGCTCCAAGTGACGCAGCAAATGACGCCGGAAGGCAACGTCGGCCACTTGATGGAATCGTACTCCTCCGCCAGCGATTCCTACAGCCGCTATCTCTTGAAGCTCAACATCTCCTACAATATCGGGCTGATCACGTTTTCGAATCCGGCCATGGAGCTGGTGATGTACTACAGCCCCGAAGACAAGCAAGCCGCGTATGCGAATCTGCCGCTGCGCGAAGATTTTGCGATGCGCGCTCTGCCCAACGTGGCCGGATACGCGGATATCCAGTATCAGCCGCCGCATTTGTCGCTATGCAGGTTCAGCGATGACCAAGTTGTTTCGGTTACTCGTGAAATCGCTTTCTCCGACGGCACGCGCAAAGTCATTTACGTCGAGGCCAGATCCGATATCGCGACGGACATCAACGCCCTGTCCAACAGCGTGAACATGCCGTACGTGCTGGTCTTGACCGACCGGGAGGGGGAGGTGCGGTACAGCAGCAACCAAGAGGTCTTTGCGCCCGGCCGGAGCCTGGTCCTGAAGGGAACCTCGGGCACAACGGACGGCTACCTATGGAACCGGGCGGAGAGCGAAAACGGATACGGCATGACCCTCCTGCTTCCCGTGACCAGCTACAATCACGAACTGTACGCTTGGAAAAACCACATGTTTTTGATCCTCGGCCTCGCCTTGTTGATCATGCTGTCGATCGCGCTGCTGCTGCTGCGTCTGATCAACCGGCCGCTGCGCATGTTCGAATCGGAAATGGAGGCGCTCGGCCAGGGCCATATGGACGCCATGTCCTATCGCACGGGCATCTCCGAGTTCGATAGGCTGTTCGACCAGTTCGATCACATGAAGCGGCAGATTCAGCAATTGATCGTCGACGTGGAGCAAAAGGAAAAGCGGCGGCATCAGCTGGAAATCGAGAAGCTCGCCTATCAGATCAACCCTCATTTTCTGATGAACGCGCTGAATTCGGTTCGTTGGCTGGCGGTCATGCATCGGCAGGCGGACATCGACAAGTTCGTTTCCTCGCTCATTTTTTTGCTGAACTACAATTTAGGGAAATCCCAGGAGACGGCGACCCTCCGGACGGAAACGAAGGTCATGCGCGCCTATCTGGACCTGCAGCAAATGAGGTACGACTTCGAAGTGAAGCTGGACCTGGTGGAGGGCAGCTATCTCGATTGCCCGGTCGCCCGATTCATCCTGCAGCCGATCGTAGAGAATGCGGTCTGCCACGGCCTGGACGAACACGGCAAGCTGGAAATCAGCATCTCGCCCGATGAAGCGGCTCATATCGCCACCGTCGTCATTCGCGACGACGGCAAGGGACTGAGCCAGGAGATGCTGGTACTGCTGCGGCGCGAAGCGCCCGATCCACCCGATCCGCAGCAGACGGGCTGGGGGATCGGCTTGCGGTATGTCCGATCGATGCTGAAATCCTTTTACGGGGACGAAGCGCGCCTGCACATCGACAGCACGCCAAGCCTGGGAACGACGGTTACGATGCATCTTCCCTATGGAAAGGAGAATGCGATGTGATTCGCGTCTTGATTGTCGATGACGATAAGCTCGCGCGCAAAGGCCTGATTTCCATCATGCCCTGGTCCGCCCACGGCATGACCGTCGCCGGAGAAGCGGCGAACGGTGCCAAAGCGCTGGAGTTTCTGGATCAGCAGGCCGCAGATCTGCTGTTCGTGGATCTCTCCATGCCCGTGATGTCGGGCTTGGAGCTGATCCAGGCGGCGCGCGGCAAGTACCCGGATTTGCGGTTCGTCATGCTCACGTTTCATGAAGAATTCGAGCATGTGCAGGCGGCTTACCGGATGGGCGTTCTCGATTATATTTCCAAAGCGCGCATGGAGCTGGAAGATAACGAGCAAATCCTGGCGCGCATCCGGCACAAGCTGGCGAACGAACCGGAACACCCGATGACGGTGCCCCCGTCCGCGCAGCCTGCCTCCATCGGCCCAACGGCGGAGAAGGCGGAGCGGAACGCGCCTCCCCCGGACGAAGCGCAATGGCGGAAGCTGGAGCAAGACTGGCGTTCGCCCTACTGGCTGTATGACAAAGCCGTCTTTGATCGCTTGTGCGGGCAAACCGAAGCTTCGAACGCGTCCGTTCGGCGTCTGGAGGGGCTGTTCCTCCGCGTGATCTCGCAGATGGAGGCCGCCCTGCAACTGGAGGCGGAGTTCAGGCTGGAGGCGGAAGACCTCCGGTCGGCGATCGAGCGGATTCGTCAATACCGGAAGCGGATCTACGCGCAGGTTGCGAGATCGACCGATCTGACGGCAACGGCGATCTGCATCCTCAAGGCCGTGCTGTACATTCGCGAGCAAGCGGCGAGGCCGCTGCATGCCGAGGACGTCGCCGAGCATGTGAACATGAGCCGAAGCTACTTTTGCCAAATTTTCAAAAAGCTGACCGGGTCCACGTTTCATGATTATTTGCGGCAAGAGCGGATTCGTACCGCCGAACGGCTCTTGCGGGAGACAGATCGTTCCGTGGCATGGGTGGCCAATGCCGTCGGGTACGGCGACTCGAAATATTTCTCGCACATTTTCTATGAACAAAACCGGCTGCACCCCTCCGAATTCCGCGCCCAGTTCCACAGGGGGGACGATTGATCGCTGCGAATCGATCAAATACCCGCCTTGATCCGCGAATTATCCGATCAACACGATACATCCTTCCGACTTCCGGGAGCAGCCTCCAAGGTACAATGGGGGTGAGCAGATTAAAGGGAGGGATTCGATTGAAAAGAAAGACGGCCAGCGTTCTGCTGGCAGCCGGGCTTGCGATCAGCATGGCAGCTTGTTCTTCCTCCAATTCATCCAACTCGTCCAGCTCGTCCAACTCATCCAACGAAACGAAAGCGCCTTCATCCGAAAGTTCGCCGGCATTGTCGGGAGACGATCTAGCGTTTTACAAATTTCCGAAGCCCGTCGACGTCCACGTCGGCATGGTCGTGGATCCGACAGACAAGACGCTGCCGCAGGGCGACAGCGCCAACAACAACCAATACACGCGTTATCTCAAGGAAAAGTACAACATCAATGTGATCGTGGATTGGACGGCGGCGACCGGCAACGATTACAAGCAAAAAGTCAGTCTGTCCATCGCTTCGGGCAAGCTGCCGGACGGGATGGTCGTCGACGACCGCTCCTTTATGACCAAAGCCGCCAGCTCGGGACTCCTCTACGACATCTCCGACCTATTCCAGCAGTACGCCTCTTCCCAGGTCAAAGAAATCATGGAAAGCACGCAAGGGCGCGCGATGGAGAACGCGAGCTACAAAGGCAAAATGGTGTCGCTCCCCAACATTACGGTCGATACCGACGGCGTCCACATCATGTGGATCCGCAAGGATTGGCTCGACAAGCTGAATTTGCCGGTACCCAAGACGCTAAGCGACGTGGAGAAGACCGCGAAGGCCTTCATCGACAACAAGTTGGGAGGGGCCAATACGATCGGCATCGCCGGCCCGTCCAAGAATACATTCCCTTATGCGACGTTCCTCGTGTCCTCCAACAACATGGGCGGATTCGATCCGGTGTTCGGCGCCATGGACGCTTATCCGGGATATTGGCTGGATAACGGGGACGGCTCGGTCACCTACGGCACCCTGACGGACAGCACGAAGAAGACGCTGACCTTGCTCGCCGATTGGTACAAGAAAGGACTCATCGATCCGGAGGTAGGCACCCGCGACAACGTGGGCGATCCGATCAACGCGAACCAGGCGGGCATCTTCTTCGGCCCGTGGTGGAACGGCGGTTACGGCAACGGGGACTCCTTCAAGAACGATCCGACCGCCAACTGGCAGGCCTATCCCGTGTACTCGGACGATGGCAAATGGAACGCGCATATGAAGACCACGGGAAGCACCTATACCCTGATCAGCAAAAACGCGAAGCCGGACGTCGTCAAGGCCATTCTCGTGATGAACAACGCGCTTGTCCGCGACGAGTCGACGTTCGACCTCTCCGTCGCCGTAGGCTGGTATCCGCTGCGCAACGTCATGGCGGCGGCCAATGAGACGGAATACGAATATGCCGAGCTGCTCAAAGTGCTGAAAGGCGAGACCAAGCCCGAAGATTACAACAAGCCGAACAGCTTGTACAAGTTGATGTACTCGGATGCGAAGAAAGTGCAGAGCGTCGTGAAGGCGCCATTCGACGACCTGAGCGTCAGCAACTTCAACATGACCAACTTCGGCGACTTCCAGCGGATGTACTCGCTCCTGATCGGGGACCGTCCGTACGCGACCACGCCAATCGACAAGAAGGTATACAGCGTCACTTACAATCAAACGCCGACGATGGAAACGAAGTGGGCGAACCTGAAGAAGATGGAGGACGAGACCGTCCTGAAAATCATCCTGGGCCAAGCGTCCGTCGATTCGTTCGACACCTTCGTGAAAAACTGGAAGGCGCAGGGCGGAGACGAGATTACCAAGGAAGTGGCGGAACTTCTCAAAAAATAACGCGCGAAGCTTGCAAAAGGCGTTGGCGGGGTCAATGCCTTTTGCAGCTTTGGAAGCTTTCCGATGATTGGGGGCAACTGCGATGCGGAAAATGGGGCTTCAAAAGCATTATTATTTGATGCTGCTTCCCGGCATGATTTGGTTGATCTTGTTCAGCATCGTGCCGATGTTAGGCATCGTCATGGCGTTCCAAAATTATAATCCGGGACAAGGCTTATTCCGTTCCGAGTGGGTCGGGCTGGATAATTTCAAATATATGTTTCAATTGGGCGACAGCCGAACGGTGATCCTCAACACGTTTATTATCGCGGTCGGCAAGATCGTGCTCGGTTTAGTGGTGCCGCTTGTATTTGCGATTTTGCTCAACGAGCTGACCCACTTGCGGTTCAAAAAACTCGTTCAGACGGTCGTTTACTTGCCGCACTTCCTGTCCTGGGTCATCATGGCGACGATCGTGATCGGCATTTTCGGCTATTACGGCGTCGCGAATACGATCGTTCAGGCGTTCGGGGGGCATCCCAAGCTATTTATGGCGGATGCTGGCATCTTCCGCCAGCTGGTCATCGGGACCGACGTGTGGAAGGAGTTCGGCTACAACGCCATCATCTATCTCGCGGCCCTGACGGGCGTCAACCTGAATCTGTATGAAGCGGCCGCCATCGACGGGGCGAATCGTTGGCAGCTCATCCGGCACGTGACCCTTCCGGCGCTGTCGACGACCGTCGTACTGCTGGGCGTACTAAGCCTTGGCAACGTGCTGAACGCGGGATTCGATCAGGTCTACAATCTGTACAATCCGCTGGTGTATTCGACGGGCGATATTCTCGATACGTGGGTTTACCGGTTGGGACTGCAAAATCTTCAATTCTCGCTCGCGACGGCCGCGGGATTGTTCAAGTCGGTCATCAGCTTCGTGCTCATTTTCATTTCCTACCGGCTGGCGTATCGGTACGCCGATTATACGGTGTTTTAAAGGGGGGATTGGCCTTGGTTCGCAATAAAACGCTAGGCTCCAGGACGTTCGATACAGCCAACGTGGTCCTCCAGGTGTTACTGCTGCTCAGCTGCCTGTACCCGCTCTGGTATACCCTCTGCGTATCCATCTCCAACAAATCGGCCGCGAATGCGGGTCTGGTGACGTTTTATCCGATCGGCTTCTCCTTGACGCCCTACAAGGAAATCATCGGCGACAAGCTGTTCTTCAATTCCTTCTGGATTTCCATCCAACGAACCGTGCTGGGGACGATCTTCTCCATGCTCGTGACCGTTCTGATGGCCTATCCGCTGGCCAGACCCCGAAGAGAATTTAAAATGCGCAATACGTTCATGTGGATCCTGGTCTTCTGCATGCTCTTCAACGGGGGCTTGATTCCCTGGTATCTCACCATCCAGCAATACCATTTGATCAACAGCATCTGGGCGCTGGTGCTCGGCGGCGGCGTGCCGATCTTCAACGTCATCCTGATCATGAATTTCTTCCGCAATCTTCCGAAGGACTTGAACGAAGCGGCTATCGTGGACGGCGCCGGACCTTGGTCCATCCTGTTTCGCGTCTATATTCCCTGCTCGGTCCCCGTGCTTGCGGCGGTGGCTTTGTTCATCAGCGTGTACCACTGGAACGAGTTCTTCAACGGCCTGGTGCTCATGAACACGTCCGACAAATACCCGCTGCAAACTTATATCCAGCAGTTGGTCGTCAATATCCCGGTCGGCACTTCCCTCACCCCCGAACAGTACAAGAAGCTGTCCGAGTTGTCCAATCGGACGCTGAATTCCGCCAAAGTGTTTATCGCCATGGTGCCGATGCTCGTTGTTTATCCGTTCCTGCAAAAGTATTTCGTGTCCGGCATTACGCTGGGGGCGGTAAAGGAATAAGACGCTCGAGGGCGTATGAAATGGTGGAATTCGTTGAGAGCGGCGGGTCTCCGCCAACACGAAAGCCGACCATCCGGTCGGCTTTTTGGCATGCTCTTACGGGTTGATTACCGCCGAGATCGCCTCGGCATATTTTTCCGCCAAAAACCGGTATCCCGCATCGTTCGGGTGAACGCCGTCATAGGACACATATTGGGAGAAGCTGTCGTCGTTCCATTGCTTGGAAAGATCGATGAACGTACAGCCGGACACGCTCGCACAGGCATTCTGAATCGCTTGATTATAAGCCGCGTTATCTTCGTCGGACCGACCCTGAATGGCGATGATGCCGCTGGCGAACAGGGGCGTATTCGGCATCGCCTCTCTCATCGTTGCCAGATACTTCGCATAATCGGCCTGGTACTGCTCGGGCTCGATCCGTCCGACGGCGTTATAGCCGTAGACGGAGAGCACATAATCGGGATTCAGCTGAATGACGTCCGCTTGCACCCGATCCAAAGCGCTGTTCTTGACGGTGGCCGCGGTGGCGACGTCGACGTCGGTCTTGCCGATCCCTTGGTTGATGCTCTCGACACCCAGAAGTTCGCCAAGCACGGGCGTGATGGACGTTAATCCCGTATTGCTGGAGCCCGTTCCGTCAATGTAGCTG
Organism: Cohnella baijiui; assembly: GCF_020731285.1. Classification (GTDB taxonomy): domain Bacteria; phylum Bacillota; class Bacilli; order Paenibacillales; family Paenibacillaceae; genus Cohnella. The sequence continues at coordinate 24,552 of NZ_JAJFOW010000015.1, forward strand.
TGCCCCATGACGACCAAATTCTTTCTGTCGTCTTCGGGCTTCCGCACGTTGGCATCTTGGCCGACGTACAAGCCGCTGATTTCGCTGTAGTTCGTGAAAACAAACTCGATTTGATGCCACCCCGTAAGATCGTTGAATATCGGGATTTCATTGTTCTCGGAGCCTTTGCCTTTATCGACTGCCAGCTTCCCGTCCACATAGATCGATACCGAGTCAAACGAAGCGCGATGCTTCAGAATGGCGAAAGAGCTGTCCGTTTCGATTTTGGCGCGCCTTCCGTACTGAGGGCGGTCCAAACTCGTCAGCCAGCCTTGCATCACGTCGCCCCAATCCTCCACGTTTATCTTTTTCCACGGGCCATTCGCATAAAGCCAGTCGGGGCTCGTCGCTCCGATCAGCTTCCTTGCCGCCGGATCGGTTGGGACGGAGCTGCCGTCTTGCGCGCCGGATGGGGCTCCGATCGGGGTCTTGCTCTGGCATCCTGCAAGGACAACCAAGCCCAAGATCCCGGCGATGATCCGAAAAAAGATGCTGCGAGTTGCCGTTTCGATTTCCGTCACCTCCTTGTTTCCTTCCGATGTTGAACTTAGTTTATCAACGGGAAAGATGACGTTCCTGTCTTTTTCTGCTGTTTCCCGCTGCCTTCGGAATTTATAATGGAACTGAGGTGATACGCATGGATTGGCCGACACGAATGGAAAACGCGCTGGATTTCATCGAAACCCATCTCATGGAAGAATCGCTATCCGTAGAGACCATCGCGAAGGCCTCGTTTTCCTCTCCCTTTCATTTTCAACGGATGTTTCATATGTGGACCGGCATTACGCTGGGCGAATACGTGAGAAAGCGCAAGCTGACGCTAGCCGCGCAGCAATTCGCCGCATCCTCCGCGAAGGTGGTCGATGTCGCGTTGCAGTTCGGCTACGAGTCCCCGGAGGCTTTCAGCAAGGCCTTCCGCAAAGTCCACGGAGTACCCCCTTCGGAAGCCCGTCAGACGGGCGTTCCCTTAAAAGCGTTCCCGCGCGTTTCTATACAGTTCTCCGAACCGGGAGAGGAACAAATCGATTATCGCATCGTCGACAAAGAAGCGTTCACGGTCGTCGGCAAATCCGCCGAGCTCGTTTGCGGGAACGAAGGCCGCAGCCGACCGTGGTTCTGGAAGGAATGCCGGCTGGACGGCACGCTCGCCAAGATCGAGGCGCTGGAAACGGATATGCCTTTGCTGGGCATTACCGCGAACTTCGATGAAGAATTCACCTACAGAATCGCCAGGGAAGCAGATCCTTCTTCCATGCCGGACGGGTTGATCTCATATACGATTCCGTCGGCTACCTGGGCCATCTTCTCTTGGGTCGGCCCGCTTCCCGATGCGATTCAGAATGGGTTCCGCAGCATCTATCGGGTTTGGTTCCCGGCCACCGATTTCGAGCATGCCGGGTTGCCCGAGATCGAAGCGTATTTACCCGGAGACACCCGGTCGGAAGGCTATCGCTGCGAGGCTTGGATTCCGATTTTAAAGAAATAGAAGCGTGGAACGATTTTCCTGCTCCCAAATTGACTATTGAGTCATGATGGGATATCATAATTTATTTAGTAAATAACTAACTTAGTATGAGGAAAGAGGGAAACCCATGAAAATTCCTACGACCTTGAAGCATAAACCCGTGATTGTCTCCGAAAATTACGAACAGGTGGACGGCCGGCTTTCGAACAACACGGACGCGAAGGGGCTTTCCTTGGGATTGGCGCAATGGAACGATCGAGGCAAGGTCGATATTTCCGCCAAAGTGTGGAGATATACGGGGGAGAAATGGTCCAGACAGTCGGAGGAGCTTCCGCTTCATCGCGTACTCGATCTGTCTATTCTGATTTGCAGGGCCATGGAGCATTTCCGCGAAGCCTACCGGTACGAGAAGCTGTATGACCCGCAAAATCCCGTCATCGACCGGATCGGACTCCAGGGGGATGCGATGACCGTGGCCGTCTGCACGGATAACGACAAGATCAACGAGGATATCAAACTGTTCAACCAAGCTTTAAGCGATGACGGCGAGATGATCGGCGAGCGGCTTCGCACGTTATCGAGTATTTTAAAGGAAATGGGCTATTAACGATTTAAAATATTCCCACGGTTAACGGCTTCCGTTGTAGGATCGCCATTCAAACCCATAACCGATTCTCGGCAAGGAGTAATGCGGTTATAAGGTGAAGACAAAAACAGCGATATCGCTTTTTAGCCGACTTGTAAGGGTGGTGTGAATAGGGTGCGGTGGGTACGAGGGGGGCGATTTCATTTTAACGGTTGCCGCAGCGGTTATTACTGGATAGAGTTGCATTTAAAAATTTTAACGGTTCTGAGAGACGTTATTTCGGGCAAATTAGAGCGTACTAGACGAAAAACCGAAAATAGGCTCGTCAGCAACCGTTAGAAATTGAATCGGAACATTTCGAGACGGATAGGCGCTCATACAACCGTTAGAAAAGAAACCTCCGTTTTTGGGTCCGATTAAGCCTATGACAACCGTTTACCGACCGCCGGAGCAAACCCATTTCGAGGTTCATCGCCCCCTGTGAACGTTCCACCAAACGCCAAAAAACGCACTTGATTTGGCGCGCTTCATTGATATATTTGATGGAACAAGCCTGCAACGTGTTAAAAATCCTACAAACTACTACCTATCAAGTCATCCTCCCCTGACGCCCGGAGTTACGCGGATTTTCCGCATAACTCAGCGCGATTGCAGCACAGTTGCCCGGAGTTATGCGGATTTTCCGCACAACTTGGCGCGATCACCGCGCAGCAGCCCGGAGTTACGCGGATTTTCCGCATAACTCAGCGCGATTGCAGCACAGTTGCCCGGAGTTATGCGGATTTTCCGCACAACTCGGCGCGACCTCCGCGAAACGTACGCCGCCGCCCTAACAGCCCCCATCCCAGTCCCAAAAAGCTCCCCACCTGACGCGGTCCGCCCGGACTGCGTTTTTCTTTGGTCATACAGAATTTATAAGTTTTCACGTCTTCCATTTCTGTATGACCAACGATAAAAACGTGTCGCCGTCTAGGAAGATGGCAAAGCCGTTTTTACTTGCGATGTCCAAAAAGTGGCGATCCAACGGATTGACGAATGAAAATCGATGCGTTATTATGAACTAGTAATTTACTAAATTACTAAATTACTAAATGGCTGCTGATGGCGGGTCTCCTGGTCAGCGCCGCCTGCACCGTCGGCGTAGGCGCCTCCTCGATCGTTTGGATCACCCTTGCCCTCCAGGCGATCAGCGGATTGTTTTATCCCTGCATCCAAATCGGGATCCAGACGCTCATTTTGCGCAATACGGAAGGGGCCTTTATCGGGCGCGTTTCGGGCGCGATCTCTCCGATTTTTATGGGGATGATGGTGATCGGAATGCTGTCGGGGGGCGTTCTGAAGGATACGTTCTCTCTGTCGCTCGTCTACGCGGTTAGCGGCTGCCTGATGATCGCCGGCGCGCTTTTATTGCTTCCCCTCATAGCGATTCGCCATCGTAAAGCTGTCGGGAAAGGAGAAAAACATGAGCCCACTTGAATATCAATTGTCGCCCGGCAGGAAATGGACGGAGGCGGAACAAGCTCAGATTTGGAAAAAGCCGTTATCTCATCAAGAGAGCGAAGAGGAACGGCGCGTCACGCAAGAAATCAAGCGGAACTGGCATCGCGGAGAAATGAAGATCGCCAACATCTTGCTGGAAGGCGACGCCGGTTCCGGCAAGACCCAGCTCGCCAAAGCGCTGTCCGCGAATTTCGGGCTTCCGTATACGAAGGTGACCTGCTTTGCCGATATGGACAAATCGGATATCATCGGCGCCATTTTGCCGATCATTCCCTCCGAAGCCCTGGAGAAGATGGATCCGGTCGATCAAAGCGTTCTTCAAGCATTGTATGAAAGCGACGGCTTTCAAAGCGCGACCGAAGTCATGATGGAGGCGTTGGGATTTCCCCGGGAAGCTGCCGCGCAAAAGCTGAAACAGCTCCTGAAGAACGCGGCGGATCATAGCGGGGGCGAAGCCGTGGAATACCGTTTTTATCCGTCCGAGATCGTCCGAGCTTTTCGGAACGGGTACCTCCTCGAAATCCAAGAGCCGAACGTGATTCGCGATGCCGCGGTATTCATGGCGTTAAATTCGGCCTTGGAGCTGGACGGGAGCATCAACCTTCCGACGGAAGTGATTCGCAGGCATCCGGACTTTATCGCGGTCATTACGACGAACCGCCATTATGCGGGGGCCAGACCGCTGAACGAAGCGCTGCGCGACAGAGTGCAGCATACGGAGAAAATGGACCTGCCGGCCCGGGAAGCGATGATCGAGCGGGCGATGGCCAAAACCGGTTACGCGAACATGCAGGTGCTCGAAGTTTTCGCGGAGGCGATCCGGGTATTGGACAAAACAGCCCGGGCCAACGCCATTAAAGGCGTGGCGGGCATGCGGTCTTACTTCTACTGGGTGGACGCGTTTGCCGGAGGCGCCTCTGCCAGGGCGTCTTTGTATCCTAAGGTCATTTACAAAATCACGACCGATGCGGAGGAAATCCGAATCCTCGAAGAGGCGATAAGATCGCATGGATTGCTTGAGAAGATGGACGAGGCCGAGCTCGGGCTAAAAAAAAACGGGTTTTAGACACGGCGGAAATGGCGATATGGGGAACGATCGAGGAAGCCATGCCCGACTCGAATCCGGAGGAAGAGACCGGGATTGCGTTTAAAAAGGCCGCCGATCAGGAGGAAGGTTCATCCGATTGCGATTCTGACGATACCGAAGCGATGGAGAGTTCCGACACGGGAGAGGACGGGGGGCCCAGGATCCATCAGGCAAACCCCGACGCCATGAAGGATGATGCGCAGCAAAAAGAACGAGAGTTCCGGAAAAAGCTGAATCGGGAATCGCGGGAGATCGTGTCCGATTCGATTCATCGGAACGTCAAGCTCGTTGTTCACCGCCCGGAATATTCGCCGGATCGGAAGCAAGAGTATGTCGCCCTAAGCAAGGAGCTTATGCCGGTCATCCGGGAAATCGCCAGAAAGACGCTTCCGTTGCTGGAGCATGAAGTCTCTGCGGATTTTGCGGGTCGTCAATATGACGGTACCCGATTTCAAGCGGATAGCGTGGCTTACCGGGATTTCAGGTATTTTGCCAAGAAACGCCCGCCGTCGGAGTCCCCCTCCCTCGCGGTCGGCCTGAGAATCGACGAGTCGGCATCGATGGCCGCCTTCGGGAGATTGGAGGCGGCCAAGCGCGCGGTGATCGCGGTCTATGAGTTTTGTCAGATGTGTCAGATCCCCGTTTTGATCTATGGCGATACCGCGGATGTGTCCAGATTGGAGCAAGTGTCGCTATTTGCGTATGCCGATTGGAATCAGACGAGTCCCCATGATCGATTCAGGTTGATGGGCATTCGCGCCCGAAGCAATAATCGGGACGGCATGGCGCTTCGAATCATGGCGGAGAAGCTGGCGGCCGCGCCCCAAGAGACCAAGCTGTTGATCAGCTTAAGCGACGGGCAGCCCAAAGCGATGGACGACTACACCGGCCATTACGCGGCCCGGGACATGCAGCAAACGATAGCGGAATATGAACGGAAAGGTATCACATTTTTAGCCGCCGCGATCGGTCAGGACAAGGAGGTCATTCAGCGCATTTACGGGAACGAGAGATTTTTGGACATGGCCGATCTGAAGACGTTCCCGGCCAAGCTCGTTCGGATCATCGCGCGATATTTGTGAGTTTCATGATCCACGATCCAAATCAGCAACCCGCCAATGATGAAGATTGGCGGGTTCTGATCGTTCGATCATATTTTCCCAGGATTGATTCAATGGCTGCATGGAGAAATGGAGTGGATAGTCGATTAAAACAAAACATTATCTTGTACACCCTTCAAAACCACCATATGATTGAAGAGAATAATTTGGTAATAATACCATTTTATCTAATCGTGGGTCCAAGGGAGAATGAAACATGTTAGAAATAACAGATGTTAACAGCATCATCAATACTCTTTATGAAGAAGGCATAATTGATAACAATGTTATTGTAACTAATAATAAGACCGGATCTACTGATGGTATTGTTTATTTTCTTTCTGAGCACGACGAAACGAAATATGTTCTGAAAATTGACCGTCCGCATCAAATTGCTTTGGCCGAACAATTTCTTGGAACTTATCGGCCCCTTACACTTTTACCTAAAATTCTCTATACTGATCCTTCTAAAGCGTATATCGTGTATACATACATTAAAGGTACAACTCATTATGATCGTGGAATAAAAATAAATTGGTTGACAATCTTAGTTAAAGAACTTTTCAATAATTACGAAAAACATGTACAAATTGATAAGTGGGGAAGGCTAGGATCTCCGATTCAATCTTGGCGTGAGTGGAACTACCGGAGTTTGGTGGATACGAGAAATGATTGGGGAAGCCTGTTATCCATTGAGGATTACAATAGAGTAGCATCAATATTTGAGAACATATCGAAAAATGAAGATCAAAAAGTAAGATATTTGTTGCATGGGGATACTGGAGTGCATAATTTTGTATTTTACGAACGCTCACTGGTTGGTGTTATCGACCCATCACCGATGATTGGTCCTATGCTATACGATTTCACTTACGCTTTTTGCTCTTCCCCAGACGATTTGAACCTAGAAACTTTAATGGCAGCCTTTGATTTGCTCCATCATGAGCCTATTGAAAGATCAATGTTGATTGAAGAAGTAATCTTTCAACTTTATTGTCGAATTGGGATCTGTATAAGATTCCATCCGCATGATTTAGAGGATTACTTAAAAGCGTGGGAATATTGGAAGTCGGTGTAACGGAATCGTTTTGACACAGGCTACATTTTCCACCAGCACCTCTCATATTGTCAAAGTTGAAATCTTAAGAGCAAGCGAGAAAACAGAAGAAGAAATTGCATTATAGTGGGAGGAATAGTTGCTATGACACAAGCTAGTTACTTTGCATCGCTTGTCAATGGAATGCCACTAGAACCAGAAGGTTCAAAGTTAGCCATTGCGGAGTGGACAGCTCCAGGTACTCCCCTAGGAGACACGCCTTTACTTATTGCACCTTTGCACATTCATCATAACAACGATGAAGCCTGGTATGTATTAGAGGGTACTCTTGGTTTTCAAGTTGGAGCTATGAAAATGGAAGTCAACGCTAACGAAGCAGTAGTCGTGCCTCGTGGAACTCCTCATACTTATTGGAATCCAAAGCCGGCAACATCGCGTTATCTCATTGTTATGTCTACTCAAATAAGAACATTGATTGATGAAATCCATGCAACCGAGCCGCGAAATTATGAAAATATGAAAGATCTTTTTAGAAGGTATGAATCCGAGCTGCTTGAATGGTATTAACTAATGAGAAGAGACACGAATAAGGGGGGGTGAAAGTTGGACATGCAATCTTTGTTTGCAGAATCGCCAGCTCATAAAGCTCTATTCGATAAAATAAAATCGTTTTGTCTTTCCTTTCCTGGAACAAGCGAGAGGCTAAGCCATGGCGCTCCGTCTTTTTTCATCGATAACAAATTATCATTTGTACAATACCGCGTTAACCATCATGGAGATGGAAGGATCGCACTTTGGTGTGCTGCTCCTCCAGGCGTTCAATCCTTGCTCGTAGAATCATCGCCCGAGATTTTCTTTATCCCCGCTTATGTTGGACATCTTGGATGGGTAGGAATGAGACTTGATGGCCATGTGGATTGGGAAGAAATATCAAGTGTGATTGGAGACGCATACCTAACTAGATCGCCTAAAAAGTACAAAGATCAAACAAAACAAATCAAACAATCGGAGCTCCCTGAACAATGAAACTAAGCAAACCAGCATAGGAAGCACAAGAGCCCGACCATACCCGGTCGGGTTCTTGCTGCTCCTCCTTTGCGGTGAATCCAAATATAGGCGATCGAACAATTGACTCTGTGCGCCCCTCATGTTATATTGTGCATGCACGATATACACAATTATTCGAAAACCACCATTAAGGACGTGATGAATAGTGAGAAAGTGGAATCAAACCTTTTTTATCGGATCCGTGCTGCTTGTTGTCGGGATCGTTTGGGCGATGACGACACACCGCATGGGAACGACTGAATGGATGTTGCTGCTAGTGGGAGTCGTGTTGGGCATATTGGCGGGAATGGTTCAAGGGTGGGCAATCGCTCAAAAGGAGCATGGAAAAATCAAATCGGGCATGCGGATTTTCTATATCGTTGCAGTAATTATCGTGCTTGTTGCTTTGAAGGTCACCTTGAATATTGCGTTTCCGTCGTATATCGCAACGAGTCAAATCGGAACCTGGCTGTCGATTGTATTTGCCATTGGAGGCCTGCTCCTCGGACGTGCTGTATACCCTCAACCGGTGAACTCGGCTAGGCGGGGGTGATGATCGTCCAACCCGATGAAAGCCGCAGTTGCGCGTGTAAGAAGTATGGCAAGGAATACACCATTTGAAGAGGAGGCAGGGCATGCTGGCGTTAGACATTCGAAACTTAAATAAAACATACAACCATTTTCAGCTCAAAGACGTCTCGTTCCAACTGGAGAAGGGCTATATTATGGGGTTTATCGGTACCAACGGCGCAGGAAAGACAACGACCATCAAATCGATTATGAATATGATTCAGGTGGACAGCGGCGAGGTACACATTCTGGGCAAGAACATGGCCGAACACGAGATCGAATTAAAGCAAGAAATCGGTTGCGCGTTCGGCGACATCGATTTCTACACGCGAAGCAAAATCAAAACGTTGACCGAAGCGATCAAGAAATTTTACACGAATTGGGACGATCAAACCTATAACAAGTATTTGAAAAGGTTCAAATTGGACGAAAACAAAAAAATCGTCGAATTGTCGACGGGAATGAAAGTGAAGTACAGTTTGGCGCTTGCCTTATCCCATGGCGCGAAGCTGCTCATTCTCGACGAACCGACAAGCGGTCTCGATCCGGTCTCCAGAGACGATCTGCTGGATATTTTTCAAGAGCTCGTCATGGATGGCGAAATCAGCATTCTTTTCTCGACCCATATTACCTCCGACTTGGAAAAATGCGCGGATTTCATTACCTTTATCGAAGACGGGCAAATTATCCAAAGCTCCGAAAAAGAAGCCTTTTTGGAATCCTATCGCCTGCTAAGCGGCAGCCAAAGCCAGTTGGACCAGGTAAAGGAGCAGTTGATTTCTTACAAAATCAATTCTTTCGGCTTTACGGGATTGATCCGCTCCGAAGACTTTGATCCCGCATCCGATTTGAAAGCAACTACGCCTAATCTCGAGGAAATCATGATTTACTTCGCGAAAAGGGAGGATATGCATGTATAATCTAGTGATCAAGGATATTAAATTAGGCATACATCCGACGTTCTTCGTCATGCCTTTTTTAACAGGCGCCTTAATGCTTATTCCCGGCTGGATCTATTTTCTCGTCCTTCTGTATTTTTGCTGGATCACCATACCGAACACATTTGGCGGATTTAAAGCGCAGAACGATTTGCTCTTTACCGCGATGATGCCCGTCACCAAAAAAGACATGGTGAAAGCAAGGGTATCCGTCATTGTCATCCTGGAATTGCTGCATATTGTAATCGCCATGCTTTTTGGTATCCTGAACCTGAACCTATACCCGCATTTTGTCTACCACTTCTTCGCGCCGCACATGGCTTTTTGGGGACTCTGTTTCGTCATGCTTGCGATTTTTAACCTGGTCTTATTCCCCATGTATTACAAGACAGCCTATAAATATGGCGGGGCGGTGAGCACGGCCATTGCGGCCGCGATGCTTTTTGCCGGAATCGCACAATGGATCGGAGTCGAGAATTCCGCTGTGGCCGACGCATTCAATGGCGCCGGCGCCCACAATACGGCCCTTCAAATCTCCATCCTGGCCGCAGGAATTGCAATCTTTATTGTATTCACCATGATTGCCTATCGCATGGCGGTCAAACGATTCCTCAAAGTGGAGATATGATGAACGTAGCGATTTCAAACACCTCCGAAAAACCGATTTACCAGCAGCTTTTCGAACAGATCGGCTCGCAAATTTTGAAGGGCGAGCTGGAAAGCGGCTATTGCCTGCCGCCGATTCGGCAAGCGGCTCAGGAGCTTCGCGTTAGCGTCATCACCGTTAAGAAAGCTTGGGAAGAGCTCGAGCGATGCGGGTTGATCAACACGATAACGGGCAAAGGGTGTTTCGTAGCCGAATTCTCTTCCGACGAGATGCTGCAAATCCGCAACGACATGGTTTTGAAGCAAATGGAGAGCGACACGTCTTACTACAAATCCTTTGGCCTCACCCTGGACGAGGTTGTGGAGCTGTTAAAAAAGATATATTAACCGAAGACGACGCCATAGAAAAAACAACCCGCCCTTCCTTGAAGGGCGGGTTGTTTTCGTGTTACGATCCGGGATTCATCCGTTTTTCTTTTTCTCCGCGACCCAGGCGTCCAGCTGCCGCTGAAGCTCCGCCTGAATTTTCTCGCTGCCGGCTTTTTTGAGCTTGTCGAGGTATTGGGGCAAGTACTCGGCCGGGTCGACCGTGCCGGTGAAGAGCAGCGGCTCGTATTCGGCGCGGATGGCGGCGACGTTGGCATTCTCCGCCTTGACCGGGGTGTCGTCGAAGTTGAATCCGAACGTCGGCTGTACGAAGGCCGATGCGTTCAGCTTCTTGGTGACTTCCCATGTATCCGGCGCCTGGCCTTCGATCAGATAACCGTTGAACACGTTGCCGAATACCCAGTTGGAGGCGATATAGCCGCCGTTCGGCTTCGTTTTGACGGTGTTGTCGTCCAGCTTGTCGTAATGCTTGCCTTCGAGGCCAAAGCTGAGCAGATTGAACAGCTTGCTGTCGGTGTTGACCAGCTCGAGCAGCATCATGGCGCGCTCCGGATTTTTGGAGGTGCGGCTGATGGCCGTCAGCGTCGCGATGTTGGAGGTGCGGGTCGTGGTTACGTCCGTCAGCGGGATGCCGATGATGTCCCTTCCGCCGTTTTTGGCCTTGATCTCGGCTTCGTATCCCGGCTTCATCGTGTATTCGATGGACGCGGCGAATTTGCCGTTGTAGCTGCTGTCGATCTGCTTGACCGTGGACGCGTCTTCGTTGATGTAGCCTTTCTCGAACCAGCGGTGCATCAGCTCGACGAACTGTTTGTATTCCGGCGATTCTTCCATCGAGTTCGTCTTGTACGATTCGTCGCCGATCTTGACCCCGTAGTCGTCGTAGCCGTAAAAGAACGGATGGAACTTCGTGAGCGGACCGACGAGCATGAAGGGAACGATGCCGGGTTCGTTTTTCTTGACCTGCTCGAAGAACGGCTCCAGGTCCTCGTACCGTTTCACCTTGGACGGGTCCAGCCCGTATTTGTCCGCATACTCCTTAATCACGTTAATGCCGTAACGGGAGATGACGGTCTGATAGTTCGGCACGGCGTAGATTTTGCCCTGGTGCTTGGTCGCGTCCCAGGTGAACTGGGGGATCGCCTTCTTCGTCTCGGGGGCGTATTTGTCGATCAGCTCGTCGAGCGGCAGGAAGGCGCCCTTTTTCACGTTCTCGTCGTAGTTGAACGCCCAGTTCGCCGTCCAGACGAGATCGAATTTCTCGCCGGCGGCGCTGGCCGTATTCAGCTTGGTCGTGTAGCTGCCGAAGTCGATCGGCTTCAGCTTGACGGTCGCGTTGATTTTCGGCTTGATGATTTTGTTGACTTCGTCCTCGATCAACTGCTGGTCCGGCGACACCTGCGCGACGCCGTAGTACCACGTGAGCGTAACTTCGGGAAGCGCGCCGTCGCCCCCCGACGCGGATGCCGGCGCGGATGCGCCGCCGCTCGCCGAAGGCGAAGCCGTGCCTCCGCTGCCGCTGCCGCACGCCGTCGCGAGCATGGCCAACCCCAACAGGACGATGCCCATGTATCGAGCCCTCTTCATACCCAAACCCCTCCATTTGTCTAATCGATCCCTGTGAAACGATACCCTGAGGAACTATCCTTTCAACGAGCCTACCGTCATGCCTTGCACGAAGTACTTCTGGAAAAACGGAAAGATGAACATCATCGGGCCCGCCACCAGAATGACCAGCGCCATCCGCATCGATTCGTTGGGCAGCTGGCTCATGTCGAGCCCCAGGCTCTGGATGTACTCGCTGTTGTTGCGGAGAAAATCGAGCGTGTTCATGATGCGGACGAGCAGCAGCTGCAGCGGCACGAGCCGGTCGTTGTCGATGAACAGCAGCGCGTTGAACCACTCGTTCCAATAGTTGAAGGCGATGAACAGGCCGAGCGTCGCCAGCGCCGGCGTCGACAGCGGCAGGATCATGCGGAAGAAGATGCGCCACTCGCTCGCTCCGTCGACCTTGGCCGATTCGATCAGCTCGTGCGGGATTTTGCCCATGAACCCTTTCATGATGAGCACGTAAAAGGGAGACAGCATGCCCGGCAAAATGATCGCCCACAAGGAATTTTTCAGGTGCAGGTATTGCGTCATCAAAATGTAGAACGGCACCAGCCCGCCGGAGAAAAGCATCGTGAAGAAGATGTACACCGTCAAAGGAACTCTCAGCCGGTAATCCCTCCGCGAGATCGTATAGGCGACCATGCTGGTGATCAGAAGGCTCAGGACGGTGCCGGCCGCGGTGATGAAGATGGTATTCCCGTAAGCCCGCAGCAGCGCGCCCGGCGTCCGCAAAATAAAGTCGTACGCGATGATGCTGAAGCGGGAGGGGACAAACGAATAGCCGAACTCGACCAGCGCTTTCTCGTCGGTCAGGGAAACGGATACGATCAACAGAAAAGGCGCCACGATCGCGATCGACAGCAGAGCAAAAAACAAATGGGTCATCGCGTTGCCGAATCGGTTGCGTTTCAATGCCGTCTCGCTCATGGATGCGTCATCTCCTACCAAAGCGAATTTTCCTCGTTGATTTTACGGACCGCATAGTTGGCCGCCACCACTAGCGCGAATCCGACGAGCGACTGATACAGCCCTACGGCGGCCGCCATCGAGGTGTCCCCGCTGACGCTGAGCGCGCGATAGACGAACGTGTCGATAATGTCGACCGTGTTGTACAGCAGCGGCGAATTGCCCGATACGAAGAAATGAAGGCCGAAGTCGCCCCGGAACATGCTGCCGATCGTCATAATGAGCAGGATCGTAATGAGCGGAGCCAGCATCGGAATCGTAATCTTGCGCACCATCTGGAACCGGGTCGCCCCATCCATCCGCGCCGCCTCGTAGTAGGACGGATCGATCGCGACGATGCCGGCATAGTAGACGAGCGCCGAAAAGCCGATCGACTTCCACAGATGGGCGATCGTCAGGATGGCCGGCCAGTCGGCCGGCTCGAGGTACCAGCGGACCCGATCCAGGCCGAACGATTCGAGCAGCCGATTGACGAAGCCGTAGTCGTGATGCAGGAAAATTTGTGCCAGGTACATGATGACGACCCAGGAAACGAAGGTCGGCAGAAACATGACGGTCTGATAGTACTTGCTCCATTTCCGCGAGATCTCGTTCAGCAGAATGGCGACGAACAGCGCGCAAAACGTCGTCGCGATCCAAAACCAGACGTTGTAGAGCACGGTGTTGCGGGTGACGATGTACGCTTTCTCGGTCAGGAAGAAAAACTTGAAGTTGGCGAGCCCGACCCACTCGCTGCCCCAGATGCCTTTGTCGTACCGGTAGTTCTTGAACGCAATGATAACACCGAACATCGTCAAATAGCTGAAAACGAAAATATAAATCACCGCCGGGAGCGCGAGCAGGCTTAGCTCCTTGTCGCTGCCGCGAAGCTTCTTGCGGGATTTCGGCTTGTCTTCGGCGATGGCGCCGGGCAAGACGGCTTCGGATTGGCGCATGCGTCCCGTCCTCCTCTCGATCGTATTGGTTCGAATGCGTCCGGTTCGCTTCTCCATCATGGCACGCCCGCCGGCGCCGCCGAAATCTCAAATATCGCATTTCGTATCAAAATGGATCGTCAAATCGGACCATCGTCCCGATTTCCCTATCGGGAGGAGCCGCCCCGGACCATGGGACGGCTCCGAGGAACGACGTTACTTGCCTTTGGCCGGGATCAACTCGATCGCGCCCGATTTCCCGCCGTAGTTGTATACGTTGAAGTACCCTTCCGCCGCGATCGGATTGTTCGCATCGGCGTCCCATTCGTTCAGGATGACGCGCGAGCCCGATTTCAGGATGAACCGTTCTCCGCCGGCCGAACGGATGACGCCGATCTCGATCTCGTATTCGCGTCCGCCTTGGAAGGCGTCGTTGGGGATGATGCGAACCATCGTTTGCCCCGGCTTCCACGACTGGAACTCGATCTGGTCCTCCTTGACGACGATCAGATACCCTTTGTTGCCGTTCACCCAAGTCGGGTCGCCGGTCCGGTCGGAGCGCAACGCGAATCCGTACCAGCCGCCGTCGTACGCGCCGAACTTGGCGTTGAACTTCAGGAGGGCGCTGCCGAACTTCTGGGCTTCGTAGCCGAATACGCCCTCCCCGGCGATCCGGACGTTCCCTTTGCGGAAATCGACCGCGTCCGATTTCGTCCATCCTTTTAGGTCTTTGATGGCTTTGTTTAACGTTTGGACCGGGTAATTCGGCCACGCCCGGACCGTGACGGTCGATTGGGCTTTGATCTTGTTGTTTTCCGCGGAGACGGCCGTCAAGGTCGCCGTACCGGGCTTCAAAGCCGTCACAAGGCCCGCTTGGTCTACGGTAGCGACTTTCGGGTTGCTGGACGTCCACTTGACGTTTTTATTGGAGGCGGCCGGCGGCAAGATGGTGGCTGTAAGCAGGCTTCTTTCGCCCGGCTCAAGCGTCAGCGCAGCCGGGGACAGTTCGATGCCCGTGACCGGCTCGAGGATCTCGTCGGTCACCGTGACCTCCAGTTCGTCCGACAGCGCAGGGTTCGCGGCCGACTTCGCCCGGATGACCGCCACGCCCGGCGCCAGCGCCTGAATGCCGCCGTTCCCGTCGACCTTGGCGATCGCCGGGTCGCTGCTCTCGTACGTTACGGCGCCGGGGTCCGCGTTCCAAGGGATCGGCTCCGCCCGGACGGGGAGCGTTTGACCGAGCTCTACCGTGATCTTGGCGTAGGGGAAGGCGAGACCGGTTAGCTGAACCGCGTCGGGCGCGTGGGTAACGCCGACTTTGCCCTGCGTGCCGATCTGCTCGAACGGAATGTCGACGAAGCCCGGGATCCGGCTGAATACCTCGGCGTCCTTCCGCAGGCGCAGATCGCCGGCGTCCAGGTTCTCGAAGCCCGGATCCCGATCGGTTACCCAATTTCCCGCGTCGTTCAGCAGGTGAAGGACGTCTCGCGCGCCTTGCGCGTCGACCTCCGAGGAGCGCTTGAGCGTCGGGTTGTAGACGACGTTGTTCTGAAAATCGTTGGTGTCCGGATAATAGCGATTCTCCTGGAAGAAGCGGGCGAGCTCCGGATATTTGGCCAAGTAGGGGGTGCCGATAAAGTCGCCGTTGTCTTGAAAAAGCTTCTTCCATTGCGGCATATAGGCTTCGTCGATCTTGTTGCCGGGCGCGTCGCCCAGGAACATCTCCTGGTTGTCGAACGGGACGTACGCGTCGATAAACAAGTTGTTGGTCGCCTTGATGTAGGCGCCGGCGTTGTTTTTGATCGCCGCGTTCCCCATCTTGTAGAAGACGTTCTGCTCGATCGTCAGCCCCATGGTCAGATTGTCCGGATAGACGCCTTCCACGCCCGGCTTGTTTTCGCCGATGTGGTGAAAGTAGTTGCGCCGGACGACCGTTCCTCGTTCCTGCGGGGTCGCGCCCGCGTTCATGTAAATGGCGCCCAGATCGGAAAACAGCTTGCACACGTCGTAGATGTTGTTGTACTCGACCAGATGATCGTTGCCGAAAATCAGGATGCCCGGGTGGGGGGCGTCGTGAATTTCGTTGCCGACCGCCTGATTGCCCACGCCGCGTAGGACGACGCCGGGGTTGTACGCTTTGTTGTAGAAGGCGAAGTCGTGAATATGGGAATTCGCCACCCGGTTGTTGCCGGGTTCGAGCGTCGCCGCGTTTCCACCGTTCAGCGTGACGGCCAGCGCCCCGATATGATGGATATGGGTGCTGTCGATCAGATGGTCGTGGCCGTTCAGCAGGGGGTCCGCCACCGGTTCCATCGCTTTGCTCGCCACGTTGACGAACACGGCGCCGCCCGCGAAATTGCTGATGTCGCAGTGCGAGATCGTCACGTGGCTGCCCCCGATGAGGACGGCCGCCGTGTCCCGGCCGTACGCCAGCTGAAGCTCTTCGAACCGGATATAGGAGGCTCCATTCGTCGTGATCATCGGCTTATTCAGCGTCGTCACCGTAATCTCGCCGTTTCCGGTTCGGAAGTCCGCGTTCGGAAACAGGTACAGCAAGCCTTTCGTGCGATCGATGTAATACTCGCCGGGCGCGTCGATTTCCTCCAGCAGGTTTTCGGCGAAGTGGAAGTCGGGATACCAGTTTTTCTGGATGCCGGACATCTCGCCGTACTGCAGCGTGATCGTCTTCTTGTCGGTATCGATGCTGGCGATTTTGTTGTAGGACCATTCCCAGCTGTAACCGAAGATGCCGTCCAGCCAAATCTCGTCCGCCTGCTTCCAAAACAAGGGACGGTCGTACGTGTACTTGAACGTCCCGCCTCTAGTCTGCAGATCCGGATCGTTCACCGTCGGTCCGGGATCGACGATATCGCCCATCTGGACCGTGCCGGCGTTCGGCCAGCGGGCGAGCGTCATGCCTTGGCCTCCGATGTACAGCTGCATCGGCGCCAGCAGGCTGATATCGCTGGCTTTCCAGTAACCATGTCGGCTGATCTGCCCGTAATCGGTCAAACCCGCGGCCGCCAGATCGAACTGGACGACCTTGCCGCGTGCCGCCGGATCGATGATCCGCTTCAGGACGTCCGGATCGTCGACGGCCTGGAAGCCGGCCCGGTCCAGGTTTGCGCCGCCCGACAGCTGCACCGTCTCGCCCGGGAAGGCGCGATAGACGATGGGGGAGTCGGCGGTGCCCGAATCCGCCTCCGTCAGCTCGAACGACTCGCTTCGCGGGTAAGTGCCTTCCCGGATATAGACGGTCACGCCTCCCGCCGGCAAGCCTCCCCCTTCCTTGAGGACGCGGATGGCATTCCGCGCCGCTTCCAGCGTGCGGAACGGGTCGTTGATTCCACCTGTGTTGTAATCGCTTCCATCCGTAGCCACGTAAAACGTCTTTCCCGTTCCTTCCTGCGCATACCCGCTTGGGGAGGGAAACCATCCCAGCCCCAGCGTCAGCAGCAGCACCGCCGCCCAAAACCGCTTGTTCATCACACTCACGCCTTTCCTCGTTTGGTGTGGATTGCGGTTTCATTGTGGCAAAGGGAGGGGGCGGCGGCTATCCCAAAACGGCGCGAACGTGCCAACCTGCGTATCAGGATTTGCATTTCATCTCAATTTTGCGTCCCGTTCAGCCGGTTTACTTCCCCGAGCGTCGCATTCATGCGGAATTCCTTCGGCGTATGGCAAGTCTCGACCGCTTCGGCGAGCAGCTTGCGCAGGGCGGAGTTAAATCACGATTAATTATCATAGTATTCCTTGACAGGAATATTCTTATTCATGTATATTAAGGATGTAAGGATGTTCGAACGGCAAGGCAAAAAAACTGCACGATCATATTGAGGAGGTACATGACATGGAAACAAGCAATCCTGTGTCCATTACGGTTGAAACTACGATTCATAAGCCGGTTGCAGAAGTGTGGAGCTATTGGACGGAGCCGCAGCATATCATGCAATGGACGTTTGCTTCCGATGACTGGCATGCGCCGAAAGCCGAGAATGATTTGAGAGTCGGCGGGGAATTCTCTACAAGAATGGAAGCTAAAGATGGCAGCTTTGGGTTTGATATTGGCGGTGTATATGATGAGGTGAGAATTAACGAGTTTATTTCTTACACGATGGGCGATGCAAGAAAAGTTGCGATTACTTTTGTAAGCCAAGGAAACGACACGAAAGTCATTGAAACGTTTGATGCAGAAGCCACCAATCCCGTTGAAATGCAACAAGCTGGATGGCAGGCAATTCTGGACAATTTTAAAAAATATAGCGAAGCTTCCAAATAAGTTGGATAAAAGAGATTGTAAAGGAGATGGTGCCATACAGGCATCATCTCCTTTCATCAATTTTGCGTCCCGTTCAGCCGGTTTTCTTCCCCGAGCGTCGCGTTCATGCGGAATTCCTTCGGCGTCATGCCGTACCTCTTTTTGAACAGCGTGATAAAGTAGCTCGCATTGTTAAAGCCGAGATAATCGGCGATCTCCTTGACGCTGAAGCTGCTGGCGTGGAGCATCTCCCGCGCTTTGTCGAGCCGATATCCGTTGATATAGTCGCCGACGGAGACGTTTAAGTACTGTTTGAACAGACGGCCGACGTAGGCCGACGACATTTTGAAATTCGAGGCGACGGATTGCAGGCTCAGGTTGATGTCCAGCGCGTTTTTCTCCACGAATTCCTTGATCGCGTCGACGACGACCTTGTTCTTGTCTTCCTTCTGCGCTTCCCTATCCGCCAGGCACACCTGCACGAGGAAATGCGCAATCTTCTCCTTCATCTCGGCAAGCGTGTCGGAGCGGGCGACATGGGTCCCGAGCGTCTGCATCGCGATGGAATTCGAGTGGGCGGCGAACGTCGGCTCGCGAAGCACCTGCCGGACGACCAACAGGATTTGCTGAACCGCGAACGTCATCTCGTCGTACGGAAAAGCGGAGATTGCATCGAACCATCTCTGGAGCAGCGTCAGGATCGCCTTGTCCTCTCGGGCGCGGATCGCCTCGCCCAGCTTTTTCTCCCACTCCGCGGGAATCGAGACGTCCCGGCAGGCCATGTTGCTCTCCACGTCCTCGGGCGCGATGACGGACCCCGGGCCATACAGCAGTCGGTACATCAGCTGCCGTACCGCCGCCTGGTAGCCGAGGCTGACCGCACCCGGATCGGACACGGGATGATAGACCGCGGCCGAGAAGGTGCGGCGATAATACCGTCTGCAGGTCCCGACCGCTTCGGCGAGCAGCTTCCGCAGGGCGGCCTGCCCGACTCTCCCGGCCGTCGTGCGGACGATGGCGACGAGAAACTCGTTCTTCATGTCCACCACCCGGACCGGGAACGACCTTGCGATCGTCTCTTCCGTAATATTGCATGCCGCGAACCGGAACAGATCGTCCCGGACTTGCGAATGCAGGGCGGGCGGCGAAGGATCCGGCGTCAGCACGGCGACGATCCATTCCGGCTCCGCTTCGTCGCCTTTCGGGAACAAGAGGGGCCATGCCGTACGGCATTCCAGCAGCTCCTCCTCGGTCAACGATTCGCTGTCGGCCATCCATCGACGCAAGTAATAGTCGTTCACGATTTGCTGATTCCGGTTTTCCTCCTCGCGGGCGAGCCGGAGCTTGTTCAGCGTGCTCTCGTACACGCCGGAGATGTAGCTCATCTCGTCGTGCGCCGTTTGGGGTCCTCCGGGCAGCGGAACGAGCGTATTCCGCCTGAACTGGTCGGTCAGCTTGCGGATCGGCTGGTACAGCCGGTTCGCGACCGCGGCGGAGAGCAAGACCGAGATCGCCAGCGCGAGGCCGATCAGCAGAAAGGAAAGGTCGCGAAAAGACTCCACGCGCCCCATCACCGTGTCGTACGGCAGAATGCTCGCGATTTTCCAATCGTTCACGCCGACGTTCATCTCGGAGACCAGGTATTTCTCTCCGCCGATCCGGCGGACCTGGAACAGGTCGGACGCGGATCCGGAGAGGAGCGCCGTTCCTCCGCCCGCCTCCGCCAGCTTTTTCGCGGTTTCGTTGGGATAAGCGAGCGCTTTGCCATCCCGATCGAGCACGACGATGCCGTCCTGGCGGCCGCCGAGGCTGTTCACGTTGGCGATATTGTCGAACACCCACTGCGGCCGGATATTGACGACGACCGCGTTTGGAGCGGCCCCGTTCGCCGGATGGCTCTCCAGGACGAAAAAGGAGAACAAATCGACGTTCGCGTTCCGCTCGTCCGTCTTCATCGGCACGAGTCTTCCCCCGGCCAAGCCGTCGGACTGCCGGAGGCTGCGCAGCGTCATCTCCTCCAGCTCCTTCAAGTGCGTGCGGGACCATAGGCCGGAGCCTCCGATGTACATGCGTCCTTCAACGCCGTTGTAGACGGCGATCGAATCGACGAAGGAGGTGGAGTCGGCGACCGAATCGAGCATGCGAAGCGTTTGAAACTTCGTGAAGGCATCCGGCTCCCTGGCGTTCATTAAATAGATAATGCTTTTGTCGAAGCTCGTCATGATCGCGATATTTTGCACGATTTCGTGCAAATAGTTAATGTTGTATTTGATTTGGGACAGCACTTTCTCGTCGGCATCCCTTTGCGTGTCCAGAACGGCGTTTTTGGAGCTGACATAATAGGCGATGGAGAACAGGACGAGCAGACCGACAAAGGAGAGGTTGAAATAAAGAACGATTCGCTGCCAATATTTCCGGTTTTTGAGCCAGCGCATGATGCCCATCGGAGGAAGCCCCCCTTTCTACTGTAGAAATATCATTTCTGGAATGCGCTTTCCTGTCAATCCGAAAAAATGCGAATCATATCAAAGTCTAAAGAATGGCCTCATTTTGTTATAGGAAGAGCCCATTCGGGATGGACACGACGGGGTTTCATGATCCGTTAACGGTGATTTTCGATGGTTCGTCATCCCTTCGGGCGGCGACTGGAAGGAAAATGCGCAGTGATGTCGAATTTTGTAGAGGTTCTACTGGCAAGTAAAAACGGCTTCGCCGTCTTCCCGGACGGCGAAACGTTTTTATCGGAGGTCATACAGAAATGGATAGGGGTAAAACTTATACATTCTGTATGACCAAAGAAAACCACATGCGCATATTGCTGCCGAAGGAGCACTTCTTCCATGTTCAGAGTTCACAGCCGGTTGGTCTTCAAGCTATCCCTCAGCATCCTCGCTCTGCTGACCCTCCTGTCTTCCGCCCTCATCGTCGTACAAGTCGGCAACACGAAAAAAGCGAGCGAAGAAGCCATCGGCAACTTCAACATGCATATGGCGGAGGCTTACGCGGGGCAGTTCGATACGAAATCGTACGCCGATTTCTTGCAAAATGCCGCAGAGACGGATCTGTACTGGACGATCCGCGAGGAGATGAACCGCTACCGGGAGCGGATCGGCGCGATGTACGTGTATACGGTGCGGATCGACGGTGAGAAGAAGCCGATCCTGCTCGTCGACGGGCAGCCGCGGGGTTCGGATTCGGCGTCGCCGATCGGGGAAGTGACGGATATGCCGGCCGAGGCGGTCGAGGCGGTTCTGGACGGCAAGCCGGCCAAGACGGGGATCATTCGGAACCCGGAGTACGGCGATTATCTTTCGTCCTATGCGCCGCTGCACGATGCGGACGGCAAGGTGATCGGAGCGCTCGGCATCGATACGGACGTCTCGGTGGCGAATACGATTTACCGGGACGTCCTCGGCAAGAGCGCGCCGCTGTTCGCGTTGATGGGGGGCCTCGCGCTCCTCATTTTCCTGCTGATCGTCTGGTTCCTGTCCCGCGCCTTGAGGCCGCTCGGCACCATCGTGAAAGGGGCCGAAGCCATTGCCCGCGGGGACCTGGCGGAGGCCAAGATGCATCTGGAGGCCAGGAAGGTGAAGTCCAAGGACGAGATCGGACAGGCTTACTCCGCCATGCTGGGCATGGCCGAGCGGCTCGGCGTTACGCTGGGAGACGTGGTCCGGGACATGGCCGTCACGGCGCAGCATCTCGTGCAGTCGACGGGTCAATTCGGGGCGGAGAGCGAACGGATGGTCGCGATGAACGAGCATCTGGAACGATCCGCCGGTGAGCTCGCGGACGGCGCGAGGCTGCAGCGGATCGGGGCGGAGGAGAGCGCCAAGTCGATGGGCGAGATCACGGCCGCCATCGGACGGATCGCGCAGGCGTCGGCGTCCGTGACGGAAGCGTCCGGCGAAGCGTTGGATTCCGCGGAACGCGGAAAGGACGCCATCGGCTGGCTGCGGGAGCAGGTGGCGTCGATGGCGGAAGCTGCGGGGCAGACGACGGAGTCGGTGCGGGTCCTGGAGGCCTGCATGCAGGAGATCGAGCCGGCGCTTACAGCCGTCATGGGCATCTCCGATCAGACCAAGCTGCTCGCGCTGAACGCTTCCATCGAAGCGGCGCGGGCCGGGGAGCATGGAGCGGGCTTCGCCGTTGTCGCCGGCGAGGTGCGCAAGCTGGCAGACGCCTCCGCCGTGACGGTCCGGCGCATCGCGGAGCTGCTGCTGCAAATCCGGGACGAGTCGGCGAGGATCGGAGAACGGATGCGTCGGGAAGGCCGGGAGATCGGCAAAGGCGAGGAATTGTCCGGCCAAGCGGAGCGGCTCTTCCGTCTGGCGATGGATCGGTTTGTCCTCGTGAACGGCCAGGTCCAGGAGATTTCCTCCGCTTCGCAAGAAGTATTGGCCGGTTCCGAAGAGGTCGCCGCATCGGCGGAGCAGATCGCGACCATCTCCACGTAGGCGGAGGATCGCTCGGAAGCGCTGCGCGACATGTCGGCGCAGCAGCTCGAGGCGGCCAAGCGAATCGCCGAGGCGACCGAACAGCTGCGGGAACGGAGCGCGAGCCTGGAGTCGGCGGTCGGGAAGTTCAAGCTGTAGGGCTGGAACGGCGGTCGCATCCGCAAATCGCGTCTTTCTACGGCAAAAACCCGCTCCTAGAGCGGGTTTTTGCATGATCGAGAAGGAGCGTTGGAGACGGGACCCGTTACTTCGTCAACCTCTCGGATCTCGCCAGCATATCGCGCAACAAGTGGGCGACAGGGCTTTTCCTGTACCTTGCTTTCCTTTGGATCCATCGCAGCGATCTTTGATAGACGTGTGCCGGCTTTTGCTGATAGAACTGTCGCGCGGCAAGTCTTAATGTCCTTCTGAGCAGCCTGGCCGTCGAGCGCGTGGATTTGGAACGGATGCCTCTGCGCAATACGCGCAGGGTTGTCTTGTAGGCGATGAGATTCTCGGAAGGCTGCAGGAGGGCGAACAAGTTCAATGCCGGGTCCTTGAATCCGTGGGATCGGTACAAGATTTTCACGTTCTCGTCGTTGATCAGAGTTCCTCTCAAGTGGGCGGGATGCTCCTGGTGATAGCCGACGACCGCTTTGATGCAACGAAACGGAATCTTCAAGCGATGCAGCCGATAGCCCAGGTCCCAATCCTCGAGTCCGTAAAGTACGAACTGTTCGTTGAATCCGCCGATTCGCTGCAGTTGACTGCGTCTGATCGCTACGCATCGCGTCACGAACTGCATCCAAGGAGCGACATCCGTTCGAGCGACTTGGTCGATCATTTCCGCGGGCATTTTCGAGGGAATGACGACTTTGGATAAGGCGCCCGTCTGGTGAAGAAGATCTTCAGGCGTAATCAGAGGTACGATCTCGGTTGCGGTTTCGAGAGCGGGATTCCACACTCCGGATGGGGTAAGGATTTGGCGGCAAAGTTCCTTTTCCTCCGGTGAATAGTCGGGATAATAATGCGTATATGCGCTGTCCCACGAGTAGGGGATGCCTGAGATCACCGCTCTGGGATATTTGCGGTTATAGCGGCTTACGATGTCTATGAATTCGGGCAGTACCAAAAAGTCGGCATCGCAAAAAATAATGTACATCCCTGTCGCATGGCGCAGCCCTAAATTCCGAACGGCAGACCGGCCGCGCTGTTCCGAGTGGGCTACATAGCGAAGAGGATAAGAGGCTTGGAAGCCTTCGACCAATTGCCTCGTCCCGTCCGTAGAACCGTCATCGGCCACGATTACTTCGAATCGATCCTTCGGATACGTTTGGGTGTTAAAGGAAACGAGCGTGAGCAGCAGCTGGTGGGCGCGATTGAAGGTCGGGATGATGATGCTGTAGCGGATGGCCAATGCAATCTCTCCATTCCTTTTATTGGGGATGCTTGAGGAATAGCTGTCATGACAACATATTCAGCGGCGCCGAGACGGACTGGTCGAACGTCCTTCATCGGAAATGATTAAATGGAAAAAGCATCATCGCGGCTCGTGCTAGCTCTTGTTCCCCGGATTCGCCATCAAAGGCAGAAGTCCTTGCGCGATCACACGATGGCCGAGATCGTTGGGGTGAACGGGCAGCGATCCGCCTTGCGCATCCTCCAGCCGTCCCGAGCGATATCCGGCAATCAGCTCCGGCTGCCGGCCTTCGAACCAGCGATGGGTGGGCGCCAGGGCGACGCGATGCTGCCCGGCCGCCTGCTGGGTCACGCTGTTGAGCGCAGCGATGGCCTCCGCGGCGATGGCGCTTTTGGGAAAAGGATTGTATTGCGTGCATAAGACGATCGGCGTCGGGCTGACGCTTCGAATCCATTTGAGGATCACGGACAGGTCCCGTTGGTAACGGGCCAGCGTGTCCGGGATGACGCGTTTGTCAGCCCCGCCGAGCATCGATAACCCTGCGAGAACCAGATTGTCAGCGCCGATCCAAATGCTTGTCGCGGTTGAATTTCGAAGCCGTATCGGGTCGATATCCCCCAAGGCGCGAAGCAGATCCGTACTCGTCCACCCGGAGCGGGCCACCACCTGCGAACAGGCGCGTTTGCGCCGGGAACGCAGCATGCCGGCCAGCTGCCGCGGATAGGCATGCGCCGGACAAGTTGCGCCCACGCCGCGAGTGATGGAGTCTCCCAACGCTGTGTACACGAACATTTTGAATACTCCTCGTTTGTCAGTCGTCGCGGTTTCGTTCCGGAATTTCGCGTTTTCTCATAGACGGTTGCTTCATCTTATGGATGATGGCGGCTTCCGGCTTGTGCCTTCATACAGCTTCAGGACAATTCCGCTTGCCGTCGAACCTCTCCTGAGGACAATCGCGCAACGGACCGGAACAAACGACAAAGAGCCCCGAGGGCAGGGCTCTTTGTCGTGCGATGGGCGGGTCACGTCCGAACCGGATACAGGCGCTTCTGCCTGCGCTGTTCCTCGAGCAGCCGCAGCATCCAGGCCTGAATGCCGCGAGTCTCCTCCGTGGCATAGGCGGGAAAGGCGAGATTTCGCGCCTCCGTCGGGTCGGCCGTCAAGTTGTACAGCTCGTATTCGTCGGGCGCCGGCCGGATTTTGATCGGAGTGCCGCCGTGCTGTCCGTAGCCTCTTCCGGACGAACCCGCCGGGACGTCCCGAAAGCCGGGCTCCGACCAGAACCGGCTGTCGTCGAAGTAGCGGGAGAGCTTCCAAATCTCATCATTGTCGTCCCGGTAAAGCGCGACGAGGACGGTCTCGATATGGTTCGGCTGCGCGACGGATGGATAGGGCTGACCCCAAGCGTTCACCTGATGTTGGCCGCGGGTGACATCGTCGTCGGTCATGAAGTAGACGGGCGCGTCGGCCGGCGCGGCGGATGTCGGTTCCCGGAGGAAGGGTGACAAGTCGCGGCCGACCAACGGGCGCGCTTCGCTGAAGCGGTCTTGCAGATTGCGCAGAAGCTCGGCCATATCGAGATTCGCCAGCCCCAGCATCGTAGGCAGCAGATCGACGTGGCTCGTCAGGCGTTGCACCTCTATCGGCGCCGGGAAGAGCAGCCGGTTGTGAATGAGCAGCGGGACGTGCAGGAATTCCTCGTAGGCGCAGTACCACTTTTGATGCAGATTGCCATGCGAGCCGAGCAGATCCCCATGATCGGACGTGAAGATCACGACCGTATCGTCATAGAACGAAGAACGGATGAGCGCTTCGAGCACGCGCTGCATTTGCACATCGGCGTTTTTCTGCAATTGATAGTAAAGCCGACGGTAAAACGGCTCGTCGCTGATCGGTTGCAAGGCGACCGGATACAGATCCCGATAGCTCGCCTGACATCCCGGTTTGGTGTGGAGCGCCTCGTGGCGGGTCGGCGGAGGGGCGACGTCCGGCATCGGCTCCGTCTCGAACTTGAAGACCGGCAGCCGCGCGGTCAGGTCGCCGTACAGAACGATGTCGTGCGGATTCAGGAAGGAGGCGACGATGAGCCAAGGCTGGACGTTCTCGCCCCGATCCCGCAATTGATCGAGGGAGGCGATCAGGTCGGCCGCTTCCGCGCCGTACACGACATCTCTGCCACTCAGGCCGACCGCCGCGGAGGAGGCGGAGTTGCGGGGATTTTTCCCGATCGGGTCCGGGCCGATCCAGCCGCCGAAGCCGAAGGCGTTCAGCCGGTCGGCACCCGCGTAGAGCCGCTCCAGCTCCGGGTCCGGGACACCGGTCAACGGATGATAGCTGGGCACGCTCCGATGGGTGCCGGGCGTGACGATGTCCGCGTTGGAAATATGCCATTTGCCGCGATAGTGCGTCCGGTATCCCGCCGCGCGAAAATAATCCCCCATCGTCGGCACCGTGGCGGGATCCAGCCAATGCATGTCGGAGTCGAAAGATTCTTTGGCGACCCCGACCGTCTGGCTGACGCCGTGAAGAGAGGGATAATGGCCGGTGAACAGCGTCGCCCGGCTCGGGCAGCACGCCGTGCTCCCGATATAGTGTCTGTGGAACTCCGCGCTATGACGCCGAAGCAGCTCCTGAGCGGGAAGATTCCGTCCGCGCCACGCTCGGATCTCCGGGCTCTCGTAGACGGGAGGGTACCGCTCCTCATCCGCGAGCAGGACAAGGAAATTGGGCCGAGCCGGCAAGGGGGACGGACCAGACGAATCGTTCATGGCGCACACACCTTCGGTCAGATTCTTGTTTTAGCGTATGTGGCGAAGCCGGGGAAAAGTAGCGCGGCTAGTCGAAGCCTCCATGTTATGTAGAACCCTGTCTAGGAGGCGAGGTTGGGATTGTTTGGGCCAGCCTTTCGAACCTCAACAGCCTAGCTCGTCCGACTTGGGCGTAAAAAGTAAAAAAAAGATCCCGCTCTATGAACAGCGGAGATCTTGGTTTGATGCGAGCGATTAGAAGAAGTCTCTTCTAAAGAAAAAAGGCGACTCGAAAAATTCGAATGGCTCAAACCGCTCGAACGGCTCGAAGCGCTCGAATCCAAACGGGAAAAATGCTTTTGTGCGCACGGATTTTACGGATTTGCTTTTTGCTTTTGTTTGAACCGGTTTTACGATTTTTTTCGCGCCGGCACGGTTGTTTCTCCGATTACCGTTTGCATGAACGGATTTGGTTTTGAGTTGCTTTTTCGGAGCTGCCATAGGCTCACCTCCTATCTACATATTTGCGGTGCGGGCCGTCAAAAAGGGGGCTCAATAACGGACGATGGAACGCAAAATGATGACCAACAGGATGAAGAGGACAAGAACGATTGCGGCTGCATGCATGCAACTCACCACCTGTCAAGTAAAAGTAAATATTTCATTCTTAACTTATGAGTAGATCATGATATGGCCAGTCCAAAAGCACAGATCCTCCAAAAATCCACATTTGTACAACCTACACCCGCGAACCCCGGCGAACGAAATTCTCTCCTTTGATAGTTGAAGAATATAAAAGAGGTGGTAGTTTTCCTTTATAATCAGGACAAAGGAGGCGATCTGCGTGAAGTTAAATGAGTTTGAGAAGCATGTCCCGCCCGGCGTCCTGAAGCGAGGCAAGGAGTACCGCGATGAGGGCCGTATCGTCGACATAGATGAAGTCGAAAAAGGAATCTATCAGGCCGAAGTGGAAGGCAGCGAGCTGTACGAGATCCAGGTGCGGATCGGCTCGCGAGGCGATATCCAATACCTCGAGTGCGATTGCCCTTTCGATCAGGAGGCGTTCTGCAAACACCAAGTAGCCGTACTGCTGGAGATAAGGTCTATGTTGGATGTCTTAAAAGCCGAGGCTCCGTCCGCCATCAAGGGAAAAACCGCCCAACCGAAGAAGAAGCTTGCCGATCAGCTGGCTGCCTTGAGCAAAGAACAATTGGTTGCGCTGCTGACGGAGTACGCGCAAGACATCCGTGAGGTCAAAGCAAAGCTGGATCTGTACTTCCTGAAATCGAACGACACGGAGGACGTCAAGCAGCTCGTCAAGCTTATTCGAACTTACGTGAAGAGATATGCGGAAAGAGGCGGATTCGTCTCGTATCGCAATGTTCCCCATGCCGTCGAGGGCGCAGAGCTGGTGCTGGATAAGGCGAGACAAGCCCAGCAAGATGGCGAATTCCTTCCGGCCGTTCGAATCGGCTTATGCGTGGTTCAAGAGTTAGCGGACTTGTCGCAGACGAGCGATGACTCGGGCGGGATCATTGGGGGCCTAATCGGGGAAGGCCTTGATCTCATCGCGGAATCGATTGAGTCCGCCGACGCGCTGTCATCGCATGACAAGAAAGGTTTATTGCGTACACTCCTGCAAGCAGCGCAGCTGTCCGTGGTGACGGACTGGCGGGTGGAGCTCCTGGAGATCGCTACGGATCTTGTCGGCGACGTAGACGCTAGACAACAGTGGGAGGCCTGTGTCCAGAGGCTTGAAGCGCATGATGGCTCTCGTGAAGATTCCTATTTCAAGGAAAAGGTTGCCATGCTGAGATATGGTCTGACCCGGCAGATCGATGGCGAACAGCGCGCAGAGACATTCCTTCAAGCGAACATAGGCGTGCCGGATATTCGCGAGGCGGCGATCGAGAATGCAATCGCGCAATCCCGTTATGAAGAGGCATTAAGGTATGCGCAGGAGGGAGAAGTACAAGATACCCAGAAAGGTTACCCGGGGCTCGTTAGCCGCTGGAAAAAGCTGCGGCTGAAAGTCTATCGGCTCACGAACGATCGGGAGCAGCAGCGCGAGTTGACCGAAGCGTTCGTCTCGGAGGGAGACTATGCTTACTACCATCCGTTAAAGGAATTGTACACGCCGGAAGAATGGCCGGACGTCTATGCTAGAGTGCTAACCGCGTTGGAGGAAGAGGGCCGTTGGTACGCCGAATCCACCTATACGAAGGTATTGATCGAGGAGAAGGAGACCGGCAGGCTGTTGGAGTACGTCGAACGCCACCCGGCCTACATTGTCGACTATTACAAGCATCTGATCGGTCCGTATACGGGCGAGGTGTATCATCTTTTTGCGCGGCACATCGAACGCTCGGCGCAGAACGCCTCCAACCGGAAGCAGTACTGGAAGGTCTGCCAGATCATCCGGGAGCTGCAGAAAGCAGGGGGGACGCAAACGGCACAGGTTATCGTAAAGGAATTGAGACTGCGTTATGCGAATCGGCCGGCGATGCTGGATGAACTGAACAAGAGCGGGTTGTGAGGTTGGTCATTCCGTACAAGGATTAGCAGTTTCCACAGCTAGGGCAAACGAGAGCCTCATCGGCCAGAATTGTATGTGCATCACCATCGTCAATCTGGTCGCCGCGCTGCTGGATCATAAGCCTTTCTCCTACAGCATGGCGGCAGCCTTGATCGCCCTCTCCATCCTGATGTTCGATTCCTTGACCGAAATCGAAGCTGCAACGAAACACAGCCAGCCGATCATGCTGCTGCTGAAGGCGTCATTGCCGGCGCTGTACCTGCTCGTGGATGGCCTGCGCTCCCGAAAGGGCGGGAGGCCGCGGCCGGCGCCGTCCGAAGGCTAAACGCATCCAATTGGACCTATCACTCCAACGCGATCGAGGGAAATGGCTTAACCTTATCTAAAACCAAAGTAGCGCTCGAAGGCAAGAGATTAGAAGCGAGTATGATTCCGCATTGGATAAAGCGCATACAAATAGGGACAACGGTCCATACGCTCTAGCCTGCCCCTGTCATGCAACAAAGCAAAGCCAGCCGCACACGGCTGGCTTTGTCTCTCCCCTCTTACTTCTCCATGAGCCCCGTCCCCGTTTCCAGGAAACTCTTCATGCCCGACAGCACGATCGGCAGCCCATTCTCCAGAACTTTGGCCGTGGGCAAGGCTTGCTCGAACTCGTCATGCACGACGGTCACGAGCGTCACGCCGGCATACTCGGCATGCGCCTCGATCTCCCATGTGATCCGGGACGGCACATCGTCTGCCGTGTTCGGGATCGCGAGGAACCGCCAGCTCATTACGAGCTTATTCGGAGGATCCATGTCGAGGATGACTCCTTCGGCCTGCTTCGCATCTTCCTTCCACAGCTCGAAAGGGGCGTTCGCCTCCCAGGTGGACCGGATGGCGCAGTTGAACCAGAATTTCGAGGTTTTCGCCGGATCGGTGAGGGCCTGCCACACTTGCTCGGGCTTTGCTTTGATCGCGATCCGGTTGACATTGCGGGGTTTGCTCTCCATATTCGCCTCACGCTCCAATTCGTTTTGAAGGGATGTTAATCCGATCGCCCAAGGCTCGGCGTATTTGCTTACCCAGCGGTCGTAGATCTGGCGGATGGGCACCGCGTTCAGATAATGCAGTTTTTCCCGGCCGGCCTTCCTCGTGGTGATGAGGCCGGCTTGCTCCAGCAGATTCAGATGCTTCATGACGCCGAATCTGGACATCTCCAGCGGGGCGCACAGATCGTTCAACGTTCGCCCGTCCGATCGGTGCAGCAAGTCCAAGAGCGTGCGGCGGCTGGGATCCGCGAGCGCTTTGAACACTTCGTTTTCCAAAGGGACACCTCCTTTCCGGGGACAGGCTCAAAAATGTTAAACTCCGACTTGACATGTTACCATACGGTAACGTATTATCAATTCAGGCAATGGTGACGATATAGTCACATATTAACACAACCCATCCCCAAGAAGAAAGGTGAAGATGAACATGAAATTGGCTTTGATCGCAGGCAGCAACCGCACGAACGCTTCGAGCACGATCCTCCTTCGGTATATCGCGAGCCTGTTGAAGGCCCGCCGGATCGACGTCTCGTTCACGGACCTGTACGAGCAGCCGCTGCCCTTTTTCACGCCGGACGACTGGGACTTCCATCCGAACGTCCGTCAAATGATCAGCCAGGTCGCGGAGGCCGACGGCCTGATCCTCGCTACGCCCGAATATCATGGTTCGGTCTCCGGCGCGCTGAAGAACGCGCTCGACTACATGAGCGCCGAGCAGGTCGGAGGCAAGCCGGTGCTGTCCGTGAGCGCGGCAGGCGGACCGTTGGGCATCAGCTCGCTTACGCATTTGCAGGCGATCGTACGCAATCTGCATGGCGTGAACGGCCCGGAATGGATCTCGATCGGCTACGGCTCGAACGGCTTTGGGCCGGACGGCGTCCCCCTCGATGCCGGCACCCGGGAGCGGGTAGAGGGCGTCGTCGAAAGCTTCGCGAAGCTGGCGGAGGTGCTGGCGGCGGGTGTCGCGGCGGTGAATTGACGGCAGCGGGCAAGCAGCTCTTTTTTAATCAAAAGGTGACTAAAAGGTAACTAAAATACGATCCGTAAAAGTTTCGCCTCTCAGATCGAGGAAGCGTTCGGCGACCGGCAGTACGTGGTAGACGAAACGTTCGCCCAAGGGGATCGGGTTATCGTTCGTCTTTTGATCTCGGGTACGCATGCGGGGACGTTTGCCGGCCATGCGCCTACGGGCCGCGTCGTGCGCATCACCCAGTTCCGCGAATTCCGCCTGGCGGACGGCGAGGTGGCCGACCATCGCGGCTGGTTCGATACGGGCACGCTGATTCCCCAGCTGCAAGCGCAATGAACGGCGACTAAACCGCAAACACAGGGAATTCAACCCTTGCGTTCTTCCTCTTTAATCCCATTAAAGGAGATGTTGATTCATGAAGACGACGGAACAGCAAAATATCGAGACGGTCACGGCGTTTATCGATTCCTTTTGGAACCGGAGCGACTTTGACAGCACCCAGGAATTCCTGTCCGAGGATTATCGGGAGCTCGCCTATCAATCCAGGGAAGGCTTGATCCAGTTCGCCGGCAAAATACTGGAGGCGTTCCCCGACAAAGTCTACCGCGTCGAAGAGATCGTCGCGCAGGATGACAAGGTGCTCGTCCGCATGACGGTAAAAGGGACGCACCAAGGGGTGTTCTTCGGCACCGCGCCGACGGGCAACGTCATCGACGTCACGCTTTACCGCCAATATCGTCTCGACGGCGGCAAGATCGCCGAGCATCGCGGCTGGATCGACATGGTGACCATGTGGAGCCAGATCAAGGGCTTTTCGCAGGGGCTGCCCCAAAGGTCATCGCGCACCTCGTCAATCCGCCGAAATAGGGAGCAAAATGTTCCTTATCTCTCCGCGCGCCGTCCCTGAGAGCCGCCCGTTTCCCCGTGTTTTCCATGAAAAATCTTTCATTTTTCTGCCAAGTCGCCATCTGGCATGTATAATAGCGAACAGTGCAGCAATAGGAAATTCGAACCACAAAAAGGAGATGACGAGTATCAAACGGTTGCTGAGAACGGCCGCGTTGACCCTCGGGTTGCTTCTGATGGTGGGCACGGGAGCGGCATTCGCGAGCGCGGATCATGCCGTATATATGCAAGGACAAAAAGTCGATCTGAAGCAGGAGCTGTGGACGGAGGACGGCTGGACGTATGCCCCGGTCAAGGAGATCGCGGACGCGATGGGCTGGCAGACGGCCTACGATGCGGACGCGGACCAGATCGCCGTGACCAACGGGATCGACGATACGCTGTCGTTTCGGAACGGCGCTTCGGATTTGACGTTTAACGGCCAAATATACAAGTTCGGCGGGACCGTCAAGCTTAAGGACGGGATCGCTTACTTTCCGCTCCGCCTGCTGGCCGAGGCGATGCATGCGAGCGTAGGATGGCAGGAGCAGGAGAAGATCGCCATCTTGCAAACGGAGGAGAAGTACGCCGTAGCGGACGGCGACACGCTGGCGAGCATCGCGGAGGCGCACGAGACGTCGGTCGAAGCGCTGATGAAGCGAAACGGCCTGGCGGAGGAGACTCTGGTGCCGGGGCAGCTGCTGAAGGTCGTCGTGCCGGAGTTTCTGGAGCCGGAATTTGCCGCCAGAATCGCCTCGGCGGAGGCGAAAGAGAAGGCGGAGACCGCCATGGACGCGGCTGACTTGGAGCTGCTAGCCAAGCTTGTCCAGGTCGAAGCGGGCAACGAGCCGTACGAAGGCAAGCTGGCCGTGGCGAACGTCGTCCTGAACCGCTTGGAGCGAGGCTATTCGGATTCGATCCGGGGCGTCATCTACGCGCCGGGACAGTTCCCGCCGGCCAAGAGCGGGCTTCTCGCCAAGCAGAAGCCGTCCAAGGAAAGCATCAAGGCGGCCAAAGCCGCGTTCTCGGGCGTCAACAACGTCCCGGGTGCCGTCTCCTTCTTCAATCCGAAGCTGGAGCCGGGCAAAGCCAAAAAGGCCAACATCGTCAAGACGATCGGGCATCACGCTTTTTCGAAATAAAGGCGCCGCGAGAGCGGCACCTGCGAGACCGTACGCGAAGCCGTCTCCGATATCGCTATCGGGGACGGCTCTTCTGCGTCATACAGAATGTATAAGTTTAGTCCTATCCATTTCTGTATGACCTCCGATAAAAACGTGCCGCCATCTTCCTTGAAGACGGCGGAGTCGGTTTTACTTGGGTTCGTACATGCAAACGGGAGGCACAGGCACATGTGGGTTCGAATTTCCGACGTCTTGTTTATGGCGTCGCTGGGACTGCTCGTCCTTGCGTTGTTGGTGAAGGGAGCGGGGAGCGGGATGTTCGGCCGCCGGCGTCCCGGCCCCGGCGGCGACGCCGGGGAGATGCCGGCGCATCGCGACGGGGCGGACAAGCAGCCGCAGCTCTCCCTGCCGCGGCGTTTGCTGAAATCTTACGTCATCTGGATCGCGCTCGCCGGCATCGCCGTCTCGATCCTGATGACGCTGTAATTCGGAGCGCGCTATTCGCGGGCGAAGGACCATCCTTTCTCCTGCAGCGCCTCCGTCAAAATCCGCACAGCTCTAGGCCCGACGCCGTGCAGCTTCAGCAGTTCGCCGGCCGTGACTTGGGTGAGCTGCTCCAGCCGCACATAGCCGGCTTGCGCGAGCGCTCTCGTCGCGGGTTGACCGATCTTGGGCAGGTCGCTCGCTTGGGTCGATGTTTCGCGACTATGCATGGTTCCATCAATCCTCTCATGTAGGATGGGCCGTTCTCAAGGAGAGCAGGCCATGTACGTCTATCATTCTTTGTTCGGCGCGGCGCTCGCCATTCCTGCCATCCCTCCGGCGTGGCTCCACCAGATGCTGCCGGGGGCGCTAGAGCCGATCGCGTTCCTGCGTCTTCCTTTTATTTAATGTGCAAAAGCGCTCGCTCACAGTATGATAGAGACGGAAGGGAGCGCTTTCATGTCGTTTATCAGAAGAATCAGACAATATCGGGTATATCGCAGAATGGTGCTCGGCTACCTCTCCTTGCTCGTCCTGTCGATTACGCTGCTGTCGGTCATTCTCTATGTCCTTTTCTCCTCCAAGGCCGTGCAAGAGATCGACCGATCCTCTAAGCAGATGCTTGCCCAGGTCAGCTACACCTCCAACGTTGTGTACGGGCAGGTGCAGGACATCACGGGTCAACTGCTCAGCGACAACGAGATCATCTCGTTCGTCTACGCGACGACGGACGACAAGAAGGTCAACTACACGGCCAACCTCTTCCTGGCGCGCATCCAGAGCGTGTATCCGTTCATTCAAAACTTAAGCATCTATAACTTCACGACGGACGCCTATATCGATACGCTCGGACTGCCTCCCGATCCCGGCTTCGCACGGAAGGACGAGAAAAGCTACTTCGGATTCTTCCCCCGCGAAGTCAACGGGCTGCGGCTGCTGACCTTCAAGATCGTTCCGGAACGGTCGTTCACAGAGGCGCCGAAGTCCGCGATTGTCGTGGATCTGGACGAGCGCTATCTCCGCAATACGATGCGGAACATCAGCGCCTCGACCAAGGACTCGCTGACGTTCGTCATGGACGCGTCCGGCACGGTGCTGTCTCATACGAGTCCCGAGCACTTCATGGAAGACTTCGGGCAGAGAGCGGATGTACGGCGGATTTTGGCGGAAACGTCCAATCAGGGCAGCTTTGTCGAGCGAATCGACGGCCAAAAGCACCTGGTCACTTTCGTCAAGTCGGCCAACCTGGACTGGTACTTCGTAAGCGTCCGGCCCTACTCGGAGCTCATCTCGAACATTTACGAGCTGCGCAATTGGACGATCGTCGTCGTGCTCCTGCTGATCGCGGCGGGCGCCGGCATCTCGCTCCTGCTGAGCGGCAACATCTACAATCCGATTCGAAAGCTGATGGACAAAGTGAGCGCGAGCTCGGGGAGCCGCCAGCCGGCTTTGCTCCGGGTCGACGAATATGAGATGCTGACGGATGCGTTCACGCAGACGATCGAGCAGGCCAAGACAATGGAGTCGACGCTCCGCCGGTCGGCGCGTGCGCTGAGGGACGGCTACGTCGCGCATCTGCTCAAAGGCGACGCCTCCAAGACCGCCGTCTCTCCGGACATGATCCGCGAATGGGAAAGCCGGCTTTCCGGACCGTACTTGACGGTCCTGTTGTTCAAACTCGACGAGTACCGGACGTTCAAGACGCGCCACAGCGCGTTCGACCGGGGGCTGCTGCGCTTTGCCATCAGCAACATCGCGCACGAGCTGCTAAGCCGGTCTTACCGCATCGATGCAGCCCATCTCGAAGAAGAGGACGAGATCGCCTTCATTCTTCAGACCGACGCGCCGCGGCCGAAGGACAAGCTGTATCTGATTCTCGGCGAGATTCAGGATACGGTGCGCAGCTATTACCGGATTAGCCTGTCCGTCAGCGTAGGGGATCCCTGCGAGTCGACCGGGGAGCTGTCCGAAGCCTACAAGTCGGCCCAGTCCTACATGAACGCCCGCTTGTTCCTCGGCCACGGATGTCTGGCGAGCCGGTCGACGGGGGAGGGGGGGCAGCGCGAGCCCGATTCGTCGATCCGCTATCCGGCGGCGATCGAGAAACGGCTCAAAGAGTCGGTCAAGCTGTGCAACCGGGCGGCGATCCGCGCGGAGATCGTCCTCTTCCGGGAGCAGTTGGAGAGCGGCAGCTACGCGCAAGCGATGCAGTATGCGAGCTTCCTCGTATTAGGCGTCGTCAAAGAGTTCGAATACGTCACCGAATGGTGGAGCGTGGACAGCGAGCAGTTGTACCGGGCGGTAGAGGACATCCGCGATGTCGAGACGCTAGACGACGTTGAGCGTCTGCTCGCAGGGCTGTGCGGGCGCATCGCGGACATCCTCGAGGAGAACAAAAGGAACACCTCGGTCGCGAAAAACGCCAAGATCGTAGAGGAGATCCAACGGTACGTGCAGGAGCATTACGCCGAGCACGGCCTATCGCTGGAGTCGGCCGCGGACCGGGCAGGCTTCTCCTCCGGCTACGTAGGGAAGCTGTTCAAGAGCATGACCGGCACAACGTTCAACGACTTTGTGACGCAGGTGAGGATGGAGCGGGCGAAGCTGCTGCTCGCGACCACGGACGAAGCCGTCGCGCAGATCGGGGAGCAGGTTGGTGTATACAACGTGCCCTACTTTACGACCTTGTTCAAAAAGAAGTACGGCATCACCCCGACCCAATACAGAGAACAGGCGGCGCGGGGAAAAGGGTAGCAAAAAGAGCGGACAAGCGCGGCATTGCGGCGTTTGACCGCTTTTTTGATAGCGCGAGCGCGAAATTGAAAGCCGGATGCCGGCATTATGAAAGGCCATCCGATACTCGAAATATACAACCCGGCCGGAACAAGATATGCTTCGTCATACAGATTGAATAAGGTTCTTATCTATTCATTTCTGGATGACCGTCGATAAAAACGCATCGCCTCTTCCGAACATGCGGCGAAGCCGTTTTTACTTGACTCATCGACCAAATGCAAGGGGTGAGCGCATGACAAGCTTCTTCCGGGAGATCGTCCGCAACAAGTATTCGTACCTCCTGATCCTTCCGGCGATGGCGTACGTGTTCGTCTTCTTCTATGCTACGTATCCATACCTCCTGATCGCGTTTCAGCGCTTCAACTACCAGCAGGGATTGTTCGGCAGCGAATGGATCGGCTTCGAGAACTTCAAGTTCTTCTTCAGTTCCCGGGACGCGATTCGCGTGACGCTGAACACGATCGAGTTGAACGTGCTGTTCCTGGCGGCGGGTACCGTATTCGCGGTGGCGATCGCGCTGCTGTTTAACGAGATTCGCAGCCGGCTGTTCGTGAAGATCGCGCAGACGACGATGATTTTCCCGAGCTTCCTGTCCTGGATTATCGTCAGCTACATGATGTACAGTCTGTTCACGACGGATTACGGCATCATCAATCAGGCGATCCAGGCTTTCGGCGGGGAGCCGGTGAACTGGTACTCGAAGGCCGAAGCCTGGCCCGCGATCCTCGTAGCCATGAAGGTGTGGAAGGACGCCGGGATGTCCTCGATCATCTATCTCGCCGCCATCGCCGGCATCGACGGCTCGCTGTACGAGTCCGCCGATATCGACGGCGCGACGCGCTGGCGCAAGATGACGCGGATCACGCTCCCGCTCATCGCCCCGACGATCGCGATCCTGACGCTGCTGAATCTCGGCAAGATCTTTTACGGCGATTTCGGCATGATCTACGCGATCATCGGCGACAACGGCGTGCTGTACCCGACGACCGACGTCATCGACACGTACGTCTTCCGCGCGCTGCGACAGATCGGCGATCCGTCGAACGCCGCCGCGGTCGGCTTGTTCCAGTCGACGGTCGGCCTGCTGCTCGTCTTCTTCGCGAACTGGCTGACCCGCCGCTACTTCAAGGAAGGGGCGCTCTACTGATGCGGACGCAGAGACGAATCAGCTTCTCCACTGCGACG
The DNA here is from genome assembly GCF_020731285.1 of Cohnella baijiui. Classification (GTDB taxonomy): domain Bacteria; phylum Bacillota; class Bacilli; order Paenibacillales; family Paenibacillaceae; genus Cohnella. The sequence continues at coordinate 62,299 of NZ_JAJFOW010000015.1, forward strand.
ATCTACGCGGCGCTGACGCTGTTCGCGGCGGCGTGCCTGCTGCCCGTCCTGCTGACCCTGATGGTGTCGGTGACGCAGGAGGACAGCATCGTGAACAACGGGTACAGCCTGTTCCCGGCCGCCTTCTCGCTGGACGGGTACCGGACCATTTTCGCCAACGGAGCGCTGATCTTCAGAGGATATGCCGTCTCGATCTTCGTCACGGCGGCCGGCTCGCTGCTGGCGCTCGTCGTGACGGCATTGGCCGCCTATACCATGTCCAATCCGAACGTGAAATACCGCCATTTCCTCGCGCTCTACTTTTTCATCACGATGCTGTTCCAGGGCGGTCTCGTTCCGTGGTACCTGATGTGCACGAAGCTGGGGCTTACGAGCAACATCCTCGCGCTGATCGTGCCGAACCTGATGTTTAACGCCTTTAATATGTTCCTGGTCAAAAACTTCATGGAGAGCCTGCCGAGCGCGCTGCGCGAATCGGCGTACATCGACGGGGCGAACGATCTGCGGATCGCGTTCCGGATCTATATGCCGCTCTGCCTGCCGGTGCTGGCGACCGTGACGCTGTTCTATGCCTTGGCCTACTGGAACGACTGGTTCAACGCGATCATGCTGCTGGACGACAAGAAGCTGTACCCGCTGCAGTACATCCTGTTCCAGCTGCGTTCCAACATCCAGATGCTGGAGATGCTGCCGACGGGGGCAAACGCCGCCTACACGCTGCCGGCCGAATCGGCCAAGATGGCGACGGTCGTCATTACGATCGGACCGATCGTGTTCCTATACCCTTATCTGCAGCGGTACTTCGTCAAGGGGCTCGTCATCGGCTCCGTCAAAGGATGAGCCGGCCTTCCGGCTGCGCTACGGTATTTCCCTCGCAAGAGGAGCATCCTATTCTGTTCATTTCCAAAGGAGAGGTCCAGACATGAAAAAAGCTTCAATCGCGATGCTGATCTGCATCATGCTGACCGCAGGGCTTGCGGGCTGCAGCGGCGGCAAGGAATCCGGGGGCAACAACGAGCCGTCGGGCGGAAGCTCGGCCGCGCCGTCCGCCGGCGCCAGCGACGGACAAACGCCGAAGCAGGAAGTCGTCACGATTAAATACGTGCTGCCGGGCACGGAACCGAGCGAGTGGAAAACCGTGCAGCAGGAGGTCAACAAAAAACTCCTGGCAGACGGCGTGGGCGTCCAGATCGAGAAGGAGTATATCGATTGGGGGGCATGGGAGCAAAAGATCAACCTCAAGCTGTCCACCAACGAGAACTTCGATTTGTTTCACGTGATGAACGACTGGGTCGGTCTCGCCAACTATGTCGGCCGCGGCGCCCTGAAGGACGTCACCGCCGAGGTCGAGCAATACGGCCCGAACCTGAAAAAAGTCATCCCGGCATCCGTCTGGAGCGGCGTGACCAAGGACGGCAAAATCTACGGCATCCCGGCGTACTGGTACGAGTCCGCGGTGGACGGCTCGATCACGATCAACAAATATCTGTTGGACAAAGCCGGCGTCTCCGCGGACTTCAAGAACCGCGATGAAATGCTTGACGCCATGGAGCAGGTCAACAAAAAGCTGAATATGAAGCTGACGATCCCGCTGCGCGGCGGCACCGCGGGACCGGCCGATATTTTTCAGCGCACCTATGACAAATACCCGTTCACCGTCAGGGACAATATCGCCTTCATCGCCGAGGACGGCGTGGTCAAAAACTGGGTGGAGACCGACGAGTTCAAGCAGGACGCGGCCTGGTTCCGCAATGCGTACCAGCGCAAGCTGATCAACCCCGACGTGCTGACGGTCAAGCAGGAGCAGATCGCCGACCAGATCAAATACGGCAAGTACCTGTTCACGTTCGGCACGCCGAACAAGCTATCCGACGTGCAAAAGACGTATCCCGACGCCAAGGACGAAGACTTCGCGCTCATCCGCTTGAACCCGGAGAAGCCGCGGTACCGGATGGTGAACGCCAAAAACGTCAACGTCGTCGCGGCGAACAGCAAGCATCCGGCCGAGGCCGTCAAGTTCCTCAACTGGCTGTACGACAACCAGGACAACTACGACTTGTTCATGTACGGTATCGAAGGGAAGACGTACAAGAAAATCGGCGACAAGGGCATCGAGACGGTCATTGATCCGAAGACCAACACGCCGCTCTATCTGCAGGACGACTGGATGATCGGCAACCTGAATTTCATCCGCGTCGACGAGAATTACTTGTCCGCGAACCGGGAGCTGTACAAGGCCGATCCGGACGCGAAAAACTTCTTCGCCGCCGACTTCTTCTTCGATCCGGCGCCGGTGAAGGCGGAGATGGCCAACGTGCAGGCGGCCTTCACCTCCGACGTATCGCCGATTTATCGCGGCGTGCTCGATTACGACAAGCACATCAAGGCCGCGCAGGATAAATTGAAGGCGGCCGGCATCGACAAAGTGCTGGGCGAATATCAAAAGCAGCTGGACGCGTACAGAGCGACGTTGAAGTAGCGGAGCAAGCTGCCACGCGACCCGTTCGTCAGGTAAAAGGCGTCGGAGTGACTTAAAAGGATTGGAAACATGAACAAAGACATGATAAAATGAGGTCGACGAATAGGACCGACACGGAAGCACCGTGCCAGCAAAGGATTCTCTCTTTGCTCGCGCGCGTGCTTTTTTTGTCGTTAGACGAGCCTTGGCCCAAAGGAGGAAACGAACGGATGTACCCGCAAATCAAGCATCCGAAGAAAGTGACGGAGAAATGGTTGAACCGGGCTTTCGCGCCGCTAAGGAGCGATTCCTCCATCCCCATGTGACGCGTTGGATGAATGAGCGGCTAAGCCGTGCGCAGAATCTCGTCTATGGCGAAGAAGTCGGCATCTTCCTACACGAGTACTGGGGGCCGATGGTCAATTACGAGTTTAAGGATCTGAAAGCGGGCTTTCCGCGGGCTGGACGAAGAATGACTTATCAAGACTTCTCTTGAGGCGCTGCAAGGCCTTATGCTAAGCTGAATGTACAAGCTCCGGGGGTGATCGGGTGGAAGAGCTGCTGCAAACCGTCGTAGATAAACTCGACGGCGTGGATCGCAAGCTGGATCGCATGGAACATGCGTTTGGTCAAATGGAACATAGGTTCAATCATTTTGAACATAGGTTTGATCAAATGGAACATAGGTTTGATCAAATGGAACAGAAGTTGGATCAGGTGGAACATAAGGTTAGTCTGATGGAACCTAAGCTGGATCAGGTGGAACGTAAGGTTAGTCTGATGGAACCTAAGCTGGATCAGGTGGAACATAAGGTTAGTCTGATGGAACCTAAGCTGGATCAAGTGGAACGTAAGGTTAGTCTGATGGAACCTAAGCTGGATCAGGTGGAACGTAAGGTTAGTCTGATGGAACCTAAGCTGGATCAGGTGGAACATAAGGTTAGTCTGATGGAACCTAAGCTGGATCAGGTGGAACATAAGGTTAGTCTGATGGAACCTAAGCTGGATCAGGTGGAACATAAGGTTAGTCTGATGGAACCTAAGCTGGATCAGGTGGAACATAAGGTTAGTCTGATGGAACCTAAGCTGGATCAGGTGGAACATAAGGTTAGTCTGATGGAACCTAAGCTGGATCAGGTGGAACATAAGGTTAGTCTGATGGACAAGAAGTTGGATCGAGTGGAACAGAAATTGGATGCTACTTTCGAGCAGGTGGCTAAAAATACCGAACGTGACACGGCGCTCGGTGAGCTTGCCGCAACCGTCGAAGAGCACGGGACGGACATTAAGCTCCTGAAGAAGCTAGTGGCGCAGTGAAGCGAATGAATATCTCTAGGTGTAATCGAAAATGACTGCTGCCTTTTGTAGGCGACGGTCATTTCCTGTTTCTTAAGCGCCCTCAAGGCGCTTTTTTGGCTTTGGCGCACTTCAGACAGTAGCGGCGGCCGTACGCCTTGCCGTACCGCACGATCTTGCGGATGCTCGCCGGATCGTCCAGCTTGGCGAACGGGCAAGGATCGGGTCGCGTATTGACCTCGAGAATCCAGGGAGTCAAATTGCGGTCGACGGCGATATCCAGGCCCAGCTCGTTCATGGCCGGATAGGTGCGGGCGAACGCGGCGGCGGTCCGCAGCGCGAGCCGTTCCATGCGGCGCAGAAGACTTTGCGCCCGAGCGCTCCCCGCGATCGGGCCCATCAGCCGGTCCGGGGAGAAGATCGTTCCGCCTTGGCTCCCGTTAGATACGATTTTGCCCGGGGGGGCGACGCGCGCCGCCGTTCCAGTGCATTCCCACCGCCGGGAGGGATTGCGCTGGACCATGACGCGAAAGTCGAACGGCCGACCCTCGTATCGCAAGGCGCGGACTCCCTGCTGAATCAGGTAGCGCCGGCTGCCGATCTCGACGCGGAGCGAACCATACATCGCTTGGAGGGAACCGAACCGGCATATCCGCTCGCCGCTCTGATAGCGATAGCCCCCGTCCCGTTGCTCCACCCGAATGACGCCGATCCCCTGTGATCCCGTATCCGGTTTCGCGTAGACCATCCCATGCCGATCCAGCATCGCCCGAAGCCGTTCGCGGCTGAACGGCTCCGTCGCAGGCACCCGCCTGGCCAGCTCCGGGTCGCCCAGCAGCACTTTCGTCTTGAGCAGTTTGCTGGAAACCGCCGTTTTGCCGTTTTCGTTTACGCCGTTTTTATTCATTTCGGATGTCCGCCTCCGGTATCCGTTCCTAGGTTGGTGTCTATCATCATACGAAGCTGCAGCTCCGCTTGACATCACCGGGCATCCGCCTCGCCATTCGTTGCGCGTCGGATCGCTTTGCCGGCCCGGCCGCACGAGGACGGGCAAGCGGGCATATGATGCCACATAGAGATAGGCGATCCGGCAAGAGCGGTTCGAGCGGTCGGACGAGATGGCGCGAGAGAGGGTGGAGCGGTGCTGACGGCGTGGAAGGAATGGATCGATCGGACGGGGCGGCGATTCCCCTGGTATCGGCGGCTGCTCGACGAGCAAGTTGGCCGAAGCGGAGGTGGGACGGCAGCCGGGCTGTCCCAGGAGCGACTGCCGCTGCTGACCGCTTCTTTGCTGGAGGCGCACTATTACACGGAGGCCAATCCGCTGGCGCAGCGCGCGGATCACCGCCGCTACCGGACCTCGGGCACCAGCACCGGACGGCGCAAGACGATCTACTATTCCGAGCGCGACGAGGAGGCCTACCTGCGAATTAAGCGGGAAGTGTTTCGCGCCATTCTCGGCCCGATCGACTATCGGACGGCCGTTTCCGATCTGGGGACGGGCCATGCGGAGGCGACGGCGGCGGAGGTATTCCGCGGCCTGGGGATGACCGCCCATACGCTCCCGTTCCGTCTTCCGATCGAAGGGCATATCGAAGCGCTCGCACGGATTCGGCCCGAAGTGCTGTATACGATGCCTTCGATACTGGATCGCATTCTGCAGACCGCGGAGGACCCGGCTGCGTTCGGCATCCGGCAGGTCATCCTGGTCGGGGAGACGGCCTCGCGGGCGTGGTGCAGCCGGGTGGCCGAGCGGCTCGATATCGCGCCGGAGCGGATCGCGGACACTTACGGCTCCATCGAGATCGGAACGATCGCCTATTACGCCCATGAACATGGGCGATACTTGTTCGCGGACGGCATCGTCGCCGAAGGGATCGGAGTGGAAGAGCTAGGGGAGGCGTACGAGCCGCTGGCCGGGGAAAGCGAGCGGGTGCTCGTCCTGTCCTCGACGGCGAGGGAGGCGTTCCCTGCGTTGCGTTATGTCACTTACGACGTCGTGCGCGATTTGCGCCCCATTCTGGCGGGCGGGGAGCTGCGAATGAGCTTTCGGAACGTCGCGAGGCGCATCGGACCGGAGCTGAAGCATGGCGAAAAGATCAGCATCTACGACATCGAAGATGCGGTTTACCGCCATCTGCGCGAGGCGGCCGTCCGCGTGCGCGTCCTCGGCCGCTGCTTGCGCGTTTGCTTGCAAAGCCCGGCGCCCATCGGAGAGGAGAACCTCTCGCGCATTCGCCGGCAGATCGAGGATGCCGTCCCGGAGATCGGACAGATGATTCGAGGCGGCCTGCTGGCCGGCATCGAGGTCGTGCAGGAGGCAACCGACGATACGCTGGACGGCGACATCGTCAAACGCAAAAAAATCTTCTACGCCTAAGGAAGGATTCGAATGAAGCTGGATGGGGGCATCACGTTGGCGATCGGCGGAACGCCGCTGGTTCGGCTGGAGCGGCTGTTCGGTCAGGCGCCGTTTGCGGTATACGGCAAGCTGGAGGGGATGAATCCGGGCGGCAGCGCCAAGGACCGGCCCGCGCTACATATGCTGCGCGAAGCGATCCGGCGCGGCGATGTGACGAAGCGGAGCGTCGTCGTCGAGTCGAGTTCGGGCAACTTGGCCATCAGCTTGGCTCAGCTGTGCCGGTATTTGGGCATCCGGTTCGTTTGCGTCGTCGATCCGCGGACGACCGATCAGCACCTGCGCATCGTCCGGGGCTTCGGCGGCGAGATCGAGATGGTCAAGGAGCCGGATGCTGAGACCGGCGAATTTTTGCCCGCGCGGATTCGCAGGGTTCGGGAGCTACTGGCCGAAATCCCGGGCGCCTATTGGACAAATCAGTACGGCAATCCGGATAACGCGGCGGCGCACCGGGAGACGATGCGCGAGATTGAAGCGCGGCTCGGGCCGATCGACTACCTGATCTGCGGCGTCAGCTCCTGCGGGACGATCCGCGGCTGTGCGGACGAGATCCGGGCGCGAGGCTGGCCGACGAAGGTCGTCGCAGTCGACGCCGAGGGCAGCATTCTGTTCGGCGGGCCGAGCGGCAAGCGCCGCTTCCCGGGGCTCGGCGCCGCGATCGTGCCGGACCTGCACCGGGAGGCGATCGCCGATCTCGTGGTCAAGGTGTCCGACGAGGCGTGCGTGCTTGGCTGCCGGGCGCTCTTGCGGCACGAAGCCATCCTGGCCGGCGCCTCCTCCGGCGGGGTGATCGCCGCGATTTGGCAGCTTCGTGACGTGATCCCGCCGGGAGCGGTCTGCGCGGCGATTCTCCCCGATCGGGGCGAGCGCTACCTCGATACGGCGTTTAACGACGAATGGGTGAGGCGCGAGCTGGCGTGCGAGCCGGAAGCAGAACCGGAGATGACGGGCGCAGCGTTGGAAGGGTAGCGACGCCGAGCGCGGAGCCGGGAGGAACGGAGGGAGCGCGATGATGGATCTGCACGACGGTCATATTCGCGACATCGGAATCGATTGGCCGCGGCTCGTCCGGATCGTGGAAGAGACCGTGCGGACGAGGGAAGCGGGCGAATATGCCAGTCCGCTGAAGTCCTATTTGCGTTTCGGCGATCCGGCGAACCGGATCATCGCGACGCCAGCCTACGTGGGCGGGGAGACCGCGCTGGCGGGCATCAAGTGGGTGGCGAGCTTCCCCGGCAATCTCCGACGCGACCTGCCGCGGGCGAACAATACGATTCTCCTGAACGATCCCGAGACGGGCCGCCTCCTCGCCGTGCTCCGGAGCAACCTGCTGAACGGCCTGCGGGCCGCCGCCGTCAGCGGGCTCGCGCTTCGCAACTACGCGGACGTCAGGCAGCCGGAGGAGATGCGGCTCGGCATCATCGGCTGGGGGCCGATCGGCCGGCTGCACCTGGAGATGGCCGCGGAGCTGCTGGGCAGCCGATTAACGAAAGTGATGCTGTACGATCTGCAAGCGATCGACCCCGCCTCCGTCCCCGAGGAACTTCGCGAAAGGACGGAGGCGGTACCCGACTGGCGCACGCTGTACCGGGATTCGAATGCGATCGCGACCTGCACCGTGCCGGCCGAGCGCTATATCGACGAGCCTCCGCCGGCGGGCGCGCTGCTGCTGAACGTCTCGCTGCGAGACTACCGGCCCGAGAGCGTGGCGGCGGTGAAGAATGTCATCGTAGACGACTGGCGGGAGGTATGCCGGGAGAATACCGACATCGAGCAGCTTCACCTGCGCTACGGCTTGGCCGAATCGGATGTATTTACCCTCGCCGATCTCGTGTGCGGGAACGAAGCGGAAGCCATCGGAAGCGCGGATCAGCCGGTGTTTTTCAACCCGATGGGACTCGGCATTTTCGATATCGCGATTGCCGGACATTACTATCGGGAGGCGCTCCGGTTGGGCGCGGGCGTCGTGCTGGCCGATGGCGACCGCTAGACGGAGGCTGATGAATCATGGGATCAGGTGAAAGATGCGAATCTGTGTCAGGATTCCGTCCGCCACCTCAAATTGAACGTAGTTGTATTGCCGATCATCCGCGATCTGGTAGGCGCCGTTCATCGGGTCCGTCCGGCCGTCGAGTGCCAGTTGGATATCCGGGTAGACGGCCTGAAGGTCGGAGAGACGATCCCCTATTTGAACCCCGGCAGGTGTCCGATATGCGTCGGACGTGACGGTCATCGTCATGAGCCAGTATTGGGGCGTTTCGCCGGGCGGCGCGAACATCTCGATTTCCAGACCGGGATAGCGGACGGTCTTCACCTTCGAACCGGTAAACCCGTCTCCCTGCAGGTCCTTCGTTTCTTCGGAGACGGGCGGGCCGAGCAGCGACGCGAGGTCGATCTTGCTTTCCCGATCTTTCAGCGAGACGACCTGATCCCCGAGCGACAAGGAAAAAGCGGAAGGCGGAGTCGGAGCGGGGGAGATTTCCGGCGACGGGGAGGGACTGGCTGTTTGAATGGGGGTGAAGCTCGGTTCCTCGATGGCGGCGTTGCCGGAGCAAGCGCAGAGCGTCAGCAGGAGAAGAAGAAGGGGCCAAGCCCGGTTTCGTGCAATCAACGGGGTGCACTCCTTTGCGTGTTGTGATTCTTCCATTTTTTAGACGAATCCAAGGAAGCAAGGTTGCACGATGAATGGAATCGGGGCTTTGACATTTGTTGGATGGTTGGATTAGCATGAGGAAAGGAACGGAAGCGAAGGCTTGCATCGCGCTGTTTGTGAAGACGCCGATGCCGCGGCCGCCGTGCGGCGGACAAGCTTGAGCCGGGAACTAACGGGAGGAGCGTGGATGGGATGAAGGGACAGACGGCTGCGGCCGGATTCCAGGTCGGCGTCCGGCGGACGTATCCGATTTCGCAGACGGAGGCGTGGGACCTGCTGTTTTCTCCGGAGGGTCTTCGTCTATGGCTGGGAGAGCTGCCGGCTCTCGAGCTCGAGAAGGGATACCGATACGAGACGCTGGAAGGGACGACGGGCGAGCTCCGCGTGGTCAACCCGCCCGAGCATATTCGGCTTACCTGGCAGCCGAAGGGATGGGGGCAGCCGTCGACGCTGCAGATTCGTTTCCTCCCGAGCACATCCGGACCGGACCGGACAACAATCAGCTTTCATCAGGAAAAGCTGTCCGACGCCCATGCCCGAGAGGCCATGAAGAGCCGCTGGGAAGAGACGTCGGCGATAATCGCTGACAGGGTGGCGAAACGCGCTTAAAGCGAGAGGGAGAGAGTCGAACCGTACGGAGTGCGTACGAGGTTTTACATCATCTGAATAAGAAGAATCGCTTTAAAGTCGGCATTCAAGCCGGCTTTTTCTTATTTCTATGGGGGAACTCGATATCCCTAGATCATGGTGCCGAAAAACCCATGCCTGTCGTTGCAACACCAAGCGCTCGAAGCAATCCCAATTCATATGGACCTGCTTGATGCGATTCACCGCATGAACTGACGCGGAGAAGATCGAGCATTCACAGGCCAGTATGACGTCTCCCCCGCAAACGTTTTGGCCCCTTATCTTGGCTTTGCTCCGCATGTTCCGTCACGGAGAGGGAGTTTGCTATTTGCGCAAGGGTCGCAAGAAATGTCTCCATTTCGTTCTTGCCAACAAGCTGAGCCCATTCTTCCTGAAGACCGAGGACTGAAGTCCGCGCTTCGCGGTAGGCCGACCAGCCACGTTCGCTGAACTGGATGATTGTAGCGCGCCCATCGTTTGCGTCAGGTACGCGTTCAACATACCCCTGCTGCTGCAAATAATCTACCAGATAGTTTACCGAAGCTTTCGTGATTCCTGCGCGGTCGGCGAGCTTGCTGATGTGGAGCCCGTGAGGGACGAGATTTCTGAAGATGGACAGGTGGGCGGGACGGATATCCTCAAAGCCGGCTTGATGGAGTGCTGTGAGGATTCGGTTGAGGGTGGCCTGCAAGATGGTGTTGATATGCTGGCCGAGCAAGGGATTTTGAAGCTCGTGATTCGTCGTCATCCAATTTTCCTCCTGGCGCTTGACAATTTAGTTTGATTTTCTTACTATTGTACCATAATCATTTTAGTTAGAAAATCAAACTATTTTGAGATGAAGGATGGTGTGCAGTGATGTCGGTTACGGAGAACAAAGCGATTGTGAGACGTTGGGTGGATGAAGTGCTCAATAAGTACAATCTGGATGTACTGGAAAGTATGGTTGCTCCGGATGTGATCAATCATGCTGTACCGGTTGCTGAGATGCGTTTTGGCTTTGAAAATTTCAAACGAACGATTGGCGTACTGTTCGCGGCGTTTCCTGATCACCATATGGAAATTGAAGATATGGGGGGAGAGGAGGATAAGGTGTGGTATCGCGGGACAAGGAGCGGGACGCATTTGGGACCGGGTCCGCTCCCGGGGATCGAGCCTTCCGGCAAGTATGTTGCCGTGCAGCATATCCACATTTTGCGCTTGGTGAATGGCAAGATCGCAGAACATTGGGCAATACGAGACGATCTCGGTTTTCTCCGGCAAATCGGTCTGTTACCCACGCCTGGACAGCGTTCGTCCTAACTCGAAAGGAGTGTGTATGTGCAAGATATGGAGAACAATGACCAAAAGGTAAATATGCACTATGGAAGGACGGAGGTTTTGGCCGATGTCCGTGGAAAAGGATGCTGTCCGGCCATACACGATGGACCGTCTTACTCTACCCCCACGTACCTACAGTTAAAGAAGTAAAAGGAAGAGAATTGTCGCTCGGCTCCGAGGAGCTCATACGCCGACGTCTTTCCGGAGAGATATCGGAAGCCAAATTCCTGATGTGTTGATCCCACGCGGCTCTTCCCATATGAAAACCGTCAAACTCCGTAAAATCAGTATTTGACTGACCCTAATAGAGCCAGCAGCAGCCATTGGACGAGAAAATAAAGTCATAGGCTGCCGCTGTTTTATTGAACTTCCTCGTTAGATCAATTCCACCCAGTTCAATACCCAGTAAAACGCATTCTTAACCCTCTCCAAAGTGATTTTTCCCTAGTCATATCTACCCTGAAAGAATCCCGTTATTTTGAAATCCCAAGATGGGTCAGGAACGGTTCATCGTCACAATGATTCTTCCTGTAGCAGATCCCTGTTCTAACGTTTCATGAGCCGCTTGTATATCCTGTAGAGGGAAGCGGTGTGCGATAACCGGTCTTATCGATTGATCGAGGAGCAATTGGAACAACGTACTCATGTCCTCTCTCCACAACAGTGGGTTTCTTCTGTGCGCGAACAGGAGGCTGTAAAAGGCCGCCTTCTTGCCGTTCGGTACAAGGCGAAGAGCCATCAGCCGCATCAGACTCGGCAACATCTGGCTCGGCTTGGGGGATACGAAGCCATAAACAATCAGTCGACCGTTTCTCTTTAGAAGGCCATACGATTTGCCGATGTCGGCGGCCGCGCCGTCAAACACAGCATCCACTCCATCGGGGTGAATGTTTTTGATTTCTCGAAGATAATCCGCATGTCTGTCGACAGGATGGGCACCTAGGCTCGAAATGAATCCATGCTTTGTTCGCGAAGCAGTCCCAATCATGTTCAAACCAGATATTTTCCCCATTTGGAGCAAAGCCGTTCCGATCGCACCTGATGCGCCGAGGACGGCGATGGATTCTCCCTTCCGAACTTTGGCTGCTTGATGGAGCATCCGGTAAGCCAACACGTAATTTAACGCCAGGTAGGCCGCGTCATCCGGCTCAATCCCGTCGGGCACCACGACGATTCTGTTCTGCTCCAAGCACACATGCTCGGAGTATCCCCCGCCAAAGACGGTCAGCGCGGCCACCAGTTGGCCGGGGCGAAAATCCGAAACGCCGGTTCCCGTCTTCTCAATGATGCCGACCACTTCGGAACCAGGCGTAATCGGCGATTTGGGAGTTTTTTTTCGAAATGGAGGCGCCAGTTGCCCGTTCCGTATCCATGCGTCCCCGATCGAGACCGTTGATGCCATATTTCGGATCAACACCTCGCCTGGCTTTGGTTCGGGCACAGGACTTTCAATGATCTCCAACACTTCCGGCCCACCATATCGGGCAATGGCGACTTTTTTGCTCATGCGCACCGCGTATCCACCTCTTTGCTTGATATGCTACATCGATAAAATCATAAACGGAATATATATTCCACTTTATTATACGGAATATATATTCCATTTGTCAAAATCGAATTAGATCGGGTAAGATGAAAGCAAGAGGTGGACATCAATTATGAATGAAGATCATACGAGAACGCCCTTAGATGACAGTCTTTCACAGAATAGTTCTACCGTCGGGCCTAAATCACTTCGTGTGGACGCCCGCCGAAATCGGGTACGTATTCTGGATACGGCCCTTTCGTTCTTCGCCGCGGAAGGGCTGTCTGTTCGAATCGAGGAAATCGCCCAGCAGGCAGGTGTAGGGATTGGCACGGTTTATCGTAATTTCCCCACAAAAGAGCTGCTTTTCGAAGCGGTCATCCACCGATACCAGCAAAAGCTTGTTGAGGAGGCGGAATCTCTGCTTGACCACGATGATCCGGGAGAAGCCTTTTTCCGTTACATTACGCGCGTGATCGAAGGTGGGGCGGCGAATAAAGCTTTGACGGCAGCCTTGTCGGGTACGGAAATTGATATGGAAACCGTGGCCTCAGGCATTTCCGATAACTTACGGGATGTGCTGGGAAAACTTTTGGCCCGTGCTCAACAGAGCGATGCCGTTCGGGCGGATATTGGCGCCGATCATGTAAAAGCACTCATGGTGGGCACTATTCTGGCAATTGAAAAAAGCGCTGACGAGATAGGTTTGCCAGTTGGAATTATATCGGTTATTTGCGACGGACTTCGCACGAAGCCCATTTAAAGAAATAGAGGCTGATTGGGGACACACGTTGAAGGTCGCAAAGGAGTTATATGCAAATCCATAACAGATAAAAGGTCTATTTGTGTCATGGAATGGCTATGTGAGCAATGTGCAGAAAGAAATAAATGGCAGCCAACTGCTTCCGTGTTCGGTTATGGACACAGAAGGAGCTTCTGGAGGCGTTATTTACGCATTACGAGCGCTTGAAGACGATATTAAAGCCGAGTTACCATTAAATCGAGTTTGGACGGTAGTGATTCAGGAGGAGGCTTGGCATTGGAAAACGGGGCATCCGAAGAAACCTTCACCTTCGGCATGGGCTGCTTTTGGAGCCCGGAGGCGCTGTTCGGCGCGATGCCGGGCGTGGTCCGCACGCGCGTCGGATACGCGGGAGGCACGACCGATACGCCGACCTATCGCGAGATGGGGGATCATTCAGAGACCGTCGAGGTCGTCTTTGACCCGGACCTCCTCCCGATCGAGACGCTGCTGGACGCCTTCTGGCGCCATCACAAACCGGGCAACATCAACGATTATAGCGGTCGGCAGTACATGTCATTACTATTCTACCGCGACGAGAAGCAGCGGGCGGCAATGCAGACGGTCAAGCATCGGCTGGAGCGGGAATTGGGGGAACTCGCGACCGAGATCGCGCCCTACGCCGGCTTCACCGTCGCGGAGGAGCATCATCAGATGTACTACCTCAAACGCTATCCGGACGCCGTCGCGAAGCTGCGCACGCTTTTTCCGTCCGAGGACGAATGGCAGGACGGCACTTTGGCCGCCCGGCTGAACGGACTCGCCAAGGGTTACACCAATCGGGAGCGGATCGAGCAGGAAATTGGCGGCTGGCCGGTCGACGATGAGGAACGGGAGCGTATGTTGCGAACGATTCGGCAGATTCGGTGGTAAATAAAGCGAAACGATGAGGCGGCTCCCGGGCACGGGGCCGTTTTTTCTATTTGGCTATGTTTAGATTCTTATAATTGTTACTAAAAATAATAGCCTGTGTGTTTTTTATTATTCGCCAAAACCATTGCTAAAGAAATGGCACCTATCAATATATATATTCCAGAAAAACCGGCATAGGGAGGATCCCTTTACTTTCGACAACTCCCATAATGATAAATGTCTAATCTTCGTAACCTTCGCAACCTCCTCCCCACTGTAAAAAACGACAGCCCGGCTGAAGATTTGCCATACCGGATCGCGAGAGGGCTCCCTATACTGGGTTCATACGACGATCTTTTGAGGGGTTACAAATGACAGCCTACCAAGCAAGCGAAGACAGATATGAACGCATGTCCTACGTTCGATGCGGGCGAAGCGGTCTGAGACTGCCCGCCCTCTCCCTCGGCTTGTGGCACAACTTCGGAGGCGGCGACGCGATCGACAACGGCCGGTCGCTCCTGCGCCGTTCCTTCGACCTCGGCATCACCCACTTCGATCTGGCGAACAACTACGGTCCGCCTCCCGGAGAGGCGGAGGAAACCTTCGGTCGGATCTGGAAGTCCGACTTCGCCGCCTACCGCGACGAGATGATCGTCGCGACCAAGGCCGGCTACCGGATGTGGCCGGGACCCTACGGCGAGCGGGGATCTCGCAAGAGCATGCTGGCAAGTCTCGATCGGAGCTTGATGCGGCTCGGCATGGACTACGTCGATATCTTCTACTCCCACCGCTACGACGCGGAGACGCCGCTCGAGGAGACGATGTCGGCGCTCGCCCAGGCCGTGAGGCAAGGCAAAGCCTTATACGTGGGCATCTCCAACTACGGTCCCGAAGAGACCCGTCGAGCCGCCGAGATCCTGCGGAGTCTGGGCACGCCGTGTCTCATCCATCAGGTGCACTATTCGATGTACGAGCGGCGTCTCGAGCAAGGACTTCAGCAGGTGCTTCAAGAGGAAGGCATCGGCACGATCGCCTACAGCCCGCTCGCCAGAGGCCTTCTCACGAACCGCTACCTGAACGGAATTCCGGCGGATTCCCGCGCGGCCGGCGCTAGCGCATTCCTGCGTCGCGAAGACGTCACGGAGGAAAAGCTGGAGAAGTCGCGCAAGCTTCAAGGGGTGGCGGAGATGCGGGGCCAAAGTTTGGCCCAGATGGCGGTTGCGTGGGTGCTTCGGCAGTCGCGGGTCACGTCCGCGCTGATCGGCGTCAGCCGAGCGGAGCAGATCGACGATTTAGCGGGCGCCTTGGATCAACTGGCCTTCAGCGCGGACGAGCTGGCGCAGATCGACAACATCCTCGGCGGCAAGGCCTAACGGCGGAAGGAGGGAGCGAATGATCAGGACGAGGATCAGCGAATTGCCGGATGGACGGACGGGGCATTTCCTGGGCGGCTTGCTGCCGGGAAGCTATCTCGGCTCGGGCGGTCTCGCGTTCGCCAAGCCGGGCGAACGCAGCCATACGAACGACGGACCGGGAGGGCGCGACTACCATGTGCACGGGGACCGGGAGGCGTTCGTCATCCTCCAGGGAAAAGGTGCGATGGAGGTCAACGGGGAGCTTCACGACGTCGCGACCGGAGATATCGTCATCGTGGAGCCGGGCGAAGATCATCATCTGCATTCAAGCCAGGAAGACCCGATCGTCGCCCTTTGGTGTCACGCCGGCGGCCATCGGCACCTACGTCAACGCGAGGAGGGATCCGCTTGATCGCCGTGTCGACCAAGACGCATGAATTCACACTGGAAGGCGGGGATGGCCTGAACGTCTCGCTGGCTGCCGAGCCGCGGGCGGACGGCATCGATCTCATCCGGCTCCGTTGGAAGTCCGATCGGCCGTCGACGCCTCCCCTCCTCACGCTGCGCTGGGTTCACTCCGCCCGAGACGTGCAGGCGAGCTGGCACCCCGCCCCGGACCGCAACAAGAGCTTCAAGGCGGATTGGATGCGCGAACTGCGGTCCAACGCGACGGCTTCCGCACCCGTGTATGCGCTGTTCGATGCGAACGGGACGAATCGGATGACGTTCGCCTTCTCGGATGCGCTGAACACGGTCCACTACACCGGAGGCATACGCGAAGAGACGGCCGAATTCCAATGCAGCGTGCAACTGTTCAAGGAAGCTGCGGAGCCGATCGACGCGTACGAAGCGGAGCTGCTCGTCGATACGAGAGCAATTCCGTACTTCGACTGCCTGTCGGACGTGCGGCGCTGGTGGAGCGGGATGCCTGGGTATGCGCCGGCCGTCGTCCCGGAGACAGCCAGGCGGCCGATGTATTCGACGTGGTACAGCATGCATCAGAACGTGACGGCCGAGGAGGTGGAGGCCGAATGCCGGATCGCGCGAACGCTCGGGATGGAGGCTGTCATCGTAGACGACGGCTGGCAGACGGAGGACAACCGGCGGGGGTATGCCTACACGGGCGACTGGACGCCCTGCGAGGGCAAGTTCCCCGACATGAGGCGGCATGTCGAAGCCGTCCACGCGCTCGGCATGAAGTTCCTGCTGTGGTTCGCCGTACCTTACGTCGGCATCTACAGTGGGACGTGGGAGCGATTCAAGGACAAGCTCGTCCGATTCAACGAGGGCAGCCGCGCTGGCGTGCTCGACCCCCGATACCCCGAGGTGCGCGAGTTCATTATCGCTACCTATGAAGAGGCGGTGCGGGCATGGGATCTCGACGGACTCAAGCTCGACTTCGTCGACGCCTTCTACGCCCCCGAACGGGAACAGCCGTCCGCGGTGCCTGGACGGGACTGTGTGTCGATCCCGGCGGCCGTCGACCGGCTGTTGACGGCTGCCATCGGGCGGTTGCGTTCGCTGAAGCCGGATATCCTGATCGAATTCAGGCAGCCGTACGTCGGTCCGGCCATGCGGAAGCACGGCAACATGTTCCGGGCCTCGGACTGCCCATACGACAGCATTCAGAACCGCGTCCGTACGCTGGATATTCGGCTCTTGTGCGGGGAGACCGCCGCGCATGCCGACATGGTCATGTGGCATCCGGAAGAACCCGTGGAGAGCGCCGCGCTCCAGTTGATCAACTTGCTGTTCTCCGTGCCTCAGATCTCCATGCGGCTGTCCGCACTGCCGCCCGCGCATCTGCGCATGCTGAGACGCTGGCTAGCCTTCTGGGAGGAGCATCGGGAGGTGCTGCTTAACGGAAGGCTGGAGCCGGGGAATCCGGCTTTGTCGTACCCGACGGTCCAGGCCGTCAAGGGAGATCGGGCGGTCATCGTGACCTACCACGACGCGCTCGTGCCGCTGCGCGCGGATCGCCCCGTCCGCGAGTGGACCGTGGTGAACGGCCGGCAGCGGGAAGAGGTGGTCTTGGAGGTGTCCGCCTCTCTCGGGGAAGCCAATATCGAGATTGCGAACAGCTGCGGAGACATCGTCGATCGGCTGTGCGTGAATCTAGACTTGGGGCTGCACAGGCTGCCGATCCCCGCCGCCGGCACGGCTTCGATCCGGTTCGGACGCTCCTAAGCCGCCGGATCGCGGCATTCGCTCAACTAGAAAGGAGGGATCGTTATGGCAGCCAAGCTCGAGCGCTCGGAGCAAGCGCTCTATACGTTTGCCACGCGGGGCCACAGGTGGCGGTTCGTCCGCAAGTACTGGCCGCTCTACGTCTTATCGATACCGGGCATCCTCTATTTCCTGATTTTCCGCTATATCCCGTTGTTCGGCTCGGCCATTGCGTTCCAAGACTACAATGTCTTCAAAGGCATCAAAGGCAGCGAATGGGTCGGTCTGGACAACTTCAAGCGTATGTTCCAATACGCGGAGTTCCTCCCGATCTTGAGAAACACGATCCTGATCGGGCTCTATGACCTTGTATTCGCGTTTCCGGTACCGATCCTGCTCGCGCTGCTGCTGAACGAGGTCCGCGCAATGCTCTACAAGCGGATCGTTCAGACAGTCGTCTACATGCCGCACTTTCTGTCCTGGGTCATCGTCGGCGGGATCGTGGTAGGCGTCCTTTCCCCTTCCACCGGCATTGTCAATCACCTGCTGTCGCTCTTCGGCATCGAGCCGATCTACTTCCTCGGGGAGAACGGCTTCATTCGCACGATCCTCGTAGGGTCGGGCATCTGGAAGGACAGCGGATGGGGCACGATCATCTACTTGGCTGCCATCGCCAGCATTCATCCCGATCTGTACGAAGCCGCCCAGATGGACGGGGCCAGCCGGTGGCGGCAGATCCGGTCCATCACGATCCCCTGCATCATGCCGACCATCGTCATCCTGTTCCTCCTTCAAATCGGAAACTTCCTGGATTTCGGCTTCGAGCGGGTGTTCGTATTCCTGAATCCGCTTAACAGCGACAACGGGGAGATTATCGATACGTACGTTTACCGGGCGGGTCTCGTGGATCGGCAATACAGCTACACGACCGCGATCGGCTTGTTCAAGTCGGTGGTCGGTCTCCTCTTGATCGTCATCGGAAACAAGCTCAGCCGTCGCGTATCCGGCGAAGGACTGTACTAAGGCAATGGGAGGAAACGGGGTGAAGCGGCATGATCATGACAAAAGGTCAGAAATGGTTTAATGTGTTCAACATGCTCTTGCTAGGCGCGATCGGTCTGAGCATGGTGCTGCCGTTCGTTCATATTATCGCGCAATCGCTCAGCGACGCGGTGGCTATCAATGCGGGGCAGGTAACCTTCTGGCCCATCGGCTTCACGCTCGGCAGCTACAAGCTTATCCTGCAAGATCCTTCGATCTGGATCGGGTTCCGCAACAGCGTGACCGTGACCGTGTTCGGCACGCTGCTGAATCTGCTGCTGACGGCGATGCTCGCCTATCCGCTGTCCAGGCCCGAATATTTGTTCCGCCGTGCCGTCCTGCTGATGGTGCTGTTCACGCTGGTGTTCTCGGCGCCGCTCATTCCGAATTATCTGCTCATCAAAGAGCTTCACCTGCTCAATACGCTGTGGGCGCTCATGATCCCGATGGCGATCAGCGCGTTTAATCTGTTCGTCATGCGCTCGTTCTTCATGAATCTGCCGAACGAATTGCTTGATTCGGCCAAGATCGACGGCTGCGGGGAGTTCCGGATCTTCTGGAAGATCGTCCTGCCGCTCTCCAAGCCGGCGATGGCGACAATGGGGATCATCTATGCGGTCGCGCATTGGAACCGATATGCGGAAGCCGTGTTCTACGTGAGCGACCGGCGATGGATACCGCTCCAGGTGCGTCTGCGCGAGATCGTCTTCACGGATCAATACGGGCAATCGGACGTGACGTCCGAGCTGCTCGTGCACCTGTCGCCCGAAGGCATCAAGATGGCCGTCATCGTCGTGGCGACGCTCCCGATCATGCTGGTGTATCCGTTCCTGCAGAAGCACTTCATCCAAGGGATGCTCGTCGGGTCGATCAAGTCCTAGGCGAGGGGGAATCCGGATGCCGAACCGTAGAAAAAGACAGCCCTGCTGAAGTTAAGACATACGGAAATCGGAAAAAGGTATCTATAATGGGTTCAGATTCGATAGCGCTTACATTGAAAATGGAGAGGGGCAGCGGTATGAATAAATGGTGGGGTTACGGGTTGACGTTGGCGTTGGCGACGAGCCTGCTGGCCGGATGCAGCGGCGGCGGAAAGCGGGCGGACCCGGGGAAGACGGAGTCGCCTTCGGGCGGCAGCCAGACGAAGCCGCAAGACGACAAAGGCAAGCCAGTGAAATTCTCGTTCCTCATTCCGACGACGGTAAGCTCGGGATACCACACCCGCATTCCCGACCTCAACAAGGACAAGTGGGTGTTGAAGCTTGAAGAATTGACCCATACCGACATCGATCT
The DNA here is from genome assembly GCF_020731285.1 of Cohnella baijiui. Taxonomy (GTDB): domain Bacteria; phylum Bacillota; class Bacilli; order Paenibacillales; family Paenibacillaceae; genus Cohnella. The sequence goes on from NZ_JAJFOW010000015.1 coordinate 82,106, forward strand.
GAAAATCATGGAGGATTCCAAGTACGGCGTCATGTTCGCCAGCAACGAGATTCCGGACGTGGTGGGGAGCATCGGCGGTCCGGGCAGCAAGTCGATGTCCGGCTCCGTAGAGAGCGGCATCTTCATGCCGCTGGACGATTTGCTGAAGACGAACGCCCCGAACCTCATGAAGCTGATCCCGAAGGCCGCATGGGATACGGTGACCTATGACGGCAAGATCTACGGCATCCCCGAGTTCCTGATGAATCCGTCGAGGCGGGCCACCTACATTCGGACGGACCTGCTCGAGAAGACGGGGCTAAAGCCGCCGACTACGATCGAAGAGTTCCTGGACGTGCTTCGGGCGTTCAAGAAGATCGGGGTGGATACGCCCTACCAGATGCGCGAGAATTTCAAATACGCGGATCTCGTGCTCGGCGCGTTCGACGTCCTCCCCTACAAGGATCAGTTCGAGCTGGTCGACGGCAAAGTGCAGCCGAAATTTTTCGACTCGGAGAACATGATGAAGGCGCTGAACGTGTACAAAACGATGTACGACGAAGGGTTGATCGCCAAGGAATTCGCCACGATCACCTCGACGGACTTCACCAAAAGCCTCGACGCGGGCAAGGCGGGCATGTGGTCGCAGAACGCGTCTGGCTTGGTCGGGTACCGCACGAACGTGACCCGCGCCATTCCGGAGGCCAAGATCGATATCATTCCTTCGCCCAAAGGACCGGAGGGCAAGGGCGGTTATTTCCTCTACTCGCCGGTCGTCCGCACATTCTACATCAACAAGAACGTCGATCCGGAGCGGGCCGCGGGCATCGTCCAATTCTTCGATTGGATGGTCAGCCCCGAGGCCGAGAACTTCTTCACGTTCGGCATCGAAGGGGACACCTATACCAAAGGCGCGGACGGCAAGATCGATTACAAGTTTCCGCAGACGAAGGAGGAGCAGGAGGAGGAGAGCTTCCGCAGCGGTACCCTGTGGGCCGTCCATGACTCCACGTACAACAAGCTGCGCTTGGAGCTGAACGAGGACGGCCGGGCGACGCTCAAGGCGTTCGACGAAGTGCTGTCCAAGGAAGGCCTGCCGGGCATCGGCTTCTATCCGGAGCTGAACACCTTCAGCAAGTATCCCGATCTGGCGGCCCCGCAGCCGGACGTCGGACCCAAGATCATCATCGACCACATGGTCAAGATGATCTACGGCAAAGAGCCCATTTCCGACTGGCCCAAAGTCATCGACGAGTACCTGTCCAAAGGCGGTAAAGAGATTCTTAAGGAAGCGAACGAACGCTGGAACAACAAAGACGGCGCGATCCTGATCGAAAACCAATGAACGGCCCTAACGCTCCCCTTCACCGGGGAGCGTTTTTCGCGCGAGCGTAAAAAAACACAACCGACCGCAAACGAAGCCATTCCGGAGAAGGCGGACATTGGCGATGATAGAAGCGTTGAAGAAGCCCCAACCGCATTGTATGATCGAGGTGTATCGCGAAGGACATTCCAGAACGGGCAGGGGGAACGTTCATGCATGTACTCGTCGTAGACGACGAACCCGTCATCCGCAGAGGAATCGCCAAAATGGTCGAACAATACGTCCCCGCATGCGCCAACGTCGATACGGCGGACAACGGCATCGCCGCCTTGGACCGCATTCGCGCGGCGGAGCCCTACATTGTGCTGACGGACATCCGGATGCCCAAGATGGACGGACTTGAACTTTGCCGGATCCTGCATGACGAGTATCCTCACGTCCAAACGGTCGTCATCTCGGGGTACAACGACTTCGGCTACGCCCAGAAGTGCGTGGGCTACGGCGTTAAGCATTATTTGTTGAAACCGGTTACAAAACCGGATATCCAAGAGGTCCTAAACAGGCTCGCCAAAAAGCGGACGGCCGGCTACATCGCCCCGTCCCGGTACGTCGAGTGGATCGATCTGATGGAGCAGCACATCTGGTCCGCCCAAGCCGACGAGCTGTCTGCGCTGAACGGTCGGCTGCGCGCGGATTACCTGGCCGCGAACTTATCCTTGGCTCAGCTCAAGGAGCTTCTCGACGACTGCTGGACGATGCTCCTCAAGCGACTCCGGGCTCGCGAATTCACGCCAGCAAGGGAGCGGACCTTCCAGAGCGCTGGCAATGCGGGGGCCGCGTTCGACGCGTTTGAGGACGATCTTCGCCGCGTTCTGGAAGAGCTCCTGTCGATGCGCGGAGGCAACTTCCGGGATCCGATGCAGGAGGTGAAAGCGTATATCGACAGCAAGCTGTCGCAGGAGATTACGCTCGAACAGGTCGCCGCGATGGTCGGGCTGACGCCTACGTATTTCAGCTCGCTGTTCAAGAAGATGACCAACGAGACCTTCGTCAAATACCGGATCAACAAGCGGATCGATCGTTCGAAGGCGCTGCTGGCCGTGCCGCATATCCGGATCGTAGATATCGCCGCGGAGGTCGGATACGACGACTACCCCCACTTTACGAAAACGTTCAAGAAGCTTGTCGGGGTTACGCCTTCCGAATACCGGGCCTCGTTGGGCATCAAATGAGATTCCGCAGCCTGTACGCCAAGCTGATCTTCTATTTTCTGGTCGTCATCGGGTTCACTCTGAGCGGCGTCGCCATCGCGTATACGACTTCCTCCCGGGAGCTGGACGAGCTGGCGGAGAAGCAGATGGCGCAGATCGTCAGCAACGCCGCCAACCATACGGACTTGTACTTGAAGGATTACGAACGGTCCATCGTGTCGCTGCTCACGAACCGCTTCGTATTGGAGTTCATCGGTTTGCCCCGCGATCGGGAGGCGTACGACTATTACTATTACCGCAAGTGGATCCGAGAGGTTGGGGCGGACCCGCTGTTCATCCGCAACCCCAATATCGAGGCCGTCTACGTGATCAGCGAACAGGGCAATGCCGTCTACTACTTCAACAATTCGAACGAGCAGTCCTTCGGCCCGGACGAGATTCGCGAGCAGCGGGATTACTTCATGCGCAACACGAGCGCGGCCGGCCGGCTGAGCATCCTGAAGCACAGTGTCATGACCGGGCGGGAGAATCAGATGCTGACGCTCGTCCGCCGGATTCGCGGGTTCGGGTCGCCCGAGCTGAGCGGGCTGGTCGCCATCGAGATGCGCTCCGCGGATCTGTCCGCGCTCTGGAAAGGGGTAGACCTGGGGAAGTTCGGCTACCTCTTCATCGCGGACGAGAACGGCCAGTTGATCTATCACCCGGAGACCGACAAAATCGGCAGCACGCTGCCCGAAGCCTTCCAACAGAAGCTGATTCGGGCGGGAGACGCCTCCTTCGTCGACGATCGCGAAGGCGAGCGGCGGATCTACATGGCGGGGATGTCGGATTACTCGCGCTGGCGTCTGGTCGTCTCGATGCCGGTCGACGAATGGCGGAAGCCGGTCACGAACATCCGCAACTCCACGCTCCTGTTCGGCTCCTTTACGCTGCTGCTCGCGATTCTGCTCGCTTACCGTTTCGGCAAATCGATCACGAGGCCGATTCAGACGCTGAAGTCGGGCATGCGAGAGACGGAGAAGGGCAATTGGGCGCCGATCCCGCTGCCGAAGCACCGCGACGAGATCGCGGAGCTGATGCTGCGGTACAACACGATGGTGAAGCGGCTGTCGGATGCCGTGGACAAGGTCGTCCAGGTCGAGCTCAGCAACCAGGAGATCCGCATGGAGCGGCAGCGGGCGGAATTCCAATCGCTGCAGCTGCAGATCAACCCTCATTTCATGTACAACACGCTGGAGACGATCGTCTGCTACGCGGCCGTTCAGGATTCGGAGGAGATCACCGAGATCGTCAAATCGCTGGCCTACATGCTGCGATATTCGGTACAGACCAATCTGGAGGAGATCACGATCGCGAACGAGTTGAAGCACGTCATGTACTACATGAACGTGATGCAGCACCGCATGGGAAGGGCCTTCGAGATTGATGTCGCCATCCGGCCCGCTTATTTGCTGCATGCGATGGTTCGGCTCACTTTGCAGCCGCTGGTGGAGAACGCGTTCCAGCACGCGTTCCCGGAGGGGGCGGAGGATTACCACTTCATCCGCATCGATTGCGGCGAAGATCAGGATCGGCTGTGGATCCGCGTAGAGGACAACGGCAGCGGGATACCCGCGGAGAGATTGGCGGAGCTCAGGCGCAAGCTGGAAGCGAATCGTCTGGCCGAGGACTTGCCGGACGCAGCCGGACACAAGGGAGGCATCGGCCTGTTAAACGTGCACCGGCGCATTCAGATGGTGTTCGGGGAGCGGTTCGGCTTGCGGATCGAGAGCGAGGAACAGGTCGGTACCCGGGTGACAATGGTGCTGCCGAAGGGAAGGCGGGCATCGGGGTATCGGCAGCTGCTTTAAATCGAGAGCGTCTTTGTCTGCGTCTATGCGCGCGGCGAAGGCGCTTTTTGACGTCCGTCGATTAGGGCCCCTTTGCCTGAAGGTTATCGGCGCGAACGGTCTTAGGAACAAACGGTCAGCGTAGGAAAACACAGCCCGATCAATAGAAACGACATGGTCGCGCCGGGTGCGGAGAGGTATCATGGAGTCGTTCTCGTCGCGGAGGTTCGCAGAGCGTTCCCAATCTATCGGAATAGGAATGAGAGAGATGTCCATCGCCTACGACGGCGCCTCGCAAACGTTCCATCTGCAAGGCCCGTCTTCGAGTTATGTCATGCAATTGGTTCACGGCAAATACCTGGCGCACGTCCATTGGGGAGGCCGGGTCCGGGGCACGAACCTCGGCGGTCTTCACGCGCGCAGACGAAGATGCTCCTTCTCGCCGATCGTGGATCAGTCGGACCTGACGCTGTCGCTCGATACGCTGTCGCAGGAGCTGCCGGGCTTCGGCAGCGGAGACTTCCGCGTGCCGGCCTATCAGCTGCAAACGGACGACGACGGCGCGACCGCGTGCGAGCTGGTCTACGAGTCGTATCGGATCTTTGCCGGCAAGCCGAATCTTGAGGGGCTGCCCGCCACTTATGCGGAGCGTGAGGGAGAAGCCGATACGCTCGAGATCGTGCTTTCCGACGTGCTGATCGGGCTGCGGGCGGTGCTAAGCTACACGGTATTCCGCGATTTCGACGCGGTGGCGCGCTCGGTTCGCTACGAGAATGCCGGCGCGCGTCCGATCCGGCTGCTCCGCGCGCTGAGCGCGGGTATCGACTTGCCGGACGACGGCTTTGACGCGCTTCAGCTCCAGGGTTCCTGGGCGAGAGAGCGGCACATCGAGCGGCGCCCGGTTGCGTCCGGGGGGTCGGTCATCGAGAGCAGGCGTGGAGCGAGCAGCCACTCGCTGAATCCGTTTCTCGCGCTGCTCCGGAAGGGCGCGGACGAGACGCGCGGCGAAGTGTACGGCTTCAGCCTCGTCTACAGCGGCAGCTTCGTCATCCATGCCGAGGTCGATCCCTACCGGACGACCAGGTTGGTCATGGGCGTCAATCCGTTCGATTTCGCATGGCTGCTGAAGCCGGGCTCGTCGTTCCAGACGCCGGAAGCGGTGCTCGTCTATTCCGCGGAAGGCCTAGGCGGGATGTCGCGGACATACCACCGGCTGTACCGCACGCGTCTGTGCCGGGGCGCGCATCGGGATCGCGCGCGTCCCGTCCTGCTGAACAACTGGGAGGCCACGTACTTCGACTTCGACGCGGACCGGATCGAAGCCATCGCGGGAGCAGGGAGGGAGCTGGGCGTCGAGCTGTTCGTGCTCGACGACGGCTGGTTCGGGCGGAGGGACGACGATAAGAGCTCTCTTGGGGACTGGATCGCCGACCGGCGCAAGCTGCCGGGCGGGATCTCCGACCTGGCGGCTCGCGTGACGAATCTGGGCCTGCAGTTCGGCCTGTGGTTCGAACCCGAGATGGTGTCGCCGGACAGCGAACTGTACCGGATGCATCCGGACTGGTGTCTGCACGTGCCCGGCCGCAGGCGTTCGGAGGCGCGCAACCAGCTCGTGCTCGACTTTACCCGGCAGGATGTCCGGGACCATATCGTCGAAGCGGTCGGTGCCATTCTGCGGAGCGGACCGATCGTTTACGTCAAGTGGGACATGAATCGCAACATGACGGAGATCGGCTCTGCGGGGCTACCGCCGGAACGCCAGCGGGAGACGGCGCACCGGTACATACTCGGCCTCTACGAAGTGCTGGAGCGGCTGACGGGGGCGTTTCCGGACGTTCTGTTCGAGAGTTGCTCCGGCGGCGGAGGGCGCTTCGATCCGGGGATGCTCTACTATATGCCGCAGATATGGACGAGCGACGACACCGACGCGGTAGAGCGTCTCAAGATCCAGTACGGCACAAGCATCGTCTACCCGGTCAGCGCGACGGGCGCGCACGTATCGGCCGTGCCGAATCATCAGGTACGCAGGACGACGCCCCTGGAAATGCGGGGTCATGTCGCCATGTCGGGCAACTTCGGCTTCGAGCTCGATCTGGCGACGTTGACGGCGGAGGAGAAGGAGTCGGCGAAGCGGCAGATCCGTCTCTACAAGGAGCTGCGAGGTTTGGTTCAGACCGGCGATTTCTATCGGCTCCTAAGCCCCTTCGAGGGCAACGACACCGCCTGGATGTTCGTATCCGACGACAGGACGGAGGCGCTGGTCGCGTACTTTCGGGTTCTCTCCGAACCGAACCCGCCGCTGCGTAAGCTCCGGCTGCAGGGCCTCGACCCGGCACGCGACTATGCGGTGTCCGACCCGGATTTTCCGGAGGAGGCCGCCGACCGCTTCGGCGGCGACGAGCTGATGCGGATCGGCCTGCAGCTGCCGGTCCGGAAGGGCGACTTTCAAAGCCGGCTGTACCGGCTAGCCGCCGAATGACGAGAGGAGAGCCGCAAAAAAAAGGAGGCATTGACGATGAACGTTCGAGCGGAAGAAGGCAGAGATGAATTCATGGCGCAAATCATGGGACTGCCTGTATTCGACACGCACACGCACCTGGTCGGGGACCGGCTCGGAGCGCGGGATTTTTGGGAGCTGGCCCACTACTTCTGGCTGCTCAGGGAGATGCAGGCGGGCGGCTATCCGGCGAATGCGGCGGAGCTGCCGGAAGAGGAGCGCATTCGCGCCTTTCTGGCCGCCTATCGGGCGACCCGAAGCACGCTGATGAATTGGGCGTTCACCGCGACGCTGCGGGATCTGTACGGCATCGAGCTCCGCGATGCCGAGTCGGTCCGGCAGGCGGATGAGGCAATCCGGCGTTCGGGCGCGAGTCCGACGTGGGCCCAAGAAGTCGCGGACCGGCTCGGTATCCGGCGGTTCGTCGTCAATCACCCGGAGCATGCCGCGTTCCTGGGGATGCGCGAGCCCGCCGTGATTCTACCGCGAATCGACGGACGCATCGGCCAGTGGACCGACGAGGTGGCGGCTTCTCTGAATCCCGCACAGACGCTTGAGGAGGTCGGCGCGACTATCGCCGCCCTGTTCGCCTCCTATCGCGCGTCTGGATGCCCGGGCATCATGACGACCTTGCCCCGGTACGAGACGAGCGCGCGCGAGACTCGGCCGATTGGGCCGAACGCCTCGCGCGACGAGATCTTGATGGAGTTGCTGCACCGGATATGCGCCGAAGCGGAGCGGAGCGGCTTGCTCGTCCAACTGTTCTTGGGCGTGGAGCGGTCCTGGTGCGGTACCGCCGTTCCGGCGAACGACACGTCGCGCATTCTGAAGCTGTCCGCCTTGTTCGAGCATTATAGCTGCCAGTTCGAACTGGTGCTCGCCTCCGAGTTGAACAATCTGGATGCCGTGCAGGCGGCCTGGAACTTCCCGAACGTGCACGTCGGCGGCATGTGGTGGTTCAACTTCCGCGCCAGCACCTACCGGGACAGCATGCAGTACCGGCTCGAGGCGCTGCCGGCCGCGAAGAGCTCGTTGGTCGTCTCCGACGCGCGGGGCATGGAGTGGTGCTACGGCAAGATCCTGCTCGTGAAGCGACTCGCGGGCGAATTCCTCTGGGAGCGGCTGACGTCGGGGTGGATCGACCGGGAGACCGCGCTCCGCACGGCGAGAGAATGGCTTTGCGACAGCGCCGCGCGGAGATACGGATTGGCTGAAGCCGAGACACGAGTGCGAGATGACGAGGGGGCATCCGCATGAAGGCGATCCTAGTCGGACTTGGGAACGCGGGCTATAGCTGGTACAAGCGTCTGAGGGACCGCGGCCATCTGGCGGCCGTCGTGGAGGTCGATTCCGCCATGCGCGCGAAGCTTAACGGCGAGCCGGTTCCGTTCTATACGTCGCTCGAGGAGGCGCTCGACAGGGAGTCCGCCGACTTCCTCGTCAACGTGACGTCCCCGGCCGTGCATACCCGGGTGAACCATGCCGCTTTCGACCGCCGGCTCCCCGTCCTGTGCGAGAAGCCGATCGCGTTCGACTATGGGGAGTCGGTAGAGGTGGTGGCTCGGGCGGACAGGGAGGGCATTCCGTTCATGGTGGCCGAGAATTACCGACGCTTTCCCTACGTCCGCCTAATGAAGGCTCTGCTGGAGCAAGGCGTCGTCGGCCGAATCTCAACGATTGACGTCTCGTTCTTCCGCTATCACCGCGTGGAGCGGAAGTACGCGGTCCGAATTCTGGACGATATCGGCGTGCACCACTTCGACATGCTCCGGTATCTGACGGGCCGGGAGGGCGTGATCGTGCAGGCGCGGCTATGGAATCCGGTCGGCGGCTGGCAGGAGGACGGAGCCTCGCTGAACGCGAGCGTGCTGCTCGAGCTGGAGGACGGCATCGCGGCGACCTATGCGGCCTCGATCGCGTCGCGGGGACCGGAGACGCCCTGGAGCGGCGACTGGCGGGTCGAGGGGACGATGGGCATGCTGGAGCTGGCCGGCCAGCGCCTCCGGCTTCATCGGGATGGCGAGGTGCAAGCATTCGACGACTGGGGCGGTGTTGATCGTTCCGATACGCTGGACGAATTCCTGGCCTCGCTGCGGGAGCGCCGGGAAGCGGAGACGTGCGGGCGGGATTACCTCAAGACGCAGGCCTTGATTCATTTCGCGAATCTGGCGGACGAGTCGGGTCGCAGGGAACGGGTGCTGCTCCCGCCGCTATAGCGTCAGAGGTTCAAGCTTCGATCCGGCACGATACGTTGAAGGAGGCGCAGGAGATGACGAGGATGACCTGGAGATTAGCGGCCCCGGGCGTATGGTGCTTGACCGTCGGGAGCCCGCACCCTTTCACGCCATTAACTTGGGTAGGGGCGGCGCCCAAGCTCGAGGCGCTGGGGCGGATGCCGTCGGCCGATCCGCCTTTCTCATGGGCGGACATCGCGCTGGCGGAAGGCGGGGGAGGCCGCCGGATCCTGATCTTGCCGCTGGACGGGCGAGAGAAGCTGTACGGCACCGGTCTGCAATTCATGCGTTTGAACCAGCGAGGGTGCACCCGCTATCTGCGCGTTAACAGTGATCCGAAACAGGATACGGGCGAGACGCATGCACCCGTCCCGTTCTACGTGAGCGACCGGGGGTACGGCGTATTGATCGACACGTCTCGCGCAATCACGATGTACCTGGGCTCCAGCTTTCCCCTGGCGGATACGCGGGTGGAGGACGCGAGGGACCGCAACCGCGATCCCGGCTGGCGGGCAACGCTCTCCGCTTCGCGCGTCGAGATCCCCTTGCCCGACGAAGGCACCGAAATCTACGTGTTCGGCGGTCCTGAGTTGGGCGACGCGGTGCGCAGATACAATCTATTCTGCGGCGGCGGTACCCTGCCGCCGAAGTGGGGGCTCGGCTTCTGGCACCGGGTGCCGACGCAGTTCGGCGCGGAGGAGGCGCTCGCGGAAGCGCTGGAGTTCCGCCGCAGGGACTACCCTTGCGACGTGATCGGGCTGGAGCCGGGCTGGCACAGTCGAAGCTACCCGGCGACGGGCGAATGGGATCCGGAGCGCTTCGCCGAGCCCGAGCGGTTCGTGCGCGAGTTGCGGGACCACGGGTTCCGCGTCAATCTGTGGGAGCATCCCTACGTCTCCCCGGAGAGCAAGCTCTATCCGGAGCTGCTGCCATATGCCGGCAGCCATACGGTCTGGGGCGGGCTGGCTCCGGACTATGCGATGCCGGAGGCTAGGGAGGCGTACGCGAAGCAGCATAGGGAGCGGCACGTCGCGATCGGCGTGTCCGGCTACAAGCTGGACGAATGCGACGGCAGCGAACTGACGAACAACGCCTGGATGTTTCCCGGGCATGCCGCGTTCCCTTCCGGTCTCGACGGCGAGCAAATGCGGCAGATGTACGGCTTGCTGTTCCAGAAGATGACGAACGACCTGTACCGCGCGGACAACCGGAGAACCTACGGTCTCGTACGGGCGTCGAACGCGGGGGCCTCCTCGCTCCCTTACGTGCTCTATTCCGATCTTTACGATCACAGGCAATTCATCAGGGCGCTCTGCAACGCTTCGTTCTGCGGGCTGCTCTGGACGCCTGAGGTGCGTAAAGCGCGCAGCGCGGAGGACTGGGTGAGGCGGATGCAGACCGTCGTCTTCTCCCCGCTCGCGATGCTGAACGCCTGGGGCGACGGGACCAAGCCCTGGTCGTTTCCGGAGGCGGAGCCGATCGTCCGCCGGTATCTGAAGCTGCGGATGCGGCTGCTGCCCTATCTGTATTCGGCATTCGCCCGTTATAGGGACGAAGGCGTCCCGCCTTTCCGGGCGATGCCGTTCGTCGTCTCGCCGGAGGAGGCGGCGGTCGCGGAGGCGCGGCTGGGACGGGAGACGGAGACGCTGAACACGACGGACGCCGCCTATGGCAAGCGCCTCGCTCCGGCGTGGGACGATCAATATATGGTCGGCGAGTCGTTGCTCGTCGCGCCGATGACGGAAGGCGAAGCCGAAAGGAACGTGCTTCTGCCGGCGGGCGTCTGGTGGGGGCTCGACACGGGCGAGCGCTACGAGGGAGGAAGGGTCATCCGGGTTCGGCCGGGCCTCGAAACGATTCCCGTCTTCGTCCGGGACGGCGCGATCCTGCCGCTGGCGGAGGTCTTGCCGCATGCGCCGGGGCCAGGCGAGCGTACGCCGCTTACGCTCGTTCATTTCGGATCGAGTCCGGGAGAAGGATGGCTGTATGACGACGACGGCGAGACGCTGGCGCATGAAAGCGGGCAAGGCGGCTGGTGGAAGGCGGTCGTGACGCGCGAAGCGGACGGAAGCCTGAAGGCGGCATTGAACGGAACGGACAAGGCGTCGTTGCCCGCTTCCTATAGCGTCATTCAGTGGCGTCTCGCTCAGACGAAACTCGACGATGAATAATCGTTCATGGGCGCGGATCGGCGCGAAGGGAGGGAATCGGCATCGAGCATCGACTCTGGTATGACGCTCCCTCCCGCGAGTGGGAGGAAGCGCTGCCGATCGGCAACGGCAGACTCGGCGGCATGGTATATGGTTCGGTGGCGGCCGAGAAGATCCAATTGAACGAAGACTCCCTCTGGCACGGCGGCCCGAATCCGGGAGACAACCCGGCCGCGCCGGCGCATCTCCCGCACATTCGCAGCCTGCTCGCGCAAGGCAAGCAGGGCGAAGCGGAGCACCTGGCGCGAATGTCGCTGACGTCGAGCCCGAAGTATCTGCAGCCCTATCAACCGCTGGGAGAGCTGCTGATCTGGATGCAAGGACATCAAGGCACGCCGGTACGCTATGTGCGGGAACTGAATTTGCGTGACGCCGTGGCCAGCGTGAACTATACGTTGGGTCAAGTCGCGTATGGAAGGCAATATTTCTCCAGCGCGGCCGATCAGGTGATGGTCGTCCGCTTGACGGCCGGCACCAAGGGGGGGCTCACGCTGGGCGTGAACCTGATGAGGCGTCCGTTCGATCCGGGAACGGCCGCCTGTGCGCCGGATGCGATCTTGATGCGGGGACAATGCGGACCGGATGGCGTCCGATACGCAGTCGCCGTCCAGGCCGTCGCGGAGGGCGGGACCGTCCGGACTTCGGGGGATTTCCTCTCGATCGAAGGCGCCGATGCCGCGATGCTGCTGCTGGCCGGGAACACGACGTTCCGCACGCCGGACCCGGAATCGCTGTGCAAGGAGCAATTGCGCCGCGCGAGCAAGCGAGGGTACGCATCGCTGCTGGCGCGTCACGTGCGGGAATACTCGGCGTACTACGGGAGAGTCGAGCTTGAGCTGGGGAACGGCGGGGAATACGGCCCGGATCCGGTCTCGCTGCCGACGGACGTCCGTTTGCGGAAGCTGCGCGAAGGTGCAGAGGATCCCGGGCTGTTCGCCCTCTATTTTCAATACGGCCGCTACCTTCTGCTGTCCAGCTCGCGTCCGGGCACGCTCGCGGCCAATCTGCAAGGCATCTGGAACGCGAGCTTTACGCCCCCGTGGGAGTCCAAGTACACGATTAACGTCAATACGCAAATGAATTATTGGCCAGCCGAGCCCGCAGGACTGCCGGAGTGCCATGAGCCGCTGTTCGACCTCCTCGAGCGGATGCTGCCCGCCGGTCGGGAGACGGCCAGTCGCCTATATGGCTGCCGGGGGTTCGTCGCCCATCACAACACGGACTTGTGGGGGCAGACGCACGTGGAGGGGATACTCCTATCCTCCTCGATCTGGCCGATGGGCGCTGCCTGGCTCTGTCTGCATCTATGGGAGCATTACCGGTTCGGCTTGGACCGTTCCTTCCTCGCGAGACGCGCTTATCCGCTGATGAAGGAAGCCGCTCTTTTCCTCCTCGACTATGTGACCGAGGACGAGCGGGGGCGGCTGGTGACCGGTCCCTCGCTGTCGCCGGAAAATCGCTTCGTCCGGCCGAACGGCGAGACGGGGACGTTGTGCATGGGGCCGTCCATGGACAGTCAGATCGTTCATGCGTTGTGGACCGCCTGCATCGAGGCGGCGCGCACGCTCGGACTGGACGATGCGTTCCGCGGGGAGTTGGAGACGGCCTTGGCGAAGCTGCCGCGGCCTGCCGTGGGCAAGCGCGGGCAAATCATGGAGTGGCTCGAGGACTGGGACGAGGCGGAGCCGGGGCACCGTCACATCTCCCAGCTGTTCGCGCTGCACCCGGGCGGGCAGATCCACGCCCGGCGCACGCCGGAGTTGGCGGAGGCGGCCCGGCGGACGATCGTTGCGAGGTTGGCGCACGGCGGCGGTCATACGGGGTGGAGCCGCGCCTGGATCGTGAACTTCTGGGCGAGGTTGGAGGAGGGGGAGGAAGCCTTCAAGCATTTGCGGCGGCTGCTCGAGACGTCCAGTTACCCGAACCTGTTCGACGCGCATCCGCCGTTTCAGATCGACGGCAATTTCGGAGGGGCGGCAGGGATCGCCGAGATGCTCCTCCAGTCGCATGCGGAGGAGTTGGTCCTGCTGCCCGCCGTGCCCGCCGTTTGGAGCGAAGGCCGCGCGAGAGGGCTTCGCGCGAGGGGCGGGTGGACCGTCGATCTGGCGTGGAAGAACGGGCGGTTGACGGAAGCCGCCGTCGCGGCGGCGTACGATCGTCGCTGCACGGTGCGCAGCGCCGTTCCGGTGGCGATCTATCAAGAAGAGACGTATGTCTCCGAGTCGAAGCCCGGCGGGGAGGCCGAGTGGCAGGCGGAGCGAGGCAGAACGTACCGGATCGTCGGAAGCATGCAGGGCGATGAGACGGAACGCGAGGAGAGATGTCGATGATGAATCTGATGAATCTGAAGCCGGGAGATCTGGACGACTGGTGGTCCGGGATCTTGCGGAAGACGGACCGGATGTTGGAGGCGATCGGGGACGCTTCCCCGCACGTCTCGGCGGCCGGCGTCTATGACGATGTGCGGCTGGACTGGTGGACTTCGGGCTTCTGGCCGGGGCAGCTGTGGCTGCTTCACGAGCTGACGGGCAGCGCAACCTACCACGAAGCGGCCTGGCCATGGGATGCGCGGATCGAACAAGCCTTCGTCCGGGACAACAACTTTCACCACGACGTCGGCTTCCAGTTCTTGCCGACCGCCGTCGTGAAGCACAGGCTGACCGGCGACGAGGACGCCTGCCGGCGGGCGTTGGCCGCCGCGGGCTTCCTGGCGGGGCGGTTCAACCTGAACGGGCGGTTCCTCCGGGCGTGGAATCAGGACAAGATCGGCTGGGCTATCATCGATTCGATGATGAACTTGTCTTTGCTGTTCTGGGCTTCGGAACGTTCGGGCGATCCGCGGTACCGGCAGATCGCCTGCGCGCACGCCGATACGGTGCTGAGCCGCTTCCTCCGACCGGACGGGTCGGTCCATCATATCGTCGCGTTCGATCCCGAGACGGGCGCGGTGAAGGCGTATTTGGGCGGTCAAGGACACGCGCCCTTCTCGTCATGGAGCCGGGGTCAGGCGTGGGCGCTGTACGGCATGGCGAACGCTTATCGGTATACGGGCATTCATCCTTATCTGCATGCCGCCCAGCGGATCGCGCACTACTTCGTCAGCTGCCTTCCGGAGGACGGCGTTCCGCATTGGGATTTCCGGGCGCCGGATCTCGCGGCGCAGCCGAGAGACACTTCCGCAGCAGCCATCGCCGCGTCGGGCCTGCTCGAGATCGCGCGGCTGGCCGATCCCGAATGGGGCGGAATCTATCAACTCGCCGCGGAACGGCTGCTTCTCGCCCTGTCGTCGGAGCGCTACAGCGCTTTGAACGACCTGGTCTATCAGGGCTTGCTGAAGGAAGGGACGGGCCACAAGCCGGCGGGCTCGAACGTGAACGTCTCCTTGATTTACGGAGACTACTTCTACATGGAGGCGATCGCCAAGCTTCGCGGCTGGACGAACCGCATCTTTTAAGGATGGGATGCAGGAGGGGCGGACTCACGCAATCTCCGGAAAGGAAGGGGAGAGAGAATTGACGACGAGAAGCTTGCGCGAACGGTTCTTGCCCGCCCCGAGAAACGGCGGCTTCCGGATGGACGGCTACTGGGTTTGGTGCGGCTCGGTCGTTCGAGGAGAGGACGGGCGGTATCATCTGTTCGCCTCCCGCTGGTCCATGCATCTGCCGATGCATCCGGGGTGGCTCGTTCATTCGGAGGTGGTGCGGGCCGTATCCGACATCCCGGAAGGTCCCTATCGATATGAGGAGACCGTCCTGCAGGCCAGAGGCGCGGAATACTGGGACGGCCGCAGCACGCACAACCCCCATATCGTGAGACATGAGAATACGTATCTGCTGTACTACATGGGGACGACCTATCCGTTCCCGGACGTCCGGCCCGGAGAGAGCTACGGTTTGGACGACCCGCGCTGCATCGTAGCCCGGGCGAACAAGCGCGTCGGACTGGCGGTTTCGGACAGCGTATTCGGCCCTTGGCGGAGGAGTGATCGACCGATCGTGGACGTTCGTCCCCGCCTGTTCGACAGCTATCTGACATCGAACCCGGCGCCTTGTCTGCATGAGGACGGGTCCGTTCTATTAATCTACAAGGCCAGGCAGTATAGGGGGTATCGATACAGCGAGATGTCCCTCGGGGCTGCTCGGGCGGATCATTATCGAGGACCCTATCTGAAAATAAGCGAAGAGCCTCTGTTTCCTCCTTCCGAAATTCATCTCGAAGACCCTTTCGTTTGGAAGACTTCCGCCGGTTACGAAATGATCGCCAAGGACATGGAGGGGAGATTCGGCGAAAAACACGGAGGCGTCCATGCGCTGTCGCCGGACGGTTTGAACTGGCAGGTAGCCGAACGCCCCCAAGCCTACTCGCGGACCGTCGTCTGGGAGGACGGGGCGGTAGAGCGGATGGGGCATTTCGAACGCCCTTTTCTATTGTTCGAGGATGGCAGACCGACGCACCTATTCGCGGCTACGGCAGACGGGGAGGACTTCGGGTGCAAGAACACGTGGAATATGGTCATTCCGTTGTCCGAGTGACCCAAGAACGTCATCTGGACCTCCTGAACCTCCCGACAGGGAGCAACCTTCGAGTGTAACCTTACGGCCAAGCAGGCCTGCTCCTTCTTCAAGACGGCCAGGGCGCTTCCCTGACGGTGCTCAAAGTCGGGTAATCCCCAAGCTGCTCCGGCCCTTTCCCGAATGTGGGAGAGGGCTTTTCGGCGTTCGATCCGATACGGTCGCAACCGTAGAGCCCCAGCACGTCTAAATAGAATCGTTTCAATTAAAAGAGATTCGCACCACGCGAAATTGCCAAATTATGATAGTATTTTCATTAATATCACCCAAAATTCCTCTTGCAAACGGTGTCATTTTTGCTTATATTGGTAATAACTTATTGAAACGATTCAACGAATGAGCGACAACGATCGATCGTTCCCCGGGAGGGCGCCATGGCCACTATCAAAGACGTCGCCAGACACGCGGGCGTAGCCGTCTCCACGGCTTCGTACGTGATCAATAACGACCCCAGAATCAGCGAAGAAACCAAACGCAAAGTTTGGGCGGCCATCGAAGAGCTGGACTACCGGCCGAACGCCGTCGCGCGGAACCTGAAGCGGCGGAAGACGGAGACGATCGGGCTTTTCCTCACCGGGTTCGGCGGCCCCTTCTTCAGCTCCATCATCCAGGGGCTGGAGGAAGTCGTCATCGCGAACGGGTACGACCTCGTGGCTTGCAGCACGCCGGGCAACCATCAGGGATCGGCCAACCGCTTTTTGCGGGAGAAGCAATTCGACGCCGCCATCGTCTTCGGACCGACAATCCCGGACGAGCTCATTCTCCAGGTCGCGCGCAAGGACTTTCCGATCGTCGTGATGGATCGGGAGCTCAAGGCCGACCACGTGCACCAGGTGCTGGTGAACAACGTGCAGGGAGCGGGCACGGCAGCCAAGCATCTGATCGGGCTGGGCTATCGCAAGATCGGCTACCTGAGCGGCGGCGTAGGCTCGTACAACAACCAAAAGCGGTTCGAGGGCTTCAAGAGTGCTTTGGCCGAGGCCGGGATTCCCTACCAAGCCGCCTTTACGGCGCAAGGCCATTTCACGGAAAGCGGCGGCTACCAGGCGATGAAGTCGCTGATCATGAGCGGCAACGTGCCGGAGGCGATCTTCTCGGCGAACGACGAGATGGCGATCGGGGCGATCCAGGCGCTGACGGAAGCGGGCTACCG
This sequence comes from Cohnella baijiui, assembly GCF_020731285.1. Taxonomy (GTDB): domain Bacteria; phylum Bacillota; class Bacilli; order Paenibacillales; family Paenibacillaceae; genus Cohnella. Next base: position 99,114 of record NZ_JAJFOW010000015.1, read on the forward strand.
CATCCCCGAGGACGTGGCGATCGTCGGCTTCGACGACATCCGGCTGGCCGCTTTCGTCCGGCCGGCGCTCACGACGATCAGCCATCCGAAGCATGAATGGGGCACGCTCGTCACGCATGTCGTGTTCCAGGCGCTGCAGGAGGCGCAGAGCGAGCCGCGTTCGATCCTGCTCGACACCGAGCTTGTCCTCCGGGATTCGTGCGGGGCGCAGTTGGTTCGCGGCGATTCGGGCATCACGGGCATCTAGGCACCCGGCAAGTAAACTTCGCGGGAGGTGATGGCGCGACAGGCAAAGACGGAAACGGCACCGCGCGAAAGCTTGCACTTCCAAGCATGACGATCAACACATTCTCAAGCTGGGGGAACGTCACTATGAAAAAATCGATCGGTATGATTCTGTCTTCCGTAATGCTGGTCGGGCTGCTCGCCGGCTGCGGCGGCAAGTCCGGCAACGGCAACGCGAGCCCGAGCGCCAGCCCGTCCGGCGAAGCCACGCCTTCGTCGTCGCCGTCGGCTTCCGCCTCCGCCTCGCCCAGCGCCTCTTCGTCGGGCGACGTTGTAACGCTGAAGTACGCGACCTGGAACGATCCGGTCCTCGAGCAGAAAAAGCTGGACGCCTTTATGAAAGCGCATCCGAACATTAAGATCGAGATCGACAAGTCCGTCACTTGGCCGTGGGACGAGAAGCTGGGCGCCGCCGCGGCAGCCGGCAAAATGCCGGACGTCTTCTTCGTGTTCAACGGTCCGTCGAACGTCGCGAACGGCTGGCTGGCGGACATGAAGCCTTATCTGGACGCCGACGCGGACTACAAGCCGGAGAACATCTTCGGCAATCTGAGCGACACTGGCGCCTACAACGGCAAGCAGTATATGCTGCCGCACCAGCTGTTCATGCAAGGCGTCCTGATCAACGTGGACCTGTTCAACAAGGAGAACATTCCGCTGCCGACCAAGGACTGGACGATCAAGGACTTCGAGAAAATCGCCAAGAAGCTCACCAAAGTCAGCGACCATCAGTTCGGCGTGCAAAACCTGCTGGGCGCGCGCGAGCTGTTCGTCCCGCAGTTCGATCCTTCGCTGGGCTGGCTGACGTATGACGGCAAGCAGTTCAACTTCGACAAGCCGGCCTTCTCCGATACGATCCACTGGATCAACAACGTCGTCTACAACGACAAGACGTCCGTCGATTTGTACGAGCGGGCGGAGCAGGACAAGTGGTACGGCAAGGATAAGGACGCGTTCGTCGCCGGCAAAATCGGCATGAAGGTCGACGCCAATTGGGCGTTTGCGGACGTCGCGAAGAACGCCAAGTTCAAGTGGGACTTCCTGCCGCTGCCGGGCAACAAGGGCCAACGCCTGCCGCTCATTACCGACTACATCGGCATGGCGGCCAACACCGAGCATCCGAAGGAAGCGTTCGAGTTCATCAAGTGGCTGACCTACTCCAAGGACGGTTGGACGCAGCGCATCAACGAGATCGAGAAGCCGATCACGTCGCTGCCGCTCGTGAACGATCGGGACGTCTGGGACGCCTACATGAGCACGACGTACACGGCGCCGGGGCTGAAGGACGCAATCGCGATGATTCCCGACGGCTTCGTCGACGGCTACAAATGGCTGCCGGGAGACGCCGAGATCATCGACAAGGTGCTCAATCCGTACGACACCAAAAAGGAACTCGTCTCCCTCAAGGTGAAGCCGGAGGACGTGGCTAAGGATATTCAGAAAAAAGCGATGGACATCTTCAACAAGAATCAAACGCAAATCGGCGCGGTTACCAAGTAAACCCACAGATCCCTCCCCTCCCAAACGGGGAGGGATCGTTTCCGCCGCAGGGGGAGTGAGGACATGATGAGAAGGATGAGGGCCGCCTTGCTGGTCCAGATGCTGCTGCTCGGGGCCGTCGGCCTGTCCGGCGTGACCGGGCCGGCGCCTCTCGCGCACGCGATCGGCGACAAGCCGGCCGCGGGGGACGAACGGGCGGCCGACAAAGAGGACGTGCTCGACGCACTGTTCGGCGGCAAAAAGGGCGACGCGAAGGGCGAAGCCCCCGCCGGGCAGGCGGCGAATCCCGAGAAGACGCCGGATGGAGCGGCCGCGCAGGTGACGGAGGCGGATTACTTCGACGTACTGCGCGAGTGGGAGAAGGAGAGCGTCCGGCCGGCCGATACGTTCGAGCAGGAGGTGCCGCCGTCGGCGCTCCTCGTCGAGGGCCGTCCGGCGACCCTGGCTGCCGCCTCGGACAGCGAAGGATACGGCAGCCCGGCGTTTCGGTGGGACGAGACGACCCCTTCGGTTTCTTTTCATGTCCATGTTCCTCGTGACGGGCTGTATACGATAAAGGTCGACTACTATCCGCTCACCGACAAGGTCATCGCCATCGAGCGCGGCCTGCAGATCGGCGGCGCATACCCTTATTTCCAGGCGAGACAGTTCAAGCTGCCCAAGATTTGGCGCAACGAGGCGTATCCGTTCGCCCGGGATCTGCTGGGCAACGACGTGCTGCCCGACCAAGAGATGCTCGCCGGCTGGCGTACGCAGGAAGTGTCGGATGCGGCGTCCGCGGACGACCGCGCGCTGCTGTTCCGCCTCCGGGCCGGCGACAACGAGATCTCCCTCCCGTACGTGAGCGAGCCGATCCTGCTCGGCCGGATCGTCGTCGCGAGCCCGGAGACGGTACCGGCGTACGCCGAATATGCGGCGGCCATCGGTTCGGAGGAGGCGCAGAGCGCGATCGAAACGGTGGAAGCCGAGGACATCGCGTGGAAAAACGAGCCGTTCATTCGCGCCCAAGCCGACGGCGACCCGTCCGCGGTTCCGTACACCCCGGACAGCATGCGGCTGAACGCGATGGGGGGAGATTCCTGGCAGGTGAGCGGCCAGGAGGTCGCTTGGAAGTTTAAGGTGCCGCAGGACGGCAACTACCGGATCGCGGTCAAGTACAAGCAGATCGAGATCAAGAGCGACTCGGGCACGGACATGCCGGTGTATCGCTCGGTGCGGATCGACGGCGAGCTGCCGTTCGAGGAAATGCGGCAAGTGTCGTTTCCCTACGAGAAAAACTGGACGAATCGCGTCCTTTCGGATGAAAAAGGCGATCCGTACCTGTTCCGCCTGAGCGCGGGCGAGCATACGCTCGCGATGATGGCGAACGACGTTCCCTACCGGGACACGATCTTGACGGTCAAGGATGTCATGAAGGGCGTCAACGACTTCCTGATCGAGCTGAAGATGGCGACTGGCAATACGCAGGACGCCAACCGCGACTGGGATCTCGCGGACCAGATCCCCGATGCGGCGGAGCGGCTCTCGGGCTACGCGGACCGGCTCGAGACGCAGACGGAGGCGCTGCAGCGGCGGATCGGCGGCGCGACCGACGCATCCAAGTCGATGAAAATCTCGGCGCAGATCCTTCGGGAGCTGGCCAAGGATCCGAACGCCATTCCGTACCGGACGTCGCGGCTGAACGGCGGTTCCGGCTCCGTCATGCAGCAGCTCGGCAAGACGCTCGCCAAGCTGCCGAACCAGCCGCTCACGATCGACCGGCTCTACATTTACGCGGACCGCAAGCTCCCGTCCGCCCACGCCGGCTTTTTCAGCCGGATGAAGTCGAACGTGTCGGTGTTTTTCGGTTCCTTTACCAAGGACTACGCCAAGATCAACGACAACGGGGACGACGCGCTGCAGATCTGGGTGAACCGACCCCGCCAATATGTCATGGCGATGCAGCAGCTGGCGAACGAGGAGTTTACGAAGCAGACGGGCATCAAGGTATCGTTCTCGCTCATGCCCGACGAGACCAAGCTCATCCTCGCCAACGCGGCGGGCAATTCGCCGGATGCCGCCTTTTCGATCAATACGGCCACGCCGTTTAACCTGGCTTCCCGGAACACGCTGACCGATCTCAGCCGATTCCCGGATTACGCGGAAATCGCGGAGCGGTTCGCGCCCGGCACGATGCTGCCGTACCAGTTCAATGGAGGGACCTACGCGCTGCCGGAAACGCAGGATTTTTGGGTGCTTTTCTACCGCAAGGACATTATGGACGCCCTGAAGCTGCCGGTCCCCGACACGATGGAGGACGTGAAGCGGATCCTGCCGGATCTGCAGCGCTACGGCCTGAACTTCTTCGACCCGCTCGCCCTGACCGGCGGGAACAAGCAGATCTGGCTCACCTCGCCGTTTATCTACCAGCACGGCGGCGAGCTGTTTGCGCCGGACGGCGGCAAGACCGCGATCGACAGCGAGAACGCCATCGCCGGGATCAAGGAAATGACGGACCTGTTCACCGTGTACAATCTGCCGCTGAACGTGCCCGTCTTCTACAACCATTTCCGCGACGGGAGCCTGCCGATCGGCATCTCGAACATCACGACCTACATCCAGCTGATGTCGGCCGCGCCGGAAATCAGCGGGCTGTGGAAGATCGCGCCGATGCCCGGCGTGAAAAACGCGGACGGCGTCGTCGAGCGCTGGGCGGCCGGCACCGCGCAGACGTCGATCATCTTCAAGAACAGCAAGCGCCAGGAGGATGCCTGGAAGCTGCTGAAATGGTGGACGTCCGAAGAAACGCAGATCCGGTTCGGCAACCGGATGCAGACGATCTACGGGCCGACCTTCATGTGGAATACGGCCAATCTGAAGGCGTTCGAGCAGATGGCGTGGCCGTCCGAGCATATCAAGGTCATCCAGGAGCAATGGCGGTGGCTGAAGGACACGCCGCACGTGCCGGGCGACTATATGCTGGAGCGGCAGCTCAGCGACGCGTGGAACAAGATCGTCTTCGACGGGGTGAATCCGAGGCGGGCGATCGAGGATGCGACCATCCTGACGAACCGCGAGCTGGCCAAGAAGCTGCAGGAGTTCGGGTTTATGAAGGACGGCGAGTGGATCAAGCCGCTTCAGATGCCGACCATGCCCGAGCCGGAAAGGCGGGAGAGCAAGCCATGAACGAAACGACGCTGGGAAAAAAGGGCCTGCGGGCCGCGCGATCGCCGGTTCCTCCGGATGCGGACGCCGCCCCCGTGCCGCAAAAGCGGATAAAGCGCGCGCTGAAGGAAGAGCTGTCGGCATACGCCTTTCTCGCGCCGTACCTGATCCTGTTCTCGCTGTTCATCGTCGTCCCGGTCTGCGCGGCCATCGGCCTGTCGTTCACCTACTTCAATACGGTGGAGCGGCCCAGGTTCATCGGCTTGGAGAACTACGTGAACCTGCTGACCCAGGACAGCGAATTCATGATGTACGTGCTGCCGAACACGATCAAGTTCGCGCTGCTGGTCGGTCCGGGCGGCTACATCCTGTCGTTCTGGCTGGCTTGGCTGCTGGCGCAAATCCCGCGACGATCGCGGACGGTGCTGGCGCTTGCGCTTTACTCGCCGTCGATGACGGCGGCCGTCGCGATGGCGGTCATCTGGCTGACGCTGTTCAGCGGCGACAGCGCGGGCTACCTGAACGCCCTGCTGCTGAAAATCGGGCTGATCGACGCCCCGATCCAGTGGACGCAGTCGCCTCATTACCTAATGCCGATCATGATCGTCGTCACGCTGTGGAACAGCATGGGCGTCGGCTTCCTCGCCATGATGGCCGGCATTCTGAATATCAACAAGGAAATGTACGAGGCCGGCTATATGGACGGCATCAAAAACCGGCTCCAGGAGGTGTGGTACATTACCATCCCCTCCATGAAGCCGCAAATGCTGTTCGGCGCGGTCATGGCGGTAGTCGGCACCTTCCAGGCGGGCGAAATCGGCGTGCAGCTGTCCGGCACGAACCCGACGCCCCAATATTCCGGCCAGCTCCTGATCAACCATATCGCGGACTATGGCTTCATCCGCTACGACATGGGCTACGCGTCGGCCATCTCGGTCGTGCTGCTGCTCGTCATTTACGGCTTCTCCAAGGTCGCTTGGCGGCTGTTCGGCGACAAGGACTGACTCGCGCGCCGGCGTTCGATCAATCTCGCGTTAAGAAGGTGATCCGGTGGCTTCCTTTCACGGCAACAAGATCAATCCGAGCCGCTTCGGCATCGGCCAGGTCAAATTCTTCGTCTTCCTGATCCCGCTCGGCATCGTCATGATTTTGCCGATCGTGTTCATGTTCTCGCAGGCGCTGAAGCCGCTCGACGAGCTGTTCCTGTTCCCGCCGACCTTCCTCGTCCGCCAGCCGACGATCGAGAATCTCGTCTCGCTGCTCAGCCTGAAGGACATGTCGGTCATCCCGGTGACCAAGTATCTGTTCAACAGCGTTGTCGTCTCCGTCTCGGTCGTGGCGCTGGCGCTGCTGACGAGCGCGATGACCGGCTACGCGCTGTCCAAGAAGAAGTTCAAGCTGCGCAAGACGCTGTTCGAGATCAACACGATCGCCCTCATGTTCGTGCCGGCGGCGGTGACGATCCCTCGGTACCTGATCGTGGAGAAGCTCGGGCTGATCAATACGTACTGGGGGCACGTCCTGCCGCTCCTCGCGCTGCCGGTCGGCGTGTTTCTGGTCAAGCAGTTCGTGGACCAGATTCCGAACGAGCTGATCGAAGCGGCCGCGATCGACGGCGCTCGAGATACCGCTGTGTTCCTGCGAATTGTCATGCCGCTCATCAAGCCGGCAATGGCCACCGTGGCGATCCTCGCGTTCCAGACCGTGTGGAACAATGCCGAGACGTCCAGCTTGTACATGAGCAAGGAGACGCTCAAGACGTTCGCCTTTTACATGACGACGCTGAGCACGACGATCGGCAACAACGTGGCGGGCCAAGGCGTGGCGGCCGCGGCGGCGCTGGTCATGTTCGTCCCGAATCTCATCATCTTCATCTTCATGCAGAGCAAGGTGATGGATACGATGGCGCATTCGGGGCTGAAGTAGGGAGGGGAGACGGACATGTTCAACTGGAAACCGATGCTGGTCGCGGCCGTGATCGTCTCGCTGCTGACGATCGCCCTCCCGGCGCCCGCCAGCGCGCAGTACGTCTCCTTCACGTTTAAGCAGGACGGCCAGCCGCGCCTGACGCAGACCGCCTATGTGCCGATGGGCGCGCTCGACGGCTACGGCATGTTCGGCGACGGCGCGGCCGTCCGCGAGGAGAGCGGCGAGATCACGGCGGCGCTGGACCAGCCGCAGGATCTGTTCATCGACGGGCGCGACCATCTGTTCGTCGCGGATACCGGCAACAGCCGCGTCCTGGAGCTCGACGAGCGCGGCCGGCTCGTCCGCATCTTCGGCGAGGGCGAGCTTGAAGATCCTACGGGCGTATACGTCGACGATTCCGGCCGTCTTTACGTGGCCGATGCCGGCGCCGAACAAATCGCGATTTACGACGCCGAGGGCAAGCGGGTCAAGTCGATCGGCAAGCCGAAGTCGCTGCTGTACGGCCAGAGCAACGCGTTCAAGCCGAAGAAGGTCACGGTCGACAAACGCGGCAACCTGTACATCGTCGGCGAGGGGCTCATCCAGGGACTCGTGGAGCTGAGCCCGGAAGGCGACTTCCTCGGCTACTTCGGCGGCAACCGCGTCGGCTTCAGCCTGGAACGGGCGCTGCAGCGGCTCTTCTTTACCCAAAGGCAGCTGAGCCAGCTTTCGCAGAAGCTGCCGCCGTCCCCGTCCAACGTCGCGGTCGGCGACGACGGGCTGATCTTCACGGCGACGGTCGGCCTCGAAGGGGCCAGCGTCAAAAAGCTCAACGTGGCGGGGGACAACCTGCTGCGCTCGTCCTCGTACATGAGCCCGAACGTCGCGGACCTGACCGTCGACCGGGCGGGCAACGTCTATGCGACGGACGCGACGGAAGGGATGATCTTCGTCTACGACAAGGACGGCAGCCTGCTGTTCGCCTTCGGCGGGATCGACTCCGGCTACCAGAGCCTAGGCTACTTCACCTCGCCGTCGGGCATCGCGGTGAACGCCGGCGGCTTGTTGTACGTGCTCGACAAGGAGCGGGGCAACATCCAAATATTCAAGCCGACGCCGTTCGCGCAGCTGGTGTTTCGGGCGACCTCGCTGTACCTGGACGGCAAGTACGTGGAGAGCCTCGAGCCTTGGCGGCAGGTGCTGCGGCTGGACAGCATGTTCGACCTCGCCCACGTCGGCATCGGCCTCGCTTACTACAAGCAGGGCAAGTTCGACCTCGCGTTCGAGGAGCTGAAGCTCGCAAAAAACGCGGGCGAGTATTCGAACGCCTACTGGGAGCTCCGCCGCGCCTGGTTGATGAAGCACGTGTCGACGGCGATCCTCGTCCTCGCGGGCGCCCTCGTCCTATGGACGGTCGCCAGGCGGCTGTATCGCAAGTTCCGGTTCGGCGCGCCCGCCGTCGAGGCGTGGAGGAGGTTCCGGCAAATCCGGCTCGTTCGCCAGCTGCTGCACGTCTTCCGGATGCTGCGCCATCCGATCGACGGGTACGAGGAACTGACCGGCGGCCGCGCTTCGGTGCTGTCGGCGACGATTCTGCTGTTTGCGATCGCCGGCGTCCGCTTGTACGAGGTGTATCAGACGAGCTTCCTCTTCAGCGGCACCGACCCGCTGCGCGTAAGCCTCGTCTCCGAGCTGCTGAAGCTGTTCGTCCCGCTTTTCGCCTGGATCGTGTGCAACCATCTCGTCAGCATCATCAACGACGGCGAAGGCAAGTTCCGTGACGTGTACAAAGGATCGATCTACGCGCTCAGTCCCTATCTGGTCATGGGCGTGCCGCTGGCTTTCCTGTCCAAGGGGCTCACGCTGATGGAGGCGGTCGTCTACGACTACGGCCGACTGTTCATGATGCTATGGTGCGTCGTGCTGTTCCTCCTCATGGTCAAGGAGATTCACGGCTACGAGCTCAAGGAGACGTTCAAAAACGTCGCGATCACCTTGTCCGGCATGGCCGTGATGGCGCTTATCGCTTTTATCTTCTTCGGCTTGTCCAGTCAGGTGTGGGATTTCGTGCGCAGCATCGCGGAAGAGGTGAAGTATCGTGCCTAAACGGAAAGCAATCGTACGCATCGGCCTCGCGCTGCTCGCCGCGCTTCTTGCCGGGTCGATCGCCCAGGCGTTCGGCGAGACGGCCAAGCAGCCGGCGCAGTCCGGCGTTCCGGACGCGCAGGAGGAACTGGCGTTCTTTCAGTCCAACCGCTTCACGGGGCCTGAACCGACGGATCGGCAGGCGCCCGGCCGGCCCGTCGGCCAGGGATATCGGCAGATCGGCGACAACGGCAGCCTGGAGCTGTACATGAACATGCAGACGTACGCGATCCAGATCAAAAACAAAGCGACCGGCTACGTCTGGTCCTCGGTCCCGAACGAAGAGGCGATGGCGCAGGAGCAGCTGAACGACGACTGGAAAAACGCGATGCTGTCGCCTTTCCTGCTAACGTACTTCGACGCGGAGGACGAGGCGCTGGCCACGAGCAACTTCCGCTCGCTTCAGGGCAAAGCGTCGTCCTCGAAGCCGGTCCCGAACGGGATGGAAGTGACATACGCGTTCGCGGATCTCGGCATCCGGATGACCGTGCGAACGTCTCTGGACGAACGCGGACTGGTCGTCTCGCTGCCGGCCGACGGGATCGAGGAGTCCGGGAACGGCCGATTGGCCTCCGTCCAACTCTATCCGTTTCTCGGCTCCGTCCGGCGGGCGGACGTGCCGGGTTATCTGTTCATCCCCGACGGGAGCGGCGCGCTCATCCGCTTTACCGATCACCAGACCCGGTTCGACGAGCCGTACGTCGGACAGATCTACGGGAACGACGCGGCGACCGTCGGCTTTCAGTGGGCGAACCGGGTGTCGTATCCGGTATTCGGCATCGTCCACGGCGTCCGGCAAAACGCGCTCATGGGCACGGTGGAGCAGGGACAGGCGAACGCGGCGATCGTCGCCTATCCGAGCGGCGTGAACACGAGCTTCTACTGGGTGTCGGCCCGCTTCGACATCCGCTACGCCTACTTCCAGCCGACGAGCCAGTCGATGGGCGGCATCAACGCCTTTACGAAGCAGCTGACGGAAGGCGACAAGGAAGTCCGCTACGCCTTCCTGAGCGGCGAAGACGCCGATTACGCCGGCATGGCGGCGGCCTATCGCGCCTCGCTGCAGGCGAAGGGCATGCTGCCGAGCGGCGGCGCGGTGCAGCCGGAGGCCGGGGACGTGCCCGTGCAGATCGACTTCCTGGGCGGCGACATCGAGCCCGGCATCGTGGGCAAGCATGTAATCAAGCTGACGTCGTTCGCGGACGCGCAGGCGATCCTGGCGGATCTCGAGCGACAGGGCGTCCGCCGCGTCACGGCGGTGCTTAGAGGTTGGAACGCCGGGGGCCTGAACGGCGCCCGGCCCGCCAAGCCGTCGTACGCCGCCGAGCTCGGCGGCAGATCCGGCTTCGAGGCGTTGCGGGATTATGCGTCCGAGCGGGGGATCGACCTGCATCTGGACACCAACTACACGGACCTGCTCGAAGGCAGCCCGCGGACGAGCATTCGGTCGGACGCGGTGCGCATGGTGACCGACCGGCTGGCCGAGTACAACTACGTGAGCCGGTTCGTCAGCGATCTGTACCGCGACATGAAAGGCTACCTGCTTCGCCCGGCGACCGCGCTGCGCCTTGCGACGCGCGACTTCGAGACGTTCCAAGAGGACGGGCTGACGCATCTGGCCCTGAGCGGAACGGGCTACCTGCTGTATGCCGACTACGGCGCCAAGAAGACCGTCACCCGGACCGAAGCGGCCGGCATGTACGGCAAGCTGGCGGACGAGGCGGCCAAGCGGTCGCTGAAGCTCGCGATCGCCCAGCCGAACGATTACATGCTGAAGCATGCCGCCGCCGTCCTCGACGTCCCGATGGAGTCGTCGCAGTTCATGTACACGACCGACACGGTGCCGTTTGTCCAGATGACGCTCCACGGCCTCGTAGACTACTACGAAGACTACGCCAACCACCAGGCCGATCCGACGGAGAGCTTGCTGCGCATGATCGAGTACGGCGCCTATCCGTCGTTCATCGTCACCAAGGAGCCGTCCTGGAAGCTGCAGAACACGCCATCGAGCGAGCTGTTCTCGACGGCGTACGAGGACTGGGCGCCGGAGATCAAACGGCTGTACGACAAGGCGAACGAGGCGCTGAAGCCGGTACGCGGCGCATACATGACGGGCCGCTCGGTGCCGGCGTACGGCATCGTCCGGGTCGGCTACGCCAACGGCGTCGACATCTGGGTGAACTACACCGGACAGGACTACGCCGACGGAGCGGTCCGCGTGCCCGCCCGCGACTTCGCCGTGACGGGAGGGGATCGCGCATGAAGCTGAAGCTGAACAAGCCGCGCCGCGAGGCGCTCATCGGCTACTTGCTCGTGCTGCCGTGGATCGTCGGGTTCCTGCTTTTTATGGCGTACCCGCTGTATTTCTCCCTGTTCATGAGCTTCCATAAAGTCGCGATCACGCCTTACGGCATCGACACGACGTTTCGGGGCTGGGACAACTACAAGGACGCCTTCCTGACCGACCCGGATTTCATCCAGAAGCTGCTCCTGTTCGTCAAGTCGACGGTCGTCATGATTCCGATCGTCATCGTGTTCTCCCTGTTCGTCGCGCTGCTCATCAATCAGCCGATCCGCGGCCGGCAGTTTTTCCGGGCGATCTTCTTTTTGCCCGTCGTCATCACGAGCGGGGAGGTCGTGCAGGAGCTGTTCGCCCAGGGGGCCGCGACGATCCCGTTGATGGACCAGTCCGGCGTGATCGCCTACCTGGAGAACAACTTGTCCGCGACGTGGTCCGCGCCCCTGATCGACGTCATCAACCGGTTCATTCTGATCCTGTGGTACTCCGGGGTGCAGATCCTCATCTTCCTGGCGGCGCTGCAGAAGGTGAACACCCAGGTGTACGAGGCGGCGGCGATCGACGGCGCTTCGCCGTGGGTGATTTTCTGGAAAATCACGCTGCCCGAGGTCAAGCCGTTCATTCTCGTCAACCTCATTTACACGACGGTCGATCTGTTTACGAACACGTTCAGCGACGTCATCAAGCTCATCCAGGACAACATGTTCCAGGTGGGCACGGGCTTCGGCTATTCGAGCGCGCTGGCGTGGATCTTTTTCGCCGTCATTCTGCTCGTGCTGCTGCTCGCCGTCTGGCTGTTCCGCAATCGGGAGAAAACGGCCTACGCCGGATCTGGAAGATAGGGGGGGACCGACATGCACCATCCGAAAACGGACGAACGCCCCTTGGGCACGGGCCGGACGGGCTGGCGAAAGGAAGCGCGCCGCTGGACGGACAAGACGAAGCATCTGCTGTGGGGACGCCAGGGCAACGACGGGCTTCTGTTGAAGACCGTCGTGTACGCGCTGCTCGTCATCGTCGGCTTCGTCTACGTGTACCCGCTGCTGTTCATGACGTCGCAAAGCTTCAAGAGCCTGAAGGACCTGCTCGATCCGACGATCGGCTGGATTCCCCGGCAGCTCGAGTGGAGCAACTACACCCAGGCGTGGCATGTGCTGCACTACATGCAGGCGCTCGGCACCTCGCTCCTGAATTCCGTCCTGCCCGCGATCGCCCAGACCGTCTCCTGCGCGATCGTCGGCTACGGCTTCGCCAAATACAAGTTTCCGGGCAAAACGGTGCTGTTCGCGCTCATGCTGATCACGTTCGTCGTGCCCAAGCAGGTCGTCATGATTCCGACGTTCCTGATGTTCAAGGAGTACCACATGCTGGAGACGCCGCTGCCGTTCATCGTGCCGGCGCTGTTCGCCCAAGGGTTGCGCGGCGCGCTGTTCGTCCTCATCTTCGTCCAGTTTTTCCGCACGATTCCGGACGCGCTGGAGGAGGCGGCTCAGATCGACGGAGCGGGGGCGCTGAAGACGTTCTACCGCATCATCCTGCCGATTTCGGTGCCGGCCGTCGTTGTCGTGTTTCTGTTCTCGATGGTGTGGCACTGGAACGAAACCTATCTCTCCTCGCTGTATCTGGGCAACGCTATGACGACGCTGCCGCAGGAGCTGAAGACGTTCAACGACTCGTTCAAGGCGATGTACACGGGCGGAGCGAAGATCACGGACGTCAACGAGGCGATCCGGATGGCGGGCACGCTGCTGATCGTGCTGCCGCTGCTGGCGCTGTATCTGTTCGCGCAGCGGTACTTCACGCAGGTCGTCGACAAGACGGGGCTGACGGGCGAATGAAAGGAGGCGGACCATGCCGCGAAAGGGGCAAGAGCGGAGGGCGACGGCGGCACTTCGGGCGGGGCTGATTCCGGCCGAGGCGCCGAGGCAGCCGGCGAAGCGCGCGGGCCGCGGGCCGCGCCTCCGGGAGCCGCGCCTCCGGAGGCTGCTGCCGGCGCTGCCCGCGCTGGCGCTGCTGATCGGCTTGGCGGCGCTCCTGGGCGGATGCGCCAAGAGCGAAGCGCCGAACCGCGCGGTCGCGACGGCTCGGCCGGACGCCCGGACGGAGGAGCTGCTGGAGCGCGAAAGCCGCGCGAGCTTCGACTTCTTCTGGCGCGAGGCCAATACGGACGCCGGGAGCGCCGGATACGGCCTGATCGCGGACCGGGCGCCCGGCAACCCGGGACTCGCGAGCGTCGCCTCGACCGGCTTCGGGCTGACCGCCCTGCCGATCGGGGCCGAGCGGCGGTGGATCGGCCGCGACGAAGCCCGGGAGCGGGCGCTCGGCACGATCGACACGCTGCTCAGCCGGGCGGCCAAGGAGCACGGCTTTCTGTACCACTTTCTGAATCAGGCGGACGGCTCGCGCGCGCCCGGCAGCGAGGTATCGGTCATCGACACCGCCATCGCCGTGAACGGAGCCCTGGTGGCAGGCGTCTACTTCGGCGGCGAAGTGGAGGCCAAGGCGCGAGCGCTCGCGGAGCAGGTGGAGTGGCCGTGGTTCCGCGATCCGGAGAGCAACCGTTTTTACATGGGCTATTCGCCTGAAGAAGGCTTCTCCGGCCATTGGGATTTCTACGCCGAGCAGCTCATGATGTACATCCTGGGCGCGGGATCGAAGACGCATCCCGTAAGCGGCGACATGTTCTACGCCTTCCAGCGGGACAAGCGGGCGTACGGAGAGGGCGAGCCTTTCATCCACTCGTGGTTCGGCTCGCTGTTCACGCACCAGTTCTCGCATGCGTGGTTCGACTTCCGCGGCTATACGGACCGCGAAGGCGTCGACTGGTGGGCGAACTCCGTCGCGGCCTCCGAGGCGAGCCGCCGGTACGCGATCGATCAGTCGGGCGTATACCGGACGTTCGGTCCGAACGCCTGGGGGCTGACGGCAAGCGACAGCCCGGACGGCTACAACGGCTTGTTCGGCTCGCCTCCCTCCGGCTTCGACGACGCGCAGCATCGGACGGACGGGACGGTGGCGCCCGCGGGCGCGCTCGGGTCGCTGCCGTTTACGCCCGAGGCGTCGCTGGCGGCGCTCGCCCACTACATGGGCAAGCCCGCGCTCTGGGGTCAGTATGGCCTGGCCGACGCCTATAACGAAGACGCCGAGCCCGTCTGGGTCGATCCGGACGTCATCGGCATCGACAAAGGCATTACGCTGCTCATGATCGAGAACTATCGGACCGGCCGGGTATGGGATTGGTATATGCAAAGCGATATCGTCCAAGCCGGCGCGGAGGCGGTCGGCCTGACCGCCAAGAAGGGAGACGCCTATGATTGAGATTGCGCGCAAGCAGATCGTGATCGACGGCCGTCCGACGCTGCTCCTTTGCGGAGAGATCCATTACTACCGGCTGCGCCGGGAGGAATGGCAGGATCGGCTCGACAAGCTCATCCTGGCCGGCTGCAACGCCGTCGCCAGCTACGTGCCGTGGCTGTGCCACGAGGAGACGGAGGGAGAGATCGACCTCGAGGGCCGGACGCGCCCCGAGCTCGACCTTGGCGGCTTTATCGACCTGTGCCGGGACAACGGGCTATACTTTTTCCTCCGACCGGGACCGTTCATCATGGCGGAGATGAAAAACGAAGGGCTGCCCTACTGGATCTACCGCAAACACCCCGAAATCATCCCGTTTGGGTGGGACGGCCGACCGGCAACGACGAAGACGGCGGACTACCTGTCCTACGGCTTTCTCATCGAGACCCGCCGCTGGTACGAAGCCGTCATGGCGGTCGCAGCGCCCCGGCTGCAGCCGAAGGGCGGCAACATCGTCGCGATTCAGCTGGACAACGAAATCGGCATGCTGTCGTGGGTCAGCAACGGACCCGATCTGACAGAGCGCGTCCTGGAAGACTTCGCCGATTGGCTCGAGGACCGCTATCCAGCCGAGCAGCTCGAACGCCGCTATCCGTTCGATTTCCGGAGCCGGGAAGCCCGCCGTACCGGCGTCCGTTCACCCGAGGAGGATTACGCGCCCGCGCTGCATACGGACTTGGGGTATTACATGCGCCACCGGTTCTCGCGGTACGTGGACATCCTGCGGGATTACGCCGAAGCCTACGGGGCGGAAGGCGTGCCGTTCGTGGTCAATATCCACGGGACGGGCGGCGGCAGGGGCTTTACGTTCCCGATCGGCATCAGCCAGCTGTACGAGTCTTACGAGGGCAAGAAAGGCGTCCTCTCCGGCTCGGACATTTACTTCGGCGATCTGAACATGGATTCGTTCCAGGACCTGTACCTGATCAACGCCTTCATGGACGCGGTCCACGACGCCGATCAGCCGCTGACGTCCGTCGAGTTCAACTGCGGGGACGGCAACTTCGGCGAGACGTATGGCTCGCGCTACGATCCGTCGGCGGCGGATCTGAAAATGCGGATGTGCGTCGCGCAGGGTCATCGTCTCGTGAACTATTACCTGTTCGCGGGCGGACGCAACGGCGTGCTGGATCAGCGTCCGGGAGACGGCAACGATCGCGCCGCGTTCACGGGCGAACGGCACGGCTTCGCTGCCCCCGTCGGGCCGGACGGCGAACTGAACTATACGTTCCCCCGGATGGCCCGGGGCATTGGAGCGGTCATGGCCGTCTCGGACAAGCTCGCGGTCATGGACGAGGAGCGGGATGCCGTTTCCTTCGCGTTCATCCCGGACTACTACATGACGGAGTCCCGATATCCGGGCAGCCCCGTCATGCAGGAAATCCACGACAACCTGTCGGCCAACCGTGCCCATTGGGGCTGGGAAACGCTCGGACGGGCGATGCTGCTCGCCGGCTACCGGTTCGGCGCCGTCGACATTCAGAACAAGCCGCTGCGCCCGGCGGACGTGCCGGTGCTGGCGCTGCTGTCGGCCAAGTATATGGACGGCACCGTTCAGCGCAAGCTGGCCGACTACGTGAGAGAGGGCGGCGGGCTGCTGCTCTACGGGGAGGTGCCGCTCCGCGACATGGAGGGCCATCCCTGCACCGTGTTGGCCGATGCGCTCGGCCTGCGGTTTCTCGAGGAGCACCGCGAGTCGCCGAGCTACTACCCTTCGGTGCTTAGCGAAGGGTGGGCGGCGCCGCGGCCGGAGGTGCGCACGTTTTTCGCACAGACGTTCGAAGCAGGGGCGGACGCGGCGGCGGTCTTCCGTTTGTACGGCAGCGGTCAGGCGTGCGGCTTCGAGCTGGCGGCCGGCCGCGGCAGGGCGATCGTCCTGACCGCCCGCTACCGGACGGATATCGACTTGTACCGCACCGCTTTGGAGCGGTTGGGGGCGAAGCCGGGGCTGACGCACGATTGCCCGCATCACGGCATCTTCCTCACGTCCATGCGTTCGCCGGCGGGCGAGCGGTTCATCCACCTGCTGAACCTGGACGGTCTGGACAAGTCGTTTCGCCTCTACGAGAACGGGAACCCCCTGTTCGGCGGCCGCGAATTGACGCTGGCCGGCCGGGACGGCGTCATGCTGCCGGTGAACGTGACGGCGAGCGGGGCCAAGATCCGCTGCTCCAGCGCCGAGATTGAAGGCATAGAGCCTGACGCCATCTCCTTCCGGCTGACGCAGGCGGAGGACTGGATCGAGCTCGAGACGGATCGCGGCATTGCGGAAAGTCCCGACTATCGCATCGAGCGCGACGGGGCCGTCGTGCGTATCCGGTCGGCCAAGCATGCGAAGGTCGACGACCGGCTGACGGTTCGTTTCGCTTGAGGGGACGGGCGGATGAGCGGACGGGCGGACGGCGAATGAGCGGGAGGAACGGGACGGATGGGATGGATGGGACGGGCTGGACGGACGGAACGGGCTGGACGGGATGGACGTACGGACTGGACGGTACGGAACAGGCTGGACGGACGGGATGCGGTCGTTCCGAGCGAACAACGAGGCTGCGGCCCAATGTGAATATGAATTTTCGAATACAATCGCGGAATTCCGGGGCTGCGGCGCCGTATGGATTTTCGAATACAATCGCACGATTCCGGGGCTGTAGCGCAGTATGGATATGCTTTTTCGAATACAATCGCGCGATTCCGGGGCTGTGACGCAGTATGGATATGATTTTTCGAATACAATCGCACGATACCGGGGCTGTAGCGCAGTATGGATATGATTTTTCGAATACAATCGCGTAATTCCGGAGCTGTGGCGCAGTACGAGTATGATTTTTCGAATACAATCGCGTAATTCCGGAGCTGTGGCGCAGTACGTGTATGATTTTTCGAATACAATCGCGCGATTACGAGACTGCGGCCCAATGCGAATATGAATTTTCGAATACAATCGCGGAATTCCGGGGCTGTAGCGCAGTATGGACATGATTTTTCGAATACAATCGCACGATTCCGGGGCTGTAGCGCAGTATGGATATGATTTTTCGAATACAATCGCGGAATTCCGGGGCTGTGGCGCAGTATGGATATGATTTTTCGAATACAATCGCGGAATTCCGGGGCTGCGGCGCAATATGGATATGATTTTTCGAATACAATCGCGGGTTGCACCGAGAGTTCGACTGAAAGAGGAGGAAACGGGATGGAGAGAACGACCGACGAACGGAAAGCGGCGATGGAGCAAAGAGGGGGCCTGACCGACGAGCAGCTGCTTGATTTGGAGAGCAGACGGAGCTTCGGCTTTTTTTGGGAAGAGGCCAATGCCGATCCGGCGAGCCGGGGTTACGGACTGATCCGCGACCGCGCGCCGGGGCTGCCGAATATGGCGAGCATCGCTTCGGTCGGCTACGGCCTGACGGCGCTGGCGATCGGTGCCGAGCGAGGCTGGGTGACGCGCGAGGACGCTTATGAGCGGGCCCGAGGCACGCTGCACACATGTCTGCATCATGCGGCGCAGCGACACGGCTTCTTTTTCCACTTTCTCGATATGAACACGGCCGAGCCGTACGGGGGCTGCGAAGTGTCGGTCATCGACACGGCCATCTGCATTTGCGGCGTGCTGGCGGCCGGCGAATATTTCGGCGGAGAGGTGCGCGAACTCGCGAAGGCGATCTACGAACGCGTGGAGTGGGATTGGTACCGGAACCCCGAAACGAACCAATTTTACATGGGCTACGACGACGCAAAGGGGCAGCATTTCGGTACCTGGGACCATTATGCGGAGCAGTTCATGATGTACTTCCTGGGGGCGGCATCCCCGACGTATCCGGTGCCGGCCGACATGTTCGACGATTTCGTGCGGTACGTCGGCTATTATGGCGACCACGGACCGGTCATTCACAGCACGGGAGGCGCGCTGTTCGTCTACCAGTTCTCCCACGCCTGGTTCGATTTTCGCGGGCGCAAAGATCGCAGAGGCATCGACTGGTTTGAAAATTCCGTTCAGGCGACGCTGGCGAACCGGCAGTTCTGCATCGACCACGCCGATCGCTCCCGGACGTTCGGGCCGAATTCGTGGGGGCTGACCGCCTGCGACGGTCCGCGCGGCTACCACGGCGGCTACGGCGCGGATCCGAACACGACCAAGCGCGACTACGTGGACGGGACGATTCCGCCTTGCGGCGCGGCTGGCTCTATCGTCTTTACGCCGGAGCTGTCGATCGCGGCTTTGCGGCACTACTACGAGCAGCATCCGAAGCTGTGGGGCACCTATGGCTTCCAAGACGCCTACAATCTCGACGAGACGCCCGCCTGGTACGCGGACGACGTCATCGGCATTGACAAGGGCATCACGCTGCTTATGATCGAGAATTACCGCACGGGCTTCGTTTGGCGCCACATGATGAACACGGCGCCCGCGCAAAAGGGCATGGCGCTGTGCATGGGCGAGCAGGAATAGTCCGGGTAAGGACGAGGCAATAAGAGAGAGGCGCGCATACAAGACTAGAGATCGCGCATATTAGGCTAGAGATCGTGCATGCAAGACTAGAGATTGCGCAAGAGAGATAGAGAAGGTTGCTTAGGGACACATCGCATAAAGACACCTTAGAGAAACAGGCACCGGGAAGAGGAGCGGAATATGGACCGACAACAATTGCAATCCCTGCTAGGCCAAATGACCTTGGACGAAAAAGTCGCGCAGCTCCTGCAGCTGGCCACCCCGTTTTTCGAAGGGGCGGACGATGCGGGCATGATCACCGGACCGATGGCTTCCCTCGGCGTGACCGAGCGGGAGGTGCGCGGCGCCGGCTCTGTGCTGGGGCTGTCGGGCGCGCAGCAGGTCATCGACATCCAGACGAACCATTTGAAGTTCAACCGGCTTGGCATTCCGCTGCTCGTCATGTCCGATATCGTACACGGCTTCAAAACGATTTTTCCCATTCCGCTCGCGATCGGCTGCTCCTGGGATATGGCACTTGCGGAACGCAGCGCAGAGGTGGCGGCTCGGGAGGCGGCGGTCTCCGGCGTCCATGTGACGTTCGCGCCGATGGTAGACCTCGTGCGGGATCCGCGTTGGGGCCGCGTCATGGAGTCGACGGGCGAGGACCCCTATTTGAACGGCTTGTACGCGCGCGCCTTCGTTCGCGGCTTCCAGGGCAAGGACCTGACGGGAGACACGGACCGGGTCGCCGCCTGCGTCAAGCATTTCGCCGGCTACGGGGCCGCGGAAGCCGGACGGGATTACAACACCGTCGATCTATCCGAACGGCAGTTGAGGGAGTTTTACCTATCGGCCTACAAGGCGGCTCTCGACGAAGGCTGCGAAATGGTGATGACATCGTTCAACACGATCGACGGCATTCCCGCCAGCGGCAACCGATGGCTTATGCGCACGCTGCTGCGGGAGGAGTGGGGCTTCGACGGCGTCCTCATCTCCGATTGGGGCGCGGTGAAAGAGCTCATCCCGCACGGCGTCGCGGCGGACGAATCCGAGGCGGCGCTCAAGGCGATTCGTGCCGGCGTCGACATCGAGATGATGACGCCCTGCTACGTCCACCATCTCGCCGATCTCGTCCGGAGCGGCGCGGTGGAGGAACGCCTCGTCGACGAAGCGGCGATGCGCGTCCTGGAGCTGAAGCGGAAGCTCGGCCTGTTCGAGCGTCCGCTCCGCGGGGCGGACCCGGAGCGGGAGCGCGAAGTCGTCTTCTGCGAAGAGCACCGCGCGGCCGCCCGCGCGCTGGCCGTCAAGTCGTGCGTGCTGCTCCAAAACGACAACGACGTGCTCCCGCTCGCGCCGGCCGCCAAAGTCGCGCTGATCGGCCCGTTCGCGGGCAGCGGCGACATCCTCGGCGCCTGGAGCTGGCAGGGCGCCAAGGAAGACGCCGTCACGCTGCATGACGGATTGCTCGCCGCCGGCCTCGATCCGGCGCGACTCGTCGTCGCCGACGGCTGCGGCGTCGACGCGGCCGCCACGGCCGAGCAGCTGGACGCCGCCCTGGCGGCGGCCCGCGAAGCCGACGTCGTCGTGCTCGCGCTCGGCGAGCATGCCTGGATGAGCGGCGAGGCGAGCTGCCGCGCCGACATCCGGCTGCCCGAGGCGCAGCTCGCGCTCATCGCGGCGCTGAAGCCGCTCGGCAAGCCGACGGCCGCGATTCTGTTCAACGGCCGGCCGCTTGATCTGCATGGCGTCGCCGATCAGGTCGACGCCGTTCTGGAAGCCTGGTTCCCGGGCAGCGAGGGCGGCGCGGCCGTGGCGGAGCTGCTGCTCGGGAAGGCGTCGCCTTCGGGCCGGCTTGCCATGTCGTTCCCGTACGCGGTCGGGCAGGTGCCGGTCTACTACAACGCCTACAACACGGGACGTCCGAACGTGCCGACCGCGCCGGACCACTACGTGTCCAAGTACTTGGACATTCCGAACGAGCCGCTGTATCCGTTCGGCTACGGCCTCGGCTACACGACCTTTGCGTACGGGGAGCCGACGCTGTCCGCGAACGAGCTGACAGCCGGCGGCGAGCTGACCGTTTCCGTGCGGGTGACGAACACGGGACGTCGCATCGGCGAGGAAACGGTGCAGCTGTACGTGCGCGACATCGCCGGGGACGTCGTCCGGCCGGTCAAAGAACTAAAGGACTACCGCAAGCTCGTTCTGGCTCCGGGAGAAACGGCGGAGGCCGTCTTTACCCTCGCCGAGCCGCAGCTGCGCTATTACCACGCGAACCTGACGTGGACCAGCGATCCCGGCGAATTCGTCGTCTTCGTCGGCCCGAACAGCCGCGACGCGGCCGGTGTCCGCTTCCGACTGACCGCCGCCGTCTAACCAAGCAAGCCCCAGCAGCTTCATGCCGGGGCTTGCTTGTGTTCGTCAGGCTGCCGAGACATCCGCCGAATGAACGCCTCAATCACCAATGAAGGTAGTCTACATACGCACATTCGTCGAATGAACGCCTCAGTCACCAATGAAGGTAGTCTACATACGCACATTCGTCGAATGATCGCCCCAAGCGCCAAAGTAGGTAGTCTACATACGCACATTCGTCGAATGATCGCCCTAAACGCCAATGTAGGTAGTCTACATACGCACATTCGCCGGATGAACGCCCCAACTGCCAGTGTAGGTAGTCTGCATACGCACATTCGCCGAACGAACGCCCTAACCGCCAATGTAGGTAGTCTGCATACGCACATTCGCCCCATGAGCGCCTCAATCACCAATGTAGGTAGTCTACATACGCACTTCCGGCGGGTGAACGCCACAACCACCAATGTAGGTAGTCTACATACGCACATTCGTCGAATGATCGTCCTAAACGCCAAAGTAGGTAGTCTACATACGCACTTTCGTCGAACGAACGCCTCAAACGCCAATGTAGGTAGTCTACATACGCACATTCGCCGGATGAACGCCCCAACCGCCAGTGTAGGTAGTCTGCATACGCACATTCGCCGAACGAACGCCCTAACCGCCAAAGTAGGTAGTCTACATA
>NZ_JAJFOW010000148.1 GCF_020731285.1 Cohnella baijiui
CTAGGGATGGCCCCGACTTCACTGGTGAGATCCAGACGCACATGCAGCTTCACCGCATTTTTTCCGCGTTGCTGGTACGCCCATTCGCCACGCACCTTCCCCAGTGTAATTGAGGTGGAGTCAACCGCGGCCAGGGCACCCAAATGCTTCAGCGGCCGTGGACAGCCAAAAGCGCGCGCAAGCTGGGACACAAGGTCGGTATAGGTTTGTTTCAACACATCCGTCGGCAAGCTGTTTAGCCTACGATTGAGCGCAGAACCGTCGATGGAGGACAAGCCGACCCATTTTTGCATCCACGGCGTACTGGACAAATGGTAGGCGATGCTGTTCACCGAACGGCGTTGTTGCAAAATACCTTCGAGAAAAAGGAG
>NZ_JAJFOW010000149.1 GCF_020731285.1 Cohnella baijiui
TCATGCTAGGAGAACATGCTAGACGCAGTCAATTTACTCCCAAAGCGCTAGAGCTTGGATTTGGCCCCGGCGCCGAATTGCCGCCGCTTGTCTTCGAACTTGCCAATGGATGCAGAATGGAGCTGATAGGCCGGATTGACCGTGTGGATGGCGCATATGGCTCAAAGGGTCTGCTGCTGCGCATCATCGACTACAAATCAAGCGCCAAAGATTTGGCGATAGAGGATGTGTATTTTGGGCTTTCATTGCAGATGCTGACCTATTTGGATGTTATTATCTCACAGGCGGAGGCATTTTTTGGAGAAGCGGCCTTCCCTGCAGGTATTTTATATTTCCATGTGCATAATCCGCTTCTGCGTTCACTCATCCC
>NZ_JAJFOW010000150.1 GCF_020731285.1 Cohnella baijiui
GAAAAAATATGCCCTAAATCTAGAAAAGTTCTGTTTAAAAGCAATCCCTAGAAAGAAACTTAAAGCTACCGTAGTTATTTGACCAGAACTGAGAATGTTGGAAAGATTAACCGAATTTTCTACATCTCCGACAGTTGTATCTGCTTTCTTGTTAACCCCTTTATTTAAAAGAGAAATATTTATCCCAGAAAAATTACTATGTCTATTAATTTTTTTGTAGACATAGTTAATAGGTTCTTCTAAATCGTTTTTATAGGTTTCCTCCAATTCATTAATAGCATTATTTATTTTTGTCCTTATTTTTTTTATAACGTCTAATTTTTTTTGTAAGATATCCCTTTCTTCTTTCAAATCTTCCATTTGCTTTTTT
>NZ_JAJFOW010000151.1 GCF_020731285.1 Cohnella baijiui
CCGCCGCGCCGGTCATACAGAGGCGGCCGTTGATCTGGCTCGTTTATGCGGCAGCTATCCTGCCGGTGTCATTTGCGAGATTATGAATGAAGATGGCTCCATGGCACGTGTGCCTGATTTGGCTCATATCGCAGAGAAGCATGATTTGAAGATGATTACGATTGAAGAGTTAATTCGCTATCGTACTCGTTACGATAAGCTGGTGAAGCGCGAAGTGGAGGTAGAGCTGCCGACCGAGTATGGGCATTTCCGCATGGTTGCCTATACGAACGATACGGATGGCAAAGAGCATGTAGCCCTTGTTAAAGGCGATATTGATGCTGATACGCCGACGCTTGTTCGGGTCCATTCGGAATGTTTGACAGGTG
>NZ_JAJFOW010000152.1 GCF_020731285.1 Cohnella baijiui
GAATTAAAGACACAATCACACAGCAACGCACAAGGCTTGAGCAGCTTCTTATTGTCCGCAGTGCACTGTACAACTACTACATCCATAACAAGAAGCTTCCCAAGAAACTCGAGGAGGTGGCTGGCGCTTTTCCAGCCAATTATTTATCTCGTATTCCATTCACACAAGCTGCGCATAGTAAAGCCATACCCGCGCTGCATAAGACCGGTATCATCTATCAACCGGAGCGCCTCTCTTCTAAAAAACTGTGGGAATCAATGAGCGATGTACTGTACAGTGGGGATGCAGCAGAACCCCCCGTCAAATTACAACCATTAGAAATTACCGTCTATCAATCATCGTTTCGTATGATCGTCCAAAGCGG
>NZ_JAJFOW010000153.1 GCF_020731285.1 Cohnella baijiui
GCTTTTGCACTGCACCGCGTCTCAGCGGCGACTTTATTATCTTATTACATTTCTTCTGGAATTACAAGTGTTTTTTTCAAAAATTTTTTTACACCTTTTGAAATAGATACCGCTTTGCCTTTCTTGACGGCAAGTAATAATTTATCACAGTATAAACAGTAAGGTCAATACTTTTTTACAGTAAGGCATACTATCCATAATAAAAAGCGCAGAGGGACTCCCTGCACTTTTTACTTATAACTACGTATCAAATTATGCAGCTTACTACATTCTATATATTAATTCTGTGTGGATGTCATCGAACGGTTAAGCACTGCATCCGCTGAATTCTCTTCTAACTCCGCAATATGCTTATTGTTCTT
>NZ_JAJFOW010000154.1 GCF_020731285.1 Cohnella baijiui
CGTACATGTTGTTTCTTCAGGCAGTACAACGATACATAATCTGGATGTAAGAACGAATGCAACGATTGAAGCAGACCCGACAGCGAAGATACAACAAATGACGATTAATGATGGTGCACAAACAGTGAACGTGCAGGGAACTGTTCAGCAGGTTGTTGTAGCGAGCGCAAGTCCGATAACAGTGGTTGGTAGTGCAGATATTGCTAGTATGATAGTGAATGGTTCTGGATCAGTGGCGCTAAATAATTCTGGTTCGGTAGGACAACTTCAAGTTAATAACCCACAGTCCCAGGTAACAGCAGGAGCATCAAGCAAAGTTGAGAGCGTGATACTTGCCAATGGTGTACCTGCATCAGCGATT
>NZ_JAJFOW010000155.1 GCF_020731285.1 Cohnella baijiui
AATGAGTTGCTATCGGCTGATCCGCTGAATTTTCCGGATTATATGCCTAAGCTAGAAAAAGACAAAGAGAAATCAGGGCTGTCGGAGGCGATCGTTACAGGCGAAGGTACAATAAAAGGCTATCCGGTCGTCATCGCTGTTATGGATTCCCGCTTTCGTATGGGAAGCATGGGCTCTGTCGTAGGAGAGAAAATTACCCGAGCGATCGAGCAGGCGATTGAGAAAAACTATCCGTTTCTGCTTTTCTCCGCTTCCGGTGGAGCACGCATGCAGGAAGGAGTTCTTAGTCTGATGCAGATGGCGAAAACAAGCGCAGCGCTTGCTAAGCTGAATACAGCAGGCGGGCTCTACATTTCTGTT
>NZ_JAJFOW010000156.1 GCF_020731285.1 Cohnella baijiui
AAAAACCTTTTTCCTTTCCGATCCACAGTAAGGCGGCTTCCGTTTTTCCCATGCCTGTTTGTGCGACAGCCAGGACATGATGGTACTGATTCGATTCGGTAAATACTTGTAGTTTACGTTTGGGCTGTTTTATCTTTTCAGAAAAGAACCGATTCACATATTCATCGACATGCAAGTGCGAAGCAAGTTCAACAGCTACATGTGCGTAAGCGGAATGATCGAGGCGATGAAGCAGCCCTTTTATCATAACGTAGCGAAAAAACAGGGCATCATCTGATAATACAATCCTTTTTTCCAACCAATCGATGGCCTTACTGCGAGGACGCTCAGTAAGCTCCACACCTGCGTGCCTGTTGATAT
>NZ_JAJFOW010000157.1 GCF_020731285.1 Cohnella baijiui
ATTCGGTATAACTGGCGTTATGAAGCGATTTTCCGCTGCATTAAAACCGAGCTTCTTCTTCCGATGGAGCCGGATTTAACAATGGAAGATGCACGTCATCGCATTGATCGACTGGAAAATTACGTACTGGCACATGGGATTGAAGGATACCGCTGGACGGACCCAAAGTTTACATGGACATATCGCATATATCGCGGACTGGATGAGAACGCGGTAGAGATGGCTGCTACGATGCGGCAAAGTGAT
This sequence comes from Cohnella baijiui, assembly GCF_020731285.1. Lineage (GTDB taxonomy): Bacteria > Bacillota > Bacilli > Paenibacillales > Paenibacillaceae > Cohnella. Next base: position 247 of record NZ_JAJFOW010000157.1, read on the forward strand.
GATGAATTGGCGTTAGAGAAGGAGATTAACGAACTGCGCCAGCATGTTACCGCTCCGCTTATGAAGCTAGAGAGCGCACTTACAAAAGCAAAGAGTGTGCGTGCGCTATGCGA
>NZ_JAJFOW010000016.1 GCF_020731285.1 Cohnella baijiui
AATTTATTGTAACAGGTCGCTACTACGGTGTGTCCACTTTCTAGTCTATCTGCACCCTGCTGTTCCTGCTGCTCGGACTCATCCTCGTGCGGCTGTAACGCCGCGACGGCAGCGAAGAGCGAGGGACGCGCGGCTGCAGCGCATTGGTTGGAGCATTTTGCTCCAACTGGCGCGGAGTACGCGGCTTCGACGGCGTGGTTGGAGCATTTTGCTCCAACTGACCTTTCCACACATGAGATGCTTGGCATGCAATACACGCCATTAAGGATCAATTTGTTACCTATTCCCGCACACGAGATGCCTGGCACCCCATTAAGGAACAATTTGTTACCTATTCTCGCACACGAGTCACTTGGCACCCCATTAAGGAACAATTTGTTACCTATTCCCGCACACGAGATGCCTGGCACCCCATTAAGGAACAATTTGTTACCTATTCTCGCTCACGAGCCACTTGGCACCCCATTATGGAACAAGTTGTTCCCTATTTCCGCACACGAGATGCCTAACACGACATTAGGGAACAATTTGTTCCCTATTTGATCGACGAGGCCGGCTCCCTCTTTTTCGTCCCCTCCGTGCTTCAAACGCTCCGCTCTCCGGCGGACGACGGGATAAAGCCTCCCAAACGAGCAAAAGACCCCGTATTCCGCTTCACAGCAGAATACGGGGTCCTTTCCTTTCAATTTCCGCCGCTATGAAGGGAATGGACGCTCTTCGTCCCGCCCCTCCGTCCAAGCGCGCCGAAGCCGCAAGATCCCCTCCTCGATCTGTTCGATCGGGGGCTTGGCGAAGCTGAGGCGGAAGCAGCCGGGGCGCGATCCCAGGACCGCCCCGGGCACGTAGGCCACGCCCTCCCGGAGCGCGCGCTCCAGCAATCGGGGTTCGTCGGGATCGCCCGCGCCGTGCCATTGCACCCACAGGTTCAAGCCGCCGTTCGGCACGCGGTACGAGATCCGCCCGGGGAGCACCGTATCGAGGGCCGCGCGCATCGAATCCATTTTGTACGCCAGCTTCCGACGCAAGCGGGCAAGATGCCCGTCGAAGTGACTCGCGTCCAGCAGCTCCGAAGCGACCCACTGGGGCAGGACGCTCATGCCGAAGTCCATCTGCTGTCTGGCGTCGGCCAGTCTCGCGATGACGGATTGCGGACCGAGCAGCCAGCCGATACGTAGGCCGGAGGCCGCGATTTTGGATAGCGAACCCACGTACAAGATCTGTCCGCCGGCCTGCTTCAACGCGCGAAGCGGGCGAGGCGGAACGCCGTCGAAGGCGGTCAGGCTGAACGGATCGTCCTCCACGATCGGGATGCCCCGCTCGGCGGTCAAACGCAGCAGCCGATCCCGCCGCTCGTCGGACAGTACGGTGCCGGTCGGATTTTGAAAGTTCGGATTAAGGAAGATCATGCGCAGCCGGTGCTGCCGGTGCAGCGCCGCGACGTCGTCGGGGTCGATCCCCTCCTCGCCCACGGGCAAGCCGAACACGCGCAGCCCCGCCGAACGGAACATCGAGAGCGAGTGGCTGTAGGACGGATCCTCGACCGCGACGGCGTCGCCGGGGCTGAGAAGGCATTGGCTGATCAGAAAAAGCGACTGCTGCGAGCCCGACGTGACAAGAAGTGATGAGGCCGACGCATCGATGCCGTGATAGCGCCGCAGGAACGCCGCGATCGACTCGCGCAGCGGCAAATAGCCCTGCGGGTCATCGTAGCCGAGATGACCGACGTACGAGCGCTCGCGCAGCAGCCGACGGACGAGCTCATGCGGGAACAAGTCGTCAGACAGCTCCCCGCTTGCCATGTCGATCGGTGCCCGCTCGCCGCGCAGCGCCTCCCGGATGCGCCGCATCGCGGCCAAATTCGGCTGCATCGCGCCGCCGGCCAAATAGGGGCGCCAATTCGGCGCCGGCGCCGCCTCGCCCGGTTCGGGCTGCGACACGCGGGTGCCGCTGCCGACCGCGCGCGACACCAGCCCCTGCGCCCGAAGATCCTCGTACGCCTGAATGACCGTGCTGCGATTCACCTGCAGGAGCGCCGCCAGCTTCCGCTCGGACGGCAGCAGGCTTCCGGGCGGATACTCGCCTTGGCGGATTCGCCGCTGCAGATGCTCCGCGATTTGCAGGTAGATCGGTTTTTTGGAATACCGGTCCGGTTGCCACATGCCGGTTCACCTCCATGCCTCTCCATTATGGGCATGCGTTCGCGGGAGAACAAGCGACAATTGGATGGCCAAATTGGATGGGCAATTCTCCGGTCCATTGGATGGTGAAGCGAAAGCTCCCGCCTACTATGCTTATCCATATCCTCTTTTTTTAGCCAAGGCAGGTGAACCGGATTGCAAATTCCTCTCCTTATCGGCGCGGTGTTCGTCGTCATGCTGCTCGCCCTGGTCGCCACGCTGCTGGTCGGCTTCTCGGGGAGCAACAATCGCGAATCGTCGGCTTACAGCAGCGGCACGGGCAAAAAGTGGCTGCGGCTCGGCTCCATTTACGTGCTCTGCGTCGTGGCGGTCGCGGCGATTTATTTGTTTAACCGCTAGCTAGCGCATGATTCTTCAAAGGGGGTAACTCGTATGCTATACATTGTGATCCTGGCCTTCTGCATGTTCTTTGGCGTGGCGGCCGTCATCGCGGGCGGCAAGCACATCATTGACGCCGAGGAAAGCGCGGAATGACGCGTAGGGCAGCCATTCGGCCGCAGGAAGCGGAAAAGGGATGTCCCGGCAGATGCGGGATATCCCTTTTTTGACGAGGTGTAGGCGATATTTATTTCAACCAAAGCGCGTCCAGCGCGTACGCGCCGGGTCCGATCAACAGCACGCCCAAAGCCGTGACGAGCAGCGCCAAGTTATACTCATAGCCGTTGGACGTCGCCCAGATGCCGTTGCGGCCGTGCACCTTAAAGACGGCGATGAGCATCGTGGCGATGATCAGGACGGCGCCGACCCAAGTTAGCAGTCCCAAAGCGAACAGCAGCCCGCCAACCAGCTCCGCCAGCCCCGCCAGCAAGGCCATCGCAACGCCCGGCTTGATGCCGATCGACTCGAAAAATCCTCCCGTTCCCTGCAAGCCGTGCCCGCCGAACCACCCCGCGAGCTTCTGCATGCCGTGCGCAGCAAACAACAATCCGATGACCACGCGAATGATCAACAATCCCCAATCCATTATGGCCACTCCCTATGCAAATGTTTAGTTTGATTTCGAAATTGCCGGCAAAGATATATTATGTTAATTTACTTACTTTTATCAAGCATAAAACTTTTCTATCGTTTCGTTCTACCTTTTCAAAATGGCTTGTGCTACAATAAGTAAATGAAAGGGGTGAGCCGGATGGACTACTCCAAAATGTGCCCTAAATTCGAGTCCGCCGCCGAGCTGCTCGGCAAAAAGTGGACGGGACTGATCATCCGCGTTTTGCTCGGCGGTCCCAAACGGTTTAAGGACATCAAGGAACAAATCCCCGACATGAGCGATAAAATGCTGACCGACCGCATGAAGGAGCTGGAATCGCTCGGCGTCGTGAAGCGAACCGTATATCCGGAAATGCCTGTGCGTATTGAATATGAGTTAACGGACAAGGGCCGCGACTTGAAGGACGTCATTCATTCGATCCAGGATTGGGCCGAACATTGGATGTAGCGCCGGCGGCCGACATAGCCAAAGAGGCCGCCCGCATCGCCGAGATCATCGGGATGCGGGCGGCCTCTTGTCGTCTGAAGGAGCATTAATGCGTCGGGGAGGACGGCGGTGCGGGCGGACGGCTTTCATCGTAGCGGCTGATGGCCGCTTCCGCGCGCGCAAGGAGCGTCGCGGAATCGATCTGCGCCGGCTGATCTGCGTAATCGTATTGGGTCTCGGCGTATTCCGCTTGCGGTTGTTCGGGGCGCTCGGGCTCGGCGAAAATATCGACGACGCCGTCGTACAGGCTGCCGAGCATACGGAGCAGCGCCGGCACGAACAGCAGCAGGAAAAATCCGATGCCGGCCACGACCAGGGAACGTTCGAACGGGGACAGCGGCGGCAGCAGCATCTGCATGACTTCCGCGTCGTTAAACAATTCGAACTGGTACAAGAACATCGAAACCTTGTAAGCGGCCGGAGAGACGACGAGCGCGAGGATCGTGGCGGGGATCGCCACCGCTACCACGAACATCGCGATGCTGACCGGAAACTGGAGGATCGCATAGCCGGCCGCGCGGAGGCTCTCCGGGCGAAGGATCGTGCCGAACCATTTGCGCCATGCGGAGCCATCTCCGTCTGCGGCGGCGGCAGACGCGCGGTTCGCTGCGGGCGTTTCCTTCCCGCCGCGATGCCAAGCCTCCCATCTCCGTTCGTCTTCCCGCTTCATTTTCGACAGCCATGACAACGTGCCGGCCAAAATCGGGATGCCGACGCCGACGATCGCAAGAGGCAGCCCGGCGCAAATGCCCGCCACCGCCACGACGAACATGGCGATGCCGCGCGGCAGCGCGAGCAGGAGCAGCTTCCAAGCCGTTAAGGCGCTTCGTTTACGCATAGGGAATTCGCTTCCTTTCAATTGCCTTCTCTATGCTCCGATTGTACCAAGCGCCGGCGGCGGCGCGTCAGCGGCTGCGGTACGGGATGCGACCCCGACCTTCGGCTAGGTCCGTCTCCTTCTCCCGCCATACCCTTCGCTTGCCCGCAAACGTCAGCGGGACACGGCGGCGATCCGTTCGGCGAGGGCTTGGACCTCATAAAAAAATGCGTATCCGCCCCACCTGCCTCGACGGATAAGCATCGTGTCCTCCCACAGCGTCAGCGGCTCCGGCAGGCATACGGAGCGGGAGCGGATCTCCCGGCCCCAGCGGCGTCCCTTCATCTCCGTCAGCCACGGCGGGCCGTCATAGATCACGACCCAGTCGGCCGGCAGCACGGGCACCAGCGGCTCCAATGCATCCGTCTCCCCGCGGCCGGGATGCAGGAACAAGATCGCGCCCGGCATTCGCCCGTCCTGCAGGCGGACGCGGTCGAACAGCCGATCGAGCACCCGCTTCTTTCGCCGCGCATAGCGGAGATAGACCCCAAGGAAGAACAGAAAAAGCCCGCAGACGACAACGAGCCCGGCGCTCTCAAGCGGGGACACGACTTCTCCCCCTCCTCGTCTCGTTAGCGAGCTTCAGGCTTTCCAGCGCGAGCACCGCGCACAAGATCGCGACCGCGAACGCGGCCCTGGCCGGCATCGTCATCTCCTCGCGGCGCATGCACGAGCCGACGGCGAGCAGGGCGATCAGCGCGGCGTTCCGCCGCAGAGGGAACCGGCCGAGCGGATGGTTCGCGCCGAAGCAGGCGCAGGCCGGACCTTGCTCCGCCTCGTCCCGCAGCCGGACGGAGCGCCTGCGGCGCCAGGTAAGGGCGGAAAACGCAAGCAGCAGCGCGCAAGCCGCGCCTTCCCCCGCTCCCCACGGCAGGACGCCCCCCGCGCCGAAGGAAGCTCCCAACCCGAGCTCCAGCGCGAGTACGGCGTATGCCGTCAAGCTTGACGAACGGGCTGGCAGCAGGCGATGCGCCTCGATCTCCAGCCGGAAATCGGCGAGTCCCTTCGTTTTGGCAAAACCGGACGCGAGAAACGTGACGGCGGCGGCGAAGGCCGCGATATGCGGAATCCAACTCAAACGAATCTCTCCTTTGCATAAACACGATTGGAACGGCCGCCTCCCGGCAGCTCACCCGCCTGATCCGAAAGGTGAATTGCCCGATGGCGGAAAAAGGGAAGGACGCCGTCGTCCTCCCCTTTGCGATCGCCGCTTAGACGCAGCAGCCTTGGAGCTGGTCGCAGTCGATGTACTGCCCCTTCCCGGTATCCAGGTTGGTGCAGATGATCGTCTTGTTCGCCCAGTATTGCTTGGAATAAGAGGTGCCGTTCGCCGTACAGGCGCCGGCTTGGCAGTAGTAGTAATCTACGAATTCTCCGTCAAAAAACGTCCCCGTCGGACATACGCATGCCATCGCTATCACCTCCTTTCAGGCGGACGGATGCCCGCAGCGCAAGCAGCTCCGCCGCATCATGGACGGCGCCGGACGCCGCGAGGCGGCCGCGTTCGTCCGTCAAGATCGCGCAAGGAAGCGCCGAGATCGCATACCGCCGTCCCATTTCTCCCTGCGCCATGGAATAGACCGGGAAGGCCCAGCCAAAGTACCGCTGCATCTCGCGGTTGTCGGTCTCGTCCCCCGTGGTGAACAGCGCGAGCGTATATTCAGGCATCCCCCGCGCAGCCGCAGCCAAATGGGGCAGCAAGTCGATGCAATCCAGACAGTGCAGCGAGGCGAACACGAGCGCCGTTCGGCCGTCTCCGGCGGCGGAAGCCGTCGGGATCTCCGCGCCCGGCATGGGGGGAAGAAGGTCGCCGGGCTTCAGCCCGATCGATGCGAAGCCAGCCATTCCGTCTTTTGCGGCCATGTTTGGCTGCGACATGTTTCCATCTCCTTTCTTACGTTTCGTACCAGGTCCGCTGCTCCGTCCACATCCGGCGATAGATCCCTTCCCGGGCCAGCAGCTCCTCATGGCGGCCGACCTCGGCGACCGTTCCTTCGTTCATCACGACGATCCGGTCCGCCCGGCGGGCGATGCCGATCCGGTGCGAAATGAGGAGCACCGTCTGCTCGCGGTAGCGGTCCGCGATTTCTCGCATGACCTCCAGCTCGCTCAACGGGTCGAGCGCCGACGTCGGCTCGTCCAGCACGACGAGGTCGACGTCCTCCTTGGCGTACAGCCGGGCCAGCGCGAGCCGCTGCCACTCGCCGCCGGACAGGTTGATCGCGTCATCCCGCAGGCCGCCGAGCGGCGTGTCGAGGCCCGCGGGCGCGGCCCGGAAGCCGGCCCGCCATAGCCAGTCCTCCAGCGCCCGGTCGTCGTCCGCCGATGCAATCCGGCCGACCGCGACGTTGTCCCGGACCGTCGTCTGGTAGCGCACGAAGTCCTGAAACAAGGCGTGCAGCCGCTCGCCGCGCTGCCGGTGATCGGTACGTCCGACCGGGACCCCGTCATAGCGGACGCAACCCCGCTCCGTTTCGTACAAGCCGAGGATCGCCTTCACGAGCGTCGACTTGCCCGATCCGTTTTCGCCGAGGATCGCGACGGTCTCCCCTTTCGGGATCGTCAGGCTGACATCGCGGAGCGCCGGCGACTTGCGGTTCGGATAGGTGAAGGTCAAGCCTTCGACCGTCAGCACGTCACGGTAGGCGAACGGAAGCGGCTCGTCCGCTGGCGTGGTCGCCTCTTCCCACGCAGCTGCGGTCGCGGTCGCCGGAACGGAAGTAGGAATCTCCGCCGCGGCCGCCGACGCCCGCGACGCCTGCTCCGGACCGGCTTCGCCGAAGCGGAGCCCGCCTTCGAGATGCACATGAAACTCCCAAAGCTTGGCGCAGCCTTGCACGATGGACGAGACATTCGTCACCGTCAGGCTGAAGGCCATCGTGATGGCGACATAGTCGCCCGCGGTCCAACCTCGATGGCGGATGAGCCAGGCCGCCGCCAGCGCGACGACGCCGGAGATTACGATGGAGAGTCCCTCTCCGAGCGCGTAGCTGCGCGTCTGCAGCCGCTCCAGCCGGAGCTGGAGCGCGTCGATCCGGTCTTTGTGCGTCTGCCATTGGCGCTTGAAATAGCCGCCCGTCCCGTAAAGGACGATCTCCTTTTGCGCGGAGGGGCCGGTCAGCAGATCGAAATAGTACAGATGCCGGATCGACCCGCGCTGGATTTCGCGGCCGAGTACGACGCGGGGGCTCACCGTCCGCAGGTGCAGGCAGCCTCTGGCGCCGCCTACCGCGACGGCGAGCAAGCCAATGCCAGCATAAGCGCCCAGCATATAATGGAAGCCGAGAGCCGCGGTGAGGAGCCTCGCGAACAGTTGTGTCGACTGAGCGTAGAGCTCATAGCGCTTGCCGCCGGCGTACCGCGCGTAGCTCAGGTCTCCCGCGTAGCGTGGATGCTCTTTGGACAGAAGCGGCAGTGCGGCCGTCCGCTCGATGAGCTCGGCGTCGCGGGCGTTGCCGAACGCCGTGCCGAGCCTTTGCCCCTTGTCGGCGGACCAGGCGCTCAGGGCGGAGCCCGTCAACTGGGCGGCGACGAGCGCTGCGAGCGGCAGGACGTAGGCCGCTTCGTCGGGTGCGAAGACGGCGTCCAGCACCCCTTTGGACAAGTAGAGCTGCGCATAGGATTGCAAGGCATTGTAGACGAGCATTCCCGTCGCGAGCAGAACAGCCGCCGAATCGAAGCGGTATACTTCGACGAACGCGCGCGTCGCGGACCGGGCGACCGCAGCGGCCGCCTTCACGGGGCGGAAGGCGCGGCGGCGGAACGCTTGACGCCAAGGACGCCGGCGATTCGCGCCGCGTGGCCGTACGTATTGAAAAGGCCCGATGCCGCCGCATGTCCGTCCGGGCGAACCGCCAGCATGTACGGGACCACGCGGATCGGCGTCTGCTGCGCCAGTCTGAAGATGTCGCACCGGTACACCCGGCATGGCAGATCGGCTACCTCCCTCCGCAGACGCTCCAGCGCCTCCTCGTCCCCTTCGTAGAACACGGCATACGCCAGCTCCGGATCGTCCCGCATCACTTCGATCGCCGGCTCCAGCCGGCAAGCCTCGCAGCCGGCGCTGGCGACGAACACCACCGCTCCCCGCTCCGTTTCGCGGATCCAGGTCAAATCCGTCGGACCCTCGTCCGGCCGCAGCTCGAGCGCCTCCGGGAACAGCGTGTCCGCCGGGTATGCCATGACGCCGTTTCGTAAAAATGGATGATGTTTCATCTCTCGATCGTCTCCTTTCGCTAACCGCTTTTCGTCTTCGGCTTCGGCGCCGCGTCTTCGGCCGCGTAGGCCGCCTTCTCCTCCGCGCAGCCGGCCGCCGCAGGCGATCGCCGCGTGCGCACCGTCCGCACCAGCTCGATCAGCTCCAGCGTAAGCGTCTGTACGGCTTCCTCGCGGGGCATCCGCAAAAACCCCGACAGCCGCTCGATATCGTCCCGGAAATAATCGAGAATGCGCTGCGTCGCTTCTTTGTCTCCCTCCGCGGACGCCTCTACCCACGCAAGCATTCGTCCAGCCGGCTCCGCAACAGATCGACCGCTTTTCGTTTCCATTTGTTCACCGCCTGCTGGCTCATTCTTAGTTCGCCCGCCACTTCGCGCTCCGACTTCCCGTCCACGATCAGCATCCGCATGACGGTCCGCCCTTTGGACGGGGGAATCGCCATGAGCGCCTGCTGCACGAACAGGCTGGAGATCAATGCCTCCTCCCCCTGTTCGGCGGCATGCTCGAACGTAAGCGGCAGCTCTCTTTTCAGCAGGAACCGGCTTCGGTACTGGATGCGCCAGGCCGCCCGCTGGAGCTGCGTCCGCAGCTCCGCGATCAACGCTTGTTCCTCCATCGGCGTTCCTCCTGTGCAGGTCTTTCTATCTAAAAAGGAGTCTCTCGACTTCATTCTACAACCAAAAAGGGAACATTTGTTCTTATTTTTTTGGGAACAAAGACCGGAAATGACAGGAAACGGCGCACGGCGCCAGACGGGACGCGGGAATCGCGCGGATCGGCGTTGACCGCGAACCAGGGCGATGATGCGCGAACGGACGCGCCGAAAATGCGAAAGAAATCGCGGATTTTCTCGGGGGCTGTCGAAACCTTTTCCTATGAATCTACGTCTATTAAGTACGATGGAGGGGATTCGTTTGAGAAAAGGTAGATTACTGCTCGTTACAGGCGTAGCCGCCCTGCTTGTGTGGGGAACGATCGAAGTGACCAAGTCCGACGTTTGGGGCAGCGTCTCGCTGTCGCAGCCGCCGGCTTCCGCGACGGACAAGCCTTCGGCGGATCCGGCGGAGAGCGATCAGCCCGTGCAGGACGAAGCGGCGGCGACGCCGACCGCCAAGCCCGACAAGAAACCGACCAAAACGCCCAAGCCGGCTCAGACGCAGGCGCCGGATACGGGCACAAGCAGCCTGGCGGCGATTCTGACGGAAAACGCGCCGAACAAAACCATCAAGACCAACAAGGACGGCCTGGCCGTCGTGACGAATACGTCGAGCATGTACGTCCTCGTGAACAAGAAGCGCAACCTGCCTTCGACCTATAAGCCGGCCGATCTCGTCGTGCCGGACGTGGCATTTTCGTTTGCGGGCGACTCGCCCAAAAAGCAGCTGCAGCGGCCGGCCGCTCGCGCCCTCGAGAAGCTGTTCGCGGCCGCGAGCGAGGACGGCATCACCCTGAAGGCCGTCTCCGGTTACCGCTCGTACGCGACGCAAAAGTCGATCTTCGACCGCAACGCCAGCCTGAAGGGCGCCGAAGTCGCCAACAAGACGAGCGCGGTTCCCGGCCAGAGCGAGCATCAGACCGGTCTCGCGATGGACGTGTCCAGCGCCAGCGCCAACTACGAGCTCGAGGAGAAATTCGCGAGCACCAAGGAAGGGAAATGGCTCGCCGCGAACTGCGCCGAGTACGGCTTCATCATCCGGTTCCTGAAGGGCAAGGAAGACATCACGGGTTATTCCTACGAGCCGTGGCACATCCGTTATGTCGGCAAAGAAGCGGCCAAGGAAATCATGAAACAAAAGATCACGCTGGAGGAATACCTCGAGCAATACAATTCGACGAAGGCGTAAACCGCTAGATGGCAAGCAATCGTACCGCGGGCCAATAAGGAATAGCGTGTCCCTTTTTTCGCCGACACATCCTCATACCCAAAAGGACCTCGTTTCCGCGCGCTGCGGAAAACGGGGTCCTTCTTTTTCGCCCTTTTGGTACTACTATGTTCCATATTTCGGTGGAATGGCGGAGGCGCGCGGAAATAAGGTACATTTTGTTCCCTATTTCGGCGAAAAAGGCGGGGGCGCGGAAATAAGGTACATTTTGCTCCCTATTTCGGCGAAAAAGGTGGGGGCGCGGAAATAGGGTACATTTTGTTCCCTATTTCGGCGAAAAAGGTGGGGGCGCGGAAATAGGGTACATTTTGTTCCCTATTTCGGCGAAAAAGGCGGGGGCGCGGGAATAAGGAACATTTTGTTCCCTATTTCAGCGGAGCGGCAGAGGCATGGTGGAGTATCGGAGTACGTGACCGTGCCTGGTTGGAGCATTTCGCTCCATCTGGAGGAGTATAGGGCCTTCCGACCGTCAAGGAGCCCGGACGGGAGGTCAAGATTTCTGTCAGTACACAGACAAATGGCTGCCGTACCGGAGCAGCCCCAGCTTGGACGCTACCCGCCGGGAAGCGGAATTGTCCTCCATGGTGCTGTAGAGCGGAATCGCTCCGCGCTCCCGCACCTCGCTCGCCCATCGGGCCACGACGGCCGCCGCATAGCCTCGACCGCGATACGCTTCGAGTGTCTCGAGCCCCGCCTCGTGGGCGCGTTCGCCGATCCGTACGCTGCGGCAGACAGAGACGGCCATGCCGTCGCGGACCAGGGCGACACAGGGCTGCGCGTAGTCAAGCTCGGAGACAAGCCAGTCGAAGCCGTCCTGCAGCCATTCGGTTCCTTGGTCCGGGCGGAGCGAGACCGTCTCCAAGGACGGCGATAGCGCGGACGGCACCTCATAACAGGGCCCCATCGTCCAGCGTTCGCTCTCCAGCAGCGTCAAATAGGCATTCAGATGCTTGGGCTTCGCATCGCCGTCCCCAGCGGCCGGTTCGTCGGCGCTCCAACGCGCCAACTGGCGGGCGAGCGCCTCCGGCACGTCGTATCGATAGCGGCAGGTCGCCGCCCCCCTTGCGGGCCGTCCCAGGAAAAACCGCGGCGCCGGCGCCTCGCCGGGCCAAGGCTCGTTGGCCGCCCGCATCCGGCCGCCCGGGTCGTACGTAAACATCGATTCCGCATGCAGCTCCATATATACGGAAGGATCGCCTTCGACCAAATCCCGCGAAAACATGCAGCTCCCCTCCTTTACGGTCATGTTCGGCGGTCGCCAAACGTCCGCCCGTCATGACCATCGTAACCGATCTTCTCCGCTTCCGGGCGGGAAAAAATGATTATAACGATCCCGTCCCCGATCGTGCCTCTATCGGATGCGGACGCGATACGGCTCGACGATGTATGCCGGGTATTCGTTGACATCGAACGTGAGCGGCTGCGGGTAGTCCTCGTTCTCCAGATAGTAGTACACCTCTTGATGCGGAATGCCGTCGTCGCCCGAACGCCAGGTGCCGACCGTCCGGGACTTGGCGTCGGCGAACTTGTGAAACGCGCCGGCGCCGTCGGTGAAGCCGTCCCAGCCGAACAGAGCGTACCCCCGGTTGTCGTCCGGACGCGTGCCGGCGATGCCGATGACGAGCGTCGTGTCCGACGATCCCTTCATCACGTTCGTAAGCGTAAGCTTCTCGTCGGGCGCCCGCACCATCCGCTGCGCCTTCGTGTCGATGACGACTTTGCAGTCGTTCCGATCGATCGCCGAGAACCAGCTGCCTTCGGCGTACAGTTCGCGGGGCTGCCGGAAGTAGCTGCTCTCGAAGTACAGCACCGGACGGTTGCGCTCCAGCGTGCCGCCCGTCCATTTCCACACCGTGCCCTGATCGTCCACAAGACGCATGTCGCCCGCGTTGAAAATCTGCTTGTCGTTGTCTTCCGCGTAGTCGAGGTAAAGGGCGATGCGCAGCGGGGAAATCTCCGCCTTCTCGAACGTCACCCGCTGCCCTTCGACCGAGATCGTCCGGTCCAGCGCGATCTCCTGCTTCAACCCTTCGAACCGGCTGTGATCGATGGGGAAGCGCACCTCGAACGCCGGATCCGTATCGAGCGCGATCGGCGGAAGCCGTCTGCCGTCGCGATTGCCCTTGGCGCCCGGTACCCGGCCCAGATGGAGCTTCAGCACCGCTTCGTCCGGCAGCGGTATGCCATTGCCCATCTGCACATCCACCATGCCCTGGTAGATGCCCGTCTTGCGGCCGTTTTGCTCGTACTCGCCCGGCGTGCCGGACTGGATGCCCGCCTCCAGCGTCTGGCCTGCCGCGTCCGTAACCGTCGGCCAGCCGATGCGGATCGCATCGTCCTTGTTCTCCGCCCGTACGTCAAAGTACACGACGAGACGGCCGTCGTCCGCCAGGATGCCCTCCACCGTAAGCCGCATCCCGTCGTGGGCGTCGGAGAGCCCGACAGGCTGCGCATAGTCGTTGTCAGCGGCCAGGGACAGGCTGCGGTCGCCCGATTGCTGCACCCGGTCGATGAACGCCGCGAGCCCCGGCACCTCCCGCAGCATCGCCGCGAACGCCGGCGAGACGCGGATGCTCACGAGGCAGGATACCGCGAGGAGGACGACCGCCGCGGCCGCGCTCCAGCTTCGGATCCTGCGTCTTTTGTCATGGGCTTTCGTCAGCTGTCCCTGCCGGATGCCCGCCCGGATCGCGTCGTCGATGCGGGCGCTCAGCGCCCCGTCCATCCGGTTTTCCGCCGAATCCTGCTCATGCATGGTCATACCCCCCTTTTCCGCCGAGCGTCGCACGGAGCTCCTTCAACGCCTTGTGCAGCCACGTTTTGACCGTCCCCTCGGGCTTTTCCAGCAGCCGCGCGATTTCGGTCAGCGTCATGTCCTGGTCGTACTTCAAAATGATGACGTGCCGGTAATTCGGCGGCAGCCGGTCGATCGCGACGCGCAGCACGATGCGATCCTCCAGATTCAGCTCCTCGACGAGCGACTCCGGAATCAGATAAAACGGCATCGTCCTGCGCCGCCGCTTCTGTTCGTCGATACAGTGATGAATCAGAATCCGCACGAACCACGTATGGAAAAAGCTCGGCTCCTTGAGCGCCCTCAGCTTGACGTAAGCCCGGCAAGTCGCCTCCTGGATGGCGTCCAGAGCGTCGGCTTCGCTCTTCAAGTAAGCGTAGGCGATGGCGTACAATTTGTCCTTTCGGCTGCTGACCAGGGCGTAGAATGCCTCGTCGTCTCCCGCCTGCGCGGCCAGCACCTGCTCGATGATCGTCACCGTCTCTCCTCCTTTTACGACCATTAGACCGTCCAAGGGGCCAAACGGTTTTCGTTATTTTTGGGGACATCGCCTGTTTTTCGCGGAAACAAGGAATTTTTTGGGGGCATGGCGAACATACAATGAACCAAACGACGCAAAGGAGGGTATGATGGATATTATCACGCCTCAGGTGCTCTATCACGGCACCACCGAACGTGCCGTCGCCAGCTTCGGCCAGCGGCTGCTGAACCGGGCTTACTGGCGCCCCGGCCGCGACTTCGGAGAAGGCTTCTACACGACCATCTCTCCCGCGCAAGCCCGCAAATGGGCGCACAAGGCCGCCGGCGGCTCCGTGCAGCCGACCCGCCCCTGCGTGCTCGTCGTCGAGATGGCCTCGCTGCCCCGCCGCCTGTCTCCGTGCGTGTTTTTGTCGGAATCGCTCGCCTGGGCGGATTTTATTTTCAGCCATCGTTTGGTCGCGGACAAAGGCCGGGACCCGTGCGGCCGGCATCCCGACATCGTCATCGGCCCGATGGCGGACAACGATACTGGAAAACTGATGGTAGATGCGATACAATTAGGGAAAGATGTCGAATGGTTTTACGATCAAATTACCCGCACCGCAGGTGGCAGGCGCCTCGATGCTCTCCGGCTTGGGAATCAGGTCGTCTTCTCCTCCGAACGCTGGGAAGCGCATTTGCGGTTCATCGGGTATTACGTCCATGCGGAAGGAAGGTGGATCTACCATGACCGGTCAAGTCAGATTGAATCGATATGAGCGGAGCATCGTCGAAGCCCTGACCGCCGAGCACGGGTACGCCGCCGGGGAAGCCCGGGCGCTCGTCATCGGCTACATCCAGGTCGTCCGCAAGCTCGGCGCCTACGATCCTCCCCGCGATCACGCGGAACGACTCGCCGAGGCCCATCGGAGCGCATACGCGCCCGAGGCTTGGCTTGAGAGACTGCTTCAGGGCGAGAAGGATCTGCTACGCGGCGGCGTGCTGCCGGCCGAACGCAGCGCCTCCTTCGCTTACGGCAGATAACTTTGGCGATTCCAAGCACGGTCCGTCTTCCCTTGGGAGGCGGATTTTTTTGTGCCGCCGGGCGGAAAACGTGCGTTCCCTGCAAGAATGCGGGGGATCGTCAAACGCCGACAGGAGGGGATCCCTCTCGTTCCATGAACGTCCTGCCGCATCTGGACAACAGCACGAGCATCAAAACGCGTACGAGAAGCATGAAGAGCCCGGCGAGGACAAGCAGCAGAGAGATTCGGAGCAGTCCCGATATTGCGATCGAGAGGCAGCATCCGATCGCATATAGTCGCCAGCAGTTTCGCGCCATGTCATACAAATCCAGCCGGTTTTGCGCCATCGCCAGCTGTTGAATGCCTTTGATCAACGAATAGACCATCGACAATTGAAGCGCCGCCAACCCGATCGGATACACGACGCCGAGCCAGCTGCCGGGTAGCCAGGATAGATGCAGGGTCGGAAGCGACATGACTAGCAAGATCAAAGGAAGCGGACGGCCGGAGGCGAACGGTCCGCCCTGCCTGCTTAATCTGCTGAACCCGATGTAAATCAACCCGTAACCGATCGCGTCGGGCAGAAGATCCCAACCGCCGATCCGTCCACCGAACAGGAACAGCATCCCCCAAAAGATCGGACGGAACCCCGACATCCTTCGCGATCGCCTCCTTATCGCAACTCTTCATGGCTCATTATAACATTTGAGCGGAACCCGTCGTGCCCGACATTCATGTGGAATAGGCAAACCGCGTACGGAAACGAGAACGATGTGGAAAAGGCAGACCGCGTACGGAAACGAGAAAGAAGGAGTGCACGACTCCTTCTTGGGCCTTGCGGCGCACGGAAACGAGAAGAGGGTGTCTCAAATGTAAGTCTGTTCATGGGACAGACAGCTAAACGTATGAAAACGAAGGAATGGCGGTGTTTGGGGGGACGATCCCTGCACCGCCATTTCTCGCTTTCGATCCGCTGCCTTCAACAAATGATGGGCAAGCAAAAGCCATCCGACCTCCAAGCTTGCCTTCGGCAAGACGCGAAGCAGAAAACGCCGGAATCCGCTTTCAATGTCGCCTACCCCGCATCCAACGATTAGATGCAAATGTACATCTAATTTAGCTATATTGCCTGCTTAACGATCATTTAGTTGCAATCGTACAACTAAATTATCCGTTTTCTGCGTACAGGACGGATTTACGCTAAATTAGATGTACTTTTACAAGTAAACCGCTCCACCCTCCCGAATGGCCCTAAATAGATGTACGAATGCAACTAATTGACTGAGTGACCCGAAACGAGCGCAAACAAGGAACCAATTGGCTTACACTAGTGGCGAACCATCGGCCGGAATCCGACGAATTTTCACGAAGACCCAACTGATTCGTTCGAAACCAGCCTCGCAGATTGCCACGCGTTAGAGGCAGCCGCCATGAATGGAAAGATCGTCAATGGATGCCCATTCATCCGCATTGAAAACCGCGCTGCTGACTCTCGGGCCCTATTACAACCTTATGAGACAGCCTTTTGGTCCTGCGGCGCGCGGAAACGAGAAAGAAGGAGTCCACGACTCCTTCTTGGGCCCTACGATGCGCAGTAATGCAAAAGAGGGAGTCCGCAGGACTCCCTCTTTTGCATAGCGCGGCATGCCGCCGCGGATCTTAATTAGCCTTCGAGCAGCAGCGTTTCCGGATCTTCGAGCAGCTCCTTCACCTTTACAAGGAAGCTTACGGCTTCCGCGCCGTCGACGATTCGGTGGTCGTAGGAGAGCGCGATGTACATCATCGGACGGATCTCCATCGTCTGCGGATCGATCGCGATCGGACGGTGTTGGATCTTGTGCATGCCGAGGATGCCGACTTGCGGCGCGTTCAGGATCGGCGTGGACAGCAGCGAACCGAAGACGCCGCCGTTCGTGATCGTGAAGGTGCCGCCTTGCAGGTCGGACAGGCCAAGCGCGTTATTGCGGGCCTTGCCCGCCAGATCGGCGATCGTGCGTTCGATTTCGGCGAAGCCGAGACGGTCCGCGTCGCGAACGACCGGCACGACCAGGCCTTCCTTGGCCGCTACGGCGATGCCGATGTCGTAGTACTTCTTCGTAATGATGTCTTCGCCGTCGATTTCCGCGTTCAGCAGCGGGAATTTCTTCAGGGCTCCGACGACCGCTTTGGTGAAGAACGACATGAAGCCGAGGTTCACTTCGTTCTTCTCCTTGAAGGCGTCCTTGCGGCGCTTGCGGACGTCGAGGATCGCGGTCATGTCGACTTCGTTGAACGTCGTCAGCATGGCTGCGTTGTGCTGCGCCTCAACCAGACGATTCGCGATCGTCAGACGGCGGCGAGACATCTTCTTGCGCTCGGCCGGCTTGGCCGGATTAACCGCCGCGGCCGGGGCCGCAGGCGCTGCAGGTGCGGGAGCCGCCGGACGGCTGCCGGCGCTGCGCACGTCGTCCGCGTGAATGCGACCGAGCGGATCGCGAGCCGGCGTCTGGCTCAGGTCGATGCCTTGCTCGCGAGCCAAACGGCGCGCGGCCGGCGTAGCCGCAGGCTGGCTGCCGGATGCAGCCGGCATGCTGGCAGGAGCCGGAGCGGCAACGGCGGGCGCTGCAGGCGCGGGAGCCGGCGCAGCCGCAGGCACGCTAGCTGGCTGGGCGGCCGGCGCGGGTGCGCCGGCGCCGCCGCCTTCGCTGATGCGGCCGATGACTTGGCCGATCTGCACGGTGTCGCCTTCTTTATACAGAATTTCGGCGATGACGCCTTCTTGCTCCGCGCTAATCTCGAGATTGACTTTGTCCGTCTCGAGCTCGAGCAGCAGATCGCCTTGATTGACATGGTCTCCTACATTGACCGCCCAGCGGGAGATGGAGCCTTCCGTAATCGATTCGCCCATTGCCGGTACTAAGATATCTTGCACAGCTGCTACCTCCCCAAGTTATGAGCCAACGTCGGACTCGGCTTCAACGATTGCGAAATGATGTACTGTTGTTCGAGGGCGTGCACTTGCTGGAATCCGCTGGCCGGGCTCGAACGCTCCGGACGACCGATGTAGCGAAGAGCGACGCTCTCCGGCGCGATGTCGCGGATGCGAGGCTCCATGTAGCTCCAGGAACCCATGTTGCGCGGCTCTTCCTGCACCCAGACGATCTCCTTCAAGTTCGGGAACCGCGCGATGACGGCCGCGATCTCGTTGGCCGGGAACGGGTACAGCTGCTCGACGCGGACGATGTGCAGCCAGTCGTTCGACTCGGAGCCGTCCTTTTCCAGGCCGTCCTCCAGGTCGATGGCCACCTTGCCCGTCGCGAGCACGAGACGCTCGACCCGCTCCGGATGGCCGCCCAGGCCAGGCTGCTCCACGATCGGCTGGAACCCGCCTTCCGCGAAGGCCGCCGCCGGCGAAGCCGCGCGCGGGTTGCGGATAAGGCTCTTCGGCGCCATCACGACGAGCGGCTTGGCCGCATCGGTGCCCGTAAGCGACGCCTGCCGGCGGAGCAGGTGGAAGTACTGCGCCGCGCTGGACAGGTTCGCAACCGTCCAGTTCTCTTCGGCGGACAGCTGCAGGAACCGTTCGAGGCGGGCGCTGGAATGCTCCGGGCCCGCGCCTTCGTAGCCGTGCGGCAGCAGCATGACGAGGCTCGACTTCTCGGACCACTTGGAACGGCCGGAAGAGATGAACTGGTCGATCAGCACCTGCGCGACGTTCGCGAAGTCGCCGTACTGCGCTTCCCAGATCACAAGCGTTTCCGGTGCGTAGACGTTGTACCCGTATTCGAAGCCGAGCACGGCCGATTCGGACAGCGGGCTGTTGTGGACCGCGAACGAAGCTTTGGCCTGCGGCAGCTTGTGGAGCGGCGAATACGTGGCGCCCGTGTTCGGGTCGTGCAGAACGATGTTCCGGTGCGCGAAGGTCGCGCGCTCGGCGTCTTGGCCGGTAATCCGGATCGGACGGCCGTCCGCGAGAATCGAGGCGAACGCCAGCGTTTCCGCGTGACCCCAGTCGACCTTGCCTTCGTCGTTCAGGGCGTCGGCGCGGCGCTCGAGAATCTTCTGCAGCTTCGGATACACCGTGAAGCCTTCCGGCCAGTTCAGCAGCTCGCCGTTGATCTTGCGCAGCTCCTCCAGCGGCACCGCCGTCGGCGCCGACTCGGCTTCTTCGTCGCTGGTAGCCGGAGGCACTTGGTGCACCGCCTCTTGGTTATCCTGCTTCTTGAGCTCGTCGTACGCTTCCTTCAGGCGGCCGACGACCTCGCTCTTGACTTGCTCGTAGAGCGCTTCGGACAGCTTGCCTTCGGCGGCCATCTTGTTCAGATAAAGCTGGCTGACGGTCGGACGCGCCTTGACCTTCTTGTAGATCAGCGGCTGGGTCGATTCGGGATCGTCCGTCTCGTTGTGCCCGTAGCGGCGGTAGCCGATCAGGTCGATCAAGAAGTCCTTCTTGAACAGATTGCGATATTCGCTCGCCATGCGGGCCACCGCGATGACGGCTTCAGGATCGTCCGCATTGACATGTACGATCGGGATTTCGTAGCCTTTGGCCGGGTCGCTCGAATAATGCGTCGAGCGGGAGTCGAAGCTCTCGGTCGTGAAGCCGATCTTGTTGTTGACGATGATATGGATCGTGCCGCCGATCTGATAGCCGTTCAGCTGGCTCAGGTTCAGCGTCTCGGTGACGATGCCTTCACCCGGGAAGGCGGCGTCGCCGTGCATGACGATAGACGCCGCGGCGTTCACGTCCTGCTCCGGGTAGCCCGGCCGGCTGCGGTCTTCTTGCGCGGCGCGCGCGAAGCCCTGCACGACCGGATTGACGTACTCGAGATGGCTCGGGTTGTTCGCGAGCACGATTCGCGTCTCCACCGACTCGCCCGTCTTGATCGAACGGTTCGCGCCCAGGTGATATTTCACGTCGCCGGACCAGCCGTAATTGATGCCGATCGATCCCTCGGACGGAATGACGTTCTTGTTGGGCGAATGATGGAACTCGGAGAAAATCTTCGTGTACGGCTTGTTCAGCACGTGCGCGAGGACGTTCAGGCGGCCGCGGTGGGCCATCCCCATCGAGATGTGGCGCACGCCGTCGTTCGTCAGCTCGTGGACGATTTGGTCCACACACGCGACGAGCACGTCGTTGCCTTCGACGGAGAAGCGCTTGGCGCCGACGAACGTCCGCTGCAGAAAGTCCTCGAACTGCTCGGCTTCGAGCAGACGGGTCAGCAGCTTGCGGCGCTCCTGGTCGTCGAGCGTCTGCGCGGGTACGACTTTCTCCGCGTATTCGGTCAGCCATTTGCGCTCGGATTCGTCGTGAACGTGACTGAACTCGTACGCGATCGTGCCGGTATATGCTTCTTTCAGCTTCTGAATCGCTTCCCAACCGTTCGAGAGTCCGGCAGGTCCGCCCTCCCATACCATCTCGGCCGGCATCGCGGCGAGGTCGGCGGGGGTGAGGCCGAACGTGTCGGGCTCCAGCACTTTGGCGCTGGATCTAGGTCCGATGTCGAGAGGGTCGATATCGGCGGCCAGATGGCCGTAAGCGCGGATGTTCCAGACCAGTTTGCCGGCCACGACCGCGTTGCGGATCTGGCGTGCATCCACGCTGACAGCCGCTCCCGTCGTCGCCGGGGCGGCTTGCTGGATAGCCGTGCGCGGCGGTTCGCCCCACAGCTTGAACAGGTCGCGGTACTCCTGCTCGACCGCTTCAGGGTCGCGCAGGTACACATCATACTGTTCTTGGATGTACCCTAGGTTCGGGCCGTAGTACTTCTCCCACGGGTTCTGATGGTCGTGCGCATCATTAGCCATTGTGTGATCCCTCGGTCTTCTATAAATGTTGGTATTTCAGACGACTGATTGCTTATCCCTGTTGATTATAAATCAATTGATCTTGCGATAAAAATAATCATTTCCTATCATTATCATCTCAAATCGAGATGAATATTGCAAGAAACGCGCGCATGCCATGATTATGCGCCAAAATACGGCATTTTATGTCCATCGCGCCTCGCGTTGCCGCCCTTTAACAAAAAAAATACCCCGGCAGCGGCGGAAAAAACCATCGCTGCCGGGAAGACCCGTCGTATGCTCGGCGCTTAGAGGCCCAGCCATTGCTTGAACATATGCTTCGTCGTGTCGCGGTTGATCGCCGCGATCGACGTCGTGAGCGGGATGCCCTTCGGGCAGGAGCGCACGCAGTTTTGCGAGTTGCCGCAGCCTTCGATGCCGCTCTCGTCCTCCATGAGGGCTTCGAGGC
Organism: Cohnella baijiui; assembly: GCF_020731285.1. GTDB lineage: Bacteria > Bacillota > Bacilli > Paenibacillales > Paenibacillaceae > Cohnella. The sequence goes on from NZ_JAJFOW010000016.1 coordinate 21,170, forward strand.
GCTCGTGCGCGTTCATCTCGCCCGTCGGGTGGGCGTTGAACAGACGAACCTGCGAGATCGGCGCCGGGCCGATGAAGCTCGAGCGGTCGTTGACGTTCGGGCACGCTTCGAGGCAAACGCCGCACGTCATGCATTTGGACAGCTCATAAGCCCATTGGCGCTTGGACTCGGCCATCCGCGGACCCGCACCGAGATCGTACGTCCCGTCGATCGGGATCCACGCCTTGACCTTCTTCAGCGCGCCAAACATCCGTTCGCGGTTGATGACGAGGTCCCGGACGACCGGGAACGTCGACATCGGCTCGAGGCGGATCGGCTGCTCCAGCTTGTCGATCAGCGCGGAGCAAGCCTGGCGCGGCTTGCCGTTGATGACCATGGAGCAAGCGCCGCACACTTCCTCGAGGCAGTTGGACTCCCAGCAGACCGGAGCCGTCTTCGAGCCGTCGGCCTTGACCGGATTCCGCTGAATTTCCATCAGCGCGCTGATGACGTTCATGTTCGGGCGATAAGGGACTTCGAATTCCTCGGTATAGGAGGCCGCGTCCGGTTGATCCCGGCGCGTGATGATAAACTTGACGGTGCGTTTGGCGGTAGCCGTTTCAGCCATCGCTTAGCCCTCCTTCTTCTTGTTGGACGAATAGTCGCGAACCCGCGGCTTGATGAGGGACGTATCGACGTCCTCGTACGAAATTTGCGGGCCTTCTGCCGTCCAAGCCGCCTTGGTCGTCTTCAGGAACTCTTCGTCATTGCGTTCCGGGAACTCCGGCTTGTAGTGCGCGCCGCGGCTTTCGTTGCGCAGGAGCGCGCCCACGGTCATCGCTTCGGACAGCTCCAGCATGTTCCACAGCTGGCGCGTGAACGCGACGCCGGCGTTGTTCCAGCGGGCCGTGTCGTTGATGTTGATCTTCGTGTAGCGCTGCTTCAGTTCCTTGATCTTGTCGACCGTCTGCTGGAGCCGGTCGTTAAAGCGGACGACGGTCATGTTGTTCGTCATCCATTCTCCCAGTTCCTTGTGCAGGGCGTAGGCGTTTTCCGTGCCGTCCATCTTGAGGATGGATTCGTACTTGCCTGCTTGCTTCGAGCGCTCGCGCTCGAACACGGACTCGGAGATGTCGTCGGCCGATTTTTTCAAGCCTTTGACGTACTCCATCGCCTTCGGACCCGTGACCATGCCGCCGAAGATGGCGGACAGGAGCGAGTTCGCGCCGAGGCGGTTCGCGCCGTGATATTGGTAGTCGCATTCGCCGCAGGCGAACAGACCCGGAATGTTCGTCATTTGGTTGTAGTCGACCCAGAGCCCGCCCATCGAGTAGTGGACCGCCGGGAAGATCTTCATCGGAATCTTGCGCGGGTCGTCGCCCGTGAATTTCTCATAGATCTCGATGATGCCGCCGAGCTTGACGTCCAGTTCCTTCGGATCCTTGTGCGAGAGGTCGAGATAAACCATGTTCTCGCCGTCGATGCCGAGCTTCTGGTCGACGCAGACGGAGAAGATCTCGCGCGTCGCGATATCGCGGGGCACGAGGTTGCCGTACGCCGGATACTTCTCTTCGAGGAAGTACCACGGCTTGCCGTCCTTGTACGTCCAGATCCGGCCGCCTTCTCCGCGCGCGGATTCGCTCATGAGACGGTTTTTGTCGTCGCCCGGGATGGCCGTCGGGTGAATCTGGATGAACTCGCCGTTCGCGTAGTGCACGCCTTGCTGATAGACGGCGCTGGCCGCGGTCCCCGTGTTGATGACGGAGTTGGTCGTCTTGCCGAAGATGATGCCCGGGCCGCCGGTCGCCAGGATGACCGCGTCGCCGCGGAAGGTGACCGTCTCCATCGTGCGCAGGTCCTGCGCCGAGATGCCGCGGCAGACGCCTTCGTCGTCGAGAACGACGGAGGTGAACTCCCAGTGCTCGAACTTCTGCACGAGGCCGGCCACTTCCCATCGGCGAACTTGCTCGTCCAGCGCGTACAGCAGCTGCTGTCCGGTCGTCGCCCCCGCGAACGCCGTCCGGTGGTACTGCGTACCGCCGAACCGGCGGAAGTCGAGCAGACCTTCCGGCGTCCGGCTGAACATGACGCCCATCCGGTCCATCAGGTGGATGATGCCCGGCGCCGCTTCGCACATCGCTTTGACGGGCGGCTGGTTCGCCAGGAAGTCGCCCCCGTATACGGTATCGTCAAAGTGCTCCCACGGGGAGTCGCCTTCGCCTTTCGTGTTGACCGCTCCGTTGATGCCGCCCTGTGCGCAGACGGAGTGGGACCGCTTGACCGGCACGAGCGAGAACAGATCGACGCGCATGCCCGCCTCGGCCGCCTTGATGGTCGCCATCAGGCCGGCGAGGCCGCCGCCGACGACGATAATTTTTTGATTAGCCATTGCTGATTCTCCTCCCGATCAACCTAACATTCCGAGTGCGACCGCAACCGGCGCCGAAGAAGCGAACTCTTCGCCGCGGAACGCGAACAACGACAGCAGGAACAGCACGGTGACGATGACGAAAATCCCCATGCAGATGTTCGAAGACACGCGCTGCGCGCGCGGGCCGACCGTGATTCCCCAGCTGACCAGGAACGCCCACAGGCCGTTGGAGAAATGGAAGACGGCCGCGATCACGGCGATGAAGTACATGATGAAAAAGCCCGGCTGGGTCACGATTCCGTGCATGTGCTCCCCGAGCTCTTCGTATGTCGTATTGCCGAGCGTCACTTGAATGCGGGTCTGCCACACGTGCCAGAACACGAAGACGAACGTAATGACGCCGGTAATCCGCTGCAGCGCGAACGCCCAGTTCCGTCCGTACTGGTACCGGCCTGTGTTGTAGTTGGACGTGAAGGCCAAGTACAGACCGTAGATGCCGTGGAACAGGATCGGCAGCCAAATGATGAAGAGCTCGAGGAAGAAGATAAGCGGCAGCTCATGCAGGTTGTTGACGCTCTTCACGAACCCCTCCTTGCCGTGCTCGAACGCGGAATAGTTCGTCAAGGCGTGCTCAACGAAAAACAATCCGAGCGGAATGACCCCCAGAAGCGAGTGAAGCTTGCGGGCGAAATACGAGTTACCTTTCATGTCGATGTGCGTTCTCCTTTCGCATCCGTGCAATTGTCACCAATTCTACACGCTTTTTAGGTTACTCCATTTTCGCTTATAATGGAACTGCTTATTTATTATTAAAACTTATAACCAAACGACATATGCAAGGAGGAAGATTCCGATGCTCGAAGATATGAGGATGTTCGCGACGGTCGTAGAGCATACGAGCCTCAACCGCGCGGCGGAGCGGCTGAACGTGACGCAGCCCGCGCTATCCCGCCGGATCGCCCGCCTGGAGCGCGAACTCGGCGTCAGTCTGTTCCGCCGGATCGGCAAGCGACTCGAGCTGACGGCGGCCGGCCAGCTAACCTACGAATTCGCCCTCGAATTGCGCCGGTTTCACGGCGAGTATTTGCAGCGCTTGAACGCTTTCAAATCCGAGGAGGCGCCGATCGCCACGATCGGAGCCAGTCTGACGACGCTCCAGACGACGCTCCCCGAGCTCATCACGGCGATGACCGAGAAGCATCCGAATCTCGAAATCAAAGCGATCACCGGCAAATCGCACGAGATCGCCACATTCGTTAAAGAGCGCAAGGTCGACTTCGGCATCGTCGCCTCCGCCGTCGAGGACGACTCGGCGATCACGAGCGTCCCGCTGTTCGACGACACGCTCATGCTCGTCCTGCCGCGCACGCATTTTATATTGGAAAGAACGCAGCTCGCCATGAACGATCTGAACGCCCTGCCGATGATTCTGTTCGCGCCGGGCACCTGGTACCGCACGTTGACCGACGAGCTGTTCCGCCAATACGGCATCAAGCCGGACGTCCGAATGGAGATCGACTCCTTCGAGGCGATCGTTCGGCTGCTCGGGGCGAGCCGGGCCGGCACGCTGCTTCCGAAGTCCTATTTGCGGGCGCAATTGCTCGAGGACAACGAGCTTTACGTCGTACGCATCAAGGAGCTGGAGCTGATTAAACGGACGACCTCCCTCATCTACGGCGAACTCGGCTGGCTGGCGCCTTCGACCCGCTATCTCATCGAGGAGACGATCGCCTTCTTCGCGCGGGGAGCCCGTCAGAACGGCCCGGGTGGGTAATGTTTCCGGTTCCAACCGCTTTGCGGGTCATGTTATCCTCTAAAAGAGTTAAATCCGCCGAAATCTGGCGGGCTTAACCAATTCAGCCAAAACCGCAAGGTGCGGGGGACCAGATACGAATGCGCGAGACCGCGCCGGAACGCCGTTCCGCCGGAGCCGCGCTTGGGGTGAATCGTGCAATATGCTGCGCAAGCTTACATAGCGTTGACTGCCCACGTAGGGTTGATCTCCGGCCCGAACCCGACAGCTAACCTCGCCGGCACAGAGGAGGACTTCATCACGTATGCGTAACATCAAGAAAGTCGGACTGCGCGCCGCTTCGCTGGCGCTGGGCGCGGCTGTGCTGCTGCCTGCCTTCACCGCTTCCGCGGCCACCAGCTACTCGGCCAAGGAAGGCGACACGTTCTGGAAGCTGTCCAAGCAGTTCAACGTTCCGTTGGACAAGCTCATGAGCTTCAACGAAAACATCGACCCGCTGAACATTTACGAGGGCCTGAAGCTCACGATTCCGGCGCCGACGACGGCGGCGGCTCCAGCAGCCAACGCCAAGCTCACGGCAACAGCCGCGACGGTCAGCACGCCGAAGGGCGAAACGCTCTCCTATTCGAAAGTAGTAACCATGAAGGCATCCGCTTATTCGGCTTCGAACGAAGAAAACGGCTGGGGACCCGTCGACTACTTCGGCAACCCGCTGAAGCTCGGCACGATCGCCGTCGACCCGAAAGTGATTCCGCTCGGCACCAAGGTTTACATCACCGGATACGACTTTGCGGGCCTGCCCGTCGGCGGCATGGTCGCCAAGGCGACGGACGCCGGCAGCGCGATCAAAGGCGACCGCATCGACATCTTCGTGCCCGGCTCGCGCGCCGAAGTGTCGAAGTTCGGTTACCAATACGTTAAACTGTACGTCCTGGACTAAAACATTTTTTCAATTTGCGTTAGCGATACGCAAGCCCGCCCGTCCTTTGCCAACGGCTTGGACGAGGCGGGCTTTGCGTTTCCCAAGGTCCGGAATCAGTCCGGCGCCGCGGCATCCCGGCGCTCGGGCAGCCCCAGCAGCTCCGGCACGGTGACCAGTTCGTAGCCTTTCGCCCGGAGCCAATCGATGATCTGCGGCAGCGCCCGCGCCGTCCCGTACAGATTTTGCCCTTGTCCTCCGCCTGCATGGAGAAGGACGATGGAGCCGGGACGCACGGAGCGGGTCACATTGGCGAACACGCGGCTCGCGGGCAGCTGCCGCCAGTCGGACGAGTCGACGTCCCAGTTGACGACCGTATAGCCGTTTTCTTTTGCCCAGGCCAGCTGGACGGCTTCGATCTCCCCGTACGGAGGGCGGACGAACCGGGGCGCAAAGCCGACGATGCGCCGGATTTCATCTCCCGTCTTGACGATCTGCCGCTTCACGGCGGACAGCGGAAGCCGCGAAAAGCCGGGGTGATCGTAGGAGTGATTCCCGATCGCATGGCCTTCCGCGACGATTCGCCGCACGAGCGCCGGATGCTTCTTGGCCCGGCTCCCGACGATGAAAAAGGTGGCAGGCGCTTTTTTGCGTTTCAGGATGTCGAGGACGAGCGGCGTGTACCGGGGGTCGGGTACGTCGTCAAAGGTGAGGGCAATCCGCATCGACTGGCGGGAAGCCGAAAGCACGAAGACGCCCCGGTATCTACGCTGCAGTTCCGTCCAATTTCCGCCCGGCGGCCGCTTGCGGGCCTTGCGTTTCTCGCCCGCGATGGCGGGGTCGGAGGCGGGCGCGTTTCCGGCAAGCCCGGCATCCGTAGACACCTTCGCTGCAGTTTCCCGGCCGGGCTCCGCGGCATCCGCCCGCGGGTTCGGCCAGGCGGCGGAGGCGGCCGACAACAGAACGACGGCGCACCACCCGAGGGCGATCCACCGTCTAAGCTTCGCAGGTTTCTTCATCAATCATTTCCACTCCCCCTACCGGCACTTCCCTTAGCGTGAACGGTTGGGGGCGATCTCATTCTTTTTCAGGGCAGATTGGACGAAACTTTCTCGGACGGAATCGCCAGTCCCAGCCGCTTGGCCCACCAGGCGGTCGTACTGGCCTGAACGAGGATCGTGAAGGCGATCGCCATGAAGACGACCGCCGTGAGACGGTCTCCTCCCTCTATACCCCGGGCCGCGATCATGCCGGCCAACGCAGCCGGGATGACACCCGTCTCCCGGACCCAGCACATGAACAGTAGCTCCGGGCGGGTCCAGCGCGCCCTGACGTCCGGCAGCGCGGAGGCAAGCACCGCGAGCGGGCGGGCGACGAACACGAGAACGAGCACGACCGCCAGCGCCGGCCAGAAATAAGTGCCGAGGAGCGCGAACTTCACTTGGCTGCCGAGCAGCACGAAGATGAACATCCGCAGCATGACCGTCGCGTTGTCCGCGACATGCCCGAGCTCCGCCTGTTTGTCCTCCATCGGCAGCCGGAACAGATGGGAGTTGCCCCAGACGATACCTGCGGCGAACGTCGCCATCAGCCCGCTAACGTGCAGCAAATCCCCGAGCAGGTATGCGCCGATCGCCAACGCAATCATCGCGATGGCCGCATACTCCTTCAACGCGCCCCACTTGACGTGCGCGACGAGAAAGGAACCGGCCAGCGCAAAGACAAGGCCGACCGCCAGCCCGCCGAAGGCGGTCTTGACGAAGTCCAGCGCGATTCCGCCGGCGCTGAGCGGCTTGCCTTCCGTGAGGACGGCGAGCAGCGCGAACGTGAGGATCGAGCCCGTCGCGTCGTTGAAGGCCGACTCGCTCTCCACCGTTTCCCGCAGGCGCGCCTTGACCTTGACCTGGCGGAACACCGGGATGATCGTCGCCGGATCGGTGGACGAGATGACCGCCCCGATCAACAACGACGTCGTCCAATCGAGGCCGAGCGCGTAATGCGCCGCCGCCCCGCACACGGCCGCCGTCACGACGACGCCGGCGACGCTGAGCAGCGACACCGTGATCGCCACCTCGCGGAGGCCGCGGAGGCGGATATTCCGCCCGCCGTCGAACAGGATGAGCGCCGAGCCGACCGCCAGGATGAGCTGGTTCGTAAGCGAGCCGCTCGCCTCCGAAATCCAGTGCAGCCCGGTGCCAAGCAGCATGCCGGCGGCGATGAACAGCACAACGTCCGGGAGGCGCAGCCAGGCGGCCAGACGCCCCGCGATCATGCCAGTGCCAAAGACGAGCAAGAGCAAGATCAGGAGGTGGTGCACCGTCTCCATCGTAGGATTGTCCACGCCTTACATCCGCCCCTTATTGACCGATTGAATGCTGGAACGATTCGATCTGCTGATTCGTGCCGATGACGACCATCACGTCTCGTTCCGCAAGCACGTCCGTGGCCGTCGGCGCGATGATGATGCCTTTCGGTTTGTTGATCGCCACGATGCTGCAACCGTAGCGGCCCCGGGGATTCACCTCCGAGAGCGTCTTGCCTGAGAGGCAGCCCGGCACGTTCAGCTCCGCGATCGTATATTGCTTGGACAGCTCGATATAATCGAGCAGGTTCGGCGACACAAGCTGGTGGGCGAGGCGGATGCCCATGTCCCGCTCGGGGTAGATGACGCGGTCCACGCCGATCCGTTCGAGCACGCGCCCGTGCAGCCCCGAGACCGCTTTGGCCACCACCTTTTTCACGCCGAGCTCCTTGAGCAGGATGGCCGCCAAGATGCTCGCCTGGATGTCGTCGCCGATCGCGACGACGCCGCAGTCGAAGTTCCGCGCGCCGATCGAACGGAGCACGCCTTCTTCGGTCGCGTCCGCGACGACGGCGTGCGTCAGCACGCGGCTCATCTCCTCGACCTTCTCTTCGTCCCGGTCCACGCCGAGCACCTCGTAGCCGAGCTGTATGAGCTCCTGACCGATGCTGGAACCGAAGCGGCCGAGGCCGATAATGACGAACTGATTGAATTTCATGATGGATGCCCTCTCTTTTTTAGCCGATGATGATTTTGCCTTCCGCCTGCCGGTACAAGGCGCGCTCCTGCTTCGGCGCCAGCGCGTAGCCCAGCGTCAGCGGGCCGAGCCGGCCGATGAACATCATGAGAATAATGATGACTTTGCCGGTCAAGGTCAATTGGGTGGTCAGTCCCATCGACAACCCGACCGTGCCGAACGCCGACGTCACCTCGAACAGAATCATGAGAAAATGATGGTCCTCCGTCGTAGACAAGATCATCGTCGCCACGATGACGAGCGCCACCGCGAGCAGCGTCAGCGTCAACGCCTTGTTCACCCGCTCCTGCGCGAGACGGTACTTGAACATGACGACGTCCTCCCTGCCGCGGATCATCGCCCAGACGGCACCGAGCAGCGCGGCGAACGTCGTCGTCTTGATCCCGCCCCCCGTCGAGCCGGGAGAAGCCCCGATGAACATCAGGATGACGATAAAGAACTGCGTCGCCTGCCGGAGTCCAGCCAGATCGAGCGTATTGACCCCGGCCGTGCGCGGACTGACCGACTGCATAAAGGCGGACAGAATCTTCGACCCGAGCGGCAGCGGCTTCATCGTTCCCGGATTCGAATATTCGAACGCGAAGATGACGACCGCGCCGAACAGGATCAAAAAGCCGGTCATGCTGAGCACGACCTTGGAATGCAGAGAAAGGCGCTTTTTATTGCGCCAGTCCGTCAAGTCGGAGAGGACGACGAAACCGAGGCCCCCCAGGATGATCAGCAGCATCGTCACGATATTGACCAGCGGATCGTCCACGTAGTCCGTCAGGCTGCGGAATTCCCCCATCACGTCGAAGCCGGCGTTGTTAAAAAAGGAGATGGCATGGAAAACGCCGTAGTATAACGCTTTGCCAGGCGGCATGTCGAACAGGAAGCGGACGGAGAACAGCAGCGCGCCGGAAGCTTCGATCGTCAGCGCGTACAGGACGACCCTGCGCACAAGCCGGACGATGCCTTCCATATCGGATTGATTAAGCGCCTCCTGCAGGATGAGCCGCTCTTTGAGCGAGATTTTGCGCTTCAGGAAAAAGGCGAACAGCGTCGCCATCGTCATGAAGCCGAGGCCGCCGATCTGGATCAGCACCAGGATGACGCCCTGGCCGAATGTCGAGTAGTGCGTTCCGGTATCTAGCGTCACAAGCCCCGTCACGCAGGTCGCCGACGTCGACGTGAACAGGGCGTCGATGAACGGCGTGCGCTCCCCCGATGCCGCCGAAACGGGCAAAGCCAATATCTGCGCGCCGATCAGGATGATCATCGCGAACCCCAGGACGAGAAGCCGCGGAGGAGAGGCCATGAGCCATCTCAAAAATTTCGTTAGCACGTCGAACGCTCCCTTACCCAATAATGATACGGCCTTCCGCGTTGCGATAGAGCGTCCGGCCGGATCGGCTGCCCAGCGCGTAAGTGAAGGTCAGCGGGCCCAGTCGGCCGACGAACATGAGAATCGTAAGGAGGATTTGGCCAAACGGCGTCAGGTCGCCGGTCATCCCGGCCGACAGCCCGACGGTGGCGTAAGCGGACATGACTTCGAATAGAATGATCAGGAACGACTGGTTCTCCGTAATCGACAGGATCATCACCGATCCGATAACGATAACCAGCGACAGCACCGTGACAGTGATCGCCTTGTTTACTTTGGCCTGTTCCATGCGGGCGCGAAACAGCACCACGTCTTCGCGGCCCCGGATCATCGCCCACACGGCGCTCGCCAGCACGGCGAACGTCGTCGTCTTGATCCCGCCCCCGGTCGAGCCCGGCGAAGCGCCGACGAACATGAGCAGGATCATGGCGAACTGCGTGGCGTCGCGGAACGACGGAACGTCGACCGTCGTCACGCCCGCCGAGCGCGTCGTCACCGACTGCAGCAGCGCGGCGAGCAGCTTGTCGCCGAAGCCAAGCGGGCCCAGCGTATTTTCGTTCGTGTACTCGAAGATTAGGATCGTCACCGTTCCGATCACGATGAGAAACGCGGACACCCAGAGCACGATGCGCGAGTGCAGCGACAACCGGCGCCGGGTCCGGTACTCGGCCAGATCGGACAAGACGATGAAGCCGACGCCGCCGAGTACGATGAGCACGATCGACAGCAGGTTGACGTAGACGTCCCCTACATAGGGCTTCAAACTGCGAAACTCGCCGAACAGGTCGAAGCCCGCGTTGTTGAAGAACGACACGCTGTGGAACACCCCGTAATACAGGGCGCGCCCAGGACTCATGTCCGCCAGGAATCGCAGCGTGAACAGGATTGCGCCGATGCCTTCGATGCACAAAGCATAGACGAGCACCCGGCGCACCAGTCTGACGATGCCCTCAAGCGATCCGTGATTCAGCGATGCTTGCAGGATCAGCTTATCTTTGAGCGACACCTTCCGGCCGGCGAAAAGCGCGAACAGCGTGCCCGCCGTCATGAACCCGAGTCCGCCGAGCTGCACGAGGAGCAGGATGACCCCATGGCCGAATGCGGAAAAATACAGGCCGGTATCGATGCGCGCCAGCCCCGTCACGCAAGTCGCCGAAGCGGAAACGAAAAACGCCTCGAGCCAGGGCGTCGGCTCGCCGGACGCCGAGGCGTACGGCAAATGCAGCAGCACCATGCCGGCGAAAATGATGGCGGCAAAGCCGGAGGCGATGACGCGCGGCGGGGAAGCATAGAACCATCGAAACCATTTCTTAATCAAGCAAGTCACCTCGTAGCATAACCATTCCGTCGCGCAACGCCTCAGCGGATGCCGGCAAACGCCGGCAAGCGCGTTCGAACGCGCGCATCTTGCAGCCCGGACGATAGGCCGTCCGGGCGCCCTAACCTCGTACGAGCGCATAAAAAAAGACACTGGAGCTCCAATGCCTTTGCGCGCATGCGAGTCCTGTTCGTAAGCAGCCTACGAGGTTAGCTGTCGGGTTCGGGCTTGAACAGGCTGCCCTAACCGGCTTGCAGCGCGCGTGCGGCGCGCGGCGGATGCCGGAATTCACCCCATGCCTTCGGCTCGATCGATCGGTTAGCGAGCGCAAAGGCGGTCAAACATGTGGTTCCCCCGTTTTCTTGCAGAAATTCGGCTGGATAGTATGATGAAATTATGGAAAGAACATTACACCGCATTATAGTCCGTCCATGAAGGACGCACAACAGCAAAAAACGCGAAATTATACGGTAAAAGCGGATATACGAGCTTTTCGCGGCCATAGAAACGTATTTTTACGACGATTCTTCATCTTTCTCTCGCTCGGGCATCCATTCCGGCCGATAAGCGGGGAAAAACGAGGATTCGGCTTCCATGGGCCCCGTGTATGCGTTTTCTTGGTCCAAGAACCGATCGGAGGGGTCTAATTTGCTTTCTTTTCGCTGGTACGCGATTTCCGGAATTGGCTTCCTGCTCTTCCTCTTTCTCCAGGTTTTCCCGAATTCGGGTTCGCTATCGGAGCCCGGCTCGGGCCGCGTCCTGGATCGCGAAGGCACCCGCGCTCAAGCCTTGAGCTACGCTGCCGAAAAATGGGGCATCCGTCCGGATGCGGCCGATCGTGTCGAGGTCACCCATTTGTCCGACAGCGGCACGGTCGGCTACCTGTCCAAGGAACGGCTCGTCCAGACGTACGACAAGAGCTGGGACGCTCGCTTTCCGACCGATGTATACGAGGTTGACATCCGGACGTCCGGCGGCGGCGAGCGGCTCCGGCTGGCGCTGCACATGCAGACCGGCGAGCTAGTCGCCTGGACGCGGGGCGGCACCGGTGCGGGCGCGTCCGGCTTGATCGGCCGACAGGCGGCGCCGGCCGCTTCGTCGGCTGCAGCCTCGGCCGCGGAGCCGGCCACCCGGGAGCAGACGGCCGACGCGCTCGCTTGGATCGGGCAGCTCCGCTACGACGAGAGCGAGTGGGAGCCGACGGGCGACGCTGCGCCGGACGGCGCCGTCGTGCTCCAATCCCGCAAGACCGGGCTGGGCGAGGCCCGGCTGCAGCTGCTGGTCAAGCCCGAGGAGCGGCTGACGTATCGCTACGTCCTGCCCGACGCCTATACCGCGTACATGGCCGGGCAGGAGAAAATCGCCGCGAAGCTGTCCATTTTCGGATTCGTGCTGCCGATGCTGACGCTGTTCGTGCTGGCGGTCATTTACGCGGCCACCTACAGCGGTTGGACTTCGTTCCGCCGCGGCATCTTCTTGTCCAGCGCGTTTTTCCTGCTGTATGCGGGCTTTACGTTTAACCTCAAGGCGGGGTTCCGAGCGCAGGTGGCCGCCGAGACGGGGGTGACGGGCGACGGCGGCGTAATGGGACTTTTAATCGTCAACCTGGTCATCTATGCCGCCATGGCGCTGCTGACGTACTTCAGCGCGGTCGGCGGCGACGGCCTCTGGCGGTCGATGGGCTATACGCTCTGGCCGCGATGGCGCGACCCCGGCTACGGCAGCCACGTGCTGCGCAGCGTTGGGCAGGGGTACGTGCTGGCGATGATCCTGCTCGGCGCCCAGTCGGTCATTCTTGTCGTCCTGCAAGCTCTGTTAGGCTCCTTCTACTCGTCCGACGCCTCGCAGTCCATGTACAACATGGCCTATCCGTGGCTCCTGCCGCTGCTCGGCTGGTGCGCCGGCATTTCGGAGGAGCTGCAGAGCCGGCTTTTCAGCATCGGCATGTTCCGCCGCTGGTTCGTCGGCGGGGCTTCCCGCCTCCTGCGGCGAGAGCCTTCGCGCAGGACCGCAGCCACGCTCACGCTGGCGGCGATGGTCCCCGCTTCGGCGATCTGGGCGTTCGGCCACGTCGGATACGCCGTGTACCCGGTGCATACGCGGCTCATCGAGCTAACGCTCATGGGGCTGCTCTTCGGCTGGTTCATGCTGCGCTTCGGCCTGCTGACCGTCGTCTTCGCGCACGTCGTGCTGGACTCCACGCTCATGGGCGTGCAGATGTTGACCGACGGCCTGCCCGCGGACAACGGGGGCGGCATCGTCAGCTTCCTTCTGCCGGCTGTCGTCGGCATCGCCGTCTGGTGGCTGCGCAGCCGCTTCCCGGGACGCAGCGTGGCGAGGCCGCTGTAAAGGCGGCTGTCTGCGGCGGGGAGAGATGCGGATGATTTATGCATCTCCCCCCGTGCCGCCAATTTCTCTCGTGCCCGAGTTAATCGGTTTTTCTGCACATCTCCTCGCCTTTCACCCCACTTACGCCCGAGATATTCGGTATTTCCGCACAACTCCTCACCCTCCACCTCACTTTCGCCCGAGTTATTCGGTTTTTCCGTACATCTACTCGCCTTCCACCCTACGTACGCCCGAGTTAGTCGGTTTTTCTGCACATCTCCTCGCCTTTCACCCCACTTACGCCCGAGTTAATCGGTTTTTTCGCACATCTCCTCCCCGTTCCCGTCTGCGGCTCCCCATGTTTGCCCAATCAAAAAAGGGAGCCGAAGCTTTCGCTTCGCGCTCCCTTTTTGAGCCTTACATTTCGGTGCCTTGAACCTCCGCCTCGGCCCCGAGCCCTTCCGTCTCGGCCCCGAGCCCCTCGGGCTCGGCTGCGGCAGCGGCGCCCTTAGCCCCGCCTTCCTCGTCGTTCAACGCCTCGAGAATCCGCTTGGCAAGCGACTCGCCGATGGATAGCGGCTTGAAGTCGGCGACGGACGCCTCGCGGATCGCCTTGAGCGAGCCAAAGTGCTTGAGCAGCTGCTTCCGCCGCTTCTCCCCGATGCCCGGGATTGCGTCGAGACGCGAGGCAATCATCGACTTGGCCCGCTTTTCGCGGTGGAACGTGATGGCGAAGCGGTGCACCTCGTCCTGGATGCGCTGGAGAAGATAAAATTCCTGGCTGTCGCGCGGCAGCGGCACCACCTCCGGCGGATCGCCGACGAGCAGCTGCGCGGTGCGGTGCTTGTCGTCCTTGGCGAGCCCGCAGACCGGTACGTCGAGCCCGAGCTCGTTGACGAGCACGTCGACGGCCGACGCGATCTGCCCTTTGCCTCCGTCGATGACGATCAGGTCCGGCAGCGCCAATCCTTCTTTCAGGACGCGCTCGTACCGCCGGCGGATGACCTCCCGCATCGTCTCGTAATCGTCCGGCCCCTGCACCGTCCGCACGTTGTACTTGCGATACTCCTTGCGATCCGGCTTGCCGTCCGTGAAGACGACCATCGCCGACACCGGCGAGGCGCCTTGGATGTTGGAGTTGTCGAACGCCTCGATGCGGTGCGCCGACGGGATTCCGATCCACTCGGCAAGGCCCGCCGCCGCCTTTACGCTGCGCTCCTCGTCCCGGGCGATGAGCCGGAATTTCTCCTCCAGCGCGACGCGGGCGTTGCCGCAGGCCATGTTCACGAGCTGGCGCTTGGACCCGCGTTTGGGCACCGCGACCTTGATGCGCAGCCAGCTGCGCAGCGACTCGCCGATGTCGCCGCCCTCTTCGCTCGCGGCCTCCTCGCCGCCAGCCTCCTCGTCCGCCGACTCGGACAAGCTGGCGAGGATCGCCTCGACGCGCTCCGGCGTTGCCGTGCCGTCCGCATCGGCGATGGCCTCCGCGGCATCGCCTGCAGCTGCCGCCCCCGAGACCACCGTCGCGGCAGTTTTTCCATGCTCGCCCGAAGACGTCCCTGCGGCCGGTGCCGCGCTTTCCGGAGCAGCGTGCTCCGGGGCGGGCGGCAGCAGCATTTCGCGGGGCAGCGCCGGATTTTCGCTATAATATTGCGTCACGTAAGTCATGAAGTCCTCGTACGCCTCCCCGTAATACGGAAAAACGGAAACGTGGCGCTGGATCATTTTCCCCTGCCGCATATAAAGAATCTGCACGCACATCCAACCTTTGTCGACGGCGTAGCCGAACACGTCGCGGTCCATCGCGTCCGTCATCGTGATCGTCTGCTTTTCCATGAGCGATTCGATCGCGACGATCTGGTCCCGGTACTCGCGCGCCCGCTCGAACGCCAGTTCCTCGGCCGCCACCTCCATTTTGCGCTGAAGCTCGCGCTTGATTTCCCCGTGCCCCCCGTTCAGAAAACGCGTCATCTCGCCGACCATCCGCTCGTACTCGGACGGCTCGACGGGGTACTCGCAAGGCGCGACGCATTGTCCCAGATGGTAGTAGAGGCACACCTTATCCGGCAGCGTGTTGCATTTGCGCAGCGGATACAGCCGGTCGAGCAGCTTCTTCGTCTCTTGGGCGGCATAGGCGTTCGGGTATGGACCGAAGTACTTCGCCTTGTCCTTGAGGACGCGCCGGGTCACCTCGAGCTTCGGATGCTTTTCGTTCGTAATTTTTAAGTAGGGAAACGACTTATCGTCCTTCAGCAGGACATTATAACGGGGGAGGTGCTGCTTGATCAGATTGCACTCGAGGATCAGCGCCTCCATGTTGCTAGCCGTTACGATATATTCGAAATCCCGGATTTCCGAGACGAGACGCTGCGTCTTGACGTTGTGGCTGCCGATAAAGTACGAGCGAACGCGGTTTTTCAGCACTTTGGCCTTGCCCACGTAGATGATCGTGCCTTCGCCATTCTTCATCAGGTAGCAGCCCGGCCGGTCGGGCAGCAGCGCCAGCTTGTTGCGGATGCGCTCGCTGGCGCGATCGCGATCCGCCTGCGATTCGGTTTGAAGGGTATCCATAATAACATGCCTCCCGCTTGGATCGGTGAATCCCGCACCCTTCATTGTACCACACCGCGGCGGGCGGAGCTTGTCGCAAACTTGTCACCTGGATGCCTTTACAACAAATTGGGATGTTGGGTATACTAGGATTAACGATCGTGTCAGGAGGCCCCCCATGGAAAACGTTCAAGATCCACGGCAGCATATCAACGAAGAGCCGCGCGACGATCTTCACGACCTTGTCGTCGGTTTCGGCGGCATGTTAGGCTTCATGTTCATCGTGTTCCTCATCGCGGTGATCGTGAAGTACGTGATTACCTAAAATCGCTCGCCTGAGGTTCAGGAGCATCCCCATCGCCTTGCCGGCGGCTGAGGGATGTTTTTTTATGCCGCAAAAGGCCCGTTCGCGCTGCGAACGGGCCTTCTCGCTTATGGAGACAACGAAGACGATACGGTTATTTCGATGCGGTTCCGCCTTGGGAGGCGTCGCGCGCGGCGCGGCGTTCCGCCACTTCGTCGAAGCGGCGGCGCTCCGTGCGTTCGATCTGCACGATGCGTCCGTCGTGCACCACGATCTGGACATTGCCGTACTGCAGGCCGGTCACCGCATCGGTGATGCGTTCGATCCAGCTCTCGTTCAATTCCAACGGCTTCGCCATGGCCAACCACTCCTTTTTCGTAGGGTTCCTATTCCTTGTGACGGCTCCGGACCAAACGGCCCTCGATGAGTCCTTTGACGACGAGCGTGACGATGGCAAGCAGCATGAGCAGCGATGCGACGGCGAACGAGGCGGTGTACTGGTACTCGTTGTACAAAATCTCGATATGAAGCGGAAGCGTATTCGTCTCGCCCCGGATATGCCCGGAGACGACCGATACGGCGCCGAACTCGCCCATGGCCCTGGCGTTGCAGAGAATGATGCCGTAGAGCAGGCCCCACTTGATGTTCGGGAGCGTGACCTTGAAGAAGATCCGCCAGCCTTTGGCTCCGAGGCTCACCGCCGCTTCCTCGTCCTGCGTCCCCTGCGTCTCCATGAGCGGGATGAGCTCGCGGGCGACGAACGGGAATGTGACAAACATGGTGGCGAGGATGATGCCCGGCGTCGCGAACACGATCTTGTAGCCGTGGTCGATGAGCCAAGGCCCGAGCAGCCCTTGGGCGCCGAACAGCAGAATGTAGACCAGGCCGGAGATAACCGGCGACACCGCGAACGGCAGGTCGATCAGCGTGATGAGCAAGTTTTTGCCGCGAAAACGGAATTTGGTGATCGCCCAGGCGGCAGCGGCGCCGAACAGCGTGTTGAGCGGAACGGCGATGAGCGCGGTGAGGAGCGTCAGCCTTAGTGCGGACAGCGCATCCGGCTCGGAGATGGCGGAAACGTAAGCTTCCCACCCTTTGCGGAACGCCTGCGCGATGACCGTGATCATCGGCAGCACGACGACGAGTCCCACGAACAGCAGCGCGATCGTGATTAAGGTGATGCGGACGGCCCGCGATTCGTTCAAATGCTTCGGGCGCTGCTCTGCGGACAGCTCGGTGACGGTCGTAACGGCTCCAGCCATCGCGATCCCTCCTTTAGGCCGACCGCAGACGGCGGTTGGTCCACCGTTGCAGCGAGTTGATGAGCAGCAGCAGCGCGAACGAGATGAGCAGCAGGACAAGCGCGATCGCGGTCGCTTGGCTGTATTCGTATTGTTCGAGCTTCGTAATGATGAGCAGCGGCGTAATCTCGGTCTTCATCGGCATGTTGCCGGAGATGAAGACGACGGACCCGTACTCCCCGATCCCGCGGGAGAACGCGAGCGCGAATCCCGTGAGCAGCGGCGGAACGAGCTCGGGCAGCAGCACCTTGCGGAACGTCCGCCAGCGGTAGGCGCCCAGCAGGACGGCCGCCTCCTCCGTGTCCTTCTCCAGCTCCTGGAGCACCGGCTGCACCGTCCGCACGACAAACGGCAGGCCGATGAACACGAGCGCCACCGAAATGCCGAGCGGCGTGTACGCGACCTTGATGCCGAGCGGCTCGAGCAGCGAGCCGATCCAGCCGTTCGGCGCATAGATCGCCGTCAGCGCGATGCCGGCGACCGCCGTCGGCAGGGCGAACGGCAGATCGATCAGGCCGTCGACGATCTTTTTGCCGGGGAACCGGTACCGCACAAGCACCCAGGCGACCAAGAGGCCGAACACGACGTTGACCAAGGCGGCGAAAAACGCGGTGAGCAGGCTCACTCTGTAGGAGGCGAGCACGCGTGCGCTCGTCACCGTGTCCCAGAACTGCGGCAGCGTCAAGCCCGCCGTCTTGACGACGAGCCCCGCCAGCGGGATGAGCACGATCAAACTCAGGTACAGCACGGTAAAACCCAGCGTGAACCGAAATCCCGGCAGCACTTGTCTGCGATTGCGGATAGTAGCCATGATAGTCGCCCGTCCCCCGTCGTCCGATTAAGAGCCTTTGGTGTAGATCTGATCGAACGTGCCGCCGTCCGCGAAATGCTTCGCCTGCGCGACCTTCCAGCCGCCGAAGTCCGCGTCGATCGTCAGCAGGTTCAGCTCGGGGAACTGATCCTTGTACTTGTCGGCCACTTCCTGCAGGCGGGGACGGTAAAAGTTCTGCGCCGCGATTTCTTGGCCTTCCGGCGTGTACAGGTACTTCAGATACGCTTCGGCTACTTCGCGGGTGCCCTTCTTGTCGACAACCTTGTCGACGACGGCGACCGGCGGCTCGGCCAGGATGCTGAGCGAAGGGGTGACGATCTCGAACGCGTCGCCGTACTCCTTCTTGGCGAGATAGGCTTCATTCTCCCAAGCAAGCAGCACGTCGCCGATCTTGCGCTCGACGAACGTGGTCGTGGCACCGCGGGCGCCGGTATCGAGCACCGGGACGTTGTCGAACAGCTGCTTCATGAATTCCTTGACCTTGGCTTCGTCGCCGTTGTTCTGCTTTAGCGCGTAGCCCCAGGCCGCCAAATAGTTCCAGCGTGCGCCGCCCGACGTCTTCGGGTTCGGCGTGATGACCTGTACGCCCTTCTTGATCAGATCGTCCCAGTCCTTGATGCCTTTCGGATTGCCTTTGCGAACGAGGAATACGATCGTCGATGTGTACGGCGAGCTGTTGGATTCGAATGCGTTTTGCCAGTCGGACTTCAGCAGGCCTTTGTCGGCGAGCGCGTCGATGTCGTAAGCAAGCGCCAGCGTGACGACGTCGGCATCGAGTCCGTCGAGGACTTGCCGGCTCTGTGCGCCGGAACCGCCGTGGGACTGGTTGATCTTGACCGTCTGGCCGGTCTCCTGCTTCCAATGCTCGGCGAAGCTCTTGTTGAAGGCGGCGTACAGCTCGCGCGTCGGATCGTAGGACACGTTAAGCAGTTCCACCGACTTCGGCACTTTGCCGCCCGCGCTCGGGCTCGCTCCCTGACTGCCGCTCGGGCTGGCGCTTCCTTCGTTGTTTTTGCCACCGCCGCAAGCGGACAAAACGGACACGATCAAGGCCACGACGACGAGCAAGCGAATGGACTTCAGATTACGCATGGGGTACGCTCCTTCTCCGGTGTTCCGGTAGTAAGTTTTAGATTATTCCTACCCGTTTAGTTGGTATTGATGGAATCATAGCAGTCGGGTAGGTTTAGTGTCAATAAGTTCCTCTTCAACAATATATAAAAAAAATTGATAATTGGGCACTCCAAATAAAAAAGCGCTATACCCCGGAAAGGGCATAACGCTGCAGTATAATTTATGAAGTTATGCTAAAAGCGGCGTTGCTTTGTATCCTGAATCAAGCTCATTCACACTGAGATAATCGAATTTTGCTGGTATCTCCTGCCGGATCGGGCCTGCTCACGCTGCGTTAACCGCATTCTGTGGGTATCTCCCCCGAATCGCACCTGTACACGCCGAGTTAACCGCTTTTTTCGCTTATCTCCCGTGGGCTCGCGCCCACGCACACCAAGATAACCGCCTTCACCGGTTGTCTCTCCCCCCGTACGCCGGTCCTCGCCGCTCGGCGCCTAGCCCCGCTGGTTGCGGCCCCGCACGTGCACGACGTCCACGAACGGCCGGATGCGATCCATGAGCCGCTGGCCCTTGTGCATCTCTTCGCCTTCCTTGTGCGTGAAGCTGAAGTGGCGCTCCAGCGCCTCCAAGTCGTGATTCGACGTGTAGAAGGTCGGCTTGCGGTTCATCCGGGCGTTCAGGATGGCGCCGAGCACATGATCGCGGACCCAGGGGCTGAGGTTCTCCGCCCCGATGTCGTCGAAGACGAGCAGGTCTGCCTCCTTCATGAGCGCGAGCGTCTCCTTCAGCTTCTGCGGCTCCATCATGAGCGCCTTGGCGTCCTCGACGAATTCCGGCATGTAGACGATGACGCCGGACAGCCCTTCCTTGGCCAGCTCGTGCAGCAGGAAAGCCGCCATATACGTTTTGCCCGTGCCGAAGCTCCCCATCAGGTACAGCCCTTTTTTCTGGAGGCCGTTCGTCTGCGTATCGTAAACGTATTGGTGCAGCTGATTGACCGCGCGGCGGCGCTCGGGATCCAGCTCGACCATTTCGAGCGGATCGTAGCCGTCCTCGAAAAAGTCGACGTCCAAATAAAAGCTCGTCACCCGCTTGCGCAGCTGGCGCTCCTGCTCGTACGCGGTCCATTTGCCGCAGGCGGTCTTATGGTCGTACACCTGCCAGCGTCCGTTCACTTCCGCGCAGGTGATCCGGGTAAAATGCCCCTGCATATCGTTCGGGCATCGCTCCAGTCCCGGGCATTCGCGGCAGTTGCGATACTCGGTCGAGCATTGGTGGAGACGGTTCAGGTTGGCCCGCAGGGCGGCGTCGTCCAAGCCGGGATACCGTTCCCGCAGCTTGGCCACGAGCGGATCGCGCAACACGCGCTCCGCCGTCCGCTCCGCGTCCTGCATCGCAGCGGAGGCGCCCCTCCAGCGTTGCAGCGCTTCTGCCATGGATTCCATCCGCTTCGCTCCTTTCCTTAGGGTCGATCGAATTCAATACGTCTAGGTGCGATTTTTGAGCTTGCGGGCCAGTTCCCGCATGTTGCTCAGTTCTTCTTCGGACATATCGGGCTCGGCGCCGTGGTCCTCGACGACCGGCATCGCCGGCTTGCGCCGCGGTTGACCGCCGCGGGCGCGCCCTTGCCCGCCCTTGGCCGACGCCGGCCCCGCCTCCTCTTCGCCGCGCCGCCTGCGCTCGAGCGTCTGGTTCAGCTTCTCCTGCTCCCGTATGTACAGCACAGCTTTGTCGAACGTATCGATCCCTTTCGCCAGCATATTGGTGGCGATCGATTCGATGAAGCTTTTGGTCAGACGCTGCGAATGGTTCATGCCGAGCACATAGTGGATGAGAATATTAATGACGGGTTCCGGCAGCTTGTAGTTCAGGTCGATGCGCTCGAAGATGCGAACGAACGGATCGGGTACCGCGCCGGGGAAAAACCGTTCGAGAAAACGCGTATAGGGCTCTTTGCGGAGCATCTGATGGTACAGCTCGACCGTCACCGAGAGACCGAAGCGCTCCGGCACCGTTAGCGGCGGAAGCGCGGACGGCGGCGCTTCGGCCGCTCCGCCCTCGTCCGAAGGGGATTCCGCGCGGGACGCCCCTTCGCTTCGTGCGAGGTAGCGCTCTCGTTCCTCGCCGCGCTTGCGGTCCTGGCGGTAGATGAGATTGGCCCGGGCCTGCAGCTCGTCCCAGCGAAGCGTGCCATCGGCGCGGAAGATGCCGTCCTCGTCGAGCAGGCGGCTGATCTCCGGGATGTCGATGTCGTATTTGTAGGCCAGATAGTTGATCTGGGCCATCGATTGGGGCGCGTGCCCGAGCCGTTCGACGAAGCTTCGGTTGGCGGAGCCGCGCGGGAACCGCAGCAGCATGTCGCTGTGCCGGATGCGCTCCGGCAGCCCCGGCGGCCGGGCCGCTTCGCCGGCGGGCGCGCTCTCGGCAAGCGCCGCCTCCAGCTCGGGGTCGACCGTCGCCGCGTTGATCGTGAACAGCTCGTAAAAAGGCACCGTCACTTCCTCGCGGTTCAGGAACCGGGCGAGACCCGCCGGCTGGTCCGCGACTAGCGACTCGCGCAGCTCGAGGAGCGCGGGCTTGCCGATCTTGTCCCGCAGCAGGAGCGACAAATGCAGATTGGCGAAAAATTCGGGCGGGGACAGCGGGCGGAGCAGCACGTACTCGTACAACGTCTCCTCGGTCGCCGGATCGTGCTGGCGGTACACCTGCAGCAGGCCGACCGCCTCCAGCCTGGAGGCATGCTCGATGAGCGACTGGCGGCCCGCCGCGTTCAGCTCGAGCCCGAGGCCGAGGAACAGCTTGCGCTGCGAATCGGCGGGCGCATAGCCCGTCCGGTCGTCTCCCAAATGATGATAGAGCAGCAAATACAAACCGACGGCGAACGCGCCGACCATCGGTTGATAGAGTTGGGCCAGTACCTTCCGCTCCAGTCCGCTGAGCGCAAAGTCGCGCCATGCGGTGTAGCGGTGATTCTCCGTGAATTCGAGTTTGTTCGACACTCGCATGGCGGACTCGACAACCTTCTTTTCATAGAGTAGTCTTCCTATTGTATCATAAACGGCGCGCCCGCTGGATGAGAATTCGACAGGGGCGCGCCGTTGGATGCTGGAAAGATATTGCCGACCATCCCGCTCGGCATTACCCGCTCGGCATTACTATTGACGATCGGCGTCCGGCTTGCTAGGATCAACGCAACAGCTTCGATCGAATGGAGGCTTACCTATCCCATGTCCACCTTTCAACCTCAGTCCTACGGCGCCGACCGCGCCGCGAACGAAAAGCTGCTCCTCGAGCAGCTGCGCCACCTGATCGACGGCGAGCCGAACCGGATCGCCAATCTCGCCAACGCGTCGGCGCTGCTCCGGACGTATTTGACCGAGATCAACTGGGTCGGCTTTTACCTGCTCGAAGGCGGCGAACTCGTGCTCGGCCCTTTCCAAGGCTTGCCCGCCTGCGTGCGAATCCCGCTCGGACGGGGCGTATGCGGCACGTCGGCCGCCCGGGGCGAGACGATCCGGGTGCCGGACGTGCACCAGTTCCCGGGCCATATCGCCTGCGACGCCGCGTCCCAATCCGAGATCGTCGTCCCGCTGCGGTCGGCGGACGGCGAGCTGCTTGGCGTGCTCGACATCGACAGCCCGGTCAAGGCGCGCTTCGACGAGGACGATCAGCGGTTCCTCGAGCGGTTCGCGCTGACGCTGGGCATGGGGCTCTGAGCTTCCGGAATCCGCGAGGCTTCAAGATCTCCGATACTGGGGGAACGTAATCGTCATCCGCGTTCCCCGCCCCGGCTCCGACGCCACCGACACCCCGTACGCTTCGCCGAACAGCAGGCGGATGCGCTCCTGCACGTTTTTGAGCCCGTAACCCGACGTTTGCTGGGTCAGACTCGTCCGCTGCAGCTCGGGATCGAGGCCGGGACCGTTGTCCTCCACAGTGAACGCCACGTTCTCCCCGACCGTTCGCCCGACCAGGCGAAGCAGGCCGCGCCCCTCCATTTTGCAATCGATCCCGTGCTCGATGGCGTTCTCGACGATCGGCTGCAGCGCCAGATTGATCATGTCATACGCGTAGATGGCCTCCTCCAGGTCGTACTCGACGTCGAAGCTCCCGTCGTGCATGATGAGCTGGATTTTGATATAGCTCTGGACGTTGTCGATTTCGTCCCGTACCGAGATAAGATTGTTGCCCTTGTTCAAGGCGGTGCGATAAAACCGCGATAGCGTCGTAACCAGATCGCTGATATCCTCGGCATCCACCTGAAGCGCCTTCCAGTTGATGATGGACATCGTGTTGTACGATGTCCCACGTCCACTTGGAGTTGCCCCCGCTCCACCTCTCTCATTTTTTTGTTCAGATGATAGATCGGCTTGATCAGCGTGTGCGAGAACAGCCAGACCAGCACCACGATCGCGGTCGCTTTGACGATGCTGCTCGCGTCCACGGAGCCGCGATAAAAAATCATCAGATTCTTTGCTTTTATTTTGATTATTTGTCTGGTTCGCCGGAGAGGGGGGGAACCGGGCATGAAAAAAGACCGCTTTCCGATTCGTCGTCGGAAGCAGTCTTTTATTTCGGGTTCGTACGGGAAGCTTGAGCCTCTAAGGCTGGTAGGGCAGCCGTTCGCCGTCCGTCAAGTTGCGGTAGGACGGGTCGTAGTAGACGGTGAAATTCAAATTCAGCGTGATCGGCTTCTGCGCGTCGGCCTCGCTCGACGGCTTGGCCAGGCTGAAGGCGTCGACCGAGACGAGCCGCGGAAGCCGCTGCAGCCGGTCGATCCAGTCGAGGAGCTGCTCGTACTTGCCCTGGAGGACGACGGAAGCTTTCAGCTCCTTCACGCTCGGATAGGGCGACGTCTTCATCCCGAACATCGTCTGGAGCTGGTTCGTCTCCGCCGTCGAAAAGGTCGAGCCGAGCAGCTCCACGTCCGCGCCGCGCCCGATGGTTTGCAGATCGAGCAGCAATTGCTCGGTGTTGTCGGACAGCGGGAGAGCCGCTTGCACATCCGCCTGCGAAAAGCTCCCGGCTTCGCGGTTTTTCTCGGCCGCCTTGTCCGTCAGAATCCGAATCTGCCCGTTCAGGCGGTCGATCTCGTCCTTCTGATCGGAGAGGGAAGCGTTCAGCGGCTGCAGGAAGGTCAAATACCCGCCAAGCAGCAGCAGAAATAGCAGCACCACGGCGATGAAGATCAGCTTGCGTTTATCGGTCAGCGCCTCCATCGTTCCCATCGCCGGACTCCCCTCCTTCCGCGCCTTTGAAGCGAATCGTGTACGTCGCCGTCTTCGTCTTGTCCGCCGCTGTTTCGTCCGAGCCCGAAGCCCCGTTTTGAACGATCGACTGAAGCTGCGCGCCGGCGGCAAAGGTCATGCGGCGCAGATCGAACAGGTAGCGCGACGCTTGATCCAGCTCGCGGAAGCGGACGGTGATCCCCATCTGGCTGCCGCTGCTGTAGCTCACCGACTGCAGGATCGCGCCCTGCGGCAGCTTCGCCTTCAGCTCGTCCATGGCCGCCACGGCGTCCCGGCGGTGCGCACGGATGCCATCGATCGCTTCGACGGGATTAAGCTGTCCCGCCTGCGCGGAGCGGGCGCTCAGATTGTTTTGCAGCAAGGTGATCTGGTCCTGAAGCTGGCTCACGGTCTGCCGGTCCATCGCCAGGGTCGAGCGTCCGTCGACGTAGAAGTAAACGACGCCGGCCAGCGCCAGAAGCCAAAGCAGCAGCGCCCCGGACAGCAAGGCGGGGAGCAGCTTGGCCTCGCGGTCGACCTTCGGCAGCAGATCGATGCGCTGCTTGGCGGTCGGCCACAAGGCCAGCCCGATCGCCACGCGGTTCGCGTCTCCGTCCGCGTCGCCAAGCCTCGGCGCATAGGCGTCGAAGGAGACCGACTTGATGTTCATCTCCGGCTGCGTCTGACGCAGCTCCGCGAGCAGCTGCTCCCGCCCGGCGTCGGCGCCGACGAGGATCGCTTCGGTGATGCGCGTCTGCCCTTCGTGGATGCTGAACTGGTAGAAATTCAGCATCCGGGCGATCTCGGACGTCACTTCGGCCAATTGGCTCGCCGGCAGCGGCTCGTCCTGCTCCGTCTGCGGGCCGTACCGGACAATCGTGCGGGAGAAGACGGGATATCCGTCATGGAACATGTAGATCTCGAGCGCGCTGTCGTCCAGATTGATGAGCATCGTCTCGCTGAACGCCTCGTCCGACTGCTCGCGGATTGCACGCGCGAGCGCTGTCGCGGACAGCTCGACGGCGTTCACCCGAAGGCCGGCGCTTTCGATCAAGTCCACGTACTGACGGACCGCCAGCCGGGAGACGGCGAACACAAGCACCTGCGTGCTTTCCTCGTCTTCGCCGAGCTTGACGTAGTCGTGGACAGGGTCCTCGAAGGGGAGATGCAGCGTCGTCTCCACCTCGAGCGCCACCAGGCCGGACAGTGCCTTCGCATTCGTCGTCTGTATGCGCAGCCGGCGGATGATGACCTGGGAGGCGGGGATGGCCAGGGTCACGGAAGCCCCCTTCAGGCGCTCCTCCTGGACCCAGCGCGACAGTCGTTCTCGCAGCTGCTCGGGATCCGCGGGCTGATCGTCGGCGAACAGCTCCGGCAGGAGCGGCAGCGCGTGGACGGCGTCGATCTCCCATCCTTTTTTCTTTTTCAAGCGGACGAATCGTATCCCTGTCCGGTCCAAGGTGAGACCGATCGTCCTGGGGCGTCTTCCGAGCATCAATCGTTCACCTCCCGATTAGGACAAGATGGAAACATAGGCGGCGATCCATTGGGTGCCGTAGCCATAAGCGAGCAGCGCGCCGAAGGCCAAAAAAGGGCCGAACGGAATCGGCTGCTTGCGCTTTACGCGCCCCGTCGCCAGCAGCAGGAGGCCGACAATCGTCCCGGCCAGGCAAGCCGCCACGAGCGCTACCGGAATTTGCGGCAAGCCGATGATGCCGCCGAGCAGCGCGAACAGCTTAACGTCGCCGAGGCCCATTCCGCCCTTGGACAGCAGCGCGACGAGCAGCAGCAAGCCGCCGCCTACGACCGCGCCGAGCAGATGGCTCCAGATCGGTCCGTGCGGCGCCCACAGGCGGGCGATGGCGAGGATCGGCGCGAAGACGAGCAGCACGCGGTTCGGGATAAGCATGTAGCGGATGTCCGAGACGGTCACGATCACGCACAGGCTGACGAGCAGGCAGCCGATCAGCGTCTCCGGGCGCCAGCCGTAGGTCGCGTACGCCCATGCGAAGAGCAGGCCGGTCGCGGCTTCTCCCAGCGGATAGAGCGGCGAGACGCGCGTGCCGCAATGGCGGCATGTTCCCCGGCTCGCCAGCCAGCTCGCGATCGGGATCAAGTCGCGGCCCTTCAGCCGGGCACCGCATGCCGGGCACCGGGACGGCGGCCTGACGATCGACTCGCGCAGCGGGACGCGGAGTGCCACCACGTTAAAGAACGAGCCCAGCACGGCGCCGAGGACGAATAAATAGAAGGAAAGAAGGATGTCCATGTCGGGCGATGTTCGCTTTCACGTTTATTGGAAAAAAGGAACCTGTTGGAACGGTTCCTTTTTTTTGGGGGTTGGTTCGTTGTGGCTGGGTGGTTAGGAGCCAGGCGTTGGAGTTGGGGATTCTTTTTTGCCTTTTAATACTTCAGAAGCTAGATAAGTGTCTCCCTTGTCCGTCGAGTCTTTCAAAGTTACAGATGTCAATGTCCCTACTGTATCGCTATAGGTTATTACCGTTTTTGTTCCATCTAATTTATTTTTTGTACTAGGCAGCAATAACTCTTTGTCCAAATACCCTTTCCCCTGAATTTCTCCTAGGGTAATGCTTTTGCTTTCTGGGTAAACATTGTTCAATTCACTTGTTACGTACATACGAGATGCATCATAAATCTGCCTTGCCGTAGCCACGTCCGAATCGCTTTTCGACTTGTTAATGATGTTCCCGATGAGTGGAATCGCGATCGCCGCGATAACCGCCAGAATGACGATAACCGCCAAAAGCTCGATCAGGGTGAAGCCTTTCTCTTCCTTGTTCAGACGCTTTAAAATCGCTGCTTGCATCCTTATTCCTCCTATAAGATCCAATGGTTCGTTCGCATGAACGGCATGACTGACTGGACGCCCTATGTGCCAAGCGGTCCGCAAGGACGCTATGCAACTTTTCTGCGTGCGGGGTCCAAAGTGCCGCTGCAACGAAAGAAACTTTCGTTACAGCCCCCCCAAAACCGCACGAGCGCCGCCCCCGCTACTCCATTTGCCCGTACAGCGAGAACATCGGCAGCATGATCGCCGCGACGATCGTCCCGACGAGCGCCGCCAGGAACACGATGAGGAGCGGCTCCAGCAGCGACTTGAGGCGGTCGACGGTGTTCTCGACATCCATCTCGTAAAAGTCGGCGATCTTCTCCAGCATCTGGTCCAGCGCCCCCGTCTCCTCCCCGATCGCGATCATCTGCGTGACCATCGGCGGGAAAACCCATGCCCGCTTCAGCGGCTCGGAAAGCGGGTTGCCCTGCCGAAGCGAGTCGGCCGAGCTCCGCAGGCAGGCGGCGAAAATTTTGTTGCCGACCAGCTCCTCGACGATGCCGAGCGACTGGAGCACCGGCACCGCGCTCGCATATAGCGAGGAGAGCGTCCGCGTAATCTGGGCGATGGCGCCTTTTTGCCGGAGCTTGCCGAAGATCGGGATCTTCAGCTTGGCGTAGTCGATGTAGTAAGCGCCCTTGTCGGTCCGCTTGGCGATCTGGTAAGCCGCAACCGCCGCCACAATGGCAAGCAGCCAGACGTACCACTCGTGCTGGATGCTCTCGCTGAGCGACATGACGACGCGGGTGATGAGCGGCAGCTCCGCGTTCATGGAGGCGAACATCGAGACGAACTGCGGCACAACCGACTTCAGCAGGTAGACGACCGCCAGAATGGCAAGGATCCCGACGGCGAGCGGATACGTCATCGCGGACTTGATCTTCTCGCGCGTGACATGCTGCTTCTCGAAATATCTCGCCAGCCTTTCCAGCGTGCCTTCGATATCGCCCGTTTCCTCCCCGGCGTGCACCATGTTCACGAAGATAGCGGGGAAGATCCGCTTGAAATCCGCCGCCGCCCGCGAGAACGGAATGCCCCGCAGCAGGCTCGAATGGACGTCGATCAGCGCTTTTTTCAGCGCCTTGCTCTCCGTCTGCTCGGCCAGGATCGACGTCGCGTCGACGATCGTCACCCCGGCGCGCATGAGCGTCGCGAACTGGCGGCAGTACATAATGAAGTGCTCGTGCTTGACCGGATGGCCGATGTAAATTTCGGTCGACAGGATCGAGCTGCGCTGCTCGTTCAGCGACAGCACGACGAGGTTGCGCTTGCGCAGCTCCTCCATCGCCGCCGACTTGTTGGACGCGGAGAGCTTGCCGCGGATCTGACGGCCGGACGGGCTTTTGACCTGGTAGATGAAGTCGGCCATCAGACGCCTCCTTCCGCCAAATACGCGCGCGCGGATCCGGCATCGACGAGGCCGGCGACGAGCAACTCCTTGATCGACGTCTCGAGCGTGTGCATCCCGAATTGGCGGCCGGTCTGCATGAGGCTCTTGATCTGGTACGTCTTTTCCGTGCGGATCAGGTTGGCGACCGCCGGCGTATGGACGAGAATCTCGGTGGCGCACGCCCGGCCGCGTCCCTGCGGACCCGGCAGCAGCCGCTGCGAAACGACGGCGACGAGCACCGCGGCGAGCTGCGCGCGGATCTGCCCTTGCTGATGGCCCGGATACGCGTCGATGATCCGATCGATCGTCTGCGGGGCGTCCGTCGTATGCAGCGTCGCGAACACCAGATGCCCGGTCTCCGCGGCGGTGACCGCGGCGGAGATCGTCTCCGGGTCGCGCATCTCGCCGACCAGGATGACGTCGGGATCCTGCCGCAGCGCGGCGCGCAGCCCGCTCGCGAAGCTCTGCGTATCGCTGCCGACCTCGCGCTGGTCGATGATGCACGTGCCGTGTCCGTGCACGTATTCGATCGGGTCTTCGAGCGTCACGATGTGCTTGCACTCCGTCGTGTTGATCCGATGAATCATTGCGGCAAGCGTCGACGACTTGCCGCTGCCGGTCGGGCCTGTCACGAGCACGAGCCCCTGCGGCTTGGCGGCAAACGTCCCGAGCACCGGCGGCAACCGCAGCTGCTCGAGCGTCGGGACCGCCGCCGGGATCGCGCGGATCGCGACGCTCGCCTTGCCGCGCTGCCGGTAGGCGTTGATCCGGAACCGCGAGACGCCGTCCAGCTCGTAGGAAAAGTCCAGCTCTCCCGCCCGCTCGAAGCGCTCCGCCTGCGCCTCGCCGATCAGCGACAGCGCCATCGCGTAGACGTCGGCGGCAGCGATCGGCTCGGCGGCGGCCGGCTCGAGGACGCCGTTCACGCGGAGCATCGGCGGGGCGGCGGCCGACAGATGCAGGTCGGACGCCCCGCGTTCGTGCGCTTCGCGCAGCAGCGACAGCATGCGGCTATGCGGTGTATCCATCCTCTCGCCTCCTCGCTAATACGCGACCGTCTCGCGGATGACCTCCTGGAGCGTCGTGGTTCCGTCGACGACCTTGTTCAGCCCGTCGTCCAGCAGTCCGATCATCCCCTGCTCCACAGCGGCCCCCCGCATCTCTTCCACCGTCACGCCCTCCGAGATCAGCTTGCGCAGCCGGTCGTTCAGGGAGAGCGCCTCATGAATCGCGACGCGTCCGCGGTAGCCGGTTTTGTTGCAGTTGCCGCAGCCCGCGCCCCGGTAGAGATGCCGGACGCGGAGACCCCTGCCTTCGAGCAGATGAACTTCCTGCTGCGAAGGCTCGTACGCCGTCTTGCACTCCGGGCAGATCCGCCGGACGAGACGCTGCGCCACCACGCCGATCAGGGAGGAGGCGACGAGATACGGCTCGATGCCCATGTCCCGCAGCCGGGTCACGGTGCTGATCGCGTCGTTCGTATGCAGCGTGGAGAGCACGAGGTGGCCGGTGAGCGAGGCGCGAATGGCGATCTCCGCCGTCTCCGCGTCCCGGATCTCGCCGACCATGACGATGTTCGGATCCTGGCGGAGGATCGAGCGCAGCCCGGCCGCGAAGGTCAGGCCGATCGAGGGGTTGACGTGCACCTGGTTGATCCCCTCGAGTTGGTACTCCACCGGATCTTCGACGGTGATGATGTTCGTATGCTCCTGATTCAGGTGGTTCAGCGCCGAATACAGCGAGGTCGTCTTGCCGCTGCCGGTCGGACCCGTGATGAGAAGAATGCCGTAGGGACGCTCGATCATCTCACGGAACAGCTTGTAGTTATGGGGATGAAAGCCGAGCAGGTCGAGCGATTTGACGCCCGTGCTCAGATCGAGCAGCCGGAGCACGATCTTCTCCCCGTGGATCGTCGGCAGCGACGAGACGCGGATGTCGATCGTCCGCATGTCGAACTGCATCTTCATGCGCCCGTCCTGCGGCAGCCGCCGTTCGGCGATGTTGAGCCGGGCCATGATCTTGAGCCGGGCGGTAATGAAGCCTTGCATCTGCTTGGGGATCGTCCGCTCCGTACGCAGCACGCCGTCCAGGCGGTAGCGGATCGAGACGTGATGCTCGCCGGGATCGACGTGAATGTCGGATACTTTGAGCTGCATCGCCTGCTGGATCATCTGGTTCACCAGCCGCACGATGGGCGAGTCTTCGTTCGTAATCTCGGTCTCCCGGATCTCTTCCTGCGTCGGCAGCTCGACCATCAGCTGGCTCATCGAGTCCTGAAGCCCGTAATGGCGCGCGATCGCCCGCATCAGCTCGTCGCGGCTCGTGATCGCCGGCTCGATGCGAAAGCCGGTGCTCATCCGCAGCTCCTCGATCGCGAAGTAGTCGAGCGGATCGGCCATCGCGACGAGCAGCTTGCCGCCGTCCTTTTGAATCGGGATCGCTTGGTAGCGTCTCGCTAAATTCTCCGGGATGATCTGGATGATCGAAGGATCGATCTGATACTTGAACAGGCTGACGTGCGGGATGCCGAGCTGAAACTCCAGCACCTCGATCAGCTGCTGCTCGTTGATATAGCCGTGGGTGATGAGCAGATCGCCCAGCTTTTGCTTTGTCTTCCGCTGCTCCTGGAGCGCCTCTTGCAGCTGTTCCTCCGAGATGAGGCCGCTCTCGACGAGCAAATCTCCGAGTCTCTTTTTTACGATCGCCATCGCGCACCGCCAATTCCAGCAAGTAGTTCTATGTACCCATTCAACAACGCCGGCCTGTCACGAGGGTCATCCGCTCATTAAGACCTTGGTCATGAGCCGTTTGTACCATGATTTAACTCAAAGTGATTATATACTTTCGCCTATCAGGATGACAACAACCGAATTTCACGAGATTCATAGTCCTTTCGGATCGGTAAATTTTCCATGCACGCGAATCAAAATGTGATAGAATAGGGGCGAGGATTTATAGGTCTTTTATCCCACACAAACCTTTCGATAGATTCACGGCGTCATTGACGAGGGAGGAAGCGGAATGATCGGAATGGGTAAAAAAATCGTCGGCCTGGCGATGGCCATCGTGCTGGCGCTGTCGGCGGTAATCGCGCAGCCCGGACCGGCGCATGCGAACGAACTTGCCGCGGCTGCGACGGCGAACGCGCCGGAGATTCGGCTGCTGGAGGTGACGGACAGCGGAGCCTCGGATCTGGGCAAGCTGGCGGGATACGGCAGCCCCGCCATCCGCGTCGACACGGTCCGGATGAAGCAATTCGTCGCCTTGCGGGACGAGCTGGACGGCAAGTACGACGCGATTTACATCGGCAAAGGGAAATACAACGCGACGCTTGTCGGCACGAACCAGAACCACAATACGACCGACCTGATGAACGACATCACCGCGCTCAAGGCGAAGCAGATCAAGGAAGGCTACATCGATCGCGGCCTGCCGGTCATCGCGTACGCGCAAAAAGGAGCGGCCGGCCCGCTCTCCCAGACGAAGGCCGGCATCTTGCAATCCTTCTTCTCGCCGTACGTGGCCTCGTCTAGCGGCAACGTGCCTACGTCGAACAAGGAGAACGTTATTTTCGTCGGGGATGACGAATTGACCACCGCCCAGAAGTTCCTCGACAAGACCAAACTCCAGGCGCGCGCGACCCAGCGGCCGCGTCTCGTCGTCACCTCCGAACCGACCGACTATACGAACGATCCCGGCAAATGGTTTGTCGCCGGGGATACGCTGACTTACCGGTTCGACGTGGCCAACGTAGCCGATTGGAGCCAACGCCGGCTGGTTGCCAATCTGTATATGGGCATCGACGCGGTGCTGAAGTTCGGCGCGGACCAGCTCGTCGTAACGCAGCCCGTCGCCTCCCCGACCGGCAACACGCTCACCTTCCGCCTGCCAAAAGGGTACTCGGGCGTCCACTACTGGAAGTTGGAGCTGGTCGACCAAAACAGCACGCTGCGCGATATCGATACCGGGGTGCTTCTCTTCCGCGACCAGGTGACGAAGATCAGCGTCCTGCAGGTGCTGCCGAACAACGGCGACGCCAGCAGCTTGAAAAAGTCGGGCAACATGAACCAGAGCTATCTGTCCAGCGCCGACTACCAGATTTCCATTACGACGATGGGGATCGACGCGTTCAACAGCACGGGCTATCGCGAGCTGAACGGCAAATACGACATGCTGATCTTCGGCTTCGTCGACGAATACAACAGACTGGCGCCGATCAACGCGACCGCGGCGGCCGCCGTCAACGCCTTCATCAAAACCGGGCAGAGCGTCATGTTCACCCACGACACCGTCTATCAGGGCGACTCCAACTGGATCGGCTATTTCCAGCAGGCCACCGGCCAGGTGGACCCCAAGACCAACATGGGACTGAACGCCAAAGAGCCTTCGACGACGACCAAAAAGGTGAACGAAGGCTTGCTCACCCGCTTCCCCTTCGACATCAGCAAGCTGACGACCAAGGTCAACACGACGCACGATCAATATTTCGGCTTGAAGCTGGAGGACGAGAACCTCATTCCCTGGTACAACATCACCGGCGGAACGCGGGACTCCGACGACAGCTGGAACCATTACTATACTTACTCCTACGGCAACGTGACCTACTCGGGGACCGGGCATACGAACACCAACTTCCCCGATTGGGAGCAAAAGCTGTTCGTCAACACGATGTACCGGGCGTTCATCGGCTCGAACCATGCACCGATCCTGACGCTCTCCGCGCCGACGGATACGGCGACGACGAACAAGATCATCCCGTCCTACAACGACGTGCTGGTCAGCTACATCGCCGACGACTACGATCTGATCGACCTGAAGCTCAAGACCGAGGTCACCTTCAAATCCAAAGCGACGGGCGCCTCGGTTTGGCAGACCAAGCAGGTCAAAGCTCCGACCGAGACGCTCGCGGGCGAAATCCGCAACGAGACGTACGAGAATCCGCTGCCCGACGGGGGCGACCTGATCGTCGAAGTCAAGGCGACGGACAAGAGCGGCGCCTCGGCGATCAAGAGCGTGCAGACCAAGGTCGTCAAGGTGACGGCCAATGTCGACCTGTCCCGGACGGCGGGCGAGCCGGTCAAGGACGGCAAGATCGAGAAAAACACGCCGTTCGCGATGACCTACACGGTGACGCCGAAAGCGATCCCTTACCGGGACGGCATCGACGTCAAGGACCTGGTCATCCGCAGCTTCCGGCTGAACGAGAAGCTCCCTTCGAATCTGGAGCTCGTCCGCGCCGACGTTTCGCCGATCCTCCAGGACGCCGCGATCACGGGCACGCTCGCCGACGGCTACCGCCTCCAGGGCAAGCTTGCCGACATTCCGTATCGCCGCGAAGGTGCTTTCTTCGTCGCCGATCCGGTCAGCTTTACGGTGAAGACGACGCCCAAGGCGAACGGCAACTACTTGCTGAACGACGCCAGCCTGAGCTTTACCGACTTCTACGTCGAAGGAGCAACGGTGACCAAGGATATCGCAAGGACGCTCCAATTCCCGTCGCTCGCGATCGAAGGCGTCACCCGGATGACAAGCCTCGGCCTGACCGACATGGTCATCGCCAAGGACGAATCGTCCAAGCTGATTCCGACGATCGCCCCGGCCGACGCGACCAACAAAAATTTGACCTGGGTTTCGAACCGGCCGGACATCGTGACCGTCGACGCTTCGGGCGTCATCAAGGGCATCGCCGAAGGCCACGCCCAAATTACCGCCTCCGCGACGGACGGCAGCGGATTGACGGCGGTCGCGAACGTGACGGTCGTTATCCCGGGCCTCAACATCGTCGGTCCTTCGACGGTGAACGTGGACGACACGATCGATCTGAACGCCGTGCTGGTCACGGCCAACGAGCAGGTCGCTTCGGTATCCTGGTCGCTCGGCCTCGGACAGGAACGCAACGCGGATCTAAACGCCGCTCCCGGCAGCTTCCACGCGACGCTGACGGGCGTAAACGAAGGCTACGCCGACGTCACGGTTACCGTCCGCACGACCAAGCCGAACGTGTACGCCAAGACGTACCGCGTGGCCATCCGCCAGCCGATCCGCCTGACGCTGCCGCCGGAGATCCGGATCGGCAAAGGGGAAGCCTGGAAGCGCGACCTGTGGGCCGCGACGCTCGGCGTGACGCCCGAAAGCGCGCGAGACGGCATCCAGAGCTTCACAAGCTGGACGACGAGCGATGCCGGCGTCGCCCAGATCGGCGAGCGCAATGGCGTCGCATTCGGCGTCGCGGCCGGAACGGCCACGATCGCGGCCAGCTACCGGAAAAACGCGCGCACCGACCCGGTCGCTGCCTCGACCCGGCTCGTCGTCGTCGATCTCGACGTGCCAACCTCGATCACGATCACGCGCGGCCAAACATACAACTTGAAAGAGCGCATCGCTCCGCTGCCGGCCGACCTGGGCGCCGGCATCCTGGACCGGTTGACGTGGAGCGGCGAGCCGGACAAGACTTTCGTCTCGGTGGACGCGACAGGCGTCGTGACGGGGCTGACGCCAGGCACCGAGACGATCTCCGTGACGTACCGGGAACAGGATGTCGGTCCGGTCATTCTCTCCAAAGACATCCGCGTCAACGTCGTCGACCTGGGTCTGCCCGAGACAAAGGAAATCCCGGCCGGGCTGAGCCTCCCGCTGCCGGCGCTGCTGAACGTCGCGCCGGGCTGGCTGGCCCAGGAAGTGAAGACGAACTTGACGTGGCGCGACGAACCCGGCAACGACGCGGTCTCGCTCGCGGCCGACGGCACCGCCTTCGGCGTGCGGCCCGGCGAGGAGAGGATCGTCGCCGTCTACCGTCCCGCAGACGGCAGCCCGGCCATCGAGGGCAGCCTGATCGTCAAGGTGTCGAAGGTTAGCCTCACGTTGCCGCCTTCCGTCACCGTAGAGGTCGGCAAGCAGGCGAAGCTCCTCGAGAAGCTCGGCATTGCGCCTGGCGACTGGAAGGACGCCATCGGACGCCAGGTGAGCTGGTCGGCCGACGGATCGAAAGCCAAAGTCGAAGCCGCCGGCACGGCGAACGGACTTGCGCCCGGCACCGGCTATGTCAAAGCGCTTTATACGAATCCGTTGACCCGGACGACGGATGCGGAAGCCGAAACGGCGCTCCGCGTCGTGAAGCTGTCGCTGCCGGCCGAGCTGACCATCGGTCAGGGGCAGACTTACGACCTGATCGGCGATTTGAAGATCGAGCCGGCGGAGCGCCGCCAGGACATCTTGAGCCGGGTCACGCTGTCGGACGAAGCCGGCAAAGACTTCGTCGCCGTCGCGAACCCCGACGCCTGCAAATCCCCCGGGTCGGAGGAGTGCGGCATCCTGAACGGTCTGAAGCCGGGAACCGAGCAGGTTACCGTCACCTATTGGCCGGCGGACGGCGAAGCGATCCGCAAGACGGTGGCCGTCACCGTCACGGAGCTGAATCTGGGTCCCGACCAGACGTTGACGCTGAAGCTGCAATCCGTCTACGATCTGTATGACGACCTGCTTGCCAAGCAGCCCGCATATGTCAAGCAAGGGCTTGTCTGGTCCATCGCTGGCAACGCGTCGGAAATCTCGAGCGCCGGCCGTCTGAAAGCCTCCGCCCTGGGCATTGCCAAGGTCAAGGTCGCCTTCAAGCAGTCGCCTGCCGGACCGGAGCTGGCCTCCCGGACGTTCACCGTCCGGATCGTCTACCTGGAACGGCCGCCGACCGGCCTCGACCTGTCGTTCGGCGAATCGTACGACCTGGTGAACGGAACCAAGGACAAAGGAAAGCTCTCCCTGCAGCCCGCTTCGCTGCCGGCCGAAGTGCGGCAGGAGGTGCTGGACATGATCCGGTGGTCGGACGAGCCCGGCCAATCGATCGCTTCCGTCGACGCGCGCGGCGTCGTCACCGCGGGGACGAAGGCCGGCCAGGAACATATAACGATGCGTTTGGTCTACTCCGACGGGCAAGCCGATCAGTTCACCACCGTCGTCAAAGTCAAAGACAGCACGCCTCCCTCCGCGTCCGGAGACCGGTATTGAGTCGGCCGAGCCTAAGAACACGACAAGCCCCCGTCCGCATGCGGACGGGGGTTTCGTGTCGATCGTCAAAGTTCAGGGACTCGTTCCTTCTGAAAGCGCGTCGGCGAAACGCTTTTTGCCGACCGTGATGTTGATCTGGTCGACGCGCGGCAGGCCGACGTATTGATCTTGATAGATCTTGTCGTTGTAGGCGACGATGAACCGGGATTGGAGCCGCGTCGGTTCGGATGTTTCAAACCCGCGGTCCAGCGGGAAGTCATTTTTCACGTCGAAGATCAAATCTTCCGCGCCTTCGGCCGTGTTGCCTAGCACCGCGTTCACCCGAATCGATTTTTTGGCGAAGAAGCCGCCTTTGATCCAGAACGCCGAGCCCACGCCGTACAGCTCCGCCTCGTCGTCCGTATAGAAGAACGCGTTCAGGATCGCCGGAGCGGCGGCCGGAGCGGCGTCCTGACCGAAGGGCGCGCCGATCGGATTAAACGCGTCGACGCGGTTAATGAGCACCTTGCCTTTGGAAATCAGCAGCAGCTCCCGGCCATCGAGCGGATAGATCGTTGCGTCCTCGATCGTCGCGCCGCCAAGCGCGATGATCGTCGCATCCATCTTGACCTCGCCCTTGATCCAAACGTTTCCGGTCACCAGCATATTCCCCCGGATCTCCATCGGATGATCGGACCCCGCGTACGAATTGTCGATCGTCAGGTCGCCGCCGACGACGAGCCAGTTGCTTTTGTAAAAGTTGCCGTTCTGCGGGCGAGAGGCCTTGGCCGATTCCGAATACAAAATCTTCTGGAACTCGCCTCCGTCGATTAGAAGATTTCCCGGGAACAGCACCGACTCCGTCAACGCTTCTCCGTTCAACAGGCTGTATCGCCGCATCTCCTCC
The DNA here is from genome assembly GCF_020731285.1 of Cohnella baijiui. Classification (GTDB taxonomy): domain Bacteria; phylum Bacillota; class Bacilli; order Paenibacillales; family Paenibacillaceae; genus Cohnella. The sequence goes on from NZ_JAJFOW010000016.1 coordinate 58,677, forward strand.
TCGAACGCGGCGATCTGCTCGTCGGTCGGATCTTTGTTCGGATCTTCGCTCAGGACGGGTTTGGTCGTCGGCATGATCCGGGATGTCGGGAACTGCCCGAGAAGGCCGCCGATGCTGTCGCCGGACGTCGGCTTCGGCGCGCCGATCGCTTCCGCCAACTTGTCCTTGAAGGACTCGGCGACGTTCATCGAGACGAACTTTTTGCGCGAACGGAATTGGAAGCGGTCGAGCGGCAATCCGATGATCGTTTGAAGCGCGTCGACATTCGTCTGCTTCACCGGGACCGTCTCGTAGTCGCCGGCCGCGCTGTTGCAGCGCGCCGCATCCTTGCACACGCGCACGCTGTTTTCATCCTGCAAATAGAGGTAGCTGTCGGCGGCCACCGTCGGAAAGGCGGTTGCTTCTCTTCCCGCATTCGAACGATAGACGTATTCCGCGTGGTTTTGAATCCACAGCTTGCCGCCCGCATAGACGTTCCCCAGAAAGTAAGGCGCTCCATTCAGGTACACCTCCTCTTCCGAACCGAACGCATACTTCAAAAACTCGGGGTATGTGTTGACGACGATATCCTGCGCCAGCGTCCGTACGACGCCGTCCACGTTCGCTTTGGCCGTCACTTTGATCGTAAAATCCTTGGTTTTGACGCCGCCGATCGGCTGTCCGTCTTCGCCTCCGTCCGGCTCGAACGACTCGATCCGGCCCCACGCTTCCCGGCCCAGATCGCTGCTTCGTTCCTTGCCGGCGTTGATCTGCGCCTTGATCGCCGCGAGGTCGTCCGGCAGCGTGTCCAGATCGATGTCCTCCCGCCCCTCGAAGTAGGCGGCCACCCGCGCCGCCGCTTCGTTCAGCGCCATCTCGGCCAAATGCAGGCTCTGCACGTCCTTCTCCCGCGTCGCCGACCGCTGCGCGCCGCCGACCGTCGCCCCGATGATCGCGATGCCGAGCATCGTGAACAGAAGGATCATGAACACGACGAGCAGCAGCGCCGAGCCGCGCTGCCCTTGCGTACCGCTAGCTTCCATGGCTGTGCCCCCTAAAATCCGAATCGGCTGTCCAGCGTCAGCCGCTGCTCCCGCCCGCCGTACGATTGCGACAGCGTCAGCGACACCTCGATGAGGCCGCTCGCGCATTCGCTCGCCATACCGCGGCAGCTCACCCGGATGCGGGACGTATCCGTCAGCGTCGACTTCGTTTCTACCACAGCGTCGTTCGACCCGGTCTTGTCGATATGCAGCGCCCCGCCTTCGATCCGGATCGCGGGATTGCCCGCGTCTCCGATCAGCCGGATGCCGTTCGCCGTCTGCGCGACGGATTTCGGCCCGTAGTCGTACAGCTCCTGCATGACGGTCGACATGAGCAGATCGCCTTCGTCGCGCAGCGAATTTTCGATCGTAATTTTGTGATAGGCGGCCATGCCGAAGTGAAGAACCGCATAAATCGTCAGGGAAACGATCGAGAGCAGCGACAGCGCCGCGATCAGCTCGATCAACGTATAGCCGCCCTCTTCCCGCCGGAGGCGCTTAACGAATGCGCTCATTGGTGAGATACCCCTCCACTTCGGCCGAATTTCGCTTGCCGCCCGCGGCTCCTTCGCTTTCGATCCGGATCCGGATCGGGATCAGAAACTTTTCGAGCTTCTCTTTGTCGGCGTCGGCGTCGCCGCCGGCCGGCGGCAGGCGGGTCACCTCGGCCGCGTATGATCGCCCGTTTACGACCGGACGCAGCGCCTCCCATAGATAGGGCGTGGCTTTGAAAAGCTCCGTGCGTTCCGCATCGTCTGCGCACACCACTTGGCTCGGCCCGTCCGGGGCTTCAATCGCTTGGCACCCCTCCGTCGACAAGATCCTATGTTGACCAAGATAGCCGTTGAAGGCGTCGAAGCTCGTCTTTTCCAGAAAAAACAGCGCGTTACGCGCCAGATGGACGGCAACGGTCTTGTTCTGGTTGCCTTTGGCGTAGGACATGGCATGGACGAAAAAAGCCGTCAGCGACAAGGACACCACCGACAGAATGGTCACGGCCGCCAAAACCTCGAGCAGCGTAAAACCGGTTTCTTGCTTTCGCCACGCCTTCATCATCTGTTACCTTCTTCCTATTTCAATCAAGTACTTAAGTCCTACATTCTCTCTCATCTTACCATATTCCTCCTTCGGTGGACACGAGATTCGGAGCGTGAGAGATTTGCGGGTTGGAGCAACGAGAGGACGGACGGTCAGCGCGAAGAGAGTCCATCGTCCGGAAAGCGAAAAAAAGCCGATAGCGCTGCCTTACGGCAGTCTATCGGCTCTTGGCGAGAAACGCGCGTACTAGGATTGTTGGCGGACGGACTCTTTGCGGAAAACCCACAGCTTGCTCCCGGTATAGTTGACGGCGAGCGATGCGAACACCGACAACAGCTTCGCTATGATCGGCGAGAACCCGATCCCTCGCTCGAAGGCGAGCAGGACGCCCGTCGCGAACAGAAACGACAGCAAATTCACGATGCCGAACCGGATCAGCTCCCGCGCGTCGCGCTTGCCCCCGGTCTGGAACGTCCAGCGCTTGTTCCACCAGTAGCTGTTGAGAAACGCCACGAAATACGAAATGAACTGCGAAGGCGTCGACGACAGCCCGAGCCCGTACACGAGAGCGGCGAACAGCGCCACGTCGATGCCCGTGTTCATGCCGCCGACGAGCGCGAACTTGAACAATCTTCTCCATTCCTGCAGCATGGTCTTGCTCCTCTCCACGTCGGCCGAAGCCGCGTCAGAACATTCGGTATCCGCCCCGGCGCAGCGCGCGGATCGCCCACCCGCTCACCAAGGCGCCGCCGATGCCCGCAAGCAGCGGAAGCGTGAAGACGCCGAAAAACGCCAATACGCTGAGCTCCGGATCCCAGAAATACCACACGCTCAGCGGCAGGACGATCAGAACATATAGCCACGTCGGCAACCACGTCGTTTTAATTAACATATTCAAGATGAAGCCGATTCCGAAAAACAATACGAAGACGAGCAGCGTCCCCACGATCTCTTGCACCAACTCGCGCATGACTAATTGGATTCCTCCCAACTTGATTTCCATCCTTAGTTTACAAGATCGCTTTCCCGCGAGTCAACGCGCGAAGCGGCGGTTTGCCCGGGGTTCGCAATTAGGCTAAAATGAGAAAAGCCCTGTTGACTGTTCTAAAGGAGAGATGATGCTTTCATGAGCGAAGCCGCACAAACGCTGGATGGCTGGTATGCCCTGCACGATTTTCGTACGATCGATTGGACCGCCTGGAAAGAAGCGACCGAGGCGGAGCGCGAGGCGGCCCGCCGGGAGCTGCTGGCTCTCGTCGCCGACTGGGAAGCGGTCGAGGCCCGCAAGGAAGGCAGCCTGGCCCTCTACAGCATCGTCGGGCAGAAGGCCGATCTGGTCTTCATGCACCTTCGCGAAACGCTGGAAGAGCTGAACGCCGTCGAGAACGCGTTTAACCGCTCGGCATTCGCCCGGTTTGCAAAGCCCGCCTATTCCTATGTGAGCGTAGTCGAGCTCAGCAACTATATGGCGGCGCCGGGCGTCGATCCGATGCAGGTGCCGGAAATCGTGGCGAGGCTCAAGCCGACGCTGCCGAAGTCGAACCATATCTGCTTCTATCCGATGAACAAGCGGCGCCTGCTTGGGGACAACTGGTACATGCTCCCGATGGAAGACCGCAAAGCGATGATGCGCAGCCACGGTATGATCGGCCGCAGCTACGCGGGCAAGGTCAAGCAGATTATTACCGGCTCCGTCGGCTTCGACGACTGGGAGTGGGGCGTCACGCTGTTCGCGGACGATTCCCTGCAGTTCAAGAAGCTCGTCTACGAGATGCGCTTTGACGAAGTGAGCGCGCGCTATGGCGAGTTCGGCCCGTTCTACGTCGGCAACCGCCTGACGAACGACGCGTTGGGCGCGCTGCTGAAGTAACCGCCTTCTCCGTTCGCCAAAAAGCCGCCCCCGACAGCGATACGCGCTGCGGGGGCGGCTTTGTTGATTCAGTCGTCGTCTTCGTCCAGCTGCTTCATCTGGGCTTCCCATTCGGCCCGACGGCGCTCCTCGAGATATTCCTGCGTCTTGCGGTCGCGCTCGCGCCCCTTCTCCTTCAGCCGTTCGATGCCGGGCTGGATGAGCAGGTCGACCTCGGCCTGCACGATGGCAGACAGATCGTACCGCGATTGCGACTCGAGGTAGCTTCCGACCTCCATCAACGCGTTGTAGCGGTCCAGTTCGTCCCGGGTCAGCAGACCCCGGACCTGCACGCTGCAGTGGCGCATTAGAGGAACTTGCCCTTGCGCAGGACAAGCGGAATGCCGCCGATGATGAACAGATACCGCAGATCGATCAGCTTTTTCAGCCATGCGGCGACGCGGCCTTTGTATTTCTTGCCGAAGGCCATGCCGATCGCTTCGCCCTTGCCGAGCGACGCCACCGTGCCCTTGTTTTGGAACACGAACGGCTTCAGCGACTGGTTGCGGATCGAGGCGACGAGGTTGTGCGCGCAATTGACGCCTTGCTGCATCGCGATCTGCGCCGTCGGAGGGTACGGACGGCCTTCGGGATTGAACATGAGCGAGTTGTCGCCGAGCACGAAGATATTCTCATGGCCCGGCGCCCGAAGGAACTCATCGACTTTGACGCGGCCGCGCATCGTCTCAAAGCCGGCTTCCTCGATCAAGCGGTTGCCCCGCACGCCGCCGGACCAAATGACGGTCTGCGACTTGATCTCTTCGCCTTCGCCGACGATGACGCCGTCCGGGGTGCATTCCTTGATGGCCGTGCCGATGCGGAACGTGACGCCCTTCTTGCGGAGCACGTTCATCGCGTATTCGACCAGCTCCGGATCGAAGCCCGGAAGCGCCGTCGGCGCCGCTTCGACGTTGATGACCTTGACCAGCGACTGATCGACGTCGAACTGCTTGCACAGCTCGGGAATCCGGTCCGCCAGCTCGCCGATGAACTCGATGCCCGTGAAGCCGGCGCCGCCCACGACGAACGTCAGGTAGTCCGTCCGATGGGGCTCGCGCTTGAAGCGGGCGAACTGGTATTCGATATGCTCGCGGATGAGCCGCACGGAATTGATGGATCGGATGGTGAACGCGTTTTCCGCCATGCCCGGAATGCCGAACGTTTCGGATTCGCCGCCGAGTCCGATGACCAGGTAGTCGTAGGACAGCGTCCCGTCCTCCAGGATGACCTTGCGGTCCTGCGGCCGGATTTGCACGACCGTGGACTTGACGAAGTCGATCTTGAACTCGTCGATGAGCTTGGAGATGCTCACGCGCGCGTTGTCGGGATGATCCGTGCCCGCGGCGGGCATATGCAGATGGGTCGTAATATAATGATAATCGTGTTTATTGACAAGGGTGACGTCCGCTTCATTATAATTAAGTTCTTTCTGTAGACGAAGGGACGTCAATACGCCGCCGTATCCGGCGCCCAGGATGACGATTTTAGGTATGCTGCTCATGGTAATCCCATCCAATCCTAATGTGGTGTTAAATTGTGAAAAAATCCACAATGTCTACCGACAAGTTTCTCTCTTTTGCCGTCACATGAATCATATCGGTTATGCCTTTTCTTTTCAAGGTTCATTTTCACAAAATCGTTTGGACATCTCCACAAAATTGCCTTGTCCAAAGCCGCGTCCTTACCCATCATTCGACAATTGTGCGTCCGGTATTCCTTTGCCCGATCGACAAGTTTATAATGAGGAAAAGACTGGCGCGAAAGGCGCATTTGACGGAGGTGGCAATGGTGAGCCAAGACGTATTGGAGCCGGTGGACGTCGCGATTATCGGCGGAGGACCGGCGGGCATGTTCGCCGCCTTCTACGGGGGCATGAGGAAAATGACCGTCACCGTGATCGAGAGCATGCCGCAGCTCGGGGGGCAGTTAGCCGCCCTGTATCCGGAGAAATACATCTACGACGTGGCCGGGTTCCCCAAGGTGACCGCCCAACAGCTCGTCGACAATCTAAAGCGTCAGATGGAGCTGTTCCAGCCGAATATCGCGCTCGAGGAAAAGGTCGTCGCCGTCCGCAAGCTCGGGGAACGGCTGTTCGAAGTCGAGACCGATAAACGCGTCCACCGGGCGCGGGCCGTCATCGTGACGGCGGGCGTAGGCGCGTTTGAGCCGCGGAAGCTGGAGCTGCCCGAAGCGGCGCGCTACGAGAAGGCGAACCTCCATTACTTCGTCAGCGATCTCGAGCGCTTCCGCGGCCGCCGCGTGCTGCTGACCGGCGGAGGCGACTCCGCGCTCGACTGGTCGCTCATGCTCGAGCCGATCGCCGAGCAGGTGACGCTTGTCCATCGGCGCGACAAGTTCCGTGCGCACGAGCACAGCGTGGAGCTGCTCCGCCAATCGAAAGTGAACGTCCTCGTTCCGAAGGAGATCTCGGCGATGCACGGCGAGGCGCGCATCGAACGCGTCACGCTGACCGACGTCAAATCGGGCGAGCCTGTCGAGCTCGACGTGGACGACGTCATCGTGAACTTCGGATTCGTGAGTTCGCTCGGCCCGATCGCCGAGTGGGGGCTCGAGATCGACGGAGGTTCCCTCGTCGTCGATTCCCGCATGGAGACGAACATCCAGGGCATCTTCGCCGCCGGCGATATCACCACTTATCCCGGCAAGCTGAAGCTCATCGCAGTCGGCTTCGGGGAGGCCCCTACGGCAATCAACAACGCCAAGGTTTACGTAGACCCCGATGCGAAGCTTTCCCCCGGCCATAGCAGCAATATGAAGCTCTAGACGCTTCATCCGCACCGCATATGCAGTACGCACAAAAAGGGCATCCTACTTAGGAAACAACCGGCCGGTCCGGTCTCTAAGGAGGATGCCCTTGTGATCTGTCCCGTTTGCAACGGCATGGAGGAACTGTCGTCCCCATGCGGCGTCTGCGGCGACTCTGTCGTCGACGAAGGGCGCGCGACCGATTGGCTCGGTCCCTATGCGCCCTACAGCCCGCCCGAACAGCCGGCCGCGCTCTCCGCCGCCGGGCCGGACACTACCGTCCCCGAAGACTGTCAGCACGCCGTCCGCTGTCCCGCTTGCGGCACTTTTTCGACCGCCGCCGTCCCGCTGCTTCCTTAGATGGGCAGTTCCTCTACGGCGACGGGCAGCATTCTTCGCTTGATCTCCGCTCGCAGCATAAACACGAATTCCCGTTCCAACTGCAGGCGAACCGCTTGGTGATAGGCTTCCAACAACAGCTCATCAGACAAGAGCGGCAACATCACCCACACCCTTCCTTTCATTATTGCTTGATCCGTGCTGGCATCATAGCATGGCTGGGAATAAGTGGACAAGACTCGCAATTATCCACATTCCAGTGTGGGCAACGTGTGGGTATTCTGTTGAAAAATGCCGCAACAGCCGTGGGATTTGGGGGATTTTGTGGATGAAGTTATACACAGGCAGCTTTCACGCCATTTCATAAAAAAGTTTCATGGCGCATTTTGCGGCGATTAATCCTTTTGATAACGCCTTTTGTCGCATCTCCGGGATTACTGAGGTCGCGTATTGACTTCCAGAATCCAAATATGTCCCTTTTGGTCGATTCCATAGTCGTAGCCCAACTGGCCGATGCCCGGGAACCGGGTCTCTAGAATGGAAGTGGCCACCTGCGTCAAATGGCGCATCTCTTGCTTCTTCACATCGACCTGCCCCGGCGACAGCGACCTCCGAATCCCTTGCGCGGCCGACATCCGGCTGCCGCCCCGGCAAAGGTTGGTCACGAACAGCCCCGGTCTTGCGAGACGTCCTACCATCGACCGGAATCGCCAGCCACCGGCCTTCTTCACGAACTTGACCCGGTAATCGATCGGCCTCCCGCCGATCGTCGCCAGGTGAATCCCTTTCTGGATTAAGTACGCCCTCCGGCGGCGAATGCGGCCGAGATGCCGATACAGCAAACTGAAGCTCCTGAACGTACGCGTCTGCGACATGTATTTGGCCGAATAACGGCCGCCATGCTTCGTCACTTTAATTACGCCAAGCCCGCCGGCGCCCCGGATCGGCTTGATCACGACCATCCCGTACGCGGCAAGCATTCCCCTCAGATTGCCGGGACTCAAGACACGCGTGGCCGGAATGTGCATCGCGACTTCCCGATTCGACAAAAGCGCGGCCGTTTTGACCCATTTGCTGGCCAGCATGCGTCCAGACCTTTTCCGCATCCGAATTGGCCTCCTTTGCCTTGATATCCCTATAGCATACTCGGGCGAAAAAACGTGTTCTTGGATGATTGCACTACGCAACAAGCCCGAATCGAGTCCGTTCCGGCCCAATTTGTCCGATGGAAGGCCAACTTATCCCCAAGCGTCTGTGGACAGCCTGTGACCTGAATGTTGGCAATCGACCGCAGCCCTTGTCCGGCGCGGGGGATTGTGGGGATGGATTTATGCACAGGAGCGCTAGCTTTCCACTTCTCCATGACATGACGCGCCCGACTGATCTTCACCAACAACAAGAAAAGCGCCTACGATACGGTTCTCTCGTAAGAGTCCCGTCCGTAGGCGCTTATTTCATGACATGTTGCACGGTGATTTGCTTTCAATCAGCACTGCTCCGGCGCAGGCTTGCCGGCAGCCGTCGCCGTGCGGAAGCTGCTGCCGCAGCCGCAGGTCGCGGTGGCGTTCGGATTGTGAATGGTGAAGCCGCCGCCCATGCCCGATTCCTTCCAGTCGATCTCGAGGCCGTTCAGGTACTTCATGCTGTCCTCGTCGACGACGACCTTCAGGTCGCGAATCTCGAGCACCTGGTCGTTATCGTGCTGCTCGTCGTCAAATCCCATGCCGTATGAAAAGCCGCTGCAGCCGCCTTCTTGAACGCCGATGCGCAGGAACAGGTTCGGGATCTCCTCGGCCGAGAGCATCTCCTGTATTTTAAGTCCGGCCGTCTCGCTGATCTGAATCATGTACGGTCCCTCCTTCTAACGATAAAAACGATGGTGTCGTGCTTTGTCTCCTAAGTATACTCCTCTCCGCCGCAGCGCTCAAGGGTCTCTGCGGAAGGGACGGGGAAGCCGGACCGGAAATCGGCTGGCTGCTAACGCTCATCCTCGCTGGCTGCCCGTTGTCTAACCGCTGTCTGCCAAAGGCCTGCTCGCTGTCTACGGGTCCTCAAACCGCATTTTATTGCAAACGTACAACTAATATCGTCTCCAAGTCCCTCATCGGACCGTTTAGTTGCAAAAGTACACTTAAACAGGTCCAAATTTAAACATCTCGTCTAAAACTGCAAATATAAGGGTACGTTTGCAACTTAATCGCCTTGCAGCCCCTTTCATCCTCTATTTAGTGGCAGGAATGCAACTAATCGCCCTCATCCGCCTTCCTTCCCCCGCTCCTTGCGCCCATTCTTTCTCCCTGCTCCCTCCCCACGCTGCCACAACTTCCAAACCGAAGCCCTCCGAAACCTGGATCGCGCGAATCCGCTCCTTATCCGGAGACGCAAAAAACCGGGCGCCTTAAGCGCCCGGCTCTTCTTCCTTCCAGTCTCCGCTCGCGGCCGTGGGGGCCGCGGCTTGGATCGCCTTCAACTCGATCCGGCAGCGGAAGTTGCCCGTCTCATTGTGCAGGAAATCCGCCAGTCGGCGGAATACGTGGGCCAGCTCCGGACCCGAGGAATCGGTGTCCAGCCCGTAGCGGAACTGATCCGCCGGCAGCCCCTTGACCCGCAGCCGATCCGCGTCCTCGCGGCTCTCGGCTTCGCGCAGCCGTTTCCACTCCTTCGTCGGTTCGAACTTGTCCGCCCTGCGCACGAGCTGCTCGTAAATATTTTGCTTCTTCAGCCACATATAGTATTGGATCGGGTTCGACAATCCCCATGCCTGGCTCAAGTCCTTGATCGTGTAGGCGGCACGGTATTGCTGCAGCGTCGCGACCTTTTCGGCTTGGTCGAGCGTCTCCAGCTCGGCCAACGGCAGAATCACCGGTTTATCCATCCATCCATCATCCTTTTTCATTTAGCTTATCATCCCTTACAGTACCATATTTTGTTTATTATTCAAGTTGATTCCCACTTTTACGTGCAATTATACCTATTTATTTTAGGTTGCCCCTCTGCGGCTTCCAGTTTATAATGTGAACAGTTATGTACACATGGCGTTTTTTTCGGCGAGTGAAAGTTATTTTTTTCACAAAGTCCGACCGATCCCGGTCCGTATCAGGTCTTTCGTCCCGAGCCGAACCGGGTTCCATCAAAGGAGGTTAGGAAGCATGACGCTCGTCATGGCGCATTCAGATCGCCGCATGGCGGAGATCGCGGACAAAGTCCGCAACGGGGAACGTCTCGCCCAGGAGGACGGCGTATACCTGTATCGTTCCGAGGATCTGCTCACGATCGGCCAACTGGCCAATGAAGCGAATTTGCGCAAGAACGGCAAAAAAGTGTATTTTACCGAAACGATGAGCTTGTACTTCACGAACGTATGCGAGGCGCACTGCGCATTCTGCAGCTTCCGCAAGGACCAGGGCGACGAAGGCGCCTATACGCTAACGCCCGAAGAGATGTTCGCCTACGTCGATCAGCATATTACGCCGACCGCGCGCGAATTCCATATCGTCGGCGGACACAATCCGCACGTGCCTTTCGAATACTACGTCGAATCGATCCGCTCGCTCAAGGAACGGTATCCGCAGGTGACGATCAAAGCTTATACGGCGGCGGAAATCGACTTTTACTCCCGCATCTCCGGTCTGAGCTACCGGGAAGTGCTCGAGCGGCTCATGGCCGTCGGCCTCGAATCGCTCACCGGCGGCGGCGCAGAAATCCTCTCCGATCAGTATCGCCAGAAAATGCGCGTCGAAAAAGCCGGCATCGCCCAATATCTCGAAGTTCATCGCACCGCCCATCAGCTCGGCATGAAGACGCCGACCACGATGCTGTACGGTCCGGTCGAGTCCGTCGAGGAACGCGTCCAGCACATGATCCAGCTTCGCGAGCTGCAGGACGAAACGAACGGCTTCCAGGTGTTCATTCCGCTGTCCATGCAGCCGACGAGCCCGAAAGCCGGCATCCGTCGCCGCAACTCTGCGTACGACGACCTGAAGGCGATCGCCATTGGCCGCCTCATGCTCGACAACTTCCAGCACGTAAAGGCTTATTTCATTAATATCGGCACGCAGCTGACCCAGGTCGCGCTGACGATGGGGGCCTCCGACGCGCACGGCACGATCGTCCGCGAGCGCATCAGCCATGCGGCCGGCGCCCTGACGCCGGCAGGCATCACGAGGGAAGATTTGGTTTGGCTGATCAAAGGGGCGGGTAGAATTCCCGTAGAGCGCGATACGCTCTACAACGAAGTGAAGGTTTACGAATAAGCGTTCCTGGGGCCCGATTAGGGCATCCTATGGAAACCTGATTTGAAGGAGACATACACGTGAGTCATATCGTCATCTTGGGAGGCGGCTATGGCGGGTTGACGCTCGTCAACGAGCTCCTCGAAGAGAATCTCCCGTCGGAAGTCCGGATCTTTCTCGTCGACCGAATGCCGTTCCAAGGTCTAAAAACCGAATATTACGCCCTTGCGGCGGGCACGTCGTCGGATCTCGACATTCGCGTGACGTATCCGTCCCATACGCAGCTCGAGATTGTGTACGGCGAGATCACCGGCTTTTCCGAGGAAACGAAAACAGTCGCCTTCGCGAACCGCGATCCGCTGCCTTACGATACGCTCGTCCTCGCGCTGGGCTGCACGGACAACTACCACGGCATTCCCGGTGCGGACGAATACTCCTGCAGCATCCAGACGCTGTCCGCGACCCGCAGGACTTATCAGATGCTGAACGACGCCCGTCCTTACGGCCAAGTGTCCATCATCGGCGGCGGACTCAGCGGCGTCGAAGTGGCCGCCGAGCTGCGCGAGAGCCGTCCGGATCTGAACATCCGCATCATCGACCGCGGACCTAGCGTACTGTCTGGATTTCCTGGGAAATTGCAGCATTTCGTCGCCTCTTGGTTTCTGGAACACCAGGTCGAAATGCTTTCCCATATCACGACGAACAGCCTGGGCCAAGGGGTCATCCATACGACTGACGCGGATATCCTCTCCGACGTGACCGTGTGGACGGCTGGCATCCAGCCGGTCGAGATCATCCAACGGCTGACGTACGCCAAGGACAAGCAGGGCCGCCTCGTCGTGAACGAGTTTCACGAGCTGCCGGAAGCGCCGAACGTATTCGTCATCGGCGACTGCTCCAGCCAGCCCTACTCCCCGAGCGCGCAGCTGGCGCAGGCGCAGGGCAAGCAGGTCGCCCACGTCATCCGCGCCCGCCTGCACGGCAAAGAACCGCGCCTCCCGCGCATTCGGCTGCGCGGCACGCTCGGCTCGCTTGGCAAGAAGTCCGGCTTTGGCATTATGGGATCCACGCCGATCATGGGACGCGTTCCGCGCATCCTAAAGAGCGGCGTGCTCTGGAAGAGCCGCCGCCACTTCGGATAGCGTTCCTTACAAGTCGTCCAAGAGTTTGTCCAGCGCGGACCGTTCCTCGTCCTGCTCCCGAATGGCAGCCAGGACGAGCTCGTACAGCTGGTCGGCCGTCTCCGCGACGACGGATTCCCCGTTGACCAAGGCATAGGGGGACAGGTAGCATTCGCCGCAGTTGCCCAGGCAGCCATATTCGATCGTCTCGATGTCGGGCAGCTTTTCCAGCCGGCGCATGACCTCGTCCGTGCCGTGATGCATGTTGCTGACGCAAAATTCTACGATGTGCATGGCGCCCATATCCTTTCTTCGGCCGCGGCGGAGGTCCCTTGCGTTTCCTTGCCGGCGTCCGTTTTATTTCCGACATTTTTGTACTATAATAGGGTTTGAAAGGAGTGGATAAACATGAGTGACAACGCACAAGCGGCAACCCAGTACGATGAAGTGCTCGAAGTGCTCGACAAGTTGCGTCCGTTCCTTCAGCGGGACGGCGGCGACGTCGAACTGGTCGACGTCGAAGACGGCGTCGTGAAGCTACGCTTGATGGGCGCTTGCGGCAGCTGCCCGAGCTCGACGATTACGCTGAAGGCAGGCATCGAACGCGCCCTGCTCGAAGAAGTCGAAGGCATCGAGGAAGTCGTCCAAGTGTTCTAATCCCATCCTCGCGTCTCGCGTTTTGCCCCGGCCGCCCCGCGGCCGGGTTAGGAGGCCCTGTCCGTCCGGTCAAACCGGAGGCGGGGCCTTTTGTCATGCTTTGGCCGGTTTGACGTTGCTCCGGATCGGGTCGAGTCCGCCCGACACGTCGATCGTATTGCCCGTCACGAAGTCCGATTCGGGCAGGCAGAGAAAGCCGATGACGCGCGCCACGTCCTCGCCCGTCCCGGGGCGCCCGCGCGGGGACTCGTCGTCGGTGAAGCCATCCACGTCGGCGATCGACTTCTCCTTGTAATCGCCGCGGATGTCGCCCGGGCAGATCATGTTGACGGTCACGCCGCTTGCCGCTTCCTCGACGGCCAGCGTCTTCGTGAACGAGACGAGGCCGACCTTGGCGGCGGCGTACGCCGCGCGATGCGGCCAGGAACGCGCCTCGCCCGCATGGCCGAAGCCGAAGTGGATGATGCGCCCCCAACCGCGCGTCCGCATCCCGGGCAGCACCCGATGATCGAGCAGCATCGTGCCGACCAGATTGCCGTTCAGGAGATAATGGATGTCCTCCGGCTTGTAATCGGCGAACAGCCGCCGCTCGCGGATAAACGGTCCCGCCGCGTTGACGAGAATATCGATGCCGCCCAGTCCTTCCTCCACGGCGCGGACGAGACGCTCGACGTCGTCGGTCTTGGCGACGTCCGCTTGGACGACCAGCGACCGTCGCCCCATCGCCTCGATCTCGGCCGCCGCCTGCTCGGCTTCGGTCACGCTCGACACGTAGGTGATCGCCACGTCGCAGCCAAGCGCCGCCAGCTCCATCGCCGTCCGGCGTCCCAGCCCTTTGGCGCTGCCCGTGACGAGCGCCGTTCTCCCTGCGAGTCGCATCCCGCTCCCCCTCTCCTTCGTCGGCCCCCGCTAGGAAGGCCGCCTTGCATGTTTGCCCAACAAATATCGGAACGCGGCCGCCAGAGAGCGGTGCGCCATTTCCCATCCCTCGTCCAGATCGCGCATATGATCCGCGATATTCTCGAGGTGCGGGTGGCCGCCCTGGCTTCGCATCGCAAGCTGCAGGTCGTCCTGCAGCTCCGCGTTCATATGGTGAATTTCCAAATTGCGGCGCTTGCGCAGGCGGCCGAACGCCGCCTCGTGCCGCGCCTTCAGCCCGTTCAGCTCCGCCGACAGCGGCGGATGCAGCCCGTTCAACCGCATATTGCGAAGCACTGTGAAGTACGAGAAATACGCTTTCATCCGCTCGGTCTCCAAGGCCAAAACATCGTTTAACAGGACGCCGAGTTTGTCGAGCAGCGAAAACAGCCGGATATAGGCATCCTTGTCGAAGTAAACGTGCCTGTCGTAGTCGAGCCGTTCTTCCCGCGTCATCTCCTCGAGCGCGTCCTTGGTCACCCGCTCGGCGAAGCGCCTCGCCGCGTAGCGGCTCTGCTCCAGCTCGTCGAGCGAGCGCACGAGCCCTTCCGCGCGAATCTGCAGCATGCGGCTCGCAGCCGCGCCGCGCGCCTCGGATCGGCCGAGCTCGCGCTGGCGGCGAACGAACCGCTCCATCAATTGCACCGTCTCCAACAGCGGACCTGTCCATTCGCGGGCAGGTTCGCCGAACATCGCTCGCAGCATCTCGTCCTCCAACGGACGGCGTCGTTCCCGGTCGGGATCGCCTGTAGGTCCGTTCCTTCATTTTACCGCAATTGCGCTCCCCCGCTCAACCGGCCGCTCCGCCCGTCAACGTGAGCAGACCCATCGCCACGGCGGCGGTCAGGATCACGCTCCAGACGACGATGCCCGCGGCCATCCAGACGAACAGCTTGACCGGCTTCGCCCCGAGGGCGATCCCGACGGCCGCGCCCAGAGGCGCGCCAGTGATCAGCGGCGACAGGAAGCCCAGCCCCGCGACGCCGTATTTATCCCAGATGCGGGTGATGCGCCCCCCGCGCTTCGAGTTTCCGGTCATGCGACGCTGAAGCCATGCCCGCAGCGACTTGCCGAAGAAAATGACGACGGCCGCCGCTACGATCGATCCTGCCGCGCTTGCCGCGCCGATCAGGATCGGATGCAGGCCGAAAGCGAAGCCGAGCGGAATCGCGGCCCACAGCTCGGCTACGCTGGTGGCGACGACCGTTGCAATTTGCATCCAGATGCTCATCGATAATCTCCCCTTTTCTCTTTCACCGATGTTATACGCTTGGCACCGGGGTCAGGTTCCGGTCCGTCTCTTCGCATATCGGACGCGCCCCGTCGAATATGCTGGAACGTCTCCGCCGCTACCGGAGCCGACAGGAGGATGATTCCCTTGCAGAGGCGCAGGAGCGCGGACCCCCGCGCCATCGTCATCGTCGTGGTGTCTGCCGGCGCGATCAAGGAATACGTCTTTTTCGAGTTCCTCGTCAGTACGGGCATCTACCTCTATATGAAAAAAATCGGACTCCCCGAGTGGTCGGCCATCGCCAGCAGCGCCGTCCTTCCGACCGCCATGCGCAAGGCATCGGAGCGGCTCAAGCAGCCGATCCGCGACGCGCGCAGGCGTCTCGCCGCCCGGCGCGACCCTCCGATCCGCTCCTGCCGTCCGTCGAAGGCGTAGGAGCGCCCTCTCCGCTTCGCCAGATCCGCGACAATTTCCGCCAAACCCTTTCCTTCTCCCGAAAGGCCGGATAAAATGGACATGGTGCGTCATGCACGAACTACGAGAGCAAACGAGGGATCGACCCATGAGCATATTGACCGTTACCAATCTAAGCCACGGCTTCGGAGATCGCGCGATCTTCAACGAAGTTTCGTTTCGCCTGTTGAAAGGCGAGCATGTCGGCCTCGTCGGCGCGAACGGCGAAGGCAAATCCACGTTTATGAACATCATCATGGGCCAGCTGGAGCCCGACGCGGGCAAGGTCGAGTGGGCCAAAAAGGTGCGGATCGGCTACCTGGATCAGCACTCCGTCCTGCAGAAGGGCATGACGATCCGCGACGTACTGAAGACGGCATTCCGCTATCTGAACGAGCTGGAAGCCGAGATGAACGGCATGTACGACCGAATGGGCTCCGCGGAGCCGGACGAGCTGGAGCGGATGCTGGAGGAAGTCGGCGAAATTCAGGAAATTCTGAATTCGAACGACTTTTACCTGATCGACGCCAAGGTCGACGAGATCGCCCGGGGCCTCGGGCTCGCCGACATCGGCCTCGACCGGGACGTGCACGACCTGAGCGGCGGCCAGCGGACCAAGGTGCTCCTCGCCAAGCTGCTGCTCGAAAAGCCGGACATTCTGCTGTTGGACGAGCCTACCAACTACTTGGACGAGCAGCATATCGAATGGCTGAAGCGCTATTTGCAGGAATACGAAAATGCGTTCATTCTCGTCTCGCACGACATTCCGTTCCTGAACAGCGTCATCAACCTGATTTACCACATGGAAAATCAGGAACTGAACCGCTACGTCGGCGATTACGATACGTTCGTCCAGCAGCATGAGGCCAAAAAAGCCCAGCTCGAGTCGGCCTTCAAGCGCCAGCAGCAGGAGATCGCCGACCTCAAGGACTTCGTCGCCCGCAACAAAGCCCGCGTCTCCACGCGGAATATGGCGATGTCGCGGCAGAAGAAACTGGACAACATGGACCTCATCGAGCTCGCGAAGGAGAAGCCGAAGCCGGAATTCCGCTTCAAGGAAGCGCGCGCGTCCAGCCGCCTCGTCTTCGAGGCCAAGCAGCTCGTCATCGGCTACAACGAGCCGCTCTGCCGCCCGATCGACCTGCTCATGGAGCGCGGCCAGAAGATCGCACTTGTCGGCGCCAACGGCATCGGGAAAACGACGCTGCTGCGCAGCCTGCTCGGCGAAATTCCGGCCCTCTCCGGCACGGTGGAGCGCGGCGACAACCAACTCGTCGGCTATTTCGAGCAGGAGATCAAAGGCGGCGCGGACGAGACGTGCATCGAAGCCGTGTGGAAGGAGTTCCCCGGCATGACGCAGTTCGAGGTGCGCGCGGCGCTCGCCAAGTGCGGGCTGACGACGAAGCATATCGAGAGCCGCATCTCCGTCCTGAGCGGCGGCGAGAAGGCCAAGGTTCGCCTGTGCAAGTTGATCAACCGCGAATCGAACCTGCTCGTGCTCGACGAGCCGACGAACCATCTGGACGTCGACGCCAAGGACGAGCTGAAGCGCGCGCTTCAGGCGTACAAGGGCAGCATCCTGCTCATCAGCCACGAGCCGGAATTTTACCGCGACGTCGCGACCGACGTCTGGAACGGCGAGTCCTGGACGACGAAGCTGATCTAATCTCACGTCGGCGTAGGCTGCGTGATGCCGGCGCCGGTATCGCAGTCCGTCCGCCGCGAACGAACGGCAAACAGGGGTTGTCCCATCGTCGTGAAGATGACGGATGGAACAACCCCTTGCCGTTTCTAGGATGGTTTGAATCGTTATACCGTGTACTGCGCGGAGAAGTTTGAAATGCTACTCATTAAATCCCAAGGATTGCAGCTTTTGCAGTTTTACGTACATTCCTTCCTTACCCATAAGCTCTTCATGAGAGCCCGTCTCCACCACTCTTCCTTTGTCCATTACAAGAATACAATCAGCCTCCTTGATCGTCGAGAGCCTGTGGGCAACAACGACAATCGTCTTATCTCCCCTTAATTTTTCCATGGTCTGTTGTATATATTGCTCAGATATGGAATCAATAGAAGAGGTAATCTCATCAAACAACAAAATCGGCGCATCCTTTAAAAGAGCCCGCGCGATCGATATTTTTTGGCGTTGCCCTCCCGACAATTGCACGCCCCATTCTCCAACCTGCGTATGATAACCTTGATGAAAATCTTTCACAAACTCGGCAACGCCAGCCTCCGAAGCCGCCTGGTATACTTCTTCCTCAGTCGCATCGCTGCGCCCTAGAGAAATATTTTCGAAAATCGTTCCTTCAAACAAAGGACATTCCTGTGGAACATAGGCAGTCAAACGCCTGACCTCATCTGGAGGAATGGAGGAGATCTCTTTTCCCAATACGGTGAAGCTCCCTTTATATTCATACAAACCCATCAAAAGCTTTAACAATGTACTTTTGCCGCTGCCGCTCTCACCTACAACAGCAAGCATCTTCCCTCTCGGCAGAGAAAAGGATATTTGATCCAATACAGGTTTTTCGTCATATCCAAATGTCAGTCTTTTACAGGAAATGGCATTTTCTAAATCTATATCTGATTTAGCCTGAGCCTGCTCTGGGTACTCCTCTCCCGGCAAGTCCACAAGCTCCAAAACACGAACGCCTCCCATTAAGTTATTCTGCATATTCGCCATCATAAACCCAATGCTAGAAAGCGGGTTAACAAGCATGCTACCCATGCTTTGTAGAATGGGGATCTGTTCAATCGAAATGACACTTGTCTTCCATAAAAGAAATCCTATGCCAATACTAAAAAGAACAACAAAGCTAGCTTGAATCTGACCTAGTGTATTTTGTGCAGCCGTTAACTTAACCGCTGCCATTTTCTTCGCTTGTAGGGTTATGCAATCCTTCTCATATCTATCCAGCAAAATAGCATGTTCACCGCAAAATCTTAACATCTCTGCATTTGAGAGCAAATCGGTCATGTCCATCGCCGTTATGCCAACATGCTTTCTAGCGATCGCATACCTCTCTCTCGCCGGAGCGACGAACTTTATATTGATCCCTAGCATCACCAACCCAAATAAAAGCAGAACAACTCCGCTAATCCAACTGACGGCGAAAATCGTTACGATCGTGGCTGCCAAAGTAAATATCAAAGATAAAGCACTTTGCACTGTATTTTTGAAAACTTCTGACGCGGCATTGACGTCGCCGTCCAGTCTTATAAGAGCATCTCCTGAATGTCTTTTTACGATATGGCGTAATTTGGATTTCATTATACGGTCAAACGCCCTGAGCCGTATCTCTTTTGTCGCAAGGTTGGCATCCCTGTTGGATATGCCCTTGCCGATAGCAACGATCAGCAGGATCAGCAAGTACAAGACAGCATATAAAATAATGTCTGATTTAGCCTTTTGGAAGCTTTCAGTTGCAACTGCGCCAAGTACACGTCCAAGCAGCAATGCCATGATCATATTTTCACAATAGTTAGACACAGTTACAACAATAGAACCGGTAAAATAACTCCTTTTCCACGGCAAGATATAGGCTAATAGCCGCTTCAATTCTCGTTGAGTTTCCATTGTGCTATATGGCTCGCTCCTTTAACTCTTGAAGTTGAAGCATTTTTCTATATTGGCCATCTTGTTTGAATAGCTCATCATGGGAGCCACACTGTACAATTCTCCCCTGATGAAGAACATAAATTCGGTCCGCATTTTTAATGGTAGCCATTCTGTGCGCGATCGTTAGTGACGTTTTCCCTTTTGTCAGCATGCGCAGGCATTCTTGAATCGATTCTTCCGAAACCGCATCCAATGCAGAAGTAGGCTCGTCCAACAAGATCAAATCTGCATCCTTGAGCAATGCCCGTAGAATGGTAATTCTCTGCTTTTCGCCTCCGGAAAATTGAAACCCGGCTTCGCCTACACGCCCATCTAAGCCTCTTTCGCCTAACAAAGCTTCCAATCCAGCTCGCTTACACAGTGCCATAAGCTTTTCATCTTCCATATGCATTTGGTTGGTTAATAGATTCTCCCTCAACGTTCCAGGGAATAGGCGGCTTTCCTGCCCGACAAATGCAATATTCCGGCGCATTGCTTCTTTATCCCAGTCTTCTATTGAATTTCCCATTACTTCAACGCTGCCGCAATCGGGAGTAATAAATCCGCAAATCAGTTTGATGATCGAAGATTTACCGGAACCGCTGGCTCCCACCAAAGCGACCGACTCACCTTCTCTGATTTCCATTGAAATGCCGTTTAAAACCTCTTTTTCTCCAGGATAAGCAAAATGAACATCCTCTATTTTCACCATACAAGAATCTTTTTGAAGACGTTTGGTTGCAGTACCATTTTCTTCCTCGGGCAAATCCAAAAAGCCATATATCCGTTCACAAGCCACTTGAGCCTTCCTTAAATAAGCTACCGTATCCGGCGTACCTTGAAGCCATGAGAAAAAACCGCCGCCAATGGCCACGAGGGAAAGTAACTCGCCTTGCGTCAAGGTACCCTCAAAAATTCTAAACACCCCGAGAGCAATCATTACAGTTAGCGGTATGAAGCCGATAGCCTTGCCTGCCGCTGCTACATATGCAACTGTCTTTTCATTTTTGATCGCTGCATCCGTTGCTTGATGCAATGCTTTTTCATATTGATTAAAAACCATCTTTTCTAATCGAAAAGCTTTTACTAGCGTAATAAAGTTGATCCCTTCTTTTGCTCTCTGTTGAGATTTTGCCAATTGGCTTCTATAGACTTTTTCATTCCTTCGAACTTGCTTGGTCAAAAGAATACTAAATGGCAAAACGAGTAAGGATATCAAAATAAAAACAATCGTAATCTCAGGATCGACAGCCAGCATAAACCCTGTTACGCCAATCAGTTGAACAAACAAAGTGGTTACCATGGAAAGACCGTAATAGGTAAAACCATTGAGTGTATCCAGTTCCGAACCTAAATGAGAAATGATTTCTCCGCTATCATGGGTTTCCAAGTAGGGCATACTTAGCTTTGTGGTTTTTTTGCCGATCGCCAAACGCAACTTTAGGAGAACTTCTTCGGACATACGCCCTTTTGTGTAGGTGGATATGCCATGGAATGGCGACGCTAAAAAGGTAGAACCAAGCAAGAATACGAAAGACATCATGAAAGTTTCTTTTTGATAAATAATATCGTCTGCAACCGTTCCAATCATTTTTCTCATATAAAAATCCATAAGCAAATAAACAATGGTAGCCACGATACTTGCAAAGTACCATGGCCAACTTTTGAGTACATCTTTCATAAGACAGATAACATAGCTAGGATTGCCTTTACGAAAGATCAATCATATCGCCTCTATCCCTTGTCATCCTCCAACCAAACATCATATACGATATATATAATATATATAATATAGAATGTTTACAATACAAATTTTTACACACGCGGCGCTCGCCAAGTGTGGGCTGACGACGAAGCACATCGAGAGCCGCATCTCCGTCCTGAGCGGCGGCGAGAAGGCCGAGGTTCGCCGCGAAGCTGATCTAACGCGGTCTGCGCCAAACGATACGAAGGGCTGTCCCTCGTCACCTAGGAGACGAACGGGACAGCCCTTTCGATACAGCGCGAGGCTTTGGAGGGAAGCAGCGGCGCTAGACGGTGAAGCTGCCCGTCAAACGCCGCAGCTCATCCGACACCTGCTTCAGATCGTCGGATGTGACGGAAAACTGCCGCATCGCTGCGCTCTGCTCCTCCGCCATGGCGGACATTTGCTCGGCGAACGCCGAGTTGTCCTCCGCGATGCGGTTGATCTCTTTGCTCGACTTCACGACCTGCGCGCTGTCTTCGGCGATCCGCTCGACGGAGGCGGCCACCTCCCCGATCGAGGACGCCAGCTCGCCGACGCTGCCGATGATGCGCTGCACCCGCTCGCCCGCTTCGCGGACGGACGCCGTGCTCCCGAAGACGGCTTGGCGGCTGGCGTCGACGAGCTCGTCGATGCGCCGCACGCCTCCGTTCAGCCGCTCCAGCGTCACGGTGATCTCCTTGGCCGACCGGGACGTCTGCTCCGACAGCTTGCGGATCTCGTCCGCGACGACGGAGAAGCCCCGGCCGTGCTCGCCCGCCCTGGCAGCTTCGATCGCCGCGTTCAGCGCGAGCAGGTTCGTCTGCGTAGAGACGTCGGAGATGTAGCCGACCATGGCGTGAATCCGGTCGGACTCGCCGGTCAGCTCCTTCACGCTGTCGCCGATCCTTCCGAACGCCGTCTCGATCTCGCCGATCGCCGCGCCGGACCGATCCAGATGGTAAATGCCGTCTTCCGCGGCGCCGCGCGTATGATGGGCCAGGTCAGCCACCTCCTTCGCGCGGTCGGAGGTGCCCTCGAGCGAAAGCGCCGTCTCCGTCATGACGGACGTGATCTCCTGCACCTGTGCCACCTGGTGCTCCGTGCCCGCGGCAACCCGGCGGACGGCGTCCCCTACCTGCCCGTTGACGACGAGGGCGCCGTCCGTGCCCTGCCGGATCTGGCCCGCCACCTCCGACAGCTGCTCCGCTCCGCGCTTGACCGAGCCGATCATGCCCTGCAGGGCGGCGAGCAGGGCGTTCGTCTCCCGGCCCAACTCCCGCATCTCGTCCGATGTGCGAACCTCGATGCGCCGCGTCAGGTCGCCGCCGGAGCCCGCGATATCGGAGACGGCGGACGTGACCTTGCGGATGTTGCGCGTCACGTGCCGGGAGACGAGCCAGGCGAAAAGCGCCGCGAAAACGGTCAGCCCGCCCAGGATCCCGTACAGCAGCGTCTGGAGCCGATCGTTGCGCTGGGCAAGCGCACGGATGCGCTCGTCCATCAAATACTTCTCGGCCTGACGCAGCCGGGACAGCTGTTCGCGCATGCCGTCCATCTGCTTTTGCGCTGAAGCCCCGTACAGAGCGGTCCCCAACTCCTCGAGCGTGCGTCCGCCGGTCCCCGCCTTCATCAGCGCTTCGGCGCCGGTCATCCACTGTCGGACGGCGCCGCTCACGCTGGCCAGCCGGCTCAGCTGCTCCGGCTCGGCGGCGAGCAGCTCCTGCAGCCGCTCGTCGCTCCGCTGCCACGCCGATGCCGCCGAATCGTACGTTTTCCTGGCGTTCTCCTGCCCCGCCACCATGTAGGCTTGCAGCGCGCCGTCCATGTCCGAGGCGCTTTTGTCGATCTGATAGGTCAGCACCTGGATATTCAGATCGCGCCCGGTGACGGCGTCGATCTCGTTTTGCAGCCGGTCGATCGTTCCCGAGACGACGAGCAGCGCCGCCGCCAAAAAGAGCAGCATCGCGGCGTACCCGATGATGATTTTGACGGCGATCGTCAGCCGCAGCCCCGGCATTCGCCATGTCTTCCGCTTGTTCATACGTTCGATATCCCTCAGATCTGCTCCTGAATATACCGGCTCCGCAGCTTGCCGATGCCGGCTACCTCGATTTCCGTCACGTCGCCATGACGAAGCCAGACGGGCGGCGTCCGGCCCATGCCTACGCCCGGAGGCGTGCCCGTGCTGATGATGTCGCCGGGCTCCAGCGTCATCGTCCGGGACAGGAAGGAGACCAGATACGGAATGTCGAAGATGAGCTCCCGCGTGTTGGACTGCTGCATGATTTCCCCGTTCAGCGTTAGGGAAATGTCGAGCCGGCCCGGGTCCGGAATCTCGTCGCGCGTGACGACGCACGGCCCCATCGGGGCGAACGTGTCGATCGCCTTGCCGCGGGTCCACTGGCCTTCATGCAGCTGCATATCCCGCGCGCTCACGTCGTTGATGATCGTGTAGCCGAAGACGTGCGACATCGCGTCCTCCGGCCGGACGCGCTTGGCCCGCTTGCCGATGACGACGGCCAACTCCGCTTCGTAGTCGCATTCGCGCACCTCGGCCGGAATAACGACATCCGCGTCGGGGCCGACGATCGCGTTCGGGTATTTCGGGAACAGCACCGGCACTTGGGGCACCGCCATGTTCGACTCGGCGGCGTGGTCGCGGTAGTTGAGGCCGACGAAGATCAGCTTTTCCGGCTTGGCGATCGGCGCACACAGGACGATGTCGTCCGGGGCGAGCACGGGCGCGTAGACTGGCGGCGCGGGCGGCTCGGCGCCGGGCGGCAGGTCCGCGATCTGCTCGATAAGCGTCCTCAGCTCCAAGCCGTCCGCGAACAGCCGCACCTGCCCGTCCGCCTCCTGCACCCCCAGCGCGATTCGTCCGTTAGGTTCGTGTTTTCGTTTGAATTGCACCCATTTCATCTTAACGGGCCCCCTGTCCGTTTGGATCTAACGCGGCTTGGCCGCCCAGCTCGACCGGCTCGCCCGACCGGGCCGAACGCACGATGGCGTCCGCCACCTCGATGCCGTGGATGGCATCCTCGAACGAGACGACATCCGGCGAAGTACCGTTCAGCGCGCATTCGCCGATGTAGGCGAGCTGCTCCTTCAGCGCGCCGACGATCCGGCCGCCCTGCCGGTGGTGGACCGACAGGTCCGTCGACGCGCGGCCCCGGATGCCGAGCAGATGGACGCCGGCCAGGTCGGTGTCGAACTGAACCGTGCCCTCCGAGCCGACGACTTCGGTATAGTCGTTGATGACGACGCCGGCCGCGTCGTGCGTCATCCAGTTGCTGTGCAGCACGGCGAGCATGCCGTTTTCAAACCGAAGCTGCACCCACAAAATCTCGGGAACGTCTCCCCCCGACAGCGTGCAGCCCTCCGCCGTCACCCGCTTGACGCGGCTGCCCGCGTACCAGATCGCCTGATCCAGGTCGTGGATCATCAGCTCATAAACGGTGTGCGTTCGGCGATAGGTGCCGAAGAGCGAATGGTTGCGCGAGCGCTTCATGTAGATCGAGGCGGGTCGGCCAAGCGCGCCTTCCGCGATCAGGCGGCGGACTTCGGCGTATTTGGGCTCGAACCGCAGCAGATGACCCGGCGCGACGAACCGGCCGTGCCGTTTCGCTGCCGCGAGCATTTGCGCCGCCTCGGCCGCGTCCGTCGCCACCGGCTTCTCCACCAGGACGTGCTTGCCGGCCTCGAGCGCGGCCAGCACCGGCTGAAGGTGCGCCTTTTCGAACGTGATGACGCTGACGAGACCGATGTCCGCCTCGCGTAGCAGCTCCTCGGCCGTCTCGCAGACGACCGGGACGCCAAGCTCCCGGGCCCGCGCCCTGCGAGCGGGCTGCGCGTCGCAGACCGCCGCCACTTCGATGAACGGCAGCGCGCGATAAGCTTCGAGATGGCATTCGCCCCAGCTCCCGAAGCCGATGATGCCTACTTTGAGCTTTTTCATCCCTTTACGCTCCTTCCATGACGAGGAACAGCTTGCCCTGCCGGACGCGGCCTCGCACCAAATCCTCGAACGCCCGGCCGCCCTCGGCCGCCGGCAGCGAAGCCGTCCAGCCTTCCTCGGTGACGCGGCCTTCCTCCAGCAGCCGCACGGCGTCGTGGAAGTCTTGCGGCGTATAGCAGAACGAACCAAGTACCTCGATTTCGCTGCGGATTTGATGATTGATCGGAAGCTCCGTCCCGTCGATGCCGAGGCCGATGTTCATGATCGTGCCGCCCGGATTGACGACGGACATGGCTTGGGCTCTCGTCGGCTGGAAGCCGGCCGCGTCGATGACGACGTCAACGCCTTCGCCGCCGGTCGCCTCCCGGACGACACGGGTCAGATCGTCGTCCACCGGGTGGACGGTCCGGTCGGCCGCCCCGGCGTCGAGCGCGATTTTCAACCGGTCGTACTGGGTGTCGACCAGGAGGATCCGCGCGGCGCCGAGCAGCCGGGCGACCTTGGCGCACAACAGGCCGATGCCGCCCGCGCCGAAGACGAGCACGTTCGGCCGGAAGTGGCGCTGCATGGCGCGGCGCGCGGCCCGCAGCGAGCAGGCCAGCGGCTCGGCCAGTGCCGCGCGGGCGGCGCCGAGCGACTCCGATACCGGCACGACGCAGGTAACGGGGACCGCCACCCACTGTCCGAACGCGCCCGGCCGATGGATGCCGACGATGCGGCGGCTCGTACAGAGCTGGTTTTGCCCTTTGCGGCAGGCCGGGCAGGCTCCGCAAGAGATGAGCGGGTTGATGACGACCTTCGTACCCGCCGCGAACCGGCCGGCACGCGCGCCCCACGCCTCGACCCGGCCGCAGCACTCGTGTCCCATCACGAGCGGCGGAACGCGCAGGCTGTTGTGACCTAAATATCCTTCGATCTCCGACCCGCAGATGCCGACGGTGTCGACGCGGATCAGCACTTCGTCTTCGGCCGGCTCCGGCTTCGGCACGTCTTGGAAAACCATTTTTTCCGGCGCCGTCCATACCAATGCCTTCATGCGTGTTTCCCTCCCCATTCCGTTATCCGTTCAGACAGGCGGGCAGCGCCGCTTGCAGCCGCTCCAGATCGGCGCGGTCGTTAAACGCGTGCACCGACAGGCGCACCCGGCCCTCGCTGCCCATGACGTAGATGCGCTCCCGGCGAAGCCGCTCCGCGACCGCGGCGGCGTCTTCGTGCAGGAAGCTGATGTTGCCGGCGCGGCGCGCCGGATCGTCCGGCGTCGTCACCGTGAGCCCGTGCGCCCGCAGCATCTCGATGAGCGCGCCGCCGAGCGAGAGAACATGGCGTTCGATCCGGTCGACGCCGGCCTCCAGCAGCAGGCGGGTCGACCGCTCCAGCGCGTAGACCGTCGGGTAGCTCGGATAGCCAAGCTCGTATCGGCGGGCGTCCGGATGAAAGTCGAACCCGTCGAACCGGTCCGGCCCGAGGCGTTCTTCGACGCTGCGCCAGCCGACGTAGGCCGGCAGCAGATTCCCCGCGCGCGTCGGATTAACGGCCAGCACGCCGCCGCCGTGCAGCGACAGCAGCCATTTGTACGTGCTGCACACCACGATGTCGGCCTGCGAGGCGTCAACCGGCGCGACGCCGAGCGATTGGGTGGCGTCCAGCAGGAACAGCGTTTCCGTTTGCCGCAGCCGCTCGTAAACTTTGCCGTAGTCGAGACGCGCCCCGCTCAGAAAGCTGACGTGGCTGGTCATGACGAGCCGGGTCCTCCCGTCGACCGCCGCGAGCAGGTCGTCCTCGTCGATTTCCCAGCCCTTGTGCGCCACGACCCGGACTTCGACGCCGGTCTTTTTCAAGGCGAGCCAAGGCAGCACGCCCGAAGGAAATTCCAGCGCGTGGAGCACGACGTTGTCTCCGGGGCGAAAGTCGATCGCCCGGGCCGCCATGGAGATGGCTTCGGAAGCGCTCGACAGGATGGCGATCTGTTCGGGCTGTCCGTTCAGCAATTGCGCCAGGTTGCGCTTGCACTGCCGCTCGGTCTCGGCGTTGCGCTCCCGGCCTCCCGGACCGAGGCTGCGGGACGTCAAATAGTCGTTCACCGCAGCCTGCACGCCCAGATGCGTCGGGGTCTCGGCGCCGCTGAAAAACCAGGCGCACCCGTTCAATCCGATAAAGTCTTTTTTGTCCAGCAACGCGTTCATAGGCGTCCCTTCCTCCCTTCGCTGGGGTTGCGTTGGCGCACGGAAGCCCGGACGCGCGCTTCCGTGCCGTGCGCGGCTACAGATTCGGAGGGAGCTCCAGCCTCTCGAAGATGAGATGCGCTTTTTCGATGTGCACGGACGCCCGCGACAGCAAGAACGGGCCGTGCCCGGGATAAAGCCGGTCGAACCGCAGCCGGTGCAGCTTGGCCACGGTCTCGGCGTATTCCTCGATGATGCAGTCCCAGACGCGCTGCGCGACGATCTTGCCGCCGGCGAACACCGTATCGCCCGCGAACAGGCTGCGGTCCTCCCCTTCCATCAGCGCGAGCGCGATATGGCCGCGCGCATGTCCCGGCGCATCGATCACGTCGAGCGACAGATCGCCCACCCGTATGCGGTCTCCCTCCGCGACGGTCAAGTCGACCGGACACGCCGGGAAAGCGAAATCGGGCGGGTAGACGCCGCCCCGCTTGGCCGCGTTCAGGCTCGTCTTGTCCATGTCTCCCCGCGCGAGCCAGGGCGCCGCTTCGGCCGAGGCGACGATCTTCATCCCGTACCGCTCCCGCCAGTAGCTCGCGCCCGCCGCATGATCCGCATGGGCGTGCGTCAGGATGCAGGTCCGGACACGGTCCATGGCCATGCCGCACCCCTCGATCCGCCGGACGATGCGTTCGGGCTCGACGCCGCCTCCGGCGTCGACGAGGGCGCATTCGCCGCCGCCGTCCAGCAGGTACACATTGCAGTCCGTCGGATCGCTCAGCTCCATGCCGAACTTGCCGCTGCCGACCAGGGATACGCGTTCGCTAATCCGCATGGCGGTTCTCCTCCTTTTCGCTTAG
Organism: Cohnella baijiui; assembly: GCF_020731285.1. Lineage (GTDB taxonomy): Bacteria > Bacillota > Bacilli > Paenibacillales > Paenibacillaceae > Cohnella. The sequence continues at coordinate 86,667 of NZ_JAJFOW010000016.1, forward strand.
GTGGATGCTGCCTACAAGGTTGCAACGCATTCGATCTCCACGCACATGCCGGGAGGGAACTTGCCGATCTCCACCGTGCTTCGCGCCGGCGGATCGACGGGGAAAAAGCGGGCGTACTCGCGGTCGTAGGCGGCAAAGTTGTCGAGATTGTCCAAAAACGCCGTTACCTTCAGCACCCGCTCCATCGACGAACCCGCCGCTTCCAGGATCGCCTGCATATATTCCAGCACCAGCTTCGTCTGCGCCGCCGTGTCCCCCGGGTGCAGCACCCGCTTCGAGCCGAGCTCGAACGGGCACGTGCCGGCGACATACAGCGTGTCTCCGCAGCGGACCGCCTGGGAGTAGCTGCCGGCGGGCATCGGCGCCTTGTCGGTGCGAATGATCTCTTTTGTCATGGGATGAACTCCTTTCCGATGTCCTTTACCTTCCAAAAGAACGGGCCAGCGCGACGTAAAAAGCCGTCGCCGCCTCGACCTCGGCGACCGGCACCCACTCGTCTACGGCGTGTGCCTGTGCGATCGAGCCGGGGCCGTAGACGATGCTCGGGATGCCCCCGATGCCTTGATACTTGCTCGCGTTGCTGCCGTACGTCTCGCCGCGGCTCCCTTCGGGCAGCCCCAGGCCGCCTGCCGCCCGCTTCGCCGCGCTCACCAGAGGATCGTCCTCGGGCGTCCCGAGCGCCCAGTCCAGCAGCAGCGGCTCCACGGAAAGGTCGATGCCCTGCGTCCGGCTCCACGCCAGAAGGCGCGCTTCGAGCTCGGCCAGCGCTTCGCCCGGATGTTCCCCGGCGACGATGCGGCGGTCCACCTCGATGCTGCAGCGGTCCGGCACGATGTTGATCTGCCTCCCGCCCGAGATCGTGCCGATGGACAGCGTCGCTGGACCGCACAGGGGATCCCGGATGTCGGCCAGCTCTGGCGCGACCGTCTCTTCCAAATACCGGATGACCCGCGACATGTGGACGATGGCGTTCACGCCCTCGTGCGGAACCGAGCTGTGCGCCGCCTTGCCCCGGACATGGACGGCGAAGCGGGCGCAACCCTTGTGCGCGGCGACGATGCGCAGGTTCGTCGGCTCGCCGACGACCGCGGCCGCGATCGGCAGGCCAAGCTCCAGCAGCTTGAGCGGCCCCCGGTAAGCGTGTTCCTCGTCGACCGTCGCGCACAGCATCACGTCGCAGCCGAGCGTGTCCGGCTGCAGGGCCAGCGTCTCCATCGCGGCCAGCATGGCGGCGAGCGAGCCTTTGGTGTCGCAGGCGCCTCTGCCGTACAGCCGCCCTTCGCGATGGATCGGAGTCAGCGGATCCGGCATCGCGCCGAGCGATACGGTATCCATGTGCGCTTCGAACATGAGCAGCGGGCCAGGCCGGGGCGCGGGCAGCCGAACGATCAGATTGTCCCGCTCCTCGAACACCTGCTGCCTGGACACGACGAGTCCCGCCTCGCGGCAGAGCCGTTCGAGGTGCCGGGAGAGCGCCATCTCGCCGGCCGCGCCTTCCCCGTAATGCGGATTGACGCTCTGGATGCCGATCAGTTCCTCCAAAATGGCGATCGCGCGATGCTTCACCTTGCCGCACCGCCCTGCGGACGCAACGCGGCGAGCGGCTTCGCGGCCGCGATCCGGTGGCCCCATTCCAGCAGCCACTCCCAGGGCAGGCTCTCGCCTCCGACCATGTAGGGGACGCTGTCGTCCGGCGCGAATTCGTCCCCGAGCGTCTCGGAGAAGCGCTTGCGATACTCGTTGATGACCATCGGAATGTAGTACTCGCCGATCGGCACGCCGGTCCACGCATGCGCTTTGGAATCGAAATAGCGCGTCTTGATCAGCCGGTAATCCTCCTCCGCGTGCCGCAGGGCGTCCCGTGCGTGCCCGCGCATCCGGTCCGCGTCGGCGCGGCCGTCCCGCTCGAGCTCGAAGCGTCCGAACGCGATGCCCGCCGCCGCAACCTCCGCCATCCGGCGGGCCATGACGAGCGTCGCTTCGGCGTTTTCCCGCTGCCACGCCGCGAGATCGCCGGACGACAGGATCGCCTCCAGCTCGCCGACGCACCAGCGAGCGTCCGATAGGCAACGCTCCAGATAGGCGATCCCCTCGGGTCCCGCGTATTTGTCCGGCATGAACGGGAACGAAGGCAGCGTCTTGCAAATCTGCGTCTCGTGGATGCAGGGCAGCCGCCGGACAACGGCTTCGTACCGGGGACCGTTCTCCGGCCCGTGCAGGTGCAAAGAGGCATGCGTCAAAAACGCTTCGCGGTCCATCCGCCAGCAATCCCAGCCGAACTGGGCCGGCGCCATGAAGTACAGCTCGTGCCCGTACCACTCGAAGCCGTATCCGTTAATCGCCGCGCAGCCGGTATTGACCGCGCCTTGAAACTGCGCGATGTCGTTCCACAGGTGCTGGAACGTGTAGTTGCGCAGAGAATCCGGGAACGTGTCCGGGATCAGGTACGGGATGCGCCCGAGACTGGCCGCAAAGCCGCTGCCCTCGCAGTTGCGGGACCAAATGCGTTCCTCGCCGAAGACGTCGCGCCATTTCAGGAATTCCCGGTCGTCGTCCTCCAGCCCCGGCGCCCAGAACAGCACGACTCGCTCCGGCAGCTTCGCGGCCCATTCCGCGAGCTTAGTCCGGTCCTTGACGATCGGAGGCTCGCGCAGCCAGCGGACGCCGACCAGCGTCTCGGGGCGCAGCACCCGGACGTACTCCGCCAACAGCTCGGCCGTGACGGTATGCTTGGCGTCGTTCGGCGCCAAATGGCCGTATTTGCGCCGGCACTCCTCGCATTGGCAGAACCACTTCACCTCCTCGCTCTCCTCGAAAACGAGGCCGTTAAAGCCGAGCGCCTCGATCCGCTTGACGCTCTCGATCAGATAGCGCCGCACGTCCGACCGCGAAGTGCACATCGCGTCGTAGCTGTTCACGTGCCCTTCGGCCTTCAGCTCGTCGGACAGGACGCTGCGGCTCTCGGGGTGGACGACCGGATAGCCGCCGCTGTAGGAGTTCATGCCGATGTAGGCGTAGATCTCGATTCCACGCGTGTTGGCGTAGGCAATCAGCTCTTCGAGGAACGGCTTGCGCAGGTTCGGATGGGTGAACGACACCTCGACCCAGTCGCCGATCTCTTCCGACCACGTCTCGACCGGCAAATTCCGCAGGACGGTCTCCGGATACGCGTCGAATTCGAACGGCCAAAAGCCGTACATGACGACGTTCAACGCGCTGATCTTGCGGCGGAAGCACCAGTCCACGAACGTCTTCCAGCGCTCCCCCTCCCACAGCTGGGTGCCGAATCCGGCCCGCGCGAAGCCCGCGTACCAGGTCATCGTCGGCGAGATGATGCGCTTGCCGATATCCGGTCCGTCCACGATGTCGATTTCCGGCAAGCCGTCTTCGCCGCTCAGTTCCGTCAGCTGCGCCAGCGTCGAGATGCCGTGCAGCGCCCCCTTCGCGTTCATCGCGCCGATCGTGATGGCGTCCTCCCGGATGCGGAGGGTATAGGCTTGCTCCGGATGAGCCTGCCGGAGCAGCGCCTCCCGCGTCTCCGCCGGGATCGCGTCCGGTCCCTGTACGGCCAGGACGCCGAACGGCGCTCCTTCCGCGCCGTCCGCGGCGTCAAGGCGCAGCGCCGGCAGTTCGCGGACGGCCACCTCGGACACGGCCGCAAAGGCGGGATCGAGTGCAAGCTTCGTCGTTCTCCCGAGCGCATACCGGCCCGCCCCCGTCCGCCACTCTTTGGGCGTCGGGAGCAGCGGCGCCGGGAGACGGTCAACCGCTGCTGTCATCGCCTTCCACTCCTTTACCGGGTCTCGTTCATCCGCCGTAGTACTCTCCGACGTTGTCCTTGGTGATCTTGACGTAGTCGACGAGCTCCTTCTTCTCGAACTTCTCGCCCTTGATGAGGCCAACGGCGACTTCGACCGCGCGCTTGCCTTCGGAGGTGACGTTGTCCAGAACCGTAGCGGCCATGCGGCCTTCCTTCACACCTTTAAGCGCGTCGGCGATGCCGTCGATGCCGACGACGAGGACGTCCTTGCGTCCGGCCGCTTCGACCGCTTGGAGCGCACCCATCGCCATCTCGTCATTCTGGGCGGCGATCGCATTCAGATCCGGGAAGCGTTGCAGCCAGTCCTCGGTGATCCGCATCGCTTCGTCGCGGTTCCAGTTGGCCGTTTGCTGCGTGACGAGCTTCGTGTCCGGATATTTGTCGAACAGCGCCTTTTGCAGGCCCACGCCGCGCGTGATTTCGGCCGAGTGGCCGATTTGGCCTTGCAGCAGAGCGACGTTGCCCTTGCCCCCGAGCATGTCGGCGAGCAGCTCGCCCATCATGACGCCGGACTGTTCCGGGTCGGTGCCGACGAAAACGTCGTAGTTTTCGTTTTTGGTGTAGGTGATCGCTTCGACGAGCGGAATTTTCGCTTCCTTGATCCGATCGACGGCCGGGCTCGAACCGACCATGTCGACCGCATTCAGGATGATGGCGTCGACCTTCTGGGAAATCAGCGTATCGACCTGGTTCAGCTGCTCCTCGATCTTGTCCTGGCTGTCCATGACGAGCAGCTCGACGTTCAGCTCCTTCGCCTTTTCCTGCATCGATTCGACGAGCGACTTGATGAATTCGTGGGACAGTCCTTGCGCCGCGACGCCGATCTTGTACGCCTTGCCGGAAGCGCCGGAGGCGCCGGCAGACGCGTCTGGCGAGGCGTTGCCTCCCTTATCGCCGCCATTGCCGCAGCCCGACAGCAGCGCCGCCGCCAGCACGACCGCCCCCGCCCATTTCCAGCCTTTGAATTTCTTCATCTTTCTAGCACCTCTCCCTTTTGTCGATTGTGTATTTGATCTCGGAGCCGCACCCGCTATTGGCGATGCAGCCCCGGCAATCACGAGGTTCAGTCGCGCTTCGCCCGCTGGTCCAGGATGACCGCGCCGGCGATGATGACGCCCTTGATGATCTGCTGCCAATAGGACGACACGTCCAGCAGATTCAGGCCGTTGTTGATGACGCCGATGATGAGAACGCCGACGATCGTGCCGAGCAGAGAGCCCCGGCCGCCGAAAAGGCTCGTGCCTCCGATGACGACGGCCGCGATCGCGTCGAGTTCATAGCCGATGCCGCTGTTGGGCTGGCCCGAGCTGATGCGGGAGGCGAGCAGGATGCCGGCGAGGCCGGACAACAGTCCGTTGATCGCGTACACGCCGATCTTGATGCGGTCGACGCGGATGCCGGAAACGCGGGAAGCGTTCTCATTGCCGCCTACGGCGAAGATGTAGCGGCCGAACTTCGTCCGGTAGAGCAGCACCGCGACGAGGGCGGCGATGACGACGAAGATCAGGACGGGAACGGGGATGGGGCCGACGTAGCCTTGGCCCAAATATTTGAAGGAAGGGGAATCAACGATGATCGGGCGTCCGTTGGTATAAAGGAGGGCGATGCCCCTGCCGATCGTCATCATCGCGAGCGTGGCGACGAACGGGGCGACCCGGAGCTTGGCGCTCATCGTGCCGCTGACGCCGCCGAGGAAGCCTGAAGCGAGCATGCCCAGGACCAGGGCGAGGATCGTGGCACCGGACGAATCGGACACCGTGCTGGCCGCGATGACGGCAGAGACGGCCATCAAGGAGCCGATGGACAGATCGATGCCGCCCGTGAGAATGACCAGCGTCATGCCGACGGCAAGGATGCCGTTGATCGATACTTGGCGTAGAACGTTCATCAAGTTGGTAAAGGTAAGGAACGTGTCGGATACGATGCTGAGCACGACCACGGCCAGCAGCAGGATCAAGATCAGGCCGTACTTGCGGAGCATGCCTTCGGACAAGCCGCCGGGAGCGAGCTTTCGCTTGAATGCCAGTTCGTTACGCACTGTGGGAACCTCCGATCGCGCAGGCGAGTATTTGTTCCTGGGTGAGATGCGCACCTTCGAATTCGCCCTGGATGCGGCCGTGCGCCATGACGAGCACCCGGTCGCTCATCCCGAGGATTTCGGGCAGCTCGGACGAGATCATGATGATTGCCAAGCCTTCCTTGGCCAGTTCCGACATCAGCCGGTAGATCTCGGCTTTCGCGCCGACGTCGATGCCGCGCGTCGGTTCGTCCAGGATCAGCACCTTGGGCTTGGTCAGCAGCCACTTGGCGAGGACGACCTTTTGCTGGTTGCCGCCGCTCAGGCTCTGCACCGGTTGGTTGACGTCGCGCATCTTGATGCGAATCTTGTCGGTCAGGCCGCGGACGGTCCCGGCTTCGGAGCGGCCGGAGACGAACGCGCCTTTGGCGTCGATCGGGAGGCTGGCGAGCGTCATGTTTTCCCGGATCGGCCGGCACAGGACGAGGCCCATCTCCTTGCGGTCCTCGGTCACGAGCGCGATGCCGTGGCGGATGGCGTCCGCGGGATGCCGGACGGCGACCGGACGGCCGTCGATCCGAATCTCGCCCCCGCTCAGCCGGTCGATGCCGAAGATCGCCCGCGCCACCTCGCTTCTCCCGGCCCCCATCAGCCCGGCGATGCCGAGGATTTCGCCTTTCCGGACGCGGAACGTGATGTCGTCGAAGACGGTCTTGCGGCTTAGGCCGTTCGCCTCAAATACGACTTCGCCCGGCTCGATCCGCTCCTTCGGGTAGATCGCCTCGAGCGGCCGCCCGACCATCATCGCGATCAGCCGGTCCGCATCCAGCGCGGCGATATCCGCCGTACCGATGTACTGGCCGTCTCGCAGCACCGTCGCCCGGTCGGTCATGCTAAAGATCTCTTCCATCCGGTGCGAAATGTAGATGATCGGGACGCCTTGCCCCTTCAACGCCCGGATCGTCTGAAAAAGCGTTTTCACTTCTCCGTCCGACAATGCCGACGTCGGCTCGTCCATGATGATCAAGCGCGCCTCGGCGGACACCGCTTTGATGATTTCCAGCATCTGCTTCTGCGCGACGCTGAGCGATCCGACGCGCGTTTCCGGCGCCGCGTGAAAGTCGAACCGCTCGAGCAGCTCCCGCGTCTGCCGGTGCAGCTGTTTGCGATTCAGGAACGGGCCGCGGGTCGGTTCCCTTCCGAGATAAATGTTCTCCGCCACCGTCATGTCCGGGATCGGATTCAATTCTTGGTGGATCATCGCGATCCCCAGCCTTAGCGCATCCTGGGGAGTGGCGATCGAGACCCGTTCGCCGAACAGCTCGATGCTCCCCTCGTCGGGCGTCACGAGCCCGGTCAAGATCTTCATCAGCGTCGACTTGCCGGCACCGTTCTCCCCCATGAGCGCGTGCACTTCGCCTCTCCGTACTTCGAGAGACGCGCCATCCAGCGCTTTGACTCCGAAAAACGACTTCGTTATGCCGTTCATCGCGAGTACCGTCTCCATCGGGCCGCCTCCTTTGCGTCTCGCGCGATGCCGCGTCGTCAGAACCAGAGCGTCTCTCCGTCTTCCCAGTGCTTATCCTCGTCCAGCTCGATGAACTCCCGATAGGAACGGTAGATGTGCATGCGCATGATCTTCTCCGCCTGGTCGGGATCGCGTGCCTTGAGCGCTTCGACCAGCTCCCGGTGCTGCTCGACTTCCTTCAGCTTCGTCGATTGGGTGCCCAGGATGCGGTTGACCAACGAGATTTGGAACGAGATCGACCCGTACATATTGATCAGGCGCTCGTGCCGGGACAGGTTGATGATCGTCTGATGGATCTGAAACGAGTCCCCGAGCAGCGAATCCACCTCGTCGTCCTGCTGCCGGACCTTCATCCGCTCGTAAAACCGCTCCAGCTCGTCGATCGCCTCCTGCGGCGCGATCTGGCTGGCGATGCGGATCGCAAGCCCTTCGATGGCGGCGCGCAGCGAATAGATCTCGAACACGTCGCTGCGCTGCAGCTCCTTCACGACTGGCCCCTTGTTCGGCACGATCACGACGATGCCTTCGCCGGACAGCTGATGCATCGCTTCGCGGATCGGGGTCTGGCTGATACCCAGCTCGCGCGCGAACTTCGTCTCCACGATCCTGTCGCCCGGGTTGAGCTCTCCGCTCAGGATCGATTGCTTGATATACTCCACGACTTCCCGGCTGATATTGATCTTATCCATGAAGGCGGGCTTTGGCGTAGTGTCTTTCATGAGACGCGACTCATCTCCCTGTTTTGCTCAGACTCAAGTTCTATATTATGTATTATATATAATATAGAATATAGAACTTTGGCAATGCCTATTTTGAAAATTTACGCGATTTTTGGAAAGGATAACAAGCCGGAAGGGGGTCAAAAGTGGGGCGTTTCATGCATTTTCGCCAAATGGAGCAACTTTCGATGGACCGATTCGTGCACGCGGGAGCGGCCAGGCTGGGAAGTCTTGCGGGTTCGTAGCGGACTTGTTAACTTGTTTCGGGTTTGTTTGTGGATTTGCTGACGGTCTTGCTAGTGGAGTTGTTTCCGGTTTTACTAGTGAAATTGTTTGCGGTAGTGGATTTGTTTGCGGTCTTGCTGGCGGATACGCTGTCTGTAGCGATCTTTTGTGTCGTTTCGGCAACCCATTTGGACATCGGGCGTCGGCATCGTGACGGATTAGCACAACATGCTTCAGCCATAGTGACTAATCCAGGCATCTTCGCTTCTGCAGCGATCCCTAATCGTTAGAATGTCTAGAGGGAACACCTCCGTGGAGCTACAGCGAAACTTTCTTTCGTTACAGCGCCCCTCCTCCGCCCCATCCGCCAAAAAAGAGACGCGGCAGAGTCGTCTCTGCCGCGTCCCGTAGGAGCACGCAATAAGGCCGTATTCGATGACGTATCCGTGCAATGAAAGCCTCGCGCGTCCTGTTATCCCAGCTTGATGCCGTATTCCTTCCAGCGGTCGTCCACCAGCTTCACGATGTCCTCTCTCGGGAACAGCTCGTCCGGGTACCCAGGCTTCATGCGCGCGTCGATGACGATCGGCAGCCCGTAGCTGAGATGGTGCCGCTTGGCCTGCGTCTCGGCATACATGTCGTGGCCCGGGTTAAACCGCGTGAACACCGTCCACAAAAACTTCCGCTCGCTGGCCGCAATGCCCGCGTCGTCGGCGAGGACGACCATCGGCCACGGGAAGTCGCCGCCCGACAGGAGCCGCGCGAGCCGCTCTCCGAGCTCCGGCTCCGCCGTGAAGGAAGGACCGCTCACGACGAGGCAGCCGGGGCAGAACACTTCGATCCGGTCGACTCCCGGCAGATCGCCGCCGGCATAGGTTTGCGGCAGTTCCCGGATCGGATCGCCTACGCCCAACATGACGGCTTTGCTGCCGTGGTTCAGCCGGCGGCCGGTATAATCCAGCGTGTCGTGCGACGTGTTGTCGAAAATAAACAGGTCCTGGCTCGGATCGAACCGCTCCAGCACGGTCTGCAAAAGCAGGCGGAAATGTTCCAGCTCGATCGGACGGTCCGTCAGCATGAGGAACTTGGTGAGCGAAAGCTGGCCTTGGCCCAGAATGCCGAACGCCGTCACGAGCGCCTCGCGGGAATAGCTCTCCCGCACGACGGCGGCCGCCAGCGCGTGGAAGCCCGTCTCCGCATAAGTCCACAAGCTGCGCACGCCCGGCATGACCATCGGAAACGCCGGCGAGAGCAGCCGCTGCAGGAACTCGCCCAAGTAGTAATCCTCCTGGCGCGGCTTGCCGACGATCGTCGCCGGGTAGATCGCGTCCTTGCGGTGCCAGACGTGATCGACGTTGAACACCGGGAAGTCGTGCTGGAGCGAGTAATAGCCGAAGTGGTCGCCAAACGGCCCTTCGGGCCGGCGGACGTGCGGCGGCACGCGCCCGGCGATGGCGAACTCGGCTTCCGCCGGAATCCGGTGGCCGCCGAGCGGGTCTTCGACCATCTGCAGCTTGCCGCCGAGAATGAGCGACGTCAGCAGCAGCTCCGGCAGTCCCTCCGGCGCCGGGGCGATGGCCGACGCGATGAGCGCCGGCGGGCCGCCGAGGAATACGGTGACGGGCAGCGCTTCGCCGCGCCGTTCCGCCTCGTGATAGTGGAAGCCGCCGCCTTTGTGGATCTGCCAATGCATCCCGGTCGTCTGATCGTCGAACACCTGCATGCGGTACATGCCGAGGTTGTGCTGCTTCGGATGGGAGGGATGCTCCGTGTACACGAGCGGCAGCGTGACGAACGGTCCCCCGTCCTCCTGCCAGCTCGTCAGCACCGGCAGCCCCGCCAGCGGGCGCTCCCGGCGGGAAACGCCGAGGACCGGGGCCGCGTCTGCAGATACTTTTTTGGTGCCGATCTTGAACAGCTCGAACAGCATGTCCTTCTCGCGCCACAGAGCGGCCGGCGTCGGCGGCATGAGGGTGTCGAGCGAGCCGACGAGGCGATTCATCAGCTGCTCGGGGCGCGGGCCGAAGGCCAGGTCGACCCGGCGGCTCGTGCCGAACAGATTGGTCGCAACCGGGAACGGACTGCCCTTGACGTTCGTGAACAGCAAAGCCGGGCCACCCTCATCGATGACCCGGCGGTGTATTTCCGCGATCTCGAGGGAGGGATCTACGGGCGCGTCGATGACGGCCAGATCCCCCTCTCGTCTAAGCGTATCTAGATAAGGACGAAGCGAAGCGAAACTCATCGAAACCCCTCCATTGGCATTAGCGGCGGGACAACTGCCACGCGCGTACCGCGAGCAGACAAAGCGAGCTGAACAGCGCGGAGATGATGATCGTATGAAGCAGGCTGGTAAACACGTACACGTCTTCGTTGCCGATCGTGGCGGTCAGCAGCCATCCGCTGAACACCTGGCAAACGACGAGCACGATCGAGGTGATGCCGATGCCGGTCAGCTCGCGGTGGCCGCGCGTGGCCTTCGCGATGAACCAGACGATCGCGACGATCGCAATCAGCAGGACGATGGCGCCTACGCGGTGCGCGAATACGATGCCGGTCGCCCCGGACAGCTCCGGCACGAACTTTCCGTTGCACAGCGGCCAGCCGATGCAGCCTCCCGCCGAGTCGGTGTGGCGGACGTACGCGCCCAGGTAGACGACGCCGTAGCAGTAGACAAGCAGAGCGACGATCCAGCCGAAGACGCCGGCCGGCACGATCGCGGAGCCGCCCGGCCCCCGCTCGGCGGCGGGCGCGCTGCCCGCGTGCAGCCGGCGCTTGGCCCAGGCGTCGAGCAGCCAGGTGCTGGAAAAGGCGATCAGCGAGATGCCGAAGTGGATGGCGAGCACGGCGTCGGACGTCGGCCAGACGACGGCCATCGCGCCGAGCGCGGCCTGGGCGACGGTGAACAGCAGCGCGCTGCCCGCGTACAACATCGCTTCGCGATTGCGCGGCTTCATCTTCCACGTGGCGACGAACGTCGCGGCGACGAGCAAGCCTTCGAGGCCGCTTACGGCCCGGTGCGAATATTCGACCATGGATTCCAGCGTATAGGCGGGCACGAATTTGCCGTGGCAGAGCGGCCAGTCGGTGCCGCAGCCCCGGCCGGAGCCCGTATTTGTGACGACGACGCCGACCACGAGCACGAGGAACATGCCGATGCAGGTCCACAGGGTGAGAAGTCGATAGGTTCGAGCGGTCATGCCTCATCCCCGATTTCTGATGTGAAGTAGGCTCTAAACGGCCAACCTCATTATACCCAACCCTCCCAGACAAAGCCATGTTGAAAATGTGAACGCGGCCGCATTCGTGATTATTGTCACAAAGGATTCACGATCGTCCGACCGCGCGCGGAAGCGCCCGCTGCCGCCGGTTTGACAGACGCGATGCTCTCCCGGAAGGCCGGGCACCGCAAGCACATACGCAAGCGCCCGCGCAAACGCAGCAACCCCCGCCGGCATGCCGGCGGGGGTGCGCATACGTACCATTCTCTCCCTCAAGCGGTCGGGGAGATGGCCTTCGAGACTTCGACGGCGCGGTCGAAAAACTGCTCGATCTCCTCCCGCGTCTTGCGCAGCTTGCTGACGAACCGGACGAGCTCCCGGCCTTCGCGGAAAGCGATAAAGCTCGGGATGCCCAAGATGTTCAGCTCGCCGCAAAGGTCCAGCAGCTCGTCGCGGTCGATCTCGATCAGCGAGAGGCGATCGGCGTACGCGGCTTCGACGTCGGGCATGAACGGATCGATAAAGTGGCAGTCTTTGCACCAGTCGGCCTTGAAGACGGCGATCGTCAGGCCGCTCCCGCCTACCCGCTCCCGGAATGTCGCTTCGTCATGAATCTTCTCCATGCGGTGATTCCCCCTTGCGAGCCTCGCGCGGCGGATGCCGGAGGCGAGCCCTCGATTTCGTTTGCGGTCATTATACGCCTTCGCGCGAGGACGCACAAGGGGCGGCGAAGCCGGACCGGACCGGCGATCCATCGCCTTGTCTCGGACTTACGGCTTCCTCGTGATCAGCAGTTCCTGATCGCCGTACGGGCCATCCTGCAAACGATACTCCGCGCGCAGCAGGCCGAGCAGATCGTCGGCATACGCGTAGAGGACGCCGTCCAGCGGAACGAGCGGCTGGGTCCACCTGCGGTCCGTTCCGTTGACGGACACGTTGGCGGAGCCCGCCTTAAGCGTTACGTCCTGCATCGTCGGCTCATCATAGAAACGCAGCACCTTGGTCGCCGGATCGTAGGACAACGGAATATCGAGCTGGCGCAGCGTTTCCCGCAGCGGCACGTAGAGGCCGCCGTCCTCGTCGCTGGCGAACGGAACGCCCCATTCGTCGCTCAGCGTAAACGACTGATCGTCGAAGTGCAGGTCGTTTTTCAGCAAGCCGTACACGGCGGAATCCACGCTGAATTGCTTGACGACCCGGTATGGCGTCATGCCGACGAGCTGCTCGGCCGTGATGGCGTCCGCGGGCACCGCGACCGGCCCCAAGCCGACGTCTCCGTTCACGTTCCAGCTCTCCTGGCTGCTTGTGATCGTGACGCTTTTCAGCGGGAAGCCCAGCTCGCCGAAGCGCGTCAGGTCGATCTTCCACTCGGTATCGGACTTGCGAATGTGGAGCGACTTGTCGACGTACAGGTCGGTTTTCAGCGTCATGCCGTCGTTAAACGCCTGCTCCCAATCCGGATCCCGCTTCGCTTCTTCAATCTGAGCTTGCGTTTCTTTGAAGTACGCGAGCGCCTCCTGGACGACTTCGTCGATCTCCGCTTCCGTCGGCTGCGCCTCGTCGTTCCCGATGCCGAGCGCGAGCTTCACGTCCGCCGGCAGGTCGTTCCCCCACTGGACGACGGTGCGGATCAGCTCGCGCAAGCCTTGCTCGTCCTTCGCCAACGAATCTAGGAAGACGGGCACCAACTCGCCAATCTCCTTGCCGTTTAGTTCCGCATGGACTTTGGTCAGGTCCGTCTGGACGCCGTCGATCGGCAGGGACGCCGCTTCGACCCGGACGACCGGCGGATTCGGCAGATGCCCCACAACATACGATGCCGCCTCGCGAACCAGCGACCGAACCGCTTCCTGAAGCGCCTCGTTTTGGCCCTTGCCTTGGACGCCCAAGCCGTTCAAGCCCGGCAGCCCGCCTCCCGCGCCGGTCAGATCCAGCACGAACGGGTGCGCGGCGCCGCCGACGTTCAGCACCGCCTTCTCCGGGTCGGCGCGCAGCTCGAACGGAATGGTCCCCTTGGCGAGGGCAATGGCGCCCTTCGCATAGGCGTGGCCTCGATCGTCCGACTTCATCGCATCGATTTGCAAGCTCACCTTGCGGAACCAGTCGATCGCTTGGACCGCTTCCGGATCGGCTGCGGCGAGCTGCTCTTCGTCCCAATCGAAGGTGACTTCGACCGTGCCCCGGCTTTCCGACGACTTGACGTTTAACTGGTTCACGATCATGTCGTTCAGGTTCAACCCTCCGACCGCCTGGCAACCGACCAGTACGGCCAGCAGGAGTACGGCGATGGCGCCGCCGATGCGCCGCAACTTTCTGTGTTTCATGTTCTTTCCCCTTTCTTTCAGCCGGCTCTCTCCCCTCGCGGAACATGCTTTCCGCAAGTAAAGGATAATTCGACGCCACCTTAGGAAATCCTTCCAGTATCAGCCTGTTCGGCGTATAAAAAGGAGGGGTCGACATGCGTCGCGAGCCATCGGGCCGTCACGACGCGGGCGGGGCGTCCGGACGGTCTCCGGACGCCGCCGGCTGGGCCCGGATGGCGCGCCGGCTGACGGAGGGGTTTGCCGCCAAAGCGGGCGGCGTCTGGGATTCGCTGCAGCTCGCCTCCCCGCGCGCGGAATTGCGGATCCGGCGGGAGACGGCACATTGGGCGGAGGAGGCGCTGCGGGAACGGATGCTGCGGGGAATGCGGGGCGAATCCTCCGACTGGGAAGGGACGATCGCCGAGCTCGTCCGCCGCATCCGGGAGGAAACGGAAAAGCACAACCGCAACAACATCACGCGAACGGCGGCCTATCTGGCGATGTTCCGGGCGTATCCGGAGCTTCATTGGGCGCTGCTTGCCCATCTCGTCTCCCGGAACGGGGGCTGGAGCATGACGGATCTGAAGGGACAGTGGCTGCCGACGCTGCTCGCGCCGGACGCCGTCGAGACGATTTTCGCCATGCTGGAGGCTTGCAACGCGCTTATCTTTCGCGACGCCTATCCGCAGCTGCTGCTCTACGCGGAGAGCAGGCGCAGCGGCCAAAGCCGGTTCGGCCTGCTTCCCGCGTTCGGCGTGTCGGCGTTCATGACGCCGTTCTGGGAGCGCTTCTGGATCGACCGGGACGCCCCGCTGCTCACGGTCGCCCTCATCGTCAACGAGCAGCACGTCATCGAAGGCCGAGTCGTTCGGGATCCCGCGTACCGGTCCACCGTGCTGTCCTCCCTCCCCTTTCTAAGCCAGCGGTGGCTGCAACTGAACCAAGTGGTTTTTCCGCTTGCCGCGCCTCCGGAGAACGAAGCGGAAGACGAATCCCGCCATAAAGGCGTCGACCTCGGACGAGCCGATTCGCGACTGTCCGGCCGCGTGCTGGAGCGTTTCGACGACATCCGCGAGCGGATCGCCTTCGGCAAAAGCCTGTATGCGATGCTTTTTGCTTACCCAAAGGTGAATGAAGGCGCCGTCGCCTTCGCCAAGGCCGTTCCGCATACCGGCTCCCGCGCGGACTATTGGCCGCGTGTCTTTGCTGCCGCTACGCCGATCGGCGACGCGCGCCCGTCAGCAACGGTCCGGCAGGCCGGCTGGGGACAGCAAGGCCGCTGGCGAAGTCCGGCGCATGCCGCAAGCTGGCCCGACCGGCCGCTCGCGCCGCCGACGCCGGGCGACTGGCTGACCGATCCGTCGGCCGCGCGATACCTCCTCGGGCTGCGGCCGCCGCTCGTCTTCGAGATGACGCGGGAGCACGCGTTCGGACAGCGCAAGCTGCAGGCCGCCGTCATGACAAAGCTCGCCCTGCTCCCGGACGGGGAGCGGGCGAGCTTCGATTAGCCGGCTTGCGAGGAACGCGCGCGGCTAAAGCGCAGGAACGGGCGCAGCAATCGTCGGATCCGCGCCGGATAGCCTTCCACGTCTTCGGCGCGCAGAACGCCGGAAACGACGAGCAGCAGCGGGTAACCGATCAGGAGAAAAAGGCCGAGGATGCCGGTCGTGAACAGGTACGGCCATTTCCAGCCGAGCGGCTCGAAGAGCCGCAGGCCGAAGTAGGAGATCGCGGCGCCGACGAGAACCAGCAGCGCCACGGAAGCCGCGAAGCCCGTCCAGCGGTCGCCGAGCGCCCGCACGCCGGTCAGGGAGCGGATCGTCCGCATGTTCCAGGCCGTGACGAAAATAAAGCAGACGGACGTGGCGGCGACCAGGCCATACACGCCGAAAAACGGCGTGAGCGCCAACGTCAGGACGAGCTTGATCGCGATCCCGGTCAACGTGTGCGTCATGGCGAGCCGCTGCCGGCTGAGGCCGTACAGGATCGAGTTGGACGTCATCATCGTGATCTGGAAAGTCGTACCGGCCGCGAGCATCCCCACGATGATGCTGCCTTTCGGCGAGCTGAAGAGCAGGCCGTTGACCGGGTCGGCGCCGACCGACAAGAGCAGGACGACCGGCATGCCCGAGAAAATCGCAATCCGAAGCGCCAGCGTCGTCTGGCGGCGCAGCCGCTCCGAATCCCCGGAGGCGAAGGCCGCCGCGATGACCGGCAGCAGCGAAGTGCTGAGCGCGATGGCGAGCACGGGCGGAATGCCCGCGATCGACTGCGCGTTGGTGATGAGAATTTTCAGCCAAGATTCCGCCGTATCCGCATCGAACCGCCAGCGCGACAGCGGAAGCAGCAGCGACTGATCGATATTGTAGATGAGCTGTACCGTCATCGCGGTGAGCAGAATCGGGATCGACGTCCGGAAGATCGCGGCATAGATCTCGCGCGCTCTTGTCAGCACCGGAGGCGCCGCGCCCATCCGTCCGTCGGATGGCGCGGGCGCGGTCTCGGGAACGAGCGGCCGCTCCCGGTCGCTCGCCCGCAGCTTGAAGGCGTACCACAGCATGACGGCAAACGCGGCGACGCTGCCGAGGACGCTCCCGAAGGCGCCGCCCGCCGCCATCACCGCATTGCTGTAGCCCCAGCCCTGCAGCGCGTAGACGAGCGCCACCGCCGTCACGACGCGGGCGATCTGCTCCACGATCTGGGACACGCCGCCGGCTGTCATGAACTGGCGGCCCTGAAAATACCCCCGCATCATCGCGATCACCGGAAACAGCAGCAGCGACGGCGCGATGGCCTGGATAGCCAGCCGGGATCCCGGCGCGCCGCTCGCCTCCGCGTACCAGGGCGCGATGAGGAGCAGCAGCCCCGTCATGACGATTCCCGCCACGATGCCGAAGCCGATGGCCGCGCGGTAGATCCGCTTGACCTCGGCTTCCCGTCCGAGCTCCAGCCGCTCGGAGACCATCTTGCTGATCGCGCTGGGAATGCCCGCGGTGGCGAACACCAGGAGCAGCAAATAAATATTGTTGGCTTGTCCGAACGCGGTATTGCCGACCTTGTCCATCGCGTGCTCCAGCGGCACGCGCTGGAAGAGGCCGAGCACGCGCGCCACGAGCGCCGCGGCGGTCAGGATCAGTGTACCTTTAATCAACGAATCTTTCTTGACCATGCTGTCCATACATCCTTATAACAACCAAATGATAAAGATCACGATCATCGCCAGTTGGAAGATGATCTTGGCGACCGTGCTCGTGAACAGGCCGACCAGCGATCCCCAGCCGACCTTCAGCGCTTTGTCGAACGACGAACCCGCCAGCAGCTCGCCGAGAAAGGCGCCTGCGAACGGCCCGACGATCAGGCCGAACGCCGGAATGATGAACGGCCCGACCATGACGCCGATCGTGCTGCCCCACACGGAAGCCTTCGAGCCTCCGAAGCGCTTGACCCCCCACGCGCTCACGACGTAATCCGCCACGAACAGGACGACGATGATGAGCGTCTGGATCGTCCAAAACCAGAAGCCGAACGGCGAGAACGAGAAAAACAGCCCGTATACGAAAAACGCCGCGTAAATCGCGAGCGCTCCCGGCAGGATCGGATAGATCGAGCCGGCCATGCCTACGACAAACAGCCCCACCACAAGCACCCAGCCGAGAATGTCCATGCGATCACGCCTTCAGCACGTAATTTTGGATGACAAGCGCGACGCCGTCCTCCTGATTGGACGCGGTGATCGCATCGGCCTGCGCCTTGACTTCCTCCTGGGCGTTGCCCATCGCGACGCCGAGGCCGACCGCCTTGATCGCCGCCAGGTCGTTCAGGCTGTCTCCCACGGCCACCGCTTCGGACATGTCGCAGCCAATCATCCTGCACACTTCCGCGATGGCGGTCGCCTTGGAGATGCCGATCGGATTGATCTCGATATTAGACGGCGAAGAATTGCTCAGCTCGAGCCCTTCCCAGCCGCGGATCTCCTGCCAAATCTCGGCCAGCGCCGCGCGATCCTCGTTGTAATAGCCGAATTTCAGCCAGTCGTGGGCGTACGTATCGTCGACCCATTTCTCTTTGTTGTAGATATCCTGGGTCGAGTACGCCCAAAACCACGTCTCCGGATACCGCTCCGCCAGCATGTGCAGCTTCATCACTTTCTCCGCTTCCAGCAGCGTCCGCTGGTGCAGCTCGTGCGGCTTGCGCCAAATCTCGCCCCCGTTAACCGTGATCATCGGCGTCGTAAGCGCCATCTGCTCGGCGATCGGCAGCGCGCTCGGGAATCCCCGTCCGGTCGATACGCATACCGTGACGCCCGCTTCCGAGGCTTTGCGCACCCATTCGAGATTGGCGGGACTGATCTCTTGCCGGTCGTTCAGCAGCGTCCCGTCCAGATCGAGCGCTAGCAGTCGGTAGTTTCCCACTCCAGTCGTTCATCTCCTTATCTCTTTCGCCCAGCCTACAATGCTTCTTTGCCATTCTATCATATTTCCAGGCCGCGCACGATCCGCCCTCCGCTCCTTATGCGCCTGGATTCGGCGCCTCGACCGTATCCTGCGCTTGCGCAGGCTGACGCGGGCCGGCGCTTGTCAGCCCGATCTCCGCGTCGTACGCGTCGAAAATTTTGCGCGCGATCGGGGCGGCACCCCAGCCCCCGTATCCGCCGTCCGGAACGACGACCGCGACGGCAAGCTTCGGCTTGTCGGCGGGGGCGTACGCGATGAACACCGCGTTCTCGACGAACTTGCGCTTGCCGACCCCCTGCTGCTGGGACGTCCCCGTCTTGCGCCGGAACGAGTAGTTCACGCCCTCGAAGCCCTGCACGCCGACGCGATCCATGCCGTCCTCGATAATGCTCCAATAGGCGGAAGGCAGCTTGATCGTGTTCAGCACCTCCGGCTGAAAGGAAGACACGACGTTGCCGTCGCTGTCCGTCAGATGATCGACGAGCTGCGGCTTCATCCGCTTGCCGCGCGAAGCGAGCGTAGAGGCGTACTGGGCGAGCTGCAAGGCGGTATATTTGCCCTGCTGGCCGAACGAGGCGTAGATCAGGGCGGATTGCGGGCTTTCCCTTTCCGCGCTTGTCAAATATTCGATAAAGCCGGGCGATTCCTTAGGCAACCCGCTTCCCGTTTTCACGCCCAGTCCGAACTGCTTCATATAGCTGTCCCAGATCTCGACGCCCTTTTTCCCGCTACGCATGTAAAGCTTGTTGCCGACATTCGCCGCCATAAAAGCGTTCGAAGATTTGGCGATCGCGGTCATCGGCGTAAGCACCCCGTTGGCCGCGCGGCCCGCGTTCTGCACTTCCGTCTCATGTCCTTTGGCCCCGAAAGGAAAATACCCCGGGTCCGGCCAACGGGTGTTGGGCGTGATCAGCCCTTCCGCCAGCCCCGTCAAGATGGTCAGCGGCTTCTGCGTCGAACCGAGCGGCACGAGCGAAGTCGGGTGCTGCGCCCGCTCCTTCGGGTCGTCGTATGGGGGGAACACTTCGCGGATCGCCCCGTTGCCGATAAACGGCGAGATCGCCTGATACTCCTCCGTCGTCTTAATGCCGCCTTGCCAAATGTTGCTGTCATAATCGGGCATGCTCGCCATCGCGACGACTTTGCCGGTATCGACCTCCATGGCCACGGCGTAGCCCGTCGTCGGCTGCGCGTCCTTCAGCGTTTTGACCGTCGATTTGCGCGTCGTCTCGATTTGGTCCATGATCGCCTGCTGGGCCGTTAACTGGACGTTGCGGTTGATCGTCAAATAGACGTTGTCGCCCTTTACGGGCTTGGTCAGCTTCTCGTCGCCGACGATGCGGCTGTCCCGGTTGACCTGGTAGGATTTGTAGCCATTGCGGCCGCGCAGCTCGTTCTGGTACATGAGCTCGATGCCGTCGTAGCCGACATCTTCCGTAGCGAGATATTTGAGCCCGGGATCGTCCTGGTTTTCGTTAATCTTTTTATAGAAGTCCATGTTTTCCTTGGCGCCCTTCATCTTGTTCATGTAGCCGACAAGCTGTACGGCGACGCGGTCCTCGCTGTACTGCCGGATGCTCTCCTCGACGAGCTCAATGCCGGGGAATTCATCCCGGTGCTCGCTCAGGAACGCGATCTCCAGCTCGGTCAGCCCCACCTTCAAGCGGCGCTGCTCGTAAGGCCAGTGTGTCCGGCCGTCGAAATCCATCTTTTGATACACCTCGTCCGGCGTCAGCTTGTCCTTGGCGTCCCCGTACTTGTCGAACACGTCCACGAGGCGCTTCGCCAAGGCTTGACCGTCTTCCTTTAACGTGCCGGACTTGAGCGTATAGTAGAGCGATTGGGTCGAAACCGAGAAGGCGATGGGCTGCCCCATGGAGTCGTAAATGTTGCCCCGGATCGGCGGGATGGGCAAACCTGCGGTCGTAAGCCGGTCTTTGCGTTCTTGAAAGGTCGGTCCTTCTACGAATTGGAGGTACGCGAGCCGCACGATCAGCAACGTGAACAGCAGGAAGGTGATCATGAAAAATACGTTCAGCCGAAAACTGAAATGGATCCGTTTGCGAATTTCCTTCTTCTTGGCCTGTTCCGTCGTAGTGCCGCCCATCGTATTTTCCTCCTCGATCCGTCTATGGTCATTTTACCATATTGTGGACCCCCATTAATCTGCCTTTCAATAGACGAAAGAAGCGGTTTACAAGTTTAACCATGTCCGCTCGTAATTTTCTTTGAAAAGGATGGGCTGCCGAGGCGAACGGACACCGCACCTTCAGACCGACGGATTCGGGGGTTGGGGCGTCTGCAACGAAAGTTTCTTTCGCTACAGCGGCGGAAAACGCGGGCGCACGCAAAAAATCCCGCGGTTCCTTGAGGAACCGCGGGATTTGGAAGATTTGGGCCGGCGGGCGAGAATCAGTCGGACGCGCCGCCATCTCCGCCGCGCGGACCGGCGTCGGTCAGACCGACGGCGGCATCGTAGGCATCGAAGATTTTGCGCGCGATCGGCGCGGCGCCCCAGCCGCCGAAGCCGCCTTCGGGTACGACGACCGCGACGGCCAGCTTCGGATCGTTGGCCGGCGCGTACGCGATGAACACGGCGTTCTCGACGCGGCCGCCGCCGACGTCCTGCTCCGACGTCCCCGTTTTCCGGTTGAAGCTGTACGGGAAGCCTTCGAAGCCTTGGACCTTAACCTGCGACATCCCCGATTCGATCGTTTTCCAGTACGATGCCGGGTATTCGATTTGGTTCAACACTTCTTTCTGGTACGGCTGAACCGTAGTGCTGTCCGAGTCCTCGATATGATCGACGAACTGCGGCTTGAGGCGCGTTCCCCGGCTCGCCAGCGTCGTCGCGTACTGCGCGAGCTGCAGGGCGGTATACCGGCCCTGTTGGCCGAACGACGCATAGACGAGCGCCGACTGGGAGCTTCCCCGCTTGGACTCGATGTAGTAGTTGATCGAGCCTTTGGATTCGCCGGGCAGGCCGCTGCCCGTCTTGACCCCGAGGCCGAACTCCTTCATGTACTTGTCCCAGACGTCCAGGCCTTTGGAGCCGTCGCGCAAGTAAAGCGCGTTGCCGATCATCTTGGACATGTAGGCGTTGGAGGACTTGGCGATCGCGGTGGCCGCGTCGATATTGCCGTTGACCGCGCTGTGCGAGTTGCGGACGCGCGTCTCGTGGCCTTGGCGGCCGAACTCGAAGTAGCCGGGGTCGTACATCGAGGAGCCCGGGGTGATCAGCTTCTCGTTCAGGCCCAGCAGAATCGTCAGCGGCTTTTGCGTGGAGCCGAGGTTGACGAGCGAGGAAGGATGCTTCATCCGTTCCTTGGCGTCGTCGTACGGCGCCTGCACCTCGCGGATCGCCCCGTTGCTCAGATAGAACTTGAACTGTTCGTAGTTTTTGGAGCTGATGCCGCCCTGCCACACGTTCGGATCGTAGTCCGGCATGCTGGCCATGGCGACGACCTTGCCGGTCTTCACTTCCATCGCGACGGCGAAACCGGTCTTCGCGTTCGGCGCGCGCTCCGACTTGTTCGACGAGGTGCGGATCTTCTGCAGATGCGACGTGATCGCGTTCTGCGTCGCGAGCTGCACGTCGCGGTTGATCGTGAGGAACAGGTTGTCCCCCTTGACCGGCTTGGTCAGCTGCATCGGCCCGATGATCTGGCTCTGGTTGTTGACCGGATACGTCTTCAGGCCGTTGCGCCCCCGCAGCTCTTCCTGGTACATCAACTCGATCCCGTCGAATCCGACTTCCTCGGAGTCTAGGTACTTCAGCGTCGGGTCGGTCTGGTCCTTGTTGATTTCTTTGTAGTAGTCGAGCGACGTAGCGCCCGAAAGCTGCTTCATGTAGCCGACCAGCTGAACGGCCACTTTGTCTTGGCTGTACTGGCGGATGCTTTCCTCGACGACGTCGATGCCCTTGAATTGGTCCCGATGCTCGCTGAAGTAGGCGATCTCCTTCTCCGTCAGCCCCGCCTTGATCCGGCGCTGCTGGAAGGGCAGATGCACCCGGCCGCCGAAGTCCATGCTGTCGAAGATTTCCGCGGCCGTCAGCGGCTCCTGGTTCGGATCGCCGTATTGGGCGAACAGGGTGGCCAGCTTTTCGGCCATGGCTTGGCCCTGCTCCTTTTTCGTCCCGGGCTCCAGCGTGTAATAGAGAGACTGGGTGGACGTCGAGTAAGCGATCGGCTGGCCCTTGGAGTCGTAGATATTGCCCCGGATCGGCGGGATCGAGACGTTGCGGGTGCTGATCTGGTACGCCCTTTCCTTGAGCGATGGGCCTTCCACGAACTGCAGGTACGCGAGGCGCACGATGAGCAGCGAGAACAGAAAAAAGATTGAGAAAAAAAACAAATTCAGACGCACGCTGAAATGACGGCGGTTGCGAAGCTCGCGTTTCTGGGCTTCTTCCGTCAGTTTGTCGCTCATGTCGCAAATCCTCCTGATGCCGCGTCGCAACCGTCCGTTCGGTTATGCTTTGCGAATTATGCTTTGCGAATATGTGTATCGTCGAACCGGGGCGGGTCGAACCAATCCCCGGATTTGGCCCACGTCGAATCGAGCGGTACCCAGGCTTGCCGTTCGGACAGATAAACCTCGTTCCAGGCGTGCGGGCCGTAGCCGCCGCGCCCGTCGTAGCCCTGGCCGGTCACCACGCGCACGTCCAGTCCCACGGATCTGCCCATGGCCGCATACAACCGGGAGTAGTCGATGCACACGCCCTTCTTGGTCTTGAACGTGTCCTCCGGCGATTGCTCGCGCCATTCCCCGCGCTGCTCGTACGCGTCGACCTTGTCGTTGTCGTAGGCGATGCGGCTGCCGACCCACGCGTAAAGAGCGCGGGCTTTGTCCTCGTCGGTCTTGCCGTCTCCGGCGACTTTGCGGGCTGCGGCGACGATATCGGCGGGCATGTCGGCGTCGATGACGTCGTAGCGCTTTTGCCAAAGCTTGTCCAACTCGCTCTGCATCGAGGTGGCGAACACCGGCAGCCGCTCGGCGAGCAGCGTGCCCGCGGCCGGCTTGATGATCTGCGAGGCCGCTTCCCGATACAGCGCGGATTGCTGGATGTAATCCGCGAACGCGCTGTGCGGCGATAGCGCGCAATAGGCGAACAGCAAGGCGGTGAGCAGGATCGCCCGCCCGCCCCCGAGCGCCGCTCCGATCAGGCCGCCGAAGGTCCGGCTGATCGGACCCCCGCCGGGCACGAGCCCGAAGGGCATCGCGCCGACGTGAATGAGCAGCGACGCGGCGGCCCCGAGCGCCGTCCGCAGCACGAGATAGACGATCAGAAACAGCACCGCGAAGCGAAACAGCGGCAAATCCCGCAGCCCCGCAAACAGCGTGTACCCGAACTGCAAGGGTGCGGATGCGTCCGCCGCGGGACGCACCCAGGCGCGGGCTTCAAGCCACGCCTGCACGCGCGGCGACGCCGCGGTGGCCGCCCAGGCCGCCGCCGCCACGCTGACGAGCGTCATCGCGGCCCCGGCCAGGAAGAAGACCAGTTGCTTTGCCGACCCCTTGGCCCCGCGCCGCATGCCCTGCAGCAGCGAAATCGCCACGATGGCGACGAGCGCGATCGTGACCCAGTTTCTGTCCAGCATGTTCATTTGGACGACTGACGAGCCGCCTCAACGAGCTTGCGGACGGCCCCCTCCATTTTCCAGGTGCCGAGCGAGGCCCCGCGGAACTTGACCTCCACCTCGCCCGAATTGGGCACCCCGTGCAGCTCCAGGTTCGGTGTTTTCACCGTGAAGGTCTGATCGTCGTTCAGCGTGTAGGTGGCCTCCTCGGCTTCTTTTGCCATCGCCTTGGCCGCTTCATCCTCGATCGCGCCCTTGGCTTTGTCGATCGCCTGGGTGCCGACTTCTTTCAGATCGTTCACCGTCACTCCTCCGTAGACGAAGACCCCGATGACGATTGCCGCAACGAGCACCCACTTCAGCACCGTCTTTACGACGTTCAAAACGATAAACAGCGCAATGACGGCGATCACGATCACTACCCAGTGATCGATCGCGAATTGCTTCCAGGCCTCGAAGTCGAGATTCATGCCATCTCCTCCATACGCACGCGAGTTCTCTACTCTATTATACTTTACCTATTTGCCTATAGTAAAACCTGACCCGCCCGTTCTCTCCTGCCAACGTTCGCCAGCGTCGATCGGAACGCGGTCCGCAAAGCACGGCAAAACGGATCCGCCCGCATCGCGCGGGCGAATCCGTATCGCGTTATTTGATCTTTCACCCGTTAAGCGGCCCTTCGGGAAGCCCGGTTCCGACGTCCTGCCTCTTGCGTGTTGAAAGGATAGAGATGCACCCATCTGGCCCCGAGCCGCAAGCAGATCGCGGCCAGCGGCGCCGCGATCGCCGTCGCGACGGCCAGCCACAGCCAATGCGTCATCCCTACGCCGCTTCGCATGGCCTCCTCGTCGAGCATCCACTTTCCGATCATCATCGGAACGAAATAGATGCCCGTGACGATCGGGAAATAGATCCAGGTGACGAGCTTGTGGCGGAACGAATACGACTGTCCGAAAAGGAGGCAGCTGACGGTGATGCCAAGTCCGACATAGAGGGCAGCCATGTACAGCAGGAGCATCCCGTCGCGTCCGAAGTCGAATGTCGCAACGAAGTTCCCGCCGCCGCGCAAGGCGGCGCCGACGGCCGCGGCGGCGACCAGGCCGCCCATCCAGATCACGATGGATGCCCATGTCGCGGCCATCCGTGCCAGCAGCAGCGAGAGGCGGCTGTAGGGCAGGCCGAGCCACCAGTCGATTCGACGCTTGTTGGCGTCGTGCTGGGTCAAGGTAGAAAGGATCGAAGGCGGCACGACGACGAGGAAGATCAGCAGAATCTGAATCATGCCCAGTCCGCTCTCCCGCTCCCGCACGGCAAAGTACGCGCCTGCGCCGGCGAGTGCGGCTGCGCAGACATATAGAATGCGCACCACCCTGAGCGAGCTGAAGTGGCGGAACCGGGCGCGCTCCAGCGCGTACAGCGCCGCGAAACCGTGCCCGACGCGGAGCCTGCTGCGAACTGCGGTCCCGCGGCCGCCGCGGGAACCGGCCGCGTGTCCGCCCGGGCGGTGCTTCGCGAGCTCCGCCATGCCGTAGCGGGCGACGAAGGCCATCACGGCCCGGTAAAGCAGCGCGGCAAGGGCCAGGGCGATCCCCGCGTAGAGGAAGACGGTCTCGGCCCTCAGCCAGCGCTGGATGTCCTCTGATGCCGAGCTGACTAGGGAAAAACTCATAATGGGTAACAGGCTGACGAAAAACTGCGGGATCAGGAACCAGCGCCGCCATCCGTAATACATGCCCAGCAGGGCGTAGCCGATCATCGTACACAACGGAACGATCGCCGCGAACAAGCATCCATAGGCGATCCAGTCGCCGAGCAGCCGGTCGGCGGCGATCGGCTCCGCCCCCTCTCCGCCGGCGGCGCGGATGAGTCCATAGAGGCAGCAGACGATCCAGATGCTGCCCGCCGTATAGTACTGCATGCGGATCGCGGCCCGCACTTTGGCACGGATCAAATCGCGACGCGGCACGGGGAACGTCAGCCACCACTCGCGAAAGCCGTTCTCCCAAATCGCAAGCGACTGAAATAAAGAAGTGAATCCGCTCAGCAGCGCCACGAGAATGGCGCCGAAGGCAAAGACGGACTCGATGGAAACGGACTCGCGCAAGAAAATCAGAGCGGCGGCAAGTATGGCCAAAAAGGTGGCTGCCCAATACATGCCGCTCTTCGCGTCCAGCGGCAAATACGCGCGATAACTGCGCCACTCGAGTTCGTAGAGAGCGTCCGGCTGCTTCTTCATGCGAACACTTCCCTATAGCAGGATTCGACGGATCGTCCGGAGCGACGCAGGTCTTCCACCAGATGGCTCCCCCGAATCGTCCCGTCTCCGACCAGGACGATCCGGTCGAACAGCTGCTCCATCTCGCGGATGTCGTGGGTCGCGATGAGGAAGGTCCGCTCCCCGTCCGCCATCTCCCCAACGACCGCCGACGCGATCCGTTCGCGGGAGACGAGGTCGACGCCGGTAAACGGCTCGTCGAGGACGGTAAGCGGCGCCTGCCTGGAGAGGCAGGTGAGCAGTTGAAGCCTCGCTTCCTCCCCGCGGGACATCGCGCCGATGCGCTGCGCGGGGTCGACGCCGAGCTTGCCGGACAAGTCCCGCTCCGCGGCGCGGCTCCAGTCCGGATACAGCCCCGCCGCCAGTTGCAGCCACTCCCCCGCCGTCAAGTACGGAGGCAGCTGCCCGCGATCCGGCAGGAACGAGAGGACGCCGAGCCGCTCGGGTCCGGCCGGCGCTCCGAACAGCTCCACCGTGCCCGACTCCGGCGGGACGAGGCCGGTCAAAATCCGCATCAGCGTCGATTTGCCCGCGCCGTTCGGACCGAGCAAGCCGGTCAGGCTGCCCGCCTCCACCTCAAAGGTGACGTTCGCCAGAATGCTTTTTTTCTTCAACGTCATTCCGACGTCCCGGCAACGGATAGCGGGCGCCTTGGCAGCTGACCCCTCCTGCGTCGGTTTCGCAATGTTCGACATGGACAATCACTCCTCCTCTTGAGCTAAAGCGATGATTTCCGCCAGCGTCAGCCCGATGGACCGGGCCGTCTCCTCGAGCTGGGCGACGGCTGCCCGCGCGAGCTGCCGGCGGGAGTCCCGGATGGCCGCCGCCGCGTCGGTCACGAACGTGCCTTGACCGCGATGCGTGACGATAAGTCCGAGACGTTCGAGCTCCTGATACGTCTTCATGATCGTCGTCGGATTGACCCGCAGGGCCGCTGCCGCTTCGCGAACGGATGGCAGCCGCGCGCCCGGCTCGAGCTCGCCTCTGGCGATCTTCGCGCGCATTTGCTCCACGAGCTGCTCGTATAGCGGCCGGGAAGGGTCCAACCGGAAATCGTCGATCGTCCAAACCTGGATGGGAGGCATCTTCATCCCCACCTTCCTCTTCCTTTGTACGACGTGTATGACTACACACCATACACTCTGCGATAAGTGTACCACGCATCGCCATACACTTGCAAGCCCAAATCTGCGCGGAGGAGGTCTCCGGTCAGGGGCATAACCCCGGCTTGTTCGACGTACAAGTAGGATAGACCTATCCAAGCGCGTCCCGGTCGGATCGCGCCAATCCCGGGAGGTGTTATGGCCGGTGAGAACGGCTGTATGGCTGTACTTGTTCCTGTTCGTCGCCTTCTTCGACCTGCATGCGCAATATCCGATGCTGACCCCGTTCGCCGTTTCGCTGGGGGCCGCGCCTTCGTTCATCGGCCTCATCATGGGCATGTACTCGCTCACCCATCTGCCCGGCAATCTGTTGGCGGGCTATTGGGTCGACCGGTACGGCAGCCGCCTCTTCATCTCCCTTAGCCTCGTCGGGGCTGGCGTGCTCCTGTTGTTCCAATCCCGGGTAACCGACCCCTGGCATCTGCTGTATGTCCGCTCGGTCAGCGGGTTCGTGCTCGCCTTCCTGTCGCCGGCGTGCCTCTCCCTGCTCGCCAAGCTCGCTCGCGATCATATTCATCAAGGCAAGCTGATGGCCGGAAACGGACTCGTCCATACGATCGCTTCGGTCGTATCGCCGGCGGCGGGCGCCTGGCTCGCCGCCCGGGTCGGGTTCGCGCAATCGTTTAACCTGCTCGGCTGGGGACTCCTCGCGACCGGCATCGTCGCGATATGGTTCGTGCGCGAGCCGGCCGGCCGCAGCCTTCCGGATGCGCTGCCGCCGGAATCGGCGCACGGCTCGTTGCCGGCGCATGGCCCGTTGCCGGCGGAAGAGGCGGCGTCTCCGCCAGGCGGCCGCTTTCCCTGGGTCGTCTTTGCGCTGCCGGTCGCGATGTCCTGCGCGCAGGGCATCCTGTCGTTCGAGCTGCCGCTGCGGGCGAACACCGCTTCGGAGGTGCTGACGACCGGTTTGCTGTTTTCCGTGGTCAGCCTTGGCGCGCTGTCCACGCTGGGCCTTCTGTTTCTCCAGCGCTATTTGCCCTACGCCCGCAGCGTGATCGGCCTGCTGCTGCTGGCGCTTGCCTATTATGGACTCGCATCGGACTGGCCGGTGCCGATGATGGCGCTCCTTTTCGTGCTAGGCATGGCCAAGGGTGTCATCTTCCCGGCGATGACGTCTTTTCTGCTGCAGCTCAGCGGACCGGCCCGCTACGGCAGAACGTTTTCCCTGATGGCCATCGCCTCTTCGATCGGCGCCTTCCTCGGTCCGGTGGCGGCGGGCGCGGTTCGCAGCCACCTGTCGCCCTTTTTCCTCGCGTTCGCCGTGCTGATGCTCGCCTTGATCGCGCTCGCTCCCCGGCCGATATACGGCCAAGGGTGGCACAAGCATCCTTCGGCGCCGCCCGCGGGAGGCGCCTGATCATTCGGGCGGACGCTTCCCCCGACATGGAAAAGAGCCGTTTTCCGAGCCGGACTGGGCAGGCGCCCTCGTCGGAATGGGCATGCTCGCATAGGATGGAGGAAGGCCCGGAGCGGCTGCCGGCAAGCGGCCGGCTCGCCGGCTCGGCGAGGCTGACGGAACGGAGTGAAGATCACATGTCCCACATCCAAGGCGGCCGTCTGCGCGCCATCGGTTCCGCCGTGATCGTCCTGGTGCTGTTTATTTTGCTCATCCTTCTCCTCCTGGCTTGGTAAGGTTCCGCCGCGCGATGGCATCTCCATTTTTGTGGTACAATAAGTCAACTTAAGCGTCAGACGGGCGCGAACCGCGCCGTCGCCGCCGAAGGGAGACGCGTCCCATGGAGATCGCCATCATCGTCGAAGGCAAGAACGACAAAAGCCGTCTGTCCCGCGTGTTATCTCCGGACGTTCCCATCTATTGCACGTTCGGCACGCTCAATACGAACCGTATCGAGATGCTGCGCAAATCCGTCGGCGACCGGCAGGTGTACCTGTTCATGGATCACGACGCCTCGGGACGGCGCATCCGCGGGGTGCTCGGGGACGTCTTCCCCGACGCCGAGCACCTTTATACGCGACGCGGATATGCAGGCGTGGAAGGCACGCCTGAAGAGTATTTGATCCAGCAGCTTGAAAAAGCCGGTCTGGAGGCGTATATCGTCTATCCGGATCCGTCCGCGACGGTCTGGACCAAAGAAGACGTTGGACGTTAGCGCTAAACGTCCAGATTCCCGAGGAAAATGGACACGTTCGTCGATGTGTGTAGTCTATACGCACATTGGCGCTGGGCCGGCCTTTTTGCGGAATGTGCGTAGTCTGCATACGCACATTGGCGCTCGGCCGGCCTTTTCGTGGAATGTGCGTAGTCTGCATACGCACATTAGCGCTCGGCCGGCCTTTTCGCGGAATGTGCGTAGTTTGCATACGCACATTGGCGCTCGGCCGGCCTTTTCGTGGAATGTGCGTAGTCTGCATACGCACATTGGCGCTGGGCCGGCCTTTTTGCGGAATGTGCGTAGTTTGAATACGCACATTGGCGCTGGGCCGGCCTTTTCGCGGAATGTGCGTAGTCTGCA
>NZ_JAJFOW010000158.1 GCF_020731285.1 Cohnella baijiui
TTTTGCTTTCGCCTCATCCACATCGACCTGGGCTTTCTCAATCAGCGTCAGCACATCACCCATGCCAAGAATCCGGCTCGCCATCCGGTCGGGATGGAACGGCTCTAGCGCATCAAGCTTCTCGCCCATACCGACAAACTTAATCGGTGTACCTGTAACCGACTTAACCGAGAGAGCGGCACCGCCCTTCGTATCCCCGTCCAGCTTGGTCATGACAACACCTGTCAGCTCAAGCTGTGCGTTAAAGCTTTCGGCGACATTCACTGCGTCTTGACCGGTCATTGCATCAACGACAAGCAGAATTTCGTTCGGTTTGGTAACTTCTTTGATCTCCTGCAGCTCACCCATCAGTTTCTCG
>NZ_JAJFOW010000159.1 GCF_020731285.1 Cohnella baijiui
CGAAAAAGAGGCGCCTTTTTCGGGAAAAGAGTTTGTACACCACATACAAACTTTTACGAAAAGAGGCGACCTCCCATGAAAAAGTCTACCACACTTCTTGATCTGCTGAAACACTTGGTTTCTGAAGAAGATGTACAAACGATAGTAGCTTCACATGGCTATCAGGATGTAGGGCGCAAGCTACCTATCAACACGTTATTACAATTTCTTGTGATGGCAGCGACCCATGAATGGAAAAGCCTTCGTCATGCTGCTGATGTAGGACAAGCCTACGGACTCCCGTCCGTTCATTATTCTACGTTATCCAAAAAGGCAAGCGAGGTTCCCTATGCCATTTTTAAGGATCTTTTTCTTCTG
>NZ_JAJFOW010000160.1 GCF_020731285.1 Cohnella baijiui
CGGTGGACAGCCTGATCAAAACGGGTGGTTCGGAAGCTCTGATGAAGTTTCAGGCCAAGTTGCAGGAAGCCGAAGCGCAACCACGCGCCAAGGATTACCAGCAGGTGCTGCGTGAGTCGGACCTGGTCAGCCATTTGGTGCGTGGTGAGCTGGATTTCCAGTGGGCGCGGACCACCATGATCAGTGATGATCCGGCCAAGGCCTTGGGCCCGGTCAACCCGGAGCAATTGATGGTCTGGCAAATGGACCATGTGCTGGGCAAGCCCACCAGCCAGGTGGACCTGGTGTCCTCGTACTTTGTGCCTACCGCTGCAGGTGTACGGGCCTTTGAGGACATGATGAAGCGGCCTGGCAT
>NZ_JAJFOW010000161.1 GCF_020731285.1 Cohnella baijiui
TGAAATTGGATGGAGCATACTACCAGAATTTCAGGGGAAAGGGATAGCAACACACGCCGTTAAACTAGCAATTAATGAAGCAATTAAGGAAGGGAAATACCAATACATACACGCTTTCCCTTCGGTTGAAAATTCTGCTTCAAATGCCATTTGTCGAAAGCTCAACTTTTCATTAATATCAGATTGCGAATTTGAGTACCCACCAGGTAATTTCATGCATTGTAACAATTGGCGTTTGGAAATAAATAAATCATAATTGTTTCTTCAACAATCGGAGACGTTAGTTGAAGAACAACCAATACCATTGTTGTAGTAAATGAGGTCGTTTGTTGTACAATAAAGGATAGATGAAT
>NZ_JAJFOW010000162.1 GCF_020731285.1 Cohnella baijiui
GCTTACAAAAATATTCATCAAATCCCGGCCGGAAGACGTTGCGACGCTTCTCGGTCTTGGTTATATGCTCGAAGGAGTATTTAAGAAATACTTCAATGGCGGTGATGCGTACAGTATGGCAATGTACCTCTCAGATGAGCGTCGCACAAGTGAGTACTGGATTCAAGAGGACGATATCCTCCGTCAAGTGCTGTCTCTGCCGCTTAAGGCATCCGATGAGCCGCTCGCACAAGGATATACGATTCGTATTGCTGTCACTGAAGATGCGGAGCAGCTAGCCCATCTATATGGAACGGTATTTCAGACATATCCGACGCCAATGAACGATCCTGCCTATATTAAGA
>NZ_JAJFOW010000163.1 GCF_020731285.1 Cohnella baijiui
CGAGAAGTGCATGGAGACGCTTGTATGGGGGTCTGCTAAGGGTGTATGCACCATAGAGGAGGAGGCGTGCGATCTATTGCCGCTGAATGAACCGAATGATGTGTTGGTGATAAAAAATCGCTTATATATTGCAGATACAAATAACCATTTGATCCGCATAGTGGATCTGGATACAAAGCGTCTTACTGTATTGGACATTGAACAATAAGATAAAAAATCAGCGGAATATGATCTTTTATCTGTTCCGCTGTTTGTGTTGGCTGCATTTTATTTTATTTTATTTTATTTTGGAGATGCTGCCGCAAGATGCCTGAATGACCGCTTTCAAATCGTGTGGGTTCAAT
>NZ_JAJFOW010000164.1 GCF_020731285.1 Cohnella baijiui
GGGATGCGGATGTTTGGTGAAGTGATCTGGGTTGTCGCCATCTTTTTTTCCCGAGTTCTGGATATGTCGATGGCGGCGATCCGCACCATTCTACTTGTAAGAGGAAAAAAACTTCCTGCAGCACTTATTGGCTTCTTCGAGGTTCTGATCTTTGTTATCGTGTTGAGCAAAGTAATGCAGAGTCTTGATTCGCCGGTCAATATTCTTGCATACTGTCTCGGATTCGCGACAGGGAACTATGTAGGGGCATGGCTGGAAGGGAAAATGGCATTTGGTAATGTATTGATCCAAGTTATTTCTAAAAACCATTCAGATCGATTGGTTGAAGAAGCAAGAGCAAAAG
>NZ_JAJFOW010000165.1 GCF_020731285.1 Cohnella baijiui
CCGGATTCCATATTCAGCAATAAATCCTCCAATTCCCGGTCCAATAATAAAACCCGTGCTCACAGCAGCTGAAATGTATCCCAACGCTTTGGGACGTTCTTCTAATGAAGTAATATCCGCAACACAGGCTGTTACGCCAGGCATAATAAAAGCTGCACTAATCCCACCTAAAATTCTTGACAAATACAAGACAGATACGTGGGTTCCAATACCGAATAGAAGTTCAGAAATACCAAAAACAAATAGACCAAGGACAATCATTTTTTTCCTGCCGAACTGATCGACCCATCTTCCTGCTAAAGGAGACATCAATAATTGTGCAAAGGCAAATGCTGCCACC
>NZ_JAJFOW010000166.1 GCF_020731285.1 Cohnella baijiui
ATGGTCTGCAGATTGTGTACAGCCGTTTCTGGCTTACGCGCTACCGTTTCGGTCCGCTCGAATGGCTCTGGCGCTCGTTGACATACGGATATTTCCAGCCACTGCGCAGAGAGCACATTCGCTCAGCAAAATAAGATTCTGAAGAAAAAAGGGCTTTTGCTTTCTGTGATAAGAAAGCAAAAGCCTTTTTTGTAGAAGTACTATCGCATATCTTTTTTTATCAGTTCGTTTGAAGGAGAAGAGAGCTTTTCTAGAAAACAATTCAGCAAAGCGAAAGCGCGCTCCTTATCACACTCTCCCATAAAGGAGAACTGCATCCAGTTTCTCTCCAGCAAATAA
>NZ_JAJFOW010000017.1 GCF_020731285.1 Cohnella baijiui
GGTAATTTCCATTACCCCTTATGTGGAAGTTTTATTCAGTGACCTAAGTAGTAACTACGAATGCAACTAATTTACTAAGCGACCCGAACCGAGCACAAACAAGGCCAAATGGCATACACCAGTGGCGAACCATCGGCCGGAATCCGACGAATTTTCACCAAGACCCAACTGAGTCATTCGAAACCAGCCTCGCAGATGGCCAAGCGTCCAAGGCAGCCGTCAGGAGTGGAAGGATCGTCAATTATTTCCAATGAAGCCAACCTTCACTTAGCGTGGAAGCTGGGGTCTCCCGTCCGGCCGCAGATCGATCCAGAACCGTTTCACCACGTTGCCGTTTTCTTCGATGTAGCTCGCGTCAGGCACGCCGCCGTTATTGACGATCGTGCGCTCGGAGGCGATATTGTCCGCGTCGCAGACGACCAGCACCCGGTCCCAGCCCCATGATCGGGTCATCTCGAGCGTCAGGGACAGCAGCCGGGTAGCGTAGCCCTTCCTTCGCTCCGACGGCCGGATGCCGTAGCCGATATGCCCTCCGCTTTGGAGGAGCTTGTCGGTCAGCCGGTGCCGGATGTTGACGGCCCCGAGCACCCGGCCGGACGAGCCGACCAACCAGAAGGTGGAGTCGGGGACCCATCCTTCGGGGAGATGTTCCCCTTTCTCGTTGTCGAGCAGAAACCGGACCATCGCCGCAAAATCCGTCGGGTCCCGCTCGATCACCCAAGGAACCATGTCTTCTCCGCTCGCCAGCCATTCCCGGTAAAACGAAACGTACTCCTCGCGCAAGTCCGTTGTCGGTCTTGCCAGCCGAACCTCTTCGCGCATCGGCGTCCTCCTTTTGGCGCGAACCGCACTTTGTCTCTCCATTATAAGGGACTTTCCGCCCGACAGGGAGCTCCCATGAACACCTGATTCGGTCCTGGTCAGATAGTAGGAGATTCCGTCTTTTTGTCCTTTTATCCCGATGGGATTGGAAGTAAGATGGGGGTTAATGTCGCAGCGCATGCTGGGCAAATCTCATCGGATAGGGGAATCGAATGATGAAAAAACGATGGACCGGATGGCTGGCCGCAGCGGTGCTGTTGGCCTCCGCAGGCACTGCTTCCGCAGGTACGGCCTCCGCAGCGGCTAAGGACCAGCCGATTCAGGTCACGTTAAACGGGAGCGCGTTGCAGTTCGAGACGGCGCCGGTCATCGTGAAGGGAAGGGTGTACGTCGCGTTCCGTCCGCTGTTCAAGCAGTTGGGTTACACGGTCGATTATGCCGAGGCGACAAAGCGGATCAAGGCCAAGTCCGACCAGCGCGAACTGGAGATGACGGTTGGCGGGGCGGATGCTCTCGCGGGCGGCCAGTCCATTCCCATCGACGGACAGCTCAAGGTGATCAACGGAAGCACCTTTATCGGCGTGAAATTCCTCGGCTCGCTCTCGGACAAGAAGGTCGAGTGGCAGCCGGAGAGCCGGACGGTCGCGATGGTCGACAACGTGACTGTCAATCCGCAAGAGGCGGCGCTCTATCCTGTACTGGAAAAGCTGGCGACGGCCGAGGCTGCGGCGGACGCGGATGCTCTGGCGTCGCTGTTCGCGGACGATTCGCCGCAGAAGGCCGGGTTGGCCGACGCGCTGAAGGCGCAATTCCAGGTTGTGAAGACTGCGACCTCTTTCGTCAGCAAAGAGATTCGCGCTTACGCTGATCAGGAGGCTACCGTGGTCACGGTAGAGGAGACCAAGAAGGTCAGCGGCGGCTTCTATCCGAACACCCGCTCGGAGGTGCAGTATACGCTCCATCCGGGCGTGGACGGGCAGTGGCGAATCTACTCGGCAGAAGTGCTGTCGACGGAATTCACCAATATCGACGAGCTGCTGGCGCACCCGGCTGCGCTGCCGGCGTCGGAGGAGTCGGCGATCAAGGCCGTGCTGGAGAAGCAAGCGGCAGCTTCGAACGCGGAGAATCTCGAAGATTATCTGGCGACGATGTTCTATACCGACGACGTGACGCAAGAAGATGTAGCCGATGAGCTCCAGCAGGTGTTTGAAGACTACGATGCCTCGCTGACGCTGGACAAAGTGGTCGTAGCCGACTACAACGGGTCGGACAGTGCGACCCTCTTGTTCGTCGCGACCACGGAAGTGAACGCCGGCGGCCAGAAGGTCAAGAGTAGCGTCACGGTCGCCAACGCCGCACGGAAGCAGAACGGCCAATGGCTGCTTGATCCGGTGGCGCAGCAATTGTCGGTGAAGCCGATCACCTAGGTTAAGGAGAAACGGGGGAGAGAAGCAGCGACGCATACGTGCCAGCCTGGCCGCAAAACGCGGCCTACCCGCGCGAAGCGGCGCCCAGGCGCCCGCCCAGGCAGGGCCGCTCCCTGCGCACGAACAAGCGCCCTGCCGCAACGGCAGGGCGCTTGTCTTCGTGCGTGCTCGGGTCAAGGCAGCGCCCGTCCGCGCGAGGCGAGGTACAGCGAATACCATTCCTCGCGGGAGAGCTCGACCTTCTCGGCGTCCGCGCAGGCGCGAATGCGGGCGGGGTTGGCCGTGCCGATGACCGGCTGGATCTTGGCCGGGTGTGGAAATCCCAGTTTGACCCCTTCTCCGAATCGTGTTAAGATCTTAAACAAAGTTATCGGGTAAGCGATATAAGAATTAAATATTAGCTTCATTGTTCGGCGGGTTGACCGATCGATCGGAGACCTCCCTATTGCGCATCCTTCGATGCGGGAAGGGGAGGTCTTTTTGTCAGTCATACAGAATGTATTAGTTCTACACTTAACCATTTCTGCATGACCTCCGATAAAAACGTGTCGCCGTTCGGGAAGACGGCAAAGCCGTTTTTACTTGTCACGCGATAAGCGGGAAGATCGATTGCTTTCCGGAGCGCCTTTCGAGAAGAACGACGGTTCTTCGACGGAAGGCTTTCTTTTCATTCGATTGGAGGAGAAGGGGGCCGAAAGCATGAATATCGAAAATATCGAAGCCTTTGTCTACGTCCTGCACTATGGCAGCTTCAACAAGGCGGCCGACGCGCTGTATCTGTCGCAGCCATCCGTGACGGCGCGCATCCAGACGCTCGAACGCGAGCTGGACTGCATCCTATTCGACCGGGTCGGCAAGCAGGTGCACCTGACGGAAAAGGGAAAGCTGTTCCATCCGTACGCTCAGCAATTGATCGATACGTACCGCAAGAGCAAGCAGCAGCTTCGGCAGACGATGACGAACAAGGAGGAGCTGAGGATCGGCTGCACCTCGTCCGTCGCCCACTACATGCTGCCCGAGCTGATCCCCGATCTTCGCGCCCGCTTTCCCCTGCTCCGCTTCAAGCTCGTGACCGGCACGACGGACGACATCGCCGCTCGGGTGCTGGACAAGGAGCTGGACATCGGCTTCGTGCGCAAGATCAGCCACCCCGATCTGCAGTCCGCCGTCGTCTACGAAGATCCGATCCGCCTGTACGTCTATGGGGGACATCCGTTCGCGGATGCGGAACGCCTGCCGATCGAAGCGCTCGGGCAAGAGCCGCTCCTGTTCTTCGAATGCGGGGCGCTCGACTGGATGCGGATACATCGGGTGTTCGAGAACCTCAGTCCGCTGCCGAATCTGATCCTGCAGACGGACAATCTGGAGACGGCCAAGAAGCTGGTGCTGCAGAAGGCGGGAATCTGCTTTCTTCCCGGCTTGAGCGTCAGGCAAGAGAAGGCGCTCGGGCTGATGAAGCCGATCGACTTTCCCGAGACGTCCGGCATCGCGCTGAAGACCTGTCTGATCAGCCGGCAAGGGGAGAATGACGCATATTTCCAAGACATCCTCCGCATCGCGTACGACCGGTTCTCCCGCTCGAACGGATGGATCGAATAGTTGCATGGATCGATAGAGGATCTCTATTATCCGGCATATTGACGCTTCGGAGTCACGGGTGTACATTGATTTCAATATAATTCTTACTATGCGGGTATGAATTATAAACATTGAATGAATCGACCCGTCAACCGGAGTTCATTCGCCCATATGCGAAGAGAGAATCGGAGGGTATGAGGATGAGAAAAGGTCTTTGGCTCACGACCGCGTTGGTACTGGTATCGGTGCTAGCCGGCTGCGGCAACAAGAACGATTCGAACGGGGGAGCGGCTTCCCAGGCGTCTCCGTCCGGTTCGGCGCCGGCGCCGGCATCCGCTTCGCCAACGCCAAGCCAGGAGGCTTCGGGATCGGCGGCGGTGAAGAAGATCGTCGTCGGCACGGGGACGCAGTTCCCCCGGGTATGCTTCATCGACGAGAACGGCAAGCTGACCGGGTTCGACGTCGAGCTCGTGAAGGAGATTGACAAACGGTTGGCGGATTACGAGTTCGAGCTGCAGACGCTGGACTTCTCCAACCTGCTGCTGAGCCTCGAGACAAAAAAGATCGACTTCGTCGCCCACGAGATGGAGAAGAACCCGGAGCGAGAAGCGAAATACCTGTTCAACAAAGAGCCTTACGCCCACTGGCGCAACAAGATCATCGTCGCCAAGGACAACGATACGATCGATTCGCTGGACGATCTGGTCGGCAAAAAAGTGCTGACAAGCGCGACCAGCGCGGAAGCGCAAATCCTGGAGAACTACAACAAGTCGCACGATAAGAAGATCAACATCGTCTACCAGAGCGGCGCCGCCAACGATACGGTGGCCCAAGTGGCGAGCGGCCGCGTCGACGCCACGCTGGGCGCGGATTTCACGCTGTCCCTCATCGATCCGAAGGGGCAGCTGAAGACGACCGGCGACGATCTCAGCGAGGCGGATATTCTGTTCGTCTTCCGCAAGGACGATCCCGATTCGCAGCGGCTCTCGGACGCGGTCGACGGCGCGATCAAGGAGATCAAGGCCGACGGCACGCTCGGCAAGCTCAGCAAGGAATGGCTCGGTCAGGACTATACGTCGGACGACGCCAAGTAGAAGACTCGGGAGGACGGTGAAGCACGCGGATGGGTACGTCTTTCGACATCTCCTATGTGTTCGATTACTTCGTGAAGCTGCTGCCGTATATTCGGATCACGCTGACGATCGTCGGCTGCTCCCTCTTGATCGGCCTCGGCATCGGACTGCTCGTGGCCCTGCCGCGGATGTACCGGATTCCCGTCCTGCAGCGGTTCTCGCAGGTTTACGTCTCCTTCTTTCGCGGCACGCCGATCTTGATCCAGCTGTTCCTGTTCTACTACGGGATGCCGGAGATGCTGAAGCTGATCCACATCGACGTCACCAAGGTGCCCGCGCTATATTTCGTCATCTTCGCCTACGCGCTGCATACCGGCGCGTTCCTTTCCGAATCGATCCGCGGCGCGGTCGGCGCGGTGGACCGGGGGCAGGTCGAGGCTGCCTACGCGGTCGGGATGACCGGCTATCAGGCGTTCGGTCGAATCGTGCTGCCGCAGGCGCTCGGTATCGCCATTCCCGTGTTCGCCAACCTGGTGATCGCGGTGCTCAAGGACACCTCGCTTGCCTTTTCCCTCGGCATCATGGAGCTGACCGGGAAGTCCCAGACGCTCCCGACGATGTCGCAGCACTTCTTCGAGGCGTACTTGTCGCTCGCGCTCATCTACTTCATCATCAGCATCGCCCTGGAGAAGCTGTTCTTCGCCGTCGAGCGCCGATTGCTCCGCTACGAGGGCGACCGCGACCGGGACGGCAGGGCGGCGAGCGGACGCAAGTGGCTGAACCGCCGCTTCTCTGGCAGGCTTGAACTTCAGAAGGAGGGGGCAAGGCCATGAAGCTGGACCCGGCGTTCATCTGGACCGCGTTCATAGAGCTGCTGTCCGCCATTCCGACCACGCTCGA
Source organism: Cohnella baijiui (assembly GCF_020731285.1). GTDB lineage: Bacteria > Bacillota > Bacilli > Paenibacillales > Paenibacillaceae > Cohnella. The sequence goes on from NZ_JAJFOW010000017.1 coordinate 5,801, forward strand.
GATCGCGGGCGTGTCCGTCCTATGCGGCATCCTGATCGGGACGGCCGTGGCGCTCGTTCGCATCTATCGCGTGCCGGTGCTTCATCCGATCGCGTCGGCCTACGTCACGTTCATCAGGGGCACGCCGATGTTGACCCATCTGCTGCTCATTCTGTTCGGCCTGCCGATGCTCATCGATGCCGTTGCCGAGTCGCTAGGCATACCGTTTCGGTCGGTCTCGATCCCGATGATCGGGTTCGTCTACATCTCCTTCTCGATCACGGAGGGGGCCTACATGTCGGAGGTCGTCCGGTCCGGGATGCTGGCGGTGAACCGCGGCCAGATCGAAGCCGCGTACGCCGTCGGGATGACGACGCCGCAGGCGCTCCGGCGGATCGTCTTCCCGCAGGCCTTCGCCGCAGCGCTTCCGAATCTGTCCAACTCCGCTATCGGCATGCTGCACGCCACCACGCTCGCTTTTGCCGCCTCGGTCGTCGACATTAACGCCAAAGCCCAGATCGTGGCCGCGACGAACTGGAAGTTCTTCGAAGCTTATCTCGCGGCGGCTTTGCTTTTCTGGGGGCTGACGTTCCTCATCGAGCGGCTGACCGCGCTGCTGGAGAAACGGATCAATTCTTACAATCGAGGTGGAGTGGCATGATCCGATTGACGCAAATCCGCAAATCGTTCGGTCGCAACGAAGTGCTGAAGGGCATCGACCTGACCGTGCGCAAAGGGGAGGTCGTCGCCATTCTGGGACCGAGCGGTTCCGGCAAAACGACGCTGCTCCGCTGCATCAACTACCTGGAGCGGCCAAGCGACGGCGAGATCGAGATCGGGGAGCTGCGCGTGAAGTGCAAGCACCCGTCCAAGCAAGAGATTCACCGCCTTCGCGGCAAATCGGCGATGGTCTTCCAGCAATACAACCTGTTCAAGCACAAAACCGCGGCGGAGAACGTCATGGAAGGACTCGTCGTCGTGCAAAAGGTGCCGAAGGAAGAGGCTCGCAAGCGCAGCGTCGAGCTGCTCGAGAAGGTCGGGCTCGGCGCGAAGCTGGACGCCTACCCGAGTCAGCTGTCCGGCGGCCAGCAGCAGCGCGTCGGCATCGCCAGGGCGCTGGCGCTGAACCCGGAGGTCATCCTGTTCGACGAGCCGACGTCGGCGCTTGATCCGGAGCTCGTCGGCGAAGTGCTGGCCGTCATCCGCAAGATCGCGAAGGAAGGCATCACCATGATAATCGTCACGCACGAGATGAATTTCGCCCAGGAAGTCGCGAACCGCGTCGTCTTCATGGACCAAGGAGCCGTCGTGGAGGAGGGCGCGCCGAACGAGCTGTTCCGGTCGCCCAAGGAAGAGCGGACGAGACAATTCCTGCAGCGGATGACGCCGGAAGCCGTCTATTCGATCTAAGCGAGAGGAGTGTCAGCGATATGGCATTTACATTCGGCATCTTGGATCAAACGATCGTCTTCCCCGGGCAGACGCCCGCGGAAGCGTACGGGAACACCGTCAAGCTGGCCCGGCTGGCCGAAGCGCTCGGCTACGAACGATTCTGGGTGTCGGAGCACCACGACTCGGGCCAGACGGCCGGCTCGTCGCCGGAAGTGCTGATCTCCCACCTGCTGGCCAAGACGGAGCGGATCCGCATCGGCTCCGGCGGGGTGATGCTGCAGCACTACAGCCCCTACAAAGTCGCGGAGAACTTCAACGTGCTCGCGACGCTCGCCCCCGGCCGGGTGGAGCTCGGCATCGGCCGCGCGCCGGGCGGCCTCCCGCGTTCGACCCGAGCGCTGCAGCAGGGGCAGGCGGATTCGCAGGAACTGTCCGTGAAGCTGGCCGAGCTGGAGCGGTTCCTCTCGGGCCCGGCGGGGGAGGATCATCCGCTGGCAGGCCTTCAGGCCAATCCGCTGCCCGCCGAGCCCGCCGGCATCTTCTTGCTCGGCACGAGCGTATCCAGCGCCGAATTGGCGGCGGAGCGGGGCTTGCCGTACGCGTTCGCCCTCTTTATCAACAACGATCCGGACACGGCGAGCCGCGCGTTCGCGACGTACAAGGACCGCTTCAACCGGGCGTCCGGCCGGCAGCCGAAGCCGATCCTGGCGCTCTCGGTCATCGCCTCCGACACGGAGGAGGAGGCCGCGGAGCTGGCGGGCGCCTTCAAGAGCGTCCGCGTGACGCTTGGGAGCGGCAAGACGGTGAACGTCGGCTCGCTCGAGCAGGCCGAGGAATTCGCCCGGCAGGCGGGCGAGACGTACACCGCCGAGGTGCGGGACGCGGACATCACGAGGGGGACGAAGGACGTCGTGCGCCGGCGGCTGCTGGAGCTGTCGGAGAAGTACGGGGTCGAGGATCTGATCTTCACCACGATCATCGGAGACTTTGCCAAGCGGGTCCGTTCGTTCGAGATTCTGAAGGAAGCGTTGACGGAGCAGCCGGAGGAGGCGACGCCATGAGTTCATTCGCGCAAGAGATCGAAGCGTATCTGCGAACGTACGAGGAATTGAAGAGCGCCATCAAGGGGCTGAACGAAGAGGAACTGCACTGGAAGCCGGCACCGTCCAAATGGAGCGTCACCGAGGTGCTCGCGCACCTCGTCGATCATGCGATCGTCATCTCCTTCCGCATTCGGGAGATTCTGTCCGGCTCCGAGACGCGGCTGCCCGCCTTTGCCCAAGACGCATGGATCGCGGGACAGCGGGCGAACGAGGCGGAGGCGGTGGATGTGCTGGAGGCGTTCCACGCGCTGGTCGAGTACCATGCGCTGCTGTTGCGCCGGCTGTCCGACGCGGACTGGGACCGGTCGGCGGTCAACTTCAAGGGGGAGACTGTGACGCTGCTTCAAGTCGTTCGGGCGTTCGCGGCCCATGCGCACAATCATGTGGGGCAGATCGAACGGATCAAGGCGGCTGCCGGTACGGTCGGCAAAGGCTTCGGGAGTTGGAGTGCCGTCAGCTCCGGCCCCGGCAGTTCCAGCGGTTCCGGTGCGGGCGGCGCCGAATCGGTGGGCTCCGGCTCCGGCTTGGCCGCGCAAGAAGGGAGGGCTTGACGATGGCCGAATCGAAGCTCCGGATTCGGGATGCGGAGATGGCCGATCTCGAAGCCATCCGCCAAGTGCTGCTCTCGGCTTACGAGCAATATCGGCACGACCTCCCGGCGGAGCGTTGGAGCGAATATCGCGAGAACATCGCCCATGCCGTCGATAGGCCCGGGGCGACCGACTGGCTGGTCGCCGAACGGGAAGGGGCGATTGTCGGCAGCGCCACGCTGTTCGATTCCTCGTTGGCGGCGTACGGACGGGACCTCGGGATCGAGTCCCCGATCGTACGGCTGCTCGCCGTCGCGCCCGAGGCCCGGGGCCAAGGCGTGGCGACGGCGCTGCTCCGCGAATCGGCCAGGCGGGCGAAGCTCGCGGGCGCCGAGACGCTCCATCTGCATACGTCGGACATGATGGCATCCGCCGTCCGCCTCTACGAGCGGCTCGGCTTCGAGCGCGCGACCGACAAGGATATCTGGAACGGCGACACGCTGGTGAAGAGCTATCGGCTGCGCGTGTCGGAGACGGCGCTGTCGGAGTCGTAAGACACGCGAGCGGTGAAGGCTGCCAGGTTCATGCGCTGCGTGGAGACGGCGATGGGGATAGGCAAGGGCGACAGCGTTGCCGGAGCCGCAGGCTGCAAAATGACGGAGTCAGTGGATTCTGAAGCCGTGTTAGCGGCGGCCGGGAGGCGTAAACGGCAGAATGATCGAATCACGAAGGAGGAGAATGACATGGCCAATCGGAAAAATTTGAAATTCGGCGCGATCATCCACGGGGTAGGCGGGAACATCTCGGCCTGGAGACATCCCGAGATTCCGGCGGACGCCAGCGTCAGCTTTCCCTTCTACGTGCAAGCCGCGCAGAAGGCGGAGGAAGGCTTGTTCGACCTGGTGTTCATCGCAGACGGCCTCTATATCAACGAGAAGTCGATCCCGCACTTCCTGAACCGCTTCGAGCCGATTACGATTCTGTCGGCGCTGGCGGCGGCGACGAGCAAGATCGGTCTCGTCGGCACGCTGTCCAGCTCGTACAGCGAGCCGTTCACGGTTGCGCGGCAGTTCGCCTCGCTCGATATGATCAGTGGCGGCCGCGCGGGATGGAACGTCGTCACGTCCCCGCTCGAAGGCTCCGCCCGCAACTATAGCAAGCCGGAGCATCCGAGCCATGACGAACGCTACCGGATCGCCGAAGAATATTTGCAGGTCGCCAAAGGGCTGTGGGATTCGTGGGAGGACGACGCGTTTGTGCGCGACAAGGCGTCCGGCGTCTTCTTCGATCCGGCCAAGATGCATCGGCTGAACCACAAAGGCCGCTACTTCTCCGTGGAAGGACCGCTGAACATCGCCAGATCGCGGCAGGGGCAGCCCGTCATTTTCCAGGCGGGCTCCTCGGAGAGCGGCAAGGACCTGGCGGCGAAGGAAGCGGACGCCGTGTTCACCGGGCAGGAGCTGATCGAGGACGCCAAGGCGTTCTACCGCGACGTAAAGGACCGGGCCGTCTCCTACGGACGCTCTCGTGACGATCTGGTCATCCTGCCGGGAATCGGCCCGATCATCGGCAGCACGGAGGAGGAGGCGGAGCGGAAGTACGAGGAGATCGCCGGCCTCGTGTCGATCGACAAGGCGCTCGATTATCTCGGCCGCTTTTTCGACCATCACGACTTCTCGCAATATCCGCTCGACGAGCCGTTCCCGGACATCGGGGATCTCGGCAGCAACAGCTTCCGCAGCGGCACGGACAAGATCAAGCAGACGGCCAAGGAGGAAGGGCTGACGCTCCGCCAAGTCGCGCTCCGTTCGGCGACGCCCCGGGGATCGTTCATCGGCACGCCCGAGAAGATCGCCGATCTCCTTCAGCGGTGGCATGAAGAAGAGGCGGCGGACGGCTTCATCATCCACTCGGCGTTCCCGAGCGGGCTGACCGACTTCGTCGAGCAGGTCGTGCCGATCCTGCAACGCCGAGGCATCTACCGGACGGCGTACGAGTCCGACACGTTGAGAGGCAACTTGGGCATCCCGATCCCGGCCAACCGGCACACGGTCGCCCGGTCGCAGGCTGCTGCGTTCTGACCGGCACACGAAATCGATCGATAAATAGGGAGATTCTCGTCTTCGTTTTGAAGAAGAGAGGTCTCCTTTTTCATTTGCGGATCGGCAAGCAGAAGTTGCTCATCCCGCAGTTGGATTCCCCGCGAGATGCTGCGGTGGGCGCCTGCCGCCGGCGTCTCGCCGGCGCGAAAAAGAGGAGCGCTTAAACTGCGCTCCATCGGTCAGAGCTTTTCCCGGCTGACGCGAGAGATTCGGGCCGCTTCGTTAAAAAAGGAGGGGGCTTGGCTGTTGGGAGACCGGCGCACGCGGGGGGACAGCTCGGGCGGCAGCAGGTGCGCGCTTCCCGTCATTTCGGCCAAGGTTCGCATCAGCTTGACGGTTTCCTCCTGCAATCGCCCGACAGCCGACAGCGGACGCGGGCCGAGCGCCCGGCCGGCCTCGGCCAAGAGCCGTATGCCTTCCAGCGCCTCGTGAAAAGGAGCCAAATAGGCGTTCGCGAAGACGTCCCGTTTGTCATCCGTCCGCATCGCAGCGCTCCTGTTCGGCCAGCAGCGACTGCGCGCTTTCGACGGTGTGCAGCAGGAGCCTCTGGATATCGGCCAGCGACTCGATCATGCGCGTGACGCTGGTCTGGAAATCATGGATCTGCTGATGGGACGGCGAGGTGGGAAAATCGCCGCCGGGACCTGCGAATGCCCGTATTTTCATCGCCTCGGCTTGGAGGAGACAGGAAATGGCCGTCTCCTGGCTGGCGACCGCCGTCAGCATGTCATGAAGCACATCCGAACGGGTCGCCTTTCGAACGCCCGGGGCCGACAGCTTGTACGGCGGCGCGGCATGTTCGCCTGGACCGGGGGCGGCTTCAAGAGGGGCCATGCGCTCTCACCTGCCTCGGTGGGGTGCTCATGCGCGTCTATTCTTCGCCATCTTCGACCGCGCATTCAGAATATCGTATGCGCGCACGCCGGGGTTCATGTGCGAATATGCGAGCGTAGGAGAAGACCGGGACGGCGACAAGCCGCCGCGGCCGAGGTGATGATTCTCCATCTCCGGCCGCGGCTCGTCGATTTAGATCATTAACAATTCGCGGATTTCCTCTTCGGTAATCGAAGACAAGGCTTCCTCGCCCGGCTGGATGACTTCGGCGATGAGGTCTTTTTTGCGCTGCTGCAGCTCGTACATCTTCTCCTCGATCGTCCCCTCCGTGACGAGGCGGATGACCTGGACGACTTTCTTCTGGCCGATGCGATGCGCCCGGTCGGCCGCCTGCTGCTCGACTGCGGGGTTCCACCACAGATCGTACAGGATGACCGTATCGGCTCCCGTCAGGTTCAGCCCTGTACCCCCCGCGCGCAGCGAGATGAGGAAGATGTCGTTCTCTCCCTCGTTGAAGCGGCGGCACAGCTCGACGCGCTCCTGCGGAGGCGTCGATCCGTCGAGATAGAAGCACGAGAGGCCGCGCAAGGAAAGCTCCTCGCGGATGATCGCCAGCATCGAGGTGAACTGGGAGAAGATGAGCATGCGCTTGCCGCCGCTTAGCGCCTCGTCGACGATCTCGAGCAGTTGCTCCATCTTGCCCGAGTCTCCTTCGTATTGCTCCACGAACAGCGACGGATGGCAGCAGAGCTGGCGCAGGCGGGTCAGGCCGGCCAAAATGCGCATGCGGCTTTTCTGGAAGCCTTCCTCGCGCAGATGAAGCACCGTCTCCGCCTGCAGCTTCGCCAGATAGGCGACGTACAGCTTCTTCTGCTCGTCGGTCAGCTCGGAATGCTGCAGCGTCTCGATCTTGTCGGGCAGCTCCTTGAGCACGTCGCTCTTCATCCTGCGGAGGATAAAGGGACGGGCCCGCCTGGCGATCGTCTCGCGGGACAAATCCGCGAACGCCTTGCGGCCGCCGAACAGATCGGGAAAGACGGCATCGAAGAGCGACCACAGCTCTTCGAGCGAATTCTCGATCGGCGTGCCGGTCAGCGCGAAACGGTAGCCGGCGCGGATGCCCTTGACCGCGTGGGCGGTCTGCGTCGCGTGGTTCTTGATCGCCTGAGCCTCGTCGAGGAACAGCGAATGGAAACGCTGATCCGCATACAGCTCCATGTCCCGGCGCAGCAGCGGATAAGAGGTGATGACCACGTCGACGCGATCCAGCTCGCCGAGCATGTCGCTGCGCTCCTGCTTGGCGCCGGCGGCGAGCCGCACATTCAGCTCGGGCGCGAAGCGGGCGATTTCGTTGCGCCAGTTGTAAATGAGAGACGCCGGCGAGACGATGAGCACGGGGAGACCCGACTCCCGCAGCTCATGCTGTACGGAGACGATGAACGCGATGCTCTGCAGCGTCTTGCCGAGGCCCATGTCGTCGGCGAGAATGCCGCCGAAGTGGTAGTGGGCGAGCGTCTTCATCCATTGATATCCGTACTTTTGATAGTCTCGCAGAATGCCGGACAGCGCCTGCGGCACCTCGAACTCGAGGTTGTCGGGGTTTTTCATGTTGTCCAGCAGCTGGCGCAGCGAGCGGCCGAGCTTGACGCTGGGACCGCGGACGTCGGTGTCCATGAGCTGAAGGCCGCGGACGACGGACAAATCGAGGCGCGCGCCCTTGATCTCCTGCTTGCGGACGCCCATCTCGTCCATCAGGCGCGAGATTTCGAGAAAACCGCTGTCCTCGAGCGACAGATACGCTCCGCTGGACAGGCGGTAATACGGCTTCTTCTCGACGAGATTGCGCAGAATATGGCGGATCTCCTCGTCGTCGATGCCGTCGATATCGAACCGCACCTCCAACCATCGCGTGTGCGAGTCGATGTCGATCGACATCTTCGGCTGGGGAGGCGTCGACTGGATCATCGTCCGCAGCGCGCCGGTGGCGTTCACCTCGGCGAGCCGCTCCAGCTGCGGGAGGAGCCGATACTGGAAGCGGTAGATTTCCTCGTCGTCGTCCAGATACAGCTCGCTGCCGTTGTACTTGAAGTCGGCGCGTTCGATGAGGCTCATGATCCGGCTCTCGCGCTCGATGTCGCGCAGCAGGATGCGGTCCGTGCCCGTCTTGCGCAGCGCTCCGTCCGCCTTCAGCGCGTCGATCTCGATGTCGTCGTACCGATAGGTCAACCGGGCAAGCAGGCGATCGTTCACCCAGTCGAGGTCGAGCTTCGCCTGCATGCGGGGGCTGACGATCCGGTCCGAGATATGCCGGGCGATGCCGACCTCGCCGATGCGCTTCAGGCCCGGGATGACGCGGTCCATGAACGGTTCCATCTGGGCGGGGGAGATGAGCACCTGCTTCGCCGGCTTGTAGGCGAACATGCGCTTCAGCTCCTCGATCCGGCGGATCGAACCGTCGTCGACCTCGTGAAGCTTGCCTTCCGCGGCGACATAGCCGTAGTTTTCCAGAACGAGCAGCTTCTCCAGGCCCAGGATGTCGAGCTGGTAGCCGTCCATTTCGGGCGCACGATCCAGCTCGAAATGCAGGGGCGGCGGTTCGTCCGTCACCGTGATGCGTTCGGCGGTGCGCATGCCCTGTTCGAACCGGACGTCGGCTTCCGCGAACAGCGGAAGCAGCTCCTTCCATGCGAGCGGCGGCAGGATGAGAAGGCGGTCCTGCTGCAGCGAGAAGCTGCCCGGCGGGGTGCGGAAGGCGTCGCGGTACGTCGACTCGCTGCGCGCGATATCGATGAGCTTGGTCAGGATGGCGCGGTCCGCCGGCTTGAAGCGGTGGAGAAGCGGGTCGTAGGTGAAGTGCTTGGCGAAGACGAAGGGCTGCCGATGCTCGATGCGGCCAAGCACCTCCTTGATTTTCTGGACGACGTAAAGACGCCGGGGACCGAGCTTCATTTCGATCGCCAGCAGCGGCGAGCGGCTGTACTCGGAAACGGCTTTGCAAGTAAACTCCACGTCGAGCTCGGAGGCGACTTCCGCGGGGTCGGCATCGGCGTCCTCTTGAACGATCGGCGCTCCCGCGCCGCCGTCGAACAGCGAGATCAGTCCCTTGGTGAACAAGATGTCGCGGGCGGGAATGAGCGGCGTCGGCGCCGGCTCGGCCCGCCGCGGCGCGTCCTGCGCCGATGCGGGCATCGGCTCGGGCTGCTGGGCGGCATGGAGATGAATCAGGACGGCGGCGATATGCTTGCAATAATATTGGGTATGAACGACGGGGCAGTCGCATCGCGCGTCGACGACGCCCGAATCGTCCATCAGGATGCGTACGGCGTAGCGTTGGCTCCCCCAAACGTAAGCGTCGTAACGGCGTTCGGCCGGATTGTAGTCAACCTCCATGACGCGGTTCGCTTCCTCGTATTTGAGGCCGCGCTCAAAGGACGTTTGACCGCACAGCAGCTTGATCTGTTGAAGGGACAGCTTGTGGCTCATGAGAGGCTTCCTTCCCCGCCTGATACCAGCGTACTTGTTAATATTTCATTATACCACAGCGCGATTCAAGTAAACGATTGCCCTTTCGGCAGCGTCCGCGTTCGCTCGAAGCGCCTATTCGCGAACGGCATGACTGTCGCGCGTGACCGGTATGACGGCAACGCATGACCGGCGTAACTGGTCATATGATCGCTCGCCGCCCTACAATCGGGAAGATGATCGATCGGATCGAGAAGGGAAGGGGAAAGGAATGAAAAAGGAATACGACGTGATCGTCGTTGGCGCACGGGTAGCCGGTTCCTCGCTGGCTTGCGCCTTGTCGGAGGCGGGATACGAGGTGCTGCTCGCCGATCGGGGGAGCTTCCCGAGCGATACGCTCTCCACGCACAACATGTACGGGAATTCGCTGGCTATGCTAAAGGAAATGGGCGTATACGACCGCTTGAGGGATACCGGGACGCCGGTATTCCGCCGGGCGCGGCTCGACTTCGACGGAGCGGTTCTCGACGGACGCTTTCCCGGAGACGAAGCCGAGTCGGAATGTCTCTGCGTGAAGCGGGTTTACTTCGACGGCATCCTGTTCGATCGGGCGAAGGCCCAGCCGGGCGTCGCGACGCTCGAGGGATTTCGCGTAATCGGGCTGTTGCGGGACGGCGGCCGCGTCGTCGGCGTGACCGGCCGTCACCGGGACGGGACCGCGGCCAGCTACGGCGCGAAACTCGTCGTAGGAGCGGACGGACGCCTCTCCTCCGTCCGTTCCCTCGCGGGCAGCCGCAGGCTGCGCGCCGTTCCGACGGACTTCGCCTCCTATGTGGCCTACGTAGACGGCTTCGCGCAGGAGGGAGAGATCCATGTCGAGTTCTACAAGGCGAAGGACAAATGGGCGATCGCCTTCCCGACGAGCGACGGGCAGTTCGTCATCGGCTTCATGTATCCGCTGGACGACGAGGTCTGGATGCGGCGCTTCGTCGCCGACCCCGAGGCCGGCATCCGCAAGCTCGCCGAGGAGGGCTTCGGACACACGACGTTGCCCGAGCGGCTCCGAAAAGCGCGCATCGGCGGGCCGATCCGCGGGCTGCACGGGTACGACAACGACTGGCACGACGGCATGGGACCCGGCTGGGCGCTCGTTGGCGACGCGCTGACGTTTAAGGACCCGACGATCGGCCAAGGCATGCACGACGCGCTCTTCGGCGCGCGTACGCTTGCCGCGATCCTGGCGGAGCACGGGCGGGATTGGGACGGCAACTGGGAGGAGATGGGGCAAGCTTATCGGCAGATCATGGAAAAGAAGCTGCTGTCCCGCTTCCAGATGGGCTGCCAGTTGACGCGCAACGTGCCGACGCCGCCGGAGACGACGGCCGTTTACCGGATGATCGGCGCGGACGCGCAGGCGACCAGCACGTTTTTCGGGATGTACAATTACAAGCGCGAGCCGGAAGATCTCGAACCCGAGATCCGGCGCCTGCTCGGCGGGCGTACCGCCGGATAACCGCGGCCGGCGATCGCGCGAAGAGGGGCTGTCCTCCAGGTCTAGACGACCTGTAGGGCAGCCCCTCTTGCCATGAGGGAGGCGCGTGCGCGCGAGCTTCAGGTATTTGGGCGGGCTAGGCTTGCTCCCGCAGACCTACGACGTGCACGAGCTGAGGCGTCGACATGACCTTGATCACGTGGTGCGCCTTGTCGTATTCGACTTTGCCGGAGCCGGCTTCGGCGGCCGGGGAAGATCCGAGCACGTAGAAGAGATCGTCGGCGAGCGTGCGGATACAGACATCGCGCTCCGCGGGCTGCAGTTCGTCCCATTCTTCCGCGCTCATCTCGAACGTTTCGTAGCAGTCGGGGATCGTCGCGAGCGCGCCGGACAATTCGTCCAAAATCTTGTCGTAAGGCCTTGTATAGCGGATCGCCATATCGCTCTCACTTCCTTTCGAGTCGTCCTCATTATAACTTATTTAGAGAAACTTAAGGTGTGCCAACGGTGCCAATTGTTTGTATCGCTTTCTTTCGCAGGGCCAAAAGACTATAATGAATACGCTGATTTGAACTGCAAGTTGCAAGATCGTTAGGGGTTGGATTCGGATGACAACAAGAGAACGCGCCTGGAGATGGCTCTCCAAACCGTTCGTTTTTTTTACGATCGTGATGATCTTCAAAATGTATCTGGCGGGTTATGTGATCTTTGAAGGATGGCGCGCCTGGCTCCCGCTGGCGACCGGATTGCCGTCGGTTTGGGTGGTCTTCTCCCTGATCGAGCTGCTGGCGCCGAGGCGCAAGCTAGGCATGTATTTGACGATGAATGCGGTCATGACTTCGGTCTATTTCGCGGTCATTATGTATTACAAATATTTCGGCGTCATCGTCACGTACCACGCGCTGAAGCAGGTGAACCAGGTCACGGAGGTCAAAGGCAGCGTATTTTCGCTCCTGCACCCTTATTTTCTGCTCATCTACACCGACTTCGTCGTCCTGCTTGTTCTGCTGATCGCCAGCCGCAAATTCCGCGCCTGGGGCCGCGCCCTCAAAGTCAGGAGCTCGCGCTCGCTCTTCACCGCGCTCGGCACGCTTTCGCTGGCGGCCTGCATCCTGACGATCTGGCCGTACCGGGACAGCATGAACGAGATTTTGCAGGCGGAGCGGATGGGTATTCTGAATTACGAGGCGTATGCCGCGTTTGCGTCGTCCAAGGACAATCCCGTCGATCCGAAGACCGTTACCCAAGACGCGATCGACCGCCTGAAAGGCGTCCGCGAGCCGGAGGCCACGCCGGTCGGCTGGGGCGTCGCCGCCGGAAAGAATGTCATCATCCTCCAGATGGAGGCGTTCCAGAACTTTCTGATCGGCATGAAGCTGGACGGGCAAGAGATCACGCCGAACATCAACAAGCTGGCGGCGGAGAGCCTCTACTTCGACCATTTCTACCAGCAAGTCGGCCAGGGCAACACGGCGGACGCGGAGTTCGTCGTGAACACTTCGTACTACGTGCCGATGAACGGAGCGGCCTCCCAGGAGTACGGCAACAAGGAATTGCCGAGCATGCCGAAGGTGTTCGCGGCGAACGGATACCAGACCGCCACGTTCCACACGAACGACGTCGTCTTCTGGAACCGCAACGAGATGTACAAGTCGCTCGGCTGGGACACCTACTACGACAAAAAGTTTTTCGGCGACGAGGACACGGTCATGTTCGCCGCCTCGGACGAGGTGCTGTACGACAAGACGGCCGACAAGCTCGCGGAAATGCAGAATGCCGGCAGCCCCTTTTACGTCCAGGTCATCTCGATGTCGGGCCATCACCCGTTTAATCTGCCCGAGCGCAAGTATAAGATGGATTTGCCGGAACGATACGAGGATACGCTGGTGGGCAACTACATCCGCGCCCAGAATTACGCCGATTTCGCGCTCGGACAGTTTATCGAGAAGCTGAAGGCGAATGGCGTCTGGGACAACAGCGTTATCGTGCTATACGGCGACCACCAAGGCTTGCCGATCTACTCGCTGACGAGCCGCGAGAAGGACTTGATGCAGGAGATCTTCGGCCGCGAATACGGGCTGCCCGATATGCTTAACATTCCGCTGCTCGTCCACGTGCCGGGCAATGCGATGGAGCCGAAGGTCATGGACGGCGTGGGCGCGCAATCGGACGTGTTCCCGACCGTCGCCAACCTGGCGGGCATCTCGCTCGCCGATCATCTTCATTTTGGCCAAGATCTGCTCAATCAAACCGATAATTTGCTGCCGCAGCGCTATTATTTACCAACCGGCTCGTTCCAGAACGATACGCAGATGTTCGTTCCGGGCAAGGATTTTACCGATGGCACCTCGCGCGCGCTGCCGGGGTTCGCGGAGGATCCGAAGAGCGCGACTCGACAGCAGTTTGACAATGCGCTGGAGCTGCTTAGCATGTCGGACAGCTACGTTCGCTCGCTGCCGGATCGGCCTTAATCGAAACCGTCGATACGATCCAATGGAAAAGAGAGAAGGAGAGGGGTGGGGATGTTGGAAGCCTGGAAAAACCGCGGCAAGAAAGCGGCGCCGCTGCTCGGCATGCTGATCTTCCCGGTATTGGGCGCGATCTATGCGCTTACGAACAAGGTGGACGACAAAATTTACAACCTGATGACGCCGCTTGATCATGCGATTCCGTTCGTCAAATATTTTGCGCTGCCTTATGCCGTTTGGATCTTTTATATCTACGTGTGCGTCGTTTATTTTTATCGCAAGGATTTGCGGGTGTATTACCGGTCCCTGACGGTGTATACGCTGAGCGCGTTGACGTGCTATCTCGTCTATTCCGTATTTCAGACGACCGTTCCGAGACCGCTGCTGACCGGGAACGATCCGTTCACGCAGCTCGTATCTTATTTGTACCAACGGGATCAGCCCTACAACTGCTTCCCGAGCATTCACTGTTTCTCGAGCTACATGGTATTCCGCCTGCTGGCCGCCAGCAAGTTCCGCACGCGGCTGAATCTCACGCTTGTCGGCTCCATGTCGTTCCTCATCATCCTGTCGACGCTGTTCGTCAAGCAGCACGCGATCATGGACGTCCTCGGCGCCGTGCTGCTCGTGGAAGTCGCGCTCGCCGTCGTCGTGCTTACGGAGCGCCTGTTCGTTCGTCAAGCGGTGGAGAGAGAACGGAGCAGGGGCACGTACGGGGCCTGATCCGTGCAGGAACAACGGCAGGAACAACAAGAAAAGGCTGTCCGCGCATAGGGTGTGAACCTAATGCGGGACGGCCTTTTTGTTTTCCGGCAAGCGGGGGTTCAGGTGGCAAGCAGCTTGCAGTAGTTCGCCTTGATCTGCTCCTTGGTGTAGCCGCGCCCTTCGCGCAGGTGGACGTAGCCGGAAGGATGCAGCGCGCACAGGACGGCATGCGCCTCGATGTTCGTATCGGCGATAGGTGACGGCGTCTCGCCCGCCCCCGCCGATTTCTCGGCCTCCGCTTCGCGGAACAAGGCGGATAGACGCTCCTGGATGAAGGCGTAGCCCGCGGAGCGGAAAAAGGCCGATTCGTCTTCGCAGGCATGGAGGGAATGAACCGGCAGAAGCCACTCGTATTTATCGTCGATAAAGTCGATGAGCAGCTCGATAACGCCTCCGATGCGCTGCCGTGCGGGCAGATGCTTGTTGTCCCGGAGATAATCTTCCAGCCGGTCCATGTATTCGCGTCCCAGGCTCTCCATCAATTCGGCGCAAAGCTCGCCTTTGTGCGCGTAACAGCGATATAGCGTGCCTTGGCCGACGCCCGCGGTTTTGGCGATCTGATGCATGCTGACGGCTTGGACGCCGTGCTGGGCAAACAGCGCTTGGGCGGTTTGCAGGATGAGCCGGCGGTTTTGCGCCGCGTCGCTGCGTTCTCGTCGGACAGCCATGCGATTCCCTCCCGATTTTCTTTGAAATGAGAGCTTGGTTCGTATTGACAACCGGACATCTGTCCGGTAACATCGAAAATATCCGGACAATTGTCCGGTTAAACAAAGGCCAACTTGCGCAAAAGCCCATACAACCATTGTAACGCCGGCTATCGGAGCGGTCAACGGCATGGGGAAAGAGGCGGAGCGGAAGAAAAGGATCGGCCTTTCAAGGGAGAGTGGAGAGTAACCATGTCAGCCAAGGCAACAGCCGCGGGACCCGCAACGTCGATCAAAGGCGTCATTGCGCCGCTGATCGCGATCATCGTCGGGATCTTCATGGTCATCCTGGACGGCACGGCGGTTAACGTCGCGCTGCCGCAATTGATGGTGGAATTCAATCAGACCAGCTTGTCGCTCGTGCAATGGACGGTGACGGGCTACGCGCTGGCCCAGGCGGCGATCATTCCGCTTGCGGGATGGCTGTCCGACCGCTTCGGCGCGAAGCGCGTCTTTTTGATCGCGATCGGCTTGTTCACGATCGGATCGCTCCTGTGCGCGCTCTCGACTTCGGTCGAGATGCTGATCGTCTTTCGTATTTTGCAAGGTTTGGGCGGCGGCGTCGTCAGCCCGATCGCCATGGCGTTTATTTATCGTCTGTCGCCTCCCGGCAAGGTCGGCCAGGTGATGGGCATGATGGGCATTCCAATCCTGCTGGCTCCGGCGCTCGGTCCGGTGTTGGCCGGCTACCTCGTCGACTACGCCAGCTGGGAGTGGATCTTCCTGCTGAACCTGCCGATCGGCATTATCGGCATCGCGCTCGGCATTCGCACGCTGCCGAACATCAGCCGGCAGTCGGTGGCCGCGCTGGATCTGCTCGGCATCGTCCTCGCGCCGATCGCGTTCGCCGCGCTCGTCTACGGCGTCTCCGAAGGCGGCACGTTCAAGAACGGCGAATCCAATTGGACCGCGCCGACGACGTTGGCCGGCATTATCGTCGGCGCGCTGGCGCTCATTCTGTTCGTCGTCGTCGAGCTGAGACGCAAGGACCCGCTTCTGGAGCTGCGCGTCTTCCGCTCGAGCACGTTCAGCCGCGGCATCGTCGTGCAGTGGATTTCGCAGATCGCCCTGTTCGGCACGATGTTCCTCGTTCCGCTGTTCCTGCAGCAGGCGCACGGCTACTCGGCGTTCAAGACGGGCCTCATCATGATCCCGCAAGCGCTGGCGTCGGCCGTCTTCATGCCGATCGGCGGCAGACTGTCCGACCGCTTCGGCGCGCGTCCGCTCGTCCTGGCCGGGATGGTCATCACGACGGTGGCGGCGTATCTGCTGTCCACGATCTCCGGCGACGCGAGCGTGAGCACGTTCCTCCTGCCGCTGGCGCTGCTGGGGGCCGGCATGGGGCTGTTCATGATGCCGCTGAATACGTACCTGATCCAATCGGCGCCGCAAAATCTCGTCGGCCGGGTCACCTCGCTGACGAACGCGGCGCAGCAGGTCATGATGTCGTTCGCGGTCGCGGGCCTAACCACGCTGTCCACGACGCGGATGCAGGATCTGCTCGTTCAACAGCAAAAGCAGGCGCCGGATCTCGGCATCTTCTCCGACGCGTTCGGCTACACGTTCCTCATCCTCACCGGCGTGTCGGTGCTGGGCCTGGTGCTCGGGTTCCTGCTCTCCAAGCCCAAGAATCCGCTGCCCGAAGGCGAAAACGCGGCCGAGATGCATATGATGGTCGGCTGACGGCCGCCTTGCCAACCGGCGCATAACCCGGAAATTGGACGACCCCCACAGGGATACCCTGCGGGGGTCTTTGTTTTCGGAAGTCGGTATGTTGTTGCCGAACTTGCTTTCATAAGCGCAACCGCGCAATCTTTCCTAGATCACTTGCACGAAAGCAACGAAAGCCCTGCCTCTCAGTCGTTCTTGCGGCTCCTGTGGCCGCGCCAGTCTCGAATTCGTGTTTCCTTCCAGCAGCCAGGTAAAAAGGAAATGAATGGGGAATGGGAGCATATTCATCCCGTTGAGAGGAAAAATCAGAGGGTCGCACTTACTACAAATTTTAATGATACACGAATGTTTGCGAACTGTCAATCCTAAAGAAAAGCCGCTAAAGAAAAGCCGCTAAAGAAAAGCCGCTCAGGGAGCTTCATGCTCCCTTGAACGGCATTTGGTCGGAATATCTTGCAGATCGGGTCAATGCCCGCCGCCCGCATCCACGTTCCGCAGCGCCCGGCGTCCCAGCCAGGTGACGGCGATGCCTAGGAACACGATGAGGGCGCCGAAGTAGAAGGGCAGCTGAACGTTGCCCGTCCACTCGTGGAGCTTGTTCGCGAGCCACGGGCCGATGGCGCCGCCGACGAAGCGAACGAAGTTGTACGAAGCCGAGGCGACGGAGCGTTCGACGGGCGCGGCGCCCATGACGACGGTCGTGAGAAGCGTGTTGATGACGCCGAGGAACAGGCCGGCGACGATGACCAGGATGACGAGCGCCGTCTTGGATGCATGCCAGACGCCCATCGCTGCGAGGTCCAGCGCGAAAAGCAGCAGCATGAGGCGCAGGGCGGGGACGGCACCCATCGCCCTCGCGAGCTTCGGCGCGCCGGCGACGGAGGTGATGGCGAGCGCGACGCCCCAGCCGAAGAAGACGTAGCCGAGCTGGTGGATGCCGAGCTCCATGACGAGCGGCGTGTAGGCGAGCAGGGTGAAGAAGCCGAAATTATAGAACAGGGCGACGATCCCGAGCGTCAGCAGCCCCGGATACCGGAGCGCCTTGAACGGGTCGGCGATGGAGATGCGGACTTTGGGCTTCGGGATCTTGGGCAGCAGGACGAGAATGGCAACGAACGCGAAGGCCATCAGCACGCTGACGCCGAAGAACGGCCCGCGCCAGGAGATGGAGCCGAGCTCGCCGCCGAGCAGCGGTCCGACCGAGATGCCGAGACCGAGCGCCGCCTCGTAGAGGATGATGGCTTTGGCGGTGCCGCCGGTGGACAGGCCGACGATGGCCGTCAGCGCGGTGGCGATGAACAGGGCGTTGCCGAGCCCCCAGCCGCCGCGGAAGCCGACGATCTGCCAAACGGTGTCCGACATCCCGGCAAACGCGGAGAACGCGATGTTGAAGGCAATGCCGACGATCATCGTCCACTTCGGGCCGATGCGGCTGCTGATAAAGCCGGTGATGAGCATCATGAGGCCGGTGACGAGCGTGTAGCTGGAGAAGAGCAGGGATACCTGGCTTCCCGTAGCGTTCAGCTGCTTGCTGATCGCCGGCAGGATCGGATCGACGAGCCCCATGCCCATGAATGAGATGACGCAGGCGAAGGCGACCGCCCAGACCGCTTTGGGCTGGTTGAACAAGCCGCCTTCGCCGGGTAAACGTTCGGATGTTGATTTCATGTGATCGTTAAGCCTCCCGTAGATCTTAAAGGATAGAAATGGTAAACGATGCGAATCAAATGCGTTCGGACGCTCAGGCGTCCTCCAATTGGACCAGGCGCTTGCGAATCCGTTCCCGGATGCCGCGCAGCTCCGCCTGCAGTTCCCGGATGCCCTCCATCTTGCGCTCGGTCAGCGCCAGGTGCTCGGCGATCAGGCGATCCACCTCGGTCAGCTTCGTCCGAACCTCGGCTTCGGCGCCGGGAGGGGGAGGAGACTTGCGGTAGGCTTCGAGCTCGTCGCGCATGGCGAGGTGCTGCTGCAGCTCTTGCAGCGAGAAGCCGAGCACCTCTCGGGCGTTCAGCATTTTGTTCAGCCGGTCGATATGCGCTTGGGTGTACAAACGGATGCCGCCTTCGCTCCGTTCGGGAGGCGGGATGAGCCCGATCTCTTCGTAATAGCGGACCGTCCGCTTCGTCAATCCGCATGCCCGGGCGACTTCTTCGATTTTCATCAGACGTTCCAATCGATCACCCCCGTTGTTTTTCTGCACACGGGCCATTATATTCCTAACCTAACCTTTACGTCAACGTTAAGTTTAGGAAGGAACGACATGGAAGAAGGGGCGCGATTCGGGGAAACGGCGGGGGATTGACGCTCCCGTCCGCAGACGGTAAGATAGCTTGTGAACGCGTGTTTATAAAGCGAGGATGAAGACCCGTGAAAAAGCCGGAGATCAACTCCGTAGAAATCGCCCGCCTGGCCGGCGTGTCCCGCAGCACGGTCAGCCGCGTCATCAACAACTATGCCAACGTGCCTCCGGACACCCGCGCCAAGGTGATGAAGGTGATCGATCAGTACAACTACGTGCCGAACCTGTCCGCGCAGGTGCTGGCCGGGAAGCGGACGCGTACGATCGGCTTGTTCATGATCGAAACCGGTCCCGTGTCCCGCGACATGCTGTCGAACATGCTGCTCGCCAGCATCATCGAGAACGCGTCGGCCTACGGCTACTATGTGCTGACCTACATCCTGCGGGGGACCGAGGATGCCGAAGCGGTCCGCAGCGTGAAGGATATTTTTTATCAGCGGCGCATCGACGGCGGCATCTTCATCGGGGCCGCCAACCGGGAGCCGTTCATCGAGCACCTTATCGCGGAAGGCTTTACCGTCGGCATCGTCGATCAGGAGCTGCCCCGCGACGTGGAGCCCAACCGGATCGTCGTGAACTTTGACAACGACCGGGGCATGATGATGGCCGTCGGCCACCTTTACGAGCTGAACCATCGGGACATCGGCATCGTGAACGGGGACATGAAGCGGTTCTCGGGCCCGAACAAGTACGAGGGCTTCGAGGCCGCCATGCGCCACTACGGCCTGCCGATCCGGGAGCGATGGGTGCTGCCGGGCGGGTTCTCGGAGGAGAGCGGATACGAGGCGCTGCGCGCATGCCTGCAGTCGGGAAAACCGCTGCCGACGGCGATGATCATGGCGAACGACAGCGTCGCCTTCGGGGCAATCCGGGCGCTGCAGGAGGCCGGCCTCTCCGTGCCGGACGACCTGTCGGTCATCGGCTTCGACGACCATGCGCTCAGCGCCCGATTCACGCCGGCGCTCACGACGGTGAAGGTGGACTTCGCGGAGATGATGCGGCAGCTCACCGCATTCGTCGTCCGCCGCATCGAGAACGAAGGAGAGAGCGAGCCCGTCCGCTATTGGGTCCACTCCCATCTGATCGAGCGGGACTCGTGCAAGCGCCTGCCGGACAGCGTCGGCTAACGATTTTACTCTCAATTGACCCTAAAGGAGCCCGAGTTCCATGGAGAAAAACGTGCTGGGCAACAACGTCATTACGCAAATCGGTCTGCTGGTGCGCGACATCGAGAAAACGTCGCAGGCATACGCCGATTTCTTCGGCGTCGACAAGCCGCAGTGGTTCTGGACGGGCGCCGCGGACGTCGCGCGGACCGAGTACCGCGGCGCGCCTTCGGAAGCGCGGGCGAAGCTGGCTTTCTTCGATATGGGTTCCCTGCAGTTGGAGCTCATCGAGCCCGACGACCAGCCGAGCACCTGGCGCGAGTCGCTCGACCGCGACGGGGAGGGCTTCCACCATATCGCGTTCGTCATCGACGGGATGCAGGAAAAGGTGGCGGCGCTTGGCCGTCAAGGCATGCCGCTGCAGCAAAAGGGCGAGTACACCGGCGGAAGATATGCCTACGTTGATACGATGAAGGAATTGAAGGTGCTGATCGAGCTGCTGGAGAACGACCGCTGATCGAAGATACGCGGGGAGGAGATTTTCGATGAACTTGCTCGTTACCGGAGCCGCCAGAGGGCTCGGATTGGAATTGACCAAGCAGGCGGCCGCTCGCGGACACACCGTCGCCGCCTGCGTTCGGGAGGCCGGAGCGGCTTCCGCGCTGGGGGAGGCGGCGCTGCAGTATCCCGGCCGGAT
The DNA here is from genome assembly GCF_020731285.1 of Cohnella baijiui. Lineage (GTDB taxonomy): Bacteria > Bacillota > Bacilli > Paenibacillales > Paenibacillaceae > Cohnella. The sequence continues at coordinate 26,408 of NZ_JAJFOW010000017.1, forward strand.
CCGCGTCGAGACGCTCGACATCGTCTCCGAGACGGATGCGGAGCGGCTGGCCGCCAAGCTGAAGGCAGAGGGCTTCGTGCTGGACGGCATCGTCAACAACGCCGGCGTGCTGCTGGGCCGCAACGGCGGAATCGCTTCGCTGTCGATGGCGGACGTGCGCCGGACGTTCGAAGTGAATCTGTATGGCCCGCTCATCGTGGCCAAGCATCTGACGCCGCTCCTGCGGGAGAGCGAGTCGGGCGCGGAGATCGTCGTCAACATTTCCTCGGAGGCGGGGAGCTTCTCAGGCGCCTACGGTGGCGACTACCCGTACGCGCTCTCCAAGATGGCGCTGAACATGTTTTCCAAGCAGTTGAGCGAGGAGCTCAAACCGCGCGGCATCCGCGCGCTCGCCGTGCATCCGGGCTGGATCCGCACGGATATGGGCGGTCCGGCGGCGCCGCTGTCGCCGGAGGAGAGCGCGGCCGGCATCCTGAACCTCGTCGAAGGAACGACGAGGGTGCCCGCGGAGACGTTTTTCGTCGACTACGCGGGCCGGCCGATGCCGCTCTGAGCGAAACCGGCGCGTCGAGGTTGAAGGTGTTGTAAGGCGAAATGGGCGCGCGGAGGCTGAAGGTTGTGCGAGGCGAAACGGCGCGTCGTGGCCGAGGGTGCTGTGAAGCGGAAAAACGTTCGCTAAGCGGGCAGAACGCTGCGTTCCTCGCGGCGGAGGTCCGATCCATGGGCAAACGTTGACTGAGCGCGGACTTGTACATTCTATTGGTGCCAGGACAGGACGGCTGCCGCGAGGCGGTCGTTCTTTTTGTATACGAAAACCCCCAGTTCGACTGGGGGTTCGGGGAAGCTTATAGCTATGAGCAGTCATCCTTTGAACGCCATGATGATCGCCTGAAATTCAAATGGATTCGATGATTAGAATACAATTGGCCCCCCAGGGCGATAAATGACCGATTGTAATCGATTTTTAGCATACAATGCGCACCTCAAGGGGCTAGATGACGAAATGTATTCGATTTATCGTGTACAATCGCAAACAGCGAAAAGAAGATAAGAAGTCTGATCCACTCACGTTGAAAGATCTGTTCGATCCGTTTAGGGTGAGTCGGTGAAAAAAAGGGTGTGTAAAGAGGGCGTGTAAAGAGGCCCCTTTTCAGGGGCTAGCCCAAGGCAACGCGCGGTTGGCAGATCTTCAAGTAGCGCTTAGAGGCGCTTGCTTGTAACATGCCATTATAGGGCTGATGGAAGCCACAGGCTAAGCAAGTGGTTATGACTAGTCATACAGAATGTATAAGTTTTACGGGTCAGCCTAAGAAACCGGTGCTTGACCAACGGATTGGCCTCGAACGAGTGGCCTGTTTGGATCATTGCCATGCTAACGGTTGTAGTAGTGCCTAATCGACCCCAAAAACGGAGGTTTGCTTTCTAACGGTTATATGCGCGCTTATTTGGACGAAACAGCCCCTCTGGCTACGAAAAAACGGGAAATAGGCTCGCTGGCAACCGCTACATTTTGCAAACCCCATTTTTCATCTAAATAGCGTCGTTCACAACCGTTAGAATTTTCGCCCGCTTTTACGCACGCACTCCCATCTTCTTCTCTGATCAAGCACCGATTTCGGTTTTGAGCCAGGTTTACCCCTATCCATTTCTGTCTGACCTCCGATAAAAAAGTGTCGCCGTCCGGGAAGACGGCGACACATTTTTACTTGTGCCGACGGTCAGGGGAGACAGCCGCAACCCGAATTTTTCGGGTTAACCGGGTACGCTCGCAAGTTGGGGAATGGCGAAAGGGGGGCGAGCGAGGCAAAATGCACATCTTAAGTCAAATGAAGCCTGGCAGGCGGAATCGAACGAGTCGACCGGCCGGTCAAATAAAAGTTGAAACCACAAACCGTTGGCGCCGTAGAAGGGAAGGTAGCCGGAGATCGAAACGTACATCAAATAGACATTTGACTTTCGACCGGGCGTTCGATACGATGGCAGCGAATAAGCGAGTACCGTGCATGGATCTCCCGATGGGCGGGCAGGGAAAAAGAGAGAAGGAGTGGAATCATGAGAAGCATCATCAAGTTTTCGCTGAACAACAAGTTTGCGCTATGGATGATCACGATCATCGTCCTGGTGGCCGGATTGTATTCCGGGATGAACATGAAGCAGGAAAGCCTGCCGAATCTGTCGCTTCCCTACCTCAGCGTGACGACCGTCGTGCCGGGCGCCTCCCCGAACGGCATCGTCGAACAGGTGACGGCTCCGATGGAGCAGCGACTCAAAAACGTAGAAGGCATCAAAAACATCACATCCACGTCGATGTCCAACGTCTCCAACATCATGCTCGAATTCGACTTCGGGCAAAACATGGACAAGGCCACGACGGGCGTGCGCGAGGCGATCGACAGCGTCAAGCTGCCCGATACCGCGCAGTCTCCTTCCATCTCCAAATTCTCCATCAATACGTTCCCCGTCATTTCGCTTAGCGTCTCGGGCGACGGCAGCCTCGAAGATTTGACGAAGACCGTCACGGACGAAGTCCAGCCGGCGCTCGAAGGCTTGGATGGCGTCGCATCGGTGCAGATCGCGGGCCAATTCGTCAAAGAAGTCAAGCTGACCTTCGATCACGCGAAGCTTGCCCAATACGGCCTGACCGAAGATACGGTCAAGCAAATGATCCAGGGCTCGGCCGTAAATGTGCCGCTTGGCATTTTCACGATGGGCAAGACCGAGAAGTCTCTCGTCGTAGACGGACGCATCGCAACGCTCGACGACCTGAAGAACCTGGAAATCCCGGCCATCCCGGCGGGAGCCGGAGCGGGAACGGGCGGCGCCGGAGCAGGCGCGCCTGGCATGGGAGCTGGCGGTGCCGGACAAGCCGGTGCGGGCGCACCGGGAGCAGGCCAAGCCGGCGCCGGCACGACGACGGGCGCCGGAGCGACTGCGGGCATCCCGACGGTCAAGCTGAGCGAGCTGGCCACGGTGGAACTCGTCGGCCAAGCGGAATCCATCTCGCGCACGAACGGCAAGGAATCGATCGGCATCCAGATCGTCAAAGCCAACGACGCGAACACGGTCGACGTCGTCAACGCCGTAAAGCATGAAGCCGACAAGCTGAAGGAAAAGCATGGAAACATCAGCATGACGGTGCTGCTCGACCAGGGCAAGCCGATCGAGAAGTCCGTCGAGACGATGCTGAGCAAAGCATTGTTCGGCGCCCTGTTCGCCGTCATCATCATTCTGCTGTTCCTGCGGAACCTGCGGACGACGCTCATTTCGATCCTGTCGATCCCGCTGTCCCTCATCATCGGCGTGCTGCTGCTGCAGCAATTCGATATTACGCTGAACATCATGACGCTCGGCGCGATGACCGTCGCGATCGGCCGCGTCGTCGACGACTCCATCGTCGTCATCGAGAACATCTACCGACGCATGTCCCTGTCCGGCGAGAAGCTGAAGGGCAAGGAGCTCGTCCGCGAAGCGACGCGCGAAATGTTCATGCCGATCATGTCGTCCACGATCGTCACGATCGCCGTATTCCTGCCGCTCGGCACCGTCAGCGGCATGGTCGGCCAGCTGTTCCTGCCGTTCGCGCTGACGATCGTCTTCTCGCTGCTTGCCTCGCTGCTCGTTGCGATTACGATCGTGCCGATGCTGGCGCATACGCTGTTCCGCAACGGTGTGAAGCCGGGCAAAGCCCAAGCCCACGACGACAATCCGGGCCGCCTGGGCATGGCATACCGCCGCTTGCTGTCTTCCGCGCTGCGTCACAAGGTGATTACGGTGCTCATCGCGGTCGCGCTGCTCGTAGCGAGCCTCTTCCTCATCCCGTTCATCGGGGCGAGCTTCCTGCCGGCCCAGGAAGAGAAATACACGATGATCACGTACTCGCCGGAGCCCGGCGCGCTGATCTCGGACGTCGAGCAGCGGGCGCTGAAGGCCGAAGAGTACCTGCTGAAGCAGCCTGACCTGGCCAACCTGCAATACTCCGTCGGCGGCAGCAATCCGATGTCGCCCGGCCCGTCCAAGTCCGGCTTGTTCTACCTGCAGTTCAAGGATGAAACGAAGGACTTCTCGGACAAAAAGACCGCGATCGTGGACGAGCTCAAAAAGCTCGTGCCGGAAGGCGAATGGTCGGAGATGGACTTCTCCGGCGGCGTCGGCGGCAGCAAGTTCAGCCTGAGCATTTACGGCGACTCCCTGGATGAGATCCAACCGGTTGCCGAGAAGGTCGCCGACCTCATGAAGCAGGAAAGCACGTTCACGAAGGTCGACACCAGCCTGTCCAAGACGTACGACCAATATACGCTCGTGGCCGACCAGGCCAAGTTGAGCCAGTATGGCCTGACGGCCGGGCAGCTCGCGATGAAGCTCATGCCGGCCCGCCAGGCGTCGGCGCTGACCTCGATCCATCAAGACGGCAAATCGTATGATGTCTTCGTCACCGTGGAAGGCACCGAGTACGGCAGCATCGAGGACATCAAGAATACGAAGCTGCAATCTCCGCTCGGCATCGAAGTGCCGATCAAGGACGTCGCTACCGTCGAGGAAGGCAAAGCGCCGAACTCGATCGCCCGCGAGAACAACCGGATGGTCGTCACCGTCAGCGGCGAGATTACGTCTTCCAACGTCGCGAAAGCCTCGTCCGACCTTCAAGCCAAGGTCGACAAGCTGGAGAAGCCGTCCAGCGTCGAGATCCGATACGGCGGCGTTACGGAGCAGATCAACGAGACGTTCACGCAGCTGGGACTCGCAATGCTCGCCGCGATCGCGATCGTTTACCTGGTGCTCGTGCTGACATTCGGCGGCGGACTCGCACCGTTTGCGATCATGTTCTCGCTGCCGTTCGCGATCATCGGCGGCCTGGTGGCCCTGTGGCTGACAGGTGAAACGCTCAGCGTGTCGGCGCTCATGGGTGCGCTCATGCTGATCGGGATCGTCGTCACCAATGCGATCGTCCTCATCGACCGCGTCATTCACAAGGAGAAGGAAGGTCTGTCGACCCGCGACGCGATCATCGAGGCGGCCGGCACGCGCCTGCGCCCGATCCTCATGACGGCGCTCGCGACGATTGGCGCGCTGCTGCCGCTCGCCTTCGGCTTCGAGAGCGCGGGCATCATTTCCAAAGGCCTGGGCGTCACCGTTATCGGCGGCCTCGTCAGCTCCACGCTGCTGACGCTGCTCATCGTTCCGATCGCTTATGAAGTGCTGATGAAGCTTCGCCGCAAGCCGAAGCCCGAGTAAGTCGGGCGAACGGGGAGAGGAGAGAGACCGGCGTTGAGCGACAAGAAGGTACAGATCATCGAAGCAGCCATGCGCTGCTTCGCCCGCAAGGGGTTCCACGCCACGTCCATTCAGGAGATCGTAGACGAATTGGGCATGGCGAAGGGATCCATCTACTTCTACTTCAAGTCCAAGGAGGAGCTGCTCCTCTCGGTATTCTGGCACTACGCCGAGAAAATGATGGCGGGGATGTCGGTGCTGCCGGAGGAGCGGCAGCTCCCGCCGCGGGAGCAATTCCGCCTCCAGCTCAAACGCCGGCTCGACTTTTTCAGGGACAACCGCGAATTGCTGCTGATGCTGATGCGGGAGCCATATCCGAAGGCCAAGCAGGAAGAGACGTTAAAGCTCATCCTCGGCATTCGGGCCCGGACGCTGAAGTGGAAGCAGCATCACATCTCCGCGATCTACGGCCCAAGCGCCGAGCCTTACGCCTGGGAAGCGGCGGGGCTGCTCAGCGGCATGTTTAACGAGTTGATGCACGCCTACATGATCGGGCAGCCGCCGTTCGACGGCGACCGGATGATCGAATATCTGCTGCAGCGCCTCGACGACCTCATGGAGGGGCTCATCCGGCGCGGAGACGCTCCGCTCATCTCCCCGGGAGCGGCCGAGCTCGCACTGGGCGAGCTGCAGACCACGGACGCCGAGCAGGAAATCCGCCAGCTCATCCGCGGGCTGGTACGGCTTGCGGAGCAGACGAGGGACAAGGAGGCAAGCGCGGAACGGCGGTCGGAAATGATCGGCGTCGCCTCCCGGCTAGAGGACGAACTGTCCGAGTCGATCCCCGATCGCTACATCATTCGGGGCATGCTTGCCTACATGAAGGAGCTGGCGATTCCCGCCTGGCGGGAGCCTCTGGATATTCTGGTCAAGAAGCTGTATCCGCAATAAAAAGAAAACAGGCTGCCCCCGAAACGGCATGAATGCCGGGAAGGGGCAGCCTGTCTGCACATAAAGGTCCATACTAGCGTGTAAGCCATCGGTCGGTCGAGATTTGGAACCGACAAACAAGGCAATGGAGGTGCATAGGCCGCCATGTTCGGGCGATCGCGCACGACGTCCTCCACGGCCGCGCGCAGGGCGTGCGAGCCGCCGTTGCGGGCCGCGTGGACGAACGTCACCTGACGCGGCGTCTCGTCTTCGGCCAGCGCGTTTAACATGCCGACCATCGGCGTGAGCCCGACGCCGGCGCTCAGCAGGATGACGGGCCGCGGGTCCGTCCGATCCAGGGTGAAGTCGCCGGTGGGCGGAGACGGACAGGATCGACCCTTCTTGGACCTGTTCGTGACCGTGTGATCGCGGTCACGCGGATTCGCAACATTGTGTGACCGGCGGACAGCCGCCAGCCGACGCGCGGCTCGACGACGGCCGCGGTCAACCGTTATACTCGACTCATAGCGAAACGGACGCCGCGCGCAGCTCGCCCAGCTCCTGGTACATGCCGGTAAGCTGCGCTTCCTTCGCTTTGAGGCAGAGGAGCGCGCTCACGAGACCGTCCCGCAGCGTGCTGACCGACGTCCCCTTGCCCCGCATGACGTCGACGAAGTTGGCGGCCAAGCCGGTGTCCCCGCCAAAATGGCCTTCGCTCTCGTTGTACCGGTAACGGTCCATGCGGGGGCTGTGGTGGTGGTGCACGACGACCTCCCCGGTGACGAAGTCGAACGAGATCGTTCCTTTGTAGCCGAGGAAGGTCGCTCCGCGCGCGGCCGCTCCCCGGCGGGCGAAGAAGTTTTGGGTGTAGGAGACATGCATTCCGCTTTCGTAGCGGATGAGCGCGCTGCCCGAGTCCTCGTTGCCGGTATCTTCGGCGAAGCAGCAGAACGGCCATTCCTCCGCTTCCGGCGTTCCGACCGTGCTTTCGGCGCAGGTGCGGTTCTCCTCGCAGTCGGCGCAGCGGAGTCCGGCGGGCTTGTTGCCTTTGAATACCTGTTTGGACGTCATCGCGCAGACGGCCGCGGGATCCTGCCCGAGCACGTAGTTGATGTAGTCGAAGTCGTGCGTCGCCTTCTGCAGGAACATGCCGCCGGTTTCGGCTTCGTCGCGGTACCAGCTATGGTAATAGACGCCGCCGTACGGAACGTTGTTGACGGCCTGCACATGCTCGATCGTCCCGATCGTTCCGGCGTCTACGATTTCCTTGACGAGCTGAACGATGGCGGTCAGACGAAGCGGGTGGGAAACGACAACCGGGGTATTGTAAGTCCGCGAGGCTTCGTACAGCCGCGTCCAATCCTCCATCGTCGTCGCGACGGGCTTTTCCATGTAAAGCGGGATGCCGGTGGGCAGCGCTTGGAGCGCATAGGGCGTATGCAGCGAGCAGCGCGTCCCGATGAGCAGACCGTCGGGGCGAGCGCCCTCGAGCAGCGCCTCCAGCGTGTCGTAACGCGGCACGGGCGCTCCGCGGTCGGAGGCTTCGGGCGCGCCGGGATCGAGAATGCCCGCGATCCGGCAGGACGGATCGTGCCGCAGAATCTCGCCGACGACGGTTTTCATGCGCAAGCCGTAACCGATGATGCCTAATTTCATTCGAATCATCCTCCGATATATGGGGTTGTTGACTCCATTATAAGAGGGCGCGGGGGCTGGCTCTTTGACCGAAGAGCCACAATATTGGACGCTTTGGCCGAAAGGGGGGAGATGATGGCCGACTTTGTTCGCACGAAGCTGGAGGATGCCCTTCCGATCCGGGAAATCATTACGATCTTCGATTTCGAATTCGCGCGCGGTTATACGTTTCGCGGCGAACGGCACGACTTCTGGGAACTGGTCTACGCGGACAAAGGCGAAATCACGGTGCAGGCAGGTGAGGAGACGCGCGTGTTGGAACCCGGCAGCGTCATTTTCCACAAGCCGAACGAATTCCACAGCTTTTATGCCAGCAGCGGCACTGCACCGAATATCGTCGTCGTCACGTTCGACTGCCAGGCCGAGGCGATGCGGCGCTTCGAAGATCGGGTTTGCCGGCTGAGGGACGAGGAGCGCAACCTGCTCTCGGGCGTGATCCGGGAAGGGAAGCGCGCGTTCCGATATCCGTTCGAGCACCCGCTTCGGCGCAGAGAGGATGCCCCGGCCGGCTCGGAGCAGCGGCTGCGGATCTACCTGGAGCTGCTGCTGCTCGAATTGCTGGGACGGCTGGACGAGCCGCGCGAGGAAGGGGCCGCCCGGCTGCTCACAACGGCGCAGGCGAACGAGAACGCGGAGCTGGTGCGGCGGGTGATCGCTTACATGGAACGCCATATCGGCCGCACGCTGACGCTGGAGGAGATCGGCCGCGAGGCGTGTGTCACGAAAACGCGGCTGAAGGAAGCGTTCAAGCGGCAGACCGGATACGCCGTCATGCAGTACTTTATTAGGTTAAGGATCGACCGCGCGAAGACGGCGATCCGCGAGCGGAACGCCAATTTCTCGGAAATCTCGGAGTGGCTCGGCTTCAGCAGCGTGCACGTCTTCTCCCGCACGTTCAAAAAGACGACGGGCATGACGCCGACCGAATACGCCCGCTCGGTGCAGGCGCGCGTTTAGCCTCAAGCCAAAAACATCCAACCGGAAATCCGGCTGGATGTTTTTTGATTAGGGAGCCTTTTCAGCCTACGCGATGCCATGGTCCCTTATACGAGCTCGATCGCCAAGTCGGCTTCGAGTGCGTCGCCCGGCGGCACCAGAATGAGCCCTTCCTTGTCGTTGAGCGCTTCGTTGAGCGCCGTCCACGGCTCTACGCAAACGAAAGGCTTGCCTTCGACGGCCCACAGCACGACGACCTTGAACGCCTCGCTGTAGGTCAGCTTGACGCGGCGGTCCTCGTCGAGCGCGAAGACGATCTCCGGCGTCTTCGGATCCAGCAGCGCGACCGATTCCGGCAGGCCGTTCAGATCGACCGAGCCTTCGAACGGTTTGACCTCGCGGTCGTTGTAGTCAAGCATCCGCGTCGCGTCCGAAGCATAGGAGAGATGCTTGTCGTCCGTGGCGAAGTAGGGATGGAAGCCCGCCTGCACCGGCATTTCCCGATCCGACAAGTTGTTGTACGACTGTTCGAGGTGCAGCTTTCCTTCCTTCAAGCGGTAGGTGAAATGCAGCTCGAATTCGAACGGAAAGGACTTCAACGTCTCCGCGTTGCTTTGCAGGGCGATCGTGAGCGAAGCTTCGCCGTCCGTGCGCGTATGGACGACTTCCCAGGGCGAAGTGCGCGCCACGCCGTGGTTGCGCATCGAATAGGTCCGGCCCTCCCACTCGTACTGCCCTCCGCGGAGCTGGCCGCAGATCGGGAACAGCACCGGGATGCCGCCGCGGATATTGGCCTCCGGGTCGAGGAAGGTGGCGCGGTCAAGATAGAGCAGCTCCCGGCCGCGCAGCCGGCAGCCGATGACGATGCCGCCGCGCTCAGGGCAGACCAGGACGCTGGAGTCGGTGGCGGGTTCTTTCAGCTCGTAAATCGTATAAGTATCGTTGTAGGCGGCCACTTCGTGGCCGGTTGAATTTGCATTCAAAATGAACAAGCCTCCGATCGGGGATAGGGGTGGATGCGAGCGAGATGCGACGGGCGTTCGGTGCTCGAAATCCCGGCCATCGGTCGTTCATAGCTATTCTAACAGAAGCGGGAGTCCCGGGTCCAAAAAAAGGGAAGGAGGGACGATAGGAAAAAATGGAATTCCCGTTTACAACGACACGCGTGTCGTTTATGATGAATTCATAAAACGACATGTGTGTCACTTTTAAAGGTGGAAAGGAAGCGTGGGCGGCATGTCTCCGAAAGTCACGGAGGAGCACCGGGAAAGCAAGCGGCAGGAGATCGTGGAGGCTGCCCTCCGGGTTTTTATCCGGCAGGGCTACCTGGCGACGACGATGAAGGATGTCGTCGAGGAGAGCGGCTTGAGCCGCGGCGGGGTGTACTTGTATTTTTCCAGTACGGAAGAGATGTTCCGGGCGATGGTCGAGGAGATCGATCAGGCGAACGCGCGGCAGGACGAGGAGCTATTGTCCGCTTACCCGACCGTATGGGAGGCGATCGCGGCGATGTTCGCCCTGCTGCGGAAGGAGCTGTTGCGCATTCGGGAAGGCGTCGTTCCGGTGTTGATCGAAGCGTTCGCCGCGGAATGGCGCAAGGATAGCTTTAGAGATTTGCTGGAGCGGCGTTACGCAGAAGGATGCGTCCAGCTCGAGCGGATGCTCCAAACCGGCGTGGATCGCGGGGAATTCCGTCCCCGGATCCCGATCCGGACGATTGCCAAGATGTTCAGTTCGATCCAGGGCGGCATCATGGTCGATACGACGCAGTTCGGAGCGGCGGGCACGGAAGCCCCGGAACAGATCGAGGGCTATCTCCTGTCGCTGCGGTATTTGATAGGCGTACGAGAAGAGGGGGATCCGGCATGAAGGCGCTGTTCCGCAACCCGAACTTTACGCGAATGTTCGTCGCGACCGTCGCGTCGCAGCTCGGCACGATCGTCGGCAATATGGCGTTCGCCTTTTACCTGCTGGACCGTTTTGCCTCGCAGCCCGGGCTGGCGTCGTTCGCCGAGCTGATGTACTCCTTGCCTACGCTGTTCGTCTTCTGGGCCGTCGGCGTCGTGGCCGACCGGTTCGACCGGCAGCGCATCGCGGAGCATGCGGGCTGGATCCGAGTCGGACTGACCGTTCTCTTGCTGCTCACGCTGATCGCGGGCTGGCTGCCGGCGGCTTTTGCCGTGCTGTTCCTGCGCAGCGCCGTCTCCAAGTTCTACTTTCCCGCCGAATCGGCGATGCTTCAAGGCATTCTGAAGCCGGATCAATACGAGCAGGCCGCCGGACTCAACCAGACGGTCATGGGCGTATTTACGCTGCTCAGCGTCGGGATCGGCGCGGCGGCCTACCACACGATCGGCATCATGGGCGCGGTGGCCGCGGACGGCGTCGGACTCGCCTTATCCGCGCTGCTCATACGCAGCCTCCGCATCCCCGCTTCCGTGCGTCTGCCGAATGGCAAGACCGCTTGGCGAGACGTTCGCTTCCGCGAGGTGCGCGGCGATTTCGCGGAGGGGATCAACTATATTCGCCGCAAACCCCTGCTGCTGGCGCTGGTGTCGGGCTTTTTGCTCTTCGGCCTGCTGAACGGCGGGTTCGCGATTCTGCCGCTCTACACGATGAAGTATAAGCTCGCGCCGGACAATTACACATTCTTCTCGTCCCTGTTCGCCGTCTTCTTCGGCATCGGCATGCTGATCGGGAGCATCGTCGGCGCGGCCATCGTGAAAAAGTGGCGCCCGCATCTGACCATCCCGGCCGGGCTGTTGGCCACGAGCCTCCTGGGGCTTGCCCTGTTGACGGCGCAAAATCCGTGGGTGTATCTCGGCATCATTCTCGTGATCGGCTTCACGATGGCGCCCGTGAACGTCGCTATCGGCGGCTGGATGCCGGCTTTGATCGATCCCCGCCAAATGGGACGCGTGTCGGCCTGGAACGATCCGCTCTTGATGCTGGGCCAATCCGTCGCTTTGGCGCTGATTGCTTGGCTTTATCCGCATGCCATGAGCCTCAACTTCATATACGCCTCGCTGGCGGTCATCCTGTTCCTGTCGTTTTTCTTCTATGCGGGCACGCTTCCCCGCCTGCAGCGCCGAGAACGGACGCGAATGAACGCGGCGGAGACCGGAAGCGTCACTCCGAACCTTTAGCCCATACAAATTTTGTCATTTCCGGAGAAAATGCCGTCGAACGATCGGCGCGAGAGGGGCGATCGGACTTATTTTTTCGAATGCCACGCAACAACAAGGTATCCATCGTCGTCTATTGTATGGCCATTCTTTTGCGGAAACGTCGCCGGAGGTCGGGCAGCCCCGAACTTTGACGGATCCGCCGCCCGCGTCGGGTGCCGTCGCCGCTTTCCCGGTGAACGGCGGCGCATTCGGATGCGGGCGGCCATGAATAGATGAAGGAGCGTGGGTCCCATTCCCAGCCATACGATCACAACGCCTGCTACGGGCCCCCAGCCAGGCAGACAACCCGGCGCGCTGCCTCCGCGCAGCCGGGCGACGCAGAGACGACGCAAGCGCCCGGGCTTCTGGGCGTGGATGTTACGTTTGTTCCTGATCGGCATTTTTCTGGCGGCGGCCTTTTTCGTTTGGTTTTTCCTTACGCCTTCGGGCAGTTATTGGCGGTATCGGGCGGCAGATACGCTCATCACGACTCAGCATCGCCATTGGGCCAAGTATCTCATCGGCCAGCAGGGACTGGAGACGCGCGTAGCCGAATATATGAAGCAGTTCGAAGAGATGGGCGAGGAGCGGCAAAATACCGAGATCCAGCTCCCCGGCGGAAAAGACGGTGGCAAAGACGTCAACGCGGCGGGAGACGGCGAACAGCCGCTGACGAGCGTGGAAGAGATCGACGGCAAAGGCTATCACGGCTATATCCTGACGGTGACGGATCCGACCAAGGTGCGGCTCGTCGTCCCGAACAAGGTTGGCCGGGGAGAACTCGTGTCCAGCATGGTCAAGCGCACCGGGGCGCTCGCCGGCGTCAACGCGGGCGGCTTCGCCGATCCGCAATGGCAGGGCAACGGCTTCCAGCCGATCGGCCTCGTCATCACGCAGGGCAAGATCTACTACAACGGTCTGGGCAAAGACAAGAGCGTTCAGATTGTCGGTCTCGACAAGCAGGGGAAAATGATCGCGGGCCGCTACTCGATCCAGGAGCTGCTGAACCTGGGCATCTCCGAAGCGGTGAGCTTCGAGCCACGCATCATCGTCAACGGCAAAGGGCTGATCAAAAACCACAACTCCGGTTGGGGCATCGCCCCGCGGACGGTCATGGCGCAGCGGGAAGACGGCGCGATCCTTTTCCTCGTCATCGACGGCCGTCAGCCGGGCTACAGCATCGGAGCGGACCTGTACGACTGCCAGCAAATTTTGCTCGAGCGCGGCGCCGTCATCGCGGCGAATCTGGACGGCGGCTCCTCGACCATCCTCGTAACCGAGGGCGGCGACATTATGAACAAACCGTCTTCCAAATCGGGCAAAGGTCGGTATCTGCCTACGGCCTTCCTCGTCTTCGATCACCCGGAGACGGTCAGCGTGCCCAACATTTGGGCCGGATTGAAGCCGGGAGATATCGACCCGAGCAAGTGGTAATCGGCAGGCCGGAGCCTCGGCTCCACAGTAAAAGTCAACCTATATGCAGCTAAAAAAACGGCCCGACACCCGTCCGCGAGACGGACCGTCGGGCCGTTCTTTGCTTTTGCAGCGGACATCCGTCGGAGACGGACCGGCGTCGGCAGTCGGAAGTCGGAAGCCAGGAACGGGTCAGTAGAGCAGGACGCCGAGCGGACCTTCTTCGTCGATGAGGTCCTGGATCTGAAAAACCGAGATGGGGAAGTATGGAAAGCCCCAGGCGTAGGGGACGATCGCGTACAATGGGAAATAGATGACGAGGGATTTGTCGGCGACGTAGAAGTCCTGGTCGTCGGTGATGCCCGGATACTTTTCCAGCAGGGGCAGCTTGCGCGCTTTGATCTGCGCCCGGATGATCGCGTTCAGCCTTTTCTTGTAGTCGCTGCCCGGCTTGAACAGCTCTCCCAGTTTGTAGGAGCGGCCGGTATCGCCATCGAAGGTCAGCGACTTTTGCAGGGTATTGCCGTGGGCGCCGCCGGTGAAGGCGTAATTGAGCAAGGAAAGGCTGAGCACGCCTCGTTGGTTCGTCTTGATCTCGAACGTGCCGTCCATTTCCTGGATGTCCGAAGACGGGTAGCCTTGCGCCTTTTGCAGGTCGGACACGGTCCGTTCGATCGTCTCGTTCATTTTCTTCCGCGCTTCCTCGCCGGTCCCGCCGGTAATGACCGGCGTGTTTTGTTTGAGCGGGGGTTGGTTTACTTTCACGATGTCGATCGGGAGCATCAAGGTCTGGCCGTTCATCGTCATTCCCCTTTGCGGTAGGCGTTGATTACGACAGCTTATGCATCGGGCTGGGCAGGCGTTCGCGGAGGGGATCCTCTATAATGAAAGGGGAAATAAAAATTGAAAACAATCGGAATGCTCGGCGGTATGAGCTGGGAAAGCACCGTTCTCTATTATCAGATTGTGAATGAAGTGGTTAGGAAGGAGCGAGGCGGATTACACTCCGCAAAAATCTTGCTGTATAGTGTAGATTTTGCTGAAATCGAACAATGTCAGGCGACTGGCGACTGGGAGAAGAGCGCGGCTATTCTGTCTGAAGCAGCGAGGAATTTGCAAAAGGGCGGAGCCGACTTCATCGTCATTTGCACGAATACGATGCACAAGGTTGCTCCGCAAATTCAAGCGAATATTAATATTCCCATCATTCATATCGCGGAAGCGACTGCAAACGAATTGCTGCAACACAAGGTTCAAAAAGTTGCGCTGCTAGGTACGAAATACACCATGACGCAGGACTTCTATAAAGATAAACTGATAGCTATGGGGATTGAAGTCCTCATTCCCAATGAACAGGAAATCGAGGCGGTCAACGACATTATTTATGATGAGCTTTGCTTAGGAACTGTTTCTGAACCATCCAAGAGAAAATATCTTGCTATTATGGAACGGCTTGCTTCGCAAGGAGCCCAAGGTGTCATTCTGGGTTGCACTGAAATAGGATTACTTATCCATCAAGAAGACACTTCATTACCGGTTTTTGATACGACACGGATACATGCGGAAAAAGCAGCTATGTTCGCAATGAAATAACATCCAGGATCGGAGTCGATCGTTCGGGAAAGGCATAGCCAAGCGACTCGGACGAGTCAAAACAGCGTGAGTTGCACGGGCTGGCAGGCGGCCGTCTCCGGCTCCCGCATCGGAGGGGCACCGCGCCGATCCCCGGCCGCATCGCCGCGAGGTACCTCCGCCTGACCGATCGGCGCGAGGCCGTACCGCTTCATCTGGGCCTCGATGCGCGCGTAGACGGGGCGGCGAACAGCCTCAGGCAGGCGCGCCGAGTGCCAGTAAAGCCTTCCGTACGTCTCGACGAGGTCGGGATAGGACGCGCGAAGCGTGGCAAAAAACCACGACTTGACCTCCGGGGTCGAAAGCCGGAGGAAGGAGGCCATCATCTCGCGGACGCCGGCGGCTTGGAGCGCGGCCAGGAGCGCATCGGTCTCTGCCTCGCCGTCTGTCAGATGGGGCAGGATGGGGGCGACGAAGGCGTGAACCGCGATGCCCGCTTCGCGAAGCTGCCGCATGCAGTCGAGCCTGCGCCGGGGAGAAGGGGTAGCCGGCTCGAACGTGCGCCAGATCGTCCGGTCCAGCGTATGGATGCTCATGTTAACGGAAACACCTCGCATCTGGCGCAGCAGGTCCAGATCGCGCAGCACGAGCGGGGAACGGGTCGTGATGCTCGCGCCCACCCCGAATTCGGCTAGTGCCTCCAGGCAGCCGCGCGTCAGCCGGGTTCTGTTCTCGAGCTGCTGATAAGGATCGGTGGCGGTCCCGATGGCGACGTGCGCGGGGAGCTTGCGACGGGCCTTCATGCGGCGCAGCTGCTCGCGCAGGATGGCCGGAGCGTCCTCCTTCCAGAAGATGCGGCGCTGAAAGGTATCGTCGGCAGCCTCGCCTAGAAAGGCGTGCGTGCTGCGCGCGTAGCAAAAGCTGCAGCCGTGCTGGCAGCCGCGGTAGGGATTGATCGACCAGTCGAAAGGCATCGACGGCGCGTTCACCGCGTTCAGGATCGTCTTGGCCGGCATCGGATCGTACTGGGTCGGATTCATTCCCGCAGCCCCTCTCATATTTGAAATAGGAACATATGTTCTATTTGATCATAACAAAAGGGGACGACGCCTGTAAAGCGTACGTCCCCTGCCATGGTTTGGGTCATAGCGTGCGCGCCGTGGAATTCCGGAAACCCGCCGCCTTTGCTACATGACTTGCATCGCTTTGAGCCAAATGACCGCCTGGGTGCGATCGTTCGTGCCGATCTTGTCGTAGATCGCGCTGATGTAATTTTTGACCGTTCCTTCGCTCATGAACAGCAGCCGCGCAATCTCCCGGTTCGTCCTTCCTTCGACCATAAGCGCGATGATGCTCGTCTCGCGATCGGTAAATTTGACGGGCGCGCGATCGCGCGGCTGCATGACGGGAGGCCGTGCGGCCTGGGGGGCCGATAGCCTTGCGGCCAGTTTGGCGGCGACGCTCGCGGGGAGCATCAGCTCGCCTTTGACGGCGTCCCGAATGGCCTGAAGGAGCTTGTCGCTCGGGATGTCCTTGAGCAGAAAGCCGGCGGCTCCGTTCGCCAGCGCCTCGATGATGTAGTCGTCCTCGTCGAAGGTGGTCAGGACGAGCACCTTGGTTTTCGGGTAGAGCGGGCGCAGGCGCTTGACCGCTTCGATACCGTTTAGAACGGGCATGCGGATGTCCATGAGGACAAGATCGGGACGAAGCTCCTGGGCCAGCGTGCAGGCTTCCTCGCCGTTTTCAGCGGTCGCGACGACCTCCATGTCCTCCTCCAACTGGAGGATCGTCTGCAGCCCGTCTCTCATCAGCGTCTGATCGTCCGCGATTAAAATCTTGTACACGTCCGCTCTCCCCTTTCTCATTCCCATTATAAGGCAAATCCCATCGTTTGACAGCTTCGAAAATCCGTTCCTGGACCGAGGGGTAAGAACGGCAATCGACGACCGCCGCGAAGGTTCGTTCGGGGGTGAAATGCCAAAAAAAACCTGAAACAAAAAGCTTGACTATTCGGGCGGAAATCGGTATTCTATAAAAGTGCTCGCTGATGTAGCTCAGCTGGTAGAGCAACGCATTCGTAATGCGTAGGTCGGGGGTTCGAATCCCTTCATCAGCACCACTTAACTGTTCCTATGGAACGCGACTTGCCCGACAGGGGAGTCGCGTTTTTGCGTTTAACGACGTTTCTCTTCTATATAAAGGGACTTAGCAAACCAAACCAAAGCAGCCTCCCGAACGGGAGGCTGCTCGAAGCGAAAGCGCGCTTCAGGACGGTGAGATGTCGCATTTGTTCAAGATGAACGAGATCTGGTTCTCCAGCCGGTGAATCCGCTCCTTCGCTTCCTGCGAATCGGCGCCCTGCCCTTGCAGGTCCGCCAGCTCTTGCTTGAGTTGGTGCAGATCGTCGCCCGCGCGGGCGCAGTCGTAATCGCTCTCCAGATGGTTAAGCATGAAGAGTCCTCCAATCCTTAGGGTCATCTTCCCTATTGTGGAGGACTTTTCGTTCTTTTATGCCCGCTCCGATTTTTTTTGGCGATCGCGTATTTTTTAAGTGTTTGTTCAGAGGCGGGTGGTACAATCGTCTTCGTTTGCAGCAGGGGGCATTTGCAACGATTTACCAGATGTAATCCGGCCAGCATCCCGTTACATTGGTATAGGCAAATGAATGGCGAGTATAGGACGGCGGTGTCGAATTGGACAGAAAACGAAATACATACTTTCATTACGGACGTGCAGGCGCGTGTCTGCTGCTGGCGGTCGTGGGACTCGTCTGGCTGACGGGCTGCAGCCTATTCGGAAGCGGAGATGAGACGGTCCGCGATCCGAATGCGGACAAGCCGCAGCCGGAGATCGTCCGCTATACCGGCGAGAAGAGCAAGGTGTACCCCTTCGTATACACGGCGAAGCGCGAACTCTCCCTCACCTTCAACGGGATGAGCGACGACGTGACGATGCGCAAGCTGCTGGACGAGCTGGACCGATACCGCATCCGTGCGACGTTTTTCCTGCCCGGCATGCGTGTCGCGGAAGAGCCGGACGTCGCCAAGGAGATCGTGGCGCGCGGACACGAGATCGAGAACAACACGCTGAATCGCCTCGATCTGACCAAGCTCGATTACGAGCAGGTGTACAAGGAAATTCATTTGAGCAACGAGATTATCCAGCGCGAGACGGGCGTGACGCCTCAGTTCGTCCGGACGAAGTCGGGCGACTACAACGACGACGTGCGCCTTGCCACGGCGCAAATAGGTTTGAAGGGCGTCGTCAGTTATAGTTTGTTCTTGCACAATTGGCAAAGCGAATCCGAGCCGGAGAAATATCTGTATATTCGCAAGCATATCACCCGAGGCGGAATCATCAACATTGATACGGAAGAGGACAAAGCGCTACTTGAGGCTATTCCGATGCTGGCCCGTGCAGCTGAAGACGTCGGCTATTCCTTCGTGCCGGTCAGCAAGTTGGTTGCTCATGGCGGTATTCGTAAACCACTTGAAGAAATTAAGGGCTACGACGCGATTAAGCCGAACAAGAACTACGAAAACGCAAAGTATAACCTCATTTTCAGCAATCGGGAGACACGCAAGAAAGAAGTCGCGCTGACTTTCGACGATTGGGGTACCGATTATACCATAACGAAAATTCTTGACATTCTGGAGAAATACGACGTAAAAGCAACTTTCTTTCTTCGCGCGAACGGTGTCGAGGCAAATCCGAATTTGGCCAGAGCCATTCTAGAAGCCGGCCATGACGTGGCCAACCACTCCTACTCTCACCCAGTCGTGACCACGTTAACGCCAGAGCAGCTGCAAGACGACATCGTGAAGGCGCACCAAGTCATCACCGAAGCCATACAGCAACAGCCTACGATGCTTTTCAGGCCGCCTACAGGTGAAATCGACGACAAGACGGCCAAGATCATTTCTGCAATCGGATTCCCGAATATTGCGCTCTACGATGTGACGACATTCGACTGGGACGCTAACAATAGCGCGAATCACATCGAGAACATTATCATGAATCAAACGCAAAACGGGAGCGTTATTCTTCTGCATATGCTTGACGACATTCATACGATCGAGGCACTGCCGTCCGTCATAGAGGGTCTCGAAAAGAAAGGCTTCACGTTAGTAAAGATGGCGGATCTCATCGGATTGAACCAAAGCGGAGGTCGGAAGCAGTGAACATGGGCGTAGAAGAAGCGGTTCAACTGGAATTGTACGAGCGTATCGCGAAGCGGGTGGAGCCGCTTGCGGTCGTCGGACTGGGATATGTCGGACTTCCGCTCGCGGTGGCGTTCGCCGAGCGGGCCGACGTCATCGGGTTCGACGTCAGCGCTCGGAAAATCGAAGGATACAAGCAAGGCGTCGACGCGACGGGCGATCTCGGCGACGAAGCGCTGCTGCGGAGCACGGCGCTGTTCACGTCGGACGAGGAGGAGCTTTCGCGCGCCCGTTTTTTCGTCGTCGCGGTCCCGACGCCGATCCAGAGCGGCAACGTGCCCGACCTGCAGTATGTGGAGAGCGCGAGCCGGCTCGTCGGACGACATCTGCGCCCCGGCGCGATCGTCGTCTTCGAATCGACCGTCTATCCGGGGGTGACCGAGGACGTTTGCATTCCGATCCTGGAAGTCGTGTCGGGATTGCGCTGCGGCATCGACTTCAAGGTCGGCTACTCGCCCGAGCGGATCAACCCGGGCGACAAGGAGCACCGGCTCGAAAACATCGTGAAGATCGTTTCCGGGATGGACGGGGAAACGCTGGAGACGGTCGCCAAGGTATACGAGCTGATCATCGAAGCGGGCGTCTACCGGGCGGAGAGCATCAAGGTGGCCGAAGCCGCCAAAGTGATCGAAAACGCGCAGCGGGACATCAACATCGCGTTCATGAACGAGCTGTCGATGCTGTTCCACCATATGGGCATCGAGACGAAGGCGGTGCTGGAGGCGGCGGGCACGAAGTGGAACTTCCTGAAGTTCACGCCCGGCCTCGTCGGCGGGCACTGCATCGGCATCGACCCCTATTACCTGACGTACAAAGCGGAAGACACCGGGTATCGCTCGCGGATCATTCTGGCCGGCCGCCATATCAACGACGGCATGGGTCGGTACGTGGCTCAGCAGCTGGTCAAGCTGATGGTAAAGCTCAAGCAGGACATGAACGGCGCGCGCATCGGGATACTGGGTCTGACCTACAAGGAGGACTGTTCGGATATCCGGAATACGAAGGTCGTCGATATCGTCCGCGAGCTGGAGGAGTACGGGATCAGTCCGCTCGTGGCGGATCCGCTGGCCGATCCTCGCGCGGCCGAGGAGGAATACGGCATCAAGCTGACGGCGCCGTCGGAGATGCGCGGGCTGCACGGCGTCGTCGTCGCGGTGCCGCACCGGGCGTTCGCGCACCTGGGCGTCGCGGACTTCGACGCGATGTTCGCGCCGGGCGCTCCGAAGGCGCTGCTCGATATCAAAGGCGTTTGCGACAAAACGGATTTTGAACGCAGCGGCTATCATTACTGGAGCTTGTAATGAACAAGCGGCCGCGAATGGGAGATTTCACCGTGTGGAAGAAAAAGAAAAGCAAGCCGGCAGGCGAGGTGCTGTCCGTCCCCCGGACGGACCGGCGCACGCTGTCCAACGTGCCGGACCCGGAACAAATCCGCGTCACGCTTGACCGCCGGGGAACGAAGAGCGAAGCTGCAGCGAGCGCGGAGCGGGACGCGGATTATTTGAACCGCATCCGCATGCTGAGCCTCCGCTATATGGCGGACTTCGACGTGTTTCTCGCCCCGAACGGCGCGAAACGACGGGCGCGCGTCCAAGGCCGCGCAGTCGACATCTCGTCGACGGGGCTGCTCGTCGCGCTGAACGCCAAGACGGACCAGATCCGCGTAGGCGATCGGATCTGGATCCGGTTCCGCATCCCGCCCGGCACGATGCCGGAGGGCTTCGAGTCGGCGGTTCGCATGCGCGCGACCGTCGTTCGCGCGTTCTCTCGCGAGGAGGATGGCCGCGAACAGGCGATGCTGGCCTTCGAATTCGATAAACCGCTCACAGCCTATTTTCAGCGCAAACGCTGGGGCTACTCGGTCTACATGGCGAGCGGCATGCTGTTCGTCGCCTTCGCTTTCGTCATGCTGATGCGGGCGGAGAGCGTGATTTACTTCAAGTACAACATGTGGCTTTATTTGTACAGCTTGACGGCGGCCGCTTTTCTGCTGACGAGATACTTGTTCGGGGCGTTTTATCGCGACGTGCCGGTCAATCCCGACTATACCCCAGGCGTTTCCATCATCATTCCATGCTTTAACGAAGAAGCGTGGATTCATCGGACGATCCTCAGCTGCATGAATCAGGACTACCCGATCGACAAGCTGGAAGTCATCGTGGTCGACGACCGTTCGACCGACGGATCGGCGGAGCGCATCCGTCAGGTCGTCGAGATGGTGCACCAGGAAGCGGAGCGATTCGCGACCCGGGACCGGCTGAAGATGCACGTGCTCGAGCAAAACGGAGGCAAGCGCGTGGCGCTCGTCAAAGGCGTGGAAATGGCGAAGCACGACCTGGTCGTGTTCGTCGACTCCGACAGCTTTCTCGAGCCGACCGCGATCCGCCACTTGGTCCAGCCCTTCCAGGATCCGCGGATGGGCGGCGTCGCCGGGCGGACGGACGTCGAGAACAAATATACGAACTCGATCACCAAGCTGCAGACGGTCCGGTACTATATCGCCTTCCGCATCATGAAAGCGGCCGAGTCGTGGTTCGACAGCGTCACCTGCCTGTCCGGCCCGCTGTCCTGCTACCGCAAAGATCTCATCCTGAAGCATGCGGACGCCTGGCTCGAACAGAAGTTCCTCGGCCAGCCCGCGACGTTCGGCGACGACCGCAGCATGACGAACTTCATTTTGAAGACACATCGGACGGCTTATCAGGATTCGGCGATCTGCTCGACGATCGTGCCGTCGAAGATGAGCGTGTTCCTGAAGCAGCAGATGCGCTGGAAGCGCTCTTGGCTGCGGGAATCGCTCCGCGCGGGCACGTTCATCTGGCGCAAGGAGCCGTTTATGGCGCTGTTCTTTTACATCGGGCTCATCGTGCCTATCGCCGCGCCGATCATCGTGCTGTACAACCTCGGTTACGTCCCGCTCGCGTACGGCGTGTTTCCGGGGACGTTCCTGACGGGGCTCTTGATGATGGCGCTGCTAATGAGCCTGGCGCACCTTCTGTTCCGCAAGAGTCGGTTGTGGGTATTCGGATTCGTGTTCTGCCTCTTCTATGAATTCGTGCTGCTTTGGCAGATGCCCGTCGCCTGGGTGACCTTTTGGAAGTCGACCTGGGGGACGCGGGAGACGCCGCAAGACATCGAAGCGAAGAACCGAAAAGCCGCACGCAGGCGCAAAGTCAAAGAGAGCAAGCCGGGGCTCCCGCTGTAGGGAGTCCCGTCAGATTCGCGAAGCGAGGAGAGGCAGACATGGGTATTCGGCCAAAGCGCGCTGCCCTTGATTATCGCAAGAAAAACCGCCGCAAAGCCGTCAAAACGGTCCTTCAGCTGGCGATTTTATGCATCGTGGGTTATGTACTGTTTCACGCGCTGGCGGACGTCAAGCGCTATGCCGAGCCGGATCGCGCCGCATGGCGCAGCGACAACGGCTTCGTCGCGCTGTCCTACTTCGGCGTGAGCCGCTCGGGGACGCCGAAGCTGATGGCGAAGCGGCAGCTGGACGAGCAGCTTCGCACCTTGAAGGAGCAAGGCTACGTCACGATCTCCCAGCAGGACGTCCTGGACTATTATAAAGAGGGAAAAAAGCTGCCGGACAAGGCGCTGTTCCTCGCGTTCGAAGACGGGCGCAACGACTCGAGTCTGTTCGCGCAGCCGCTGCTGGAGAAGTACAACTTCAAAGCGACATTCCTCTCGTACGCCGACAAGATGGGGGACGGGCAGCGCAAATTCGTCCAACCCGGCGAAATGAAGAAAATGGCGAAGACGGGGTACTGGGAGCTCGGAAGCAACGGCTATCGGCTCTCGTATATCAACGTGTTCGACAGCGAGGGCCGCTTTCTCGGGATGAAAAACGAGGACGAGCTCCGCAACAAGATGAACGTGGACTACTACAACCACTACCTGATGGATTTTATCCGCGACGGCGACATGATTCCGACGGAAAACCGGCAGGAGATGGAGGCGCGGATCGGCGCCGACTACGCCAAGATGAAGCAGGTGTATACGGATAAGCTGGGCTACGTGCCGGGCGTTTATATGATCATGCACGCCAACGCGATGCACCAAGGCATGAACCGGCTCGTCTCCGACGCGAACGACGCGAATATCCGGCAGATGTTCGCGATGCATTTCAACCGGGAAGGGAATGCCCTGAACAAGAAGGGCGACGATCTCTACGATCTGACGCGGGTGCAGCCTCAGGCTTACTGGTACACGAACCATCTGTTGATGAAGCTTCGGGAGGATACCGGGAGGGAGATGAGCTTCGTCGTCGGCGACAAGCGGCGGGCCGAAGACTGGACCGTCGTCCGCGGCGCGGCGCAATTCATCGACGACCGCATCGCCCTCACGTCGGAGCCGTCGGACGAAGGCTTGATGGTGCTCAAGAATAGCGCCGGAGAGCAGGACATCGCGCTGACCGCGACGCTCGGCGGCAATGTCGTCGGCAAGCAATCGCTGTACGTGCGATACGATCGCCGGCAGGAGACGTACGTACGGGTCACGTTGGCCAACAACCGGCTGATCGTCGAGCAGAAGAAAGCGGGTCAGGCCGCCGAAACGCTGCTGTCCCGCGAGCTCGACGAAGTGAAGTGGAAGGAAACCGATCTGACGCTGAACAAGGCGACGGTGTACGCGAGGGAACAGACGAAAACGCGGGACTTGACGGAAGAGCGGGAATATCCGATAAATATTAGTGACAAACGGAATATCCGGGTCGAGGTCCGGGGAGATCGGCTGCGCGTATCGGTGGACGGTGCCGTGCTGCTCGACGGCGCGGCGATCGACGGATCGATCGCGGCGGGCGAGGTGGCGTTGGCCTCGGCCCCGCACACGCAGAGCAAGCGGGACGACATCTACGACGCCGTATTCGACGGCGTCAAGGTCGAGGCGATTGGCGCGGAGGGTAACAGCGAGGAAGTGCGCTATAGCAACCGGTTCTCCGGCGTGCGCAAGTGGATCGTCGAAACCGGGCGGACGTTCGACGCGGTCGTGGACTGGATGATCGAAACGTTCTGATCGGCGGGAAGGGACTGATGGCATCGATGAGTTTGACGAAGCGGCGAAGGGCGGCCATTCTCGCCTCGGCGGGCGGGCTGATCTTGGCGGCAGGGACGCTGCTGGCCGCCGTGAAGTCGGACGCAATTGGCGCGGCGGAGCCGGCGAAAGTCCGGGCGGAAGCGCGCACCGCATGGCTCGCCGACTGGCAGTGGGAAGCCGGCGCGGCGGATTTGAAGGCGGCGGGAGAGCTGCAGAGCCTGCAAGTGTTCGCCGCGTATTTCGACGAGTCGGACCGGCTCGTGTTTACGCCTGAATTTCGCGAAGGGCTGCCCGCCATCCGCGATGCCGCTGCGTTAAACGGCACGAAGCATCTCGACCTGACGCTGGTCAACGATATTCTTTACGCGGACGGCTCCGAGAGCCAAAAGGACGCGGCGTTGGTGAGCCGGCTCGTGGCCAGCGACCAAAGCCGCACCAAGCATCTGAAGGACGTGCTGGCCGCGGTCGAGATGTACGGCTTCGACGGCGTGGAGCTGGACTACGAGAAGGTCAAGGATGCCGACTGGAATAAAGTGATCCGCTTTATCGCCGATTTGCAGGTGCATCTGAAAAACAGGGGCAAGACGCTCCGGGTCGTGCTGGAGACGCGGGCGCCGACCGATAAGGTGAAGCTGCCTGCCGGGCCGACGTACGTCATGATGGCTTACAATTTGTACGGCGGGCACAGCGGGCCGGGACCGAAAGCCGACGAGGCATACGTCAAGCAGGTTGCCAAGCGGCTCGCCAAGCTGCCGGGCGACCCCTATGTCGCGCTGGCGGCCGGCGGCTTCGACTGGGGGCCTAGCGGCGATGTGAAAGGCGTCACCGAACAGCAGGCGGCGCTGCTGGCCGAGCGCAGTATGAAGCCGCCAACCCGGGATGCCGCAAGCGGGAGCCTCCGCTTCGACTACCTCGATGACGGTGGCGCCAAGCACACGGTTTGGTACGCGGACGGCGAGACGCTGTCCCGTTGGATCGCCGCCGCGAAGAGCGCCGGCCGCGGCAACATCGCGCTCTGGCGGCTCGGCGAGCTCGGCGACGGAACGCTGGCGATGTACGGGGTGCACGGCAAAGGCAATTAGCATACCGCTTCATTGCACGAAGAACCCCTTGGCCTGGGCCAAGGGGTTCTAGTATTTCGTTCTCATCATGATTTCTTAGAAATCTCTAATCTACAAATCTCGCGTAATCCGGTTCGCTCCGGACGAGGAGGGTAAGATAAGGGTGCAACAACATTACACCCTTGAAGGAGTGATTCACAATGGCACGTACAGAGCAAGACACCATGACGAGGCGAGAGGCCGGCCGGATGGGTGGCGAAGCGACGGCAAGGACCCATGATCGGGATCACTACGAAGACATCGGACGCAAAGGCGGAGAGTCAAGGGGAGCAAACAGGCAATCGGACGACCATCAAGGTCGAGGAAACACGCAGCGGGACGACCACGGCAGGTTCACCAGCGGGCGATAAGTCGGGACGCGATCCGTTCCGTGACCGCTTTGCAGGCAGGCAGAGCTTATTTCGTATCACCCACGTGGAATAGGATGTGATTCCGTTGCAGCACAATAGAGGCAAAGCGCGGAAAGGCGAAGGCAAGCGAAGCCTCGCCGGCATCATGGCCACAGGGCTTGAATGACGATTGCACCGCCGCCATAGCCCTCACGATATAGAAGCGGGGCCGCATTACGGGCAACCGTTACATGAGCTTTCTGGCATCCGCGCTTTCGATAAAGGATGGGCCGACGAGCGGCGATCGCTCGCCCTCCCGTCCGGACGCAGCACCATGCAGATAAGCAGGCCGCAGATCGTGCCGGTGCGGCCTGCTTTTCTCGTGGTTCCAACGAAGGAAGGAGTCGGGAACGATGAAGCAAAGCGTGAAGAAAGTCGCCTTTTTGCTGGCGGATGGATACGAGGATTCGGAAATGAAAAATCCATACGACGCGTTGATTGAAAACGGCAACGACGTCGACATTATCAGCACCCGCAAAGGCGCGGAGCTGAAGGGCAAGAAGGGCACGATTACTTATACCTCGCACCTCACGGCCTCCGAGGCGAACCCGGACGACTACGAAGCGGTCGTCATTCCCGGCGGCAAGTCGCCGGAAGCGCTGCGGGAGGATCCGGCCGTGATTGATTTCGTCGTCAAGGCGAACCAAAAGGGCCTTCCGATTTCGGCGATTTGCCACGGGCCGCAGGTGCTCGCGAAGGCGGGGCTGCTGCAAGGCAAAACGCTGACGAGCTACCCCGGCATTCGGGACGAGGTTGAGGCGGCGGGCGGCAAGTTCGTCGACCGCGAAGTCGTCGTGGACGGCAACCTAATCACGTCCCGCGGGCCGCAGGACGAGCCGGCGTTTATCCGCGAGACGATCGACAAGCTGGGCGTATCCGCGTACTGACCGCCGTATCCGGCGAAAGATGGGACCGTTAAAGGTCCGGCCACGAAAGCGTGCAGTCAAAATGAAACAAACGGCCTTAGCCCCGATGGAAATTCGGTCTAAGGCCGTTTGTTATATGCGACGCGATGTTATTAAGGGGTATGCCGCTTAACTTTCGTATGCCTGCTTCAAAGCCTGGACATCGATTTTATCCATTCGCATCAGGGCTTCCGAAACCTTGCCTGCTTTCCGGGCATCTTTGTCTGCAAGGAGTTCGCCGAGGATCGCAGGAACGATCTGCCACGACAAGCCGAATTTGTCTTTCAGCCAGCCGCAACGGCCTGGTTTGCCCCCCTCGGCGGTAAGCTTCTCCCACAGTTCGTCGACTTCTTCCTGTGTTGCGCAGTTCACGAAGAACGAGACGGCCTCGTTGAACTTGAATTGCGGACCAGCGTTTAACACCATGAACCGCTGTCCCTCCAATTCGAAAGTCGCGGACATCAGCGTCCCTTTCGGAAATGGCGCTCCATCACCATAGCGGGTAACGTTCAACGTTTTTCCATTTTTGAACACCGAGTTGTAGAAATCGATGGCTTCCTCTGCGTTGTCATTGAACCACAAGAAAGGGGTAATTTTGTTTTGCAAGATCATTCATCTCCTCAATTATGATTGTTTTCATTTTCGTTTCTTCTGTCCTTAAACGATGAATTGTCCGATCCTTTCGGCGAACTTGTCGAGCGACTGTTGCATGCCGAGAACGGCGAGTTTCGCCATTTGGCCCGGCTCCCATTCGTGTTCGGTGATCGTCAGTTCCGTCCGGGCGTCATCCAGGGCTTTGAATTCGATGACGAATTGAACCTCTTTCGGAAAATCCGGGGGCATGCCCACGTCAGCGGGATCGATCGGGTTGCCATGCGCATCGGACAGACTCTGTGTAAATTCAAGACGTTCTTCGGTCACGATCGTCGTATAGACGCCGGTGTTGTAGTAGATAGAGCTCCCTTGCTCTGGCGGCGCCTGCATGCAGAATAAATACTTGCCGCCCACACGAAAATCGATTTCGCAATGCGGCGAGGTATAGTTCGCGGGCCCCCACCAGAGCGGTACCAGCTTCGGATCCGTCCAGCCTTTCCATACCCACTCGACAGGGATATCTAGTACTCGGGTGATCACGAGGTCTTGCTTGTTCGAATTAGGGCTCATCAGGATTCCTCCGGATCGGTTGGGGTTGTGGCGGCTTTCGCCATTTCTGCTTTCATGACGGCTTCGAATGTATCCAAGCGCCGGCTCCATCGCTGTCTCATGTTCCTGGACCAATCCTCGAATGCGAGCATGGTACTCGTGTTGATCCGATACATGCGTTGCTGTGCCCTTTTTTCCACAATGATCAATTTCGCCTCGAGTAAAATCTTCAAATGCTTGGAGATGGCTTGCGGACTGACTTGGAATTGTTCGTGGATCTGAGATGCGGGAAGCTCTTCAATGTCGGCAAGCATATCAAGGATGCGGCGGCGTGTTGGATCTGCCAATGCGGAAAAGATATCGTTAGGCATACAGCTTGTTCCTTTCCCCCTCCTTTCTACAGATTTTCTTGTGAGGTTCGGTTTGATCTCGCGTTCGGCAGTTTGATTCTCAAGCTCATATTAAACCATTTTGTTTATAAAGTAAATGGTTTATAAAAAATAATTCACATCAATCCCTGTTGGGCTAAGTGATTGATCATGGAAATTGAGAGCACAAAAACATCGCTTAATCGCTCAAATTCCTCGGTATTCGTGCTAGGGCACCGGGGATTCGGGCCCTTTTGTGTGCACGGTGGAAGTATTTTGTTCAATCCTGTAGACGGCCATTTTATCATTTGCTACGCTTAGTGAATAAGGTTTACTATACAAAACTTTTTTCGCTAGGAGGATATGAAACTTGGAAAAGAAGTATTGGGTTCCAGCCTTGGAAAAAGCGAATGCCGTTCTTCGGCTCATCGCGGATCAACCGGGGAAACTTCGTTTGATCGATCTATCCAAAGTGACCGGAATCCACAAAAGCTCCATGTTTTCCTTGCTGCATACGATGGAATCGCTGAACTGGGCCGTATCCGAGAAGGATGGCACCTATTCTTTGGGATCGGCCATGGCTTCTTTCGGAAATGCGTTTTTCAAAAAGTTCAGTTTGATCGACCAGTTTGCCAAAGAAGCAAGACCGGTGGTGGAAAGGATTCGATTAACGGTTCAGCTGGGCAAATTGGAGGGGGACCAAGTGCTTTATCTGGCCAAGGAAGAAGCCGTTTCCCCCATCCGCCTCGTTTCGGAGCCGGGCATGCGAATTCCCGCTCACGCGACCGCGCTTGGTAAAGTCATGTTGTCCGAACTGGACGAGGTTGAATGGAATGAACGGTTCCCGACCGGGAGATTAACCCCATTAACACCCAATACCATTTCGGACAGGTCATTGCTTTGGGCATCTTTACAGGAAATCAAGCGGCAGAAGTTCGCGTACGACCTGCAGGAATCGATACTCGGCTTTTGCTGCGTGGCTTCGCCTGTTCGCGATGAAACCGGAAGGGTCATCGCGGCGGTGAGCTGCTCGATGCCTTCGCATATGTGGGAGGAAAAAAAGGAAGACGCGCTGCGGGAAATCCAGCAATTGGCGGGCAAACTGAGCTTGAACCCCGAAAATGGCCTGTGAAAGTCCGAAAGTCAGCCGTTCGTTCGATGATTAGCATACTAACGGGCGCTCCTTGGGGCGCGTTTTTTCTGCGCGGTGTAATCCACCTGCATTGCGGAAAGAAGTTGGTTGGTTTATATTGGACTTAATAAGTTCATTATAATAAATTTGGTTTATTATAATAAACCAAAGAGGCGGTGCGCCGATGAGATTGAAAAACAAAGTAACGGTGATTACGGGCTCCGGATCCGGTATCGGCAAAAGCTCCGCGCTTTTAGTCGCCAAGGAAGGCGCAAGCGTCGTCGTCAACGATATTTCGATCGAGAGAGGGGAAGAAACGGCAAGCGAAATCCGCGCGGGCGGAGGCATTGCCGTTTGCATTCCGGGAGACGTGACGAATCCGGATTCGGTCGAGAAACTTGTCGCGGATTCGATCGCGCAATTCGGCCGCATCGATGTATTGTTCAACAATGCGGGAATCAGCGGCGTCGGCGCTTTGCATGAAATTCATCCTTCGGATTGGGATCGAATCATGAATGTCAATGTCCGAGGGGTCTATCTTCCGAGCAAATATGTGCTGCCTCACATGATGAAGCAACGAAGCGGAAGCATCATCAATATGTCCTCCTGCGTAGCGGAAATCGGGTTGGCCCGGCGCGCCTCCTACGCTGCGACGAAAGGCGCCGTGCTGGCGCTGACAAAATCCATGCAGGTAGACTACGCCTCCTTTAACATCCGCATCAACGCTTTGCTTCCGGGAACGATCCTAACGCCATTCGTCGAGAATTATCTTAAAACCTCATACGCGGACAGCGAAGCCGCTATCGAATCGCTTAAGAAACGCCAGTTGAGCGAACAATTGGGGTTGCCTGAGGACGTGGCGGCAGCCGCGCTGTTCCTGGCTTCCGACGATTCCAAGTTCATGATGGGTAGTCCGGTTTATATTGATGGCGGCGTAACGTTTGGCAAAAACGCCTGAACCCATTGGAGGAATGGAAATGAAACTTGTCACGTTTAACCGGAACGGCCGCGAATCGCTCGGCATGAAAGTCGACGGGGGGATCCTGGATGTGACGGCCTACGGATTCTCAGGCGGCATCATGGAGGTCATTGCCGGCGGCACGAGCCGGCTGGAAGAGCTAAGACGCATCGCCGACGCGGCGGGTTCGAACGCATCGGCGAACCTGCTGGACGAAGCCGCCATGGATTGGGGGCCTTGTGTAACTCAGCCGCAAAAAATCATCTGCATCGGTCTCAATTACCGCAAGCATGCCGAGGAAACGAACGCGCCGATTCCGGCGTTTCCGATCCTGTTCAACAAATTCAATAATACGCTTACCGGGCACAGGAAGCCGATTGCAATTCCGAAAGTCACGCAGAAGTTGGACTACGAAGCGGAACTGGCGGTCGTGATCGGCAAGGCCGCGAAGTACGTGCCCAAGGAGCGGGCTTTGGAACATGTATTCGGTTACGCCTGCGTCAACGACCTGTCTGCGCGGGATTTGCAAATGAGGACGCAGCAATGGCTGCTCGGCAAAAGCTGCGATGGATTCAGTCCGCTTGGACCGTATCTAGTGACGGCTGATGAAGTGGGCGACCCGAACGATCTGGCCATCCGGTCGATCGTGAATGGAGAAGTGCGCCAAAGCTCGAATACTTCGGATATGATTTTTCCGGTAGATGAAATTGTAAGTTACGTGTCGCAGCATATGACCTTGCTTCCCGGGGACGTCATTCTTACGGGAACGCCGGAAGGCGTCGTTCTCGGCTATTCGCCGGAACGGCAGATCTATTTGAAGCCGGGAGACGAAGTCGTCATCGAAATCGAAAAGCTCGGCCGTTTGGTGAATACGTTCGTGGCCGAGGAAGAGGTCGTTCTTTGAATAAGCGATCTTGGGATATATCGTGTACGATACGTTGCTCTGAGGGGGAACAAGAATGGTTTTGTCCGGAAAAACGGCGATCGTAACCGGCGGCTCGTCGGGCATTGGCGAATCCATCGTGCGTTTATTTGCCTCGCAAGGGGCAAACGTGGTTATTGCCGACCGGAACGGGAAAGAGGCTTCCGGCGTTGCCGATCATTTGAAGTCCGAAGGATTCAACGCGATTGCCGTTAAAACGGATGTATCGCGAGATGATGAAGTTCGGTTGCTCGTTCAAGAAACGGTGAGACACTTCGGACAGATCGATATCTTGGTCAATAACGCAGCCGTAATCATGCCTAAATATTTGGAAGAGTTCGAGGAGGAGGAATGGGATCGCGTTTTCAATGTGAATTTAAAAAGCGTGTTTCTGATGGTGAAGCATTCGATCGCGAAATTGAAGGAAACGCGCGGGTCCATCGTAAACATGTCTTCTCTGAACGGCTTGATCGGTCAAAAGATGAACCCGGTCTACGCGGCTACCAAAGGCGGAATGAACGCGATCACGAAGTCGTTGGCGTTGGATTATGCGCCCTTTGGCGTACGCGTGAACAGTGTTTGTCCTGCCGGCGTTACGACGCCGTTGCTGGAACAATGGATTAAGGAGCAGGATGATCCGGCCAAGACCGTACAAGATTTGAATGACATGCACGCGCTCGGTAGGCCAGCGACTTCGGAGGAAGTGGCGCAAGCCGTTCTTTTCTTGGCCAGCGAAACGTCCGGTTTCGTAACCGGCGTCGTTCTTCCCGTCGACGGCGGCGCGTCGCTCGGTTATTGATCCATTTCATACTGCATGCTAAGGGAGAGTTTGAGGATGAAAATCACAAAAGCGGAAAGCTTTGTCTTGCATGTGCCGATTACGCCCCCTATTACCGATGCCATTAACGTCGCCACGCATTGGGGACTGGCGGGAGTACGCATCTACACGGACGAAGGATTCGTCGGTTATGGCTATACGGGTACTTGCGCGCATGGCGATGATATGATCGCGGATACGATCGATAAATACTACGCGCCGTTGCTGATCGGCAAGGATCCGTTCATGGTGAAACAGCTGTGGGACGAGATGCGCTTCGGCAAGATGCACTGGATCGGTCGATCCGGCATTACGCACATGGCGCTGGCGGCCGTCGACATCGCGCTTTGGGACATTATGGCGAAGGCTTCGAATAAGCCGCTGTGGCAATATCTCGGAGGGGCGAAGTCCAAACGAATCGAAGCTTATAATACGAACGGCGGATGGCTCAATTGGTCGAAAGAGCGCTTGTTAAAAGACGTAACGGAGATCATCGAATCCGGCTTCAAAGGCGTTAAAATCAAAGTCGGCAAACCGGATCCCCGCGAAGATTACGATCGCTGCAAAGCGGTCCGCAAGGCCATTGGCGACAATGTGATATTCATGATCGATGTCAATCAGCAGTGGAACATCAACACGGCCATGACATGGGGCAAGAAGCTGGAAGAGTTCGATTTGTTCTGGCTGGAAGAACCGCTGAATCCCGACGATATCATGGGCCACAAAAAACTCGCCGACGAGTTGAACGTCCCGATCGCTCTGGGCGAACATGTGTACAATAAGTATGCTTTCAGGGATTATATTCATCATGGCGCCGTGGAATATTGCCAGGTCGACGTTACCCGCGTAGGGGGAATAACGGAATGGCTGCAAGTCGCCGGATTGGCCGCGTCTTACGATATTCCGATTTGTCCGCACGTTGGAGATATGGGACAAATTCATCAGCATCTCGTCGCGTCTACGCAAAATGCCATTATGCTCGAGTATATTCCTTGGATTCGGCACATTTTTGTGGAACCGGTTACGGTGAGAAATGGACAGTATGTGCTGCCGGAAATGCCGGGGGCCTCGACTGAGATCATACCGGAGCTTTTTGCTGAATACAGGGTGAGATAATAGGGGAGGAGGTCGTGGAAAGGGTGAGAGTCGACGCCCATCAGCATTTCTGGAACATGGAGAAGCTGAGCTATCCATGGCTCATCCCGGCATACGGACCGATCTTCCGTACGTTCGAAGCGCCGGAACTGGAGCCGCAGCTGAGAAGTGCCGGCATGGACAAAACGGTGATCGTGCAGGCGGCGAACGCCTTCGAGGACACGGATTACATGCTGGAAACGGCTGAAGCGTACGATTGGGTCGGAGGCGTGGTCGGTTGGGTGCCGCTCGACCGTCCGGACGAGGTTTCCCGCAAACTGGAAGCTTACGCGAAAAATCCATATTTGAAAGGCGTCCGCCACCTGATTCACGAAGAGCCGGATCCGGACTGGGTCATCCGTCCGGAAGTCATCGAAGGATTGAAGGTGCTTGCGCAGTTCAATATGTCCTTCGACGTTGTCGCCGTATTTCCTAACCATTTGAAGCATATCCCCACTCTCGCCGAGAAGGTCCCGAATCTGCGCATGGTCATCGACCATCTGGCAAAACCGCCGATCAAGGACCGGGGCTGGGAGCCGTGGGCCGGACAGCTGGCGGCGGCAGCGGCTTCTCCGAACGTGTACGCGAAGATCTCCGGACTGAATACGGCGGCATCGGAAAAGTGGTCGGCGGCGGAACTGCAACGGTACACGGATTACGCCATCGAGGTCTTCGGCGCGTCCCGCCTCATGTTCGGCAGCGACTGGCCCGTCGCGATCCTGAACGGAGACTATGCTTCGGTATGGCGGGAAACGAACGCGCTGCTCGAGGGACGTACCCGCGAAGAAATCGACGCGATTCTAGGCGGCACGGCCGTGGAGTTTTACCGACTCTGAGGGGGCGAGCGCCATACAGCGTTTAGGGAGCGTCATTAATGGTGGGATTATTGCGAACCCTGCCAAGTACCGCTAGACACGCGCGGCCAGGTGAATGGTGGGCGAACATGGAAGAAGTGTTCCACCATGATTGACGTCTGCGGTTAACCCCCTTACCCATCCGGTAGAATGAAGTTTGACAGCAAGACAATGCTTCGCGGTAGTCGGTCGGAAGCAAGACAGTGGAGTGCAGCCGCGCCGACGGCATTTTTTCGTCAAAACACAGTACCGTCGGCGCTGGGTTTCGACTTCGCGCCCGTAAGCAGCTGCCGTCAAGGGTTGCCCGCAAGCGCCTCCCCCGCCTCCCGTTCCGCAACTGCGCTTGGGGACTTCGCCGCCTCGGTCTTTGCTTTTCTCCGCAGGAGAATCCGCTCCGCTTTCCCGGCTTCCTCCCACAAAATCGCCTCGAACGCCCGCCGCTGAAACTGCTCGAGCCGCTGGCTCGCGAGGGTGTACGTCACGCCGAACCTGCTCGACAGCAGCTCGATCGCGTCCCCTTGCCGATCCGGCAGCTTCAGCTCCTTGATCAGGTAATAAGGCATGGACGCGTACAGCACGAACCGCTTGGCCTCCGCCTCCTGATGCTCGAGGAACGGCAGCGGCATGACGGTCTGATTGCCGGCATGACGCAGCAGATGGCACAACTCGTGGAGGAAGTCCTCCCACTGCTCCGCCCTGCTGAGCCGCCGGTCGATCAGGATCGAGCGCAACCCCATCCATTCCAATGCCCGGCTGGAGTAGTTCAGGTAGTGAACCCACACGTTCAGGCGGCCGGCTACCTCTTCGATCGTCAATTGGGAAGCGGACGCGATGCCGGCTTTCGTCCACAGCGTCTCGATCCACTGCTCCAGCGGGGTCGGGTGATAGTATTGAAGCATCAGAGCACCTCGTTTATGGGAATGTATGTTCGGTTTTTGGCGGTAAAGAAACGCCCTTTCGGGCGCATAGGTGACTAGAAGGCGTTACGTTTCTCCCTGACGATCGGACGGGCGGCGTCCGCGCTCCTTTTCCCGAAGAAACTCCCAGAATCGGAGCATCTCCTCCTTGCGCGCTTCCGGGGCATCCAAGTAATCCTTGAAAAACATGCCGTGCTCCGGATTGCGGATAAACGCCTCGAAGGCGGAGGACGCTCTCGCATCCATCGTCGGATCGTCCGTCCGGCCCAACAGGTAATCCGTGGTCGTCTTATAGTACTCGGCAAAGCGGCTCAGGATCTCCGGTTCCGGCTTGCGGTCGTCCGACTCGTAACGAGACAACTGAACGTTGCTGATGCCCAGCGCTCTGGCGGCTTCGAGCTGCGATTTACCGAATTGATCCCGCCGCTCCCGAAGGCGGCTTCCCAATGACATCCCGATCTTCCTTCCGAAAGTGGTGCTCCCATTATAGCATTGATTTTCCTAATTGGCAAAATAAATCAAATCAAGTGCCAAAATTTGCTTGACAATTACCGTATTGGCAATATATGATCGTTTCACCGAATCGAATAGGAACACTTGTTCTTGTTTTGCGAAAGGACATGCACTTTCCCTTGCCATCGCGTTTGTCGACGGTTGGGACGAGGGGAAGGATTCGGAAAGCGTTGGATATCGTCATGGGGTTGAATTCACGATAGACTTTGCCAATTTGGCAAAATAAAAGGAGCGTGAAGGCAAATGAAGATCGTGGAAGAGGGCAACGCGACGCCGGCGTCTTATCGGGCGGCCCGGACCATGCTGCTGCTGGCGGCGGATCGGCTGACGCGGCGGATCCACGAGCTCGAACCGGTACGAACGATGGACGAAATGAACGCGCTGCTTCGGCTCGACCGCGAACGCCGGATCGTGTTTGAAATGATCGCGGACTGCTCGTACGTGATCGACTGGCTGGAGTCGGGGCGCAGGCCGGGCAACCGGCGGGGGATCGAGCGGCGGGCGGGCTATCAGCGGGAAGTGCCGACCGATCCGGCGAAGCTGTCGACGGTCCGGTCCGCGTGCGGAGACGGCCAAGCAGCCGGCCGGCCTGGGGACGAGCGGCGGAAACGACTGGAGGCGGCGCTTCGCGGGCTGACGGAGCGGGAGCGGGAGTGCTATAGGCTGGCGCTCGGAGAGGGATTCT
Organism: Cohnella baijiui; assembly: GCF_020731285.1. Classification (GTDB taxonomy): domain Bacteria; phylum Bacillota; class Bacilli; order Paenibacillales; family Paenibacillaceae; genus Cohnella. The sequence goes on from NZ_JAJFOW010000017.1 coordinate 62,441, forward strand.
CCTATGCGGAGGTCGCCGGGCTGCTCGACATCAGCAAGTCCAGCGTGGGCACTTACATCATTCGGGCGCAGCGGAAAATCGCCATGAATATCGGAGAACGGAACGATCGGGTCGGATGAGCAATAGGGTGGGAGGAGGGCTCGCGATCGGAAGGGTCGGGTTCAGGGAGGCTGTCGTACGATTGCCACCTAAGGATGAGAGGGTCGCAGCGCATCAAGCGGCCTGCTCGCCATCAACTCATACCGGGGAGGGCAAACGCGGGATGGGGACGGAAGAAAGGAGGACGGCGCGATGCGAAACGGGATTCGGCAGCGGCTGATCGCGGAAATCCCGGCGGTCGGCGGCCGCGTGCTCGACCGACATGAAGCCGAGGGCGCGGTGGACAAGCCGTACCTCGTGCTGGCCCAGGGAATCGAGACCGAGGAGGAAGGCTGGCCGGGCTGGCGGCGCACCTACAAGGTCTGGCCGTATGCGGATCGAACGGTCGGCTTCGCTGCTGTCGATGCGCTCTGCGAAGCGATTATCCGGGCGCTGCACGAAGTGCGGCTGACCGACCCGGATTCGGGCGAGACGTTCACCTGCCGCTACCAAGGCGCGATCGGCACAGAGCGGGCAGACGGCAAGCTGGACGCCCTCACGCATGGCCTGCGATTCCGGGTGGACGCCGTTCATCCGGAGGGACTGGCGGAAACGGCCCCGGCCGATCCGTGGCTGGAGGCGCTGGGAGCTTGGACGTCGCAGTCGCTGGGGGCGCCGTGGCGCGTTTATCTGGGGCGATGGCCGACGGATTACGAGCGACCGGCGGTGCTGTGGCGGCTGGAAGGCGTCGAAGCGCTGCTCGGCAACGCGGCGGCGGCCGAGACGCGCAAGCGCTTCGTCGGCCATGTGCTCGGCCGCAGCGACGGCGAACGCGAGACGGGCGTAGCGGCGCTGGCCGAACGACTGGCGCTCGCGGGCAAGCTCGCGCTGAACGCCGGGGAACGGCGGTACATGACCGTCCGCAGCCAGGCGGCCGATCCGTCGGCGGACGAATGGACGGAGGGCCAAGTCCGGCTGACGCTGGGCAGGCGCGTGCTTCGTCCGCACGAGGAAGAACCGCTGATGGAGGAAGTTGCTTTTCGCAGATCCATTCGATGAGGAAGAGGTGATGACGCATGGCTAGCAAAAAATCGGCGGCCGCCGAAGCTGCCGTCTATGCCCGGCGCGAGCTGGAGCAGCACGCGGATCAATTGTTCGGCGTCCGGCCGGAAGTATTGCAAGGCGCGCTGCATGGTGCGGCGCCGGAAGCCGAGTTGTCTATTAACGAGGTAAAGGAAATGATCGACCAATTTCTGAACAGGAAGGTGAACTGAAATGGCAGGAGGCACTTGGAATTTGACGGATATGCCGGTGTTGCCGGGATTTTATATGGCGTTTCGGTCGGCGGCCGCTGCGGCCATTCAACCGGGAGAGCGCGGCGTCGTCGTCGTGCCGGTCAAGGCGCATTGGGGGCCGGCGCGCCAGTTCGTGGAGCTGACGCGCGAAGCGGACATCGCGGAAGCATACTCGCTGGATGCGACGGGCGGCGCGACCGCCGCGCAGACGATCCGGCTCGCCCTGCTGGGCGGCGCGAGCAAGGTGCTCGCCTATCGCCTGACGGACGGCACCGAGGCCAAGGCGTCCAAGACGCTGCAGGACACGGCCGCGACGCCGGCGAACGTCCTGAAGCTCGAGGCCAAGCAGACCGGCTCGCGGGGCAACGCCTTCAAGGTGACGGTCCAGGCCAACCCGGTCGACGGGACGAAAAGGGACATCAAGCTCTATGAAGGCACGACGCTGCTGCGTACGTTCACCTTTGCGGGCAGCACGATCCAAGCCGCGGTAGATGCCGTCAACGGCGACGCCGCCAACAAATGGATCGTCGCGACGAAGATGGCGGACGGCAACGGCACGCTCGCGAATCTCTCGGGGTCCGCCCTGAGCGGCGGCGCTTCGGGCATCGCCGGCATCGCGACTTCCGACTACGTGAACGCCATGTCGGCGTTCGAGACCCAATCCTTCAATGTCGTCGCGCTCGACGGCGTGACCGACGCGGCGCTTCAGACGAGCCTCGCCTCGTGGGTGTCGCGTATCCGCAGCGAGGGCAACGGCGTCATCGCCGTGGTCGGCGGCACGGCGGCGGACGACAAGGCGGCCGATGCCGTCGCCAAAGCTTCCGCGCGCAGCGCGGGCTTTAACCAGGAGGGCATCGTCAACGTCGGTACCGGCGCGCTGCTGGACGGCACGGAGTACAGCTCCGCCCAGCTCTCTGCCTACGTGGCCGGCCTGATCGCGGGTCAGGCGCTGAGCGCGTCCACGACCTACGCCCCGACGCCGTTCGACGATGTGACCCGGCGCTGGACCCGTTCCGAGCAGGAGCAGGCGGTGCGCGGCGGCGTGTTCCTGTTCGTCCATGACGGTCGCCTGGTGAAGGCGCTGCGCGGGATCAACAGCCTCGTGACGCTCGGCGGCACCCAGAATGCCGCCTGGAAAAAGATCCGCACGATTCGCGTGCTGGACAGCATCAACGCCGATCTGCAGCGCACGGCGGAGGACCAGTACATCGGCAAGGTGAACAACACCGAAGAAGGCCGTCTGGCGCTGGTCGGCGCGTGCAAGCAGTATCTGAACACGCTCGCCCAAGCCGGCGTCATCGAGGCGACCGGGTTCGACGTCGCCGTCGATACTTCGATCGTCGCGGCGCCTGATCAGGTGTTCCTGAAGTGGGAAGCTCGTCTGACCGATGTGGTCGAACAAATTTTCGGCACGTTTATCGTGCAATAAGGGGGATAACGGAACATGATGGATCCAACCAGAGCGATTCTCGGCACTTATGGCCAAGTCTTCATCGACGGCGTTTGGCAGACGAACATTAACCATCTCGAGGCGTCCGTCGAGGTGGAGAAGCGCGAGCTCAAGCTCGCCGGCGCGGAGTGGACCGTACACAAGCTGGGCGCCAAAAAAGGCACCGGCACGATGAGCGGCTACAAAGTGACGAGCGACATGCTCCGCCGCGGCTTCGCCAAGTTCGACGTCATCAACAAGCTGGCCGACCCGGAAGCGTACGGCTTCGAGCGCATCCGCCTGATCAACTGCGTCGCGGACAAGCTGCAGCTGGCCAACTGGACGGCGGGCGAGGAAGTGGCGGAGGAGACGGCGTTCACGTTCGAAGGCTACGAGCTGCTGGATCCGATCGTGGCCGGCTAACCGAAGGAGGAGAAGATACGCATGTCAATCGACTACGAAACGATGACCGAAGAGCAGATGCTCCAGCGCTTGCTGGACGCCGATACGCTCCCGGAGCGCACGGTGCTGCTCGAGCGCCTCGGCGTGCCGGTGAAGCTGCGCGGCCTGACGGGCAAGCAGGTATTCAGCATCCGCGAACGCTCCACGGAGCGGAAGGAGAAGCGGGGTCAGACGATCGAGCGACTGGACGAGGAGCTGTTCAACGTGTCGCTGATCGCGGCGGCCACGACCTCGCCTAGCTGGGGCGCGTCCCAACTGCTCGCCAAGTTCGGCGCGAGCAGCGCCGAGGAGGTCATCAAGCGCATTCTGCTCGCGGGCGAGCTCTCGGCGCTGGGCGATGTGGTGCTGGACCTGTCGGGCTTCAACACGGAGCTTGAAGACGTAAAAAACTAATTCGATCCGGGGCGCTGGCCGGCATGCTACATGCCATCTGGGTGCGGCACCATCTGCGCCCCGGAGCGTTCTGGTTGCTCCCTCGGGGGGAGCAGCTTTTCCTGATGGCAAGCATGGAGCTCGAGCTCGAAGGCGAGCGCGACAAGTACGGCGGGAGAGGAGGATGAGCGTATGGCAGATATGAAACTTGCGGGCGTGGATTTCGTCATCGACGCGGACGGCTTCAAGCAGACGGAGTCCGCCCTTCAGGCGATGGACAAGTTCATGGAGAAGCTGCAGCTGCGCGCGGAGCGGCTGAGTCGGATCCGCATCACGCCGATCGTGAAGCTGAGCGACTGCCTGTGCGAGCCGCTAAGGAAGATCCGGACGAGCCTGGAGTCGCTGATGAGCAAATCTTGGGTGGTGTCGGTGAGGGCCGAGATGAGTGATTATTCGGCTATCGTCAACAGCGGCAAGGACGCGGGCCGGGCCTTTAGCGGCAGCTTCACGGCCGGGTTTGATGCTAGTGGGATTGCGGATAAGGTGCAAGAGGCGTTGAACGGTATTACGCTGAATGCTTCTGTTGCGATCGGCTCAGGAAGTGAAGGAAATAAGGACGATAAAAGCAACGGACTTGACTGGACTGCCATTATCCAAGATACGATTTCCGGCACGGCTAGTGACCTTCTTGCATCAGCAATAAAAAAAAGCTTGACTAAGGGGGTCGATGTTTATAAAAGCCGCAAGGGAGGAAAATCTTCGGGGGCGTCTAGTACCAGCAGTGGTATCTTAAAACCTGATGGAAAAGAATACTATCCGTCACCGCAGCCAGCAAAGAAACCTTCTTTATGGAATAGGCTTTTTAAAGGGAACAAAGCGGCGCAACCGTCCCCTATAAATGCATTAACGGGAAATAATGCAACCGCGCAGCCCTCCCCAGGTGGAAAAATACAAACAGGGAGTCATGTAGCTCCCAATGCACCAAAGGTAATTTACGGTGCTGATGGAAAGGTGCTCTCCACTGTCTCGTCTGAACCTTCAGCAAAAGTAGAATCTAAACTGAGCCGTGTTGTCGGAAAAACGAAGTCTTTCGGCTCGAAGGTGCTGGATAGCGCCTTGATAGCCGGCTCGACTCAAGCTACCAAAGGCGTGCTCAAAGCTTCCAAATTCCTAGGGAAAATCTCCAAGCCCTTGGGGATCGTATCCGATGTGGCGCAAATTGCCACCGCAAGCAACGGTACCGAACGGGCTAAAGCCGTAGGCAGCGTTGCTGGAGGCTGGGGCGGAGCTGCGGCAGGAGCTGCCGCAGGCGCGGCTATCGGTTCGATCTTTCCCGTCGTTGGAACGGCAATCGGCGGACTGATTGGCGGCGCTCTTGGCGGGCTCGGAGGCAGCAAAGTAGGGGACATGGTCGGGGGCTGGACTGCCTCGCTGTTTGGTAAGAAGAAAAAGAAGAAAGATCCCGTAAGTCTACCTCAACCAGAGGAAACCTCTAACCAGTTGAACGGAGGTGCGCAGGGCGTGCTTATGGGAGCTGCTATATCGGCCTCATTAACAAGCTCGCCGCCCGCTCCTACACCAGCACCAGCGCCAACGATTAACGTTCCGGCTGGTGCCGTTCAGATTACTGTCAAAGAGACGGAACTGGATTATGATGCTATCGCACTAACGATCGGTTCCAAGCTGGCTGCATCTATGAAGCAGACGATGGAAAACAGGGCCTAGCCCTTTCATATAAAAGAGTTTCTCGGAGAGAGGGTGAGGCAGCCGTGGAATTCTATCTCATTGATCCCGCAACGAAAAACCGATTCCAATTCCCCGTCAATCCGGAGGAAGTCTCGATTCGGCGGGACAAGCAATTCGAGACGACGAATATCCTCGCGCTGGACGAAGTGGATTTTGCGCAAGGTGCGAAGATTAAGGAGATTTCTTTTTCTTCGTTTTTTCCGTTGGTTCATCCCTTCGACGAACAGACGGCGACGCCCCATCCGGTCGAGGCCATGAACCTGCTGACCACCTATATGGATAGCAAGAAGCCGGTGCAGCTCTTAATCACGGAGACCGGCATCAATGTGTTGGTCTTTATCTCCAGTCATTCGACCACGCTGCGGGGAGGAGAACCGGGCGATGTCTACTTCGACATTACCTTTCGTACCTGGCGTGAATTGAAAACGCGAACCACACTTCCCGTCGGATCGGCGTCGCCTCGGACGGATACGAAGCAGGTACCGAAGGTATACAACGTTCGCAGCGGAGATACGTTGACCGCCATCGCCAAACGGGAGCTGGGCAGCAGCGCGAAGTGGAGCGCCATTTACGATAAGAATAAGACGTTGATCGGCAAAGATCCGAACCACATCGCACCTGGGCAAAAGCTGGTGATGCCATGAGCTACGAAGTCGTATACGCAAACAAGCATTATCTCAAGCATTTCGTAGAAGAAGTCTCGTTGGAAGACTCACTCGAGGAGATCGCCTATCGCGCGAATATTCGACTCGCCGTCACGTCCGACCTACCGGTCATCACGCCGGGTCAGGAGATTCGAATTTCTGGCGTCGCTTACGGCGGAAGTCAGATGTCTTACCTGCTGAATCCGGGCGTCGTCTGGGAGTGCGAAAGCTCGAACAACGGCACCAAACATCTCTCGGTGACCGTATACGATCGTACGATCTATTTGGCGAAGTCGGAGGACGAGCTGCTTCTGCAAGCCGGACAGACCGCCTCCCAACGGCTCCGGCAATACGCGCAATCTTGGAACATCCCGATCGGCAATGTGCCGGATACGAAGATTGTGCTAGCCAGGAGCGTCAAGCGCAGCCAGTCCATTTTTTCCATGATGATGGAGGATTTGAAGGAGACCGCCGACAAAGGCGGAGACCTCTATCGGCCACGCATGACACCGAACGGCTTGGAGCTGGCGAAGCTGGGGAACAACGCGAAAGTTTGGGAGCTGGAGTATGTACAAGACACGACGCAAAAGCGGACGTTGGAAGGCGCGGTAACCCAGGTTAAAGTATTGGGGAACCAGGGCAGCGATACCAAGCTCTCCCCTGTACTAGCCGTGGTGAAAGGCGAAACCGACAAGTACGGCACGCTTCAGAAAGTGCTTCAGGATTGCAAGATCGAGACGGCGCAGCAGGCCCGGGAAGCGGCCAATCGAATGCTGCTCGGGATGCAGGAGACGTTCTCGGTCAACGCGCCCGATATCAATACGCTGCGGGCGGGCGATCGGGTCAAGCTGAATGGCATAGAGCTGTTCGTCACGAACGTGCGGCACCAGCTCGGCGAGCCCGGACATATGCAGCTGGAGCTGGCCAAAGAAGCCAAAGTCAGGAGGGATTGGTGTGCCTGATCCGTTCAAAAAACTCGCCTCGACGCTTGAAAGCCGGTTCAACCGCATTGCTACCCAAGCGGTGTCCGGTCTGCCGGCCGAGCTCGGCGTTATTACGAATGCCGGCTTGAAGCTGGATTCGTTCAAGCACGAAATTCCCGACTATCTCGTCTCCGAACAGCTGCAAACCGGTCTTCGCGTCGGCGATCGGGTGCTGGCCGTTCCGGTGAACGCGGGCAATCATGCTGTGGTCGTGTGCAGGGTGGTGAGTCGAGGTGGCTAATCTTTTTCCGACGCAAGAGGTTCCGATCGAAATGGAGCAAGACGAACTGAGCGCCGAACCCGTATTCGGCAGAAGCTGGCGGTTCGACTTCGAACGGGGTGAATTCGTGCTGACGCCGACAGGCAAAGTCGCCTCCTCGGAAGGCCGAGAGGCTTGGTTGGAGTGGTGCAAAAAGGCCCTCATGACCGAGCGCTACCGATACCTGGCTTATTCGCGCGACTACGGACAGGAGTACGAGGACTACATCGGACTGGGCCTATCCCGCGCGGCGACGGAAAGCGAAATCCAACGGATTTCGACGGAAACGTTGATGGCGGACCCGCGCACCGCGAAGGTCGGCGGATTCACATTCCGTTGGGACGGCGACCGCTGCAGCTTCGCCTGTGAAGTGACGAGCGTTCGAGATGAAAACGGAACTTTACAAGGAAGTGTGGTGAATCGATAATGGCGGAATTGCCGGATTATTTGGCGGAACAGACGGAAGAAGCGATACTTCAGCGGATGTTGGGACGCATCCCAGCTGATGTGGATCGTTCGGAAGGATCCTATATTTGGGATGCTCTTGCGCCTGTGGCTTATGAACTTTTTCGATCTTCCGAGCAGGCAAAAGAAGTGTTGCGCAGAGGCTTTGCGTCAACTACATTCGGCCCCTATCTCGATCTCCGATGCGAAGAACATGGCATCGCGCGCCGCCCTGCGACGAAGGCGACTGGGAGTGTGAAATTTTTGGGTGCTGCAGGTACTATTCTTCCAATGAGGACGAGGGTAGCGACGGCTGCAGACCCGGTCACCAACTCGCCTTCGGTCGAGTTTGAGATAACAGGAAGCGAACCTGTGACGTTGGATGCGCAGGGACAAGCTGTTGTAAAGGTAGAGGCGGTCGATCCCGGAACAATCGGGAATGTGCCGGCTGGCGCAATTGTCATCTTAGTAACGCCTGTGCCGGGTATCACCGGTGTAAGCAATGAAGTGGGACTTTCCGGCGGTGTGAATGTAGAAAGCGACGAGTCCTTATTGGAGCGCTACCTGTTAAAAGTGCGCAGCCCTGGGACTAGCGGGAACAAGGCGGATTACGTGCAATGGGCGATGCAGGTCGAAGGTGTCGGCGGAGCACAGGTTCAACCCCTATGGAACGGACCGGGAACGGTCAAGCTGTTCGTGCTCGGCTCGGACAAACGCGCGCCTAGCCAGACTATTGTAAAGGCTGTGCAGGACTACATCGCACCGAATGCAGGTACGGGGGAAGGCAAAGCCCCGATCGGGGCCAGCGTTACAGTTGAAGCAGCAACGGAAGTGCCGATCAATGTGAGCGCCCGGTTGACGCTGAAGGCCGGAGCGACTTTGGAGCAGGCAGCTCTATCGTTTCAGTCGGAGTTAGAAGAATACCTTAAGAAGCTTGCGTTTACAGATTCGGTTGTTAGATATTCTCAAGTGACTGGCCTTCTGTTAGATAATCCTTATCTATTGGATTTCGATAGTCTTGTCATGAACGGCGGTTCTATTAATGTTCCCATTCAGCTCGGTCAAGTTGCTGTTAAGGGGACGGTAAATGTCAATGGATAATTCAAAGAAAAGCCAGCATGGCAACTTGTTGATCAATTCTCTTCCACCGTACTATGGAACATCTCGAATCATGCAGTCTCTGCAAGAATCACAAGGCTATGAGTTGGATGATCTCGATTATTCTTTGGATGAAGTGCTGAACCAGCTTTTTATAAACACCTCTACCTGGGGGCTTGCGACTTGGGAGCATGAGCTCGGCATTCCGTCTGATTCGTCGAAGCCAATCGATCAGCGTCGAAGTGTTGTGATGTCCAAAATTCGTGGAGTAGGTACGGTTACGGTGAGTTTGGTCAAGAACGTTGCGGAAGCTTATGATGGCGGGAAGGTTGACGTTACTCAATATCCGGAAAAACACAGTGTCACGATTAAATTCGTCGATACGCTTGGTATTCCGCCTAATTTGGACGACCTCAAGCAAGCCATTTATGAATTGATGCCCGCACATTTAGCTGTAAATTACGAATTCTCTTATTCTACTTGGCTCGATGTAAAACGTGCACAATGGAATTTGCTCTCGGAATTTACTTGGGGAGAAGTCAATACACGGAGGTGGAACTGATGCCGAATACGACAACGAACCTGGGTTTGAAAAAACCGCTTCTCAACGAAAATGCAGACATTACAGTCCTTAATGAAAATGCGGACAAGGTGGATCAGGCCCTTGGTCCGATGTCGTCTGTGCCAACGGCGGCGAAAAATGTGGCTGGGGCGATTACGGAGCTTTTTACCTCTGTCGGTAATGGGAAGACCGCGGTAGCCGCCGCTATTACCGACAAGGGCGTGGCAACGTCGCCGACAGATGCCTTCGCGACGATGGCGGCTAATATAAATTCGATTCGAGTCGGTATCGACACGAGCGATGCGACAGCTGCGGCGGGGGATATTCGCAGCGGAATAACGGCCTATGGAAAAGGTGCAATGATAAAGGGTACGCTGCCGGTTCTAGCTACTCAGGCCCAGACGGTTACCCCTGGGACGGCAGATATTATAAAAGGTGCGGGCATCTATGATGGGACGATTACCATCAAGGGAGATGCTGACCTGGTATCTGCGAATATTAAGGCTGGAGTCGATCTTTTCGGTGTCCAAGGCAAGGCTGAAGTCGTTGACACCAAGGAAACCTCTGCACCCGCATCTGCCCCGCAGGTTCTTTCGGGTAGGGTTGCTTATGTGAATGGGGCAAGACTCGCTGGCACCATGGCGAATCAAGCAGCACTTACTTGGGCTGTTAATGTTGCTTCCAATCCAACTGATTTGTATTTAAGAATTCCGCAGGGTGCATACCTTACCACAACCGCAGCTGGCTATCCTGAAATTAGATATATTGATAATAATTTCACTCCCGCTAATATTCGTGCTGGTGTTGGTATGCTTGGACTTACTGGTACATTTACAGGTGTTGCGGCTAGTGGTGTTACACCTACTGTTTATACAAATAGCAATCCCGTCTTTTCGTACTACAGTCGCTATGCGAGTTCTTATGATGGTCTTCCATACATGCAGTTAGTGACTAGTCAAAACTATATCGAGGTTGGCGGCCTTAATTTTAAACCATCAAGAATTTTGATGTTCGCTAATAAACCAGATGGTAGATATGCTTATACAACTGTCTACTATGGACAACAGATTGTTTCTAGTCTTGATCCATCTCTTAACATCGTATCGACTTCTGCTCTTATTACTGATCAAGCAAGTCAATATATGGGCGGCGTTATTTGGCGATGTTATTCTAATTGGAGTATTGATTGGGCTTATGTGGCTAATGGTGGGTTTAGGCTTCCTATTGGTGAGTTTGGTACTGCGACTAATGGAATGAGTGTTACTTGGTATGCATTTGCATAATAGGGGTGAAGTGAATGAAACAACTTGGACGAAAGATTTATTATGATCTCGCATCTGGTGATGTGATTTTTGCTACAGGTGAAATGCAAGGTGAAGTACGTAAAACTACAAATGAAGAAGATTTTCGGGTTTACCTTCCTTTGCGTGATAGGGTGCCTGAAACAGTTGGAGTATTGAAACTGGAATACGGACAATATCAGCAGGACTTCACCGCCTGCAGCGGGTACCGTGTAGACGTTAGCGGAATTGAACCAAAATTGACATTTTCATATCCGGATCCTTCCGATCCACAGGAACCGCAAGCTCCTCCAGTCTTCGTCCCGCCTTTGTCGACTGAGGTCGAGAGGCTGAAGTCTGAAAACCTCATCCTCATGGAAGCAGTAGCCGATCTATACGAGATGCTGCTAGCCCAGAAGGCGACAGTCTAATACGCGTTCTTCTCAACTCTTTTCCCAACAACCCAACAAAGGAGGCCATACCCCTTGGCAATCGCATCCGTATACGTTTCTCTTATCCTAGCGGGCCGCCGCGCGTTCGCGCAGGTCCCGGCGACGATCCAGCCGTCCGTGGAGGCCGAGCTGGCCGACATGGGGTTCGATACCGACGGTCACCCCCTCTAGTTCGTCGCGCGACCCACGGAACTTTCGCTGAATGGCGGGGCCTACTTCATTCCGATCGAGGTGAGGCGAATGTCTAGCGAGGAAGTGTTGTCCGAAATTCGGGAGCGCATGGTCCGAGTCGAGACGAAGATCGACAATATGAACGAAGTCAAAAAGATGGCCGAGGAGGCGAGGGACACCGCCAAGGAGTCCCTGCAGTCCACGCGCACGGCGAACCGTCAGATCGACGAGCAGAGCCGCCGCCTGGACGAAGCGGCCAAGCATTACGAATACGAGGTCCGGGCGCTCAACGCCCGGATCGACAGCGAGAACGAGAAACGGCGGGCGGGGCAGCGTTGGCTGATCGGCACGACATTGACGGTCATCGGATTGTTCCTGACCGCCATCGGTCTCCTCTGGAAGGTGGTGGCACCCTGATGGAATCCAGCCAATTGTTCACCTGGGAGGCGCTCTCCACGATGGGGGGCGCTTCTTTGTTGACCTTTTTTGTCGTCCAATATACGAAAAACTACCTGGACCGCGTCGCGGAAAAGCTGCCGACCGACCTGTTCGCCGTAGGGGTGGCAACGCTCATCCTGGTCGTCGCGCAGTTGGCGGCCGGGGCGAACGGGCGGGATTGGCGGCTGTATCTGCTATCGCTGGCCAACGGCTTCCTCGTGGCTGCCGCGGCGGGACAGATGCAGCACAAGGCGATGAACCCGCCCGGCGCCTCGAGCGGGGAAAAGGGCGGCCGGCAAGCCGAGTAGCCGAATGCCGCCGGACATCCGCCGTTCCGCGGACCGGGCGTCCAAGCATACGCTAATGACATGCACATTGGAGAAAGGAGGGAGACGCATGCCCGATTCTGCCGCGTTTATCGCGAAGATCGCCCCCGCCGCGCAGGCGGATCAAGCGCGCACGGGCATACCGGCGTCGCTGACGATCGCGCAAGCCGCGCTCGAATCGGCTTGGGGCACGAGCGGCTTGACGCGTCAGGCGAACAATCTGTTCGGCATCAAAGGCGCCGGCCCCGCGGGGAGCGTGACGATGTCGACGACCGAGTACGTGAACGGGCAGTTCGTGCAAATGCCGGCAACTTTCCGCGCGTACCGCAGCTGGAACGATTCGATCGCCGATCACTCCGTACTGCTCCAGACCAAGCGGTACGCAGCCGTTCTACGCGCGGACGGGCGCAAGGCAGCGAGAGCGGTCGCCACGGCTGGCTATGCGACCGATCCGCGATACGCCGACAAGCTCATCCAGCTCATGGACGAATACCATCTCTATGCCTACGATCAGACCGGCGTCGGCGAGCCGACGGTCCCTGCGCCCTATCGGATCGCGGAAGCCGACGCGGAGAAGATCATTCGCTTTTTGTCGGCCGGATGGGATGCAGCCGTTTCGCCGGCAGGGCGCGAGGAATACCACCGGCTGGCGAATGAAGTGCGGTCGTCGGCCGGTCTCCCCGGTCAGTAGCGCAGCAGTTGGTCCGAGTTTGCAAGGCAAGGTCTCTCCTGACGGACCGCCGGATGCAACCGGCAGCGCCCTCTCCGAATACCCTATGTCAGATGGCTGCGTCAGAAGGGAGGCAACGATGCAATGACCCAAGGAATTGACTGCTCCTCGCCGCTCACGGAGCAGACGGCAACAGCGATCGCGAAAGCGGGATACAAGTTCGCAGCACGATACTTGGTGCCGGATACGTACGCTTGGAAACGTCTGACTCCATCCGAAGCCCAGGCGATTACCGCCGCCGGCATGCAGATCGTCTCCGTCTTCGAGACGTCCGCCAACCGTCCGGAAGGCGGCGCGCCCGCGGGGCAGAGCGATGGGACCGCCGCCTACAAGGAGGCGCGGAGCATCGGTCAACCACTCGGGAGCACCATTTACTTCGCGGTGGATTACGACGCTTCCCCTTCGGATTTCAACGCGATCGAAGCTTATCTGCGGGCGGCTTCCGCCCAGATCCCGGGTTATCAGACCGGCGTTTACGGCTCTTACGCCGTCATCGAGGAGATGGCGAAGCGCAAGGCTTGCCGCAATTTCTGGCAAACATACGCCTGGAGCAGGGGCAAGACGAGCGAATCCGCCAACATCTATCAATACCAGAACAACGTCCAAGTGGTCGGCGTGACCGTCGATCTGAATCGATCGTTCGGCAACGAAGGCTGGTGGAATACGAACGGAGAGGAGGCGGTCACGATGACTGCGGATGACGCCAACAAGATCATCAAGTTCCTGTCGGCTGCCTGGTTCGCGGCGATCAACCAACAGGACAAGGACGAGTTCAACCGGCTCGCCAACGAGGTGCGCAAGGCGGCCGGCCTGCCTCCCCAATAACGCAATCCGCACCGGCAAAAAGGCTCCCGGCGGTCGTTTGACCGCACGGGAGCCTTTTTCCATCGTTGTTTATTCAATCCTCTTCCCGCCAAGCCGTGATGTCGTCTTCGAGAATGTCGGCGACGCTGCGGACGAAGTTGCTTCCCGCACCCCAGTCGATGTTGAAGAACAAGCCCTCGGAGCTTCCGGTGGCCACCGCCCGAACCTCGGTCTCTCCGCGCAGGCTATCCACGATGACGACGAGCGCCGCCCGGTTGCTCGTGCGGAAGTAGTACTTTTCAAATACCAAGGTTCCGATTCCCCGCCCGTCCCCCAGGTCATGATATTCCTCGTGCACCAATTCGGCGTCGTGCGAGTCCCTGACTTTCTCGAAGGCTCCATATGCCGATAGACCGACCGCGAATACCAATTTGCTCATCCGCCATCCTCCCATTCCTGCGTTTAAAGGTACCTATAATACGATTTCGTTTCCGAAATGTTTCGGCGCGTCTCGTTCGACAGGAGTTTCCAACAATCCGGCGAAGGTTATATCTAAAGAGGTAACCAAATTGAAAGCCGGGTGAACGTCTATGCCGCAGGGCAAATATTTCCGTATCGGATACGGCATCATCGTCGTACTGCTGATTATCCTTCTCGCTTCCAAAGTAAACTTTATTTTTCAGCCGTTTTTGAAAGTCTTGGAGACGCTGCTGCTGCCGATGCTGCTGTCGGTTATCATGTACTATTTGCTGCGTCCGATCGTCAATCTGCTGGAGAAACAGCGGGTGAACCGTTCACTCGCCATCGCGGTCGTTTATCTGGCCCTCGCAGCGCTGGTCACCTTTCTCATCATGCTGATCGGCCCGATCATCCGCACCCAGATCGACAGCCTGATGGACAATCTTCCCGAGCTCGTCAGACTAGCCGAGGCTCAGGTCGCGAAGCTCCAGCAAAACGAATGGGCGGCCAGGTATTTGAAGGAACACCAAATCGATCTGACTTCGAAGATCCCGGACCTCGTGAACGGCGTCATTTCGAATACCGGCAACGCGTTCAACAGCGTTATCGGCTTCGTTTCCAACATCGTCCTGCTGCTGTCGACGGTGCCTTTTATCGCCTACTATTTGCTGAAGACGGGGTACAAAGTGCCGGAATTCGTCATCAAGCTCGTGCCCGACAAGCATGACGAAGAAGCGAAACAGATCATGTACGAAATGGACTCCGCGCTCAGCGCCTACATCCAGGGGAAGATTCTCGTCAGCATCGGTCTGAGCATCCTGATGCTCATCGGCTATTTGATCATCGGACTGCCGTATGCGCTGCTGCTCGCGATCGTGTTCACGTTTCTCAACGTGATCCCGTACGTCGGCGTGCTGATCGGGGCGGTGCCGAGCGTCATCGTGGCGTTCATCGACTCGCCATGGATGGCTGTCGAGACCATCATCGTGATCGTGATCGCCCAGCAGATCGAAGACCGCGTCCTTTCCCCCCAGATTATGGGCAAAAAGCTTGATATTCACCCGCTCACGATCATCATCGTGCTCCTGTGCGTTGGCAGCTTGTTCGGTCTGCTGGGGATGTTTGTCGCCGTCCCGAGCTACGCGCTGCTCAAGGTCGTCGTCACGCACGTCTACCGGATCTGGCGTCTGCGCCGCATTGAGATCATCGAATGACAGTGATCGTTGGCGGCATTACCCTCTAGTCACGCCTAGCCTAGCTAGCTGCATATACTGGCAGCAACTAGGCACCATCTGCCGCCCTTCACGCGACAGATGGTCCGGACGAAGGGAGCGGTGGCCGTGCCGACGATACCGAACTTTCCGCAGGCGCTGCTGGATGAGCATATGACTTGGCATCATGCCAATCACGTAGACGATGTGACGAGATTGCCGCCGGGATACGGGCAGGCATTTTTGCAGTTTCACCGCCATTACATCCGCAAGGCGCTCGCGTGGTACAACCAACAGGGCTACGATCCTGCGCTGGTCGCGCCGTGGACGTCCGTGCCGGAACAGATTCGGCAATCGCCTTGCTACGATCAGCGGGCGGAAGCGCGGATTCTCTATCAGCCGCAGACGATTCGATCGGCCGAAGAGCTGGGGCGTTTGATCGAAGGCTCGGGCATGCACGGATGCATTCATCAGGGAGCGGCAGAGTTGTACGGCGACCCCGATCTTCAGGATTTTGACATTTCGCCTCGCAGCACGATCTTCTACAACATCCATGGCATGATCGACCGCTGGTACCAGAACTGGGAAGGGCTCGGCCGGTTCGCCGAGGGGTTGTCCTACTGGAACGGGCGCTTCGAGCGGAACGACGACGAGATGCTGCGCTACGTGCCGGAGGAGAGTCAATGGAAGCTGGGACGTCCTGAAGGGACGGAGCTCATATGGCGTACCGCCGGAGACAGCTCCGCATTCGGGCGTCTGGACGACGGCCGCCCTTTTCGCGTCTGGGATGCGGACGGCGACGGCCGGCTCGAGGTGCTCTTCCGGCAGCCGGCGGACGGCACCTGGTGGGAGGGGCGCGTCGTAGACGACACACTCGCATGGAGTCAGGTGCAGCTAAGCTTCGTGGAGTGGAAGTAGGACGAAAGTTGTTCGGGAGAGTGTGGATAGTTCGGAGGGCGGGGTTGAAAAGGTCATTCGGTACCGCGACCGACGTCCTGTTCCAAATCGAATGTTGACGAAAAAAGGGGATTAGACGTATAATATCCAAAAATAGGATAGCATCTTGCGAGGAAGCACCCGCAGACGAATGATAGACGTCTTCGTGCTTCCTTTTTTGCGTTATGAGGATTTTGCTTCCCTAAAGCTCATCAAACTTGGAGGGATTTATGATGAAAACAATGGCAAAAGCAACTGTCACTTTTAGTCTGGCTTATATTCTCTTTGCTGCTTCTGTTGCGGCAGCCACAGATGTCAAATTTACAGATGTGCCTCCGAAGCATTGGGCGAAGTCTTACATTCAAAGCGCGGTAGGGGTAGGTTGGATCGGAGGCTACGCAGATCAATCCTTCAAGCCGGAAAATAACATTACGCGCGCAGAGTTTCTTAAAGCGCTCATTGGCGCCATGAAATTCAATGTTACCGACGAAGACACGTCTTTCACGGACGATACCGGATGGTTCCGGCCGTACATTGCAACGGGTCTGAATCAAGGTGTCATTGTCGCCGGTGCGTATCCGAACGACGAGTTTAAGCCTAACCAAAAAATCACGCGCGGCGAAATCGCGGAGATGGCTGTACGGGCGCTTGGGAAAAACGATGAAGGGCAAAGCAAGGGATATGTGGCCGTGGCGAAGTCTCTGGGCATTTTGAGCGGCTACGCGGACGGCACGATGGGAGAAAACAAGAACGCGACTCGCGCCGAAGCAGTCGTCATGATCTCACGCGTACTTAATCCGGAATCGGCTCCAAAACCTCCGGTAAAAGTAACGGGCTTCCCGAAGACGACACAATCGATTATGGATATGGTTAACGCCGCCAAAAACAAATACGGTACCGTTGCAGAAGGCTTTGACGGGGCTGTCATTGTTCATTCCGGAAATGGTGAAAGCTACGATGATATAATATTCCAAATAATATACAATTCATCCAAAAAACTCTTACGCATTGAAATGTATGAAACAGGCGAAAAAGAGCTAGCTTTATTAAAAGATCTCTTAAAGGTTTATCTGCCTTCTTCCTATGAAAAAGCCTATAAGGATAGCGTCAGAGTAAGCAAGACCACCTATACTCCCGGTAACGATGAGAACCGTTCGGAGGCGAAATATGATAACCATAAATTTATAACGTATAAGCCCAATGACAATGTTGGTTTGTCGATTGTCATTTACGAGGAGTGACTTCTTTGAAATGTAAGCTATCTAAGTTACTCTCATTTCTTTTGATTGTCGTCATTGCCTTTCAGTCATTTCCTGTTTCGACGCACACAGCTAGCGCGGCTACATTATCGGAAGAAGCGAAAGCCGTTTTGCGAAAATACGGGATTCCCGAAACAGCTAGCGGAAGACAAATTAACGAGAAATATCTTCTTAATAAAATGGGGTACGGGGAGGCTATCGTAGTATATGGTGATCCGGGTGATGTCCCAGGTAATAGCGACATGCGGAACGGGCAGAAGCGTTACTTAGGCTGGGATACCCAGGGGAATCTGTTTACGAACTGGAAGTTCCCTCACGACGTGGATGTAACCGGAAGCATCGGCAAGCGCTGGATTACCAAGCCTTGGGATGAGGATGAAGGTATGAGACGAAACTTGCACATAGACTCATACCGATCTAACCTCTCGATTGTCAATGCAATAAAAGACAACATGATAGATACCTACACACAGGGTAACTGGCTCAACAGCTATAACCGCCTATCAGGAAATAACTGGACGGTAACTACTCTTCTAAATCATGCAATTATTCTTACTCCGCCAACAAGCTTTTCTCCGGGTTCGGTCCAAATGTGGAGCATGGGCGGGGACGGCAAATGGTGGTATCAGACCTTTCCTGTAAAGCCGCTGATCCCCATCGTTCCGAATGTTCCAACCATCGACCTGACGATTACGTATGTTGATCATCCAGCTGCGGTATACGTGAATGATCCGGTAACGATCAAGGTAACGGCGAAAAACTTGGGGGATGCCAACAGCGGACCGTTCGAGATCGGTCTGTTCGGAGTAACGGTTCCGAACGTTAGAGTCTCGAACCTGGCTCCGAGCGCTACAACTGTCGCGACCTATAACACTTCTTTCGCCACCAAGGGATTGAAGAATCTAAGTGCAAAGGTTGACATAACCGGCATCGTACAAGAAACCAATGAGGACAACAACGTTTATCCGTTTCAGATTATGGTGAATGTGAAGGGACAACCAGGACAGCCGGCCGAACCGGTTGACCCGATCGCCATCATCAGCCACTTGGAAGGGGACAACCAAGAGAAGTCCAACATCACTATAAAGCCCAATACGGACCCGAAGCTTGGGAGCGAGAAGTCATACTCTCCGGATGGCTCCGCGATCGTAAAAAGCGAGTGGCGCTTTAAGCCTCCGATCGGTGAAAACAAGCTGAATCGTAAACCGACCGTAGACGATTTCGCCAAGGAAGGCACTTTTGTAGTTGAGCTCCGCGTCACCAACGCCAATAACAGAGTGTCGGAGTGGACACATCTCACGATTCAGGTTGACGATAATCGGCCACCGCCAAAGCCGGAAATCGGGGTTAATGCCGTTTTTGTCCCGAGCACGATCATTACGGGAGAAACCTCCACGATCCAAGGCACCGGGTTCGGATACGACAATTTTAGTTGGTCGTTCTCCCCGAACCTACAACCGCTGGTCTCCGATTCTTCTGGCATGAACGTAGGACCGTTAACGTTTTCGGAGCCGGGCGTATACTCCGCCAAAATCACAGTAACCAATTCGTACGGCGACGAAGCGAACAGCACAGCATTCTTGACCGTCATTGACCCTCGGCCGACTGCTGTCGTATCCGGGATTAGCCGCTGGATTCAGGGGCGCCCTCTGCCTCGGCCATATGACTTGCTCAATTCGTTTACGCCTTTAGCGGATCGCGGTGTCACGATCAACCACGACAAAGACGAGATGCGTTACAAAAAGGAAGACGCCGACTCTTATACGTCCGGCTGGCCTACTGTAGCGCCTACGGAGCTCGGCAACTATTCCATCGAAGGGAAGGTCTACGATTCGCAAGGGCGCGTGAGCGAATGGGGATCGACGATACTCGAAGTGGTTCCGGATCAGCCGCCGGTTGTTGAACTGGTCGCTCCGGAGGAAACATACCGCAACGCAGACACGACGATCTACATCGACGCGTATAGCCCGGACAACGACAACATTACGTATCTCAAGCTCGAAGAACGGTACGATTCTAACAACGACGGCAACTTCGAGGACGAAAGCTGGAGAACCGTTTACGATGGCGATTTTACGCTAACCTACAAGGCGAAATATACGACCGTAGGCAAGCGGCAGTATCGAGCTACCGTTAAGGAAGAGTATGGCTTGTCGGCCACATCCAATATCGTAACGATCGATGTTTTAAACCTGGCTCCAACGGTTAACTTCAACGCCTATGGGATCACCCAGCAACCGGGTCAAGATCCGGACAGCGGCCCGCCTGTGACGAATTACGCGCCGGAGTCCATTCTGCGATCATGGGTGTTCAAAAAGCCTTACACGGGCGGCAACGCAAATAAAGTGGCTTGGAAAGCGGATGCCTCCACCCTCTCAACGAAGGCTGCCGTGAAAGCCAACTTCTTCGTTGGGTTTCCGGATTCGGGGAAAGGGGCAAACGCACAATCCCGGTATGACCTTAACCCTGACAACTTGGAGCTAAAAGATCCCTGGAGACTCTCTCTTGGTGATGCGTTCTCTGAACCGAACGGTAGCGGCCAAATGCAAAGCTACCAGGTTGTCGCTCCTGTTATCTCTAACCAAATTACAAGCACGGGGAAGATGTTAACGGTTGGAGAAGTCAGACCTTATTCTGCATGGGACTGTACAGATCCGAAATACGATAAATGCGGGTTCAGATATCAGGTCTATGATGCAAACTCGGGAACGGTATTAAAAACCTGGTACGTCACAAAAAATTCCCCGGAGTACGGATACTTCTTAGGGATTGGCCCTGACGAGAACATCTATACATTAGCAGGAACGTCCATTGTCGTTTATGATTTTGATGGGCAAATCGTGAGGGCGTATCCGGGGGCCAGCGGTTTAGCGGTTTATGATTATCAATTTTCGAGCGATGGCAAGTCGATATACTATGTAGGCTTGGGCTTGGATCTGAAATTACATCTCGTTCATTATTCTTTGCAGTATCAAACCGTGCTCTACAATGCCGTTATGTCTCGCGTTGGGGGTGACATGGTTGGCGCATATCTGACGCTAGCTCGTGATGGGAGCGCCTATGTATCCGCGCAGTACAAGACGCCTTGGGGCGGATCTAGCGGCACCTGTAACGGATGTACCCAATTTAATACGATCCTGTTTGGGATTAATCCAAGCGGCGTAGTCAAAGGCTCATTCGACTGGGGACTTGGATTTTCCTCCTACCCAATCGTGTCCGATGACGGCAGCAAAGTTTATACGCATACCCTATGGAGGGCTTGGCAGGAGTTAGAAGGCCTCTTTGCTTTCGATTCCAGCAATATGTCTTCGTTGGGGAACACGTGGGAATATTCGAGTATTTCGTTCCTGGACAAGAATCTGCTGTTCTCCAATCCAGTCTATAAGTCGGATGGGAACGTCCCGTGGTACAACCAGCAATATAGAGGCTATATGCACAATTTAGCGTGGGATTACTACTTTACAACCACAGCATTGCGTTATTGGGGCCAGTCTGACGGGTCGGATATTGGCATTGTCCCGTTTACAACCCGGGAAGATGCCAATTCTTCTGACGCTCGGATCGAGAATAACAAAGTATCCTTCTTCAAAAACGGGACGCTGGTTAAGCAGCTGCAGTACCCGACATACGTACCGCCAAGGCAATACCCTTATTCCAATTCGTCGTATTCGAATATTCTGCCGAACGGATCGATGTACATCTTCACCCAGCTTAGGGACTGGGGCGGCAATCAAATGGGCGAAATTGTAAACGCAACCCAAGTGTACCCGACGCTGGTTTCGCCGCTTCTTTCGAAGACATCGAATAACTTCCCGATTGGCAAAAATGCGGATACGGTCGAAATCATTGACGATGACTGGGGCGGTTTAACGTACGACCCGGCATCCAAGTTTATCAACCAAACGCTCGAATTCAATGTCGGGGTGAACCATGCGGCAAACGACAAAACGGTTGGAGCCGCGATTCAGATCCAAGACGAGAAAAACATGTATGCGGTCGAATGGACCAACAACACCCTATCCTTGTACCGGGTGGTAAACGGAACGAAGACGCTGCTCCAAGCGAACCCGTTGAATCGTTCGCCTTATATTGCTTACCCGGTAAAAATCGAGTCCGTTGCAGGGGTGCTAAAGGTATTCGTCAATAATGTCCTTCGCCTCGAAGTGAACGACAACACGTTCACCAAAGGATCGGCAGGCATCATGTCGCTTGGCCAGCAGCAAGCGTCCTTTAGCAATATGAAGCGTACGAATTACGGGACGACGGTTCCGCAGCCGACCTACGAAACGGCGCTCGTCGGAGATCCGATCATGTACGAAAAGCTGTTCATCGACATCGAGGGAGATCCGAAGCACGCGGAGGAGTGGACATACCGTCACAACCAGTACTACTTCGAAAACCCTGAAGGTGTCAGCGCCTATGACGGCAAGACGTTTAGCGAAACGATCAATGCGTTGGACAAGCCCGGCAAGTACGAGATCACGTTCCGAGCGCAAGACGATCCAGGCTTCGAGGGGTACCGACTGTTCTCCGAGCCCGTTACCAAAACCTTGTATGTCCATCGGCGGCCGGTAGCGGTGCCAAACGTGACCTTTACCGGGATCGTTTATCCGGAAGGCGAAGCGTTGGATTACTTAACGAACGACCAATCGTACGATCTGGACGTTCCCGGAAGGCTTCAAGACCGGCTTTTCCGGACACGTTGGGGAGATGAAACGAATTGGACCTATGGGCAGCGGAATTTTTACAATCGGCCAGGCGTGGAGCTCATCATCCAGGAGCAGGTTCAGGACATCCATGGGGCATGGTCCTATTGGGCGGAACAACGTCTCTACAAAGATGCACTTAACCCAATAAATCAGACCAAGCCGTCGATGATGATCACGGTTCCGAATGGCACTGCGACTAACCCAACCGTGTATTTGAAGGACCCGACCACGCATTGGAATTACTACGATGCACAAAACGACCCGCAGGAGATGTTCAGTCTGACGTTTACGTACGTCGATAGCGGGGAAACGGCGTTCTTCATTCAGCAAGCTAGCTCCGATAAGTTTTTCGAAGCTGCCCAAGGAACATTCGATACCGGGCGGGTTATCAAGGTACAGGGTCGCGTCTTCTTAAAGGGAGCATGGTCCGACCCGAGTAACATCGTATACTTCATCATCAACAAGCCGCCAATCGTGACGCTCCTGAACTATAACGGACCGGATGCGGATCACCCTATCTACATCAATTCCAATCAGCCTTTGTTCCAGGTGTCGGTCAAAGATCCGGAGAACGACCCGATCCGGTACGTGGATTACGAGACGTTCCTGGCGGAATTGGGCTTGAAGGTAGTGGACACGGAAACCGCGACTTCGGCCATATCTTACAAACCGACATCTCCGCTGCCGGAGGGCTTGCAGATATGGCGAGCGCGGGCGCACGACGGTTATCAATGGGGACCCTATTCGACGAACGGATTCTTCTTCGTGGATACCGTGCAGCCGGAAGACACGAACGAAGTGCTCGACATCAAGCCCACGTCGGTCAAGGTTACATTCGATGCTTTCAAGGATGCAGCTCCGTCGTCCGGGCACGACTACAGGCGTTTCTATATGCAAAAGGTGAACGCCGACGGCTCTACAACGAACATCGATTTGAACGGAGACGGGGTTGCCGAGAACTACGTGACGCTGCCCAACGCTTCGCGGTCCTATGAGGTCGGAGGCCTCATTCCGGGTCAAACCTATCGATTAATGGTCGTCGACTGGGATCGCGCGGGGAATATGGGCAAGTATGCGTACATTTACTTCGTGACGAATCGGCCGCCTACAGGCGACTTCGGGTGGACGCCGACACTCGTGTACGAGGGGGATACGGTCGCGTTCCGCTCCGAGGTCGACGACCCGGATCATGACGATCTGGACGTCATCTACGAATTGGTTTCTCCTTCGGGAGAGAAGAAAAGCTACAGCTACGTTTTGAAGTATCCATACCCTGCGACCGCTCCGACGCTGCGGACGTTGGAGGTCGGCGATTGGACCGTCACGATGACGGTAAGCGACCGGATTGCGCCACCGGTGACCGTCCGCAAGACGGTCAAGGTATGGCCGCTCGGCATCACCGGTGCGGTGCGCCATACGGAGGCGTGGGAAGCGAACCGGCTGCGCTACAACGAAGCCAACCCGAAGTCCCCGCGTCCGGCTCACTGGTTCTGGGCGGGCGAAGCGTTTGTCCTGGAAGCCTCCGTAACGGATACGGGCGCTTCCGAGACCAAGCCGCTGTCCGTGACGGTGCAGGCGGAGCAGGGACTGCGAGCCGATTTGCGTACGACGGACGCGGCGAGACCGGTATTCTGGAAAGGGACGATCCAGAGCCGGGACTACGGCCGCCCGTTGACGGAGCTTCCCGAAGGTCCGTACACCTTCGTCTTTAAGGTGAAGTACAGCAACGGCATTGAAAAGACCGCGGAAGCGGGCATCGTCATCCGGGATACGATCGACGACTATGTGCAGGTCCATCGGGTCCAATAACGCAAGGATGGCCGGGCGATGCGCCGCCAGACCTGCCGGTCAGCGTCGAAAAGGGCTGACGGCATAAGATGAGGCACGCTAACACGAAAAAAGAGGGGCATACGGGTTCGTAAACGAACCGTATGCCCCTCTTTTCATGTCTCGTCGAAGGCTTCCAAGTCGGATGTCGCCATGGCGTTCAGCGCCTCGAAGCAGCGAATATAGTAGGCCGGATCGCGCGGGACGAAGGCGTCCGCCGAGACTTCCGCCTCCACCGGGGCGAGCCGTCCGTCTTTCGTCAGCCCGACGCCTCGGGCGAGCACAGAGGCGACTTCCCCCCGAACGAGCGCGAGCAGCGCCTCGGCATCCGCTTCGTACAGGCCGGCGACTTCCTCCGGCTGCAGTTGGAACGCGTTCAGAGCGCGCACGGTCAGGCAGCCGAAGACGACGCTCTCCTCGCGGTCGATATACGGCACGCCGCCGGCCACGCCGCTGTCCTCTTCGCGGAACGTTCCGAGCGGGATCAGCCGCTCGAACGGCACCGCGAAGCCGATCTCCTCCTCCATCTCTCGCGCCGCGTCCCGGACCGTCTCTCCGGCTGACAGGTGGCCGGCTACGGTAATGTCGTAGCACCCGGGATTCGTATCCTTAGTCGCCGTGCGCCGTTGAAACAAGATCCGAGCCCGGCCATCCTCGCCGCGCCTGGCCAGCCAGCAGTGAAAGGAGCGGTGCCACAGCCCCTTCGCATGCGTCTCCGCCCGCGTAGCCGTGCCGATCCATTGGCCTTGCTCATCGTAGATGTCGAACCGCTCTGCCATATCCCCACTCCTCGCATCGTTCAGCCGCTTACGAATTCCCAGCCCCCGCGATTGCGCGCCTTCCAGTCGTTAGACAAGCCTTAACCGGCTTGTCCGGCGCCTTCTTCCAGCACCGACGTGCAATGAGAGCAGCGCGAGGCTTTGAGCGGAATGACGGAAAGGCAATACGGGCACTCCTTGGACGTCGGTTCCTCGGGAGCCGCTTCCTCCGTTTTCTTTTTCGCGGTCAGCTTGTTGACGACTTTTACCATCATGAAGACGCTGAACGCGATGATGAGGAAATTCAGGATGATGTTGATGAACTGGCCGTAGGCGATGACGGGCACGCCATTTTTCTTTGCCACATCCAAAGTATCGATCGTTACCTGGACGTTATCCTTCACCGGCGTCGCCCCGATCTGCCAGAACAGATCCTTGAAGTCCACGCCGCCCAGCAGGAGCCCGATCGGAGGCATCACGATGTCGTTGACGAGCGAGTTGACGATCTGCCCGAAGGCGCCGCCGATGATGACCCCGACCGCGAGGTCGATGACGTTGCCGCGCATGGCAAAAGTTTTGAATTCGGTAAGAGTTTGCCGAAACATGCCGATAACCTCCACTTTTTGGTTAGAATTAGGAGAGGATTTTTGGAAAATCCGTCGAAGATTAAGTTTATCACGAAATAATTGTCATTTTAGCCTGAAGATGCGAGGGATTGGCTTATGAACGGTACCGGAGCGGTGTGGTCCGCTAGTTTTCTGCTGCTGGCGCTGTTAATCAGCATACTCGCATCATATACCATGTTTAACTTCACCGGCAATCTAAGGCGCAAAAACAATCAATTTCGCGTCTTTTGGCTGTTAGGCGGCGCATTCGTTTTCGGCATCGGCATGTGGGTGAAGCACTTCGTCGGCATCCTCGCGGAGGGCGAGCCGATCTTCATCACCTGGAGCATGCCCGTCGCGCTGCTATTCACGATTTTCTTCTCGCTGATGGCGTTCGTCATGCTTACCTTCCACAATGTCATCCGCTACCGCCTGCTCGTCGGCAGCTTGATCCTCGGCTTCGGCGTCACCTTCATGAATTACTTCAGCGTGCTGGGTCAGCCGATTCGCGCGCCGGTCGTCGAGCCTTCGCTGCTCGTGCTGTCGCTGCTCTTTTTGTTCAGCGGCACGTACGCCTCGCTTTGGCTGTCGGAGTTGTCGGCGGAGCGCTTCACCTGGCTGGCGAGCCTCGTACTCGGATTCTCGGTCTTCGTCGAGCAGCTGCTCGGCTCCAAGGCGCTGCAGATCGAGTACCTGTCCCCTTTCTACGGCGCCAGCGTCGACAAGATGAATCAGGACATCAACCTGCTCACGCTGATCATCGGCCTGGGCATGCTGCTGCTTCTGGTGTCCACGCTGTTCACCTGGTACATCGACAAGCGGATGAACCAGATGGACGAGCGGTACAAGCTGCTGGTCGAAAATTCGCTCGACACGATCGCCATCTTCAAACGGGACAAGTGGGTGTTCGTCAACGCGGCGGGACTGCGCATGTTCGAGGCGGAGGAGCCGAGCGAGCTGCTTGGCGCTTCGATCTTCGCCTTTCTCCGTCCGGAGGATCACGAGGCGGTGCGGGAGCGGATGCACAATCTCGTCATCACGGGCAATAGCGGGCCGCTTGAGCAGGAGTGGTATACGCTGAAGGGCAAGATGCTGAACACGGAGATCGTGGAACTCATGACGACGCTCGAGAACGAACCTGCCATACAGGTCATCATCCGCGACATCTCCGAGCGCAAGAAAAACGAGGAGCTGCTCATCAACTCCGAAAAGCTGTACGTCGCCGGCCAGCTCGCCGCCGGCATCGCCCACGAGATCCGCAATCCGCTCACTTCTTTGAAGGGGTTTCTGCAGCTGCTCGCATCGGGACGCAAGGACTCCGGCACTTACTACGACATCATGAAGTCGGAGCTCACCCGGATCGAGGGCATCGTCAGCGAGATGCTCATGCTATCCAAGCCGCAGGTCTACGACTTGTCCTACCACGACGTGCGCAGCAGCATGAGAGAGACGGTCACGCTGCTCGAGACGCAGGCGATTTTGCACAGCATCATGATCGAGACGGACTTCGGACCCGACCCTCTATGGGTGTATGGGGTGGAGAACCAGGTCAAGCAGGTGTTCATTAACGTCATCAAAAACGCGATCGAAGCGATGGTCGACGGCGGGGCGATCCGGGTGCGCATGCGGCGCGTGGACGATACCGTCCAGATCCGCATTTCCGACGAAGGACCGGGCATCGAAGAGACGCAGCTGTCCAAGATGGGACAACCGTTTTATACGACCAAAGACAAAGGCACGGGCCTCGGTCTGATGGTCAGCTACAAAATCGTCGACAACCACCAGGGAAGCATCCGCGTCGACAGCGAGCTCGGCAGCGGCACGACCTTCGTGATCACGTTCCCCTTTCGCTATCCGGAAGCCAGCAGCATCAAGAAGAGCGGTTGATCGAGCCGTTCCCGGCCGTCATCCCCGATTTCCGCCCTCGCGCGACATTCCCGTCCCGCGCCGTCTCTTGATTTCTCCGATTCACTTTTCTTTCCCAAGGCCTCCGAATCCGCTCGTCCCCTCCGATAGGCACACCTAAGCCCGATCACCGGGCGGCCGAGAGGTCGTCCCTGGCGTCGGGCTCGATTCGTTTTTGGCGCGGAATGCAGCCATTAGGGACGAAAGGACGAGATCTTCGATCCAAACGAGGCGAAAATGGGTTATAGTGAAGTGGAAGGATATGGAGAAACGGAGAGCGGGAGGGTGAACTCGGTTGGCGGATACGCAAATGGTGGTCTTCACGGCCCGAGGGAGGGCTACGTTCACGGAAGCGCAAGCTTCGCGTCTGGAAGCCGCGGCACGCGCGACGTTCGTCGAGGCCGCGTCGCCGATTTCCGAAGACGAGCTGGTCCGGCTGCTGAGGGATGCGCAGGTTTGCGGCTTGACGCCGCGTTCCGTCCCGGTCATCGGCGAGAGTTGGCTGTCCCGGCTGCCGCATCTATCGGACATCGCGGTGTTCGCGACCGGCGTAGACTATATCGACACCGCCTGGCTTCGGGAGCGGGGGATCCGGCTGAGCCATCTGCCGGACTATTCGACCGTGTCCGTCGCGGAGCATGCGATCGGCCTGATGCT
Organism: Cohnella baijiui; assembly: GCF_020731285.1. Lineage (GTDB taxonomy): Bacteria > Bacillota > Bacilli > Paenibacillales > Paenibacillaceae > Cohnella. The sequence goes on from NZ_JAJFOW010000017.1 coordinate 90,340, forward strand.
GACGATGTCCCGCCGCATCCATCTCAGCCAGGATCGCGTGCGGGGACGCGTGCCGGCCGGCACGAGCGTGCTCGGCTTCGAGCTGAGGGGCAAGACGCTCGGCATCGTCGGGACGGGACGCATCGGAAGCCGCGTGGCGGAGCTCGGGCGAGCCTTCGGCATGCGCGTGCTGGCCTACGACCCGAAGGAGCGCGAGCAGGAGGGCGTGGCGGCCGTCGGACTGGACGAGCTGCTCGCTTCGAGCGACATCGTCAGCCTGCATTTTCCGGCGGCGTGGCGTGGAGAGGCGGCGATCGGCCGGTCGGAGCTGGCCCGGATGAAGGCGGGAGCGACGCTCATCAACGTTTCGCGCTGCGCACTCGTGGAACCGCTTGCCGTCGTCGAAGCGATCGAAGCGGGCCGGCTGCGGGGCTACGCGGTAGACGACCGCTTTCCGCTGGCGGAGACGGACGCGCGGGCGGCGCGTCAGATTGCGGAGGGCCGGCTGCTGCAGACGGGCCATACCGCTTGGTACTCGGCCGAGGTGATCGAGCGCGGATACGAGATGTGGGTGGACAATTTGTGCGCGATGGCCGCCGGGGAGCCGCGCCGTCTGGTGGATGCCCGATGATGCGGCAGGATCGCAAGCGGGCGTCCGACCGTTGGACGCGGGCGGAGCGGCTGCTCCTGCTCGCCTTGTGGGTGGCCGTCGCCGCGTTCACGAGCGGGATGTTGGCGGCGGGCTGGCCGCGGTATTGGACCTACGTGGCGGCGGAAACGACACCCCAGGCTTGGCTCGAGAGCGTGCTCCTCGTGCTGGCGGCTGCGATCGCGGGTTTGAACGCCCTGCTGGCGGCGGGCGCGCCTGAGCTCCTTGCCGATACGGGGCCGAACGCGAGACGGCGCATCCGGTTTCTCGAGCGCCGGCAGGGGCTGGCCTGGACGGTCGTCGCGGCCGCCTTTGCCTGGCTGGCGCTCGATGAGCGGTTCGCGATCCACGAACGGCTGCGGGACCGGTACTTCAAGCAGACCGGAATCCGGCTGCTGCCCTGGATGGAAGCGGGGGACTGGCTGATCCCGATCTATGCCGTATGCGGGCTGATCGCGATGTGGAGCTTGTGGCGATTGCTAAGCGCCCGCAGAAGCGCTCGGGCGTTCTTTGCTTTCGGGGTCGTTGTGGCGGCGGTGGCCGTCGGGCTGGATACGATCGACATTCGCCAATTGGACAAGGACGCCGAGCGGCTGCTCCAGACGATCGAGGAAGTGCTGGAGACGACCGCGATGACCGCCTTCGTTTCGGCATACCTTGGCGCGCTTGGCGCCAAGATTTGCCGGGCGGCGGGCATCGGCGACAGGTCGGACCGAGCGGAGAAGGCCCGGCGGATGTTATAATAAGGGATCGAACGAACCGACGGAATCGGGCAAGGGGGAACTGAAGCATGGCCGAACCGCTAAAAGCGATATACGACGACAACTTCCTGCGGCAGTTCGGCGAGCAGGTCAAGCGGCATTGGGCCGCATTCGACGCGGACGGCTTCGTCCGGCGCGTCATGGGAGAAGGCTGGGAGGCGCTCGAGCTCAAGGGGCGGATCCGGCGCATCGCCGAAAGCCTCGGCGCGGAGCTGCCGGATCGGTACGAGGAAGCGCTGGATATACTCGAAGGGATCGCGGATGTGTGCCAAGGGTTTCCGTATTTGTTTTTCCCGGACTTCGTGGCGCGATTCGGACTGGCGCATTGGGAACGGTCGATGCGGGCGCTCGAGAAGTTCACGGCGCTGTCTACGGCCGAGTTCGCCGTGCGCCCGTTCATCGAGCGGGACCCGGCGCGGATGATGGCGCAGATGGAGACTTGGAGCCGTCATCCGAACGAGCATGTGCGAAGGCTGGCTAGCGAGGGCTGCAGGCCCAGGCTGCCGTGGGCGGACGCGCTGCCGGCATTTAAACGGGATCCCTCGCCGATTCTGCCGATCCTGGAGACGTTGAAGGCCGACCCGTCCGAATACGTCCGGCGCAGCGTCGCCAACAACCTCAACGACATTTCCAAGGACCATCCCGCCCTCGTGCTGGAGCTGGCCAAGCGATGGCACGGCGAGGATCCGCTGACGGACGCCATGCTTCGGCATGCGTGCCGCAGCCTCATCCGGCGCTCCGCCGATCCCGAGGCGCTGATGCTGTTCGGCTTGCCCCCGCTCGCGGACATCGAGGTGACCGCCTGGTCGGCATCGCCGGTCGTCGTACCGCTCGGAGGAGCGGCCGAGGTCCGTTATGCGCTCCGCATGCCGGAGGGAGCGGGGGCCAAGCTCCGGCTGGAGCTGGCGGTCGACTATCCGCGTCCCGGCGGCAAAACATACCGCAAGCTGTTCAAGCTGAGCGAGCGCGAAGTCGCCGGCGGCGAGGCCGTCGGCGGGACGCGGCGGCACGCCTTCGCCGACCTGTCGACCCGCCGCCACCATCCGGGCGTCCATCGGCTCGTTCTGGTGGCCAACGGACAGGCCGTCGCCGAGACGGAGATCCGGCTCGCGGGAGAGGAGGCCGGCTCGCCATGAAGATCGGCGCCCGCGTTTTCAAGACCGGGCTCGCGGTGGCGATCTCCCTCTGGGTCGGCGAACTGGTCGGGCTTCAATCGCCGCTTATCGCGGCCATCGCGGCGATCGTCATGATCCAGCCGTCGATTTACCGCAGCTGGGTGCAGGTGCTGCAGCAGCTGCAGAGCAACCTGATCGGCGCCTGCATGGCGCTGCTCGCGGTCTGGCTCTTCGGCAGCAGTCCGCTCGCCATCGGCCTCGTCGCGATCCTCGTCATCCTGCTTTGCATTCGGCTGAAGGCGGAGGAGACGATCGGCCTCACCGTCGTGACGGTCGTCGTCCTGATGGAGGCGCACGGCCTCGGCTGGCCGCTCATTTGGGACCGTCTCGCGGCGCTGCTGACGGGGATCGTCTCGTCGTTCGTCGTCAATATCGCCATCGCTCCGCCGAGACACCGCAGCCGGTTTTTGAACTTTGTTCAGGATGCCCAGTCGCAGCTGTCCCGCCTCCTGCGCACCTCCGTCTCCAACGAGCTGAAGGAGAAGGTGTTCAAGGACGAGCTGTCCGCCCTTCGGGCCCAACTGCGTAAGCTCGACGGCTTCTACGACCTGTTCGCGGAGGAGCGGGTGCTCCGCCGCAAGTCGCGAGTCCACCGCGCGCGGCTGCTTGTCGTGTACAAAGCGATGCTGGCGGCGCTGGAGCGGGGCGTCACGCTGGTCGACGCGGTGGAGGAATACTATTTTCCGGCGGCGCCGGAAGGCTCCTGGAGCCGTCTTGTGGATCGTCAGATCGAGACGCTGTGCAGCTATCACGAGCAGCTGCTCTGGAAGTGGGAAGGCAAGCTCAAGTCGCACGCCTCCGCCGCCGCGCCGCCGCCCGAGGGCACGATTCTGCTCACCGAGCTGATCAACGAGGGCGCGGCGGATCCCGTCGCCCGGACCCGTCTGCTAACCGTCGCGGCGGCCATTTTCGCCTACGAAGACCGGCTGCGCCGGCTGGACAAGCTCACCGAGCAGTGGCTGGACCGTCAGGAGGGCCCGGAGTCGGAAGCGTAGGCGGGGTGAGGCTAACGGAACCCTAGTAGGAAGATCCTGAAATAACGTACTAAAGCCCCAACCCGGGGATTAACGGGGCTTCCGGATCAAAACCGATATCGGTGCTTCGCCGGAGGAGCAGATGCGAGTGCGTACAAGCGGGCGAAAATGCTAACGGTTGTGAGCGACGCTATTTAGGTAAAAATGGGGTTAGAAAAATGTAACGGTTGCCAGCGAGCCTATTCCCCGTTATTTCGTAGGTAGAGGGGCTGTTCCGTCCAAATAAGCGCGCATGCAACCGTAAGAAAAGAAACCGCCGATTTTGAGGCCGATTAAGCGCTATGGCAACTGTTAGCGTAGCAATACTCCAAACAGGTCACTCGGTTCGAGGCTAACCCGTTGGTCAAGCATCGACTTCTAGGTCGAGCCGGAAATCCTCCAGCTTGAACGAACGGGATGATTCCACGACCACGCTGTTATGCGCAAAGAGGCTGCCCCGATCCGACATCATGTCGGTTTCCGGGACAGCCTCGATTTGTCCTGGCCGGAATCAGCCTTTCGAGCCGCGATCCACCTGCCGGCGCGGATGCACGATTTTGCTTTGCTTGTCGATATCCTTCTCCTTCGGCACGAGCCGGGGATCGGTTTCGCCTTCGTGGTGGTTGTCGAAGCTCATCTCCACCCATTCCCACTCCGTGTTGCCGAGCATGACGTCGGCCGGGAACGTGTCCCCGCGCTTCAGCTCTTCCTCCCGGCCCCACTCGTTTTTGTACACGCCGTCGACTTCCACGATTTCGCCGGAGACCGGATTCATGTCTTTGCTCATGGTGTCACCTCGTCTTAGGGTGCGTTACTGTCCGTGCTTCGGCACGGCCGCGCGGTCGGCCTCGGATTGCCGGCGGCGGGCGGCGGCTTGGCCTTGGCCGGTGCGGTCGGCTTTGGATTGGGCCTGGCTCGCCTTGATCTGCGCTTCGGACGGTTGTTCGCCGGACATGGCGCTTCCTCCTTCTTGGGTGAAGTCACCGCTTAGCGTGCCACGGACGAATCCCGGTTATGCTGCAAAAGGGAGCGCCGACGGCCGTCGCGCAGCCGCTTAAGCGCCCCCTTGATGGGCGAATCGCCGTAACCCCCCTGATCGGCGAATCGCCGCAAACGGGACTATTTCTTGGCCTCCGAGCCCACGTAACGCGCTTCGAGTTTTTTGCCGAGCAGCCAGAGGAGGACCAGGATGCCGCCGGCGACGACGAGGCGCCAAGGTTGATGGACGAGGGCGTACAGATCGTGGCCCAAAAACGACAGCGTGAAGATCATGACCGCTTTGCCCATCACCACCGCGATCATAAACGTATGGAGCGGGATTTTGGACATGCCGGAGGCGATGTTGACCAAGGCCGAAGGGGAAAAGGGGAAGCAGGCGAGTACAAAGATCGGCGTAAACCCCCGGGTCTCGATCCAGCCGAAAAAGGTGTCCATCCGGGGAAATCTTCGGCGGATGCGATCGCTGTACCTGCGGCCGATGCCGCGCGCCAGCAGAAAGACGAAGAGCGAGCCGATGCAGACGCCGATCCACGAATAGAGGAAGCCGAGCCACATGCCGTACGAGAGGGCGTTGGCGACGACGAACACGACGAGCGGCAAAAACGGCAGCAGCGATTCGGTGAGCGGCAGGAGGATGCCCGGCAGCGGGCCGAGCGCGGAGAAGCGGTCGAGCAGCGCCTGGATCTTCTCGAGGTCGAGGCTTCGGATTTGGTCGGTCCACTGCTGCCACCGGCCGGAGGCGAACGCCGTCCAGAGCAGATGCATCGTCGCGTCCCTCATGACGGCGTCCGGCGCTCGCCGCGGAATAGCCGGAACGGAAAGAGCAGGTAGATGAAGCTGATGACGGCGAAGATGACCGAGGCCGCGATGACGACGGACGGCTCCCCGTTCGCCGTGGCGATCAGGCCGCCGATGCCCGGGCCAAGCAAACCGCCGATGCCTTCGACGGTGGACAGAACGCCCCAGCCGAGCCCCTTCTGACCGGGCGGCACGTAGGCGGCGAGCAGCGCGTTCCAGGCCGGCAGCACCGCCGCGTAGGACAGTCCGAGGACGAGCGCCCACGTCAGCGCGACGCCCAGCACCGGATGCATCGTCAGCCCGTATAGCGCGATGCCGAAGATCAGGAAGCCGGCTACGAGAAACCACTTCTTGCCGAGCGAGTCGGACAGCCGCCCCATCGGGATGAGCCCGGCGACGGTGCAGCCTCCCCCGATGAAGAGCAGGATGGAGTACTGCGTCGGCGACATGCCGAGGTGCTCCTTGGCAAAGCTCGGCAGGATCGGCTGCAGCATGCCGGCTGCGAGCGTCTGCATGACCATGCCCGGCAGGAGCGGCTTCATCTCGGAGAGATGGGAGCCGAGGACGGCGAGCTGGCGGCGAAAAGGAACCGTCTCGACGTCGGCGTGGGACTCGGCGGGAATGAGAAACGACAGCAAGCAGGCGACGCCCGAGCCGATGACCATGACCCAGTAGCTGAGCGATTCGCTCCGCTCGAGCAGCAGGTTCATGACGACGGGGCCGGCGCCGAGCCCGACCAGCCATATCGTGTAGAGGAAGCCCATCTGCGCGCCGCGTCCTTCTTCCCGAACCTTGGTCAGACAGTAGATCCAGATCGGGGAGATGCCGAGGCCGTACAGTCCCGAAGCGGCGATGAACATCCACGGCACGTCCGCATAGCCGATCAGGAAAATGCCGAGCAGCGAAGCGAGGAGGCCGACGCTGATGATCGTCCGTACGGCGAACCGGTGCATGAGGTATCCGATACCCAGCTTCAAGGCGGTGTCGACGAGGTAGTGGGCGGTGATCGCCACCCCGATGACGTCGAGCTCCAGGCCGAGCGTGTCTTTGCCGTAAATCGGCAGAAAACTGATGAGGGCGGCGCCGCGTACGAACTCGACCAGGAATAGGATGAGCGACAGCAGCGACATTTCCGGGTTAAAAAAGGACCGTAACGGGGCTGATTTCACAGAAAATCTCCTTTGAAAACCTGCCGCGGACCCGTCCGCGCGACGGGCGGGGCAGGGGGCTTGTCCGTCGATCGCATCGATGTCTCCATAAGGCGGAGAGCGCTCCCCCAAAAAGGAGAGAGCGGGCCGATGCGCCCGTTGGGAACGCACGGATCAAGAATGCGTCGCGGATTCGTTTATTTCAATTATAGGCAATTCCTGCAAAATATCCAAAACGATCCGGTCCGCCGCCCCTTCCTTGCGCAGCCCTTCGAGCGCCGCCAGCATCTCCCGGCGCCTCGCGCCGTCTCGCAGGAGGGCGTGGACGGCGTCCGCGAGCTCCCGGTTCGTTCGGCAGACGACGGCCGCGCCTTTGGCCGCCAGATAGCGGGCATTGCCCTGCTCCTGGCCCGGCACCGGCCGGTAAAGGAAGATCGGGAGGCCGGCCAGGATCGCCTCCGACAATGTGAGCCCGCCCGGCTTGGTGACGATGCAGGCGGACAATCCCATCAGCTCGTCGATCTGCTCGACGTATCCGAACACGGCGACGTTCGCGTTGTCCACATAGGCGTGGCTCAGATGCGAGGCCAGCACCCGGTTGCGTCCGCAGACGATCGCCGTCTGCACGCCCGGGTCGGCGCATAGGCGGTCGCACAGCCCGCGAATGCCGGGGAGCGCGCCGTAGGCGCCGGCCATGACGAGCACGACGGGACGATCCGGATCGAGCCCGAACTTCGCGGCGGCGAATGCGGTCTTCTCCCGGTTCGGAACGAAGGCGCCGCGCAGCGGAATGCCGGTCGCCGCAATGCGCTCTCGGGGCACGCCGGTGCCGGCTAACTGCTCGCGGAGGTCTTCGGTGGCGACATAATACTTGTTCACATGGGGATGCACCCAGCGCATATGAAGCTCAAAGTCGGTGACGACGTTGTAAATGCGGATGCGGCGGCCGAGACGGCCGGCGATCGCGGGCACCACGAGGGTGGGAAACGTGTGAATGACGATATCCGGCTGCTCGCGCCGGATGAGCCGCTTCATCGTGTCCGCGCCGAACGAATGGAGCCAGTGGGCGAGCAGCGAGCGCGGCTTCATGTCTTTGGTCGCCCGGTACACCCATCCGTAAAAGTGCGGCCAGTAGGTGTAGCTGTTGCGGTAGACGAAGCGGCTGACGCCGTTTACGATCGGATGCGATTCGGCCAGCAGATCGAACAGTCGAACGTCTGCTATGCCCTGCCGGGCAAATCCGGCCTTCAGCGCCTGGGCTGCCTGCCAGTGGCCTTCTCCGTATTGGGCATACAAGATGAGGACCTTCGGTCCCGTCCGGGGCATGGTCGTCGTCTCCGGCTGTTCCCCCATCGTTTCCGCTCCTTTGCGTGACTTGATCTGTGGCTTCCACTCCTTATTTTAATGTAATCCTTCTTTGTAAATACCAAATTAACCGCAAGTCAAATCAGCAGGTTGAACAACTCGGGGTCTTTGTTCAGCTCGACGAAGCGGAAGCCTTTGCGCGTCATTCGCTCAACGAGCGGCGCGTAGTCGTCCGGGCTCTTGAGCTCGATGCCGACGAGGGCGGGGCCGTTTTCCTTATTGTGCTTTTTGGTGTACTCGAACCTCACGATGTCGTCGCTCGGCCCGAGCACGTCGTCGAGAAATTCGCGCAGGGCGCCGGCACGCTGCGGGAAGCTGATCATGAAGTAGTGCTTCAACCCTTCATAAATGAGGGAGCGCTCTTTGATCTCCTGCATCCGGTCGATGTCGTTGTTGCCGCCGCTGACGATGCAGACGACGTTTTTGCCGGCGAGGCGATCGGCCAGCATCGGCAGGGCCGCGACCGTGAGGGCGCCCGCGGGTTCGGCGACGATGGCATGCTCGTTGTACAGCTCCAGGATCGTCGTGCAGACGCGGCCTTCCGGTACGGCGACGATGTCGTCGAGCAGCTCGCGGCAGAGCGCGTAGGTGAGGTCGCCGACCCGTTTCACCGCGGCGCCGTCCACGAATTTGTCGATCTCCTCCAGCGTCACGACCTCCTGGCTGTCCCATGCGGCCCGCATGGAAGTCGCGCCTTCGGGCTCGACGCCGATCACTACGGTTTTCGGGCTTACCGTCTTCAAGTAGGCCGCGACGCCCGCCGCCAGACCGCCTCCGCCGACGGTGACGAGGAGGACGTCGATCGGCTGCCGGCTCGCTTCGATAATCTCCTTGCCGACCGTACCGTTGCCCGCCACGATCCGCGGATCGTCGAACGGGTGGACGAAGGCCATCCCGTTTTCCCGGCTGGCGCGAATCGCCTCGGCGTAGGCGTCGTCGAACGTATCGCCGGTCAGGCGGACCTCGACCTTGTCGCCTCCGAACAGCTTCACCTGGTTAATCTTCTGCCGCGGCGTGGTCGCCGGCATATAGATGATTCCAGGGATATCGAGGGCCTGACACGAATAGGCGACGCCTTGGGCGTGATTGCCGGCGCTGGCGCACACGACGCCGCGCGACCGGTCCTCGGGCGGCATCGAGGAGATGAGGTTATAGGCGCCGCGAATCTTGAACGAGCGGACGACCTGCTGGTCCTCGCGCTTGAGGAAAACGTTGCAGCCGTACTTGGCCGACAGGGAACGGTTGGCCTGCAGCGGCGTCGGGACGATGACGTCGTGCAGGACGTGAGAGGCTTGGAGGATGTCCTCCAGGCGCACGGGGCGGGCGGAGGCGGGGGTCGGACGGGATTCGGACATGGAGATCTTCCTTTCGCAAGAGGGTATAGGAGAAAGAGACCGGCGGGATGCGGCTCTCCAGCAAGGGTCAGGACGAATCGATCGGGTGTGCGGGGGTGTTGAAGACAAATAAAAAAACCGCCCCTCCAAAAGGGACGGATCGCTCCGTGTTACCACCCTTATTCCGCGGCGCGGCAGCTGGTCCAGGGGACCGTCGGCACGATGCGGCACTCATCGTCGCGTCCTAACAGACGCTGCCTCGCTAACGGGGGCTTCCGTCCGCGCTTGGCTGCCCGGGGGCAGGCTCGTTGGGCACGGCTTCTCGGGGAGGATATTCGCTCGGGCTCGAACGTCGGCTCGCAGCAAGCGCCGACTCTCTGGGGTTCGAGGAGTCCGGGGAACGCGTTCCCGTCATTGAATTTATATAATGTTATACTCTTACGTAGGGCAGAAGTCAATCGGGATGTTGCCCAATGGCAAGACGGAGTCGGGGGAAGGGGAGCCAAAAATGAAAAAACTGCTGATCGCCTTGCTCGTATTGATCATTCTCGCCGGCGCCGGAGGCGCGCTGGCTTACTGGTACGTCGCGCCGGACCGCAAGCTGGATCTGAGCTATTCCGAAATTCCGCTGGAGGAGCGGGGGCTCGAGATGCTGCGGCGTCTGTCCACCGAGCTCGCCCTGACCGAAGATGACGTGAACAATCTGGCCAAGGCGACGATCGCGGACCACCCGCAGTACAGCAAAGACGTCGAAATTACCGGCGCGGAGTTTCGCTTGTCCGGGGACGACCGTCTAGTCGCGGATTTGAACATCCGATACAAGGACAAAGTTCCGATGGGGTTGACGCTGACTTATCGGCTGAGCTGGAACAATCCGAATCTGACGGCCACGGTCGAGAAAGCGCAGCTGAAGGACGTTTCGCTGCCGGCCGATCGGTTCGACGACGTCGTCATCCCGCTCGGCGCGCAGCTGCCGAAGCTGGTGAAGGTCAAAGACGTTCGCGTCCAAGGAGGCGAGGTCGTCGTTTCTTTCCAGAAGCCGAGCCTCAAGGATTTGCAGGAACTGCTGCGATAGGGACGTTTGATGCGAGACCGCCGGGGAAAGGGAACCCTGGTCGTCAATTGTTTTCGGCAAATGTGCGTATGTAAACTACCTTCATTGGCTGTAGGCAGCTTCTTTCGGCAAATGTGCGTATGTAAACTACCTTCATTGGCGGTTGGCAGCATCTTTCGGCGAATGTGCGTATGTAAACGACCTACATCGGCGGTCGGCAGCTTCTTTCGGCGAATGTGCGTATGTAAACGACCTACATCGGCGGTCGGCAGCTTCTTTCGGCGAATGTGCGTATGTAAACGACCTACATTGGCGGTTGGCAGCTTCTTTCGGCGAATGTGCGTATGTATACTACCTACATTGGCGGTTGGCAGCTTCTTTCGGCGAATGTGCGTATGTAAACGACCTACATTGGCGGTTGTGCGTATGTAAACGGGCGGTCTTTTTATGGAGCGCGCTCTTTCCTCGCGGCGAGCATAGAAGAAGCGATCGAACGAATACAAGGGTCGGGAAGAAAAAAGGAAAGGTTTCCTTACCGCCGGAATGCCGGCATGCACCGATGAAACGTTCGGTCCCGGCATTAAAAATTTCTAAAATATGGATGTTCCGCATTGAAGCGAGTGGCAGGATTCGGTATACTGGAAAAAAGGGTCAGCATGATGACCTTTCTTCTTTCCACACTATCGTAAGCGTTTACAATATTCATTCGCAATAGGCGCAAGGGGGTGAAATCGGTGTCGCTCCGGACCGATAATAGTCAAGAGAGGAGGGAGGCATTGATGAACACGGTCGTGGGCCGGATCCGTCGATCCGGCCGGCGCGCGTTCGCGTCCGCCGGCGCCGTAGGCGGGCTCGCGGCGGGCGCGAACCCTGCGGCCGCGTCGATGAAGCTGGATGCGTCGACTGCGCAGACGGCGATCGGCACGCTGCCTCTGCTCGCGGCCATGGGGATTGGCATCGTCGTGGCGGCCGTCGCGGTCGTCGCGTTTCTGCAGATGACTGCGCGGGGTAAGGGTCGGGGAGATGCGTTTGAGCCGCCGGAGGTCGGCGCGAACGAGGAAGAAGCGGCGGAGCGGGAAGCATGCGCGGATATGGACGTCGTCGCGAAGGACGAAAAGGACGCGGCGGCAGAGCGAGGCGCGCCTTTGCCGGACTATACGATCCCGTTGTCGAAGCTGAGCGACGTGCCGGAGCCGCTCTTGCAGGCCGGCGAGGGAGAGCCGCGGCTGTGCGGCCTCCAGGGGGAGTTCGCCGGTGCGAGCTTCAAGCTGTCGGAGCGCCCGCTGTCGATCGGCCGGGATGCCGCCCAGTGCGGTCTCGTGTTTCCATTCGATTCGGGGGAGATTAGTCGCAGGCACTGCTCGCTGCGGTACGCGGCCGATCGGGGCGCGTTTTTCTTGGAGGACCATGGTTCCTCCAACGGCACTTTTCTGACCGACGGCCGACGGCTTCGGGCGGGGGAGCGCTACGAGCTTCGGCCGGGCGAGAGGTTCGCGCTGTCGGGCGGAACGCACCTGTTCGAAGTGAGGCTCTGAGGCGGTTTTGCTTTCAACCCCGTCCGATTACTGGTATACTGGTAAGGAGCAGGAAGTAAGCATCATCAATAGGCAGCCGGGGTGTGGACCGTGTAGTAGCTTAAACTTGCGGGATTTTTTCCGCCGGGAGGGAATATGGCATGGCAAAACGCAGTCACAACGAAGTTCAGGAAAGCCTGAGAGAACTGACGAGAATTTTCCGGCCTAAGGACCCGCGCAAGTTTGTGAAGGATTACATTCGGAAATACAGAATTACCGGCGGCTATGAAGATGAGCTTACGATGCTCGTGGAGCGCGAGTTGGTCAAATTGAATACCTCCGCATCTTGAGCGGAGATGATCCGGCAGGGGACGATCGGTCCCTTGCCGTTTTTTTGGGGAGTCGTAAGTCTTTGCGCAGGCAAAAGACGGCCGCTCAGCGTCGGGAGCCCGGCGGCCGTCCTCTTGTTGTTTCCTTTTATATATACGCGTTTCGCATTAGCGGTCCGAGATCGGGATCGGCACCTGGCCGCCAAGGCTGAACGTGTATTTCGCCAGCTTGTTGAACTCGGGAATGAGCGGCGCGAGCGGCTTGCCCGCCCAGGAGGCTCTCGCGAAGTCGAGGAGCTGGTTCATGTACTCCTGGTTCGCCGAAATGTGCACGCCCTGCACGTTCGGCGCCAGCTTGCGCACGTTCTCGGCGATCGTCTGGCGGAATTCGGTGGACAGGTCCGAGATGTCCTTGTGGGAAAAGTAAGAGTTGTAGGGCGTGACGATTTTCCGCGGATCCCAACGGCTGCTCCCCGTATCCACGTTGTAGACGCCTTCGGTCGTCCCCGTGTTGTCCTGCTCGCGCATCCGCTTGCCGCCGTGGGACAGCGTGCCGGTAGCCGTCCAGTCCGTCGTGATGCCCACATAGGCGTTTTTGTCCGTCAGCATGACGATCGCGTCGCTTACGCCGGGCAGATTCGAGACCTTGTAGCTCAGCTTGGAGCTGTACTCGAAGTATTTGTTGTCGTGCATCTTCGGATCTGTCGTCACCGCGCTGTAAGCGCGGACCCGCGCCATCTTCGGATCGTTCGCGAGGCGGCTCCCGTAGTCGTGAGCGCTTTTATGGAATTCGCTCTTATAGTTGCAGGCTCCGAGCAGTCCGCTCGTGATGGCGGCGACGCCAAGCGCGATGATCGCTTTTCGCAGCTGCTGCATGCTTCCTATCCTCCATCCCTTTTCCGCTTGATGTCCGTATTGTTCGCTCCCGGGACAAAAGTATGCTTGCTGCGCCGTACATAAAACCCGGTGCGGTTGGTAAAACATGAGGGGAGGGAACTTCAAGCGGAGATCGCCGATCCCGGTCCGCGAACGGGTCCGGACGGCGCTTTCAAATCGCCGTAGAAGCCCTTTCAAGACCGCCCTGAGAGACGGAAAACCCTTGTGTGGCAACGATTTTGACAGTTTTGAGAACAATTTGTGAACTGTTCTGTGAACATTGACAAACCGTCGTGCCAATCTTAATATTTATTAGAGTGATTAAGTACGTGTGTTGAATTGATTCAACATCGCGCAACACGTAGGTTGCCGCCGCCACGCCTAACGCACACAGGCAATCTATGAAAAAGTCAAAGTGGGGATGAATTGATGATGAATCGGTGGCGCGTAATGAAGCGGCTGCTCCCGCTGATGGCAGGAGTGGTTCTGCTCCTGTCGGCATGCGGAAGAGAGGACTTGTCCACGCTGAACCCGCAAGGGCCGGTAGCCCAGAAACAATTTGACCTCATGACGTTGTCGATCAGCATCATGGCGCTCGTCGTCATAATCGTATTTGCGATTTGCATCTACGTGTTGATCCGGTTCCGCCGCCGCAAGGGCGACAAGTCCGTGCCGAAGCAAGTCGAAGGCAACCATACGCTCGAGATCATCTGGACGGTCATTCCGATCATCCTGCTGCTGATCCTCGGCGTGCCGACGATCAACACGGTGTTCGGTCTGGCCAAGGACTACTCCAAGGATCCGAACGCGGTCCAGGTTACGGTAACTTCGCACCAGTACTGGTGGGAGTTCGAGTATCCGGAATACGGCATCAAGACGGCGCAGGAGCTGGTCGTGCCGACCGGGAAGAAGATCCAGTTCACGCTGGCGTCCGCCGACGTGACGCACGCCTTCTGGATTCCGTCGATCGGCGGCAAGATCGATACAAACGCAGGAACGGGTACCACGAACAAGCTGTTCCTGGAATTCCCGAAGGAAGGCGTATTCAAAGGGAAATGCGCGGAACTTTGCGGACCTTCCCACAGCTTGATGGACTTCAAGGCGAAGGCGGTCAGCCAAGCTTCGTTCGACCGTTGGGTCGCGGCGATGAAGGCGCCGGCAGTCCTGCCTGAAGACAGCAAGATCAAGGACGCGCTCGAGAACAAGTGCCTCAGCTGCCACGCCATCGGCGAGAACAACGCGGGCAGCAGCGCGCCGAACCTGACGGGCATCGGCAGCCGCCAGACGATCGGGGGCATTCTCTACAACGATGAACCCGGCAAATCGGTGGAATCGAACATCAAGGAATGGGTTACCGACACGCAGAAGGTCAAGCCTGGCAACATGATGCCGAATGCTGGCGAACTGGGTCTGACCCAAGAAGAGCTCGACGGGATCGCCAAGTACTTGGCTGATTACAAGCTTGACTACTAATACTCTAGCTTCTGCGGGTAATGAAGGAGGTACGCGGCTTTGGCTGCACACGCGCACACAGTCAAGCGTTATCGGGGCTTGATGGACTGGCTGACGACCGTCGACCATAAGAAAATCGGAATTTTGTACTTACTCGCCGGCGGCCTGTTCTTCATCGTCGGCGGCCTGGAAGCGCTGATGATCCGGATTCAGCTGATGAAGCCGATGAACGACTTCGTAGGCGCAGATACGTTTAACGAATTGCTTACGATGCATGGTACGACCATGATCTTCCTCGCGGCGATGCCGATGCTGTTCGCTCTGATGAACGCCGTCATCCCGCTGCAGATCGGGGCGCGCGACGTCGCGTTCCCGTTCCTGAACTCGCTCGGCTTCTGGACGTTCTTCTTCGGCGGCGTGCTGCTGAACATCAGCTGGTTCGCAGGCGACGTGCCGGCCGCGGGCTGGACGTCCTACGTGCCGCTGGCAGGCCCGACCTACGGCAGCGGCCACGGCGTCGACTATTACCTGATGGGTCTGCAGATCGCCGGTATCGGCACCCTGCTGGGCGGCATTAACTTTATGGCGACGATCATCAACATGCGCGCGCCGGGCATGTCCTTCATGCGCATGCCGATGTTCACCTGGACGATCTTCATCACGTCCGCGCTGATCGTCTTCGCTTTCCCGGCTCTGACGGTAGGCCTCGTCGCCTTGACGTTCGACCGGCTGTTCCACGCGAACTTCTTCGAAACGGGCAGCGGCGGCAACACCGTCCTTTGGGAACATATCTTCTGGGTGTTCGGTCACCCCGAGGTATACATCCTGATCCTGCCGGCCTTCGGGATCATCTCCGAAGTCGTCAGCACGTTCTCGCGCAAGCGTCTGTTCGGCTACAGCTCGATGGTATTCGCGACCGTCCTGATCGCGTTCCTCGGGTTCATGGTCTGGGCGCACCACATGTTCACCGCGGGACTCGGCCCGGTCGCGAACGGCTTGTTCTCCATCGCGACGATGCTGATCGCGGTACCGACGGGGGTCAAGATCTTCAACTGGCTGTTCACCCTGTGGGGCGGCTCGATCCGCTTCACGACCGCAAACCTGTTCGGCATCGGCTTTATCCCGACGTTCGTCATGGGCGGCGTCACCGGGGTCATGCTCGCGTCCGCGCCGGCAGACTTCCAGTACCACGACAGCTACTTCGTCGTCGCTCACTTCCACTACGTTATCGTGGGCGGCTTGATCTTCGGCATCTTCGCCGGCCTGCACTACTGGTGGCCGAAGATGTTCGGGCGCCTGCTGAACGAGACGCTCGGCAAGCTGACGTTCTGGACGTTCTTCATCGGCTTCCACCTGACGTTCTTCGTGCAGCACTTCTTGGGTCTCTTGGGGATGCCGCGCCGGGTATGGACGTACCTGCCGAACCAGGGCTTCGACACGATGAACCTGGTCAGCTCCATCGGCGCGTTCTTGATGGGCGTAGGCACGATCGTATTCCTGATCAACGTCGTCGTCAGCGCCGCCAAAAAGCAGCGCGTAGCCGACGATCCTTGGGAAGACGGCCGTTCGCTCGAATGGTCGATTCCTTCGCCGCCGCCGGAATACAACTTCAAGCAGCTTCCGCTGGTGCGCAGCTATGACGCCTGGTGGAACGAAAAGCAAAAAGGCAATGCGGAAATGCCGCCGGCGGAGCCGGTCGGACCGATCCACATGCCTTCGCCTTCGATCCTTCCGCTCATTATGAGCATCGGATTGTTCGCAGCCGGCCTCGGTTTCATGTATGATAAACTGATCGTCGCCATCGCCGGACTCGTCGTTACATTTGGCTGTATGTTCCTCCGTTCCGTGTTTGACGACCACGGGTTCCACATCGAGCCGGAGGAGCAGGAGAAAGGGGTGCACGCATGAGCGCACATGAACACGCAGACGGACATTTGCCTCACGAACCGGAGAAGGCAACGCTAGAGGGACGCAACAAAGTCCTCGGCTTCTGGCTTTTCCTCGGCGCGGAGACGGTCCTGTTCGGCACCCTGTTCGCCGCCTTCATCGCGCTTCGCCACCAGACGCTCGACGGCCCGACGGCCGATCACCTGTTCGAGCTGCCGATGGTATTCGCGGCTACGATGATCCTGTTGTTCTCGAGCTTGACGAGCGTGTTCGCCGTTCAGGCGATGCACCGCCACCAGACCAAGCCGATGGTGCTCTGGCTGATCGTCACGATTCTGCTCGGCCTTTGCTTCCTGGGGCTTGAAATTTACGAATTCAACACGTACGTCAGCGAAGGCCATCAATTCTCGACTAGCGCATTCAGCTCTTCGTTCTACACGCTGGTCGGCTTCCACGGCGCGCACGTCGCGTTCGGGGTGCTCTGGATCGGTCTGCTGATCGCGCAAATCTTCAAGAAGGGCCTTACGGTCGTCACGGCTCCGAAGATTTACGTGTCGGCGATCTACTGGCACTTCATCGACGTCGTCTGGGTATTCATCTTCACCGTGGTCTACCTGATGGGAAAGGTGGGTTAACGCATGGCGAGCAACCATTCCGCTTCCTCCGGGGAAGAGACAAGACGCCACCGCGCAGAGGGACCCCAAAAGCACATCGTCGCTTTTGTCATGTCTCTCGCGCTGACGATCATCGCATTCGCCGCGGTGGCGGCCGGCGAGATCAACCAGACGTTCACCTACATCATTCTCGTAGGCATGGCGATTCTCCAAGTGTTCGTTCAGATGGCATTCTGGATGCACATGAAGGACCGGGGGCACCTGTTCCCGATCTTCGGGATTTTGTTCGGCATCGTCGTCGTGTTCACGATGGTGATCATGGCGCTATATTGGGTTTGGTGGTAAGTCTATCCATAAACTTCAGAGAGGCGGGCCGACTCCCCGCCTCTTTTTCCTTGGATGGGACGGTTTTGGCGTTGCGGCCAGTCGCTTGGCGCAGTTGATCTTGGCGCAATTGGGATATGCTGTAGAAAGGAGGGATCGAAGATGGGCTTGCAATACTTTTCGTTTGCCGACCTGTGGAGTCCGTATCTGCTGACGCTGATGCTGGCGATCATCGTACTCTATACGTTTGTGGTCGGGCCGTGGCGAGAGCGCTTCGGAGGCGCGGAGCCGGTCGGCGCGGGTCGTCAGATCTCGTTCATCGCGGGCATCGTGCTGCTCTATCTCGCGCAAGGCGGCCCCCTCAGCCTGATGGGTCACCTCATGTTTACGTTTCATATGACGGATATGGCGATCTCGTACTTCATCGTGCCGCCGATGCTGCTTTACGGCGTGCCGGTGTGGCTGTGGCGGGCTATCTTCTCGCAACGGGGTTGGCGGCCGCTGCGCTTCCTCATGAATCCGCTGTTCGGTCTGTTCGCGTTTAACTTGCTGTTCTCGTTCTACCACATGCCCAGCAACCACGACTGGATCATGACGCACTATTATGTGCACGCCTTGTATTATTTGGCGCTGTTCCTGACGGCGATGATCAGCTGGTGGCACGTCATGTCGCCGGTGCCGGAATGGTCGCGGCTTACGAACCTGCGCAAGCTCGGCTTCATCTTCCTGAACGGCTTGCTGCTGACGCCGGCTTGCGTCCTGATCATCTTCGCCGGGGCGCCCCTGTTCGCCGTCTACAACGATCCTCAAGTATGGGTGCGGGCGATGGGCTACTGCGTGTCGGGGGACCCGGCCGCGCTGCTCTCCAAATTCGAAGGCGGACCGGCGTTCTTCAGTCTGCTTTCGCCGCTCGACGACCAGCAGCTGGGCGGCATCATCATGAAGCTGCTGCAGGAGGGCGTTAATATCGTCGCGCTGTTTACCGTCTTCATGCAATGGTACAAACGCGAGCGGGCGCAGGACGACGATCCTACCTTTGATCATGCATCCTCGGGACGTTTGAACAATGTGTGAAGAACTCTGTTAACGTTTGATCAACTGCAAACGGCAGGGTACAATGGGGACAGTTGATTAAGTTCGCTGGAGCAGGTGAGCCTAGAATATGTCGAATTACACGATCATGCCGACGATCAGTACGAGCTTTATCGCTTTGAGCGCCATTCTGGTCGCGATCGGCTGGAATCTCATCATCAAGGGAAAGCGGGAAGCCCACCAGAAGACGATGATCGCCGCCGCGATCGCCGCGTTGTTGTTCTTCCTCATCTACGTGTCGCGGACGATTTTCGTCGGCAATACCGAGTGGGGCGGTCCGGACCATCTCAAGACGATTTATACGATCTTCTTGATCTTCCATATCATCCTCGCGATGGTGGCTGCGGTGTTCGGCATTACGACGCTGACGCTCGCCTTCCGGAAGAACTTCGCCAAGCATCGCAAATGGGGACGGACGACCGCCGTCATCTGGTTTGCAACCGCGATTACCGGCGTCACCGTCTACGTACTGCTCTATCTGCTGTATCCGGGCGGCCATACGAAGCCCGTCATCGACGCGATCTTCGGCTAATAGCTTCGCATCGTGTCGCGGGTTCAAACCAAAGGCTCATTCTTCCGACCAAGAGGGTCAGAGAATGAGCCTTTTTCATGCGCCAGCGGGAGGAATGCGAACTTCCTCGGCGCAGTCGTCGCCGAGCATCAAGCGCCGAATGTCAGCGGCGGGCAGCGGCTTGCTGATATAGTAGCCCTGCATTTCGTCGCAGCCGTGAGAGGCGAGGAAGGCGGACTGGGCGCCCGTCTCGACACCTTCGGCGACGACCTGCAGGTTCAGATTGTGCGCGAGCGAGATGATCGTCGCGACGATGGAGCGGTCGTTCGTATCGGAAAGCATCTGCCGGATGAAAGACTGGTCGATCTTGAGCCGGTCGACCGGGAAGGTCTTCAAGTAGCTGAGCGAGCTGTAACCCGTGCCGAAGTCGTCGATCGAGATGGAGACGCCCAGCTCCTTCAGCTGATGCAGCGTCGCGATGGCGCGGCCCACGTCCAGCGTCATCGACTCGGTGATCTCGAGCTCCAGGCAGCCGGGATCGAACGCCGTCTCGCGGATGATGCGACGGATCGAGTCGGCCAGGTCCTGGCTCAGGAATTGGCGGCTGGACAGATTGACGGACATGCGGAGCGAGCCAAGACCGTCCTGGTGCCAGCGCTTGGCTTGGCTGCAGGCGGTGCGCAGCACCCATTCGCCGATCGGGACGATCATGCCGGTCTCTTCGGCGAGCGGGATGAATTCCGCGGGAGAGATGAGCCCCTTTTTCCCATGATGCCAACGGATGAGCGCCTCGACGCCGACGATCCGTCCGCTCGCGATGTCCACCTGAGGCTGGTAGACAAGGTAAAATTCATCGCGCTCGAGCGCCTTGCGCAGCTCGTTCTCCAGCTGCACCCGCTCGGTAAGCACTTCGTTCATCGTTTGCTGATAGAAGCGGTACGTGTTTTTGCCGTTTTCCTTGGCCGAGTACATGGCGGTATCCGCATGCTTCATCAGCGCGATGCAGCTGTCGCCGTCCTCGGGATAACAAGCGATTCCGATGCTCGCCGTGATATGGATGTCGCGGCCGCGCAGGGAAAATGGAATGTCGATTTCCCGGTTGATCCGCATCGCCATTGCCTCCACGGACTCGCGCGCGACGCCGCTGGAGAGCAGGATGCAGAATTCGTCGCCGCCGAGTCGGGCGACGATCCCGGCGTCTCCGACGGCATTGCGCAGACGCGTCGCCACGGCGCGCAGCAGAAGGTCGCCAATGTCGTGTCCTTGCGAATCGTTGACGAACTTGAAGCGATCGACGTCGAGGAACAGGACGGCGAGCGGTTGGACGTCTCCGGTCGGTCCGGAAAGCATCTTGGCCACCTGACGCTCGAACAAGCGGCGGTTCGGCAAGCCCGTCACATCGTCATGATGCGCCATATGCTTCATGCGTCGCTCGGACCGCTTGCGATCGGTAATGTCCCGGACGATCGTGTAGACGCCTACGACCGCGCCTTCGACGACGACGGGAACGTTCGTGTTGTTGATCTCGATTCGGCTGCCGTCCCGGTGCGTCCAGGCGCTATCGAAGTTGCGGGACTGGCCGGCGACCGCTTCTTCGAAGTGAACCCTCGTCGTATGGCGGAACTCCTCGCAGATGAGATCCGCCGGCGGCATCGACAACAGCTCTTCGCGGCTGAAGCCGGTCATCCGCTCGGCGGCCTGGTTCGCGTCCAGCAGCCTTCCGGTCAGGGTAAAGGAAAACACCCCGTCCTGACTATGGCGGATCAGCGACTCGATGCGCTTGTCCCGCTCGAGCTGCTGCCTGTGCTGCGCCATCCAGACGCGGTCGATGTAGGCGCAGACGAGGGAGAGGACCAGCACGAGCAGCGTCGCGATCCCGATCGTGAACCCGAGCGCGGGAGAGGCGGTCTGATGGGCGGTCCCGATCAACGTGTGCGCATCGGTCGCGAACGAGGTGGCGGCCATGCTCGAGTAGTGCATGCCCGCGTTCGCCGCGCCCATGAGGAGGCCGGCTGCCGTCGTCTTGACCCTGCTTCCCGCATGGCGCTGCCGGTATGTCATCCAGAGCGCCGCGATCGAGACGGCGACGGCGATCAGGAGCGAGGCGGCGAGAAGGAGGGGGTCGTAGCGGATATGCGCGTTCAAACGCATGGCGCTCATCCCCATGTAGTGCATGCCGGCGATGCCTATGCCGAGCATGATGCCCCCGGCGACGAGCCAGCCTGCGCCCAGACTGTCGCGGCCGACGACGAACAGCGCGACGCCGGACGTCAGAATGGCCACGACGACCGACAGTCCGACGAGCCGATAGTCGTACCGGACGTCGACCGGAAGCTCCATGGCCAGCATGCCGACAAAATGCATCGACCAAATGCCGGTGCCCATGGAGGCGGCGCCGCACGCAAGCCAGACCCGCCGGGAGCGCCCTCGGGAAGCCGCGACTTGCCGGGCCATATAAAGGGCGGCGAGAGAAGCGACCGCTGCGATGAGGATAGAAAGAGAGACCGAGGCCCCGTTATAGTGACTTGGAAGTTCGTTCAAAAGAACCACCCTTGCGACAGAGTAGGGTAAGGATGAATTTACCGATTGACAAAAACCGACACAATCTGATTTTACCGGGTCTTGAACGGATTGAACAGGCCTAAACTTTATCGGGGCAAAGGAATGCTTGTGCCGCAAGGTTTTCGCTGGGGAGAGGATGGGAGCGGGCGATCGGCCCGCCCAAGTCATAACCACCGGCTTAGCCGGTGGCTTCCATCAGCCCTATAAGGGCATGTTA
>NZ_JAJFOW010000168.1 GCF_020731285.1 Cohnella baijiui
GGAACAACCGAAAAAGAGAGACAAATCCCTCTTCTCCCGTTGCGAGGATTGCTGGTGTTTCCGGGCATGGTTCTACATCTTGATGTAGGACGAGCCAAGTCGGTGAAAGCGCTAGAAAAAGCAATGGTGGATGATAACCTCATTCTCCTGTCTACGCAGGAAGAAGTGCACATCGAGGAGCCGGAGAAGGAGCAGATCTTTCTGATCGGCACCGTAGCTAAGGTAAAGCAAATGCTGAAGCTGCCCAATGGAACAATTCGCGTGCTTGTAGAAGGGATTAGCCGCGCCAAAATAGAGGATTATCTTCAGGAGGACGAATATTTCGAAGTCCAGATTTC
>NZ_JAJFOW010000169.1 GCF_020731285.1 Cohnella baijiui
CATCGCTATATCGCTGTACAGCACCTCTATGTATACATTTCGGCATGAGCAGACTCCTGCTCACTTGATGGGAAGAATTAGCGGAATTACCGGTACTCTGTTCCGCGTAGGTATGCCGCTGACTATGTATGCATCCGGCTGGATGATGATGTGGTGGGGAACCTCTATCATCTTTTTGAGCGCTGCTGTCTGGAATCTGTGTGTCTTCCTTATTTATGTTCGCACCCACCTTTGGAAAATCAGCTAGACTCACTCATCTAAAGATACGAGGAATCTGGCCTGCTCCTCTTCCGCAGGGGCAAGCGCTTCGATAAGCGGGCTGAAGCTGAGAATGAT
>NZ_JAJFOW010000170.1 GCF_020731285.1 Cohnella baijiui
CTCGATATACTCGTGGCATTTGACCAAGAGACAATCGATGTAAACAGTCCGGAACTTCGCAAGGGCGGAATTATCATTGGTGATGCAAAATTCAATCCGAAAGCGCCTTAGGGAGCGGATGTTCGTCTATTCTCTGTGCCTTTCACTGAAATTGCCGAAGAACTTGGAACGTCTCTTATGAAAAACATGGTAGCGATTGGAGCTTCCAGCGCCCTTTTGGGTCTGCCAGCGGAATCATTCGTTGAAGTAGTGAATGAACTGTTCGGCAAAAAAGGCCAAAAAGTGGTTGAGAAGAATATGGAAGCGATCAAGCGCGGTGCCGAGTATGTAAATA
>NZ_JAJFOW010000171.1 GCF_020731285.1 Cohnella baijiui
CGCGCTCTTACCTCCCTATTACCCGAAATAGCAACGGATACGCCGTTCGATCAGACTCAGCAACCCAATAACATTCTTGGCTTACATTACTGTCTTGCACTTCATCGCCTGCAAAGTCCCATGAAGCCGGCTACCATCAAGCGCCAAAAAGCCGGCTATCACCAAGAACATGTTACAGACCAGCATATTGCCAGCGCTACCGCTCTGCGCAAAATCATTCGTGAACAAAGCAGTGTGCATTTCTCTTCCATTGAGGCCTATGTGCCGCAAAGTACGCTTGATGTTCTGCATACAGAGAAAACAGCGGGCCGCTTTCCTATTGATTGGGACTGTT
>NZ_JAJFOW010000172.1 GCF_020731285.1 Cohnella baijiui
CCTCTTTATCCATCGCAATAAGCGGACGAAGCATTGGTGTGTTAATAACATGATTAATTGTATACATGCTCTCCATTGTTTGAGATGCCACTTGTCCAAGGCTCTCGCCTGTTGCAATTGCCAATGCTCCATGTTTTTGTGCCAATCGCTCAGTAATCCGCATCATAAAGCGACGCATAATCGTAATTGTGTAATGCTCCGGGCAGTGCTGACGAATCTGAGTTTGAATCTCTGTGAATGGTACGACATGCAGCTTCATACCTCCACTATATTGAGTCAGGATACGCGCTAAGTCAATTACCTTCTGCTTCGCTCGCTCCGATGTAAACGGAT
>NZ_JAJFOW010000173.1 GCF_020731285.1 Cohnella baijiui
ATGCGGGTGGAGGGACTTGAACCCCCACGCCGAAGCGCTAGATCCTAAGTCTAGTGCGTCTGCCAATTCCGCCACACCCGCATGTGTAGCATTCTCTTATAGGTCCCGCAAAAGTACCTGGTATAGGCTGTAGAGCATGTGCTCCACTTTTGTGGGTAAGTAATGGTGAGCCATACTGGACTCGCGATGCACAGGATGTGCAAGCTTCCGTGTTGCTCACAGGACGTGAGCGATTGTAACGGAAGTTCCGCCTAATACGGTGAGCGTTCAGATGGAACAACATTGTAAATGGTGAGCCATACTGGACTCGAACCAGTGACACCCTGATTAAAA
>NZ_JAJFOW010000174.1 GCF_020731285.1 Cohnella baijiui
GTGCGCGCTCGTCTACTTCCATCTCCAGTACGTCTTCCTCGTTCAGCGTTACAGAGCCGCCGGTTACTTTGTACTTCGGATGACCCATGATGGCGGAAGCGAGCGTAGATTTACCCGTTCCATTCGGACCCATGATGGCATGTACTTCGCCGCCTTTAATTTCTAGGTTCAAACCCTTAAGAATTTGTTTATCCTCAATCGCAACGGTTAGGTCTTTTATTTGCAAATGCGGTGTTCCTGCCATGAGTAAATTCCCTCCATCTAACTTTTATCATCTTCAAAACATGACGGGCAATCGCCATGAAAATAGAACAATTGTGTTCAATCCTCT
>NZ_JAJFOW010000175.1 GCF_020731285.1 Cohnella baijiui
AAGACCACCGATAGCGAGCGAGAGCATCAATGCCTTACGGTGAAACAAAAACTCTTTATCACCGGTTTTTCGCTTCAGCATCTTAAATGCTGCAATGGAGGCAATCGCAAACGCTCCGGTCATATATGCAGAAAGCCCGACATGAATCGCCGATACAGCGAAGCTCGGATTAAAAAAACCCGCCCACGGATCTACGTCTACGATCTGACCGTCCACGATACGAAATCCGGCAGGCGTTCCTTCAAACGCATGCACATTCGTAATCAAGACAGCTGACGCCAACGCGCCGAGCGCTACTAGGCTAACGCTTAGAATCCGCATTCCAGCCGAG
>NZ_JAJFOW010000176.1 GCF_020731285.1 Cohnella baijiui
CACTCTCTGAGAGCACGGGTCCTCCGGAGTTACCCGGATTCAGATTCGCGTTCAACTGAATGACAGGTGCTCCGTTTTTCATTATTTTTTGGGAAACAGAAATCGTGCCGGTAGAATACGTAGCTTCTAACTGGCTCCTCTCATCGAGAAACCCGCCTAAATCCGCTTTACCGGGATATCCGGCAAACTGAATGGCAGAAGAAACTGCACTTCCGTCGCCATCCGTATCATCTACAGAGATCGTCGGCAAATCTTTTGCATTAATTTTGAGGATGGCTACATCCTTCCCCTCCCCAATCGGCTTGCCATACGACTTAATATCGAAAGCCT
>NZ_JAJFOW010000177.1 GCF_020731285.1 Cohnella baijiui
GAATTAGCCGATTTAAGCAAGGGCCTACAAAATAGGAATAAATTTTTTATTCCTTATTTTAGTGAGAACTATGTTGATAACATTGACGATATTTCATGTTTTTGTTACGTTCCAGAATTTGAATTAAGCGAACTAGATGATGAGGATGATTTCGAATTACCTTTATATACGGATACAAAAGATGTTCACAGTCTATTTGAACAGAAAACATGTCAAGTATACACCGAATATAATGATCGTATCTATGAAGTTCAACTGTTTCTACTAGATAATGCTGTTGAAGAAGCACGACTGAAAAAGCGGAGTAAAATATTTTTGGGGTACCTTAG
>NZ_JAJFOW010000018.1 GCF_020731285.1 Cohnella baijiui
CCCCTCGGGGGCTGGAAACGGGCGCAAAAGAGCTTTCAAAAGATACTATACGAGGGGAGGAACCGTTATGGAACTGATTGATCGAAATGTTTTGCAAGTACAAAATTTTGATCGTTTTGTTTACGATTTCCTTGGAGAAGTCTTGGAATTGATAGGCGAGTGCGCCGGATTTGGACAGATTGTCCAATAGTTTGTCCAGCAAAGGGATCGTGACCGTATCGTTTCCGGATTGGAGGTTAGCCATCAATTCGCTTTCTTCGGTAGGCGAAGGGATGATGAATTCGGCCTGCGGAATCGGCTCGGTGAACACCTGGATGTCCTCTCCCAATTTCCGCTGCTTGACCAAGTCGAGAACATGACGATAGGTTTCCGCGAAGTCGGCGGACTGCTTGCGGATCGGGCTGACGGCGATCGTGAAGTTGCAGAAAGAAACGTCCAGCTCCAAGATGGAGACGAGATGGTTCAGCGATTGTAAATGAGCGTCTCCGGCGTCGTTCTCCGTGAACAAGATGGACAGGATCTGATCCTTCTCGACCTGGAATGTCAGGGAGTCCTCCGTTAATTCAGTAAAATGGGCGTTTATGAATTCCTTGCAGTAATTAAAAAAGCGGTAGGGATCGGAGTCGACCTCCGTTTTAAATCGTTCCTTTAAATCAATGTGGAAAAGGACCAAGCGATAGGGTTTGTTGTTATCGATCGAGGTTTGCACCAATCCGGCATTTCCCTGAATCATTTTGAGGCGCGAGAAATAGGCGAATTGTTGGAGCAGAGAATTTTTCGCATTCAAGTCTTTATGGATATCTTGATTGGATTGGGATAAATCGTGAAGCTTGCTGCTGATCAGATTGAACTCCTTGATCCAACTGCTTTTCACCGAAGGATGAATATTGGCGTTAAAAGGTTGAATTGAACGGATAATGCTGGCAAGGGGGTTATGGAACCTTTTGGCGATGACGAACGATACGACAAGGCTGATGAACAGGGAAAGCAGCAGGAGGATCAGCATGACGATGTTGAGCTTTTTGATTTGTTCGGTCAGCCGTCGGTTCGGAACGATCTCGACGTAGGTGAGTCCAGTTGCGGCCCCTTTTTGGTAAAAAAAATAAGTCTCCTTTATTTTAAAATACCCTTTTGCGGAATTGGCCGGCAGGGGGGGGAGGTCTATACCTCCGGTTGAAGAAAAGACAGGGCGCCCATTCGGGCCGAAGATCAAAAATTGGCCGTTCGCTATGGGCTGATGAAAGGATTCGAACATCTTCGAGCTTTCGAGCATCGCGATAAAGGCGAAATGGTGGTCGTATGAATTCTTCACCATGACCGGCATGAGGCTGCCGATCGGTTTTTGTGCGAAAGCGGTATCGATGCGGAATGCCGCGGCCGGATAAATTTTGAAGCTGTCCGCGCTTTCCATTTCGCGATTCCAAAAATCGATCGAATAATCCGGCTGACGATAAAACCTGGAGAACATCGTCGCGGCATCTCTCGTCCCGTCTTTTTCGATTACGATGCCTCTATCTTCGAAATAGTAGAGAACGTTGTCCAGATAGAGCAGCGAATTCCCCAAAGTATGCTGCAAATCTTTCTGGACTTTCGTCACGATCTCATAATGCATCGTCGACGTACTGCCGGATTTCAATAATTGCGTATCGTTGCTGGATAGGAAGCCCAACAAGAAGTTTTTAATCAACTTGATATGCTTCTCGTAATTGGTGACGGTCGTATTCAGGTTCAGACTGTTGTTCTCGATCAGTTCGCTTTTGATGTTGTTGCGGAAAAACGTATAGGAAAGATAATTGAACGACACGAGCAAAAGAATGATCGCGATGAAGCTGCAGAACATCGTGTAGAACAACGAGATCTGATCTTTGATCTTGTTCGAAAACCGCGCGATCAAATTCATTCAAACGTTCCTTCCCTATTCATTCTTATGATTTTAGCCAAGTATAGCACACGGCGGAAATTGCTCAATAAGGCTAGTTTACGAATATTGACTTATTTCATGATGCCGGCGCGATTGTCGGCCGTATCCGAATAATTGTTAAAAAACCGAAGATATCGCGATATTCGGCAGATCCTTCGCTTTGTATGATGTTGTTGGAGTGGTCGTAGTCGAACGAAGACCTCCGCAGCCGGCTTTGATAACATGGGTACCAGACGAAAGCGAGGGGGCTGTCGCAGCATGAACTTTCGGGTTGCCGTCGTCGGAGGCGGGGCCATCGCCGAAGCGCATTTGGAAGCGATACGCGAGTCGGATGGCCTTCGGGCATGCGCCGTCGCGGACATGATGGAAGAACGCGCGAACCGCCTTGGACATCGATACGGAATCGCAAGCTATTTGGATGATAAGGAAATGCTCGTCCGGGAGAAGCCGGATATCGCGGTCGTCGCGCTCCCGCACTATTTGCACAAGGAAGCGGCTATGTTCGCCGCGGAGCAAGGCTGCCACGTGATGCTCGAGAAGCCGATGGCGATCGATACGGCCGAATGCGATGCCATCGCCGAGGCGGTTCGCGCGAATCGGGTCAAGCTGATGGTGGGCCATACGCAGCACTATACCGCTTCGAACGTGCTTGCGAAAGAGTGGATCGAGAGCGGGGCGCTCGGCCGATTGGTCATGATTAACGATCGCCGCCATCTGCCGTACGACAAGCCGAGCCGGCCGGATTGGTTTTTCGAGAAGGCGAAAGCCGGCGGCGGCATCCTGACGAATCTGGGCTCGCATACGATCGACAAGATTCAATGGTTGACGGGCGGGACGGTGACGAGGGTGAAGGCGTCGGTCGATTACGCGCTCGGAAGGGGTGACGTCGAGGGGAGCGGCATCGCTTTCCTGGAGACGGATGTCGGCATTCCCGCGACGATGTCGTTGTCGGGGTATCCCGGGGCGGCGGTAGACGAGACGGAGCTGCTGTTCACCCGAGGCAGCATGAGGTTGCAGACAGGGATCGGGCTATGGGTCAGCGAAGGCGGCGAGTACCGGGAGCTTGAGATTCCCCCGCAGCGCAATCCGTTCGTGCTCCAATTCGAAGACTTGCTCCGCGCCATCGAGGACGACGCCGAGCCGGCGTGCTCGATGGCTTATTCCCGCAGCGTCGTCGCGGCGGTGCAAGGTCTCTATCGATCGCACGAGCTCGGGGGAGAGATCGCGATCGGAAGCGAGGTCGCGGACGATGGGGGATAAAGAGATGCAAGACGTCCGCGGCATGCTTCGAATCGGGATGATCGGCATGGACAATTCGCGGATCGTGCATTTCGCCCGGTTGTGCAACGACGCGAGCGATCCGCATCATCTCCCGGGCGCGCGCATCGTCGCGGGATGGCCGGGCGAGCCTTCGCCCGACTTCCCGATGAGCGCCCTTCGCGTCGACGGCTATGTGTCGCAGCTTCGCGACCGCTACGGCGTCATGATCACGGGCTCGATCGCGGAAGTCGCGGCGCAATGCGACGCTTGGATGCTCGAGTCGGTGGACGGGCGCGTACACGAGGCGTTGTTCGAGGAAATGCTGCCGTACCGGAAGCCGATCTTCGTCGACAAGCCGTTCGCCTTGAGCAGCGCAGCCGCGTCGAGAATGATTCGCCGGGCGGAGGCATGCGGAACGAGGTTTATGAGCTGCTCCGCTTTGCGGTACGCGGATGCGTTGACGCAAGCCATCCGGGAAAGAGAAGCCGAGCCGGTCAAGGGCGCCGACTGCTACGGGCCGTTGCAGCTGGAGCCAACGCAGCCGGGCTACTTCTGGTACGGCATCCATACGACGGAGATGCTGTTCCGCGCCCTCGGCCCGCGCTGCGTCAGCTTGCGGGCGCTGCGGGCGGAGGACCACGACGTCGTCGTCGGCGTCTGGGACGACGGGCGGATCGGAACGATCCGGGGCAACCGCGCAGGCAACGAAGCGTTCGGCGGCACGCTTCACCGGTCGACGGATTCCGAGGCGTTTCAGATCGCGGAGACGGACAGGCCGTACTTGGCGAGCTTGCTAGAAGCGGCGCTGCGTTTCTTCGGGGGCGGCGAGACGATCGAACCGATGGAAACGCTTGCGATCGTCCGGTTCCTCGAGGCGGCGAACGAAAGCATCCGCGACGGCAAGACGGTCCGTCTTTTCTAGACCATCCCAAGGACGAAAGGGAGTATAATCATGGTTTCGCTTAGGTTACGCAAGAGGATTTCTATCGCGATGGCTATCCTGATGTTCGTAAGCGCTTTCCAATGGTTCGTCCCCGACCGGTTCGCCAATGTGGCGGACGCGGCGGTTCCCACGTTCGACATCACGACGCAGCTGAACGACATGGATTCGGCGACGAACGCGACGGGCGACGTCACGGGCACGGCCGGGCTCGCCGTCGAATCGAACACGACCGCGCAGGATCCGGACAAATTGTTCATCAAGGAAGGCTCCGGCTCCAAGAAGTGGCTGCTCGCGTTCAACAACGGCGCCGACGTCCGGGGCCGCGCGCTGCTGTTCCCGAAGCTGGCGCCCGGCATCGACATGAGCCAGTATGAGACGATGAAAATCTGGGCTTACAGCGTGAAGGCAAGGACGGATGCCTCCCTTCCGATCGGCATTCGGTTCTACGTGGGTACCGATACGTCCAACTACTATTACTACCGGCTGCCGCTCGATTGGACCGGCTGGAAGGAGATCGTCGTTCCGCTGGACGTCGTCAAGACGCAGAAGGTCGGTTCCCCGCCGGAATTCAAGACCTTAAACCAAGTATGGTTCGACCCGGCGCCGACGGGCAACCCGGCGTTCGATCAGGGCGAAATCGTGTACCTGGACGACTGGCGGCTGACGTCGATAGCGGAGGTGCATCCGGTCGTCGCCGACAAACCGTCGGGGCAGTATACGAACAAAGTCGTCGTCTCGTTATCGACGCTGTCCAAGCCTTCCGTGCTGACCAGCGTGTACTACTTAAGGGAAGGTGTGGACGCCGATTATCAGCGTTACACCTCGCCGCTCACGCTGACGACGGATACGACCTTGAAGACGAAAGCTTCGGTGAACGGCGTAGATGGCGAAGAGACGAGCTATGCCTATACGTTCGTGTATGCGGATTTCATCGAGGACGCGGTCGCGAGCCTGCCTCCGGGCATCTACGCGGAGCCGCGGACGGTGACGCTTTCGTCGGCGACCGAAGGCGCGTCGATCTTCTATAAGGTAGAAGGCATCGACGCGGACTTTAAGCCATATATCGGCCCGATACCGGTCGGGCATTCGCAGACGATTACGGCGAAGGCCGAGTTCGAAGGCAAGACGAGCGAAGTGAAGTCGTACGCATACGAGATCGATCTGTCGGGAAGCGGCAGCCTGCCGATCAGCGACATGGAGAACTTCGCGGGCTGGACGAACACGACGCCGGTCTCGGCGCCGGTCGTCATGGGGCAGAAGGCCGGGCAGTGGAAGGACCCGTCGAGCGCGATCAACGTGACCGGGTTCGCTGCTCCGTGGACGAGCTACGACCAGATCGAGTTCTGGCTGTATTCGGACCGGGCGTCGAACAAGAAGGTGTACTTCATTATGGAATGCGACATCCCGGACCCGGGCTTCGACTACTTCATGACTTCGTTCTTCGTCGATTGGACCGGGTGGAAGAAGATCGAGCTGCCGTTCAACAAGTTCCTCAACAGCACGGGCAAGGCTGACTTCGCGAATTTTCATCAATTGATCATCCATCCGAAGTGGTACGATTCCGATCCGCCGTCAAGCCCGAACGACAAGTTGATCTTCGACGGCATGGCGCTGGCGAAGAACGCGATCGAACCTTCGATCAAGCAAATCGGCAAGCATGCGCTGCCGGGCAGCACGCAGCACTATTCGTTCTCGCTGAAAAATATCGGAGGCGTCGACACGGCGTACGAGATCGTGCCGAAGACCACGTTCGGATCTGGCTACGACGTGACGTACGCCCCGACGACGCCCGTCGTGGCCGACGGAGCGGAAACCGACGTCGACATTCAAGTGACAGTGCCGGCTTCGGCCCAAGCGGGCGAGACGAAGCAAGCGACCTACGCCATACGGCCTCTTCGAGGAGGAAAAGAACTCATCATGGCATTCAATCTCGAGATCGGGAAGCCGAGGCAGGCGACGAAGGCGCACCCGTACATTATGGTGACCCAGGCGCAGCTGGACGAAGCGAAAGCAAAAATCCGGACGTACGACTGGGCGGCGGACTATCTGGATGCGATTAAGCGCAAGGCCGACCAATGGGTGGACAAAACGATTTACTATCCGACCAAGCCGGCGGGTCAGACGACATGGTTCGTCTGCGGAGATACGCCGCTCGTCTACGATTACGACAGCCCGCACCGGCATCTCTGTCCGGCCGACGGGCAATACGTCACGGGCGATCAAGTCGATGCCGGCTGGCGCTTTACGACCCATACGCTTAACACCGAGGCGGCCCGCAATCTCGCGATCGTCTACGCGTTGACCGGCGAGGAGAAGTACGCGCGCAAGGCGAAGGAAATTCTCGTCCGCTACGCGGAGCTGTATCCGAGCTTTCCGATCCAGGCGCAGTACGGCAAGCTGTTCTACCAGACGCTCGACGAGGCGGTGCAGATGATCCAGCTCGTTCAGGCGTACGACTTGATCGTGCCGAGCGGCGCCATGAGCGAGGCGGACCAATATAGCGTCGAGCAGAACTTGTTCGCCGCGTCGGCCAAGACGCTGCAAGGCTACGACGTCGGCAAGTCGAACTGGCAGACGTGGCATAACGCGGCCATCGGGGCGATCGGGGCCGCGCTGGAAGACAAAACGTTGATAGACTTCTCCGTATCGGGCAGAAGCGGATTCGAATTCCAGATGAACAATAGCGTGCTGTCCGACGGCTTCTGGTACGAAGGCGCGATCGGCTACCACTTTTACGCGCAGTCGGCGCTGTTCTTCCACGCGCAATCGCTCAGGAACATGGGTTACGACCTGTTCGCGAACCCGAACTTCAAGAAGACGTTCGACGCGACGCTCCAATACGCGTTCCCGGATCTCGGCATCATTAACAGCAACGATTCCGGCAAGTATCCGACGAACCTCGGCGCGCCGGGCCGCGTCGTGCCGATGGATTACGAGGCCGTGTACGCGGAGTACGCGGATCCGATATACGGTGCCCTCCTGAACCAACTGTATAACGTGAAGCAGCGGCCGAGAGGCGGGTTCGTCGTGCCCGGCAATACGTCTTCGGGCATCGCGGGCGAGCAAGCGGTATTCTACGGCAACCCGGTCATTCCGACGACAGGGACGCTGCCGTCGTACAGCCATAACTTCACGGGGCTCGGACATTCCGTGATCCGGGCGGGCGAAGGCGCGGACCAACTGTACGCGCTCGTGGATTACGGTTTGCACGGCGGTTACCACGGGCATCCCGACAAGCTTCATCTCGAGATATTCGGCAAAGGCGAGCGGCTCGCGCCGGATCTCGGCATTCCGCCTTACAGCAATTCGATGTACACGTCCTATTATAAGAAGACGTTCGCGCACAACACGGTCGCCGTCGACGGAGACGAGCAGCTGCAGCCGAAGACGAACGGCGTCGAGAGCTACGAGCCGACGAAGCTGTTCCTGCAGTCGGAGGCGATCGGCATCATGACGAACACGTCAAGCAAGGCGTACGAGAACATGGATCGCTACGAGAGAACGGTCGCCGTGACGCCGGATTACTTGATCGACCTGTTCTCGGTCGCGTCGCCGAAAACGCGCCAATACGACTGGATCCTGCACGGGATCGGCGAATTTACGCCCGGCACTGAGCTTGCGCCTTTCGACGGGCCGCTCGGCGACAAGGACGGATACCCGTTCTTCCGGGGCGGCAAGCAGGCGGCGATGACCGGTGTTTGGGAAGGCTCGTGGCGCACGCCGAACGGCAACGGGCTGAAGCTGTTCAGCTTGACGTCGTCGGCCGCATCGCCGTCCAGCATGATCGTCGGCGAATCGCCGGGGCCGGGCAACGACACGACGGCGTATACGCCGACCGTCGTGAACCGCGTCAACGCGAACAGCGCGCAGTTCGTCAGCGTGCTGAAGCCGTTCCGCGGCGAGAGCGGCATTCAAGCCGTGCGCCGGACGGAAGATAACCGCATCGAAGTGAAGCTGAAGGACGGCCGCACGCAAGCGTTCGTATACAATGGCGGCACGGAGGCGGCGGGACAGCTGCAATACGGCTTCGTCAGCGGCGCCGGCTTCGCCGCGGAAGGCGCGGCGTTCACGGTCGCGCTGAACGGCGGTGAAGCGAGCATCGCCTTCAACGAGCCGAACGGTTGGCAGACGGCGACGGCGGTCGTCTATGCGCCGGGAGCGACGAAGGTCACGTGGAATGGCGAGGCGGTTCCGTTCTCGTCGGACAACGGGTTCGTGATGGCGAGCGCGAGCAAGGCGCCGGAGCCGGGCACGGGTACAGGGCCGGGGCCGGGGGCAGGCGGCTACGTGCCGGTCGTTCAACCGGACCCGAACCGCAAGGAGCAGCAAGTCGAGCCGAACGTTGCGGCCGAGCTGACGCTCGGCGAAGCGTTCACGCTTCTTGTCCCGGCAGGGGCAATGAGCCAATCGGTGAAATACAAGATCGAGAGACTTGTGAACGTGACCGGGCTGTTCGGTGCGGGGCAAGGAGCGGAAGCCGCCCTGAGCGATGTGTACGAAGTCGTCAAGGATGTGCCGGGGCTGTTCAAGCTGCCGATCACGCTGCGGTTCAAGTTCGACGCGTCGAAGCTGAAGCCGGGCCAAGTGCCGGCCGTTCACTACTTCGACGAGACGAAGCAAGAGTGGGTCATGATAGGCGGGACAGTCAACGGAGACGTCATCGAAGTCGAATCGGACCACCTGACCAAGTTCGCCGTGCTCGGTGTCGTCGCGCCGGCAGAGCCGTCTGGCTTCTCGGATACCGCGCGTCATTGGGCGGCGAAGGAGATCGAAGCGGCGAGGAAGGCGGGCTACGCGAGAGGATATCCGGATGGCGCGTTCAAGCCGGACGGGGCAGTGACGAGACAGGAATTCGCCGTCATGCTGGCGAACGCGTTGAATCCGGATGCTGCAAAGGGCAAGGTTGTCCCGCAGGCGTTCGCCGATGGCGACCGGATCGGCGATTGGGCGAAGCCCGCGGTCGAGTGGGCAGCCTCGGAAGGGATCGCGCGCGGCTACGAAGAGACGGCAGCTTCCGCCCGGGCAACCGGCTGACGCGAGCCGAGCTCGCGGTCATGATCGCGAACCTGTCGGGCGACGCGCCGACCGGCAGAGGAAGCGCGAGCTTCTCGGATGCGGAGGCGATTCCGGATTGGGCCCTGGCGGCCGCTGAGAAGCTGCAGGCGAAAGGTTGGATGCTAGGACGGCCTGACGGAAGCTTCGCGCCGCTGGACACGGTCACGCGCGCCGAAGCGATCACGGTCATCGTCAGATGGATGCAATCGCGAATCGAGGCTCGGACGTAACGAAGCGCGATCGGAACCTGTGAGAGCCCCCGCGAACGATTCGCGGGGGCTCTTGGCGCAAGCGGACGATGAGGCCGGTCAGTACAATTTCGTGATTTTCCACCAGTTCAGATCAAATCCGCCGGTCGCGGCGTAAATCCCGAACTGATGCGTGCCGGCCGGAATTTGTACCTGGTGGGACACCGTGCGATAGTTCGACCAGCTGCCCGTGTTCGGCAGCGTCAATTGCCCAAGCACCGTTTTCCCTTCATTGATATCGAGCGAAATTCTGGCGTTGCCGGTCAGGGTGGCGACTCTGTACTCGACCAAGTACGTGCCGGCGGATGGGATATTGACGTTGCCGAAGGCGATCCAGTCCCCGCTGTCGAAGCTGCCGACGTTCTGCCCGCCGCCCGTATCCGGCGTCGGCTCCTTGATGACGCCGCTCATCGCCGTATAGTCCTCGGCTTGGAACAAACGGGTGTAGCAGCCTCCGGGGCTCAGCTCGCAGATGTCCGCCCGGTTCGTCGATACCTTCAAGTCGTCATACCAAATATAGGAGTCGTTGGCCGGGGCGAACGAGTCGGTGGCTCCTCCAAAGAAGGAGGAGAAGTAGGCTCTATCCACCAGGTCCCCGTTGCGGACGAATCGCAGCCCCGTAATGCTGGCGGCAGACGTTCCGTTGTACCAAATTTGGATTTCACCGTCCGGATTGGCGTTGCCGTTCGTGACGGTGTTGACCTTCAGCCGTTGGACGATGTTGACCCAGGTGCCTTTCGGGTAGGAGATGTCGGAGCCGTTGGCGTTTTTGAGAACCGTGTAATCCCCGTACACGCCCGCATGGCCCATATGGTAGTAATAGATCGCGGCTCGCCCGCCGCTTAGCCAAATCATGCGGGAGCTGAAACCGTTGTAGCCGGTGCACGCTTGGCCTCCCGAGCAGGCGGCGCCCCCGGCGAGACCCAGACCGATCTTGCCGGAAAATTCCGTCGTTCCCCAGCTGAAATCGCTGCTGAACCTGACCCAGTAGGACAAGTAATACTCCCTGCCGGGCGTCAGCGCTAACGGAGCTTGGGCGCCGGAATCCTCCGGGCCGAACTTGCCTTTCGGATAGAAGACGCGGAGCGACTGGCCGCCTGAATGGTTGAAGTTGTAGCCGTCAATCCACGTTCGGGTGCTCATGCCTTGGTCCCAGGGGGCGTTCCAGCCGTCCGTCGCCCATTCGCTGAGGGTGTAGGCGCTGCCTCGCGCCGGCCGCTCGAACGTATTGATTCTCGGCGCGGCGAACGCCGTGACGGCTTGCGTCATTAAAGCGAGCACAAGAGCGAGCAGGAAAACTTTCGTTTTCATACGAAGCCTCCTTATAGGAAAGATGGGAACGGTACTGCCGCATAGGGGACTGACCACGGATGAGGTCCAATCATACTCCTAGCCGCGTTGCCGATTACCGCCTCCTTTCCTCGTCTGGGGCCGCTCTCCGCTGCGCAAGCGCATCGCTTATTCTTCTTCTCAACGGCACGATTCGCTTTTGCATAAAAATTGTATCAAGCGGATGCGGCGCGATAATATGGTCCGTTATTCGGAACCTCGGCATCTCTTTCGATAGGCGCACGGTTCGGGCACATCATTTTTTACGATCATTGTGTTATATTTTTATCGTCGAATAAAAGACAAGGACTGAATTTTGCGCATGAGGGAGTCGAAGCGCGTGAGCCATGAGTGGAATCGCGAATCGCCGGAAGCGGCCGAGCAAGGCATTTCGATCGGCGTGATCGGACCCGCCGAAATGGTGAAGCAGATTCTGAAGGTCATGAAGTCGTTTCCTTCGTTTCGTCCGGTTCCGAAGGCGTACCGCGATGAGGATGACATTCCGATCTTGGCCAAAGCCGCCGCGGAGGAGGCCGAAATCGTGCTGGCTTCGGGGCCGGCTCCGTATTACAAGATCCGCGAAACGGCGGATTTGAAAGTCGCGCTGCACTATATCCCGCTGACGGATACGGGCTTCTATCGGGCGCTGTCGAGGTTGAAGAACGCGTTAGGTCCCGACCGAAAAATACGGGTTTCCATCGACACGGTGGAAAAGCGCATGGTCGAGCGATTGCTGAAGGAAATCAACGAGACTCGGGTCGAGGCGGCGTACGATAATGGGGCCGCCTTCCCTTCCGTCGAGCAGCTGATCGCCTACCACAAGCGGCAGTTCGAATCCGGCAAGACGGATGCCGCGCTGACGGCCGAAGGAGCGGTGGCGGACGCGCTGGCCGAAGCGGGCATTCCTTGCGAATGGATCATGCCGACGGACCAGAACATCGTCGTCGCGCTGGAACGGGCGCTTCTGTCCACGGAGACGCGGAAAAGCAAGGAGGCGCAAATCGTCGTCGGATTGCTGAACGTCGATCGCTTCGAGAAGCGCGTTCACCACCATGCTTCCGAGCACGAGGTGCAGCGGTTCAAGCTGGACATCCATCGCGTGTTCCTGGATTATGCGGAGTCGCTGGACGGCTATCTGACGCACCTTGGCGGGGACGAATATTTATTCATCACGACCCGCGGCATCTTCGAGAGGGAAACCGGCGGGTACAAGACAATCCCGCTCGGCAAGCGGGCGTACGAGAAATTCGGGGTATCCTTGAGCATCGGGATCGGGTTCGGCCGTTCCGCGGGCGAGGCGGGAACCCACGCGAGGGTCGCGCTGCGCAGGTCGAAGGAGGCGGGCGGGGACGCGTGTTTCATCGTGAGGGAGGACCGATCGTTAATCGGGCCGCTGTCGATGTCGGATCCGCTGTCGCTCGTCTTGCCTTTGACGGACAGCGGCTTGATCAAGCGGGCGGAAGACGCCGGGATGAGCTCCGATTATTTAAGCAAGCTCATGTCGAATACCGCCCGAACGGGCAAAACCGATTTCAAGGTTCACGAGCTGGCATCCGTTTTAGGGATTACCGTCCGCAGCACGCATCGGCTTTTGCTGCAATGGATCGATCATGGGCTCGTGAAAGTGGCGGGAGTGGAGAAGGTCCCCAAAGGGCGGCCGAGGCAAATTTTCAGGCTTTCTTTCCTTGAAGAGTAAAGAGGATCGCAAGCGGGCGAGACGGGCTCAGGCGCGGTTCTCCCTTTATTTAAAGACGATATAAAGATTTGTCTTTTATTAAAATCGTCCCTTATGATTGACTTAGGATCTCGAGTCGACAGCCGCTGGAGATCGGAAGGGGAGCGATCACGTTGAGGACGATCGAGCAATTGGACCGCAAGCTGGCGGAGCCGTCGGCAGCGCTGATTCAAGACGTCAAGAGCATCGAGGGCGATATCGTGCTGCTGGGCGTCGGCGGCAAAATGGGGCCGAGTCTGGCATCTCTCTTGATGAACGCCATTCGGGCGGCGGGCATTGAGAAAAGGGTGTACGGCATTTCGCGGTTTTCCGAACACGGATTGCAAGAGCGTCTGGAGGCCGAAGGCATACGCACCATCGCGTGCGATCTTCTGGACGATGCGAAGCTGCAGGCGCTGCCTGACGCGCAAAATGTCATTTACATGGCAGGGAACAAATTCGGAACGACCGGCAACGAGTCGTTCACGTGGGCGATGAACGCTTATTTGCCCGGCCGGGTAGCCGAGAAGTACCGGAACGCGAACATCGTCGTGTTCTCCTCCGGCAACGTCTATCCGTTCACAGGCGTCGGAGGCGGCGGGGCGGACGAATCGGTCATGCCTTCCCCGATCGGCGAATACGCGCAGTCGTGCTTGGGACGGGAACGGATATTCGAGCATTTCGCCAAGAAGCACGGCACTCCGATGCTCGTCTACCGGCTGAATTACGCCATCGACATGCGCTACGGGGTGCTGCTGGAAATCGCGAAGGCCGTCAAGGCGGGCAAGCCGATCGATCTGACGATGGGCCATGCGAACGTCATCTGGCAAGGGGACGCGAACGAGATCGCGATCCGATCGCTGCTCGCTTGCGGAGCGCCGGTTCACTATTTGAACGTCACGGGTCCCGAGACGATGTCGATCCGATGGGCCGCCGAGCAGTTCGGCCGCAGATTCGGCGTCGAGCCCGTATTCGAAGGCATCGAGGCCGAAACGGCGCTGCTCAACAATGCGTCCAAATGCCACCAACGCTTCGGGTATCCGCGCGTGTCGTTGCTTCAGATGATCGACTGGACAGCGGATTGGGTCGAAGCGGGCGGCGCGACGCTGAACAAGCCGACGCACTTTCAAGAGAGAAAGGGGAAGTTCTAGGCGATGGGCATTCGCAGGGAAATATCTCCTGAACAAAGCCGGGCGCTGCACGATGGCTTGGTCATTCCGGCGCATCCGCTGGCGCTGGACGAAAACCGGCATCTGGACGAGAGGCGCCAGCGCGCGCTGTCGCGCTATTATTTGGCTTCCGGAGCGGGCGGCGTGGCCGTCGGCGTGCATTCGACGCAGTTCGAAATCCGCGATCCGAAGCACGGCCTGTACGAGAAGGTGCTGCGGCTCGCGGCGGAAGAGGTGGAGCGCGCGAAGCTGAGCCGGCCGTTCATTCAAGTCGCGGGCATTTGCGGTCCGACCGGGCAAGCGCTGGCGGAAGCGGAGCTCGCGGCGCGCCTCGGATACGACGCCGGCCTGCTCAGCATGGGCGGACTGGACGGCTGGTCGGAGGCGGACGTTCTGAAGCGCACGGAGCAGGTCGCGGCGGTCATTCCCGTTTTCGGTTTCTACTTGCAGCCCTCCGTCGGCGGCAGAACGTTCAGTTACGCGTTCTGGCGGGCGTTCGCGGACATTCCGGGCGTGATCGCGATCAAGATGGCGCCGTTCAACCGGTACCAGACGATCGACGTCGTTCGCGCGGTGTGCGCCTCCGATAGACGGGACGAGATCGCCCTGTATACGGGCAATGACGACAATATTATCGCCGATCTATTGTCGGTGTACCGGTTCCAAGTCGACGGCCGCCCCGTGGAAAAACGAATCGTCGGCGGCTTGCTGGGCCATTGGGCGGTGTGGACGCGCAAAGCGGTGGAGCTGCTGGAGCACGTCAAGCGCAACCGCGACGGAGGCGCGATCGATGCGGGATGGTTGACGCGGAACATCGAGACGACCGACGCGAACGCCGCTTTCTTCGATTTGGCGAATCGGTTCGCGGGCTGCATTCCGGGCATTCACGAGGTGCTCCGGAGGCAAGGGCTGCTGCAGGGGACGTGGTGCTTGAACCCGCATGAGCAGCTGTCGCCGGGTCAACGGGAAGAGATCGATCGGATCTATCGCGATTATCCGCACTTGAACGACGACGAATTCGTGGCGAGTCGACTGGAAGAGTGGCTCTCCGATGCGGTTTAAAGAGGTATTCTCCATGATCGGGCCGAGCATGATCGGACCTTCGAGCTCGCACACCGCCGGCGCGGCGCGTCTCGGAAGGGCGGCTCGCCAACTGTTCGGCGGCCGTCCGCGCAAAGCCGAGGCGACGTTCTTAGGCTCGTTCGCGGAAACGGTTCGGCTGGGACGATCGGAAGCTGGTCGAAGGGCTGTTCAGCGCGGGGGCGATCGGGTACGTGATTGCGAATCGGTCGTTTATTTCCGGCGCCGAAGGAGGCTGTCAGGCTGAGATCGGTTCCGCGATCGGCATGGCCGCGGGCGCCCTCGTCGAAATGAAGGGCGGCGATCCCGGCCAGGTCGTGCACGCGGTAGGCTTGGCGTTGAAAAACACGCTCGGCTTGATCTGCGATCCCGTCGGCGGACTCGTGGAAGTTCCCTGCATCGTTCGCAACGGCTTTGGCGCGGTGAACGCGCTCGCTGCCGCCGATATGGCGCTGGCGGGCGTCCGGAGCGTCATCCCGTCGGACGAAGTCATTGACGCGATGCGGGATGTCGGCGGCGCCATGCCGGACATTCATCGCGAGACGGCAAGAGGCGGTCTGGCGATGACGCCGACCGGACGAAATCTCGTTCGACGATTGGCTGCGGAGGACCGGAGTAGAATCAAGTAGACGAAAAGCGGGGAGCGACGAAAATGAACGACACGAGCCT
Source organism: Cohnella baijiui (assembly GCF_020731285.1). GTDB lineage: Bacteria > Bacillota > Bacilli > Paenibacillales > Paenibacillaceae > Cohnella. Next base: position 15,389 of record NZ_JAJFOW010000018.1, read on the forward strand.
GGCTGAGCTGCTGCCGGCGGCGCGCAAGCTGGAGGAGAAGATTATCGGCTTGCGCAGGCGGCTCCATCAATATCCGGAATTGAGCTTGGAGGAAGCCGAGACGTCCGCCGTCATCGAAGCGTTGCTGGAACCGCTCGGTCTGGACGTTCGCAGAGGTGTCGGCGGATACGGCGTCATCGCCGATTTGCAAGGCGGTAAGCCGGGGCCGCTGATCGCGCTCCGAGCGGACATGGACGCGCTTCCGGTCCAGGAGGAAACCGGGCTGCCGTTCGCTTCGCGCGTTCCGGGGCGGATGCATGCCTGCGGCCATGACGCCCATACCGCCATGCTGTACGGGGCAGCCAAGCTGTTGGTCGAGCGCAGGAGCGAGCTGGCGGGTGGCGTTCGGTTTATCTTCCAAGCGGCCGAAGAGGTGAACGAGGGGGCGAGGGCGATCGTCGAGGCGGGCGGCATGGCCGGCGTCGACGAAATATACGGGCTGCATAATTCGCCGACGCTGCCCGTCGGGACGGTCGCGACGAGAGTCGGAGGCATGATGGGCTCCGTCGACCGATTCTCGGCGACGATCCAAGGCAGGGGAGGGCACGGGGCCATGCCGGAGCAATGCGTCGATCCGGTCGTCGCCGCGTCTGCGATCGTCCTGTCTCTGCAAACCGCGGTCAGCCGCGAATTGTCCCCTTTCGATCCGGCCGTCGTTACCGTCGGCAGCATTCATGGCGGCAATGCGTACAACGTCATTCCGGATCGGGTCGAGATCGAAGGAACGGTGCGCACGTTTTCTGCGCGCGTTAGGGACCAACTGCCTGTCATGCTCGGCAGGCTCGTCGGGGGCGTCGCCGAAGCGCATCGTTGCACGGCTGAGGTGCGCTATCTCCGCATGGTGCCCGCGCTTGAAAACCGCGAGGACAACGTCTGCGCGGTAAACCGGGTCACCCGGCTGCTGCTCGGAGAGAACGGCTTGACCGAGGCGGCTCCCGTTCTGGCGGGAGAAGACTTCTCCGTCTACCTGGAACGCGTGCCGGGCTGCTTCTTCTGGCTGGGCGCGGGGCCGCAGGCGAACGCGGACCAAGCCTACGGGCTGCACCATCCGAAATATACGATCGACGAAGATTGCCTTGCGATCGGCGCGGCGGTATTGGCCGCAATTCCGCTGTATCGCGGATTCGCCGGGTAGGGTCAACATAGGCATAAAGTGGAGAACGCTCATGGCGCTTATTCATTTCGGCGTCACGCTGATGACGGACCGCCGAAATAGGGAACCTGTTGTTCCCTATTCGCCCGCGGTGGGGGCCGACCGCCGAAATAGGGGAACCTTTTGTTCCCTATTCGCTCGCGGTGGGGGCCGACCGCCGAAATAGGGAACCTTTTGTTCCCTATTCGCTCACGATGGGGATCGACCGCCGAAATAGGGAACCTTTTGTTCCCTATTCGCTCACGATGAGGATCGACCGCCGAAATAGGGAACCTGTTGTTCCCTATTCGCCCGCGGTGGGGGCCGACCGCCGAAATAGGGAACCTTTTGTTCCCTATTCGCCCGCGGTGGGGGCCGACCGGTCTTATTTCTCCGCCGGCCGGGGCTTCTCGAACGTATGCGCCTTCGTCCAATGGGCGCCGCCGTCGGAGGAGGCATACATGACCGAAGCTTCGGCGGCGTCGGTGACGATCCACCAGACGTGCTTGGCGTCCACGGCGGCGACGAGTGGCGTGCCATATCCGGCGAACTCGTCTTTGCCGTTGATCCAAGTGCCGCCGCCGTCCGTCGTATGGCCCATCGTGTTGGACTTGTCGCAAGCCTGACACTGGCCGCTCAGAAAAGCGACCGAAGGGCTGGCGACATACAGCGTGCCCGGGGAGTTGCCCGCATTGGTGGGGAGATCCTTTTCGTTAGCCTTGAAGCCGGGCGCCGGGCCGCCGCCGGCGGTGCCGTTGGCGACGACGGTTTTCCACTTTTGACCGCCGTCCGACGTGTGGAAAAGGGAGTAGGACTGCTGCGTCATGCCATGGCCGCCGTTCAACTGGATCCAGGCGTCGTTTTTGCCCGTCGAGCGGATCGTCGTGCCTGTGATCTCGCCGTCCCAGGCGCGCGTCATCGTCTTGATCCAGGTCTTTCCTCCATCCGACGTATGCACGAAGTGGAACTGCCCTTTGCTCTGCGTCACCGCCCAGCCGGACCGGCTATCGCGATAATAGGCGTCGCCCACGATGCCGTCGGGTACGGGGAGGGAGGTCCAAGTCTTGCCGCCGTCCGTCGTGCGTGTATGGGCGCTGAACGCCTCGCGATCGGACACGAAGTGCAGGAAGCCGCCGTTCGGCACGTCGCCGGCCGCTTCCCAGTGCTCGCCGCCGTCCGACGTCCGCAGCAGCGGATACCGCTTCGGATCGTCGGTATTCAGCGTCGCCCAGGCCTGCTGGCCGTTCAGCGCAAACAGCTGGTGCGCTTCGCCGTCGCCTTCGTACTGCAGCTGCCAGCTCTTGCCGCCGTCGTCCGTCCGCGCGATCCAGCCGATGCCGCCCGCCCAGCCGGATTGGAAGTCGATCAAACGCAGCGCGGTCACCTGGGCCATCGGCGTCGGTTCGCCCGCGGACGGCGGCGATGCCGTTTCGCTTGCCGGCGGGGTCTCGGACGGGGAGGCGTCGGGAGCGCTGGGAACAGGCGTCGCTTCGGCCGACTCCGTCGGCATGGCCGATGACGAGGCGGTGGCGGTCGGCGTCGCCGTGCCGGACTTCGCCGGACCGCCGCCGCACGCGGTCAGCAGCAGCGGCGGCAGAAGAAGGAGCATTCGGGCGCTCTGCAGCCATTTGGAACGGAAGATGGGGGTCATAGGGCTTCACTCCGTTTCTTCTTTGTTGTCATTCCTTTAACCCAACGCTAGGTAGACGAAGCGGCAGCGCGCAAAGTTCGATTGGCGTCCTGAAGCTTCAAGAGGCTTCCCCCGCGGCACGGTGCCGCAGAGAAAGCCTCTCGATTAATCCAGCAATCCAAGCTCCCGTGCCCGGTGAAGCGCCTGCGTGCGCGAGGATACCCCTAATTTGCCGTATATGCGGCTAAAATAGACTTTGACCGTCCCCTCGGTAAGGTGCAGCCTGTCTGCCAGCTCGCGGTTCGTCGCCCCCTGCGCCATGCCCTGCATAAGCGCCAGCTCCCGTTCGCTTAGCGGCTCGACCAGTCGGTCGACCGCGTCGCCGCTCTCCGCGCGGAGCGGTCCGGCCGTCTCCGCCTCGATTCTGCGCAGCAGCTGTCGAACTTCGTCTGCCGGCACTTCCTCCCAGGCCGGTCTTTCCCCGGACTCGCGCAGTTTCAGGTAATCCCGGAGAAGGAAGGCCATCGGTGCCCCTTCGTCGACGAAGCTGCGCACGTAGCCTTCCGCGATCCCGACGCCGAGCGCGTCGTGCAGCCGCTCCGCTGCCGCGGTGCGCTGGCCGCGCTGCTTCTCGAGCAGCGCCTGCAGGATCGAGACGTCCGTGATCGTGACGAGGTTGCGCTCCCGCCGTCCCAGATGAACGAGCCAGTCCAGCAGCTTGAGCGCCTCCTTCTCCTTGCGCCTTGCGCCGAGCAGACGGGCGAGCGTCATGTACTCCGTCTCCCGGTACAGCGTGGGCGTCTCTTTAGCGGTGACGCCTGTCTCGGCGAGACGCGCCTCGGCGCCGGCTAGATCGCCTTGCTGCAGCAGAACGCGCGCCTCGTAAGCTTGCAGGGCGCCAAGCCAATGCGGCTCGCCCCACTGCCGCGCGGCCTCGGCCGCTTCGCCCAGGTGCGCCATCGCCCGGCCGTACTCGCCCCGGGCCGTCTGCAAACGCGCCGCCGTTACGCGGTTCGGGATGTAGAGGCCGGCGCAGCGCTTGGAACGGGAGACGGCTTCGACCTCTCGCAATGCCTGCTCGCACGCTTCGAACTGACCCATCTCGTAGAAGCCTTCGGCCATCGTTTGAACGATGTATTGGGCGAACAGCGATTGTCGCCATCCGTGCGTCTCCAGCACGTCGAGCATCCGCAGCGAGATGAGCAGGATCTCCTTGGGAATCGCGCCTTTGAGACCGAAGAACGTACGTCGCACGAGCGGCTCGTTGCGATTGTAATTGAAATGATAGAAGAGCGGGTTTTCGGGCAGCACGTCGAGTTGCTCCGCGTATTTGAACCATTGCTCGTAGTCCCCGGTCGTGAAGGCGAAGTTGACTTTGACGAAAAACAGGCCGCTCTGCAGCTCGCCGCGCTTGTCCCCCTCGTCTAGCGACGCAATATCCTTTTCCGCTCGGAAAAGCACGTCCCCGGCCTGCCCGAACTGTCCGGTCACGGTGAGTGCGAATGCATGAATCAGCACGAGATGAAGCGGCAGCTTCGCCGGCGCCACCTGATTCAGCCACCGGGCGAGCGTAGCCAGCTCTCCCCGGTGCAGGATCGTGTACAGATGCCTGTCCGCCAATCGGACGATCAGGTCTTCATCTCCGCAGCCGATCGCCTGCTCGATCGCTTCGTCCAGCATGCCGCGATCGGCGAAGTGGAGGGCGGCCATGCGGCCCCACGCCCGCCAGCGCTGCGGTTCCCGCCGGATCAGCTGGTTTTGCAGAACCAATCCGAACAAATGGTGGTAGCGATGCCACTCCCCCGCGTCATCAAGCGGGACGAGGAACAGATTGCGCTGCTTGAGCTCCTCCAGCAGGCGGGGGCTGTCGTCCCGTTCCGTCAGGACGTCGCACAGCGCGGCATCGAACCGGTCGGCGATCGAGGTGCGAAGCAGGAACTGCCGCAGCTCCTCGGGCAGAACGCCCAGCACTTCTTCCAGCAAGTATTGGATGACGTCCGACGAATGAGCGGCGATTCCGCTCAACAGCCGGCCTCGATCCCGAGGCTGACGGTCCCGCAAGGAAAGCGACAGCATCTGGAGGATGGCGGCCCAGCCTTCGGTCCAGCGGACGACGTCGGCCAGCTGCTCGTCCGAAAGGGACAATCGGGCCGTATCCGCGCAGAACAGCCGCGTCTCGTCGGCGGTGAACGTCAGCTCGCTTCCCGTCAGAACGCACTGCTGCCCGCGCGTGCGCCACTTGGCGGTCCGGAGGGGGGACTTCGACCGACTGGCCACGACGAGATGGGCGCCCTCGGGGAGATGATCGATGAAATAGGAGAGGCTCTGGTGAATCGACTCGTCGCCAATCTCGTGATAGTCGTCCAGCACGATACGCAACGGGAGACGCGATGCACGGGATGCCGTGCCAACATTGTCTTCCAGCTCCTGAAGCAGGGCATCCAGCAGCGTATGGATAGAGACATTCGGATACGCCTGCAGGAGCGGGAACGTCCGGCTCTGCAGCTCCGGGATCGCCGCGGCGGACAGCGCATGGATGAAGTAGCGCCAAAACTTGATCAGATCGTTGTCGGTCTCGTCGAGCGACAGCCAGGCGGCCGAACGGTCGGGGCGAAGCGAGAGCCATTCGGCGAGCAGCGTCGTCTTGCCGAAGCCGGCGGGCGCGGTCACGAAGGTGAGCCTGCCGCTAAGGCCTCGCTCCAGCATCTCGGTCAGTCGACGGCGGGGGACGCCGTTCGGATGAGGAGCCGGCACGCGGATCTTGGTCTTCAGGATCGCGTCGAAGGACATGGACAGCCCTCCCTTTTACTGGTTATGGATGATTCTATCATACCGCATGCGGGTCGAAATGGCTCGAACGAGCGCGAAAAAGAGCCGCCCGGTTAACGAAAGTGAACGGTGCCGGGGTCGCGGGCCTGATTGGACGTTTGGTACGGTTATCGGAGGGGCGAGTCCACGAAACTTCGATCACGACGGAACCAAGTGCCGCGGAAACATGAGGGTCTCCCTTTTGTTATTTGGCTTTATCCATGGTAAAATGAAACCAAATTATTCCTTCTGGGGGGCTTTGCCTTTTCGGAAGGGATGACAGGGACTACGCATCAGAGAGAGCGGCGGTCTGGCCAAGCGGTCGGGGGCCGCTCGTTTTTTGCGTTTGGGAGCGCATACCGGAAGGAGCAACCGACATGGCGGAAAAAGTGCTGGCAGGAATCGATCTGGGAGGAACCAAGCTGCTCGCGGTATTGGTCGACGGGGAGGGCAGGGTGCTCGCGTCGGACGAACAGCCCACGTACGCGGATCAAGGCGCGGATCGGGTCATCGGCCGCATGGTCGAATTGGTGAACGGATTGCTGGGCGAGCGTTACGAACTGACCGGCGTCGGCGTGGCGACGGCGGGGACGCTGAATCCGAACGGAGGCCTCATCGAAATCGCGACGAATCTGGGCTGGAAGGACGTACCGCTCGGCCTGGAGCTGGAGCGCCGACTCGGCGTCCCGGTCACCGTGGAGAACGACGCCAACGCGGCCGCTTACGGCGAGTGGAAAGCCGGGGCCGGCGTAGGGACGCAAGATTGCGTCTTCATCACCGTCTCCACCGGCATCGGCGGCGGGATCGTCAGCGGCGGGCGCCTTGTGCGCGGCAAGACGGCGAGCGCCGGCGAGCTGGGCCATATTACGATCGATTGGAACGGTCCGAAGTGTCCCTGCGGCAACGTCGGTTGTCTGGAGCTGTACGCGTCCGGCACCGCGATCGGTCGCGCGGCGGCCGCGGCGGCCGAAGCCGATCCGATCCGCGGAGCCAAGCTGCTGGAGTTGGCCGGCGGCGTGAAGATGACGTCCCGCCACGCGAGCGAAGCTGCCAAGGCCGGCGACCCGCTGGCCGCCGAAGTGCTGCGCGAGGCGGGGAGAGCGCTGGGCGCGGGACTCGTAAGCATGGTCCATATGGCGAATCCGGAGCTGATCATCCTCGGCGGCGGCGCGTCGCACATCGGCGAGCCGCTGCTCGGGCCGATGCGAGACATGCTGGACGAGCGCGTCATCGGCTCGATGGGACGCGGCGTTCGCATTGTGCCGCCGACGCTCGGCACGGAGGCCGGGGCCATCGGCGCGGCACTCATGGCCGGCGCCTAAAGCTTGGTGGAGTGGGGACGTCGCGCAAGGCTGCGATGGGGGGCCGGATGGCCGCCGCGATCGCCGCCCTGCGCGGCGTTTCTTTTTTTTCGAGGCGGTTCGTGGGCGGACCGGTCCCCGATCGCGCGCACCCGTTCGTGCGAATCTGCCGAACCGAAAATTGGCGGATGGCGCGGAACCCTTCCTGTGCTATAATGTTAGGCATTGCCTCGGGACACGAGGCCGCGGTTCGCAAACTCCCGCGTTATCAAAACTAGGAGGCATTTTTCATGTTCAACTTTCTTTGGGGGGTCCTCTTCGTCGCGGTCAACTTCGCGTTGTTCCTTGCATGCTACCGCCTGTTCGGCAAAAACGGGCTGTACATGTGGATCGCGGCGGCGACGGTGCTGGCCAACATTCAGGTCGTCAAGACGATCGAGATGTTCGGCATCGTCATGACGCTCGGCAACACCATTTACGCGACCATCTACCTCACCACCGACTTGCTCAACGAGAAGTACGGGGAGAAGGAAGCCAAGAAGGCGGTCTGGTTCGGCTTTTTCACGATGATCATGTCGCTGATCATCATGCAGATGGTGCTCGTCTTCAAGCCCGCCCCGGGCGATCTGGCCCACGAGTCGCTGCAGACGATTTTCGGCATGGTGCCGCGAATCGTGCTCGGAAGCCTGTGCGCGTATTTTATCAGCCAGTTCCTCGACGTCCGCATCTTCAGCCGCCTGAAAAAAGCGTACCCCGGCCGCACCCAGTTATGGATCCGCAACAACGGCAGCACGGGCGTCAGCCAGTTGGTCGACACGCTCGTCTTCTGCTCGATCGCCTTCGCCGGCGAGTATCCGTGGGGCGTCTGGTGGGAGATCGCGATTACGACGTACGTGCTGAAGTTCGTCATCTCCGTCGCCTCGACCCCGGTCATCTATTTGGCCCGGAGCTTCAAGTTCAAAGAAGAGCAAGCATCGGCATAAACGCAATCGCCCCCGTCCGGGATTCGGATGGGGGCGTTTTTATAACAGTCCGAAGCCTGTAAAGATTTTGTATAGTTTCTTATGTTACGATCGCATCTGTCGAAAGAACATGGATTTTATCGAGATATAGGGATTGAGGTGCTTTGGCTCCCTATCGGACAGGAGGTGGGAATGAAATAAGAACGGGCGGTTGTATTACGGAGGTTGGAGTTGATTTTTTTATGGGAGAAAGATGGGCTTAGGACGGAATATATTTTGACATCAGTCGGTCAAGTAGGGCAGCAGACATCAAAAAGCTTTGCTGCCAAGGATTCTTAAACACGAGGAGGAAAAGATATGAAGTTGCCAGGCTACAAAAAACTACGAGCGGATCTACTGGCTCTGCTGCTGATCTTCACCCTCATCTTGGGAGGCGCCTCTTCTGCTTTCGTATCGCAGCATGCAGAAGCAGCCACCGATTCGGGAATATTCGCATCCGCAGGAACTACTGCATCCCAAGGCAGTACCCCTGTAGTCGTTGATGAGAATTTAATGATCAACTATACCGACAATTTGCCAGGCGCTACGGTTGTCATAGACCATTTTAAAAGCGGAGATTCCTTATCCGTCGATGAAGGAGTGGCTTCAAGCAGCGGCATTACGGTAGATAAAAGCAATGCTGCTAATGGGATTTTAATACTTGAAGGCAATGCTTCAGCAGCATTTTATCAAAATTTATTAAGATCCGTTCAGTTTTCAACCACATCTACTGATGTAAGCGACAGAACGATCGTGTATTCATTTGGCACCGCGCTGCCTTACAGCGGGAACGGTCATTTCTATTATTATATTTCCCTGCCAGCAGCCATTACTTGGGACAATGCAGTAGCATCGGCTAGTGTACAAGGCTACTTTGGGCGGCATGGTTACCTCGCAACCATAACAAGTCAAGGCGAAAATGATTTCCTCGCGCAAAAAACGCAGGGTGTTGGTTGGATTGGCGCGCAAGATATTGGTCGGAAAGGCGGAGAAGCTGTCACTGTTCCGGGTGCTGGAGACTGGCGTTGGGTGACAGGCCCCGAAGGCTTGGAAGACGGCGGGAAGGGCAGGCAGTTCTGGAATGGTTACGATCCGGGAAGTTCAGTAGGTGCGTACGCAAACTGGGATTCAGGCGAGCCTAACAACTATGGTGGATCTGAGTATGTTGCCCATATTTTTGGCGGGACAGAGGCTAATGCGGGCAAGTGGAACGATTTTAACCCCGGCAACGCTGCTGTCAAAGGCTACATCCTCGAATACGGCGGAATGCCGAATGACGACACCAGTATTCAAATAAGCACGACCAAGACGATTTTCACGCCCGGCATCAAGAGTGTAACGTCGGCGGTTTCTTCCGTGTATAGCGGCGCCGGCTCCATAACCGCAACCCCTCTTAATGAAAATACGGTTATGACGGTTACAAATGCAGACGGGAGCGCCGTTGCAGGGCTCAGAGCATTTGACCAAAACGGCAATGAAATTACGGCCGACGCAAACGGTTGGTATCCGAGCAACGGAAGTCCGATTGTATTTCAGCCTTTATTGCCGGGCGGAACTTACAAAGTAGCCGCTGCAGCGACATCGCATGCAGGTACTACAACGCCAAGTACGGCTTCTATTACACAAAGTATTACATTGCCGACAGCAGGCGATAACGTTACGGCAGGAAAGGATTCGGGACATCCCGGTCAAACGACAATTACGGTAAATCCATCATCGACTCTGGTTAAATATGCGATAGCCGATGCGCAAGGCAATGTGGTAAGCGATTGGAAAACAGGCAACGGTTCGGATTTAACCTTTGATAATCTTAACCCGGGTACCAGCTATCAAATTGTGGCGATTCCTGTCGATGAGGGCGGCAATCCCCCTGTATCGGGCGTGAGCGGTACGCGAGTCTTAACGCCAGTTGCGCCAGTGGATGCAAACAACATTTCGAGAGTGCCGTCAAACACAGCCGGCAGCGACCTGATTCAGATTAACAATACTGCACCTACAATCCAGTACGCGCTTGTAGATAAGAGTACAGGCAAATACGTTGATGTTAACGGTAATCTGTCTACTGAACCTGTTTGGATCAGCGGAAACGGAGGCACATTATCCTTTCAACCTGTGGATGCCGCAAAGACTTATCAAGTCTTAGCCCAGCCCATACCGGCAGCAGGCGAGATTTCGCCGATGCCAACAAGCGGAACGGACGTATTTCCAAATCAAACCGGCGGTAACCCGGGGAGCGGGAGCGGGGGCGGAGACGGAGGCGGCAACGTCGGTTCCACCGTCACGATTGATCATGTGACAGGCGGAAAAGTGACTGTAGACAATGATAAAGCTAAGACCGGTACAAAAGTGACCATTACAGTTACACCTGATGCCGGATATACACTGGACAAGTTAACGATTACGGATGATAAAGGGAATGCAATCAACTTTACAGACCTTGGTAACGGTACTTACACGTATACCCAACCGAATAGCGCAGTTAAGATTAACGCTACGTTCAAAGCTTTAGACAAGGCACCGGCACCTGCTACCGATACAGGAGTATCAAAATTGCTCAATACGGTGGAACATTTTGCCTATTTAAGCGGGTATAAGGATGGAACCATTCGGTCGGATGCCTCCATAACCCGTGCTGAAGTGGCTCAGATGTTCTATAACCTTCTAAAAAATCAGGATGTAAGCACTTCGGGAATTCACTTTGCTGATGTACCCGACAATGCTTGGTATGCAAAAGCTGTAAACACCTTAGCAAGCCTTGGTATTATTAAGGGCTATGAAGATGGCGCCTTCGCACCCAATAAGGCCATCTCTCGCGCAGAGTTTACAACCATAGCAGTAAGCTTTTCGAATAAAGCTGCAGGCAATAAGAGCTTTACAGATGTATCGAACGCCCATTGGGCATATTCCAGCATAGCAACTTCAGCGGAATATGGATGGGTAAATGGCTATCCGGACGGCACCTTTAACCCGGATAAAACCATCACTCGCGCAGAGTCTGCTACGATTGTAAACAGAATGCTTGATCGTCAGCCTGATAAGAAAGCCATCGATGCGTCTACCGGCATCAAAGTTTTCAAAGACCTTTCAAGCGGCTACTGGGCATACTATGACATCATGGAAGCAACCAATGCCCATCAATACGAAAAATCAAACGGTATGGAAATTTGGGCACCGTAACAAAACGCCATTGAAGAAGTAAGCTCAAAACAAGAAAGCCCGCCAATGTTTCGTGTATTGGCGGGCTTTCTTTACATTCCAGATAACGGTGAGCGTCAAGTAGCCCCCATCACGCAGGGAGTCGGCCTGTTAATGTCAATCGGCGGCTGCAACAAATGTATGGGAACGGCTTGCAAATTCGGAGTTATCCGGATCAAGGCACGGCCGTTTCCTTTGGCGTGCCGAAGCGAAGCAAGAGGAATGTCAAGCTCTGGCGGTTGCAGGCAGTTGGCTTGGAGGAGGGGAGGCGAACGATTCAATAGCCTCCCTTCTCCAGGTTAAGGTGTGCCCTGGCACTGCCGTTTGATTCAAACTTTTGTGCCAGCTTGTCGGTCAAGCTAATCCGCAGCTCATTCGTAAACAAATCATCCAGCATACGGTAGTGCCTCTCTGCTTCTTCGCGCCGTCCGGTTGCCATATAAAGCTTGATCAGTGCAAGTCCGTCGTCTTCGTTATACGGATCCGCACCCTGAATTCGTTCGTATACCACGAGCGCTTCCTCCAGCGCTCCTGCTTTCTCATAGAATCGGGCTAACGAACGGGCGTGCTGATACCATAGCTTCCGTAGCCTTTCGCGTTCGTTCTCCGCCCACCAATAACCGTGCTCCTGAAAATAGTCCCCTTCATATAGCTCAACCAGCCGCAGCAGTTCAGAGTGATTGTCGGCCAAACTCCCTCCGCTCGCCTGTTGCAAACTGCTTTCCCATTCATCCACGTCAACCCAAATGCGGCTTGCGTCGAGCACGTAACCTTCCTGGATTGTCAGATTGCGGATTTGGACATCCATGCCCATTTGCTGCAAACACTGTCTGACGTGATAAATCGATGTGTACAATTGCCTCATCGCCTGTTTCATGTCGAGCTCCGGCCACAGCAGCTCCAGAAGCGTTTCCTTGAGGACGATATTGCCGCGATGATGCAGCAGATAAGCAAACAGATCCTGCGTTTTTGCCGTCCGCCATTTCGGAATTTCAGGAGACCCGCCGCTGCGCTGAAAACGGAGAGACCGCAAACAGAAAATGCGGGAAGGCTCCGTTGACCGGATATCTTCTTGTTTATGAAATCGTCTTTGCATGAGTCGTTTTATCGTTTGATCCAAACGAGCTCGAAGCAGCGGCTTGAGCAAATAATCGACCGCACCCAGATCGAACGCTTGGATAGCATATTCGTGATATGCCGTTACAAACACAATATCGGCTCCCGGACAAGCCTCCTGTGCCAACTCCACTGCATCCATTCCCGATAGTTCCGGCAAGTGGATATCGAAAAATACGGCATCCGGCTGAAGTTCCGGCATACTCGCAATAGCCTTCCGCGCATTTTGAAACGAGCCGACGACCGAAATCCCGGAATATCCCGATAGCATTCGCTGAAGTTGATTTAGCACCAGCGCTTCGTCATCCACCAACATAATTTTCATATTTTCACGCTCCATAATATGCGTACATGGTTTTCAGCGCTATCTGACCCGTTATACCCATACTATCGAGATTTTGGCGGCGGATGATTAGAACTTGTCCGAATAAGCCGAGCAGCTGCGGAAAAAATAGCACTATTATTCGCTACAGCGCGACGAGCACGCGCCCGCGCATTTCGCCGCGCAGAATCGCGTCGAACGCCGCCGGCAGCTCGTCCAGCGTCGTCTCGCGCGCGATGGCGTCGAGCAGGCCGGCGGGCTTGAGCTCGCCCGCGAGGCGCTCCCACGTGCGCAGCCGAAGCGGCATCGGGCAGAGCACCGAGTCGATGCCGAGCAGCTGGACGCCGCGCAGAATGAACGGGTAAACGTTGGCGGCGAAGTCCGGCCCGCCGGTAAAGCCGCTCAGCGCGACGCCGCCGCCGTACCGCACCGTGCCCAGCACGTGCGGCAGGAAGCTGCCGCCGACCGGGTCGACGGCGCCGGCCCAGCGCTCGCGGTGGAGGGCGCGCCCTTCGGGCATGCGCAGCGCCTCCGGCGCAAGCACCTCGCTCGCGCCCAGCTCCCGGAGGAAGCCGTGCTCCTCCTCCTTGCGCGTGCTGGCCGTCACCTCGTACCCGCGCCCGGCCAGCATCGACACCGCCGCGCTGCCGACGCCGCCGGTCGCGCCGGTGACGAGCACGGGGCCTTGGCCCGGCGCGAGGCCTACCTCCTCCAACTTGTGGATGGACAGCGCGGCCGTAAAGCCGGCCGTCCCGAGCGCCATCGCTTCCTTCATGCTAAGTCCCGCGGGCAGCGGCACGACCCAACCGGCGGGGACGCGCGCGTATTCGCTATAGCCGCCGAAGACGGAGACGCCGAGTCCGTATCCGGTGACGAGCACCTCGTCGCCTTCCTTGAACCGCGGATCGCGAGAAGCGGCCACCACGCCCGCCAGATCGATGCCGGGCACGTGGGGAAACTGCTTCACGATAGGACCGCCCGGCACGACGGTCATGCCGTCCTTGTAATTGACGCCCGAATAATACACCCGGATCGTCACGTCCCCTTCCGGGAGCCGATCCAACGAGAGCTCCTGCACCTCAACCGATAGCGAGTCTCCTTCCCGATCGACGACCAAAGCCCGAAACGAATTCATGCGTCCACGCTCCTTATGAATTTCCAAACGAATCCTAAGCTGATAGATTGCGGTTGACAGATCCGGCCGGCCGGTGCTATTGTACGAGATGACTACCTACTAATATTATCGGAATAATAATAAAGCCGTCTACCGGTCTAACCGGCGACCCATCCATGTTGGATCGGGTCTTTTTTTATTGTCCGATATCGAAGGAGGATTTGCAACACATGTGCGCCTGCTCCTGCTCGGGTACCTGATCGGGGCGGCGTTCGGACTTGCGACCGGCATCCTCATGGGCTGGTACCGCCAGTTCCAGTATTGGATCAATCCGTTTCTGCGCTTCATCGGTCCGATCCCGGCGACGGCGTGGATCCCCGTCGTGCTGTCGGTGTTTCCGTCGAGCTTCACGGCCAGCATCTTCCTGATCGTGCTTGGCACGTAGTTCCCCGTCACCGTCATGACCTGGTCGGGCATCGCCGGCGTGAGCAAGTCGTTTTTCGAAGTGGCCAAGACGCTTGGCGCGGGAGAACGGTACCTGGTGCTCCGCGTGGCGATCCCCGCCGCGTTCCCGCTCATCTTCATCGGCCTGTTCGTGGGGCTCGGCACTTCGTTCGTCACGCTCATCGTCGCGGAGATGCTCGGCGTCAAGGCGGGTCTCGGCTTCTACATCACTTGGGCGCAGGGCTGGAGCTGGTCGGGCTCAAAGGGTTCGAGAAGGCGCCATCTTCGAGATTTGGCCCAAGGTGGCGAGCCATTACCAGGCGAATGCGAAGGCGGGCGGCAAAGGAGGCTACGTCTTGAATGGGCAGTTATCGGAGCCGGGTACCTACTACGTCATCGTCCATCTGACGCCGAAGGCAACGGGAACGATGACGAGGAAAAAAAACGCCCTGGCTCGCCGGCCTCGTGCTCGCCGCGGCGATCGCGACGACGGCCGCCCGCAAGGCGCGGCGCAAGCGGGGCTAACCGCCCGTCCCAAGCAGCCGCTCGGCGCGGCGGTTCAGCGCGTCGGCCGGCAGCGCTCCCAGCACGCCGTCCACGATGACGCCCTGCCCATCGATAAAGAACGTCGTCGGGATGGGCCGGATGCGGTAGCGGCGGCTGATCTTGCCGTCCTCGTCCAGCAGGACGGGGAAGGCAAAGCCGTGATCCTTGACGAAGCGGCGGGCGTCCGACTCGTTGTCGGCCGCCGTCAGATTGACGGCGAGGATCTGCAGGTCCCCCTTATGCCGCTCGTGCAGCTGCTTCAGACTCGGCGCCTCGTCCTGGCAGGGGCCGCACCAGGACGCCCAGAAATTCAGGATGACCGGTTTGCCGCGGAACTGGCCGAGCGTGTATATTTTCCCGTCCATGCCCGTCATCTTGAAGCCGGGCGCGAGCGCGTCGATCTCCGGCGCTTCCTTCCGCGCGGCGGCTGGAGCGGCAGCATCCGCGCCGGCATCGCCGCCGGCGAAAGAGCGGCAGAGGATGTACGTCGCGGCGCCCGCCGCGAAGAGCAGGGCGAGCCAGGTTTTCTTCTTGATCATGGGGACACGTCCTTTCGGGTCTTCCTGTCAATATGTCCCATTGTCCCGTTTTCCAACCAAACCGTTCCATGCTTCACCTCGCGTTGACCAGGCCGCTGGAGACCGAAAAGGCGGCCGACTGGGTCGGCCGCAACGCGAAGGAAACGGCCGAAATCGAAACCAACCTCAAGTACGTCTCCGCCGACGCGCCTACCAACCAGAAGCTCCTCGAAAGCTATCATTGGAAGCCGGGCGTCAAAGCGGCGCAGGAGAGCGCGAAATTTTTCATCAAATATCAGAAGCAGCTCGGCATTCTGGACGCTTCGACGGACGAAGGCAAGCTGTACGACCGGCTGTTCTTCGAAGCGATTCCGGATTTCAACGGGCATTGATCTGAGAAAGGTTAGGTGCGCATGCGGCGAGCGGGGAAGTCTGCGTGGTACGTTCGCGGCCGCAGCGAGCGGTATGGGAGGACAGGGCCGGCGGGGCCTTGTCCTTTGTCGCTAGCGGGCGAGGGGACGGGGAGATAGCGCCGATCGACGCCGCAAATTATCCTTGACTTCCCGGGACGACGCTTCTAAACTTTTGATTCATCAGAAGCCTTGCTTCGCCCTCCTTCAGGATCGCGTAACCGACAAGGCGAGGAGGGACCCCGATCGTGTCAGCTTCCACCGCCACGGAGACGCGCAGCGCCGCTGCCGCCTCCGTCACCGTCATGCCCGTGCTGCTTGCCATCAGTTTCGTTCACATGATGAACGATTCGATGCAGGCGGTCGTACCCGCCATGTACACCGTGCTGGAAAAGTCGCTCAGCTTGTCCTATGTCCAGGTAGGGTGGATTACGTTTGCGCTCAACATGACCTCGTCCGTCATGCAGCCGGTCGTCGGCAGCTACACCGACCGTACCTCCCGGCCTTACCTGCTGCCGCTCGGGATGGCGTTCAGCCTGCTTGGCATGGTCGGGATCGCGCTGGCGCCCGCCTTTTGGAGCGTGCTGGTCGCGGTGCTGTTCATCGGCCTCGGCTCCGCCATCTTTCACCCCGAGGGATCGCGCGTCGTCTACTTTGCGGCGAGCGGCAAGCGCGGCTTCGCCCAATCCGTCTACCAGGTCGGCGGCAATGCCGGCAGCTCGCTCGCGCCGCTCATGGCGTACGCCATCTTTATCCCGTTCGGCCAGTTCGGCGCCATCTGGGGAACGCTGTTCGCGGGGCTCGCGATCGCCGTTCTGCTCGGACTCGTGCCCTGGTACCGCAAGCAGCTCGACAACTGGAAAGCCTCCGGCGCCAAAAAGGGCGCGAAGGGCGGCGTCGGACTCGAGCGGAAGAGCCACCCGAGGGTCGTGTTCGCGATGAGCTTGCTCGTCTTCATCGTGTTCGGGCGGTCCTGGTACCACTCCGGGATCAGCGGCTACTACCAGTTCTATCTGATCGAGCACTACGGACTGACGACGCAGCAGGCGCAGATTCCGACGTTTTTGTTCCTGGCCGCGGGCGTGCTCGGGACGTTCCTGGGCGGGGTGACCGCGGATCGGATCGGCCTGAAAAACATGATCGTCTTCTCCATCGCGGGCGCCATACCGTTCTCGCTCATGCTGCCTTATTTGCCGCTGTGGCTCGTCTATCCGGCCATCTTTTTGCTCGGCCTCATTCTGCTGTCCGGCTTCTCCGTCGCGGTCGTCTACGCGCAGCATCTCATGCCGGCCAAGGTCGGCATGGCTTCCGGGCTCACGACCGGCCTCGCCTTCGGCATGGGCGCCATCGGCGCCGTCGTGCTCGGCCGGGCCGCGGACCTGTTCGGCATGACGAGCGTCATGCAGACGATCGGCTTCCTGCCGTTCGTCGGCCTGCTCGCCATCCTGCTGCCGTCCGACCGGAAGCGGTATGAGGGTTGAGGGGGTCGAGGTGCTTAACTAGCTTGGCGACAGATAGTGATGAAAACCGCCGAACGCTTGCGTTCGGCGGTTTTGTCATTCGTTTGGAGGAGGGAGAACCACGCCTACCCAAGCCGCCAGATAGGCCGCGTTTCCGCCATCCAAGGGGGAAAACCGTTCGCTGCGGGTAGAAATCCGTTCGCCGTCAAGCAACGGGAGTCCGCAACCCGCAAACGGCTGTGTATCCCGCTGTTACCGATAACCCTATTACAATAGACATCAGATCGAACACAACAAGGCCACTCGCGTCCGAAATGGAAAACGATTTCTGTAAGCGGTTTAGCGAGTGAATGGCAGGAGGGGTCCCATGAAACCGGCAGTCCGTACGGACAGTTTGCTCGCCCGAGGCGGGAGAGGAATACCCGATCGATACCGGCTGTTTTTGTATGCGCTTCCTTTTTTGGTGCTGGTCTTTTTGTTCAGCTATTTGCCGCTCTACGGCTGGATTTACGCGCTTTACAACTATCGTCCAGGATACACGTTAAGCAACTCGCCGTTCGTCGGCCTGCACTGGTTCCGCTCCATTTTCGCGAATCCGACGCAGACGCAGGAGGTGCTGCGCGTCATGCGCAACACGCTGGCGATGAGCAGTCTCGGCATCCTCACCTCGGTGCTCCCGGTGGCGTTCGCCGTCCTGCTGTCGGAAATCCGCACGATGTGGTTCAAGAAGACGGTGCAGATCCTGACGACGCTGCCGAACTTCATCAGCTGGGTGCTGGTGTACTCCATCGCGTTCATGATGTTCAACGTCGACAACGGGCTGATCAACAAGATCATGATCGACTTGGGCTTGCAGGACCGGGGCATCAACTATTTGGCCACGGACAGCCACACCTGGCTGGCGATGATTCTGTGGAGCACGTGGAAAGGGCTCGGCTGGGGCGCCATCATGTACATCGCGGCGATCACCTCGATCGACCAGGAGCTGTACGACGCGGCCAAAGTCGACGGCGCGGGCCGGTTCCGGATGATGTGGCACATCACGCTGCCCGGCATCATGCCGACCTTCTTCGTCCTGCTGCTGCTGTCCATCGCGAACTTCATCAACAACGGCATGGAGCAGTACTTCGTCTTCCAGAATGCGATCAACAAGGACCATATCGAAGTGCTCGACCTCTATGTGTACAATACCGGGATGCTGGGCGCCAACTTCTCGTTCGCCACGGCCGTGAGCATGCTCAAATCCCTCGTCAGCATCGCGCTGCTCTTCTTCGCCAACCGCATGTCCAAGTGGGTTCGCGGCGAATCGATCATCTGAATCCAACTAAGGGGTGAGGCTCATGACATCGCGCATCCGGTTCGGCGACGCGGCGTTCCAGACCTTGAATTACTTGTTCTTCGCGATCTTCACGTTCCTATGCCTGTTCCCGTTCTACTACCTGTTCATCAATACGATCAGCAGCAACGACCTGAGCGCCCGCGGCCTCGTCACTTGGTATCCGAAGGAAATCCACTTCGACAACTACATGCAGGTGCTGAAGCTGAAGGGGCTCTCCCAGGCGGCGCTCGTCTCGCTCGGCCGGACGGTCATCGGAACCATCGCCTGCGTAATCGGCTCCGCGTTCCTCGGCTTCATCTTCACAAAGCGCAAAATGTGGGGACGGACGTTCTGGTACCGCTTCATGATGGTCACGATGTACTTCAACGCGGGGATCATTCCGTGGTACGTCATCATGATGAAGCTGCACATGACGAACAACTTCCTGGCTTATATCCTGCCGGCGATCGTATCCCCGTTTTACGTCATCCTGGTGAAAACGTTCGTCGAATCGCTGCCGGAGGTGCTTCAGGAATCGGCGGAAATGGACGGCGCCGGCACGATGACGGTGTTCGGCCGCATCGTCCTCCCGCTCATCATGCCGATCGCCGCCACGATCGCGATCTTTGCCGCCGTCGGCCAGTGGAACTCCTTTATCGATACCGTGTTTCTGATGACCGACCAGAAGTATTACACGCTCCAGTTCGTGCTTTACAAATACCTGAACGAATCCAACTCGATCGCTTCGATCATCCGCAGCAGCGGGGGCGCGGCCAACGTCGACCTGTCCAAGATGCAGACGGCCACGTCCATCCGGACGACCGTATCGATGATCGTCGTCATCCCGATCCTGTTCGTTTATCCGTTCTTCCAGCGCTACTTCGTCAAAGGCATCATGATCGGCGCCGTCAAGGGCTGAAGCAAGGCCTAAGCTCCTGCCGAAGAGGCCGAAGCGCGACTGGAAAGGGGGTGAGCGGGGCGCGCCGGGTTTGCGGCATCGTCCGCGGGCAGCTTTCGGGCAAGAACAACAGCAAGCGCAAGGCAAGGCTTTTCCGAGCGTTGGCAGGTTCATTTACCGGATACCAAAAAAGGGAGGCAATCGCTTTGAACAAAATGAAAAAAACAGGCTTGGCTTCGACCGCCGTCCTGCTCGCCTTGAGCCTCGCGGCCTGCTCGTCGGGCGGCGGCAAGAACGCGTCCTCGTCCCCTCCGGCTTCGGATTCCCCGCAAAGCCCGTCGTCGTCGGCATCGGCGGCTCCGAACAGGGACGCCTACAAGATCGACGTCTTCTCCATGCTGTCGAACTACTCCGGAGAGCAGCAGGGCTGGTTCGCCAAAGTCGTCAAAGATAAATTCAATCTTGATCTGAACATCATCTCCTCCAACCTGGAGGGCGGCGGCGACGTGAAGTTCTCCGCGATGATGTCCGCCGGCAACCTGGGCGATCTCGTCGTGTTCGGGGACGACGGGCAGAAGTACCTGGACGCGATCAAGACGGGCATGCTGCTCGACTGGACCCAGGACGGCCTGCTCGACAAATACGGCCAGAACATACTGAAGTACGCGCCGAAGGCAATCGAAAAGAACAAAGCCAACTTCGGGGGCGGCTCCAAAGTATACGGCATCGGCTTCGACGTCGGCGAAGACAAGGAAGGCCCTTCGGAAGCGAAGGATCTGACCTACCATCCGAACCTTCGGTTCGACCTGTACCAAAAAGCCGGCAGCCCCGAAATCAACAAGATGGAGGACTACCTGCCGGTGCTCAAGAAAATGCAGGAGCTCGAACCGAAGAGCGACTCGGGCCGGCCGACGTACGCGTTCTCGATGTGGCAGGACTGGGACGGCAACATGATGATGAACACGAAGGCATGGGCGGGGCTCAACGGCTTCGACGAAGGCGACGGGTTCAACCCCGGCGGGTTCACGCTGATCTCGGCCGACAAGGACGAGGTGCAGGGCGTGCTCGACGAAGACGGCTTCTACATGCGCGGCCTCAAGCTTTACTATGACGCGAACCAAATGGGTCTCGTCGATCCGGACTCGCTCACCCAGAAGTTCGACGACGTCGCCAACAAGATGAAGGACGGGCAAATCCTCTTCACCTGGTTTCCGTGGCTCAATACGTACAACACGCCGGAACGGCTGGCCGAAGGCAAAGGCTTCGCGCTCGTGCCGTTCAAGGAAGAGCGCACGTTCTCCTACGGCTTCAATCCGTACGGCGGCAACCGCGTCTGGGCGATCGGCGCCAAGGCGAAGCATCCGGAACGCATCCTGGAATTCATAGACTGGCTGTACAGCCCGGAAGGGACGATGGTCGCGAACTACGGTCCCGAAGGGCTCGCCTGGAAGCTCGAAGGCGGCAAGCAGGTGCTGACGGACTTCGGCAAAGAAGCGCTCCCGTCGAATACGACGCCGGTACCCGCAGAGTACGGCGGCGGCACGTGGAAGGACGGTACCAATCAGATCAACAACTCGACGTTCAAGATTACGAATACCAACCCGGAAACCGGGGAGCCTTACGATTACAATCTGTGGTCCTCGACCCTCGCCCAAGCGCCGAACAAGCTGGAGGAAAACTGGCGGGCGGCGATGGGCGGCGCGACGACGGCCAAGGAGTACCTCGAGAAAAACAACCTGCTCGCCGTCGAAAAACAGATTTTCACCGGCACCGCGCCAACCGTCATGCCGGACGACCTGACCCAAAAGCAGGGCCAAGTCGCGCAAGTCATCAAGCAATATTCGTGGAAAATGGTATTCGCCAAAAACGACGCGGAATTCGAGAAGCTGAAAAAGGAAATGATCGCCAAAGCCAAAGGCCTCGGCTACGACGACGTGCTCGCCTTCAACAAGGAGCAAAACGAGAAAGCGTTCGGGTACCGCAAACAATAAACGGCCAAGGCGGAAGGCACGAGCAAGGTATGGGGGACGCGCGGCGCGCGGCTTCCATACCTTGCTCTGTTCCCTGACGCCGGTCAAGCTGGTAGAATGGGATCACGGATTTTTGCACGCCGAGAGGGGATGCCGCAACCTGTTCGCCACGCGTTTTTTCCGGATGCCGCATCCTTTTAAGCCCGGCACGCTGCGCCAGACGCTCGTCATCTATTTGCTTATCGCCTGCCTGTTTCCGCCGATCCTGTTTTCCGTCTTCACTTACTCCTCGCTGCACGGTATTTTGTCGAACAAAATCCGCAGCGGCATCGACGCGAGTTTGAAGCAGGAGGCGACGGGGCTCGAGACGGTATTCAACAATTTGGACTTCGTCTCCAAACAGTTCGCGCTCGACGGCCGGATCGCGGAGCTGATGAATGAGTACTTGCGGACGACCCAGCCGTACGACAAGGCCGCGATCAAAAAAGACATCGAAGACAGCCTGAACGTGGTCAATTTCACCAGCCCGGATCTGGGATTGACCGTCTATTACATGCCGCAGGCGACGGATCCGGTCCTCTTCACCAACCTGCCGGTCTCGCCCGCGTTCGGCATCGGCGCCCTGCCGCCGTTCGTCCAGTACCGGGGAGCCGAGATCCACGGTCCGCACCGGACCCAGTACAAAAACAGCGCAAACACGGTGTTCTCCTCGCTGCGGGTCGTCCGAACGGACACGGAACGGGTCGTATATATTTATCTGGAGACGAACTACAACTCGTTCCGCAAATTCATGAACAGCGCGTGGTACGGCATGAAGGTGTCTCACTACCTGATCGGCGAGAACGGCCAGGCTGTATACGCGGACGAGGGGACGCCGCCGATCGATCCGCGGGAGCTGCGGTGGGAGGCGGCGCAGGAGGGGAAGAATCCTTTGCAGGGATTCTACCTGTTCGGCTACGAGAGCCCGCAAGGCTGGAAGCTCGTGACGGCCGTTAGCAAAAGCGCTTTCAACCACGAGATCGACATCTGGCTCCGGCGGATGATTCTGCTGTTCGCGTTCGCCTTCGGCTTCGCCATCGTACTGGCGATGCTCATCTGGCGCAAGGTGTACGGCTCGCTGCGCAAGGTGAATCGAGAGATCGTGCGGATGACCGGGGAGCGGGAGGCGCCCGTCCAGTATACGAAGGTGGAGGAGTTCGACCAACTGCTCGGCAACTTCCAGGTGATGAAGACGACGGTCAACCATCTGATCGCCGAGGTGGCCGGCAACGAGCGGACCAAGTATCAGCTCGAGACGGAGAAGCTGCTGAGCCAGATCAACCCGCATTTTCTCCACAATGCGCTGAACACCGTCCAGTGGGTCGCCCGTTCGAACGGCCAGGAGGAGATCGACATGATCGTCACCCTGCTGGTCAAGGTGCTGCAATACAACATGGGCAAGAGGAGCCTCATCGTGACGGTGAGGGAAGAGATCGCCGCTCTCCGCGACTACATCGAGCTTCAGAGCTACCGCTACGAGGACGAACTGAGCTTTCGCATCGCGGTGGACCCGGCGGCGGAAGACGTGGCGATTCCGCGTTTCCTCCTGCAGCCGATGGTGGAGAACGCGATCTATCACGGCAAAAACGAGGAACGCGGACTCATCGAGATCGACGTGCGTCTGACGGAGGCGGGCCTGCTGCGGCTGCAGGTGTCGGACAACGGTCCCGGCATGACCGACGAGCAGATCCGCAGACTGTTCGCCGACGAGGAAGAGCGTCCGAGAAGAGGCATGGGCATCGGGTTGAAATACGTGCGCCGGCTGCTCGAGAGCTTCTACGGCAGCGGCGATCGGCTGCAGATCCGCAGCCGGCCGGGGGGAGGGACCGTTCTCTCCGCCGAGATTCCGATTCGAAACGAGGTCGAGCTCCATGATCAAAGCATTGGTGGTCGATGACGAGAAGCGCGTACGCAAAGGATTCATCTCGCTTGCGGACTGGTCCGCCTATGGCATGCAGATCGTCGGAGAGGCGAAGGACGGCCCCTCCGCCCTGGATCTGCTCGGCCGGGAGGAAGTCCATTTGATGTTCGTCGATATCAGCATGCCGGGCATGTCGGGCTTCGAGCTGATCGAGCAGGCCCGCAGCCGGTATCCTTGGACCAAGTCGGTCATTCTCACCTGCCACCATGAGTTCGATTACGTGCAGGAGGCGCTGCGCATCGGCGCGATCGATTATATCGTCAAAACGCTGCTGAACAAGAGCAACGTGGACGAGACGATGCAACGGATCGCCAAACGATACGCCTGGGAGACGCGGGATGCCGCGGCGCGACAGGGGGCGGAGCGAGAGTTCCGTTCGGCCGTCGTCTTTTGCCCGGCGCATCCGCGGGTATCCGCAGACGCGCCGCCGCTCGGGGCGATCGGAGGGCGCAAGCTCAAACGGCTCGGGGAGCGGCTGTGGATGGCGCCGCTCGCCGAGACGGACGCCGCGGAATGGGTGCGCGAGCTGCCGCCGAAAATTTACGGCGACTGGCGGGTCTTTCAGGCGAACGCGGACGGCGGGATGCCGCAGGCGGAGGCCGAGCGGCTGCTGCGCGACCATTTGGCGACGTACCTCTTCTACAAGTCGGAGCCGGCAGGTCCGATCGAGATCGAGTCGCTGAAGGCCGCGGAGCCGCCGGAGGAGCGGGAGCTGGCGGAAGCGTTCGAGGAATGGAAGCAGCTGAAGTGGCTCGTCTTCGGCCGCGACTGGAAGCGGTTCGTCGAGCGGATCGAGCGCTGGCGGATCCCGCCGGTCCGGCTTCGGGTCTTCCTGACGGAGACGGTGTCGGCTTGGTCCGGCTACTTCGACTGGGGGCGGGACACCGGCGGCGCGGCGGCGCTGGAGGAGGAGCTCGCCGGTCTGGACCGCTGGAAGGCGTGGATGGGCTGGCTTTCCGCCGCGGCGCTGCAGGTGCAGCAGCGGATGACGGAAGGCTCGTTTTCCCGGGAGGTGTACGCCAGCCTGATTCGGGCGGTGCTCTACATGAGGGAGCACGCGGGGAGCGAGCTCACCCAGGACGAAGTGGCGCGCGAGGCGGGCATGAGCCGGAGCTATTTCAGCCAATGCTTCAAGCGGTTCGCGGGCGGCGAGGCGTTCGGAGACGCGCTGCGCAGGATGCGGATCGAAGCGGCGCAGTCGCTTCTCCTGCAAACGGCCCTGCCGGTTCGCGACATCGCGAACCGGGTCGGATTCGAGGACGAAAAGCATTTTAGCCGGGTATTCCGGGACAAGACGGGCCGCCTGCCGACCGAGTTTCGCCAGGCGGCCGGCGGGGGAGGATGAAGCGGGCGTGAGCGCAGCGAGATGGAGGGCTCGATTACGGTTCGCCGCGAGCGCGGCGGCTCTGCTGACGTTGTGCTCGTGCTTCGGCGGGGGAGGCGGAGGCGCCCCGTCCGGGGCCGAAGCCGAGCCGGAAGCCTATGCGGCGTACGACGCCCCGGTGACGCTGCGCATTCCGCATCTATATGCGGACATCCAGTTTCCCGAAGGCGACACGATCGAAAACAACTTTTTGTCGCGTTATCTGACGAAGCAGACCGGCATCTCCATCCGCTACGTCTGGGAAGCCCAGAACGACGTGCAGTACGCCTCCAAGATGGATTACGCCATTCGCAGCGGCGACTTGCCGGACGCTTTCGTCGTCAACCGGGAGCAGTTCCGGACGCTTGCCCGGAGCGGACGGCTCGCCGATCTGACGGACGCGTACCCCAAGTACGCATCCTCGCTCGTGAAGTCGCTGTACGACGCCACGGGCGGCAAGGCGATCCGGGACGCGACCGTGGACGGTCGTCTGTACGGTCTGCCGAACGTGGCGATCGAGGCGGATGCGCCGACCTACGTCTGGGTGAGACAGGATTGGCTGGACCGGCTGAAGCTGGCGCCGCCGAAGACGCTGGACGACATCGCCCGCATCGTGCAGAAGTTCCGCCAGGGAGACCCGGACGGAGACGGCCAGGCGAACACGGCCGGTATCCCCGTCGACCGCTCGCTCGTTTTCGACAAGACGACGGCCGTCAACGGGCTGAACAGCGTGTTTGCGGCATTCCACGCTTTTCCCAAGCGGTGGATCGCGGGCCCGGACGGAAAGCCCGTCTACGGCTCGATTCTGCCGGAGGCGAAGCAGGCGCTCGCTCTGCTCGCGGATTGGTACCGTACGGGTGTCCTGGACCGGGATTTCATGCTCCGGCAGGACACGGAGGAGCTCATCACGACCAATCAGGCGGGATTGTTTTTCGGCCCATGGTGGGCGCCGTACTACCCGCTGCCCAAGTCGATCTCGACCGATACGAAGGCGGAGTGGCAGGTGTACGCGGTGCCGGTCGACGCCGACGGCCAATTCGTCACGACGACGGCGCCGACGACCGATCGCTATCTGGTCGTGCGGCGCGGCTTCGAGCGTCCCGAGGCGGTGCTGAAGCTGCTGAACGTCTTCACCCGGCTCGAACGCAACCAGGATCCGAACGGCAAGCAGCTCCTCGTCTACACGGAGCAGACGGGCGTGCAGCTGCGCAACTACTACCCCTTCGATCTGCTGCTCGATCATCCGAACGCGATCGTGCAGCGGCACGACCGTCTCGTGCAGGCGCTCGCGGGAGACCTCGATCCGGACCAGTTGGACGCGGAGACCAAGCGGCTCTACGACGACGCCGTCACCGAACGGGAAAATCCGCTGAAAAATCTGAACGCCTGGAGCGACTCCCAGGCGTATCTGCTTGGCGGCGCGGTGAGCAAGACGGAGATGGTGCGGGTGGAAAGCCTGTTCCCCGATCCGACGCCCGCGATGGAGGCGCACGGGGAAGCGCTCCGCAAGCTGGAGGAGGAAACCTACGTCAAGATCATCACCGGCGAGTGGCCGGTCGATGCGTTCGATACGTTCGTGCAGCAGTGGAAACGGGAGGGCGGAGACCGGATGACGGCCGAGGTCGCGAACAGCGCGAAAGGTCCCGCATAAATACCGAGGCATTCCTGCGAGAAATGCGCTATACTAGATTGCAATGGCTAGCGCCAGCATTTCGTCGGACGGAGGTGTGTCAATGGCAACTGAAAAGTGCGGAGGCGTGGCGACGCCCCGGTGGTTCGGGTTCGCCCTGCAGTCTTTGGTCTACTTGGCCCATCACGCCGACAACGGGACGCGCTGCCCAAGCGGAGAGATCGCCGGCAAGTGCTACACGGAGGCGACGCTGATGCGCCGCATCCTGGCCCGGCTCGCGCGGGCACAGATCGTGGAGGCGCGTGAAGGCCGCGACGGCGGCTACTTCCTGAAGAAGTCGCCTTCCGAGATTACGCTTGCCGAAGTATACCGCGCGCTCGACATGACCGATCCGCTATATTCGGGGATGATGGATACCGCGAGCTGCGGCCCGATCGGACACGAGATGAAGGACGCCTTCACCGAAGTGGTTCAGCAGTCGGAGCAGCTCATGATGGAGCAGTTGGGGAGAAAAACGATCGCCGACCTGATCCGCCAAGTGTACGGCTGAGAGACGTCCGCCGGGCGAGAGCCCAGGCGGCAACCATAAAAAAAGAGGACGTCCCGGACCGCGGCAGCGGCCACCGAGGGGCGTCCTCTTTTTTCACCGAACCGATTATTCCGCAACGACGAAGGACGCCAGGTCCCGGCCGGAATCGACGTAGCCGTGGTCGATCGCCGCCCACAAATACAAGGAGGCGACGCTTCGGTAAGGAGACCATCTTCCCTCTACCTGCTGCAAGTATTGAAGCTTGGGCGCTTCGGGGAGATCATAGACCCACCTGGCGGCCCGTTGCAGGCCTACGTCCGCGTAAGACATCACGTCCAGGCGGCCGAGGGCGAAGATAAGGAACATTTCGGCCGAATGGTGGAAGCCGCCTTGGCGGAGAGCTGCTGCCCAACGATCGAGAGCACCAGTGAGGAGAACGGATCGTCGCTGATCTTGAACGGGAGATCCCCGACCAGCCTGATAAGCGTAGCCAGCTGCGGATCGGCAGCGCAAAGCGCCAGGACATATTCATGGTCGGCGGTTAAATCGGTCACGCGGCTCGTCGTCATCGGCAGACGCCTCCGTTTTCGTTGAAAAGTTGGAAACCGGGGTTTTGCGCTCCCGGCCCGGGCTAGTAGGAAGATCCTGAAATAACGTACTTAGGCCCCACCCGGGGATTAACCGGAAATCCAGCTCAAAACCGAAATCGGTGCGTGGCCAGAGGAGTAGATGGGAGCGCGTAAAAGCGGGCGAAAATTCTAACGGTTGTGAGCGACGCTATTTGGGTAAAAATGGGGTTTGCAAAATGTAGCGGTTGCCAGCGAGCCTATTTCCCGTTTTTTCGTAGGCAGAAGGGCTGTTTCGTCCAAATAAGCGTGCATACAACCGTTAGAAAAGAAACCTCCATTTTTTGGGCCGATTAAGCGCTATCACAACCGTTAGCGTAGCCATGTTCCAAACCGATCACTCGTTCGAGGCTAACCCGTTGGTCAAGCACCGAATTCAGGTTGAGGCGGAAATCCGCCAGCTTGAACGAACGAGTTGACTCCACGACCGCGCTGTTAGGCGGTTTTTTATGATGACTTTGGTATCCCTTTTGTAACCTTTAACGGAAAAGCAACAACCGGGATATCGTTGCCTTATTTTTGGGTCAATCTACTAGTCCCTATTATACCTTTTGTTTCTCGAAAAGGGGTGGGCGTTCGCAAAAATCCGACAGGTGCGAAAACGGCGGCTACTCGACCCCGCGGGATCGTGGTACAATCCTCGTAGCGCTTACATATCCCGATTGGCAAAATTGGAGGCTGACCCTATGTTAAAAGGAATTCCGTCCATCCTCTCGCCGGAGCTGCTCAAAGTGCTGATGGAAATGGGGCACGGGGACGAAATCGTTCTCGCCGACGGCAACTTCCCGGCGGCGAGCCACGCGCAGCGGCTGCTTCGCTGCGACGGACACGGCATCCCGGCGCTGCTGGACGCGATTCTGCAGCTGCTGCCGCTGGATCCCTATGTCGAGCGGCCGGCGGCGCTCATGCAGGTCGTGCCGGGAGATAAGGTCGAGACGCCGATCTGGGGGACGTACGGCGACATCATCCGCGCCCGTACGGGCCTTGCGGAGCCGTTCGAGGAAGTCGAACGGTTCGCCTTTTACGAGCGCGCCAAACGGGCCTACGCGGTCGTAGCGACGGGGGAAGGGGCGCTGTACGCGAACTTGATCCTGAAAAAAGGCGTCGTGCAGCCAGACTGACCTGACCGAAGGAACATACGATCGTACAGCGAGCGAGCCCGCCGCATCCGAACCGGATCGGCGGGTTTTTCGCGTTGCCCGACAAACGCGGGGGAGAATCGTTTCGTCCGCCGCTTTGGGAGCGATTTGGGAGCGGTCTGCGCTAATCTTCGACAAGTGCGGACAAAAGTCCAATGCGCATTGTCGAAGGGAGAACGATCGATGAAAAGAAAAAGCAGGTTCCGCCCGCTGCTCGCGGGGGTGGCGCTCGCGCTGGCGCTGCAGCCTGCGGCGGCAGGGTGGGGGACCGCCAACGAAGCGAAAGCCGCCGCCGCGAAGGAATGGCGGGACGTCGGAAGCTTCAGGCCGACGGCCCCCACCCAGGATGGAGAGTTAGCCTATTCGGAGGGCTCTCTGTGGTTCGCCTGGGCAAGCGCGGAACGGCTCTTCGTAGACCGCCTCGAGCGCGGCGTCTGGACGCGGGAGAGCGAAGACGATCACGTGGCGGAAGGGATGAGCGAGTTCGACCTGGAAGTCGCGCCCGGGGTAAGCCCCACGGTGGTCTATTATGAAAAGTACAGCCGGGAAATCCTCGTTCGCCAGCAACAGCCCGGCGGCAAAACGTGGCCCGCGGTCGGCGGTCCGCTCCCGTCGGTCGGAATGGGCAGCAAGCCGATGATCACGTCCGATTCGTCCGGCCGGATCTGGCTCGCGATCAGCGATTCGAACCAAGGCGGCAGAGCGACGGCGGGCGCGCTTGAAAACGGTGCCTGGGGCGGCTTGGAGATCGTTACGGGCGGCAATGCGACTATGCCGAATATCGCCGTAGACGCGCAAGGGCAGCCGGTCGTCGCTTTTTTCGACGCGGCCAGCGGGTTTTACAATCCGGTCGTGAAGGCGCGTTCCGCAAGCGGCGAATGGCGGGATATCGGGTCGCTCAATCCGTGGGGCAATTCCCCGGATTTGCAATCGGCGTCCGATGGCAGCCTGTATCTATGCTACAACTCCGGCAACGGGACGAACAACCAGAACATCGTCTGGCACCGCAACGCCGCGGGCGAATGGAGCCAGATCGGTCAATTCCCGGGGTTTTACGGGAAAATGGCGATCGATCCGACCGACGGGCTTCCCATCGTGGCCTATCGCGAAACCTACGACCCGGGAGGCTGGATACACGCGGTCAAGTGGGACGGGACGTCTTGGACGGAGATCGGTTCCCTCGGCGTTCGGGACTACTCGTCCTACAGGCTGATCCCCGTCGCCGTGGCGGACGACGGAACGCCCTATATTTCTTATACGGACTCGGACGGGACTTTGCACGTGGCGGGGTATGCGGACTGGACGCCGCCGACGCTCACGGAGACGCTGCCGGCGTACGGAGTCGAGAATTTCGATCCGCGCGACGATCTCCGGCTGACGTTCAGCAAACCCGTAACGCCCGTGGCCGGCAAGACGATCTCGGTTTGCGACCTGCACGATCTGTGCGACGACATCGATGCGGCCGGGGATCGGGTGTCGATCCGCGGTTCGACCGTGGAGATCCGGCCGGACGGTCAGTGGCCGGAAGGAGCGACGCTGAGCGTGGCGATCGAAGCGGGGGCGTTCCTGGACGCCAACGGCAGCCCTTACGCGGGGCTTTCCGCGGGCGACTGGCGCTTCACGCTGAAGGTGCTCCCGAAGCCGCCGGGCATGCCGTTCGTTGCGGCGAACCCGCTGGACGACGGGGCGGAGGTGACCGTCGTCCCGAACGAGGACAGCGCGTGGTCGGTTACGAAGGTTCGGGTCCTCGTCTATGATGCGGGAGCGGGCAAAGTGAAGGAAGCCGAGGCTGACGCGGATCCGGAGCAGCCGATAAAGATGGTCGTAGAAGGGTTGGAAAACGGGAAAGCGTACCGGTTCGCCGCCCAGACGCAAAACGTGAACGGCTGGTCCGCCGAGTCCGAAAGGACCGATCCCGTCATCCCCCGGGGCAAGCCGCAGCCGCCGCGCGAGGTTGCCGCGACGGCCGGCTTCGAAGCGGCGACGGTGACGTTCGAGCCGCCGGCGAGCGACGGCGGCAGCGAGATCGACCTTTATCGGGTTCGGCTGGTCAGGGACGGAGCCGAAGTCGCGGCCGCGGATCTTCCGGGGGATCAACGATCCTATACGTGGGAGGGGCTGGAGAAGGAAGCCGAGTACGACGTCCAGGTCGCCGCGGGCAACGCACAAGGCCTGTCCGACTTTGCGTCGGCGACCGTCGTGCCGTACGGCGCGCCGGACGCGCCGACCGGCGTGACGGCGGATGCGGGCGACGGGAAGGCGACGGTGACGTTCGCGGCGTCCGCCCGAGACGGCGGCTTACCGATCAAAGGCTACATGGTGACGGCGTGGACCGGCGATGCGGAAGCGAAGACGGTCATAAGCGAAGGAGCGTCGACGACCGTGACAGTAGAGGGCCTGACCAACGGCACGGCCTATTCATTCACGGTGAAGGCCGTGAATGCCGGGGGAGCGTCGGAGGCGTCCTCGCCGTCCAACGAAGTGACGCCGTCCGCGCCGGACACGACCGCCGTGCCGGATGCGCCGACGGGCGTGACGGCGGCCGCGGGCGACGGGAAGGCGACGGTGACGTTCGCGGCGCCTGCGAACGACGGCGGCTTGCCGATCAAAGGCTACACGGTGACGGCGTGGGCCGGCGATGCGGAAGCGAAGACGTTCGTAAGCGAAGGCGAGTCGACGACCGTGACGGTGGAGGGCCTGACCAACGGCACGGCCTATACATTCACGGTGAAGGCCGTAAACGCCAAAGGCGAGTCGGAAGCATCCTCGCCTTCTAACGAAGTGACGCCGTCCGCGCCGGACACGACCAACGTGCCGGACGCGCCGACCGGCGTGACGGCGGCCGCAGGCGACGAGAAGGCGACCGTGACGTTCGCGGCGCCTGTGGACGACGGCGGGTTGCCGATCCAAGACTATGTTGTAACGGCGTGGGTCGGCAATGCGGAAGCGAAGACGATCAGAAGCGAAGGCCAGTCGACGAGCGTGACGGTGGAGGGCCTAATCAACGGTACGGCCTATACGTTTACGGTGAAAGCCGTAAACGCCAAGGGCGCGTCGGCGGCGTCTTTGCCGTCGAACGAGGTAACGCCGACAGCCGGCACAGGTGGCAACCCCGGAAATGGGGGCGAACCCGGCAGCGGGGGAGAGCCCGGTCAAGGCGGTGACCCCGGCAGCGGCGGCAATCCCGGCACCGGCTCGGGCGGCGGCGGATCGGGATCGGCGCCCCCGGCGGATCCCGGTCAAGCTTACGCGACGGCCAAAGCCGGAAGCACCGCCCTCGGCACGCTCCCGGTTCGCTTGGAAAAGAATGCGGGCGGAGAACTCGCGCAGACGCTGACGATCTCGGACGACTGGGTCCGGGAAGCAATCGCCAAGCTGCGCGCGGCGGGGCTCGCGTCGCTGGACATCGCGCTGAACGACAAGCCGTCGCAGCCGGACCTGCGCGTCATCCGGCTGTCGGCTGCAGCAGCGTCCCTGCTCGCGGATGCCGGCATCGCGCTCGGCATCCTCACGCCGGAAGCGGGCGTCCGAATGCCGCCGTTTTCCCTCGCCGGCGCGACCGCGCCGATCGAGTGGGAGCTGCGGCCGCTCCGCGGCGAAGCCGCCGGACGCTCCCTCGCGGCCCGGGCCGCCGCTTCGCAAGTCGTCGTCGCTGCGGCGGGAAGAGGAACCGTTCGCGCGATCAGCGCGCCGATCGATATCCGGACAACCCTCCAGGGTCGCGCGATCGAAGTGATGCTGCCGCTCGGCACGTCCGGCCTGACCGGGCTGCCGCGGGATACCGGCGTCTACATCGAGCACGGCGACGGCAAGACCGAGCTCGTGCAAGGCCGAATCGCCGCGTTGGACGGCCAATCCGCGATCGCGTTCGACGTCGACCACTTCAGCATGTTCGGAATCGTCGAGATCGCGGGCTGGTCCGACGCGGCTGGCCAAGCGCCGCACGACTCGGGAATCGCCTACATGAGCGGTTATCCGGACGGGACTTTCAAGCCGAACGCGGCCGTGAACCGGGCCGAAATGGCCGTCATGCTGACGAGGCTGCTGGGCGCGGAAGGTTCGGGCACAGCGGCGGGATTCCGCGACGTCGCTTCTTCCCATTGGGCCGTGACAGGCATATCGGCCGCGGCCGCGCGCGGATGGATGAAGGGGTATCCCGACGGTACCTTCCGTCCGGACGCGAAGCTGACAAGAGCGGAAATGGCGGCGCTGCTGGCGGCCCTCGCTCCTAAGCAAGGAGAAGCGCCGGATCAAACGGATAACCTCCCGTTCTCCGACATTCGCGGGCACTGGGCCGAAGCGGACATCCTGCAAGCGCAGCGGAACGGGTACTTGAAGGGCTACGCGGACGGCACGTTCCAGCCCGATCGGATCCTGACGCGCGCGGAAGCCGCGGCGATCCTGAATCAGCTGGTCGGACGCACGCCCGCGACTTCGGATCAGTCCCGCTATGCCGACGTGCCGACGGGGCATTGGGCATACGGAGCGATCCAGGCCGCATCCAAGCCGGAGTAGGCCATTCTCGTAATAGGTGCTGTTCCAAAGTCATCCTGTGATTTTATGAGCCCCGCGCAGCACCGATATCATCGATAAAAGGACCTCAACTTTCACTATTAGTGAAAATTGAGGTCCTTTTGTTTGAACGTTGGGAGGTACCCTTTTATGCGAATGCGAACAATTTTGCAGTTGGGAGACCGCGCTACCGTCATGGAGCAAATGCTCCAACTAGTAGGAAGATCCTGAAGTAACGTGTTTAAGCCCCAACCCGGGGATAAACGGGAATTCCGGCTCATAACCGATATCGGTGCTTGACCAGAGGAGTAGATGGGGGTGCGTAATAGCGGGCGAAAATTCTAAAGGTTGTGAGCGACGCTATTTGGGCTGAAAATGGGGTTTGCAAAATGTAACGGTTACCAGCGAGCCTATTTCCCGTTTTTTCGTAGGCATAGGGGCTGTTTCATCCAAATAAGCGCGCATACAACCGTTAGAATAGAAACCTCCGTTTTTTGGGCGATTAAGCGCTATGACAACCATTAGCAATGTTCCAAACAAGTCACTCATTCGAAGCTAACCCGTTGGTCAAGCACCGAATTCAGGCCGAGCCGGAAATCCTCCAGCTTGAACGGACGAGATAACTCCGTGACCGCGCTGGATATGACGTCTCGCCCTCATCTAATGACGGCGAAGCCATTTTTACTTGTAACTTTGGTATCCATTTTGTAACCTTTAACGGAAAAGCAACAACCGGAAAATAGTTACATTATTTTTGAGTCAATCTACTAGGGCGGTCAGGCGGCTCTGGGTCAACCGCTTCAACGTGGCTTTCGAGACAGCCCCTTCACGCGTCTAACGAGGCTTAAGCCGACCGGAGGCGAACGAAAAACGCGGCGATCGCCGTCTCGGCGGCCCCCATGACGGCGGACCGTTCCCCTAGCTCGGCGTAGAGCAGCCGCACGTTGCGCAGGTGGAAATTCAGCGCCCGCTGCTCGACCGTCTCGCGCAACGCGTCCTCGATCCAGACGCGCGCCCGGCTCATTCGGTTGCCGATGAGGACGGCGTTCGGATTGAACACGTTAACGATATTGGCGATGCCGACCCCGAGCGACCGTCCGATCTCCGCGAACATTTCGCGCACCGCCGCGTTGCCGTTTTCCGCTTCGGCGAGCAGCTCGTCCAGCCCCCCGGCGATGCCGTCTTCGGCCGCGCGCTCCAGCAGCGCCTGCTCCGAAGCGTAGAGCTCCCAGCAGCCCCGGTTGCCGCAACGGCAGGGCCTGCCGTTGGCTTCGATCGACAGATGGCCCATTTCGCCGGAAAAGCCGGATTCCCCTTTGTACAGCTCCCTATGCAGGATGAGACCGGTGCCGATCCCGATCCCGACGCTCACGTAGACCATATTGGAAATGCCGCGGCCGATGCCGTACTTTTGCTCGCCGATCGCGCCGACGTTCGCCTCGTTGTCGATCAGGACCGGAATGCCGAACGTCCGGTTCAGCGCATCCCGCAAAGGAATGTCCCGCCAGTCCAGGTTCGGCGCGAACAGGACGGTGCCTTGGCGATCGACGAGCCCCGGGACGCCGACGCCGATGCCGACGATGCCGAACGGGCTCGCCGGCGTTTCGTCGATCAGCTCCTGAACGAACGGCCGCAGCACCCCGAATACTTCCTCGGGCTGCGCTTCGTTAAGCGGCAGCGTCCGCTCGGCCATCACGGCTCCCCGCAGGTCGGTCAGCACCCCGCGCAAATAGTTGACCCCCAGGTCGATGCCGACCGCATAGCCGGCGGTCGCGACGAATTCGAGCATGACGGGCTTGCGTCCGCCGCTCGAGGCGCCCGTGCCGGTCTCGCGGACGAGCTGGTGATCGATCAGGTCCTGCACGAGCGAAGAGACCGTCGCTTTGTTCAGCCCGGTCAACTCGGAGATGTTGGCTCTGGAGAGCGGCGCGTCGCGCAGGATCGCCTCCAGCACGATCGCCGTATTCATTCGTTTGATCAA
Source organism: Cohnella baijiui (assembly GCF_020731285.1). Lineage (GTDB taxonomy): Bacteria > Bacillota > Bacilli > Paenibacillales > Paenibacillaceae > Cohnella. Next base: position 50,351 of record NZ_JAJFOW010000018.1, read on the forward strand.
GGCCTGATCGCCTGTAGTTGTTGTCATTTTCGGCCGAAGCTCCTCGTCAAGTTGCGTCCCTAAACGCTGTCCTCATCATAGCATAAAACTTAGTTTATTGGATAGACAAACTAACTTTGCGGTGGTATGCTGAAAGGGCAGAACGAATGTAACCGAATTCATCCTATTCCTCAAGGAGGCTATCGCCCGTCATGAGCTTATTCCCCAACGTTCCGAAGATTCAATACGAAGGCCGCGGGTCGCGCAATCCGTTCGCTTTTAAACACTACAACGCCCAAGAGGTCGTCCTCGGCAAGACGATGGAGCAGCACCTGCGCTTCGCGGTCGCATACTGGCATACGTTCAACGCGAACGGCACCGACCCGTTCGGCGCCGGCACGGCCGTGCGCAGCTGGGATTCGCTGTCCCCGCTGGACAAGTCGAAGGTCCGCGTCGAAGCGAACTTCGAGCTGCTGGAAAAGCTGAACGTCCCGTTCTACGCGTTCCATGACGCCGATATCGCGCCGGAGGGCGCGACGCTCGCCGAGACGAACAAGAACATCGACGTTATCGTAGCCAAGTTGAAGGAATTCCAGCAGTCCACCGGCAAAAAGCTGCTGTGGAACACGGCCAACCTGTTCACCAACCCGCGCTACGTGCACGGCGCCAGCACGTCCAGCAACGCCGAAGTGTTCGCCTACTCCGCCGCGACGATTAAGAAGATGCTCGAAGTCGGCAAGGAGCTCGGCGCGGAAAACTACGTCTTCTGGGGCGGCCGCGAAGGCTACGAGTCGCTGCTGAACACCGACATGGGCCTCGAGCTCGACAACCTGGCCCGTATGCTGCGCATGGCTGTCGATTACGCCAAGGAAATCGGCTTCGGCGCCCAATTCCTCATCGAACCCAAGCCGAAGGAGCCGACGAAGCACCAATACGACTTCGACGCGGCGACGACGCTGGCGTTCCTGCACAAATACGGCCTGAAGGATCACTTCAAGCTGAACATCGAAGCGAACCATGCCACGCTGGCCGGCCATACGTTCGAGCATGAGCTGCGCGTCGCCCGCCTGAACGGCGTCCTGGGCTCGATCGACGCCAACCAGGGCGACTACCTGCTGGGCTGGGATACGGACGAATTCCCGACCGACCTGTACTCCACGACGCTGGCGATGTTCGAAATCCTCAAAAACGAAGGCGGCATCGGCAAGGGCGGCGTCAACTTCGACGCCAAGGTCCGCCGCGCGTCGTTCGAGGACGAGGATCTGTTCCTCGCGCACATCGCGGGCATGGATTCGTTCGCGCACGGCCTGAAGGCCGCGGCCAAGCTGATCGAAGACAACGTCCTCGACGGCATCGTCGAAGAGCGCTACGCGAGCTACCGCGAAGGTATCGGCGCCGAGATCGTCGCCGGCAAGCACACGCTGAAGTCGCTTGAAGCGTACGCGCTCGGCCAGCAGCAGCCGATTCGGAACCGTTCCGCCCGTCTCGAGCAAATCCGCCAGACGCTGAACGAAGTCATTACCGGCGTCTAAGATTCACCTGCCCAGGCACACGAACAGCGCGGCGCGGTCCGCGCTGTTCGCGCGAGAAGAAAACGAAGGAGGCCGATCGCACATGAAGTACGTCATTGGCGTCGATCTGGGCACCAGCGCGGTCAAGACGCTGCTGGTCGCGCAGGACGGCACCGTCGCCGCCGAGGCGAGCCGCGAATATCCGCTGTACCACGACAAGTCGGGGTGGAGCGAGCAGGATCCGGAAGATTGGGTAAAAGGCACGATCGACGCGCTCCGGGAGCTCACGAAGACGCCCGGCGTCGATCCGGCGGACATCGAGGGTCTCAGCTTCTCCGGCCAGATGCACGGGCTCGTGCTGCTGGACGCGGATCGCCGCCCCGTCCGGCGCGCGATTTTGTGGAACGACACGCGCACGACCGAGCAGTGCCGCGAGATCGAGCGCAAGCTGGGCGAACGGCTGCTCGCCGTCACCCGCAACCCGGCGCTCGAAGGATTCACGCTGCCGAAGCTGCTGTGGGTGCGGGAGCACGAACCGGAGACGTTCGCGAAGGCGCGCGGCTTCGTCCTGCCGAAGGACTATCTTCGCTACCGCCTGAACGGCGAAATCCACATGGATCTGTCGGACGCCGCCGGCACGCTTCTGCTCGACGTGGCGGGCAAGCGCTGGAGCGATGAGGTGCTCCAAGCCTTCGAACTGTCCGCGGATCTTTGTCCTCCGCTCGTCGAAGCGGGCGCGCAGACCGGCGCGCTGACGGCCGAAGCGGCCGCCGAGACGGGACTGGCCGCGAGTACCCGGGTATTCGCGGGCGGCGCGGACAATGCCTGCGGCGCCATCGGAGCCGGCATTCTGAAGCCGGGGCTGACGCTGTGCAGTATCGGCACGTCGGGCGTCGTCCTGACGCACGAGCCGGACGCTTCCGCGGACTACGCCGGCAAGGTGCACTTCTTCAACCACGGCAAGGCGGACGCCTTCTACGCGATGGGCGTCACGCTGGCGGCCGGCTACAGCATGAGCTGGTTCCGTAACGCCTTCGGCAAGGGCGAGTCGTACGACGAGCTGCTCGCCGGCGTGGAGAACATCGCGCCAGGCTCGGGCGGTCTTCTGTTCACGCCTTATCTCGTCGGCGAGCGGACGCCGCACGCGGACGCGGCGATCCGCGGCAGCTTCATCGGCATCGACGGCTCGCATACCCGCGCGCATTTCGCCCGGGCGGTCATGGAAGGCATCACCTTCTCGTTGAACGAGTCGGTCGACTTGTTCCGCAAAGCGGGCAAAACCGTCTCCACGATCGTTTCCATCGGCGGCGGCGCCAAAAATCCGACCTGGCTGCAGATGCAGGCGGACATCTTCCAAGCCGACGTCGTGTCGCTCGCGAACGAGCAGGGGCCGGGGCTCGGTGCGGCGATGCTGGCGGCGGCGGGGTGCGGCTGGTACCCGAGTCTCGACACGTGCGCCGAAGCGTTCGTCAAGCATGCCAAGACGTATCGGCCGGACGCCGGACGCGCCGCCCGCTACGAGAAGCTGTTCCGCCTCTACCAGCAGGTGTACGCGCAGACGCGGGAATTGAATGAAGCGTTAAGTGCTTTCCGATAACCGTCTTTGTTTGGTAAGATAAAAGGGAGGAAACTTGTCATTCGTGACCGGTTGCCTCCCTTTTCGACTAGAGCCTCCTGCAACTCCGGCCGGTAACCGGAAGGAGGCTCTTTCCCATGAGGGAGGGAAACGGAGGACCGCGCGGCGATCGCGCGGATGCTTGAAAAGCGAGAGGAGGCAGACGGGATGGGAGAGGAAAACGCCGGTGGACGTCGGAGGGTTGCGCTGGTGACGGGGGCTTCGAGCGGGTTCGGCCTGCTTGCGACCGTGCGGCTCGCCGAGCGGGGCTGGATCGTCTATGCCGGCTTGCGCGACCCCGCGCGCGGATCGGCGCTGCTCGAAGCCGCGAGCCGGGCGGGCGTAAGCGAGCGGGTGCGCCCGATCGCACTCGACGTGACGCGCGAAGAGCAGGCGCGCGCCGCGGCGGATACGATCGAGGCGGAGGCAGGTGCGATCGACGCGCTCGTGGCCAACGCGGGCTTCGCCGCCGGCGGGTTCGTGGAGGAGGTGCCGCTCGCCAAATGGCGCGAGCAGTTCGAGACGAACCTGTTCGGCGTCGTGGCGACGACCCAGGCGGTGCTCCCCCGGATGCGGCGGCAGGGCGGCGGGCGCATCGTGCTCGTCAGCAGCGTGAGCGGCAAGATGGGCTTCCCGTCGATGGGACCGTACGTCGCCTCCAAGCATGCGCTGGAAGGACTTGGCGAGTCGCTGCGGCTCGAGCTCGCGCCGTACGGCATCGCCGTCAGCCTCATCCTGCCGGGACCGTACCGGACGGCGATCTGGGGGAAGGGGCTGTCCGGGGGCGCGACGCCGGGTCCGGATTCCCCGTACGCCTCCTACTACGCCAAGCTGCTGCCGCAGATCGAGCGTTCTGGCGCCCAAGGGGGCGATCCGGATGTCGTCGCGCGGACGATCGTCCGCGCGCTGACCGACGCCCGGCCGAAGCTGCGCTACTTGCCGACCGGTGGCGAGCGGCTGACGCTGGCGGCCAAACGCTGGCTCCCGTGGCGCTGGATCGAGGCGGCCGTTCTGAAGGCGGTCGCTCCGCGGAACCGGGAGTGAGTGCGGCGTGCGGCGGATGCGAGGCGCGGGCAATTGTCCGGGGCGCGCGACGCCGCTCAGTGCCGACAGCCAACCGGCTTCAGCAACGAACCTTTTGATCGTCAAGACGTGAGGCAACCGGAGCTGCTGGTTCCGCGTACATAAATACAAAGAGACGAGAAGATGGGGGAGAAGCGCGGAATGACCACACAAGTTTCGAACGACCCGTCCGGGCAAGGACCGCTCGTGGAAGTGGACATCCGCGAAGCGGGGTACGAGTCCGGCAAGCCGATATTGCGGGACGTCGCGTTCGACATCCGGCGCGGCGAGCGGGTCGGCCTGCTCGGTCCGAACGGGGCGGGCAAAAGCACGATTATGAAAGGGCTGCTCGGGCAGTTGCCGCATTGGAGGGGGAACGTCGTCTGGCAGGGGCGTACGGGGGCGGACGCGCCAAGGCGAGAAATGTCGCGCAGCATCGCCTACATTCCGGAGCAGCCGATCTTGTACGAGCGGTTCACGCTGTGGGAGCATCTCCAGCTCGCCGCGGCCGTCACGGGCATGTCCGAGGAAGAGCTGAAGGAGCGGTCCGCCCCGCTGCTTCGGCGCTTCCGGTTAACGCACGCGGTGTACGACTACCCGATCCGCTTTTCCAAAGGAATGCAGCAGAAGATGATGCTCGTCGTCGCTTTTCTGCTCGAGCCGGAGCTGTTTCTCGTGGACGAGCCGTTCATCGGCCTCGACCCGGCAGCCGTGATGGAGCTGCTGGAGGCGCTCGACGAGGAACGCCGGCGCGGGGCGTCGGTGCTGCTGACGACGCACGTCCTCGACTCGGCGGAGCGGCTGTGCGACCGGTTCGTGCTGATCCATGCGGGAGGCATCGCCGCCAAAGGAACGCTGCAGGACATTCAGATGATCTCCGGCCGCCCTGCGGGGACGCCGCTTTTCGACTGCTTCCGCGCCCTGACGGCCGGAGACGATCGCCCGTGAGCGGCCGTCGGATGAAGCCGCTCCCGCTGACGCTCGGAAGGATCGCCGCCTTCTGGCGCAAGGTATGGAAGGGCTGGCGTCTCGTTTTAGATTGGACGGTGCTGCTGTACCTCGCGCTGCCGGCGCTCTGGATCGGGAGCGGCATCTATCTGGAAGCGATGCGGCAGCCGCCGCCGTGGGTCGACGCCATTCCGGCGGCCGCGCCGATCCTGGTGCTCTCCCTTTTCATGGTGAGTGCCCGGCTGCGGACGTTTGCCGACCCGGGAGACGGCCTGTTTCTTCGCCATTATCGCGGGTGGACCGCCAAGCTGACCGCGGCGGGACTGGCATACACGCTGGCGGCACGTTTGCTGCTCGCGGTTACGTTGACGGCGATCGTCTATCCTCTCATGTCGTCCAGGCTCGGCTGGTCCGCGGCCCAAAGCGCCGAGTTGGCCGCAGCGTCCGCACTGCTCGGGTTCGTCTGGGCGCTGCTGCGGGACGGGATCGAACGGCGCTGGACCGGCTGGCGGCGGACGACCGCCAATTTGGCGGCCCGCATCGTCCTGTTGACCGGATGGGGGTACGCCGCCGGCTGGTTGTTCAGGGCGGGGATTCCGCTGATCTATGCCGTCGTCGGCCTCTTTTTGCTCGCGCTCTTTCTCGCTTGGCGACGGATATTCGCCTTCGGCGCGTTCGCGTTGGAGGTGGACGTCGAGCGGGACGCTTATGCGGCCTGCGTCCGCTGGATTTTGTTCGAGGCGGGCGAGGTCGTCAACCCGCCTTCGACGAAGCGCCCGCTGCTGCTGCCGAAGCCGGTCCGCCTGTTTCGGCGGCGGGATGCAAGGCGGCGCGTGGCGGAGCTTTGGCTGAAAGCGACCCTTCGCGATCCGAGCATGCTGCGGAGCCTCCTCGTCTTGACCGGCGCCGGATCGATCGCCGTCTGGCTGACGCCGGTGTGGATCGCGGCCATCGCTTGGGTGGCGATGGTCCTGCTCACGATTCTGTGGCTGCACGGACAATGGAACCAATGGACGACCGAGCGTTACGTCGCGCTGTTCGATTGGGAGGAAGAGACGCTCCACCGGGGTGAGGAGAGAGCCCGAACCGCGCTGGGGATGCCCATCGCGCTGCTTTGGGCGCTGCTTATCGGCCTGCAGGTCGGAATCCGCTACGACGGCTGGGCTTGGCTCGCGGCCATTGCCGTTCCGATCGCGGGGTGGGCGGTCGTTCGGTTCATGAACGTGCAGGCAACGGATTGGTATATGCTTCGGGCGCGCGCGAAGGCGCGGCTTGAAGCGGAAAAGAGGCACAAGGAGGCGGAAGCCGATGAAGCCGAACCATCCGATCCACCTGCTTAACGGGGATGCGTCGGAAGCGGCGCTCGAAGCGGCCGGGGTCCCCGGCATGCGCTGCGTATGGCGGGAGATCTATACGGCTGGCCCGCTCGCACCGGATTGGCGCGTGCTGTGGCGGACCGAGCGCCGCATGGCGTGGCTCGAAGCGCACTACGGCATCCCGCGGGGCGACTTCGTTCGGGAGGCGCTTATGCGCGGCGGTGTTTGGACGACGGCGATGACGCTGGGCGTTCCGCTCGCGATCTGGTCCGACCCGGACTTGTTCGATCAGACGATCCTGATGGCGATCTGCTGGGGGCGCGTGCAAGAGAAGGCCGCGAAGCCCGGGCAGGAGCTTCACTATGTGCCGCTGCCTGCCGGCCCGCCCGACGCGGGGGCCATGCAGGACGCATGGCAGCGCCGCGAAACGTTGGGTGCAGCGGCCATCCAAGCTGCTGCGCGAGCCTGGGAGGCGTATGCCGCCGCCGACCCCGAGGCGCTGCGGCGTTGGCTGGAGGAGGAAGGGGAGACGCCGCAGCTCGCAGCGCTTGTCGAAGCCTTGCGGTTCCATTTGCTGCGTTTCCCGGGAGCGGACGGGCTGGGGATCGTCGAGCGGGAGACGCTGCTCGCGTTCGACGAAGCCGGCGATTTCGGCGAATCGCCGGACGTCGGAGCCGAGGGGTTAAGCGCCCTAACTCTGTTCGGGCGAGTCGCGCCGCGCGTACCGTTGTTCTGGATGGGCGACCTGCAGTTTTGGCGCTGCCTGGAGAGGCTGGCCGCGTCCGATCCGCCGCTCGTGCGCGCCCGGTCTGCGGACGGAACGGACCACGCGCTGCCGCCCAGGCTGCCGCGTCTTCACGACGACCCGGCCGGATGCGCCGGATTGCGCTACGCGCTCACCCGTGCGGGACGCGACGTACTGGACGGCGTGCGTATGGCGCCCGAGGGCGTGACGGAATGCGAAAGGCTCAGGCTATAAATTCGGCTAAGGATTCGGCATAAGGATGAAGAAGAGCATTAAGATGAGCCATATCCAGGCGAGGGGAAGCCGAGTAGCTGAAGCCGTCCATTCCGCGTCCCGCATTCGGCCTCCCCTCGGTACAGAGGAGAGGCCGTCTGTCTGTTTAGTTCCGTCATTTTGCACGCCTTGTCCCCATCCGCCGCATCTCCCTCCCAGCTTTGGTCGTACCATACATGGGGCGGGCTTCCGCCGGACATGTTAAGGTCGAATGCCCAAGACCAATGACAGGGAGAAGATGCGAGCCATGAGCCATCATGCGGCCTTGATGTTTCAATTTCCCCAAGAGAACAACGCCCGCCTCGCCTACGATACGCTGGAGGAGCTGGGCTACGAGCCTCACCTGCACCCGGGGGCAAGACTCCATATCCACGTGGTGAACGAGGACCTGACATCCGCGCTCGAAATCGTGCAGAGCTTCGGCGGCGAAATGATCGAACGGGCTGCGGCCGAAGAGTCGTCGCTGACCTCGGCGGCTTACGGACTCGACTGCATCCCGATCCCCGCCCACACGGTGAACGAGGATTGGGTGGATGCGGTCGCTGTCGCCGCTCCGGACGATGGAGCGCCGGTCGAGCGCCGCTTCGAGCCGGATGACGGCTCGTACGACCACTTCGAAGCCCGATAGATCCGAAGCCGTATCGGGAGCAACGCGAAGCCGCAGGCTTCGCGTTCTCGTCGCGGGCTCCGTGGGTCCCTTAAAAATGAGAATAAAAAAGCGCTTGCAACTTTCCGGGCGGTTGGTCTATAATGAACCCGAAACGTTTTGGAAAGGTGTTTGCACATGGCTACCATAAAAGACATCGCAAAACAGGCAGGTGTATCCGTCACTACGGTATCCAGAGCGCTAAACGGCTACGACGACGTCAACGAAGTTACGCGCAAGAAGATCAAACGGATCGCGGAAGAGCTGTCGTACAGTCCCAACGCCGTTGCGAGAAGTCTCGTATCCAAGAAGACGCGGACGATCGGCCTCATCATTTCCGACATCAACCGAGCGGGCGCGAAGGACGCGTTCGCCTACGAAGTGCTGTGCGGCATCAACGACCGTGCGGGAGATCTGAACTACGACCTGCTGCTGTTCAGCACCAGCCCGACCAAGCAGATCGAGAAGTCGTATACGACGCTGTGCAAGGAACGCAACGTCGAAGGCGCGATCATCTCCGGTCTGCGGCTCGACGACCCCTATCTCCATGAGGTCATCGATCAAAACGCGTTTCCGTGCGTGCTGATCGACATTCCGCGAACGGGGGACAACGTCGGCCACATCACGTCCGACAGCCGGGTGGGGGCGAGCATGGCCGTCCGTCATCTGCTCGAAGGCGGGCACCGCCGGATCGCGATGATCAACGGGCACGACCAGGCGTCCGTCAGCAAGGAACGTTACGAAGGGTACAAGGACGCCCTCCGGGAAGCGGGCCTCGAGGTCCGGGAGGACAGCGTCTACGACGGCTTCTTTACGGAGGACGGCGGCGCCGAAGCGATGTACCAGATTTTGATCCGCCATCCCGACGTGACCGCCGTCTTTTGCGCGAGCGACTTGATGGCGCTGGGAGCGATGCGGACGCTCGAGAAGTTGGGGCGGAAGGTGCCGGACGACATGTCCGTGATCGGCTTCGACGATATTACCATCTCGGCGTACTGTTCGCCGAAGCTGACGACGATCCGCCAGGACAAATACGAGCTGGGCTACCAGGGCGCGCAGCTGCTCATCGACATGCTGGAGCAGCGCACCGACAACCGGAAAATTTTACTCAACAACCAATTGATCGTACGTGAAAGCACGCGGCCTCTTCAGAAGTGAACCGCGTTTTCTCGAAATGGTTTCCAAAACGTTTCGGATCACGTTCCTTTTTTTAGCCTTCATCCGAAACGTTTCGGTAATGAAAGGATAGAGAGAAAAAAGACGCCAGGGGAGAGAACATATGGAGTACAGAGTGATTAAAAACAACGACGTCTTCCTCATGACCGATCGCAACGGGGACATTCCGGGAGGCTCCCAAAACGGGCTCTACCTGCGGGACACGCGCTTCCTGAACGAAATGAAGCTGACGGTAAACGACAGGCCGCCCATCCTGCTCTCTTCGGCGGCGGACGAGAACTATCTCGCCCGCATTCGACTGACGAACGAGCATATGGAGGAGGACGGCAAGGTTCGGTTGTGGCGGGAATCCGTCGAGCTGATCCGCGAGCGCTTCATCCACGACGACGTGCTGTACGAAACGATCGCCATGACCAACTACTCGACCACTGCGATCGCCTTCGATTTGAAGGTCGCGTTCGAGGCGGACTTCGCGGACATGTTTGTCGTGCGGGGCTTCCAGCCGGCGGAGGAACTGGGCAAGATCACGGGCCGTTCGGCGGACCGGACGCAGTGGCGCGCCGAATATCTCGGCGCCGACGGGCTCGCCAAGCGGACGGACATCCGGTGGAGTGTGCCGGCCGACGCCGTCTCCGAAACGGGCGAGATCGGGTTCGCGGTGCGGCTCGCGCCGGCCGAATCCAAGATCATCACGTTTACCGTGCTGCCTTCGATCGACGGCAAGATTCCGAAGGCGCGGCCGAAAGAGGAAGCGCTGGACGCGCTGAAAAGCTCGTACGACGAATGGACGGCCGACACGATGAAGGTGTCTAGCGACAGCGCCGTGCTGGATCGTTTGTACGATCGCGGCGTGCAGGACCTGCGGGTGCTGCTTACGGATTTCGGCTACGGCCTGTTCCCCGTGGCGGGGCTGCCGTGGTACGCGGTGCCGTTCGGCCGCGACAGCTTGATCGCCGCCTTGCAGATGCTGCCGCTCCGTCCGGAGATCGCCCGCGGGACGCTGCAGATGATGGCCGCTTTTCAAGGGGAAGAAGTAAACCCGTGGTTTGACGAGCAGCCCGGCAAAATCATGCACGAGCTGCGCAATGGGGAGCTGGCCCGGTCCGGCCAAGTGCCGTTCGCGCCGTACTACGGCAGCATCGACTCTACGCCGCTGTTCGTGCTTCTCGCGGCGGAGTACGCGCACTGGACCGGAGATACCGCTACGATCGGCGAGCTGCTTCCGGCCATCGAGAAAGCGCTCGCGTGGATCGATCAGTACGGCGACCGCGACGCGGACGGATTCGTGGAATACTTTCAAGAGTCGTCCAAAGGGATCGCGAACCAAGGCTGGAAGGACTCAGCCGACTCCGTCATCCACGCGGACGGCCGGTTCGCGGCAGCGCCAATCGCCCTGGTCGAGGTGCAAGGATATGTATACCAAGCCAAGAGCCGCCTCGCGCCCATTGCGGAGCGCCTCGGGCACCCGGAACTCGCGGCACGGCTTCGGGCCGAAGCCGAGAAGCTTCGGGAAGCGTTCGATCCGGCCTTCTGGATGGAGAACGAAGCGTTCTACGCCATTGCCCTCGACGCGGACAACGCGCAAGTGCGTTCGGTCACGTCGAACCCGGGGCATCTGCTCATGAGCGGCATTGTGCCGCCGGAGCGGGCCGCGCAGGTCGCGCAGCGGCTCGTCGCACCCGACATGTTCAGCGGCTACGGCATCCGGACGATGTCGTCGGCGTCCACGGGCTACAACCCGATGAGCTACCACGACGGCAGCATCTGGCCGCACGACAACGCGATGACGCTGCTCGGTATGAGCCGGGCGGGGCTGGCGCAAGAGGCGGCGAAGGTCGCGGGCGGACTGCTGAAGGCGGCCGAAAAATTCGAGTACTACCGGCTTCCGGAGCTGTTCTGCGGCTACGACGAGTCGATCGGCTACCCGGTATCCTACCCGGTCGCCTGCTCGCCGCAAGCCTGGGCGGCCGGCACCTCCGTCACGCTCGTCCAGACGATGTTGGGCATTCAGCCAGACGCGCTTGGCGGCACGATCCGGCTGCATCCGTATTTGCCGGAAGGCGTGAACGTGCTGCGGGTAGCGGACGTTCGCGTAGCCGACGGGAAGCTGACCGTGACGATCCGTCGCGGGCCGGCCGCGGGGCCGCTCCAGGTGGAGGTCGCGGGCAACACGACCGGCTGCAGGGTCGAGATCGCCGGCGCGGCCGCGGTCGCAACGAGGGATTAAGCGGGAAGGGAAGGCCGAGCGGCGCGAACCGTCCCGGACGGTACCTCCGGGGCGGCGGCCGCGACGGCCTGGCCCGATCCGTTTGATTATAGATGTACACATAAAAAAGGGAGGAAGATCAGTATGAAACGCAAAGCAACAGGCACGGCTGCACTCCTGCTATCGGTCATGATGGTGGCTTCCGCTTGCGGAAGCAGCTCGAACAACGGCAAGGGGGACACGGCTTCTCCATCCGGTTCGGCATCTTCGTCCGCCCAGGCTTCCGCATCTCCCGAAGCATCCCAAGCGCCCGTCGAGGTCACACTCGCAGGCTGGGGCTCCTCGCCCGAAGAGCAAGCGCTGCTCCAGCAAGTGCTGGACGAATTCCAAACGAAAAACCCGAACATTAAAGTCAAATACGAAGTCATCGCCGATCAATATATGGACGTCATCAAAACCCGCCTCATCGGCAACGAAGCGCCGGACGTGTTTTACCTCGACGCCTTCGAAGCGCCGGGCCTGATCGAGAAGGACGTCCTGGAGCCGCTCGACGGCTACGTGACCGACGATTTCGACCTGGGCGATTTCGAGCAGCCGGCGGTCGACGCCTTCAAGGCGAAGGACGGCAAGATCTACGGCTTCCCGAAAGACACCTCTACGCTGGCACTGTTCTACAACAAGAAAATGTTCGCCGACGCCGGCATCACCGCGCCTCCGACCACGTGGGACGAATTGCAAGCGGTATCGGAAAAGCTGACCAAGAAAAAAGGCAACAAAGTGGAAGTATACGGCCTCGGCCAAGCGCCTGAGCTGGCGCGCCAGATGTTCATGCTGAATGCCTTCGGCGGCAAGCTGGCAGACGATCAAGGCATGGCCGCGTTCGATACGCCGGAAGCGCTTCAAGGACTGCAGCTCGTCGTAGACCAACACCTGAAGGCCGGCACGGCCGGCCAGCCGTCCGACGTCGGCGCCGGATGGGGCGGCGAAATGTTCGGCCAGCAAAAGGCCGCCATGGTGCTGGAGGGCAACTGGGCGATCCCGTATCTGCAAACGAACTTCAAGGACCTCGACTTCGGCACTGCGGAAGTGCCGACGGTCAACGGCAAGAAGGGCACGATGGCCTTCACCGTCGCTTACGTCATGAACAAGCAATCGCAGCATAAGGAAGCGGCCTGGAAGCTGCTCTCCTACCTGACGGGCAAGGAAGGCATGAAGACGTGGACCAGCAAAGGCTTCGCTCTGCCGACCCGCAAATCCGTCTCGGCCGAGCTCGGCTACGACAAGGACGCGCTGCGCGGCGCGCTCGTCGCGGGCAGCTCCTACGCGACGCCGTGGCAAGCCGGCTCGTCGCTGCCGACGATCATGAACAACTTCAACAACCAGTTCATCGCGGCGTACACGAACAAGTCCTCTCTGGCGGACGCCATGAAGAAGGCGCAGGAGACCGCGAACAAAGAGATCAAAGCGGGATCCTGATCCTCCCGCACGCCTCCCGGGCGCCGTTCGAAGCGAAGCCGCGTCGGATCGACGCGGCTTCGCCTGCCGGCGGCGCCGCCGGTGGGCGCGAAACGAGTGAAGCCGCAAAGCCTCCGGCATTACGGCTTTAGTCGTTTTGACGTCCCAACGCGAATGGCGGACCTCTCAATCCAAGGAAAGGAGAACGATGACTGATGGCAAAACCAGGAGGCAAACGAAGAGGGATGGAGGCGCTGGCGGGGTACGGATTCATGTCCCCGGTCATTTTGATTCTCGGCTGCTTTTTGCTCCTGCCGATCCTCTACGCGATATTCCTGTCGCTGCACAAGGTGAACCTGCTCGGCCATGTATCCTACAAGTTTACGGGCACCGCCAACTTCGAACGGATGGCAGACGATCCCAGGCTGTGGATCGCCTTGCGGAATACGGCCAAGTACGCACTCATCGTCGTGCCCTGCCAGACGATCCTCGCACTCGTGCTGGCCGCCATCCTGAACATGAAGATCCGCTTCCGCAACTTTTTCCGGGTCGCGTTCTATCTGCCGACGGTCACGTCCTCGGCGGTGCTTGTGCTCATTTTCATGTGGATCTACAACCGCAACGGCCTGCTGAACTACCTGCTCGACGCGGTTGGCCTGCCTACCTATAACTGGCTGGGCGATCCGACCGTCGCCCTGTTCGGAATCATGATCATGAACATCTGGTCGACGGCGCCGCTGTTCATGGTCATCTATTTGGCCGCGCTCCAGGACATCCCCGATTCGCTCTACGAAGCGGCGTCCATCGACGGCGCGAACGCTTGGCAGAAGTTTTGGAAGATCACGGTGCCCCAGCTGAAGCCGGTGACGTTCTACGTCCTCGTCATGGGGATCGTCGGCACGTTCCAGCTGTTCGACCAGTCGTACATTTTCTCGGCGGGATCGGGAGGACCGAACAACGCGACGCTCACGATGGTGCTGCTGATCTACCAATACGCCTTCAAAAACATGGACATGGGCTACGCCTCGGCGCTCGCCTTCATGCTGGCGGTCGTCATCATGCTCATCACGGTCGTGCAGCGGCTGCTGTTTAAGGAAGACAAAGCGAATTAGGAGGGAACCCGGATGGGATCGAAAGCAAAGCGGCTAAGACCGCTCGTCTATGTGCTGCTGGCCGGATACGCGCTCGTGACGTTCATTCCGTTCCTGTGGGCGCTGTCCGCTTCGTTCAAGTCGCTGCCCGAGATCGTGGCCGGCGGCATGAACATCATCCCGAAGCACTTTACGCTCGACAACTACCAAACGATCTTTAAGCAGGAGCCCCTTTTCCCGAGGTGGTTCCTGAACAGCGCGATTATCGCGCTCTCCGTCACGGCGTTCAACCTGCTGTTCAATTCGATGGCGGGCTACGCGCTGGCGCGCATCCGGTTCCCGGGCAGCACGCTGATGTTCTACGCCATCCTCGGGATGATCATGATCCCCGGGCAGCTCACCATCATCCCGAGCTACCTGATCATCAAGTACCTCGGCTGGCTGAACAGCTACCAGGCGATCATCGTGCCGATGGCGGCGCAGGCGACGTACATCTTCATGATGCGGCAGTTTTTCATCAACTTCCCGCGAGAGCTCGAGGAAGCGGCGGAGCTGGACGGCCTCGGACGGCTCGGGATGTTTTTGCGCGTCGTGCTGCCGCTCGCCAAGCCCGCGCTAGCCGCGCAGACGATCTTCATCTTCATGGGCGCCTGGAACGAGTTCCTGAAGCCGCTCATGCTGATGTCGGACAAAGCGATGTTTACCCTGTCGATCGGACTGAACACGTTCAAAGGCCAGTACATCAGCTTCTGGAACTACATCATGGCCGCCTCGATCATCATGACGCTGCCGGCGCTTTTGATCTATGTGTTCTTCAATCGTTTCTTCGTCAAAGGCATCACGTTTACGGGCGGCAAATAAGCCGCATCGGAACGGATCCCTAAACAGAAGCGCCCCGCAACAGCCTATCCGGTCGGTTGCGGGGCGCTTTTTTTAGGGCGGCTTGCGATACTCTCGTCTGGACCGCCGCGAGACTTACCCGCCTTCGGCGAGCGAGCGGACTTCCTCCGCCGCCGCCGAGCCGGCGGCATGGCCGGTGGCGAAGGCGGCGGTAATATTGTAGCCGCCGGTGTAGCCGTGCACGTCCAGCACTTCGCCGCAGAAGTAGAGGCCGGGCATTCGCTTCGACGCCATCGTGCGCGGGTCGACTTCCTTGACGCTCACGCCCCCGCCGGTGATGAACGCCTCCTCGATGGAGAGCGTCCCCGACGCCGATACGCGCAGCGACTTGCACCAGGCGGCGAGCGCAAGCCAAGCGCTCTTCGGGACATTGGCGACGACGGCTTCAGGTTCGAGGGCGGCTTGGCGCAGCGCGAGCGGCACCATCCGCTCCGGCAGCCATTGCCGCACGAGCGTCTTGACCGCCTTGCGCGGCTCCTCGCGGGCGGCCTTCGTCCACGCCGCCGCAAGCTCGTCTTCGCCGTCGCTAGGGAACAGATCGATCGCCACCGCCGCAGGGCCTTTGCCCTGGCGCAGCGTCCGCACGACGAACTGGCTGCAGCGCAGGGCCGCCGGCCCGGATAGGCCGAAGTGCGTGAAGATCATGTCCCCTTCGTGGGCGATGACGGCTTTGCCCCGTCCGTCGAGAACGGTGAGACGCACGTCCCGCAGCGACAGCCCTTGGAGCTCGCGGTCCCGGATCCACGGCTCGTCCGAGGTGATCGGCACTTCCGTCGGGTACAGCTCCGTTACGGAATGGCCGGCCGACTCGGCCCAGGCGTAGCCGTCGCCGGTCGAGCCCGTATGCGGCACCGACTTGCCGCCCGTCGCGACGATGACGGCACCCGCTTCGATGCGTTCCCCGGACTTCAGCTCCACGCCGGCTGCCCGGCCTTCGCCGAACAGCACCCGCTCCACGGCCTGATGGACGCGGATGGTCACGCCCAGCTCCCGGACGCGTCCCACCAGCGTATCCACGACCGTTTTCGCTTTGTCCGTCACGGGGAACATTCGGCCGTGGTCTTCTTCTTTGAGCGCGATGCCGAACGATTCGAATAGCCGGATAATCTCCTGGCTTCCGAACCGCGACAGCGCGCTGTGCAGGAAGCGGCCGTTGCCGGGCAGGAAGCGGATCAGCTCCGCCGCGTCTTTGTTGTTCGTGACGTTGCAGCGCCCGCCGCCGGAGATGCCGAGCTTGCGTCCAAGCTTGTCCCCCTTGTCGAGGAGCACGACGTCCGCGCCGCCTTCGGCGGCCGCGATCGCCGCCATGAGTCCGGACGGGCCGCCGCCGATGACGATGACTTTTTTACGCATTTCGTTCACACGCTTTCTATTACATGAAGTGTAAGTCGGTGTAACTTCAAATATTTCCCAAGTGCATTCCTTTTATTGTCAAGCCTCCATAGATGTGCTTTAATCGAACTAATAAAGTTCGGTACACCGGTTGACGAGGACGGACGAATAGCGGGAGGATTACCCGTGTGGCATAATTTGTTGCTGCAGATTCTGATCGCGCTGCTGCCGATCGGATCGTTTCAGATCTGGTTTAACCGCCCGGCCAAAATGCGGCATATGCCTCTCTTCATCGGTGTCGTATGCGGCGTGTCGATGCTTCTCGGCATGTACTATTCGGTGGAATGCAACCGTATCCTGTTCGAGCTCTCCTTTATTCCCTATTTGATCGGATCGCTCTACGGAGGAGTGCCCGTCGCGGCTGTGTTGAGCGTCTTGTTCGTCGCCGTTCGGCTCGGGGTGTGCGACACGCCCGCAAGCTATTTCTTTTTCGGCGGCGTCTGCCTGATCTTCCTCCCCATTCTAATCAAGTCTATCACTCCCTTCCAGGGTTCGTCTCGCTCCCGCAAAATAAAAATCGCCTGCCGGTTTTGCGCGCTGATGCTTCTCATCCAAGCGGCCGTCGTCGGATTCGCCTACTGGAGCGGCGCGAACCAGCATCCCGGCTCCGCCTTCCTGATGATGGGCGTCTACGCGGCCGTTTTTTGCGCGGGAACGATCCTCTCGGTCTACTACGTCGATCTCGGCATCGAACGGGTGCAATTGCAGGTTCAGCTTCGGGAGGTATCCATCAAGTACCGCAACGAGGTCCGCCGCCTGCAGCAATTTATCGACATCTCGCCGCTTGTCGTCGTGTTCGTCGACCGGCAGGGCCTCATCTCCCACGTGAACGAGATGGCGCTTAAGCTGATGCAGCTCGATCCGCGGGAAATCGTCGGCCGGTCCTACAAGAGCGTACTCCGGCTGCTGGACGGCGAAGCGGCCGTCGGATCGGTCGATCGGGTGCTGAACGGCGGCGAAGCGATCGCCGAGATCGTCAAGATTCAGGGCCGCACCTTCTACACGACAGCGTGCCCGGTCTGGGAGATCTGGATGCAAAAGATGGAAGGCGTCCTGTTCATTGCCCACGATATGACGGAGCTCCAGCGGCTGAAAGACGAAGTGGACAAGATGGAGCGCCTCAGCCTGGTCGGCCAAATGGCGGCCAGCATTACTCACGAGATCCGCAATCCGATGGCCGTCATCCGCGGGTTCGTTCAGCTGTTGAACGAGCGCAGCCCGCCGGCGCAACAGTCGTATTTCCGCATCGTCCTCGAAGAGCTCGATCGCGCCAACGCCATTATCAACGATTTTCTTTCGCTCGCGCAAAACCGCATCGTCGAGAAGGAAATGTGCAGCCTCCACGACGTGCTGAACGATATGATGCCGCTCATTTGGGCGGACGCCAATATGCGGGGCCAGACGGTGGAGCTGGATCTCTGCGAAATGACGGGGCCGCTGGAACTGAACGTAAAGGAGATCAAGCAGCTCGTCTTGAACCTCGCGCGCAACGGCATGGAGGCGATGAACGACAAGGGCGTGCTGCGCATCGCGACGGAGGATCTGGAGGATCGCGTGCTGGTGCGCGTCTCGGACGAGGGCGTTGGCATCCCGCCCGAGAAGCTCGAACGCCTGTTCGAGCCGTTCTTCACGACCAAGGCCCAGGGCACGGGGCTGGGGCTGGCGCTTTGCCTCAGCATCGTCGAGCGGCACCACGGCAAAATCCACGTGGAATCGACCGTCGGGGAGGGAACGACTTTCCTCGTATCCTTTTGCAAACCGGGCTTCGATTGCTGGTAAGGCGGGTCGGGAAGGCCGCATAAAGGGAGGCGCGAACGCCAACACTAGGCCTGACTCATCCAGACAAGGAGGATGCACCCATGCCCAAGCCGCAAGGCGCGCCGGCCGATCGCAAAAACGGCGCCAAGGCCAAGCCCGCCCGTCAGCCGGAGTCGCCGGGGTACGACAAGAAACTGGACGGCCCGAACCGTCCTTCCACCTAAGCCATGACCGACCGTCGCCTGCAGCAGCCGACCGATGTCCTCGCCGGCTACGACAGCGTCAAGCCGGCGCCAGGGAGTGACGATCCGGGACTCGACCCGTTCGAGCTCGCGTTTCGGCGCGATTTCCGCGACAACCCCGGGCCGCGGAATCCGTTCGTCAACGGGCACGGCGTCGTGATCGGCGATCACGATTACGACTCGCCGCACTCCCCGCTCGCGCAGTGGAGCCGCGACACCGATCCGGCCGTCATGGCGGGCGAGACATGGGTGCATCCGTATCGGGACATCGGCTTTCGCACGCCGGAAAACCGCAACCTGTTCGAAAACGGCGTTTTGCCGCCGCGCGACCGCTTTCTGCACCCGACGCATCAGACCCAGGATCCGGACCGATGGACGGACGAGGATCTGGAAGCGGCGCGGAACGCGGAAGGAGCCGACGCATACTACGACTACTATCCCGTGCCGGAAGTGCTGGACGAGCCTTGAAGAGGCCCGCCGGCCGATCGCGGAATCCCGTTTCCGCGGCCGAAATGGACGGACAAGCCCGCCTCCTCCGGCGGGTTTGTCCGTTTTGACGGTTTGCGAACGTACGCGCTATAATAGAAAGAAGCGGCAAACCGCCCACTGCGAACCGAGGAAAGAGAGGTTGTCAATATGTCAATGTCTTTCGAACGATATATGCTGGACATGATTCAGCCGATGCGGGACGATCTGACCCGGATCGGGATCCAGGAGCTGCGGACGCCGGAGGAAGTTGAAGCGGCGCTGCCCGAGGCGAAAGGTACGACGCTGGTCGTCGTCAACTCGGTCTGCGGCTGTGCGGCCGGCCAATGCCGTCCGGGCGTCGCGGAGGCGCTGAAGCACGACGTGCTGCCGGATCACCTGTACACGGTGTTCGCCGGCCAGGACAAGGAAGCGACCGCCAAGGCGCGCGAATATTTCGCTCCTTATCCGCCGTCCTCCCCGTCGATCGCCCTGCTGAAGGACGGAGAGCTGGTGCACTTCATCGAACGGCATCAGATCGAGAATCGGAGCGCCGGCGAGATCGCCGCGGATCTGACGAGCGCGTTCGATCGCTTCTGCCGCTAATTCCATCACCCGCAGGTTTGGCAGACGAACCGGCGGGTGTACTATTATTTTGAAGCTTCGGCAGTTTGGCCGGGCTTCATTACATATGAACGGAGCGTGACGCAAGGATGAGCTTGCAACAGGACATCATCGCCCTGCTGGGCGTCAAGCCGACGATCGATCCGGAGGAGGAAATCGCAAGACGCGTCGCCTTCCTGAAAGATTACGTGACCAAGGCCGGCGCGACCGGTCTTTTGATCGCGATCAGCGGCGGCGTGGACAGCGCGGTCGCTGCAGGGCTCTGCAAGCGCGCGACCGATGAGCTGTCCGCCGAGACCGGCAAGGAATATATGACGCTCGGCGTGTTCCAGCCCTACGGCCAGCAGGAGGACATTCACCACAGCTATGCGGTGGCCGAGGCGTTCAGCCTGAAGTACAAAGCCGAGACGAACATCGAAGAGGCTGTCGACGAGATCGCCCTCGAGACGGAGCACGCGCTGAAGACGATCGGTTTCTCCCGCCACCTCAGCCGCGGCGGCAAGGGCAACGTCAAGGCGCGCACGCGCATGGTCGTCCAGTACGCGCTCGCCTTCGACCTGAATCTGCTTGTCGTCGGCACGGATCACGCCTCGGAGGCGCTGACCGGCTTCTATACGAAGTGGGGCGACGGCGCCGTGGACATCACGCCGCTCAGCTCGCTGAACAAACGTCAGGTGCGCCAGCTGGCGCGGGCGCTGGGCGTACCGGCCGAAGTGGTCGACAAAGCGCCGACCGCGGGGCTTTGGGCAGGCCAGACGGACGAGACCGAACTCGGCGTCTCTTACGAAGCGAACAGCGATTACCTGGAAGGCAAGGAAATCGACCCGGCCGCCCGAGAGATTCTGGAGAAGCATTATCTCCGGACGCAGCACAAGCGCCAGCCGATTCCCGGCATCTGACGGGGGAAGCGGGCTATGATTATCGGGGTCGGACTCGACGTCGTGGAAATGGAGCGGATGGCCAAGCTGCTCGCCGGCGACAGCGGACGAAAGTTCGCCGAGCGGGTGCTGACCGCCGCGGAGCTGGACCACTATGCGGGCATGCAGCCGCGCCGCGCGGTTGAATTCGCCGCAGGCCGGTTCGCCGCCAAAGAGGCGGTCGTGAAGGCGTTCGGCTGCGGCATCGGGGCGACCGTCGGCTTTCACGACATCGAGCTGCTGCCGGATGCGAGCGGCAGGCCGTTATGCCGGTTGAGCGAGGAGGCCTGGGGACGTCTGGGCCTGCACGGAGCGGGACATTCGATCCATGTCGCCATCACGCACGAGCGCAAGCTGGCGGCGGCGACGGCCATCGTGGAAGCCGTAAGCGCACGTTAAGGAGAAGCCCGGGCGTCAAGGGACGTCCCGGGCTTATTTGCGGGCGGCGAGCCAGGCGGCGAGCGCGTCGATTTCTTCGGTCTTCAGACGCTGGCCGAACGCGGGCATGAGGCTTCCGCCTTCGGCGATCTGCCGGCGGATCTGGTCTTGATCGAGCCTCGCGCCGACCTGCCGGAGATCGGAGTCCGGGCCCATCTTGCCTTGGAGCTCGCCTCCGTGGCAGGAGATGCAGTTGTTGCGGTATAGGGCGACGGTATCCTTGGGCCCGTCCAGCGGCGCGGGACTGCCGCTCGCGCCCCCCTTGCCGCCGCCGCTGCCGCCGCAGGCCGTCAGCGACAGCGCGAAGGCCGCCAGCAGGATGAAGCTTGCCGTTTTGGCGCGGCGCGGGCCGCGCGGGATAATTGGGTCTTTTTGCAAATGTACCCTGCTCCTTTTGTTCCGTATAATGAATTGAAATACATACAAGCGATCGTACGGCAACGACATCAAGAGGAGCGCTAATGACCAGTCATTATTTTACCATACTAATGAATCATCTCGAACATATGCAAGTCGAGCTGACGGCGGCGTCCGAAACGGGCATCGATCCGGCTGCGCCGGCAGAGGAAGTGAACGCGTACGATTGCAATCGGATTCTGCTCGTGACCGGCGGGAGAGGCGCGCTGCGGCTGGAGGATCGGACGGAGCCGCTGGCGCCAGGAACCTGCAGCATCCTGCAAGCAGGCGTTCCCCACGCCTTGGAAGCGGATGCATCGGAACCTCTTACTTACAAATGGTGCCATTTTCGCGCGAGTTACGCGGAGCGGGAGCTTTACAAAATTTTGCGGATCCCGACGGCGATCCGATTCGATCCGTGGGACGAGCCGGCCGCGCTGCTGGATCGCATCGCCGCCTGGACTTCCCAGGCCGCGCTCACGTCGCGGCTGCGCATGAAGGCGGCACTGCTCGACCTCATCGGGCAGTACCTGGAGCGGAGCGAGTTCGTCCTGGGGGACGTTACGCCTTCCCCGGAGATGATCAAGATCGAAACCGTGCTGCGGCATATCGAGGAGCATCTGGCAGATAGCATCACGATCGAGGAGCTGGCCGGGCTCGTGTTCCTGCATCCGAACTATTTCATCGTTTTCTTCAAGGGTATGATGGGCTGCTCGCCGATTCAGTACGTGAACCAGAGGCGCATGGAGACGGCCCGGACGCTGCTCGCGCAGCCCGAATGGAACGTGTCGGACGTCGCGGCGCGCATCGGGATGAAGATCTACTACTTCTCGCGGATGTTCAAGTCGCATACCGGCCTTACGCCGAGCAGGTACCGCAAGCTCGCGGCTTCCGGCTCGCTGGGATCGGGCTTGTCCGGATCCGGGGAAACGGAGGCCGCGGCGGCCGAGGAAGGGCCGGCATACGGCGAGCGGACGGGGGCGGATGAGACGGCGGAAAGCGGGATGGCGAGGCGAACGGCTCCCCGCCGGAACGGCAGCCGGACAGAAGGAGCGGACGAATGAGCGGCATCGGCGAAAGGGAGTTAAAGTCGGCCTTAAGCAAAGATTTGCTGGGCTGGTACAAGGTGGCGAAGCGGGATCTGCCATGGCGCAGAAGCCGGGATCCGTACCATATCTGGATCTCGGAAATCATGCTGCAGCAGACCCGGGTCGAGACGGTCATTCCGTATTTCCTCCGGTTTACGGAGAAGTTTCCGACCGTAACGGATCTGGCCGCCGCGCCGGAAGAGGACGTGCTTAAAGCCTGGGAAGGCTTGGGGTACTACTCGCGCGCGCGCAATCTCCAGGCGGCGGCCCGGGAAGTCGTCGAACGCTACGGCGGGCGGGTGCCGGACGACAAGGCGGCGGTATCCGGACTGAAGGGCGTAGGACCGTACACGTCCGGCGCGATTTTGAGCATCGCGTTCAACCGGCCGGAACCGGCTGTGGACGGCAACGTCATGCGCGTGCTGTCGCGCTACTTTTGCATCGACGAGGATATCGCCCGGCCGGCCACCCGTATCGGGATGGAAGGACTGGCCCGGGAGCTGATCCCGGAAGGCGAAGCTGCCGACTTCAATCAGGCGCTCATGGAGCTCGGTGCGATGATCTGCACGCCCAAGTCGCCGAGCTGTCTGGCTTGCCCGGTCATGACGCACTGCCAGGGGCGGCTGGCGGGCCGGGAGGAAGAACTGCCGATCAAGAGCAAGGCCAAGCCGCCCAAGCCGCAGTACAGGCTCGCGGCTTTGACGATGGACGCGGCGGGCCGGGTGCTCGTTCGGCAGCGGCCGTCCCAGGGGCTCCTCGCCCGGCTGTGGGAGCTGCCGCACGTCGAAATTCCCGCCCCGGAGCAGTGGCGCTCGGACGAGGCCGCCCCTGCGCTGCTCGCCGCCGCGCTGGCCGCGGAGGGGCTGGCGATCCGGCCGGAGCGGCATATCGCCGACGCCGAGCATATCTTTACGCATCTGCACTGGTACGTCCGCGTCTGGACCGCCGTCATCGCCGACGATTCGCCGCCGCCGCCCGGCTGCCGGTGGATCGGCCCGGCGGAGTTCGAGCTGCTGGCGTGGCCGAATCTGTTCCGCAAGCTGTTGTCGCAGCATTTTTCGGGCGCGTTGGAGGCGGCGGCAGGCGTCCAAGCAGACTGACCGTCGGACCGGGTGGAGCGGACAAAGTCGACGAGCGCGATCCAGGTGGCCGGATCGCCGCGGTTATGGTAACATCATCCCTAAAAGTGGAAGGGATGTTCCCGCGGCGGCCGCAGGCGAGTCGTCCGGCGTCCGTCCCGGTAAGGAGGCGACCGATGAGCACGCCCTTGAAGCTGCCTAAAGAACGCAAGGAGCAGATCGTCGATCAGGTGCAGGCTTTTTTCGAGACGGAACGCGGCGAAGAGATCGGGCGGCTGGCCGCCGAACAGCTGATCGACCTGATGATCGGAGCGCTGGGTCCGGCGATCTACAATCAAGCGATCGGGGATGCGAGGCAGACGCTGCAGCTGAAGATGGCGGCGCTGGAGGATGAGCTGTACGCGCTCGAGCGGCCGCTGGCCGATCCCCGCAGAGCGAGGGACGGACGATGATGAAGAAGCTGGCGGCTGGCGGCGCGCTGCTCCTGTGCGGCATCATGCTCTATATCGGGGTGCATATCGGGGCGGTGCTGCAGATGACGCGGCAGCCGGGCTTTGGCAATCCGGCGGGGACGTACATGGCGGCGCTCCGGGAGACCGGGGGACTCGCCGGATTTTGGATCGCCGTCATCCTCGGCGTTCTGGGCATAATCTGCATGGCCTGGGCATTTTCCGGGCCGCTGCTGCGGGAGTCGGCCGGAGCGATCCGCGATGCGGACGAACACTTCGAAGCCCGACGCGCCGCGGAGCAAGGCTCGGACGAGCGCCCGGGCGGGCGGGCGTGACGGACGGACGTTTCCGCTAGCGACTCGGGAGTCTTGCTGGCGATTGGCGGTTCCGGCGGATAGACGAACCGGCTCTGTGGCCTGCAGGAGCGAGGGGGTTTACTGTACATGGATACGCTGGGTGCCGGGATCGAGTGTGTGTGTGCGGTATTTCTTACTGCTCATAGCACGCTGAGTGCCGGGATCGAGCGCGTGTGCGGTATTTCTTACTGCTCATAGCTCGTTGGGTGCCGGGATCGAGCGTATGTGCGGTATTTCTTACTGCTCATAGCACGCTGAGTACCGGGATCGAGCGCATGTGTGGTATTTCTTACTGCTCATAGCTCCATGAGTGCCGGGATCGAGCATGTGTGTGGTATTTCTTACTGAACTCATAGCACGCTGGGTGCCGGGATCGAGCGCATGTGTGGTATTTCTTACTGCTCATAGCTCGTTGGGTGCCGGGATCGAGCGCATGTACGGTATTTCTTACTGCTCATAGCTCGCTGAGTGCCGGGATCGAGCGCGTGTGTGGTATTTCTTACTGCTCATAGCTCGCTGAGTGCCGGGATCGAGCGCATGTACGGTATTTCTTACTGCTCATAGCTCGCTGGGTGCCGGGATCGAGCATGTGTGTGGTATTTCTTACAGCTCATAGCTCGTTGGGTGCCGGGATCGAGCGCATGTGCGGCATTTCTTTACTTCATTACTCGCCAAGTCCCGGTCTGCGCCGATTGTGCGGTACATTTGCCACTCTATTCGTTCCTGTGAACTCCGTCGCCCTATCAAAGACCACCAAAAAAAGGCCATCCGCGCAAGCCGAGCTTGCGGAGGATGGCCTTTTCGCGATGCGGTCGGCAGCTTACTTGGCAGCGTCGTAGCGCTTGCCTACGGCGTCCCAGTTCACGACGTTCCAGAACGCGCCGATGTAATCCGGACGCTTGTTTTGATATTTCAGATAGTAAGCGTGCTCCCAGACGTCCAGACCGAGGAGCGGCGTGTCGCCTTCCATGATCGGGGAGTCTTGGTTCGGCAGGCTGTACACTTTGAGCTTGCCGTCTTTGCCGAGCGCGAGCCAAGCCCAGCCGGAGCCGAAGCGGGTCGTCGCAGCAGCGGCGAACGATTCCTTGAACTTGTCAAAGCCGCCCAGCTCGCTGTCGATCGCGGCTGCCAGGGCGCCCGTCGGAGCTCCGCCGGCGTTCGGGCCGATGACTTCCCAGAAGAGGGAGTGGTTCGCATGGCCGCCGCCGTTGTTGCGGACCGCGGTCCGGATCGATTCCGGAACGGCGTTCAGGTCGGCGATCAGATCTTCGATGCTCTTGTCCGCCAGTTCGGGAGCGGATTCCAACGCTTTGTTGAGGTTCGTGACGTAAGTATTGTGGTGACGATCGTGGTGGATCTCCATCGTCTGCGCGTCGATGTGCGGTTCGAGCGCATCGTTCGCGTAAGGAAGAGCGGGCAATACGTGTGCCATGAATAGAAAACCTCCTTAGAACTGGGTAATAACCTTCCTCTGTATTATCTCTGATTTTCCATAGTAAATCAACAAGGATGTTTAGAAAGTCGGTCCAACGGACCCAACCTGGTTAGATTGTCCTAGACCGTCTTTTGTATACATAAGACATCCGGAGCAGGGAGCTCGATCTTATAATAGCCGAATTTCGCCAAAATCACCGATATTGGTACATTTAGTGAGGATAACACCATGCAAACGCTTCGTTTAAAGCGTTTTCACGCTTATTCCCTCGTTTTCTACAAAAAAATTTATGTTTTCTTTACAAAAAGGGAGGAAATCTTCGAAAAATTGTCGTAAGATTAATATTACGTTAAAGCGACGTTCGAACCGCTAAGACAGCTTCGCCGCCCGCAGGGGAGGCTTCAGGCGTCTATATCGGGAGCGAATCGGCCGGGAACGGTTCTCGCCGACCTTTTGCCGATTCATCCAATCAACACCGCCTCTACTTTAACTGAATCCGGGGAGATCACACATGCAGATTCGAGCGTTCCAACTATCGGACTACCGTTCCGTTGCCGAGCTTCTTGAAATTGCGTTATCGGAGGAATGCTGCGAAGAGACGATGTCGGCTTTGTCCAGACAGCTCTCTTGGGACAGCGAACTGGTTCTGGTCGCCGTAAAGGCGGAAGAGATCGTCGGCGTCATGATCGGCACGATCGACCAGAGCAAGGGGTATGTGTATCGCATCGCCGTCCATCCGGACAATCGCCGCCAAGGCGTAGGGAGATCGCTGGTCTCCGCGATGAACGTACGTTTCCGCCAACGGAACGTGCTGAAGGTGTTGATTGCAGGGGACAAGCACAACGAAATGCTGCTTCCGTTTTACCAGTCAATGGGGGAACAAGCGCTCGATCTCGTGAAGCTGTCCCGTCCGTTGTCGATCGTAGCGGGCTGAAGACAAGGGCAGAACGGACAAGCAGGACCAAGGAGAGCATATCTTACGCGTCGACAGGGGCCGATTTATTCGGTTGCTTTTGGCCATAAGATATGCTTTTCTTATATTATCTTATCCGGATTTCGGCAGGGGGCTTGTCAGCATGGAGCGCAGCGGCCTGATACCGTCTTCTTACGAGCGCTGTACGATCAAGAGTTTCAAGCATAACGGCTCGGTGCACCGCGTGTGGCTCGAGAATTGGCAAGTGCCGACGGACAAGCTCCGCCCCATGCATGCCGATCAAGCGATGAAGGTGTTTGTGAACGACCATACCCCGATTCGGGAGGCGGACGGCAAAGAGTGGGTCAGCCGCGTCCCCGCGGTGTCGTTCTTCATCCCCGGCGAATGGTTCAACGTGGTGGCGCTGCTGGAAGACCGAGGCGTCCGGTATTATTGCAACGTGGCGTCTCCGCCCTACCGCTACGGCGATGTGCTGACCTACATCGATTACGATCTCGACGTGGTTTTGCTGCCGGGCGGGACGAGCCAGGAGCTCGACCGCGACGAGTACGACCGGCACAAGGAAGATTACCGCTACAGCCCGTCCGTCCAAGTGCAGGTGGAGAGCGGACTGCGGGCGCTGCACGACCGGATCGCGGCCTACGCCTCCCCGTTCGGGGACGAAGCGGTGCGCGAGTATTACGAGGATTGGAAACGTCAGATCGCGAGCGAGGGAGACTAGACAGCGATGAAGGATCCCGCAAATAGCATCCCGCCGGGAAGAACGCGCGCCGCAAAGGCGCCTCGGCCGGCATGGCTGAGAGAGGTCGTGGACTGGTGCAAAGCTCTCGCCATCGCCCTGATTGTCCTCTTTCTGTTGAAGACGTTCGTATTCCAACTGTCGACGGTGAAGAGCATCTCCATGCAGCCGACGCTGTACGAGCGCGAGTGGCTGTTCATTAACAAGATCGTCTACGAGACCGGGCATCCGAAGCGCGCCGACGTCGTTGTGTTGAAGGACCCGAGCGATGACGACGGCAAGAAGAAATATCTCGTCAAACGGATCGTCGGCGTCCCCGGCGATACCGTCGAGGCGCGCGGCGGCCAGTTCTACCTGAACGGGGAGCTGAAGGTGGAGGCGTATACCGACGCCGCGATCGAGGACGGCGATTTCGGCCCGGTCAAAGTGAGCGAGGGCCACTACTTTGTGATGGGCGACAACCGCCACATGGACGCCAGCAAGGATAGCCGCGCGTTCAAGGAAGTGCCCGAGAAGGCGATCATCGGCCGCGCCGAATTCGTCATTTGGCCGATCACCCGTTGGATGCAGCTCTGACCCACATCATAGACACCGACGGCGACCCGCTGGCGCGCAAGGCGATCCATCCGGTCCGCCGGCAAGGAGGGACGACGGATGGCAGCTAGCCGCGCAGCGGAAGCGCAGAAGAGAGACCGGGCATTTTGGCTCCGGCTGAAGGAAGAAATGGTCGCGGCCGCGCCCGCGCTCGGCATCGACAAGATCGGCGTGGCCTCTCCCGATCCGTTCGTGGAGCTGAAGGAGCGCCTCGTCCGGCATCGCGAGCTGGGATACGAATCCGGCTTTGAAGAGCCGGATCTGGACAAGCGGACGAATCCCGCCCTGCTGTTCGACGAACCGCGGTCGATCATCGCCATCGCCGTGGCCTATCCGTCCAAGTTGAAGGACCCGCCGGTTTCGGAGCCGGGCGCGCGGCGGGGCATCCTGTCGCGCTCGGCCTGGGGCGAGGATTACCACCGGGTGCTGAACGTGCGCCTCGAAAGGCTCGCGGCCTGGCTGGCGGAGCGGGTGCCGGAGGCGCGGGGGCTGTCCATGGTGGACACGGGCGCGCTGTCCGATCGCGCGGTCGCCGAACGGGCGGGCATCGGCTGGAGCGGCAAAAACAGTCTGATCCTGACGTCGGAGTGGGGATCTTGGGTGTACCTCGGGGAGATGATCACGAATTTGCCCCTGCCGCCCGATACGCCGGCAGAGGACGGCTGCGGCGAGTGCACCAAATGCATCGACGCCTGTCCGACCGGCGCGCTCGTCGGTCCCGGCCAGCTGAACGCGCAGAAATGCATCTCTTTCCTGACCCAGACCAAGGGGATCGTGGCCGACGAGATGATGACGAAGATCGGCAACCGGCTGTACGGCTGCGATACGTGTCAGATCGTCTGCCCCGTCAATCGGGGCAAGGACGCCCGCCATCACCCTGAGCTGCTGCCCGATCCGGAGGTGGCCAAGCCGCTGCTGCAGCCGCTTCTCACGCTCGGCAACCGCGAATTCAAGGAGCGGTTCGGGTCGAGCAGCGCGGCATGGCGGGGACGCAAGCCGATTCAGCGCAACGCGTTGATCGGCCTCGGCAACTTCCGCGACGAGGCGGCCGTGCCGGATATCGCGCGCGTGCTGCGCGAGGATCCGCGCTTCGAGCTGCGGGCGACGGCGGCTTGGGCGCTCGGCCGCATCGGCGGCGAGGAAGCCGAAGCGGCGCTGCGTGAGGCGGCGGAGACGGACCGGGACGGCGAAGTGGTCGCGGCTGCGGGCCGCGCGCTGGTCGCGTTGGCGCAGCCGGATCGGCGGACGGCACGGAAGAGCGAACAACGATGAGGAGGCGTCCGACATGATGAATCGACTCGGAACGAGGGCGCAGGCAGGAACCGGCGGGACGGACGCCTCCCAGGCGCTCGTATGGACGGAGACGGACAGCCCGCTCGGGAAGCTGACCCTCTGCCGGTCGGAGGCGGGGCTTTGCCGCGTGGAATTCGGCGGCTGGGAAGCGCGGAGCTGCTCGGCCAAGGCTTGGGCGCACCGCTGGTCCCCGGCTTCCCCGTTCCGCGAGGATGCGGAGGACGAGCTGCTTCGCGAAGCGGCGGAGCAGCTGCGCCGCTATTTTGCGGGCGAGCTGAGGACGTTCGACCTGCCGCTCGACCTGAAGGGGACGCCGTTCCAGCGGCAGGTGTGGCAGGCGCTCCGCGACGTGCCGTACGGCGAGACGGCCGCTTACCGCGACATCGCCGCCGCCGTGGGCGCGCCCAAAGCCGTTCGCGCCGTCGGCGGCGCGAACAACCGCAATCCGGTGCCGATCATCGTCCCCTGCCACCGGATCATCGGCGCCAACGGCGCCATGGTCGGCTACGGCGGCGGCCTTCCGATCAAAGAGCACCTGCTGGCGTTGGAGAGCAGCCTGGTTGGGGCGGAAGCCATGGGCCATGGAAGAGAATCGCTGGTTTGACGAAGCCGGCCGGAATGTGAAAAAAGCTGGTCCGGGGTCGCAGATGTCGACCGCCGGGCCAGCTTTTTTCATGCGTCGAGCAGGGCTGCGTAAGCTCTTCGCCGATCGGCGGGAGATAACCGCAGAATGCGGTTAACACGGCCTGCGCAGGTCCGAATCTGCGGGAGATACCCGCAGAATGCGGTTAACGCGGCCTATGCTGGCCCGGATCCGCGGGAGATACCCGCAAAATGCGGTTATCGTGGCCCGCGCAGGCCCGGATCGGCGGGAGGTAACCGCAAAAGGCGGTTATCGTGGCCCGCGTAGGCCCGGATCGGCGGGAGGTAACCGTAAAATGCGGTTACCGCGGCCACGCGGCCACGCGCCCCAGCCTATCGGCATCGCCGGGAGGCCTGTGTGCCGTGACGCGGCGCTACACCGTGCCTGCCAGCGCGGCAGGCGCGATCGGCGGAGCCATCCTGCCCTTGCCGTGCGGGATGCACAGCGGCGTGCCGTAAAGCGGATCGGGGATGATGTCGCACCGGAGCCCGAATACCGCATCGATCAGCGCGGCGTCCACGATTTCCGCCGGATTGCCCTGCGCGTAGACGGCCCCGTCCTTGACGGCGACGATGTGTCGGCGTAGCGGCAGGCGAGGTTGATGTCGTGCAGCACCATGACGATCGTGCGCTGCTCGCGGGCGTTCAGCTCGTAGAGCAAGTCGAGCACCTCGATCTGATGCGTCAAATCGAGATAGGTCGTCGGCTCGTCGAGCAGGATGACGTCCGTCTGCTGCGCGAGCGTCATCGCGATCCACGCCCGCTGGCGCTGGCCGCCGGAGAGCGAGTCGACGGGCCGTTCCGCCAGTCCGTCCATGCCGGTCGCGGCTAACGCCGCCTTGACGCTCGCTTCGTCCTCCGCCGACCACTGCTGCAGCCAGCTCTGGTACGGATAGCGTCCCTGCTTCACGAGCTGCAGCACGGTCAGTCCTTCCGGCGCCGTCGGGCCCTGCGGGAGGATCGCCATGCGCCTCGCGACCTCCTTGGTCGTCAGCTTGGCGATGTCTTCGCCGCTCAGGACGACCGTTCCCCGTTGCGGCTTGAGCAGCCGCGCCATCGCCCGCAGCAGCGTCGACTTGCCGCAGCCGTTGCTGCCGATCAGCACGGTCGTCTCGCCGGAAGGGATGGACAGGTTCAGTTCCTTAAAGATTGCGGCCCCTCCGTAGGACAAAGACAGCTGCTTGGCTTCCAATGTGGCCATGAGATTCCCTCCTCGCGATTAAGCTTTCCCTTGACGGTACAACAAATATAGGAAGAACGGCGCGCCGACCGCGGCCGTAAAAACGCCCGCCGCCACGTCCTGCGGGTAAAAGGCCGTTCGCGCCACGAGATCCGCGACGAGCAGGATGAGCGCCCCGAGCAGCGCGCTGACCGGCAGCAGGCCGCCGAAGGACGGCCCGACGAGCTTGCGCGCCATGTGCGGCGCCATGAGCCCGATGAAGGAGATCGCGCCGCCGATGGCGACCGCCGCGCCGGCGAGCGCGACGGCGAGCAGCAGCAAGACGAGCCGCTGCCGGGGGACGTTCGCGCCCGCGCTGCCCGCCACCTCCTCGCCGAGGGCGTGGACGTTGACGTGCCGCGCCTGCAGCCAGGTGAGCGGCAGCAGCACCGCCACCCAGGGCAGCAGCGGGAGCACTTCCTTCTGCCAGGAGGCGCCGTAGATGCTGCCGGTCATGAAGGTGACCGACTTGACCGCCAGCATGAACGGGCTCGAGATGATGAGCATATAGGCGGTCGCCTTGAACGCGGCGGACAGTCCGGTGCCGATCAGCACGAGCCGGATCGGCGAGACGCCGCCCCGCCAGGCAAGCGCGTAGAGCAGCGCGGTTACGGCGAACGCGCAGATGATGGCGCCGACGGGCATCCACTTGATGGACAGCGTGCCGTAAAAGAGATAGAGGAACAGGACGGCGCCGAGCGAAGCGCCTTCGGTGATGCCCGTCACGTCCGGCGAAGCGAGCGGATTCCGCACGAGTCCCTGGAGGACGGCGCCCGCGACGGCAAGCGAGGCGCCGACGAGCACGGCGATGACGATGCGCGGCAGACGCAGCTGGTTCACGACGACCTCGTGCATCGCGTCGCCTCCGCCGAAGACGGCCCGGACGACGTCCAGCGGGGAGATCCAGGTGCTGCCGATCCCTGTGCTGACGACCATGACGAGAAGCGTCAGCAGCGCGAGAACGGCCGTCCAACGCAGGGCTTTGCGGTCGACCAGCAGCGACAGGCGGGGGCGGTTCGACCGCCATGCGACATATTTGCTCATCCGATCCGCCTCCCCTTTCGTGCGATGTAAACGAAGAATGGGACGCCCAGAATCGCCGTAGCCACCCCGACGGGGATCTCCGACGGCATGGCGATGTACCGCGATCCCAGATCCGCCGCCACGAGGAGGATCGCTCCGAAGAGGGCGCTGAACGGGATCAGCCAGCGGTAGTCGGTGCCGACGAAGTAGCGAACCAGATGCGGAATGATGATGCCGACAAAGGCGATCGGGCCTGCGACGGCCACGGAAGCCCCGGCCAGCAGGATGACAACGAGCGAGGCGAAACCTTTGATCTTCGCCGTCGACTGGCCGAGTCCGCGGGCCACGTCGTCTCCCATCTCCAGCACATTGAGGTGCCGGGAGAGCAGCAGCGCGATCGCCATGCCGACGGCCATATAAGGCAGCACCGCGACGAGCATGTTCATATCCCGGCCGGCGACCGAGCCGACCATCCAGATGAGCACTTGGTCGAACATGCGACCGTCCGCCAGCATGTAGCCCTGCGTAAGCGAGAAGAAAAACGCCGCGATCGTCGCGCCTGCGAGCGTGATCTTCACGGGCGTCATGCCGTCACGGCCCATGCTGCCGAGGAAGTAGACGATCGCCCCGCTGATCGCCGCGCCGACCAGCGCGACCAGCGTCAGCTCGCGCGTCCCGGTGAAGCCGAGCAGGCCCGAGCCGAGCACGACGAAAAAGGCTGCGCCGGAGTTGATCCCGAGCGTGCTGGGCGAAGCGATCGGGTTGCGGGAGATGACTTGCATGATCGCGCCCGCGACGGCGAGGCTCGCGCCTACGCACGCGGCGACGAGCGCGCGAGGTACGCGCGCCGTGCGGATGATCAGGTGCGCCTGGGATTCGTCGTACCGGGTAAACGCGCGCGTAATCTCGGCGAACGAAATATTGGTGATGCCGAACGCGATGCTGCACGCGATCGCGACGAGGAGGAGAAGCGTGAACAAGACGAACGATAAAAGTCTCATGACGGCCTGCTTCCTATATGAAATGGCCCGATGGGCCGACTTTGTCTCTTAAAGAAGTCTAGTTTATTGTCGATTTGATGTCAATGAGAATGATTATCACAAAATCGTTGACAGCGCCGATCACATTCCGATATAGTGTTCCATGTGAGTGATAATGATTATCAAATAAACGGAAGAAAAGCGTTAAGGGGGAGCAGCAAGTGGCAGCAGGCAAGCAGCGGAAGTGGGGTTGGAGCGTCATGGCGCTCGTCCTCGTCCTGGTTATGACGGGGTGCGGCGGCAATAACAATAGCGACACGAGGAACTCGGCTTCGCCGTCCGGGACGTCGACGGCTTCGGCATCCGCGTCCGGAACCGACGGGGAAATGCGCACGATCAAGCACGCGATGGGAGAGACGCCGGTCAAGGCGCATCCGGAACGGGTCGTCGTGCTGACCAACGAAGGGACGGAGGCGGTGCTCGCGCTCGGCGTCAAGCCGGTCGGCGCGGTGAAGTCCTGGACGGCAGATCCTTGGTACGACCATATTAAAGACCAAATGGAAGGCGTCGCGGTCGTCGGCGACGAAGGCCAGCCGAACCTCGAGCTCATCGCGGGACTGAAGCCCGATCTCATCCTCGCCAACAAGATGCGTCACGAGAAGATCTACGACCAGCTCAAGGCGATCGCCCCGACGGTCGAATCCGAGACGCTGCGCGGCGAGTGGAAGACGAACTTCAAGCTCTACGCCGACGCGTTGAACAAGCAGGCCGAAGGCGACAAGCTGATCGGCGACTTCGACGCCAAGATCGACGACTTCCGGGCCAAGGCCGGCGACAAGCTCAAGGAGACGGTGTCCGTCGTCCGGTTCATGGCAGGCAAGACGCGGGTCTATCACCAAGATACGTTTACCGGCATCATTTTTAAGCAAATCGGACTCACCCGCAATCCGATGACCTTGAACGCGAAGGAACAGTTCGTAGACGAGATTACGAAGGAACGTCTGCCGGAAGCGGACGCCGACCGTCTGTTCTACTTCACGTACGAAACCGGCGACGGCAAAGGCACCGCGCTGGAGCAGGAGACGACGGCCGATCCGATCTGGAAGAGCCTCGGCGCCGTGAAGAACGGCAAAGTGTACCGCGTCGACGACGCCGTCTGGAATACGGCAGGGGGCATCATCGCCGCCAACTTGATGGTCGATCAGCTGGCCGACATCTACGAGATCAAGCTCTAAGGCGCCGCGACGCGCCGTCATCCCCCGTCCCGCCGGACGGGGGATTTTTTTTGACGGCCGGGCGCTCGCCGCGCATTCATTTCCCCCGCCGATTGGCCGACATAAAGAAGTAGACGTCAACGAGAAGAGTAACTACCTACGGCAACGGGAGCGAGAGCGATGAAACTAACGGATATCGAAAGTGTAGAGCCGGGACAGACGCTGGGCAAAACGATCTTCTCGGAGAACGGCACGGTGCTGCTCTCGGCGGGCGTTCATTTAACGGTGTTTATGATCAGTACGCTCAAGCGTTTGGGCGTCACGATGGTGTATTTGTCCGATCCGTCCGCGCCGGACATCGAGATCGACGAAGTGCTCTCGGAAGAGACCAAGATGATGGTCGTCCAGCAGATGTCCTCGACGTTCGAGGCGCTGCGCTCGGGCAAGCCTTTCCATACGAAGGCGATCAGTGTGACGGTCGACCAGCTGATGGACGACGTGCTCAAAAACCAAAACGTGCTCGTGCAGCTGTCCGACATCCGGACCGAGGACAACGCCATGTACATCCATTCCATGAACGTCTGCATGATGGCGACCATGGTTGGGCTCAACATGGGGCTTAATATGATCCAGCTGAAGGAGCTGGCGGTCGGCGCCCTGCTGCACGACATCGGCAAGGTCGGGCTGGGCGAAACGCAGGAGGAAGGCCGCACCCACCACGCCTGGCGGGGCTTCGAGCTGCTCAAGCTGAAGCGGGAATACAGCCTGCTGATTTCCCACGTCGCCTTTCAGCATCACGAGGCGGTGGACGGCAGCGGCAAGCCTAGAGGGCTTTCAGGCGACGAAATCCACCTGTATGCCAAGATCGCCGCGGTCGCGGACCGTTACGACAATATGGTCAACGGCAAAACGGAGGAGGGCAGACGGCTGTCGCCGCACGAAGCGATCGAGCGGCTGCACGCCTTGTCGGGCACCGTGCTCGACAGGGAGGTGCTGATCGAATTTTTGCGGATCGTCTCCGTATACCCGAACGGGATTTCGGTGCGGCTGTCGAGCCGGCAGACGGGCGTCGTCGTCGGACAGCACCGGGGATTGCCGGGACGCCCGGTCGTCCGGGTGATCGAAAAGGACGGGGAGGAAGCCGTCGAAGCGCGGGAAATCGATCTGGCGCAGCATCCGACGATCTTCATCGAGACGGTGCTGAACTGATCCCCGAGCGGCTCAGACGAGACGCTCCTTCGAGACGCTCCGCCGGGCCGCGCAGCCGGCAAGAATCGGCATGCGCGGCCGAGTTGCCCGCATTGTCCCGACCATGCTATCATAGGGTTCACAAGCCTTGCGCCCGGCGCTCGCGCCGATTGCGGGGCTTTTTATTCTGAATCGACAGTCGGGGGTATGCAATCACATGGTTTGGAACATTCTCATCCCGGTACTGACGCTGATCGTCGGCATCGTGCTCGGATTTATTATCGGCGTATTCTATCTTCGCAACCAAATGACGAAGATGCAGAGCGATCCGGACGCGCTGGCGAAGATGGCCAAGCAAATGGGCTACAATATGAACAAGCAGCAGCTGCAGAAGGCGCAGCAAATGATGAAAAACCAAAATTTTAAAAACCGCAAATAAGCGCCGAAGCCGGTCCGGAACCGGCAGCGCGCGGCTTGCCATCGAAAAGGGGGGAATACCTATGGCGGGGTTGAAGGATTATGTCAATGACAGCGTAGCTGCGAACCGCGAGCAGGTGGAGCATCACATTCGCGAAATTCTGAAGCTGATCGGCGAGGACGTGGAGCGGGAGGGGCTGCTCGATACGCCCGCGCGGGTGACGCGGATGTACGAAGAGATCTTCGGCGGGTACAGCGTCGATCCGCGCGACGCGCTCGGCGTCACGTTCGACGAGCGGCACGAGGAGCTCGTCATCGTGAAGGATATCGTCTACTACAGCCAGTGCGAGCATCATATGGCTCCGTTCTTCGGCAAAGCGCACATCGGTTACATTCCGAGCGGCAAGATCGCGGGCCTCAGCAAGCTGGCGCGCCTCGTGGAAGCCGTCACGCGCAGGCTGCAGGTGCAGGAGCGCATCACCTCGCAGGTCGCGGACATTCTCGAGGAAGTGCTGCAGCCGCACGGAGTCATGGTCGTCGTCGAAGGCGAACATCTGTGCATGTGCGCCCGCGGCGTCAAAAAGCCCGGCAGCAAGACGGTAACCTCGGCCGTGCGCGGCCAGTTCCGGCAAAATCCGGCGCTGCGCTCGGAGTTTCTTTCGCTCATCAAGGAATAGCATCCGCATGTAAATAGGAGGGTGTCTCCAATGTAAGTCTGTTCACGCGACAGACAGCTCTCCTCCATCCCCAAACGTATGAAAACGAAGGAATGGCGGTGTTTGGGGAGATGATCCCTGCACCGCCATTTCTCGCTTTCGATCCGCTGCCTTCAACAAATGATGGCCAAGCAAAAGCCATCCGACCTCCAAGCTTACCTTCGGCATGACGCGAAGCAGAAAACGCCGGAATCCGCTTTCCGTGTTGCCTACCCCGCATCCGACGATATAGATGCAAATGTACATCTAATTTTGCTATATTTCCTATTTAATGGTCATATAGTTGCAATCGTACAACTAAATGATCCGTTTTATGCGTACAGGACGGATTGACGCTAAATTAGATGTACTTTTACAAGTAAACCGCTCCACCCTCCCGAAATGGCCCTAATTAGATGTACGAATGCAGCTAACTTACTGAGCGACCCGAACCGAGTGCAAACAAGGCCAATTGGCATACACCAGTGGCGAACCATCGGCCGGGATCCGACGAATTTGCACCAAGGCCCAACTCAACTGATTCAATCGAAACCAGCCTCGCAGATTGCCACGCGTCAGAGGCAGCCGTCATGAATGGAAGGATCGTCAATGGATGCCCATTCATCCGCATTGAAAACCGCGCTGCTGACTCGGGTCCTATTACAACCTTATGAGACAGCCTCTATTTTTTGTTCGTCTTGTCCCGGGTTGGCTTAGGGCCACCGAACCCGATACCAATAGGGATACAGATCTTCGTAGCCGAGCTTCTCGTACAGCCGCTGAGCGGGGGCGTTGTCCTGCAGGACCTGGAGATAGCTGGCGACGGCGCCGCGAGCGCGCCCCCACTTCAGGATATGAAGCAGCAGCTGCTCGGCGAAGCCCCGGCCGCGCAGGCGCGGGTCGGTGACGATGTCGTACAGCCCGACGTAGCCATCCTCGAGGACGCCGATGCCGCAGGCGGCGGGGGCTCCTTCGTGGTACAAGGCGAAGAACGCCTTGGTCAGGCAGCCCGGTCCCAGCATCCGGGTCGCGGTCGACTGCTGGCGTTCGTTGAGCGGAAGCAGAGAGGAGGCTGCGGCAAGCCATTCCGGCGTGAGCGCGGACGAGATGCGGACCTCGCGCAGCATGGGCTCGGGCAGCGGTGTGGATACGAGGGACCGCGTTTTGACGGCGGACGCGTCTTGTCTGGCGTATCCGTAGTCGTCCAGCGTGCGGTCGAGGTGCTCCGGTGCGGTGAAGGGCGTGATTTTGAAGATCGTGGGCAGTCCCGCCGCATGGTAGAGGTCCTCACAGTAGCCCACCTTCTCGCGAAGATCGCGAATCGCGCCGGCGTGAAGCGGCTGCACGGAGTTGGCACGCTTCGTATAGCCCTCCGCCATCCGAATGACCCAGCCGTCGTACAGGAACTGCTGCAGGGCGGGCCAGGCGTTTAACGTCA
The DNA here is from genome assembly GCF_020731285.1 of Cohnella baijiui. Classification (GTDB taxonomy): domain Bacteria; phylum Bacillota; class Bacilli; order Paenibacillales; family Paenibacillaceae; genus Cohnella. The sequence goes on from NZ_JAJFOW010000018.1 coordinate 88,289, forward strand.
ATTGTTCGATACGCTCGCGCATGGGCGCTTCCCCCTTCCCGACGGGCTGAAGCGGTTCGCGGCCTGGCGGCTGCGAACGCGCGGTCCGTTTCCTTTCGATAAGAATAAATATACAGTTATTTTAATAAATATACAATACTTTTTGCGACGGCAAATCCTTCTTTTGCTGCCCCATGTCCACGATGAATAAGAAGAGGGCTAATTTGAACATCGTATCGGCGTCGGATGTCGATTATGATGAGGATAAACCGTTTTCACATCGAATGGGGGCAAAAGACCATGGCTTCAACCAATAAAATCCGCATCGGTCTCATCGGCGCGGGCAACATCGGCAACGTGCATCTTCAGGAATTCGGCAAGCTGGCCGGCGAATGCGAAATCGTCGCCATCACGGATGCTTATTTGCCGCTGGCGGAGCAGCGCGCGCAGCAGTACGGCATCGAGACCGTGTCGCCTTCACCGGAAGCGCTGATCGCGCGTCGGGACGTCGATGCTGTCATCGTGGCCGTGCCTAACCAAAGCCACGCGCCGCTGACGATCAGCGCGCTCGAGAACGGCAAGCACGTCCTGGTCGAAAAGCCGATGGGCCTCGACGCGGCCGCGGCCAAGGACATCGTGCGGGCGCAGCGGCGCTATGGCAAGACGGTCATGGTGGCGCATCAGATGCGCTGGGAGTGGCTCCCGCTGCATGTGAAGGCGCAGATCGAGCGGGGCGAGCTGGGCCGCATTTATACCGCCAAGACGGGCTGGTACCGCCGCAAGGGCATCCCGGGCTGGGGTACTTGGTTCACCCGCCACGATCAGGCGGGTGGCGGCCCGCTGATCGACATCGGCGTCCACATGCTCGATCTGGCGTTTTTCCTGATGGGCGAGCCGAAGCCCGTTTCCGTGTACGGCTCGACGTATGCCGAATTCGGCCCGCGCCGCAAGGGGATCGGCACGTGGGGCAAGCCGGACTGGAACGGCGTCTACGATGTGGAGGACCTGGCGACCGCGATCATCAAGATGGAGGACGGTTCGTCGCTGACGCTCGAGGTCAGCTGGGCGGTCCATATGAATACCGACAGCAGCCCGTTCGTGCACCTGATGGGCAGCGAAGGCGGGGCGTTCCTGCGCGGCGGGGATGGCAAATTCCTGACCGAGCGATTCGACCAGACGGTCGACGTGCCGCTGGCGACGCCGGAAGACGACGAAGGCGGGCGGGTCCGTCTCAGCCGCCACTTCCTCGAATGCATCCGCGAAGGCAAGACGCCTTGGACGTCCGCGGAAACGGGGCTGCGCAGCAATCTCATCATCGACGCGATCTACGAGTCGTCCCGTACGGGCGGCGAAGTGAAGCTGGACTGGAGCTTGTAAGCAATCGGGCGTTACAACCAAACCCATCCTTGCCGCGGAGCGCGACGGGATGGGTTTTGCTGTGTCGTTTTACATCGTAAAAAGAACGTGATGAATCGCAATATGATTCGAATACCACAGCGCGACGAAGGTCGATGCGAGATAGATCAGGACGAACAATCGCGACTTCGGTTTTTTCGCCAACCATTTGACGATGAGGATGCTCGTACCTGCAAGCAAAGCAAGAAAGAGAATCAGCCATACGGTTTCCATTGGATGCCCGAAGAATCGGATCAGGATTCGGCTTGCAAAAACGAATAGTTCGAAGAGCAGGATGAATGTTCCGAATAAAAGAGGTCTCAATGGATGCCTCCCAGCCATAAAGGCTCAAAATGATGGACTATGGATAATGTAAGCCCTTTTCCTATAGGAATCCATCCGTTCGGGCACCCGAGCCGCAACTCGGCGGATTTTTGCGTCGATCCGACGCAAAAGTCTGTCGAAGGGCGATCGGGATATGATAGAATAAGAATTTGTGATAACGAAAAAGGGCGAAACTTGGAGATAAAGGCGTCCAGCGAAATCGGGGGATCGGGTCATGGGCAAGCGCAGCGCGGATAAAAAAGGCATCAAGCTATCGGTCATCATCTCTGCCGTCGTGTTCTTGTCGATCGCGATCACCTATGCGCTGAATACGGTCGTCGGCTACGAGACGCAAAAGCGCTCCCTGTCCAACAACACGCTCGAGCTGAACCAGATCACGGCCAACGAGCTGAGCCGGACGACGCAGACGATCGTCTTGTCCATGAAGGAGACGATGAAGACCGCCGCGGACTACTTTTCCGTGCCGCGAAACCGCCTCGAGGACGTGCAGGGTCAATTGGACTTTTTGCGGAATAGCGTACCCTACTTCAACTCGGTCGTGCTGGTGGACAATACCGGCCTGGTCGTTTCCACCTCTCCGGAGACGCTGAGCCTGGTCGGCCAGAAGCTGAAGTCCGATCAGGCCCAGCAGGCGCTCAAGCTGCGCAAGCCGCTCATCTCGGCGCCGTACCAGGCGATCACCAAACGGTTGATCGTCCTGGTCAGCTACCCGATCTTCGGCAAGGACGGCACTTATGTAGGCTTCATCGGCGGGTCGATCTACCTGCAGGAGCCAAATGTATTTCAAAAAGTGTTGGGCGAGCAATCCCGGAACAAAAACGGGTCTTACTATTACGTCGTCGACGCTTCGGGCAATCTGATCTATCATCCGGACTTGACCCGCGTCGGCGAACGGCCGACGAGCAATCCGGTCGTGCAGGAGATCATCGCGGGCAAGGGCGGGCAAATGCAGGTGACGAATACGAAGGGGATCCGCTATTTGGCCGGCTATTCCATCGTTCCCGCCGTCGGTTGGGGGATCGTCTCGCAGACGCCGCTCGCCAACGTGTCCACCAGCGTGAGCGAGATCGCAGCCCGCATGGCCGTCATTTCCATCCCGATCCTCATCCTGATCCTGCTCATTGTCGTGTGGCTGTCCCATCGGCTGGCCCTGCCTCTAAACCGGCTCGCGCACGTGGCATCCGTCTTTAATCGGGGGGAAGCCGTCACGGTTCAGATCCCGCAGGCCAAGCATTGGACCTACGAGGCCAACGAGCTGTACAAGGCGGTGTCCGAGGCGTTCCGCATGATGGGCACGCGGGCGGACGAGCTAACGGATCAAGCCCATACGGACCCGCTGACGGGGCTGGCGAACCGCCGCTTCCTCGACACCGTCGTTGCTCACTGGGTGGAGCAGAAAACGCCTTTCGCGATCGTGATGCTCGATTTGGACCGCTTCAAGTCGATCAACGATACGTTCGGACACCAGCAGGGGGACGAGGTGCTTCGCTTTCTGGCGGAGCGAATCCGCGGCGAGAAGCGAGATATCGACTACGGCTGCCGGTACGGGGGAGAGGAATTCACCCTGCTGCTCCCCTACGCGGACAAGGAGATCGCCTTCCTGATCGCGGAGCGCATCCGTCTCCGCATGGCCGAGGAGGACAGCCCGATCGGGCGTCCGGTCACGCTGTCGCTCGGCATCTCCTCGTATCCGCACGACGCGAACGATGCGGCGTCGCTGTTCAAGCAAGCCGACGACGCGCTCTACGAAGCCAAGGAAACCGGCCGCAACCGCACGGTCGTTTATCGGCCGGATCGCCGCCAGCGCGATTAACCGGCCCCTACGCAAGCAAGGTCTGCAGGAGGAATCCCTGCAGACCTTTTTTGATGCGGCAGGGAGCGCGCACCGGGCCGCTCTCGGGAGGCTCCCGGGACGGTCAGAGCAATGTCCGATGGAGCCCGAGCGCCTCTCCGAACCGATCGGCGACATACGGCCAGTTGACGACGTTCCACCACGCTTTGACGTAGTTCCCGCGGTTGTTCTGATGCTTGAGATAATAGGCATGCTCCCATACGTCGAGGGGCAGCAGCGGGATAACGTCCCACTGCGATCCGTTCTGATGCTTCTCCGCGGTCAAAATTTCGAGGCGCCGGGGCTGCGGACTCCAAACGAGGATCGCCCAGCCGCCGCCTTCGACCTTGCCCGCCGCTTCGGAGAACTGTTTGTGGAAGGCGTCGAAGCTGCCGAAATCTTTGGCGATCTGGTCCGCCAGCAGGCCGGAGGGTTTGCCCTGGCCCTGCGGGGTCATCGCCTCCCAGAAAATCGAATGAAGGTAGTGGCCGGCCCCGTTAAACGAAAGCTCCCGCTCCCAGTGCTTCGCGAGATCGAAATCGCCGGTGCGTCTCGCGTCGGCGAGCTTCAGCTCGGCTTTGTTCAGTCCGTCGACATAGCTCTGATGGTGCTTGTCGTGATGGATGCGCATCGTCTGGGCGTCGATATGGGGCTCGAGCGCATCGTACGCATAAGGCAGCGGCGGCAGGCGATGGCCGCCGATCGGCACCGATTGTCCCGAAGGGGGACGTGTCCCGGCCGAGGCGAAGGTCCCATCCTCGGCCGCGGGGCCGCGTATGAGGCCGTCGGCAGGCCGGGGGCCGCCATAGCCCCCGGTGCTGTCGTCCTCCGCATCTTGGGAGGCGCGAGGGTCTTGCTGCAAATCGGGCAGCGTCACGTCGATGCCAAGCGTCCGTATGGCCGCGCTGTCGGCCTGCAGGAGCTGCAGCTGACGGGACAGCTCCCGCGTCTGGTAGACCGACTCGTTCAGCAGGCCGCGCAGCTCGGCGTCGCGGATCGGAGGCGCCGCGTAGGGCGGCTCCAGCCGCGCTTGTTCCAGCGCCGTTCGGGCGGCCGAAACCGTGCCGTTCAGCACGCTTTCCCATTGTTCCAGCAAACGTGCAAAAGGCGGCTCCAGCTCCGTCAGATGACGACGAAGCCGAGCCGCGTGACGGAGCTCCTGGGTTTTGCTCGAGATCACTTCATCCAGCAGCCGGGCGGGCAGCATCGGGCAACCTCCTCCTTGCGCCGCATGTTCACGGACGCGCATCGCTTCGTACTCAGCGTATGAGCGGGAGAGGTTGGCCTATGCGTCCGTTTGGCGAGAGGGCGCCGGCAGACGAATCGCCGACAGATGCTGCGTGCGGTTCAAACCGAAAGGGTGCCGCGCTTCTCGGCGAGACGGACGGCCTTGGCGGCGTCGACCCCTTGCAGGAAGGCGGTCGCCCGCGCGACGTACTCCTGCGGATGCGTGCGAAAGATCATTTCGTGGATGGCGTGCGGCACGATCCAGAGCTGGGAAGCGGGATTGCGCTGCGACGACGCGATCCGTTCGGAAATATCGTAAGGCGCCTTGGCGTCCGCGGTGCCGTGGATGAGCAGCAGCGGAAAGTCGTAGGACGTCGATTCGACTTCTTTCGCCGGAATTTGATCCAGATAGGTGCCGCTCCACAGCGGCAGGAAAAGCCGGATCAAATCAACCGAGACGATTTGGGGTAATACCTTAAAGGGCTTCAGATTATGCGCGAGCGTGGCGGTGCTGGGGACGAACGTGCTGTCGAGGATCATGCCGTCGATCAGTCCGGTGTGGAGCGCCGCCTGAAGCGCGGTGCCCGCGCCCATCGAGAATCCCCAGACGACGAGCTCGTCGGTGCCGCGCTCGCGGGCGTACTGCAGCGCCCCGATCAGCTGCTGGGACTCCAGGCGTCCGCCGGTCGCGGGCGTCCGGTGAACCGGGTCGGCGTAACCGTAGTCGAACATGAGCACATTGTAGCGCAGGCCGTGGAGCATATCCGCCAGGTCGTACATCGGGACCCAGTATTCCTCGCGGTTCGCCCCGAAGCCATGGCTGAGGACAACTGTGCGAGTGCTGTCGCCGGCCGGAATCCACCAGCCGTGCGTCTCGCGGGCGCCGTCGGCGCTCGGGAACGTGACATCTGCGTAGGCGAGATTCTTGGCGGTCATCGGATTGCTGTTCAGCGCCGCGACGGGGGGATGGGCGAGCAGCCAAGCGATATATCCGTTAAAAGCAAAAATGAGCAAGATAACAGCGCAAGCGACGGAGATGGCGGTGACGGCGAATGCGCGGGCGATCCGTTGGCGAAGCGGCGCGCGAGGAGCTTCGTCGATCGCGGGAAGCGAACCGGTTCCCCAGGACAAAGGAGTAGGTGTCAGTACGGTTGTGCTCATCGGGTTCGCCTCCTGCCTGTAAGCGCTTGTAGTTATCAGATAATTTTAATGTAGGGCTTTGCGACTAGGGCGTCAACGCACATTGTCGATTTGTAAGAGCGGCGTAATCGAACTGTAATACTAGACTTCCTGCATTTACTAGGCTGGGAGGATGCGTTATACTAGGTGTAATTGGGTTTCATACCGTGAAACGGATAGGTCGGGAGGGACTTTGGTTGGAGGAGGAGAAACGAACCGTCCGCGCGGTCGAGCGGGCGCTCGATATTCTGCTTGTTTTCACGGCTGGAGGCGAGTGGGGGCTCTCGGAGATCGCCGCGCGCTGCGGCCTGCACAAGAGCACCGTGCATCGCCTCCTCGCGACGCTGGAGGAGAAGGGCTTCGTCGTGCGCGACGAGGCGACGGAGAAATACAGGCTCGGGCTGCGGATTCTGGAGCTGTCCGCGCACTTCGCGACGTCGGACGACCCGACGGTCGTGCTGATCGGAGAAATGGTGAGGCTGCGAGACCAGCTCGGAGAGACGATCAGCCTCTATGTCCGGGATCGGATGGAGCGGGTGCGCATCCAGGCGGTCCAGAGCGAGCAGGCGATCCGCCGGGTCGCCCCGGTTGGCGTCCGGCTGCCGCTCTCGGTCGGCGCGTCGAGCAAGGTGCTGCTCGCGTTCGCCGAGCCGGGCGTGAGGGAGGCGCTGCTCGAGGACCCGGCCTGGCCGGCGGGGCTGCGCGGGCCTTCGTACACGCGGCAGCTGGACGAGATCGTGCAGGCCGGGTACGCGACCAGCTTCGAAGAGCGCGAGCCGGGCGCGGCGGCCGTATCGGCCCCGATCTTCAACCGCGCGGGCAAGCTCGTGGCCGCGCTGGCCGTCTCGGGGCCGTCGAACCGGCTGACGCCGGACGTCATGCTCGAGCGCGCTCCGGCCATCATCGGCGCCGCCAAGCGCATGGGCGCGCTGCTGGGCTGATCGTCCGCCCCGGATGCGGGGCGGGCGGATGATAGGGTAAAACAAGAAGGGAGCCTGAGGGCTCCCTTCTTGGCGTTTGGTCGGAATTTTGCAGTCGATTGATAAGAGACTTACGCGGCAAAAATCCGTGTTGTAGTCTCTTTAGGGTCCGGAATAGGGGAAACCATCGAGATGAACGTAGAAGCGCGGAAAAAAGGGGGTTCTTTGCCATCGCGATTGTCGCGATCCTGCATACCTCGTTCACCGTTTTGTTCCCATTCCCATTCTCATTCTCAGTCTCGTGCAATGTCTCGTTTAGTTGCATTTGTACATCTATTTTCGCGTTTGAGCTGCTTGAAAACGAAATTAACGGTATCCATACAACTATTTCAGGTGAATTTTCGGAAAAACATCAGTTTTCCAGGATTTAGATGTATTTTTGCAAGTAAACCATGCATTTGACGGGTTTGAGGCGAAATTAGTAGCACTTTTGCAACTAACCATGGGCCCGAGCAAGCTCGAGCAAGCTCCAGCAAACAAAGCCCGAGCAAGCGAAGCCCGAGCAAGCTCGAGCAAGCTCCGACAAACGAAGCCCGAGCAAACGAAGCACGAGCAAACGAAGCACGAGCAAACTTAGTCCGAGCAAACCCGTCCCTAGCAGCGAGAGCCATTCCAGCGCGCACTGACCTGGACCGAACACGCCCTGTGAGCTTTGCGGTCCCGACGTGCGGCGGCGTGCACTCTTCTGCTCTTGGCCTCTGCCCGTCCCTTACTTGGCTGCCGACGCTTCCGCCGTGGTCTTGGCCGCAGCGTCTTTTTTCGGCTCGAGCTTGTTCAAAAAGTCCAACGCGTCCTGCAGCGACGAGACCGGCACTAGCTTCGGCGACAGCTTCAGGTCCTGGACGGTTTTCTTCGCTTCGCTCCAGTTGCCGAAGCCTTGCAGGACCGCGTTGATCGAAGCCTCGGGATCGATCTTTTGGTTGTCGTCCCAATGCTCCGCCGCGCCCTTGGTGTACGGGACGAGGAAGTAGTCCACCTTTTCCCGGTCGGCCGCCATCAGCTTGTACTGGATGCCGCCGATAAGGCCGACGCTCCCGTCGGCTGCAATCGTCCCCGTGCCGGCGATGCGGTAGCCTTTGGTCAGATCTTCGTTCTTGAGCTGGGCGATGATCTCCAGCGTCATCATGAGGCCCGCGGACGGGCCGCCGGTATCGTTGAAATCGAACTTCACCTTGTCGGGGGGCGTCACCTTGAGCACCGTTTGGTTGACGAAGCCGACGCCGGGCTTGCCCGTCGACATCTTGATGAGCGGCACGGTCGCTTCGAACGGCTTGCCGCCGCGGGTGCCGGCCAGCTTGACCTTGTCGCCGACTTTCTTGCCCTGGAGATAGCCGCTCAGCTCCTCGGCCTTGCCGGCTTTTTGGCCATCCACCGAAGTGATGATATCGCCTTCCTGCAGACCGTGCTTGCGCGCTTCGGTCTCCGGGAGAAATTGATACACGATGACGCCCTGCTCCTCGACCTTGATCGGCTTGTTCATGGCCGTATACGCCGCGAGCAGCGCGTTCGCCTCCGAGCTGTCCCGCATCCAGGCGAGCAGATTGCGGTAGGCCGACATATTGACCGCGCCTCCGGTGGCCTTCTCCTCGGTCTGGATGTCCATCCGGGGATTCAGCCAGGCGTAGGCGAGGGAAAACAGGTTCGGCTTCGAATAGGTCGAAACGGTCGTGAACAGCAAGGAGCCCTTCTCCTGCAGTTTGGAGTCCGTTTCCACGCGCGGATGCACGGGTTCGGCCGATCCCGGACCATAGAGCACATAAGGCCAAGACCAATAGTTCGCCGTGACCAGGATGATGGCGATCAGGCCGACGATGATTAGCGTTCGATATCGCCGCAGCCCCCGCTTTGTTTCGCTAGACAACCGGGCTCACCTCCGTTCCCCATTATAGCTTATCTTCCCCGCGTTCCCCAAATTCCTCCTGCATGTCTTTTTCCGGTTCCGTTTGACGGTACATGCAGGCCGCTCCGCCCCGCGGACCGGTGCAAAAAACCGCCGGAATCCCGAGGATTCCGGCGGTTCGCAGGCACTAGCGAAATTCGAATTATTGGTTCGCGATCATCTGGCGGAGAACCGTCTGCAGAATGCCGCTGTTGCGGTAGTAGTCGACGTCGACCATGGAGTCGAGGCGGACGATGGCCGAGAATTCGAACGTCGTGCCGTCTTCGCGGGTAGCGGTGACGGTGACCGTTTGGCCCGGCTGCACGTCGTTGCCGAGGCCGACGATGTCGAACTTCTCGCGGCCGCTGATGCCCAGCGTCTTCCAGCCGGTTCCCGGTTGGAACTGCAGCGGCAGGACGCCCATGCCGACGAGGTTCGCGCGGTGAATCCGTTCGAAGCTCTCGGCGATGACGGCTTTGACGCCCAGCAGGAACGTCCCTTTGGCCGCCCAGTCGCGGGAGCTGCCGGTGCCGTATTCTTTGCCGGCGATGACGATCAGGTTCGTCTTGCTCTTTTGATACTTCATCGAAGCGTCGTAGATGGACATCACTTCGTCGGTCGGCAGGTACGTCGTCACGCCGCCTTCGGTGCCCGGCGCCACTTGGTTGCGGATGCGGATGTTCGCGAACGTACCGCGCATCATGACCTCGTGGTTGCCGCGGCGGGAGCCGTAGGAGTTGAAGTCCTTCTTGTCGACGCCGTGCTCGATCAGGTATTGGCCGGCCGGGCTGTCGACCTTAATGTTGCCCGCGGGCGAAATGTGGTCCGTCGTGACGGAGTCGCCGAGCAGCGCCAGGACGTTCGCGCGCTGGATGTCGGAGATGTCGCCCGGCTTGTCGCCAAGGTCCGTGAAGAACGGCGGGTTGGCGATGTAGGTCGACTTGGCGTCCCATTCGTACAGCTCGCCTTGCGGAACCGGAATTTGGTTCCATTGCTCGTTCTGGGTGAAGACGTGCTCGTATTTCGCGCGGAACATATCCGGCGTGAGCGAAGCGCCGACCGCTTCCTGGATCTCTTCGTTCGTCGGCCAGATGTCCTTCAGGTAGACCGGCTCGTTCTTGTCGTCGTAGCCGATCGGGTCGTTCGCGAGGTCGATGTTCACCGTGCCGGCCAGCGCGTAAGCGATGACGAGCGGCGGGGAAGCCAGGTAGTTCGCTTTGACTTGGGCATGGACGCGGCCTTCGAAGTTCCGGTTGCCGGAGAGGACGGCGGCGACGGTCATGTCGTTGTCGGCGATCGCTTGGCTGACTTCATCCGGCAGCGGACCGGAGTTGCCGATACAGGTCGCGCAGCCGTAGCCGGCGACGTAGAAGCCGATCTTTTCCAGGTAAGGCAGCAGTCCCGCCTTGGTCAGGTAGTCGGTGACGACGAGCGAACCCGGCGTGAGGGAGCTCTTCACGTAAGCCGGCTTCTTCAAGCCGCGCTCGACGGCTTTCTTGGCAACGAGGCCCGCGCCGACCATGACGCTCGGGTTGGACGTGTTCGTGCAGCTCGTGATCGCCGCGATGACGACCGCGCCGGTGGTGAGCTTGCTCACTTGGCCGTTGCGGTGTTTGACTTCGGCCGTTTGCGCGATCTTCTCGTCGGACAGGCCGTAGCCGCCCTTGTCGATCGGCGTGCGGATGATGTTGTTGAACTCTTCCTTCATCGCCGTCAGCTCGACGCGGTCTTGCGGACGCTTCGGACCGGCGAGGCTCGGCACGATCGTGGACAGGTCAAGCTCGATGACGTCCGTGAACACCGGATCCGGCGTGTCGTCCGTACGGAACATGCCTTGCGCTTTGTAGTAGGCTTCGACGAGTTCGATTTGCTTGTCGTCGCGGCCGGTCAGACGCATGTAGTTCAGCGTTTCGCCATCGACCGGGAAGAAGCCGATCGTCGCGCCGTACTCCGGCGCCATGTTGGCGACCGTTGCGCGGTCGGCGAGGCTGATGTTGGACAGGCCCGGGCCGAAGAACTCGACGAACTTGCCGACGACGCCCTTCTTCCGGAGAATCTGCGTAACCGTCAGCGCGAGGTCGGTTGCCGTCGCGCCTTCGGCCAGGCTGCCGCTCAGGCGGAAGCCGATGACTTCGGGCATGACGAAGTACAGCGGCTGGCCGAGCATGCCGGCTTCGGCTTCGATGCCGCCGACGCCCCAGCCTACGACGCCGAGGCCGTTGATCATCGTCGTGTGCGAGTCGGTGCCGACGAGGGAGTCCGGATACACTTCGGTTACGCCGCTTTTCGTCTTCGTCGCGGCAACCGAGGCGAGGTACTCCAGGTTAACCTGGTGAACGATCCCCGTTGCGGGAGGAACGGCACGGAAGTTGTCGAACGCCGTTTGCGCCCAGCGCAGGAAGCGGTAGCGCTCTTCATTGCGTTCGAACTCGATGTCCATGTTTTGCTGCAGCGCGTCCGGCGTGCCGAAGGCATCGACCATGACGGAGTGGTCGATGACGAGATCGACCGGTACGAGCGGGTTGATCCGCTTCGGATCGCCGCCGGCTTGCTTCACGGTTTCGCGCATCGCGGCGAGGTCGACGACAACCGGTACGCCGGTAAAGTCCTGCAGGACGATCCGCGCGGGGATGAACGGGATTTCCTTGTCTTCACGGCCGTTCGCCCAGTTCGCGAGCTGCTTTACATGCTCGAGCGTGATCCCGCGACCGTCGAATTGACGGATGGCGGCTTCGAGCAGCACCTTCATCGAGAACGGGAGTTTGGATACGGGACCCAGGCCTTGCGCTTCCAGACCTTGCAAGTCGTAGTACCGGAACGATTTGCCGGCGGCTTGCAGATCTGCCTGTACGTTGTACGGTAGGGTGGACAAAATGATCGGCCTCCTTCGATAAGTTCGGCCATGAGTCAAAAGGCGAGCAAGAAGACTCATGCGCGTCGATCGGTTTCACTCTGTGAAACACGATTTCAAAATTGAAACCTTCTTAACTTAGTATACCGTTTCGTCCCCGTTCAGTAAAGATGGTTTTCGCCGGAATACCGCCCTTTCGCGCGCGTTTGCGCGTGTTTTCTCCGACCGGCTCGGACGGGGCCGGCGAGCATCGGGCAGACGAAGCGACCTTGCTCTCATGGCCCGCCGAATCGCATACGGCATTAGGATGCCGCAATCCGACCGCCCGTCATCCGTTCGGGCGCCAGACCGCGCAAGGGGAAATCAGGAAGCTCCCTGCGGCTCGCGACAGGAGCAGACCGGGACTCGAGGCATGGTTCGCTCGACAAGCGCATAGGATTAGTCGACGCCATCTGCGCCTAACGCGGGAGGGGATGAACGGTGCCGGACACGGAGCACGGCTGGAAGCAATCGATGATCGATTATGTGAATGCGGTGAACGAGGCTGGCTTGACCGGAGCGACCGAGGCGTTCCGCCGCATCGCGGACGGCGAGCACCGGAGCCGCCTGGCCCGGCGGGCGCTGGCAATCGCCGGTCGGGACGAGAGGGAGCGCCTGCGGCCGATCCGCAGCGAGATGCGGGCGAGGCTCCTGCGGCACACGTCCTCCGCCAAGGAGGCGACGGCCGACGTGCAGATCCACCTCCTGCGCTCGTACGAGCAGCGCAGCCAGCCCTGGCTCGAGGAGCGGCTGGAGCGGGAGCGGGTCCGCTTCATTTATGCGGGCAGCCGCTGGCGGATCGACCGGATCGAGCCGCTGTCCGGGGAGCTCGGCGCGGCGTTCTATACGGACGACGACGCGGTCGAGGCGGAGGCCGTCTACGGCGGGCGGACGATCTCGCCGTCCGTGCCGTTTATCAATCCGCGGGCGCAATACGATCCGCGCATGCGCGTCTACGCGGGGGAGAGCACGGTCGGAGAATGGGGCGGATACGGGAGCCGGGCCGCGCCGTACCGGCGCGAAGCGGCGGCTGCTTACGCGGAGCGGTGGTGGGACAAACCGAATCCCGGCTACGAGGAATTCGAGGTCAACTGCACGAATTACGTGTCCCAGTGTCTCTTTGCAGGCGGGGCGCCGATGAACTATACTGGGAAAAGAGAATTGGGCTGGTGGTATAAAGGGCATTCGAACGGGCGGGAGCACTGGAGCTACAGCTGGGCGGTCGCCAACAGCCTGCAGCGGTTTCTGTCCGTCCCGCGGGGCTACGGTCTTCGCGCGGTCGCGGTCGACTCGCCCGACAAGCTCATGCTGGGCGACGTGATCTGCTACGACTGGGACGGCAACGACCAGTTCCGCCACAATACGGTCGTCACGGCGTTCACGCCCGAGGGCATGCCCCTCGTGAACGCGAACACGGTCCCGAGCCGGCACCGGTATTGGGACTACCGCGACTCGTACGCTTGGACGGAGCAGACCCGTTACCGCTTTTACCACATCGCCGACGAATTTTAACCGACTTCATTTATCAGCTTGTACAAGGTCGTCGGATTAGCGGAGGGCTATCATGGCAAATGGGCAGAAAGTGCGCGTCGGTCTCGTCTATGGAGGCCGCTCCGGCGAGCACGAGGTTTCGCTGCAGACCGCGCTCGCGGTGTTGAAGGCATTCGATTACGACAAATACGAACTCGTTCCTTTCTATATTACGAAGAGCGGCCAATGGCGCTCGGGACCGCTGCTGGCGGCGCCGCCGGCGGCGGTCGCCGAGCTGCAGTTCGCGGGAGCGGAGGCGGCAGGCGGCGAGAGCTCGGCAGACGGTTCGAAGGCGCTGCAGGCGCCGGCACTCCTGCCGGTGCTCCAGGGCATGTCCGAGCAGCTGCTGGCCGAGACGGGCGACGCCGGCGACGATCGGGCGATCGACGTCATGTTCCCGCTCCTCCACGGCACGTTCGGCGAAGACGGGACGATCCAGGGTCTGTTCGAGATGGCGGGCTTGCCCTATGTCGGCGCGGGAGTGCTCGCATCGGCGGTCGGCATGGACAAGGCAACGATGAAAACGTTGTTCGCGCAGGCGGGGCTGCCGCAGGTGGGGTACCGGTACTTCACCCGCCACATGTGGACCAAAGAGCGCGATGCGCTGCTGGACGGCATCGAGGAAGCGCTCGGCTACCCGTGTTTCGTCAAGCCGGCGAATCTCGGCTCCAGCGTGGGCATCTCCAAGGCGCGTTCCCGCGAAGAGCTGACGGCGGCCGTCGAGAAGGCGCTCCGCTACGACCGCAAGATCATCGTCGAGGAGTTCGTGGACGCCCGCGAGATCGAAGTGAGCGTGCTCGGCAACGAAGATCCCGAGGCCTCGGTGCCGGGCGAGATCGTGAGCTCGAACGAATTTTACGATTACAAGGCCAAGTACACCGACGGCAAGAGCATCATGGTCATCCCCGCGGAAATTCCGCCGGAGACGGCAGAGGCGGTCCGCGAGATGGCGGTCCGCGCCTTCCGCGCGATCGACGGCTCCGGCCTGTGCCGCGCCGACTTCTTTCTCCGGAGGTCGGATGGCGCGCTGTTCATCAACGAAGTCAACACGCTGCCCGGGTTCACGCCGTACAGCATGTATCCGCTCATGTGGCAGGAGAGCGGCCTGCCGTACCGCCAACTGCTGGCCCGGCTCATCGAGCTGGCGCTGGAGCGTCACCGGGAAAAGCAGGAGATCGATTACGGCGGCGGGAGCGACGATTAAGTCGGTTTCGAGAAAAAGCGGCAAGCGCGTCCGAAGGGACGGCGCTTGCCGCTTTTGCATGGGGCCGAAGGCTTGGCGCTTCACAGCTTGAGGTCGCGCAGGACGAGAACGGCGGCGCCGGTGGCGACGGCGTCCTCCTTCAGTTCGCCTTTGGAAAAGGACGGTCGATATTCCGAAGCGTAGTAGATACTGTCCTGCGCCACGCGCGTCGCCGTCTCGAAGAACAGTTCGTGGGAGGCGATCAGCGCGCCGCCCAGGATGATCTTCTCGGGGTGAAGGATGTTGATCAGGTTCGCCAGCCCAACCCCCAGATAGGCGGCGGACTGCTCGAACAGCTCGCGCGCGATCGGTTCTTCCCGGCGGAGCGCCTCCAGCAGCGCGTCATAGCTCGCTGCGTCGGCCGCCCCGCCGGCGGCAGCTATCGCACCCAGCCGACCTTCCGCCTGCAGCCGGCGCGCCTGCTTTTCCAGCGCTTGAACCGAGACGAACGCCTCGAGCGCGCCGTAATTGCCGCTTTCCCGCAAGCGGGGGCCGCCCGTCTGGACGATCATTTGGCCGATCGCGCCTTCCGGATCGATCGCCCCGTAGACGATTTGTCCGTTCGTCATCATCGCGGACCGGAGCCCGGCCCCGGCGTGGACGTAGAGCATGTGCCTTACGTCCTCGTCGCGGAGCATCCAGTGCTCGCCGATCAGCGCCGTATTCGCGCCGTTTTCCAGCACGCAGGGAAAGCCGAGCCGCCCCTCCAGCAGGTCGCGGATCGGCAGATTGGCGTAACCGTCGGCCGGGAAGAAGAGGGGGTTCAGCAGCAGCCCTCGCGCCTGGTCAAGCGGACCGACCGCGCCGATACCCATGCCCAAAATGTCGGACGGCGGGATGTCATGGTCGCGCATGCCGTCCCGCACTTCGGCCTCGATGTAGTCGACGAGCCGGTCGGGCGTCATCGAGGCGTCCATCCGCCAGCGTCTCAGCCGCAGCGGCGTCATCTGCATATCGAAGAGGCCGAGCGTCGAATACAGCCGGGAGATCTCCAGTCCCCATACGTAGCCGTAGTCGGCGTTCAGCCGATATAGAATCGGTCTGCGCCCGCCCGTCGAATCGCCGCGCCCGCCTTCCTGGAGCAAGCCTTCCGCCGTCATTTCCTCGAGCAGGCGCGTAAGGCTGCTGCTCGTCAGCGCGAGCCGGTCCATGAGATCGCTCTTGGAGACGATTCCCCGTGTCCGCGCCAGATCGTAGACGAGTTTTTTGGCCGTCGGTATCGCGGTCGATCGCATGCTCATCGGGGCGCCTCCTTTAAAAAACCAATTAAAAGCATCGGATAGGTTCCAAACGACCTTCATTATATACGACACGCCCGTTTGGCGCCAGCAGGAGGGGGATGAACGGCGGCACGCGCGCGTGCTTAGGGAAGTCTTCCAAGAAGAAGGAAAAACAAAACGGCCTTGTCCCGAGGGCTTCAGGACACAGACCGTTTTTTCTTTCTGGATTTCATCATGAAATTCGTAGCGGCAATCAAAATCAGCAAAAGGACGGAGTGCAGAAAAGGCTTCACGTAACCGTCATCGTAGATGAAGTAAGCTACAATATAGTTCAAGATGAACGTAATGAGGTAATCGATGATTGTAGGAATCCCTCTCACCTCGGAACGAAGCTTTCTCGCCAATGAACGCTTCAGCTCGAGTATACCTTTGATCGGCGTTAAATTCCATATTTCCCCGGCGTCATGGAAGGAAAGAAGGCGGTTGACATAGGTTCGGGAAGCGAGTATTATTTATCTTGAAATCAAGATAATTTTTCGGCGGGAGGGCCGCTGATGAAGGACCGCTCATACGCCGCAGAGGACCGGCTGCCGATGAAGGCCTTGATCGCGCTCAGCCGCAGCTACCGTGCGGTCATGACGAAGCTGGGGCAGCAAATCGAGCGTCACGGGCTGAACCCGACCGAATTTGCCGTATTGGAATTTTTGTATCACAAGGGCGATCAACCTACGCAAAAGATCGGGGAGAAAATCCTCATCACGAGCGGGAGCATCACCTACGTCGTCGACAAGCTGGAGCGCAAAGGATACTTGAAGCGCAAGCGCTGCGACCAGGATCGCAGAGTCATCTATGCCTCCATCACGCCCAAAGGCAAGGAATTGATGGACCGGATGTTCCCGGAGCATGCCGAGGAGATTCACCGACTCTTCTCCGTGCTGGACGAGAGCGAGAAGCTGCAGATGGTCGAGATGCTGAAGAAGCTGGGGATGCATGCGGAGAAGCAGGAATGACGGCTTCGCACGCCATATATCTTGAAGTCAAGATTTTAATAGCGGAGGAGCGATGAAAATGAAGATCGAGGTCTATGGCCTCGAGCAACAAGGGGTTGGATCTTTCGACGGGGGCAAGATCACCGAACAAAAGCCGATCGGATTCCCGCGCGAAGGCGGCGCCGTCACGCGCGTCGGACCGCTTTTCTACTGGGCATGGTTTCGCGCGGAGGCGCCGGCGGCGATCGGACTTCATCCGCATCAGGGCTTCGAGATCGTCACCTACGTCCTGTCGGGCGAGGTGTTTCATGGCGATACGCTGGGAACGCGAAGCACGGTCTCGGCCGGCGGGGCCCAAGCCATGCAAACGGGATCGGGCGTTCAGCACGAGGAAGCGATGCGGGGCGAAGGCACCGAAGGGTTCCAGATTTGGTTCGAGCCGCATTTGAGCCAATCGATCAAGCAAGCTCCCTCGTACGCGCAGTTCGAACACGAAGCGTTTCCCGTCAGCCGGGAGAACGGCGTAGCGATCAAGACCGTCATCGGGGAAGAGGCGCCTCTGCGATTCGCAGCCGACGCTAAGATGTACGACGTTCGGCTGGCTCCTGGCGCCAGTTATACGAGAACCTTGCCGGCGGGCTACGCGCTGGCGGCATTGGCCGTTAAAGGAGGTGGTCGCTGGGTCCATCGCGGGCAAGATTATGCTTTCGAAGAAAGGGACTTCACGATTCTGCAGACGGATACGCAAGACGAGGCTGCATTACGGGCAGGCAACGATGAATTGCGCATGGTGATTGTGGAGATACCAATTCAAGTGAATTACCCCTTGTATCGGAAATAAAAGGAGGAAATCGAATAATGGCAAATGTAAATTTGGCTGTCATCTACTACAGCGCGACCGGGACCAACTACCAACTGGCGCAGTGGGCGGCGGAGGGCGCCAAGGCAGCAGGCGCGGAAGTCAAAGTGTTGAAAGTGCAGGAGCTCGCGCCGCAAGCCGCGATCGACAGCAATCCGGGCTGGAAGGCGCACGCGGAGGCGACTAAGGACGTGCCCGTCGTCACGCTGGCCGATCTCGAATGGGCCGATGCCTTCATCTTCAGCGTGCCGACCCGCTTCGGCAACATGCCCGGCCAGGTCAAGCAGTTCCTCGACACGACCGGCGGTCTCTGGTTCCAGGGCAAACTGGCGAACAAGGTCGTCAGCGCGATGTCGAGCGCGAGCAACCCGCACGGCGGTCACGAGTCGACGATTCTGGCGCTGAACAACGTCTTCTATCACTGGGGCGCCATTCTCGTGCCTCCGGGCTACACCGATCCGGTCACGTTCGGCGCAGGCGGCAATCCGTACGGCACCAGCGTCACCCAAAAGCAGGACGGCGGCATGCTCGAAGACGTGCAAGCGGCGGTCAAGCATCAGGCGAAGCGCACCGTCACGGTCGCCGGCTGGGTCAAGCAAGGCCTCGGCCAATAACGCAATCGCGGATTTCCGCTCCGATTCCGAAGCGCTCTCCGGCACGCCGCCGGGGGCGCTTCTTTTATTGGCGCACGCGAGCGCCTTAGCTTTCTTTCCGCCCGCCCCCCAGTTTATAATAGCTACAAACGAAGAGCGGAGGGATCGCGATGGGATTTCAGACGGAGTTCAATTCGGTATGCAAGTTCAAATCGGAGCAGGAGCTCTACGAGCTGCTCGAGTACGGCCGGGGCAAGATGATGAAGAAGCAGTTCCGCGTCTTCCCGACGGGGCAGAAGGTCATCGCGTACGCGCCGGACAACCAGGCGGTCGCCATCGTGCGCATCCTCGCTTCGATCGCGGAGATCAACTTTCAGGGCGAAGAGGTCACCCAGGTGGAGATGGAGCTCGTGCGCAAGCTGACCGACGAGGAATCCCGGGTGCAGACCGCGCTCGCGGATGAGATGTTTTTCGGAGAGCAGGCCTAATTCGAGAGGACGAGGTGGACATACCCATGGAGCGCTGGCAATATCAAACGTTGAAATACAAGACGGGCGGCTGGATGGGCGGAAAGGTGAACGAGCAGGAGTTTCAGGACGAACTGAACCGTTACGGCGCGGAGGGCTGGGAGCTCGTGTCGTGCTTCGATACGAGCATTTCCCAAGGGGCGTCCCGCGACATCATCGTCGTGTTCAAGCGGCGGATGGACGGCTGACGATCTCCGGTTCGGGACACACTCTAGAAGAAAGTAGATGACGTGTCCCCGGCGGAGAGGAGCAGATCATGATCGTTCGTTTCGGATTCGTCGCCATGTCGGTCCTGCTGGAGAACGCATCGCCTTCCCGCACGATGACCTACACGAACTTCGTCAAGCTGGCGGATCGGGAGGCCGGCCTTAGGCGTCTCGAGCGGATCGCGGAGGAGAATTTGCACAACACGCTGCGTCTGCTGAAGCACTGCAAATATTCGGACATCCAGGTTTACCGGATCACCTCCAAGCTCATTCCCCTCGCCACGCACGCGGAGATGCAGGATTGGGACCCGTACGCGCCGCTGGCCGCGTCGTTCGCCGAAGTCGGAGCGTTCGTGCGGGACAACGGGATGCGCGTGTCGTTTCACCCGGACCACTTTACCGTCTTCAGCACGCCGCGCGAGGAGGTGCTCCGCAGCTCGCACCGCGATCTGAACCATCACGTGAGGATGTTTGAGATGATGGGGCTGGACGAAAGGGCGACATGCAATATTCACGTCGGCGGAACGTACGGGAACAAGGGCGAGGCGGGGCGCCGCTTCGTGCGCCAGTTCGGCGCACTGGAGCCGCGGATTCGCCGCCGGATGACGCTCGAGAACGACGACAAGACGTTCACCGCGGCGGAGACGCTCGCGCTAGCCGAGGAGACGGGCGTGCCGATGGTGCTCGACATTCACCACCATGCGGTGAACAATCCGGACGGCGAGCGGGCCGAGGCGCTTTGGGACCGCATCCGGGACACCTGGGGCCGATTCGGCTGGAACGGGCTGAAGCCCGACCGGCCGCCGGAGGAGCTGCTGCCGCCCAAGATCCATGTTTCGACGCCGAAGAGCGCGACCGATCCCCGCGGCCATGCCGACTACGTAGATCCTGGATCGGTGCTCGAGTTTCTTCGTCCTATCGCCGCCTCCACGCCCGCGATCGACGTCATGATCGAGGCCAAGCGCAAGGACGAAGCGCTGCTGAAGCTGATGGAGGATATGAAGGCCGCGGAAGCCGCCGGCCTGCCGGTTCGGGTGCTGGACGGCGCCCGCGTGGAAGTGTCGGGGAGCGTTGTGTAAGCGGAATCAAGCTTGATTTTGCGGCGCAAATGCGTTAGGGTGAACGAAGAGCGTCGCCCGGCATCGTTCGGCCGTCACGAACCGAAACGAACAGCGAGGCCGCCCTGCTCATCGGACGATGGGCCGGCGGTCTCTTTGCATGAAACCGAAAAAGGAGCGGAACGCGGTTGGGTTGGATTGTCATGGTTTTGATCGGAGTGGTCTCCGCCATTTTCGGCAGCATCGTCGGCCTCGGCGGGGGCATTGTCATCGTGCCGTCGCTCGTGCTGATCGGTCCGTCTCTCCTGGGAGAGACGATCTCGTCGCAGACGGCGGTCGGCACCTCGCTCTCCGTGCTGATCTTCACGGCGCTTACGGCGACCTGGACGTATCGCAAGCAGGGCAAGGTCGATTTTCGCAGCGGCTGGCTGTTCTTCGCGACGAGCGGTCCCGCCGCGATGGTCGGCGCGCTGGTCACGAACGCCATCCCCCAGGGGCCGTTTCAGCTGGCGTTCGGGATCTTCATGCTCGCGATGTTCGGACTGATGGTGGCACGCGAGCGGATGAAGCCGCTGATGATCGCCTGGCCGATCCAGCGCACCTTCACCGACGGATCGGGAACGACTTATACATATGGCTACAATATCGCCCTCGCGCTCGTCATCGGCTGCGGCGTCGGACTCGCCTCGGGGCTGTTCGGCATCGGCGGCGGCTCCTTGTTCGTCCCGCTCATGGTGCTGCTGTTCCGTTTTCCCCCGCACGTGGCGACGGCCAGCTCGATGTTCGTCATCTTTTTGTCGTCGATTCTCGGCAGCGCCGTCCATCTCTGGCACGGCAACATCGACTGGCTGCTGTTCTGCGCGCTGGCGCCGGGGGCGATCGTCGGGGGCCGGATCGGGGCGATCATCGCATCGCGGATGTCGGGCAAGCAGCTCATGTGGCTGCTGAGGGCGACGCTGCTTCTCGTGGCCATCTATCTGATCGTCAAGGGCATTCGCGAATTGTGAGGAGATTGGCGGGAAAGGGGCTGCATTCGCCGGAACCCCCCCGCGCGTTCGAACGTATATCTTAAGAGAGTAAGACAGGCCGTGACGAGCGGGATGAAGCTCGCAGGCGCCACCTATATTACCGATATGAGGGATGAATGATGAGCGATAACCAGCCGGTCATCGGCGGGAAAAGCTTTACGGCCGTCGCGGTCAACTGCGCGTCCAAGGCCGGGGAATGGATCAAGAGCAAAATCGGCAACTTCGCCTCTCCCGATATGAAATATTCGATGCACGATCTCGTCACCGAGGTGGACAAAGGATCGGAGCGGATGATCCGCAACCTGATCGGCACTCATTTTCCGCATCATACCTTCCTCGGGGAAGAGGGCGTGGAGCCGGGGCCGGAGGCTTCGGTCAAAGCGCTGGAGAGGGTCAGCGACTCCGAATATTTGTGGATCGTCGATCCGATCGACGGGACGACGAACTACGTGCACGGCTTCCCGTTCTACTCCGTTTCGATCGCGCTCGCGTACAAGGGAGAAGTGATCGTAGGCGTCGTGTACGACCCGTCGCGGGATGAATTGTTTGTCGCCGAGAAGGGTAAAGGAGCTTATGTGCACGGCAAGCGGATGCAGGTGTCTGGGGAGAAGGCGCTCGGCCAGAGCTTGCTGGCGACGGGCTTTCCGGCGGACCACCGAACGGCGCTGCCGGCCAATCTGCGTCAGACGCTGGCGCTGTCGCCGCAAGTACGCAACATCCGCAGCTCCGGCTCGGCCGCGCTCCACATGGCCTATGTCGCGGCGGGACGGCTCAGCGGTTTTTGGGAGATCGGCCTGAACGCGTGGGACCTGGCGGCGGGCTCGCTGCTCGTGCAGGAAGCGGGCGGCCGGGTGACCGACCAGCAGGGGCAGCCGTACAGCCTGGCCGTACGGGACGTGACCGCCACCAACGGGAACATCCACGACGAGCTGCTCGGCGCGTTGGCGAAGGCGTAGCCTTCCTCGCGGGGCGATTTTGAAAGCGCTTGGTGAGGCGCGGGAACGGTATGGGAATTCCGGCAAGGAGCCGAGTGCAGGGAGAATAGCGTTGGAGGTACCTTTGGAGGTCGGAGTTATTGGGGAAAACCGAATAACTCGCGTCGGAGGTGTCGTTGGGGGCGGAGTTATTTGGGAAAACCGAATAACTCGCGTTGGAGGTACCGTAGGTGGCCGGAGTTAATCGGAAAATCCGATTAACTCGCGTTGGAGGTACCGTTGGCGGTCGGAGTTAATCGGAAAAACCGAATAACTCGCGTTGGAGGTACCGTTGGCGGTAGGAGTTAATCGGAAAATCCGATTAACTCACGCCGAAAGTACCGCTGGTGGTCGCAGTTAATCGGTAAATCCGATTAACTCGCCTCGAAAGTAACGTTGGGGGTCGTAGTTAATCGGAAAAACCGATTAACTCACGCCGAAAGTACCGCTGGTGGTCGTAGTTAATCGGAAAATCCGATTAACTCTCGTCGAAAGTACCGCTGTGGTCGTAGTTAATCGGAAAATCCGATTAACTCGACTCGAAAGTAACGTTGGTGGTCGTAGTTAATCGGAAAAACCG
>NZ_JAJFOW010000178.1 GCF_020731285.1 Cohnella baijiui
TGATAAATGAGTTAAATAAACACTTAGATATTACCTTGTACGAAATAAATGAAACTCATGAAGAAGTCATTTTTGAGATTAAAGAAACGGTAGCCTTAGAACAAATGCAGGAATTTATGCAATATCAATATTCGATGTGTCCTCAAGAGCAATGGGACACAGATTGTTTTGAATCGGCTTCGGAAATGATGGGTGAATTATCATCATTAAAAGAGTTAGTTGAACTGGCAGAAGAGGGGAGATTTCCTTGTTTTCAATCCAATATTATTACTGACGAAGTAAAGGTGTCAGCATGGGATTTGTTAAGAGTGGAATTCTCGATGTTGGTG
>NZ_JAJFOW010000179.1 GCF_020731285.1 Cohnella baijiui
AAGATTTCTCATAAGTCACGCTCCGTAATTTTGTCATTCTCTAACTGCGGCCGCGGTCAATGCGGCCTTTGTTCTCTCCGGTTTGAGAGAAGCATCGACTTCTCTCTTTTCTTGCCTGTCTTTTCCTCTCTTCTTCACGCTTGGCAGGAGGAATGCCAGAACCACCGCTAACAAAATACCGTGGGTGAGAAGTGTGGTCAGAAGAGCTGAGTTGGATAGTGCGAACGCCGGAATACCGAGAATAAGACATTTGATTTGGTAATCCAGGTGACGGGTGATACTATCAAACACCCATAACACCACAGCTAGGATCATGGTGAATACGAAA
>NZ_JAJFOW010000180.1 GCF_020731285.1 Cohnella baijiui
CCGTGGCGACACGTACCGCAGCTTGATTGATTCTTGCCACTTTTTCCTGCAGCCCATGGCGGGAGAGCGCATCGCGATGCGCCCCGTACGTATTCGTCTGAATGAAGCGAGCACCGGCATCATAATAAGCACGATGTACCGTGCCTATGATCTCTGGATTCGACAAATTCAGCTCCTCATAACAGACACCGATCGGCACACCAAGCTGATACAGCCATGTTGCCATGGCACCGTCTCCAATCAACAGGTGGTCGTTAAGGTATGTCTTCAAATTTTCCTTTGGCATGGCTACTCCTCCCTTCCTCTATTGGCCGACATTGAAATATCT
>NZ_JAJFOW010000181.1 GCF_020731285.1 Cohnella baijiui
AGCAATGGCCATCCCGCCATCTTTGCGATACTTTGATAGCTGACCGAGAGTTGCAGGGTAAGATGGTTGAGACACTTGTTAGTTCCTTACATGTTAAAGTACAGAACACAAGTCCCTATAGAGCCGATATGAAACCTTTTGTAGAAAGAAAATTTCAAATTATTAATGAGAAATCCGTACAACCATTTTTACCTGGAACTGTGAAAACTGATTTCCGTAAGAGAGGAAGCCGAGATTATCGTCTTGATAGCGTTCTCGATTTGTTCCAATTTACCCAAGTTATGATTTATTCGATTCTCGAATATAACCAAAGTTGGCTTTCTAATT
>NZ_JAJFOW010000182.1 GCF_020731285.1 Cohnella baijiui
ACGGGGATAGTTCGAGCATGGGTTGCGGGTAGTGGGGACGCGTCCGCTTCATCAACGCTAAAGCCTATTAAATGGCAACCAACGTACAACTTTAGCAGCAGCCTAAGAAACTGTATGCTAAGCTTCTACTCTCCATCGCCCATGTGGCGGGATAGGGGCTCAACTTTAGTGGGATACGCTGTCTAGTCTCCGCCTGGGGCTAGCTGAAGAAGACAATCAGGCTGACCCGAAGCAGAGCCGGTTACGGGGCGCTGCTAGGGTGACATCAAATCCGTGACTACACCCGTAGAAGCCTGTGTGCCGTTATCTTCGGACAGGGGTTCGAC
>NZ_JAJFOW010000183.1 GCF_020731285.1 Cohnella baijiui
GCTTTCTTTGACAGCGGCTGCTTTTTTTGCTTGAAGTCGCGCCCATCTCGCATACAACAAGTCAACGAGCTTCACCGTTCCATATCCAAGTGCCATGCCTGCAATGACATCAATAATCCAATGGATCTCAAGATACATTGTCGAGAAGATGACCAGTGAGCAGTATGTCACCATCATGCGGCGGAATAGTTTTCCCTTCTCCCGCAGTGCCAACAGCAGGATTGCAAAAGAGACGGATGTATGCATGCTTGGAAAGCAGTTCATCGACCATAATGCGGCTTGCTCAGGCGTAAAATTACGTGCCATACCGTCTGGATGGCCGAGC
>NZ_JAJFOW010000184.1 GCF_020731285.1 Cohnella baijiui
TTCTCGACCCAACTCAGGAAATTCTTTAATGTCGGCACCAGCTACGAATGCTTTCTCACCTGCGCCGGTAATAATCACGACATCACAACTGTCACCAATTTTATGTATAATCTCATTCATCTGTTCAAAAAAATCTTTGTTCAGCGCATTGACGGGCGGCGCATCAATCGTAATCAATCCTAGTCGACTCTCTACTTCCCATGTTACGTTCACTCCACTGCACCTCCATATATCTTCATAGTTTTCTCACTACTTTATATACAAGCAATAATAATGCCAATGTTTTCACTATTTTTTCGCTGCATATCCGTTATCAAAAGGGAAT
>NZ_JAJFOW010000185.1 GCF_020731285.1 Cohnella baijiui
CACAAAGAGGAGCGCGTTGTTCCAGCGAATGAGAACCGTGGATATTCGCAAGGAAAGCATGGCCTTCATATAGGTAATATTTCCGTCGCTATAAACGGTTCTAATGCTACTACAGCGGAACAGGCGCGGCAAGTTGCAATGCTTATCGTTAAAGAAATCGAGATGGCGGGAGGAGCTATGGCGTGATGGAAGGCAGCACATATACCCGTTTTGTTCAATTAATGAAGCGACACGGCTATAACAAAGACGTTGATCTACTTATGGCTACTGTCACTTCGCCTCCGCCGCATCTACGTATCAGACTCGATCATACAAACACAGAAC
>NZ_JAJFOW010000186.1 GCF_020731285.1 Cohnella baijiui
CCGGAGGCGCTTTTCTTCTTATCCTAATAATGATTAAATAACAGTGGAGATAAACTTCGTTTCAAGGAAGTCAGCTAATCCGTCTGGACCACCTTCACGTCCCATCCCGCTTTCTTTCATACCGCCAAACGGCCCCTGGACAGTGGTCGGTACCGCGTCATTAACACCAACAATCCCGTATTCAAGCGCTTCGGCTACGCGTGTCGCCCGTGACAGGTCCTTTGTAAAGAAGTATGCAGCCAGGCCATACAACGTATTATTGGCTTTCTCGATCGCTTCTTCGTCTGTGCGGAATGTAAATACCGGAGCGACTGGCCCAAAG
>NZ_JAJFOW010000187.1 GCF_020731285.1 Cohnella baijiui
GCGCGCTGGTTCCTACGCTTGAAGAACCCTTTGTGCAGGCGCTTGCCGCATGGGAACAGGCATTATCGCAGACAGAAGCGACGTTTGTCCGGTATATTGAGCAGGTTGTACGACTCGAGCATAAGGTCAGTCCGGAATTATATCAGGAGATCCTGCAACTGGTTCGCTTTGCGCTAGAGCAAAGTCGGCAGTTTGTTCTACTGTTAAATCAACTGGGGGAAGAGAGCCAGGCCCTAAAGAGCAATCCTACTGCGATTACTGTGCTTAACCATATTCGGCGTGAATCTGAATACTTTATCGGAATTGCAGAAGCACTGCTTG
>NZ_JAJFOW010000019.1 GCF_020731285.1 Cohnella baijiui
CTCGCGCCAAAGTGCCATCCTCGAGATCGAGTTAATCGGTTTTTCCGATTATCTCGCGCCAAAGTGCCATCCTCGAGACCGAGTTAATCGGTTTTTCCGATTATCTCGCGCCAAAGTGCCATCCTCGAGATCGAGTTAATCGGTTTTTCCGATTATCTCTCGCCCAAGCGCCATCCTCGAGACCGAGTTAATCGGATTTTCCGATTATCTCGCGCTTCGTCGCCCCCTACACCCGCCAGCAAAAGGGGTTCAGCCTCGGCGAAACGCCGCAGCCAACTTCCGCCCGCACCGGCATTCGAAGCCACGCTCCGTCGCCGTCCGGCGCTCGCCGCTGCTGCCTACCGCTCGCCGAGAACGCCGAGGCCGGCCGGCAGCTCCGTTAGCGCCGCCTCCAGCGCGCGCAAGTCGTCCGGCAGCGATGCGACGAGCGTCAACGGCTCGTCCGTCACCGGGTGCCGGAACGCCAGCAGCGCGGCATGGAGCGCCTGGCGCCCGACGACGCCGGACAGCCGGTCCGAAAGCTCCGTCGACGACCACGCGGGGTCGGCGTAATAATCGTCGCCGATTAGCGGGCAGCCGACGGAGCCGAGGTGCACGCGGATCTGGTGCGTTCGGCCGGTGCCGAGGCGGACGTCCAGGGCGCTCGCGCCGCAGGCGTACGTCCGCGCGACTTCGTAGTACGTCAGCGACGGCTGCCCGTCCGCCAGAACGGCGCGCCGGTGCGGGTCTTCGGGCACGCGCCCGATCGGCGCGTTTACCTCGCCGCGCGATGCAGGCGGCTCCCCGTATACGTAAGCCCGGTATTTCTTTTCCACGGTGCCCGCCATCATCTGCACCGAAAGCTGCTGATGCGCGTAGGGATGCTTGGCCACGACGACGAGCCCCGACGTGTCCTCGTCCAGCCGATGCACCGGCCGGAACCGGCAGCGTTCGCCCCGCTCGCGCCAGTAGTGGACGACGCCGTTGGCGAGCGTATTCGCGTAATGGCCCGTCGTCGGATGCACGATGAGACCGGCAGGCTTGTTCAGGACAAGCAAGTGCTCATCCTCGAATACGATATCGAGCGCCATCGGTTGCGGCAGGATGTCGTCCGACTCCTCCTCCGACATGCGCAGCTCAATCCGATCGCCGATCGAAAGGCGCGCGCTGGAGTACGCTTTCTCCCCGTTTATAGTGACACCAGCTTCGGTCGTCTTCAGGCGCACCCAGAGCCGTCTGGACACGCCCAGCCGAGACCGCAGCACATCCCGCAGCATCCGTCCTTCGTCTTGCGCGTCGGCGATGTGCACCAACGGCGCGTAGTATCCGTTCATCCGTTCCGTCATGCTGTCGATAACTCCTTACGTCTTGCCGGATCTGAATACGTGCGCCCCGCGCTCGTACTCGACGTCGCCGACGCCGAGGCGCGCGTTCGCAGCCCGCGCGGCCGCGAAAAAGTAGTCCGACAGCCGGTTCAGGTACGCCCTCACCTCGGCCGGACAGGACTGCCCGGTCGCCGCGAGCGTCACGACGCGCCGCTCCGCCCGCCGGCACACGGTGCGGCAGACGTGGAGCAGCGCCGCCGGCTCGCTGCCGCCCGGCAAAATAAAGCGCCGGATCGGCGGCGCCTCCGCCTCGTAGCGGTCGATCCAGCTCTCGACGCGCGCCGTCATCTCCGCCGACACTTTGAGCTGCGCCGGATCCGGCTCCGCGTACGACAGATCGGAGCCGCAGTCGAACAGCTCGTGCTGAAGGACCGTCAGCTCGCCCAGCAGATCGTCCCAGGACGGCCCTCCGGCCTCTCCGGCCGCCGCTCCCGCGCGCGCGAGCGCGACCGCTGTTTGTCCGACGAACGCGTTCAGCTCGTCGATGGCGCCGTACGCCTCTACGCGCGCATCGTCCTTCGCCACCCGGCCGCCGATGACGGACGTCCGTCCTTCGTCGCCCGTCCTTGTATATAGTTTCACGATCGATACCTCCGTTTCACCCGTTCGCCCCGCACCTCGGCGGCAAGCCCCGAGGTCATCCGATAAATCGCATGCGCTTGCTCCGACAGCCGGAGATTCGCCTCGCACAGCAGGCTGATGTACAACCGTTCCCAGGGGTCCGCCGCCAAACCGGCGAGCGTGTCCTCGGTGACGATAATCCGGGTGCCCTGAAAGGCGAACACCGCCCGGAGCACTTCCCGGAACGCGGACTCTACTAGCGAACGCTTGACTTCCGCTCTCTGTCCGATCCGCTCCGCCTGTCCGATGTCTGCCGATCCGCCGACCCGCTCCCGGCCGCCTTCGCTCCGGGACGCCTCGGCCACGGCTTGTCGCAGCCACCCGGACAGGCTGTCCACAAGCACCACCCGACGCTCCGCACGGAACGGATTCGAGTCCCGGTTGATGCGGTCGAGACGCGAGGCGAGTCCGCCGTCCGCGGGGTATCTCGACCAGAGGAAGCCCCTTTCTCCCCGCTCCTCCAGCGAGTGAAAGGACGCGGGTTCGCCCGAAGGAGGCCTGTCTTGCGCGTCGGACGGCCAAGCGGGACAAGCCAGCCTGATCGCCTCCCGGCCGAGGTCCTCGGCCAGGGAGTCCGCGTACGCCGACTTGCCGCAGCCGATCCCTCCGGTGACCATCAAGAGCATTCCGTTCCCTCCTGCTCGCTTTCCTACCCACCACTATAGCACAAAAGAAAAAGGCCGGTAACGGATGACCGGCCGGGCCTTAACGAAAGACGCAAATTTGTCGCATATATTCATTAATCTTCAAATCCAGCAGGCGACTGATCTCCATCACGGGCTCCGATGTAAAGGAGGCCTCGCGGATAAACGTCTCGGTCATTCTGCGCCTGAGGGTGTTGATTTCTTCTTCCAAACTTTTATCGATCAGCGGGGATGATCCGCCGGCTTCTCCGGTGTGATCCGGGGCGGATAAGATCATACGAGCCGAGGCCTTTGCCAGATCGTTATGCGGTTCTGCCGTCGCCATGCTCCTCCCCCTTTCGCCCGTCTCGATCCGCTCGTCTCGATCCATTGTCATAGCGGGTTGCAAAACAAGGGTTATTATAGCAGAACCTTTGGAAAAAGAACATCTTTTTCGTATATTTTACCGCATTATCTCAATTTATTCAAAAATCCGCCAATTCTCTCCAATGCCTCCGACAATTGTGCGACCGAAGTCGCATACGAGCAGCGGATGAAGCCTTCGCCGCCGCGGCCGAACACATGTCCGGGGACTGCCGCGACCTTCACTTCCTGCACCAAACGCTGGGAAAACTCCTCCGAGCTGAGGCCCGTCGATTGGATCGAAGGGAACGCGTAGAAGGCGCCCTGCGGCTCGTGGCACTCGAGACCGATTTCGCGGAAGCCCTGAACGACGAGACGGCGGCGCTGATTGTAGGATTCGATCATGCGGTGCATGTCTTCCATCCCGTTCTTCAGCGCTTCGAGCGCGGCCACCTGGCCCATGATCGGAGCGCACATGACCGTATACTGATGGATCTTCAGCATCGCTCCGATCAGATCCGAATGCCCGCATGCGTAGCCCATCCGCCAGCCGGTCATCGCGAACGCCTTGGAGAATCCGCTCACGACGATCGTCCGGTCCCGCATGCCCGGCAGGGAAGCGAAGCTGACGTGGCGAGAGCCGTAGGACAATTCCGCATAGATCTCATCGGAAACGACGATCAGATCGTGCTCTTCGACGACCTTGGCGATCGGCAGCAAGTCCTCGTACGTCATGACGGCGCCGGTCGGGTTGCTCGGGTAGCAGAGGATCAGCAGCTTGGATCGCGGCGTGATGGCGGCGCGGAGGCTCTCCTCGGTCAGCTTGAACTGATCCTTCGCGTACGTCTCGATGCCGACCGGAACGCCGCCGCCGAGCGTCGCGATGGGATTGTAGGGAATGTAGGTCGGCTCCGGGATCAGCAGTTCGTCCCCCGGCTCCAGCAACGCCCGGATCGCCAGATCGATCGCTTCGCTGCCGCCGACGGTGACGAGGATTTCGTCCGCCGGGTTGTAGGTCAGATGAAAGCGGTCGTGCAGGTATTCGCCGATCGCTTCCCGCAGTTCGGGCATGCCGGCGTTGGCGGTGTACTGCGTCTTGCCCTTCTCGAGCGAATAGACCGCCGCGTCGCGAAACCGCCAAGGCGTCACGAAATCGGGCTCCCCGACGCCCAGCGAAATGATGCTGCTGTCTTTGCTGGCGCTCACCAAGTCAAAAAAACGCCGGATCCCCGAAGGCGGGATGGCGCGAGCGCTGGCGGCGAGGTATTGCTGCATGCCGTCTTTGGGTTTCATCGTCTCGAGCTTTTCCTCGTTCGTAATCATGGGACATCGTTCCTTTGCGGTCGGTTTACTGGCGGGGCGCCGTCATGGCGAGACCAGCAGGCGGTGATCGTCCTCGAACTCCTCGAAGATGATGCCGTCTTGTTTATATTTTTTAAGGATAAAGAACGTCTTCGTTGCGATGACGGATTCGATGGTCGACAGCTTGTTGGAGACGAACGATGCGACTTCCTTCAAGTTCTTGCCTTCGATCTCCACCAGCAGGTCATAGGCACCGGACATCAAATAGACGGATTTCACTTCGGGATACAAGTAAATGCGCTCTGCGATGCTCTCGAATCCGCGCCCCCGCTCCGGTGTGCACTCGACCTCGATCAAGGCCGTCACTTTCTCGTCGTCGACCTTGCTCCAATTGACGACGGTCGCGTACTTGACGATGACGTGGTCCCGCTCCATCTCTTCGATGGCGGCAGATACCTCGGCCTCGCCGACCCCGAGCATCGTCGCGATCGTGGCGCCGGACAGCCGGGCGTCTTCCTTCAGCAGATCCAGAATTTTCAGCTTCAACTCGTTCATGGGGATCCCTCCTGAATACCTTTCATATTACATCAAATACAGGCTTTCTGGAAAGGAGCATTTCCGTTCGCTTGCCTCCTTGGCGATCCGACAAAAAACCTCCTCCGCAGCTCGGCGGAGGAGGTTTCGGTCAATGCGGCTGTTGCTGCTGAGCCGCCTGTGCTTGCTGCTGCTGCCAGGCGGGCATCGCTTGTTTCGTCTGCTGGACGAATTGGTTCGTTTGCTGCTGGGTGTTCTGGTAGCCCTTGAGCTGCTTGTCGATTTCCTGCTTCAGCGCGGGCGAGGCGGTGTTGTACATGTTCTGCGACTGCATCGCGTTAAACATTTCGCCCTGCATTTGCAGCGTCGTGTTGAGCAGCTGCGTGAACGACTGACGGACCGTCGGGCAGACCGATTCGGTCGCCGCCGTGGCGTATTCTCGGGTCACGCGCTTCAAATCCGACAGTACGGTATACGCGAGATCCCCGTCGGGCAAAAATGGCTGCGTCATCGTGTCGATCCTCCTTAAGATTGCGGTTGCGTCGGGGCGAGCGGCTGGTGCTGCTGCAGCATCGACAACAGCGTTTGGTAATGCTGGGTGTGAACCTGCGCCTGATGGTCCAACACTTGCTTCACCTGTGGATTCGTGCATTGCATGGCGGCCGCGGTGCACTGCTTGATCAGCAGGTCTTCGTTCGACATCGAGTCGGCAATATACTCGAGCTCTTTCGCCGTGATCGGTTGGAGCGTGGGCATGGGCGAATTTCCCTCCTTTTTCTGGCATCAAAGGATAGTCTGGTTAGGCGGCGCCCTTTCTATGCATCGTTCATCCGGTCCATTCCGGACGGCAAAAAGGCCGTCTCCGGAAAGCGGATGCTTCGGCCCGGAAACGGCTTTGAACGGAAATGATTCGGTTTTAAAAGAGATTCATGCTCAAATACCGCTCCCCGGTGTCGGGGGCGATGCACAAGACGCGCTTGCCTGCTCCGAGCTCCTTGGCGAGCTGCAGCGCGGCCCATACCGACGCGCCCGAGGAGGGTCCGACGAGCAGCCCTTCCATACGGGCAAGCCGCTTCATCGTTTCGATCGCGTCCGCGTCGGCGACCTGGACGATCTCGTCATAGACATCCGTGTTCAGAATCGCCGGTACAAAGCCCGGACTCGTCCCGACGAGCTTGTGCGGTCCCGGTTGGCCGCCCGAAAGCACGGGCGATCCCGCGGGCTCCACGACCGCGATCCGGATATCGGGCAGCTTCTCCCGCAGCGTCTCGCCGACGCCCGTAATCGTGCCGCCCGTTCCCGCCGTAGCCACAAATGCATCCAATCGCCCTTCGGTCTGTTCGAGAATCTCCAGCGCCGTCGTCGTACGATGGATGTTCGGGTTCGCGGGATTGGCGAACTGATTCGGCATGAAGCTGCCCGGGTGAGCCGCCACGATCCGCTCGGCCTCGGCGATCGCCCCGGGCATCCGCTCCGCGGCCGGCGTCAGTACAACTTCCGCGCCGTAGCCGCGCACCAGGGCGATTCGTTCCTTGGTCATATTGTCCGGCATGACCAAGATGAGCCGGTAGCCGCGGGCCGCCGCATTCATCGCGAGGCCGATGCCCGTATTGCCGCTCGTCGGCTCGACGATCAGAGAGCCCGGACGGATCAGTCCGCGCCCCTCCGCGTCGAGGATCAACCCGAAGGCGGCGCGGTCTTTGACGCTGCCGCTCGGATTCATTTTCTCCAGCTTCACGAGCACTTCGGCATCCGCCGGTCCGGCCAAACGCCGCAAGCGAACGGCTGGCGTGTCCCCAATCATGTCGGCGACCGACGAATAGACTCTGGCTGTCATGGCATCATCCCCTTACTAAACGTCCTCCACACCGTCTTCCCGGCTCAGCTTCTGCGCGACGCGGCTGCGGTCCGCATCGGAGAGCGTATGCAGCATCGTAAAGCAGGACGGACAGAGGTATACGTGCACGCCGAACGGCGCGGCGAGAACGGCTTTGCCGCCGATCCGTTCGGCCTTGCGCGGCTCGAACGCCTCCGCGGGGACGATCTGTCGGCCGGCCTCCACCATGTATTCGCGGCACTGCGGGCATTCGGGCACGAGGTCCTGCTCGTCGAGAAGCGCCTCGACCGTTTCCTCGTACCGGAGCAGCGCTTCGTTCTTCTCCGTCAGATCGCCTTCGCGTCCCCAGGCGAGCTCGTCTTCGTCGCCGTCCGCGCGATCGTAATCGTCCTCGTCTTCTTCGTCTACTTCCTCTTCTTCCTCATCCGCTCCCAGGCCGATCTGCAGGGTACGGTAGCCCTTCAGCTCGTTGTCGCAGACCGGGCAAAACTCGTCCGGCTCCTGCCCCTCTTCCTGGATCAGCTCGCTCTGGCACCACGGGCATATGATCACGGCCATGTTATCCCTCCTTTACCATATATACGATGCCGAAAATAAAAAACAGCGCGGCGAGCGCGAACAGCGTCCCCCACAAATACTTCATTTACCCAGCCTCCAACGGCAGTCCGCTCAACCGAGCGTAACGACCGCCCCGATAATGTAGGACAGCGACACGGACAGCAGCATCGCGATGAGCCCAACCGCCCGGTTGTCCTTGGCGATTTCGTCGTCGATCCGGAAGACCGGCGTTACGAATTCGAACAAAAAATACGCGGCGAGCAGCAGGAGAAATCCGCCGCCGGCCCAAAGCAGACTTTCGTAGATCGAATCGTTCGATTCGATGGAGAAACGGAAAATGTTGCAGATGCCGAATATTTTGCCGCCGGTGGCCATCGCCGCAGCCAGGTTGCCGTTCCGTATCTCCTTCCAGCAGTCGTACTTCGTCACCCATTCGAACAAGGCTAGACAAACGATCAGCATGAGGATGCCGACGGAGAAATACGCCAGCATCGCCACGATCGGATGCGACATCCAGGTGTCGACGGTACCCGTCTCTGGCATCGGACGCGCCCCCCTCTAGTTCAATTCGGCCACGGTGACGCCCGCGCCGCCTTCTCCGTAATTGCCTAGCCGATAGCTCTTCACGTGCTTGTGCCGGCGCAAAAACTCCTGGATGCCGCTGCGCAGCGCTCCCGTCCCTTTGCCGTGAATGAGATACACTTGGCCGAGGTTGGCCAGGAACGACTCGTCGAGGAAACGGTCGACCTCAATGATCGCTTCGTCCAGCGTCGTGCCGCGCAGATCGAGCTCCACGCGCACGTTTTCGTCGCGGGAACGCTTGACGGTCGCCGCCGGAACCGGCGTCTTTTTCGGCGCGGCTGCGGCCGTTTTGCGGACCGGCTCGAGATCGGCGACGGCGACCTTCATTTTCAAAATGCCCAACTGCACGAGCGCTTCCCCGCTGCCCGTCAGCTCTACGACATGGCCCTTTTGGCCGCCCAGGCTGAACACCTTGACCTCGTCGCCGGGCTCGATCTTCGCCGTCTTGCCGGCGGCGCGCGGCTTCTCTACCGGATCGGGGACGGCTTCCTCGAGGCGCCGTTTGGCCTCGATCAGGCGGTGCTCCTTGACCGAAGCGCCTTCCTCCATCGCAAGCTTCCTCAGATCCGAGATGATCTCCTCCGCCTCGCGCCGCGCCTTGGCGACCTGCTGGCGGGCCTGCTCGCGGGCTTCCTCGAGCAGCTTCGCCTTTTGCTCCTGCAGCTTGAAGCGCTCGTCCTCGATCTGCTGCCGGAGCGTCTCCGCTTCGCGGCGATCGCGCTCCGCCGTCTGGCGGTCGGATTCCGCGCGGCGTCGGTCCTGCTCGAGCGAGGCGATCATCGTATCCACCTTCAGCTCGTCTTCGCTCACTTCGCCTCTCGCGTGGTCGATGATCGCGCGGGGCAGTCCGAGCCGCTCGGCAATGGCGAACGCGTTGGAACGGCCCGGCACGCCGACGAGCAGCCGGTAAGTCGGCCGCAGCGTCGCGACGTCGAACTCCATGCTCGCGTTGATGATGCCGTCGCGATTGTAGGCGTACGCTTTCAATTCGCTGTAGTGAGTCGTCGCAATGATCCGACTGCCGATGCGGTGCAGATGCTCGAGGATCGCGATGGCGAGCGCGGAGCCTTCCGCCGGATCGGTGCCGGCGCCCAATTCGTCCAGCAGGACGAGGCTGCGGGACGTCACCTGCCCGAGCATGCCGATCAGATTCGTCATATGGCTCGAGAACGTGCTCAGATTTTGCTCGATGCTCTGCTCGTCGCCGATGTCGGCGAAAATGCCATCGAATACGCAGAGCGAGCTGCCGTCGTCCGCCGGCACGAAGAGGCCGGACATCGCCATCAGGCTGAGAAGCCCGACGGTTTTGAGCGAGACGGTCTTGCCGCCCGTATTCGGACCGGTGACGATGATGGCGGAATAGCCGCCTCCGAGCTCGAGATCGATCGGCACGACCTGCTTCGGATCGATGAGCGGATGGCGCGCGCGTTTGAGCCGCAGCTCGCCGCGGTCGTTCATCTCGGGGCGCGTGCCGAACATCGCCTCGGCAAGATGGGCCTTGGCGAAAATAAAGTCGATATAGCCGAGCGACTCGGCATCGGAGACGAGAAGCTCGGCCTTGTTGCCGGCCAGCTCGCTGAGATGACGCAGGATACGCTCGATTTCCTTCTGCTCGCGGGCTTTGAGCTCGCGAAGCTTGTTGTTGAGCTGCAGCACCGATTCCGGCTCGATGAACAGCGTCGCGCCGCTCCCCGACTGGTCGTGCACGATGCCGCCGAAGTGCGAGCGGTACTCCGCCTTGACGGGAATGACGTACCGGTCATTGCGCATCGTGATCAGCGCGTCCTGCAGCATTTTCTGCACGGAAGTCGACCGCACGAGGCTCTCGAGCTTCTCCCGCGCCCGGCCCTCCCCGATGCGGATCTCCCGTCGGATCGTGCCCAGATCGGCGCTGGCGGCGTCGAGAACGTCGCCCTGTTCGTCGATGCAGCGGCGGATCTCGTCTTCGAGCGGCTTGGCGTCGATCAACGGCTCGCACAGATCTTCGAGCAGCGGAATTTCCAGTTCGTCCGAGACGGACGCCACATATTTACGTATACGCCTGGAACCCATGATGAACTGCGCGATGTCCATCAGCTCGGACGGACCAAGGACGCCGCCGAGCTTGGCCCGGCCGAGCGCCGCCCGCACGTCGGTGACGCCTCCGAACGGCGGCGCACCCTTCAGAGATACGGCTCTCGCCGCCTCGTCGGTCGCGGCCAGCCGCCGCTGTACTTCGCGCAAGTCGGACGAAGGACGAAGCTTGGCGGCTTCTTCCTTGCCCAGGGACGTCGCCCCGAGATCCGTCAGGCGTTGGATGATTTTATGGTATTCTAACGTGATTAGCGCCTTGTCGTTCACGGCGAGGCCCAACTCCTCTCGCCTTTATTATATCCGATGGGGCGGGGCTTGCGAAACCTTCCACTCATACCTGCGGATGGACGGGACACACTAATGCCAATTCCGGTGCGAACCGGGAAACAAGATCATACAGTCTGGAGGGAACGGAGCATGCACTTTCTCGGCCATGTCGTCCGCTTTATCGTCTCGGCGATCGTCCTGATGATCGTCGGCTACTTGGTGCCGCAATTCACGATCGGCGGCTTCTGGAGCGCGTTGATGCTGGCGCTCGTCATCGCGGTGCTCGGATGGATTATCGAAGGGATCTTCGGCAAGCGGGTAACTCCCTTCGGCCGCGGCATCGTCGGATTCCTGAGCAGCGCGCTCGTCATCTGGCTCGCCCAGTTCGTCATCGGTCACATGTCCGTGACGATCCTCGGCGCGCTGCTCGCAGCGCTGGTCATCGGGATCATCGACCTGTTCATTCCGGTCGCGAGCCCTTTCCGCGCCGGCCGCGCCGGCGACCGGGCCTGATCCCGGCGCCCCCCCTGGCTCCCGCTACGCGGCGGGGGCCTTTTTACTTCGTCATCGATTGGACATATCTCGTCCACGGACGATGTGATATGATAATGCCGAATCGGCCGGCGGCCGGTTCGACGTTATCGATCGGAGGGGAACCGATTTTGCTACGGAACACATTCGCTAAGCTGCTCGCAGTGGGCGCCCTCGCCCTCGCGCTGTCGGCTTGCGGCGGCAAGGACAACAACGCGGACCAGGCGGACAACGACACGCCCGTCTCCCAGGAGATCGTCATTCGCGCGAGCAACTGGCAGTTCGATCAGGAAACGTATACGATTCCGAAGGATACGCCCGTCCGCATCAAGCTGGAGAACGAAGCCGGCGCCCACGGCGTGCAGATCGAAGGCGCAGGCGTCAAGCTGAACAACAGCAAGAAGTCCAAAGTCGTCACGCTCGCGGCCGGCACCTACGACATCAAGTGCAACATCGTGTGCGGCGACGGCCATCTGAAAATGAAGGCCAAGCTGGTTGTCTCTTGACCAAGCCGGCCGCGGCGACCGGGGGATGAACGGATGTCTTTCGTTTCGTCCCCGGCTCCGCCGCCTCTTCTTGCCGTCATGAACCTGAATCTGCGATCATCTCTCATTCCGCAGCCCATTTCACCCGCCGTTAACCCGATTTTGCGTTCATCACCCGGCCCATATGCCTATCCCTGCATCCAAAAAAAATGCCGACCTCCCGGACAGCCACTTTGGCCCGCCTGGAAGGACGGCATTCTCGATCGGGATCAGGTCTGCTCCTCGAGCATGTCGATCCATTCGTTGTATTCGTTTTGAAGCTTCGCGTACTCCACCTGCAGCCCCTCGTGCTCGCGGCGCAGCGTGAGCAGCTCCGTCTCGAGCCGCTCGATCTGCTCGCCGCCGCCGGCCTCCTCGCGGATCCGCTCCGCCAGCTCGGCCCGCTCCGCCTCCAGCGTCTCTGCCGCGGCCGCGCGCGCGCGCGCCGCTTCGAGCTCGGCTTCGCGGATGCGCTCGGCCAGCTCGACGCGCTCCGCCTCGAGCGCCTCCATCGCCGCCGCTTGGGCGCGCGCCGTCTCGATCTCGCGCTCCGCCGACCGCATCGCCTCGAGCTGCCGCTCGCCCGCGCGGCTCAGCTCGGCTACGCGCGCCTCGAGCGCGGCCGCGCGCCCGGCGGCCTCGCGTCCCGCCTGCTCGGCGCGCGCGATCTCCGCCTGGAGACGCTCCGCCGTCTCCCGCGATTCCCGCTCCCGAGCGGCCAGCGCCTCCAGCTCTCGCTTCAGCGCGTCGCGTTCCCGCTCCGCATCGGCGCGGGACGCCGCTTCCTCGCTCGCGCGCCGCTCGGCATCGCCGGCGAGCCGTTCGGCTTCGTCCGAGAGCGATGCTTGCTTGCGCTCCCGTTCCTCCTCGGCCCGGCGATACGCCGCGACCGCCTGCCTCAGCTCCTCTGCCTCCGCGTCGATCCGGTCCTTGTAGGCCGTCCATTCGGACAGCTGAACCTCGCGTTCGGCTTCGGCCGCCTCCCGCATCGCCCGCTCTCGCGCCGCCGCCTCCCGCTGGGCTTCCGCCGTCTGCAGCTTCGCCTCGTACGACGCATGTACGGCCGCCAGCTCCTTCTCGTAGAGCGCCTGCAGCTCCTTCAGCTTCGTTTCGTGTGCCGCTTGCGCCTCGGTCAACCCGCTAACCTGCGCCATCTGAACGGTGAGCAGCTCCGTTTCGAACGACTCCTGCATTTCCTTGAGCGCGGATTCGTAGGCCGACTTCGCGGCATCGCGCTCTTGCTCTCGCTCGGCCGCCACTGCTGCCAGCGCTTCCTGAGCTTGCGTCAATGCCGCTTGGCCTTCGGCCTGCTCGGCACGCGCCCGATCCAGCTGCGCGAGCGCTTCGGACAGCTCGGATTCGTGCTTCGCGCCGATCGCCCTCCGTTCGTCGTCGTGCCGCGCTTCGGCGGCCGCGACCGCATGGCGGGCGGCGGCCATCGCGTCGGTCAGCTGCGCGTTTGCCTGCTCCAGCTTCGACTCCGCCGCCGCAACCGCCTCGGACAGCTCCGCCTTCGACGCTTCGAGCGCATCCAGGCTTTCCGCCTGCAGCCGGTCGACTTCCTGGCGATGGCTCGCCCGCAGCTGCTCCAGCTCGGTCCGATCCTCCTTGATTCGGCGGTCGAGTTCCGCGGCATGCGCCTCGGACAGCTCGGCCAGCTCCGCTTCATGCGCCGCGCGCGCCTGCTCCAGCGCCGCCGCGAGTCCGTCTCGCTCCGTCCCGGAATCCCGGCGCAGCCGCTCGAGCTCCTGCAGCTGCTCCTCGAGCAAGCTCTCGACTTCCCGACGGCGGTCCTCCTCCGCTTCTCGGAGCTGCGTCTCTTGGGCGGCGCGTACGCGCTCGAGCTCCGCCTGCTGAGCCGTCCGTGCTTGCTCCAGCTCCTCGGCATGGGCGTCGCGGGCTGCCTTCAGCGCTTCCTCGCGCTCGCTTAGCGCCCCCTGCGCTGCGGCAGCCTTCGCCTCGGCCTGCTCCCGTTCCTGCTGCAGCCGCGTAAGCTCCGCCTCATACAGCTCCAGCGCCGCCTTCAGCTCCGCGTCGAAGCCGTCCTTCAGCTGCGCCAGCTCGACCCGGTGAGCGGCACGCTGCCGCTCCGCCTCCTCGGCGCGCCCGCCGCGCTCCGCTTCGAGCGCCTCCTCGAGCGAAGCCAGCGCGCGTGCGTGCTCCTCGGCCAGCTGAGCCAGATCGGCGCCCTGGACGCCGCGCAGCCGGTCGATCTCCGCTCGCTGCTCCGCGCCGCGCCGCTCCAGCGCTTCGCGAAACTCATTCCGAAGCCGCTCCGCTTCGCGCTCGCGCTCCGTCCGCGCGGCCTCAAGCTCTTCGTTCAGAAGCTCGACCTCGGTCCGGTAGTCCGACTCCAGCTTGGCATAGGCGGCCTCCCGCTCCTCCAGCAGCTTCGCGCTTTCCAGACGCTCGCTCTCCCGGGCTTCGCCAAGCGCGGCCTCGTGCTCGGACCGCAGCTTGGACAGCGCTTCCTCGTGCGCCTCCGTCAGCCGTTCGCGTTCCGCTTCCCGGCCGGCGCGCTCGGCGGACAGCTCGTCGTTCAGCAGCTCCAGCTCGAGCTGATGATTCTCCAGCATCTGCGCCAGGGCGCCGCGATGTTCGCTTAGCATCCGCTCCCGTTCGCCGTCCGCGTCCAGCCGGGATTGCGTCAGCTTCTCTTCGTAATCGTCCCGCAGCGTCTCCAGCTTCGCGGCGTGCACCTGCTCGGCTTGCTCCAGCGAAGCCGCGCTCTGCGCCTGCAGCGCGTCCCACTCGGCGAGCATCGACTCCAGCTCTCCGGCCAGCCGCTTGCGCTCGACTTCCTCATGAAGCAGCCGTTCGTTTTCCCTGCGGATCCGCATGAGCTCGTCCGCCATATTTACGGAAGCCAATACCGCAAGCTTCGCCAGGTCGAGCCTGGGCGACCCGCTCGCGATCTTGTGCATCTGTTCGTTCACAAGCGAGGCAACCCGCCGCATGTACTCGATGCTGGAATGTCCAGTAAGGGTATATTGCGTTCCGTATATGTCAACCGTTACGCGCGTCTTATCGTCAGCATTCACGGCGTGTCCCTCCCATTTCCCGATGAAGATAAAAATCGCAGCGAACCACATCAGGCCGCTCACCGCGTCCTGATCTAATTCGCTGCGCCGCGGGCCGTTTCCTGCTTATTTCCGCAGTTCCGCCCCGAAAGATTGTTCCAATTTCTGTATGGCCCGCTGTTGCGCCTCCGCCACTTCTTCGTCGGTCAGCGTGCGCTCCGCATGGCGGTAAACGAGCGCCAGCGCGACGCTCTTCTTGCCCGCCCCGAGCCGTTCGCCCGTGTATACGTCGAACACCCGCGCCGACTCGAGCAGTTCGCCCGCGGCGGAACGGATCGCCTTCACCAAATCGCCGCCGGCCGTGCCGGCGTCCACCACGACCG
The DNA here is from genome assembly GCF_020731285.1 of Cohnella baijiui. GTDB lineage: Bacteria > Bacillota > Bacilli > Paenibacillales > Paenibacillaceae > Cohnella. Next base: position 14,583 of record NZ_JAJFOW010000019.1, read on the forward strand.
CGAGATCGCGCTCCGTCGCCGGGAACCTCGGCAGCGTCCGGTAGGCGATCTGCGCATCCGCCCGCGCATAGAGCGGCGCCAGATCCAGCTCCGCCACGTACGTGTCGCCCAGACCGTATTCGCGCTGCAGGTCGGGATGCAGCTGGCCGACGTAGCCGATCGTCTCGCCACCCTGCGCGCTCTGCAGCTTCAACGCGGCCGTGCGTCCCGGGTGGAAGCCTTCCGGCTGCGCGGCTTCGTAAGTCACGCTATCCGCGAGTCCGAGACGCGCGAACATCGCTTCGAGGACGCCCTTGGCGTCGAAGAAGTCGACCGGCTCCGCCGTGCGATTCCACGCCGCCGCGCGCCGATTGCCCGTCAGGAGGAAGGCTAGTCTCGGCTTCTCGTGCGGCAGCGTCGTCAGCGCCGCCTCCTCCGAGTGGAAGACGCCCGCGATTTCAAACAGCGCTACGTCGTGCGTGCGGCGGGCCTGATTGTAAACGGCGGCCTCCGCGAGATTCGGCAGCAAGGACGTGCGCAGCACGCTGCGTTCCTCGCTCATCGGCATCGCGAGCGGGATCGGCCGGACCGATTCGCCGCCGGACAGCTCCGGGAAAAGGGCCGCGTTCGCGGGCGACGTGACGGAGTAGCTGACCGCCTCGTACAGCCCCGCTTCGGCCAGCAGCCGGCGAAGCTCGCGACGGATCGCCTGGGACTTGGTCAGCGCGCCCGTCGTCGTGGGACCTTCGATCCGCGTCGTCGGAATCTCGTCATAGCCATGCAGCCGTGCGATTTCCTCGATCAGGTCGACGTCGCGCCGCATGTCGCCGCGACGGGTAGGCACCGTCACGCGCCAGGCGCCGTCCGCGACTTCCGCAGCCGGAAACTGCAGGCGGGAGAAGATCGTCTTCACCTCCAGCGTGGAAAGCGAAGTGCCGAGCAGCCCGTTCACCCGGTCCAGCGCTACCTCGACGACCGCCGGCTCCGGGGCGGACACGATCTCCTCCGCGACGCCTTCGGTCACGACGCCTCCCGCGTACCGGGCCATGAGCGCGGCCGCGCGATCCAGCGCCCCGCGCACCCGCGACGGGTCGACTTCCTTCTCGAAGCGGGCCGAAGCTTCGGAGCGAAGCCCGAGCTGACGCGAGGTCTTGCGGACGGAACCGCCGTCGAACCGCGCCGATTCGAGAACGATGTCTACCGTATCGTCGGACACTTCGGAATTCAGTCCGCCCATGACGCCGGCGAGCGCGATCGGTTTTTCGGCGTCGGTGATGAGCAGCATGTGCGGCTCCAGCTTGCGCGTCTGGCCGTCCAGCGTGACGAGCGTCTCGCCTTCGCGCGCCAGCCGGACGCCGATCCGTCCGCCCGCCACCTTGGCCGCGTCGAACGCATGCAGGGGCTGGCCGTACTCGAGCATGACGAAGTTCGTGATGTCGACGACGTTGCTGATCGGCCGGATGCCGGCCGCGATCAGGCGATTCTGAAGCCAGAGCGGCGAAGGGCCGATCTTCACGCCTTTGATGTAGCGCGCGGCGTAATGCGAGCACAGGTCCCGCGCTTCGACCGCGACGCCCACATGGTCTGTCGTCTTGTCGGCGGTCGCGTACAGCTCCTTCTCCGGCTCCGGCAGCGTCAACGGACGGCCCGTCAGCGCCGACGCCTCGTAGGCGACGCCGAGCAGGCTCAGGCAGTCCGAGCGGTTCGGCGTCAAGTCGAGCTCGAGCACCGCGTCGTCCAGGCCGAGCACTTCGAGGATATCGGTGCCGACCGGCGTATCGGCCGGCAGCACGAGGATGCCTTCCTGAAGCTCCTTCGGCAGCAGCTTGTCGTTGATGCCGAGTTCCCGCGCCGAGCAGATCATGCCTTGCGATTCGACGCCGCGCAGCTTCGTCTTTTTGATCGACAGATCGCCCGGCAGCTTGGCGCCGACGAGGGCGACCGGCACCTTTTGCCCCGCTGCCACGTTCGGCGCGCCGCATACGATCTGCAAGTCCTCTCCGAGACCGGCGTCGACGGTGCACACGTTCAATTTATCCGCGTCGGGGTGCTTTTCCTTATGCTTGACATAGCCGACGACCGTCTTGCTTACGCCTTGGTTGCGGGATTGGACCGCGTCGATCTCGATGCCTCCGCGCGTCAGCAGCTCCGCCAAACGCTGCGGCTCAATGCCGTTCAAATCGATATATTCGCTTAACCATCGGTACGATACGTTCATGGATTACACCGCTCCTTCCTTCGTTTACATGCGGGCGAACTGGCTCAGGAAGCGCAGGTCGTTGTTATAGAAATGACGAATGTCGTCGATGTCGTATTTGAGCAGCGCGATCCGCTCTACGCCCATGCCGAAGGCGAAGCCGCTCACTTCGCGCGGGTCGTAGCCGCCGTGCTCGAGCACCTTGGGGTGCACCATGCCGCAGCCGAGAATTTCGATCCAGCCGGTATGCTTGCACATCCGGCAGCCGTGGCCGCCGCACTGCGTGCAGGTCACATCGACTTCGGCGCTCGGCTCGGTGAAAGGGAAGAAGCTCGGACGCAGCCGGATCTGCACCTGCGGACCGTACATCTGCTGCACGAACTGGAGCAGGGTGCCCTTCAAATCGCTCATCCGGATGTTCGGGCCGACGACCAGCCCTTCGATTTGATGGAACATGAACGAATGCGTCGCGTCATCGTCGTCGCGGCGGTACACTTTCCCCGGGCAAATGACCTTCAGCGGCGTCTTGCCGCCTGCGCCCTGCATGGTGCGGATCTGAACCGGCGACGTATGCGTGCGGAGCAAAATCTCCTCCGTGAGATAGAACGAGTCCTGCATGTCGCGCGCGGGATGGTTTTTCGGGAGGTTGAGCGCTTCAAAGTTGAAATAGTCCGTCTCGACCTCCGGTCCTTCCGCCACCGTATAGCCCATGCCGAGGAAAATGTCCTCGATCTCCTGCGTCACCTTCGTGAGCGGATGGATGCCGCCCGGCGCGGGCGCCTTGCCCGGCAGCGAGACGTCGATCGTTTCCGCGGCGAGCCGGCGCGCCGTGTCGGCCCGTTCGAATTCCGCCTGCTTGCTTTGAATGACGATTTCGATCGCGGCACGCACCTCGTTGGCCACCTGGCCGATGACCGGGCGCTCCTCCGCGCTGAGTCCGCCCATGCCACGCAGCACTTCGGTCAGCTGTCCTTTTTTGCCCAGGTAATGCACCCGCAGATCATTCAACCGGCCGGGGTCTGCCACCTCTTGGAGCTGCGCCAACGCCTCGCTCCGCAACGCTTCCAAACGGTCCTTCATGCTCCACACTCCTTCGATTATGCTGCAATGTCGCGCCTTAGCTATCGTGCTCCCCAAAGCCCGCAACGCGTGCCGGAAAGCCCGAAAGCGACGAAAAAAGGCCCTTCCTCCCCGAAAAAGGGACGAAAGGACCGTGGTACCACCCTTATTGGAACGTCGGCATCGCGGCAAACCGCGGACGTTCCCACTCGTGCGGCGTAACGGGCCGCTGCCGGTGCTCCCTACTGTGCCGCGCCGGACAGGCGACGGGGTTCAGGAGACTGCTCCGGAGTGAAATTCGGCAGCCCTGTTCCTAGGAACGCTTGCAGTCGGCGGCGTCCCCTCCCTGCGAGGCAGGTGCTGCGTACTTGTCTCCATCGTTGCATTTAGAAGCAATAAGTACTTGTATTATAGGGGATTCCGAACGGGCAATCAAGTGCGTTTCCGCGCATCGCGGGCGCATGGATCGCGCCAGGCCGCTTGCCAGAGCGGGCCGTGCCCGCCCCCGAGCGGCGCCGCGCCGGCGATCGCGGCGGTGACGAACTGTTTGGCCGCCCGGCAGGCATCCCCCAGCGGGACGCCGCGCGCGAGCAAGGCGGCCACAGCGGCAGCCAGCGTGCAGCCGGTGCCGTGCGTGTTCCGCGTCGGCAGCCGGGGCGCCGCGAGCAACTGCGGGGCGGCCGGGTCCGCCGCGGTGATCAGAATGTCGATGCATTCGTCCCCTTCCGCGTGCCCGCCCTTGAGCAGCACCGCGCGCGGACCGTATGCGAGCAGCGCCCGCGCGGCGGAGATCCGTTCGTCCAGCGAGCGGATTTCCCCTTCCCGGACGCCGAGCAGCTCGCAAGCCTCCGGCAGATTCGGCGTGACGAGCGCCGCCAAAGGCAGCAGCAAGTCGCGCTGGGCGGCGTACGCCTCGCCGTCCGCGAGCGCGTCGCCGGAGGTCGCCGCCCGGACCGGATCGACGACGAGCCGGGCGACGCCGTACCGGCGGACCGCCGCCGCGATCGTTTCCACGATGTCCGCCGTCGGCAACATGCCGGTCTTGGCGGCGTCGGCGCCGATGTCGGTCAGCACGCTCTCGAGCTGCGCCGCCACGATGTCCGCCGGAGCGGGAAAGACGCGCTGGACGCCCAGCGTATTCTGGGCGGTCAAGGCCGTCACGACGGTCATGCCGTAAGCCTCCAGCTCCTGAAACGTCTTGAGGTCGGCTTGAATGCCGGCGCCGCCGCCCGAATCCGACCCGGCAATGGAAAGGACGCGCGGCACGGCGGCGGGCGGAGCGGCAGATCCAGCAGTGTTAGGCATGGCGGCCGTCATTGCTCTCGGTTGCTCCTGCGACCTCATGTCCGTCATATCGCGCGCGCTCATCCCGGCACCCCCTCCACCGTCGCCGTGAAGGACGCGAAGCGGTCCGGCGCGAAAGGCAAGAGCTCGCGCCCGCCCGGCCCGCCGCCCGCGGCGAGCCACCGCCCGACGAGCGCGGCGGTCGCCGGACTGAGCAGGATGCCGTTGCGGTAGTGCCCGGCGGCCAGAAACAGCCGGGGCGAGAGGGGCACCGGGCCGAGAAGCGGCCATCCGTCCAGCGTCGCCGGCCTCAGTCCGGCCCAGCTCCGCGTCGGCGCCGCGCCGTGCAGCATCGGCAGCACCCGCTCGCTCCAGCGGACGAGTCGGCCGATGCCCGCTTCGGTCACGGACCGGTCGAAGCCGGCGTCATCCTCCGAGGCGCCGCAGACGAGCGTGCCGTCCGCCTTGGCCGCCCAATAAGCCTGAGACGAGAAAAGGAGATGACGGGGCCGGACGGTCGGCGAGTCGTAAGCGCAAATCTGCCCCCGGATCGGATGGATCGGGATGCGGACCCCAAGACGCTCGGCCAAACCGCCGCTCCAGGCGCCGATGCAGATGACGGCCAGATCCCCCGTATACTCCCCGCCGGACAGGACGGCTCGCACGGCGCCGGTGCCCGGCTCGACGCTCAGCGACAGCAGCTCGCCCGCCCCGTCGACAAGACGAACGCCGGTGCGGCGGCAAGCCTTCTCCAGCGCGGCGACGAGCTTCGGCGCATGCACGTGCGCCTCGGCGGGGCTGTACAGGGCGCCAAGCGCTTCCGGCGCGACCGCGGGCTCCAGGGAGCGCAGCGCGGCGTCGTCCACCCACTCGCAGCCGCCGCCGAACGCGCGCTGCCAAGCCAGCCGTTCCAATAGCGGCTGCCGGTCCGCCCCGTGCATCGCCAGATGCAGACTCCCGGAGCGGACGAATTCCGCCCGCTCGCCGGACGCCTCCTCGATCTCGCGCACCCACTCGGGATACATCCCAAGGCTCTCCAAGCACAGCCGGAAAAAGTCGTCCGGCCCTTCCCCGTTCTCGGAGAACGGCGCGAGCATGCCAGCCGCAGCGCCGGACGCCTGGCCTCCGATCGCGCCTCGCTCCAGCAACGTGACGGCGAAGCCCCGCCGGGCGGCTTCCCAGGCGCATGACAGGCCGACGATCCCGCCGCCAACGATCAGCACGGCCATCTTCATCGTGCCCCTCCGCGGGAAGCGCCGGCTGGCGCGTTCCCGCTTCGGGGTTCCGCCGCCGCAAACAGTCTTCCCTCCGGCTCGCTGCTGGCGGTGGCATAACGCTTTTTCGGGATGCGGCCGGCAAGCCTGGACAGGCGCCCGGCTTCGATCGCGAGGCGCATCGCCTCCGCCATGGCGACCGGATCCCGGGCGCGGGCCACCGGCGTATTGACGAGAATGCCGTCCGCCCCGAGCTCCATCGCTTGGGCCGCGTCTGCGGCCGAGCCGAGTCCCGCGTCGACGATGACGGGCACCCGCGCTTCCTCCGCGATCCAGCCCAGGTTGTACGGATTCAGAATGCCGAGTCCCGTTCCGATCGGAGAGCCGCCGGGCATGACCGCCGCCGCACCTGCCTCCTCCAGGCGTTTGCACAGCATCGGATCGTCCGACGTATACGGCAGCACGACGAAGCCCTCGGCGGCGAGCCGCTCGGTCGCCCGAAGCGTCTCCAGGGGATCCGGCAGGAGCGAGCGGGGATGGGCGCTGATCTCCACCTTCACCCAGTCGCCGAGACCCGCCGCCCGCGCAAGCCGCGCGATGCGGACCGCTTCGTCCGCGTCGGCGGCGCCGGAAGTATTGGGCAAATAGACGAGTTCCCGGTCCGAGAAATGCTGCAATACGGTATCCTCTGCGACGCCGTCCAGATTCACCCGCCGAATGGCGAAGGTGACGACGTGCGCGCCGGACGCCGCCAGCGCCTGTCGCATCACGACCGGGCTCGGATACCTCCCCGTCCCGAGAAACAGCCGCGATCGCAGCGTCGTGCCGCCGATGACGAGCCCGTTCGTTGATCTGTCCATGCCGTTCAGCCTCCCCCCACGAAATGCACGAATTCGATGCGGTCATCTTCGCGGACCGGCACCTCGGACCAGCCTGCCCGCGGCACGACCTCTCCGTTGCGCTCGGCCACGACCCGCCGGTCGGCGAGCCGGTATTCGGCCGCCAGCTCGAGCAGCGTGCCGGCGTTCGTCACGCCTTCCCGGCCGTTGACGATCAGCCGGACGCCGCCGGAAGCCGGCATGCCGGAAGGCGATTCAAACTCCCAGCGCTCGATGTAGCCGCGCAGGCGCCGCGCCGCCTCCTCGGGATCCGGGCTTCCCACGATCGCCGATACGGCGCAAAGCCTCCTTGCTCCGGCGGCCAGCACATCCTCGGCGTTGCCGGGCTGGATGCCGCCGATGGCGAAAAACGGGATCCGGACCGCTCTCGCCGCTTCCGAAACATAGGATAGTGTCACGGCCGCGCGCTCCGGCTTCGTCCCTGTCGGATAGACCGGCCCCACGCCGATGTAGTCCGCGCCGGCGCGCTCCGCGGCGACCGCCTGCGGCAGCGCGTGCGTCGAAACGCCGACGATCCGGTCCGGTCCTAGCATCCGCCGGGCGGCTTCTACAGGCAGGTCTTCCTGCCCCAAATGCACGCCGTCGGCTTCCGCGGCCAACGCGATGTCGGGGTGATCGTTCACGATGAACAGCGCGCCGAGCCGCCTCGTGAGCTCGCGCAGCGCCTCGGCTTTGCGCAGCAGCTCCCGCTTCGGCGCCTCTTTGTCGCGCAGCTGCACGATGTCCGCCCCGCCGCGGATGGCGGCTTCCATCACCTCCAGCAGTCCCCGGCCGGGGTGGTATTGTTCCCCGGACACGACGTACAGTTTGCATTCGCGGATGTTACGCATCCCCATTCCCTCCTTCTGTCTTCCCGACGCCGGCACTTGTCTCCGCAGGGACAGGGCAGCCTTCTTCCGGGTCGGCCAAGTAGCGCCTGCACGCCTCGATCGCGCGGCCCGCGTCCGCTTCGGCGCCCTGCACCAGCACGCGGCCGTCGGCGAACGCCGTGAGCCGGATCTCCTCCGGCGCGAGCGCCCGCACGAGAAACGCGTTCGACGCCAGGATGCGACAGCCCCTGCGCCGCAGCGTCTCCCCCAGCTCGCCGGGCGAAAGCGGCCGCCCGGTCGTCACCTGGATCGTATCCCGTCCGCACAGGACGACGGCCTCCAGCGGCGCGATCCCGGCAGGATCGTCGCCGCACGCGCGCTCGCGTTCGACCGGGTCGGTGACAGCCCCCGCTTCCCGTCCGCAGAACGGACAGCCCGCGCGCCCCGCCGGCATGCGCGACTCCCGCACGGCGAACGTCCAAACGTCCGCCGTCAGCCAGGAGCGGCGCAGCGCTTCCCCGTTGCCGGACAGCCACTTGAGCGCCTCCGCGGCCTGCAGCGCCGCCACGAACGCGACCGCGGGATAGATCACGCCCGCCGTCTCGCAGTTTCGCTCGGACTCGGGCGCCTCTTCCCCGCCCAGCAGGCAGCGGAAGCATGCGGTCCGGCCCGGAACGAACGCCGCGCTGGCGCCTTCGGACCCGCTCACGCCGCCGTACAGGAGGGGCACGCCCTGCCGGAAGCAGGCGTCGCTCAGCGCCAGCCGGCACGCGGCATTGTCGGTGCCGTCAAGCGCGAGGTCCACCCCGGCGACGAGCGCGCCGGCGTTAAGCGCGGTGACGTCCGCCACGTGCGCCTCCACGCGGACGCTCCCGTTGATGCGCCGCAGCTTGGCGGCCGCGGCGACGGCTTTCGGTAGCGCCTGCCGGGCGTCCTCCTCGTCGAACAGCGCTTGCCGCTGCAGATTGCTCGGCTCGACGTAGTCGCGATCGACGAGGCGCACTTCGCCCGCGCCCGCGCGCACCATCTGCTCGGCGAGCGCGGCGCCGAGCGCGCCCACGCCGACGATCAGCACGCGTGAGGCCGCGAGTCGCGCCTGACCGGCAATCCCGATCGGCGCGAACCGCGTCTGCCGCGCGTAACGCGCAAGCCCCGGCGCCGCTTCAGACATAGATCCGGCTCCCTCCCGCCTTGAACGCTTCCGCCTGGTCCCGCATGCCGTCCTCGATCGCTTCCGCCGTTTCCAGCCCCCGTGCGGCCGCGTATTCGCGGATGTCCTGCGTAATCCGCATGCTGCAGAACTTGGGCCCGCACATCGAGCAAAAGTGGGCGGACTTGGCCGCGTCCGCCGGAAGCGTCTCGTCGTGGTAGCTCATCGCCCGCTCGGGGTCGAGCGACAGGCGGAACTGATCGCGCCAGCGGAACTCGAAGCGCGCCTTCGACAAGGCGTCGTCCCGCAAGCGGGCCCGCGGATGCCCTTTGGCCAGGTCGGCCGCGTGCGCCGCGATCTTGTAGGCGATGACGCCGTCCTTGACGTCCTCCTTGTTCGGCAAGCCAAGATGCTCCTTCGGCGTGACGTAGCAGAGCATCGCCGTTCCGAACCAGCCGATCATCGCCGCCCCGATTGCGGACGTGATGTGGTCGTAGCCGGGCGCGATGTCCGTCGTCAGCGGACCTAGCGTGTAAAACGGCGCCTCCTTGCAAACTTCCGCCTGACGATCGACGTTTTCCTTGATCAGATGCATCGGGACGTGGCCCGGACCTTCGATCATCACCTGAACGTCGTGCCGCCAGGCGATCTCCGTCAGCTCGCCGAGCGTCTCGAGCTCCGCGAACTGAGCGGCGTCGTTGGCGTCGGCGATCGAGCCGGGACGCAGTCCGTCTCCCAGGGAGAACGTCACGTCGTAGGCTTTCATGATCTCGCAGATTTCCTCGAAGTGCGTATACAGGAAATTCTCCCGGTGATGCGCGAGGCACCAGGCCGCCATGATCGACCCGCCGCGGGAAACGATCCCGGTGACGCGGCTTGCGGTGAGCGGGATATAGCGCAAAAGGACGCCCGCATGGATCGTAAAGTAGTCGACGCCCTGTTCGGCCTGTTCGATCAGCGTGTCGCGGAACAGCTCCCAGGTCAGGTCCTCCGCCCGGCCGCCCGCCTTTTCGAGCGCTTGGTAGATCGGCACCGTGCCGACGGGCACCGGCGCGTTGCGGACGATCCACTCCCGCGTCGTATGGATGTTTTTCCCGGTCGACAGGTCCATGATGGTGTCCGCGCCCCAACGCGTCGCCCACGTCATCTTCTCGACCTCCTCCTCGATCGAGGAGGCGACGGCGGAGTTGCCGATGTTCGCGTTGATCTTCACGTGAAAGGCGCGGCCGATGATCATCGGCTCGCTCTCCGGGTGGTTGACGTTGGCGGGAATGACGGCCCTTCCTGCGGCCACCTCGTCGCGGACGAATTCGGGCCGCATCCCTTCCCGCGCCGCGATAAAGTCCATCTCGGGCGTCACGAGACCTTGGCGCGCATAGTGAAGCTGCGTCACGTTGCGGCCGGCGCCCGCCCGCAGCGGCGCGCGCAGCAGTCCCGGATAGCGCTCCTCGCCGCGGCGGGCCTCGCTCTCCTCGGTCGCAAAGCCGTTGTCCTCGGGTTTGACGCGCCGGCCGTCGTACCGCTCCGTGTCGCCCCGCGCCTCGATCCATTCGGCCCGCAGCGCCGGCAAGCCCCGGCGGACGTCGGCCTCGTAGCTTTCGTCCGTGTAAGGACCGCTCGAATCGTATACCCGCACCGGCTCGTTCGGCGACGGCGTCCCGTCCCGCCCGCGGCTGTCCGCGAGCGCGATTTCCCGCATCGGCACCCTTACGCCCGGCTGCGTCCCGGGGACGTACACTTTCCGGCTCCCCGGCAGCGGATGAGTCCAGATCGACATGAAAAAAACCTCCTTGGAATTCGACTCGAATTCCGCTAGGAGGCCGGATGAGAGAGATGCCGATTGGGAGAAAGAGGTCCGCCGGAGGCGGCTTCGCGCGCGGCGTCAAGGCCGGGCGAAGACGGTCCGAACGGCGGCGGCGACCATCGGGGAGGCGGCGAGACGCCGGTCTTCCGAGAGATTGCCTGACCGTGCGATGACGACGAACGACTGCGCGGGACGGCCCGTTTCGGCTCCCCCGCCGCCCGAAAGGCGCGGAAGAGCTTCGCCGTCTTTGTTCGCATGCGCGGCGGCGCCGCGCAAAGCCAAAAAAGCCGCCCCGTCAAGGAGCGGCCCAACGCGTGTCGTCGATGGGCGCCGCGGCATGGAGTCCGTGCGGGACGCACTCTGCGAGAGAGATGCCGTCCGCACGCGAACGTCGGACGCCCGAAGGCGTACCGCAGCCGCTAGCGCCGCCAATGGCGCACATGTGGTCCACTTTCCTACGCTGGCATGACCCAGATCAGGTTCAAAGGGACCAAGGCGGTACGCCTTATCTCAGCCCTCACGGGCGCCCCTAGTGGAATTCTTGGTTACAATGTACACGCTTCGCCGTGCCGTGTCAATCCCGAACTTACGCCCGCTTTTTGCGGAGAAGCGCAACGACCAGTGCGAGCAGGCCGGCGGCGAGGCCCGCGATCGCGAGGCCGAGCGTAAGCGGATCCCGTTCTTCCTTGCCTTCGTCTGCCGCGGCGGAGGTACCGTGCCCGTGCCCATCGCCCGCGACGGCCGGCGTCACCTTCGTGACGGATGCCGGCTTATCGGAAGACGCGTCGCCGGTCCAATCGACGACCGTGCCGTCGGAGTAGGTTTGGTGGGCTTTCCATGCCAGGTCGGAGGCGCCTTCCGCTACTTTGCCCTGGAACGAGAATTGGCCGAATTCGGTCGGAGATAAACCTTTGCCGGTCGCTTTCCAAGTCACGGAAACGATCTTGCCGTCATTGTTCCGCTCCAGCTCATATGTCCAATCCGGGAACGGCTGAAACCGCGACACCTCGACGCCTTCCGGCACTTCCAGCTTGACCTGCGTCGTCGAGGCGCTCTCGCTTTCGGTCGGGATGCGGATGGTGAATACTTGATAGGAGTTCTGCGGCGCCTCCGACGGAGAGACGACGACGTGGGCGCTGGCCGCGCTTGCGAAACCTAGCGCCAGGAAAAGCGCGAATAGGACGGTAATGCTTTTTTTCATGGGGGTTGCTCCAACCTTTCGTCGCATTGATCGAATACCCACCATTATAAGCTCGTCTTTCGCTCTGCGCATGACTACAAAGGGCTATAGCCTAACGTTTCCCATCGCGGCGCCGGCCCCGTCAAAACGGCTTGTTCAGCATGAGGTACAGGACGACCAGCGGGAGAAGGATGACGAACGTGCCGAACACGTCCCAACGGCGGGAGGCTTGCCGGTAGCGGGCCGAAAGCGGAATTCGCCCGTGCGCCGCCGCGGCGCTCTCCTGCATCATGCACCGCTGCGCGGGGATGAGGACGGCGCCCCAGACGACGCCGCTCAGGGCGAACAAGGCGAGGGACGCCGTCATCCAGTTCCACTCGTGCAGCGGATAGCCCGCTTTCGCCGCCATGGCGAAGCCGGTCGCGATCAGCAGCACGATGCCGGGCAGCGTAAAGGCGTAATCCGCCAGCATGACGTTGCGGGCCGTGCGGCTCAGGTGCGGAAGGTCTCCGGACCGCTCCGCGATGATTTTCCAAAATGCGGCCGTGATGATATTTCCCAGAAACAAAACCGCGCCAACGACGTGCAGCATCAAGAGAACGGCCATCGTTATTCCTCCTTCGGGCTCGCTTCGCCCTTCAACGTTTGATCGAGCAGCCGCAATCCTTCTTCGATCGCGTTCAGATGCGACTCGTGGTAGCGGATGCCGATCAGCAGCGACAGCTTCATCGACAACGGCAGCTTGGCGTCGTGCTCTTCGCGGATGCTCCGCAGCGCCGCAAGGCTCGCCCGGTGATCTTCCGCGCCGTTCGCGAGCCATCCGGCCATGTCTTCCGCTTCGGTCTCTCCGGCGAAGTAAAGCCTCATGCAAAGGTCCGAGCGGATGCTGTCGGGGAGAAGCGGACTTTTCAGGTATTCCTCCAGCGCGGCCGTGCCGGCTTCGGTGATCGCGAATTCGTGCTTGTTCGGCCGATCCTCCTGCACGATCGTTCGCTTCGCGATCAGCCCCTCCTTCTCCAGCTTGGCGAGCGCCGGATAGACGCTTCCGTAGCTGCCTTCGAAGAAATACGCGATATTGCCCTCGAATTCCTTTTTGATCTCGTAGCCGCTTCTCGGCTGCGAGCGGAGCAGCGCCAGCGCGACATACTTGGCTTGCATCTGCATCCGATCCACCTCGCTAATCTACATTGTTTATATTCATATTGTTAATATAAAAGAGACCGGCGGAAAAGTAAACCATTTTGTTTTCGTGCCTGGCATCGGGTTAGAAGGGCCGCTCGCCGTCTTCGGTCCCTTTGCCGCGGGAGTTATGCGGTTTTTCCGATTATCTCCGCCGTCTACGGTCCTTTTGCGCGGGAGTTATGCGGTTTTTCCGATTATCTCGCCGTCTTCGGCCCCTTTGCCGCGGGAGTTATGCGGTTTTTCCGATTATCTCCTCCGTCTTCGGCCCCTTTGCCGCGGGAGTTATGCGGTTTTTCCGAGTATCTCGCCGTCTACGGTCCTTTTGCGCGAGAGTTATGCGGTTTTTCCGATTATCTCCGCCGTCTTCGGTGACTTTGCGCGAGAGTTATGCGGTTTTTCCGATTATCTCCGCCGTCTTCGGTGACTTTGCGTGGGAGTTATGCGGTTTTTCCGGTTATCTCCGCCGTCTTCGGCGCCATTGCACGAGAGTTATGCGGGTTTTCCGCATATCTCGCCGCCCCCAGCACCTTTGCACCGGAGTTATGCGGTTTTTCCAATTATCTCCGCCGACTTCGGCGCCATTGCTCGAGAGTAATGCGGTTTTTCCGGTCATCTCCGCCGTCTTCTGTGCCTTTGCACGAAATGCTCTTTCGGTCCCTCTCGAAACCATCAAAAAAACCGTGTCCCTCACGGCGGCCAGCCGGCGAGGAACACGGTTGCGAGAAGCATTTGTACATCGTCGCGTCAAACCGGATCGACCCAACCTCGCTCGTACGCGTAGCGGGTCAATTGGACGCGATTGTCCAGGTGAAGCTTTTGCAAAATGTTTTTGAGGTGGTTTTTGACCGTATGCTCGGAGAGGCCGAGGGCGGCGGCCACGTCGCGGTTCGTCTGCCCGCGGGCGACCTCCTGCAAAATCTCCTTTTCGCGCGCCGTCAGCCCTTCGCGGAAGATGCCGTCGTCCCGGGCCGCGTCGGTCGCGACCGACGGCCGGCGGTTTGCGAACTCCCGCAAGATCGAAAGCGCGAGCTCGGGATTGAGCGGCGCCTCGTCCGACGCGACGGCGAGCAGATATTCGCGCCAGGCGGAAGGATTCAGGTTTTTCAGCAGAAAGCCCTGCGCCCCTTTTTTGAGCGCTTCGAACAGGTAAGCCGGATCGTCGGATACCGTCACCATGACGATTTTGACGTCGGGATAAGCCGACTTGATGGCTTTGGCCGCGTCCAATCCTCCCATGCCGGGCATCGAAATGTCCATCAGAATCAAATCCGGGCGCGCATCGGCCATCCGCGCGAGCGCCTCTTCTCCGCTAGCAGCCTCACCCGCGATGATAAAGCTCGGATCGCCCGCCAAAATCTCCCGCATGCCCTGACGGGCATGCTTGTGATCGTCCACGATCAAAATGCGCCACGGTTTCGTCATCGGTCTCCCCCTTTCTTCGCCAATTCGACGACCGTCCGGCCGTCTCTTCGTTCGATCGCGAACGTCCAGCCCATGCGGCTCGCCCGGTCGCGGACCATGCGAAGGCCGAACCTCCCCGCCGCCCGCAACGGATCGCCCTCGAAGCCGACCCCGTCGTCCTCGACGGTACAGCGGAAGCCGTCGCCTCCGACCGGCTCTCCGACGACGAGCACCGACTGGGCGCGCGCATGCTTGCGCACGTTCAGGAGCGCTTCGCGGAGACAGGCGTGCAGCTCGACCTTTTCCTTGTCGGTCAAGCTGTCCTCCGGGATCGTCCAGCGGAATTCCGCCCGCGCCTCGAGGATGGCCGACGTCTCGCCGAGCAGCTCGCGCAGCGGCACGACCCAGGCGTCGTGCTCCGCCGACGGCGGCAATCTGAGGTTGGCGATCGCCTGCCGCACGTCCTCGTGCACGACACGCACCGTTTCCCGCAGCTGCGACGCGAGCTCCCGGACCGCCGGCTCCCCGCTCGCCGCGCGGTCGAGCTGATCGAGCTTGACCGCGAGCAAAAACAGCGACTGCGCGATGCCGTCGTGCAGCTCGGCCGCGAGGCGCTCGCGCTCCTCCAGCGCGGCGCTGACCGAGCGTTCGCGCTGAAGCGAGGCCTGAGAGCTCTCCAGCCGCCGGAACAAGCCCCGGACGAGCGTCATCGTGACGACCAGCACGATAAACGGCGCGAGCAGATTGCCCAGCTCCATGGACATATAAGGGAGCAGGAACGCATGGCGCACATATTCCCAGAGGCCGATCGTGATCGTTGGAATCCATAGGATGAGCCATTTGATCCGCCGATTGCTGCGCATGTTCCGCCCTCCTGACGGCCGACCTTCCCGAGCTGTTTCCTTCGTCCGAATGCGATCCGTCACGTCAGTAGATGCGGAAGGACGTCGACCGCGGCTTCAGCTCTTCGCCCTTGGCGTCGACGACCCGGACTTCCGCTTCCCATTTGCCGCGGAAGGCCAGGTACGGCCCCTTTGCTTCGAAAGCGTACTTCGTGTACTCGGGGAAGTCGTCCAAGCCCTTGTCTTCGACGGGCACGATCGGCACCTCGATCGCGCCGACATCCTTGCGATCCAGCGGGCGAAGCCGCAGCTCGATCGACTTGGGCGCCCCGGACGCCTCGGGCAGCCATACTTTCAGCGTAAAGTTGTTGTCCCCCGGGGCGTTCGGCGAAATGCGCAGCGTCACGTGCATATCCGTCCCCATCTCGTGGTACGAAAGGGGCTCGTTCGCGGGCAGCGGATTCTGGTACGTCAGGATGCCGACGCAGAACACGATGCCGGCGAGCAGACCGAAATCGGTTTTCAGCAGGAAGCCCCGAGGCAGGTCGCCCCGGCGCAGGCGCAGCCGGATGAGGAACGCCGCGGCGACGACGAGCAGCGACAGCCCTGCCTTGACCAGCAGCCATTTGCCCCAAGGCGTGTACCACAAATAATCGAGCGTCGGCAGGAAGACGAGCGTCGACAGCGTCCCGGTCACCCAGAGCAGAAGGAAGGAGACCAGCGCCCACTTGGAAAAGACGAGCGCGAACCGGCCGGCTTCCGGCCGCTCCTTACGCCAAACGAGGAGGAGCAGCGCGAGACCGCCGCCCCACGCCGAAGCGGCGAGCAGATGGACGAAGTCGAGTCCGACCGTATAGGCAATCGGCGAAAATGCCGCCGCGTGGCCGCTCCAGGCTTCGATGAACAGCGCCACTGCCGCCCAGAACAGCCGTCCCGCGAGGCCGAGGCCGCTGAGCAGCGGCGCGGCCAGGGCGAGCAGCAGCTCGGCGGCGTACAGCCGGCCGATCGTCGTATCCGTAAGGATGCGTCCCCATTCGGAGAAGGGTTCGCCCTGGGTCAGGTTGGCCATCTGGAACACGACGTAGGCGATGATCGCGAGCGTCGTATACTTCGAAAAGGTGCGGATCGCTCCTTCCCGTACTTCCCGCACGATCGGTGAAGTCCCCCTTTGCGCGCTCCAAAGCAGCAAACCCGACAGCGCGAGCAAGCCGGCGTAATAAGCGATCCGGGAAGCGTACAGCAGAAACGTCTGCGTCGTCAAATCCTGACCGCCGCCATGGTTGTGCCCGCCGTGCCCGATCTGGGCGTGCGGATCGAGCTGGCTCGCGTCCGGCAGCGGCGGCGGGTTGCCGACCGTGAAGACGTACGCGCCCGAGACGGGGTGCCCGTCGGCGGAGATGACGTCGTACGTTACCGTATAGTGGCCTTCTCCCAGTTTGGGCAGTGCCATGCGCAAGCCTTTGCCTTGATCGAACCGCTCGGGCTTGGCCGAAGCGACCGACTTGGACTGGTCGTCCAAAACGCGCAGCCTCGCCTCCGCCGAATCCAGCCGCTCGCTGAAGCGCAGCTCGACCGCCGCCGGCCCTTCCGCCAGCTTCGCGTCCTGTTGCGGAGTCGCCTCGACCAGCGACGCGTGGGCCGACACCGTCCGCGCGGCGAACGCGCAGGCGGCCAGGACGAGGACGAGCAGCAAAAGAAGCGCCCGGCCCGTCGTCCGGCGGTGGGCGCGATTGGTAGAGGAGAATATGGAATGTGTCATTGAGGTGTAGCCTGCCTTCCCAAGTCCGCTTGCGTTCTCGGACCTCGTCTTTTCCTTGAGTCGCCGGGATCCCGCGCGAATAAGGCCGTATCTAATCCATTATAAACCGAATGAACGGCGATCGCATGACTCCAACGGGCTAATCGTCGCCCTAACCGGCTAAATGTTCCCCTGTCCGCGCCGGCGGCGGATCGCGTCGGGCCACCAGCCGGACGCCGCGAACGGGCAACCCCGGTCCGATTCCCAGACATAGGCCCAGCCCGAGACATCGCCGTCGTCCGCGTCGCGCACCCATACCCGGTCGTAATCGTTCGGCTCCTCGGCCCCGACGAAGCCTTCGAAGGCGTCAAGCGTCGGCCAGGCGGCGGGCGTAACCTCCACCCACAGCCCCCGAACAAGGGGCTCCCTCCCGTCCTCCGCTTCAGCGCCCCCGAGCCAGAGCGCCGGATAAGGTCCCGCGTCGATCAAGCGGCCGCGGACGCGGCCCGGGCGCGCCTCTCCCGAGAGAAAAGGCGCGAGGACGCCGTGATTCGCCATCCCGGGGAGCAAGGAGCCATAGACGAACAGCCGGCCGTAGCGCCCGCCGCTCACGGAGCGCGCACCACGTAGCCGTTGACCTCCAACCCGCGCCGCAGCGCAGCGGCGAACGCCGCCGCCCCGGGTGTATCCCCGTGGATGCAGATCGTTTCGGCACGCACGAGAGCCGTCTGGCCGTCCGCGGTCTTCACCCGCCCTTGCTCCAGTAGGTCCAACGCCTGCCGCAAGGCGCGAGCGGGATCGTCCAGCACCGCGCCTGGCATCGCTCTCGGCGCCAAGCTGCCGTCCGCGAGGTACGCGCGGTCGGCGAAACCTTCGACGATCGCGCGCAGGCCGTACGCTTCGGCGGACCGAAGCAGCGCGCTGCCGCCGGGGCCGACGACGGCGAGCCGCGGGTCGAGCGCTTTCGCCGCGCGGACGACGGCTTCGGCCAGATCATCTCGCCGCGCGGCCATATGGTACAGCGCGCCGTGCGGCTTCACGTGCGCGACGCGACCGCCGGCGATTCGAGCAAACGCCTGCAAGGCGCCGACTTGGTGGAGCATGTAGTCCTCGACCTCGCGCGCGGTCGCCTGCATCTCGCGCCGGCCGAAGCCGAGCGGATCCGGGAGCCCGGGATGCGCGCCGATCGCCACGCCTTTCTCGACGCAGGCGAACACGGCGGCGCGCATCGTGTGCGCGTCCCCGGCATGATAGCCGCAGGCGATATTGGCGGAGGAGACGAGGGCGATCAGCGCGGCGTCGTCCCCGCTCCGATACGTTCCGTACCCTTCTCCCAGATCGCAGTTCAGATCCACATTACGTCCCATGCGGGCACCGCCTTTTCTTGTAATCGCAAGGAGCCGCCTCCAGACGGCATCATGCCCGATCCGCGTACCAGGCCAGCCGGATGCCCGCCTCGCGCCGCGCCCGCTCTTTCTCCTGCCGGGCCAGCGCCGCATGTGCCGCCGCCAGGCCGACCGGTTCGAACGAGACGGACTGTCCGGGCCGCAGCTGTCCAAGCAGCGGCAGGTCGGCGGAGATCACGTGCGCGAGAATCGGGTACCCGCCGGTCGGCTGACAGCCGGAGGCGAGCAGAATTGGCTGGCCGTCCGGAGGCACCTGCACGGTCCCCGGCGTCACGCCGTGCGAGACGGGCTCGATCGGCGAGGAGAGCCGGAGCGGTGCGCCCTCGAGGCGGATGCCCATTCGGTCGGAAGCCGGCTGCACCCGGTACGCGGTCACGAGTAGGCGAGCCCGCGCGGCCGGATCGAACCAATCCCAGCCGCGGCCGCGAAGAACGCGCAGCACGACAGGCGGGCCGTCCGGCGGCAGGCCCGCCGCCGCCGCATAGCCGCCCGGAGCCGGCGCCCAGAGCCGCCCCGACCGCTCAGCTGCGGCTGCGAGCCGGGCTGCCAGCCGCGCCGCTGCGGGCGAAGGCGCGCCGAAGGCCAGCGCGTCCCCAGCGGCTAGCGGCCTGCCTGCGAGCCCGCCGATGCCGGCGCGCGGGTCGGTGCTGCGACTTCCGAGCGAAAGCGGCACGTCAATGCCGCCGGCGAAAGCGAGGTAAGCGCGGCTGCCCCGCTCCATCCGGCCGACCGCCAGCTCCGTACCTGCCCGCAGCAGCACCGGACGGCCCGCTGGCATCGGCTCGCCGTCCGCCTCCGCGGGCGCAGCCGCCCCCGTCAAGGCGACCAGCGCGTCCCGCAGCATGCGATATCGCCCGCCCTGCATCGTCAGCTCCAACACGGCCGCGTCCGCTTCGTTGCCGACGAGCGCATTTGCCGTGCGGCAAGCCTCGCGGTCCATCGCCCCGCCCCGCGAGACGCCGAACGCTTGCCAGCCGAGCCGTCCGAGGTCCTGTACCGTCGCGTGCAGTCCGGGCGCGAGCACGGCGACGCCCGGCGGAGCCTCCTCCGCGGAATCGGTTTGCGGCCCCCGCCGCCCGCCCGCGGACTCACCATCCGCGTCTTCCGCCTCCCCGGCCGCAACGGGCGCAAACCGCACCCGGTCTCCGGG
Organism: Cohnella baijiui; assembly: GCF_020731285.1. Taxonomy (GTDB): domain Bacteria; phylum Bacillota; class Bacilli; order Paenibacillales; family Paenibacillaceae; genus Cohnella. The sequence goes on from NZ_JAJFOW010000019.1 coordinate 33,877, forward strand.
ACGAATCGGGAACGGATCCGCCTGCTCCGGCCGGAACAGACGCAGCGGCGTCCGGCCGACGATTTGCCAGCCGCCCGGCGAGTCCACGGGATAGATTCCCGTCTGGCGGCCCGCGATGCCGACGGAACCCGCGGGCACCCGCAGGCGCGGCGAGTCGTGACGCGGCTGGGCGAGAGCCTCCGGCAGTCCGGCCAAATAAGGAAACCCGGGCGCGAAGCCGATCATGGCGACTTCGTAATCCGCCTCGCTGTGGCGCCGGACGAACGCCTCTTCGCCCAATCCGCTCCGCGCTGCCGCGGCGGCGAGATCCGGCCCGTCTTCTCCGCCGTAGCGGACGGGCACGACCACGGTGCGTCCGCTCGGGGCGTCTCGATCATCGGCCGTCTCCGCGTCGCCTGGCGCATCGCCGCCATGGCGGACGCTTGCTTCCTGCCCTCCGCTCTTCTTCTCCGGCTTAACCAGAAGGTTTGCGATCGTCACCGCGATCGCCTCCCCGTCCCATTCGCCGGACGCGTCCGTAAATGCCGCGGGCAGCCGCAACGCGTCCACGTGCAGCGTCAGCGTATCGTACGCAGGCACGATTTCGCGGAGCCAATCCCCGGCAAGACTGCGCAGCCGCTCCGCCGCCAGCGCCAACTCGGAAGGACGCGGCGCCGCTTCGCCTTTCCATTGCAGGAGAAAAGCTTCGTCCCCTAGCGTTTCAACGCGCCATTGTGCCATTTCTCGCCCTCCCCCCTTCTTTTCCGCCTTGCCGCGCATTGCATCCGCCTTCGAATTCCCGCTACAATGAATGGGTCGTCTTTGGACCGATACGATATTTCCATCTTAAACCTGGAGGTTTCCCGCATGGAAACTTACGATTTGGCGCAGCTCACGATCGCCCAGCCGGCCAGAAGCTGGCAAGTTCTCTTCGAACGGGCCAAGCTTTACGTCATCCACGAATACGGTACTTTCTCCTGGTATGTCGACATCGACGGTATCGAGGAGGCGGCGCTGCTGTCCCACTTCGCCTCCACCGAGGACATCGGCGTCGCGATGCAGGCGACGACGATCGGGGGCCGCCTTTTGGGCGGCAGCGCCTATTTCCATCCGAACCCGATGAACAAAGCGGCGGCGCTGCGCGGCCAGGGCGAACTCGAAGGCTACGGGCCCGGCATCGCCGCCCGTTAGCCCGCCGTCTGTCCGCTCGGCCCGCCTCAACGACAAAGGCGCTCCTGCGGGAGCGCCTCTTCGTTGTGCCTTATTTGCTCGAATACACTTCCGGCGTCGTCATCTTGTCGTAAAACTCGGTGAACTTGTCCCGGTCTGCCGACGCGCGCCAGCCCATCGCCGAACGCGGATGCTCGTCCAGCGTACCCGTGATCATGTCGGGAATCAGGTAGCCCCATTCTTCCTTCTCTCGCAGCTTCAGCATGTGCTTCTCGATCATGCCGAGCACCGGACGCAAGCTGTAGCCCGGGTTCGTTAGCTTGGCCAGGAGGAGCTCGGTCGGCGTGTTGCCGGCGGCGCGGCCCATGCCGTAGACGGATGCGTCCAGCAGCTCGACCCCCATGTCGGCGGCCGCGAGCGTGTTGGCGAACGCCAGCTGCATGTTGTTGTGGGTATGAACGCCCAGGCGCTTGTTCTTCAGGGAGCGGCGGAACTTCTCGACCAGGTAGCGGATATCGTCGGGGTCGAGACTGCCGTAGGAGTCGACGATATACACGACGTCGATCGGGCTGTCGCTGATCATGGCGAGCGATTCGTTCAGCTCGTTGTCCATGACGTTGGAGAGAGCCATAATGTTGATCGTCGTCTCGTAGCCCCGCTCATGAAACAGCGTGCCGAGCTCGATCGCCTTCTCGGTATCGCGCGCGTAGCTCGCCACGCGGATCAGGTCGAGCATGGATTCGTTGCGCGGCAGAACGTCGTTCTCGTCCACCCGGCCCACGTCGACAAGCGCGGACAGCTTCGTGTTCAGTTTGTTCGGGATGACCTTCCGGAGAAAATCGTCGTCCAGAAACCGCCAGGGGCCCGCGCCATCCGAGCCTTTCAGCAGGCGGGGAGAGTTTTTGTAGCCGACTTCCATATATTCGACGCCCGCTTCGTTCAGGCTGTTATACAGATCCTGCACGAATTCGACGCTAAAATCCCAATTGTTGACAAGGCCGCCGTCGCGCACCGTGCAATCCACGATTTTGCAATGGCTTGTTTTGCTGTGAATGGTCATGTACCCGGTCTCCTTTTGTTGACATGCCGAAACGATTCGATAACACGCATATGGTACTTAGTGTATAAGAAACAGCTGCGATTAACAAGCGCTCGGACGTATTTTTACAGTTTCGGCAAGCCCCTTCGGATCCCTTTTGCCCAGAAAAATAGACTGCCTCGCGGCAGCCTCAAGCCAGTCCCTTATGCGTCTCTAAAAACTTCAACACTTTGGTGACGTTGTTGATCGAGATGGTGCATTTTTTGGCGTCTTTCCCTTCGGAGAAATACGCGATCCGAAACCGCTGATCGACGTGTTTGACCTTGGTCAGATGAACCGCGTTGTTCCGGTCGATGATTTCGAAGTCTTCCCCGGATGCCCGCAGCGCCTCGGTCCAGTACTTGAGCGTGCCCGGGATGAAGTACTGCTCGTCCTGCGTATGAAGCACGATCATGTCTTTGTTCCGGTGGGTTTCGAAGAATAAGACATCCTTCACTTGTAATGCGATCAGACCCGCTTTCCCCTCAGGATCCCTGGAGACAGAAAGCTGCATAAGGATTATCCTCCAAACCTCTTACTTGCTGAGCAGCTCTTCCGGAACTTCCGGTTGGTTGAAGTACCAGAGGCAGGCCATCGTGACGGTCATTACCGTACTGAGCGCGGTCAGCATCACGGCGAGACGGAACGCCACGGAACCTTTCACTTTTTTCAACATCAGCTTCACCTCCTTCCGCGGATCAATGTCAGGCATTGAAGCAGAAAGGCCGATGCGAGCGCCGAGGAGCCAATTAGCAGATTCGCTCCTACGAGCAGCACCGAGCCGAGCTTCAGCAGTGGAAAAAACCGCGGCGGAATTCGCGTCTGCCGCTCGATGCGGGAGGGCGCGAATACGGCGGCCAGCGCCATCCCGATCACGGTCATCGCCACGAGGGTCGGGCGGTTAAAATCCGAAAACGAGAACAGAGTAAACACAGCCGGCGTGACGATGACGCACACCATGCCCGACTTCAGATGGATGCCGCCGGACAGCTGACGAAGAACCCCAAAGCCGAGCAGGACTAAGGCAACCTGTCCAACTTTGCCAGTGAAAAGGGCGATGCCGAGCGTCAGAACGAAGATAAAAAAAGCGTTCAGGATCGCCTCGAGCGAGTACCGGATGACCTCCACGCTGGACGGATGGTGCGGAGCGGCCTTCTTGATGCCGACGGCGAACCGATGGGCGAGGGCATGGATCATCGATTGTTCGTCTCCTTTCGAAATGCGAAATAAGCGAGGCAAAGCAAGGCGAGAAACAGGAAGCTGAAATCGACGATGACCACGCGATAATAAAGCAGAATGCCAAGCGCCACCATCGTAAGGATGATAAGCGAGAGAATCAGCGCTTGCTCCCATTTGAAGCGGAGTTTCTCGAACTGGAAGGCAAAGCCGATGCCGAATTTGTAGAGAATATAGGATAGCGCCAACACGATGAGACCTGTCGCCGCTTGAATGACATGTCCCTTGATGGGATGCAGGTCTGTTGCGGTTACGTAAGCTACGCTGCCGGATATAAAGACGATGACACTCTGGATGACGACAGTGAATACATAGCCGAACAGGCTCATGATAAACGTCCAAATGATGGGAACTCTCGCGACTGCAAAAATAAAAATGCTGAGAAGGATGACGTTGATGACGGGAACGAGCTCGGATAACGTAAATTGTTCGCGAAGAAAATAGCTCTGGATGTTCATGACGACGTTGATGAGAAGAGCTTGCCAAAAGTAATCCATGAATTTGAATCGAAACAGGGTTAAGGTGATCGAAGTTAGGGCGATGGTCTCGATGCAGGAAAAAAGCATGAACTCGAGAAAGTCCTTCATTGCGTCATAACCCCTTAGTGGCGTTGTCGACTTCTGCGTTCTCGGCTACCGGTAAATTCATAGACTTCGCAATCTACTTCATTTCCTGCGCGTTCGAGAAAATGGTCGGGGCAATCTCTGTTGAAAGCTGGAGGGCTGTTCCAAAAGATGCAGGAAAGACCAATCCTATTACCTATTTTAGCAGATTTCCGAGAGAAATCACTATAATCTTGATTCTCTAGCATCATTTTCCCGGACCGGAGAATCTGATTGCGTTAGCAGCAGCCACAAGCGCCCCCGATCCGTCCCGCTTCGACAGCGCTGTTCGGTCCTTCCCCGCAATGGGTCACGGCAAAAAGCCAACCGGGTAGCCGGTTGGCCTTGCGCCCGCCGCCGACGGACGGCGGCATGCGTCTATTGTCCTGCGCTCTTTTTGGAAGTTTGCCAGTCGGCTTCCTGGACGAGCAGGTGGACTGCGGCGTCGAGACGCGCGGCGGCTTCTTCGGCGATGTCGGCTTGGCCGTTGTCCTTCCAAACGACCTGCGTATCGAGCACGAATACGCCCGTCAGGATGTTGCGGGCGCCCATGACGGACAGAATCGGCTTCATCGCAAAATCGATGGAAAGCAAATGGGCGATCGTGCCGCCGACGACGATCGGGAGGACGATCTTGTCTTCCAGCCCCTTTTGCGGGAGAAGATCAAGGAACGCCTTCAGAATGCCGGGAAAGGACGCTTTGTACACCGGCGAGGCGACGATGACCGCGTCGGCTTCGGCTACCTGCTTGCCGGCGGCGACGATGGCTTCGCTGTCGAAACGGGCATGAAGCAGGTCTTCGGCGGGCAGGTCGCGCACGTTGACAACCGACAGCTCGTGGCCGGATTCGGCGATCCGGCCGCTCACGCGATCCAGCACGGCGTGCAGTCTCGACTTCGGCGTCGGGCTGCCTAAGAGAATGACGATTTTGGCCATAGGATCCCATTCCTTTTCGTATTCATTTCCGACACGATCACTCGGATTTTATTATCCCAAATTATACCGTTCGCCCCCTGCAGCGTCAAGGACAATCCCTGTCAGAAATCTCTACGCCATGCGAGGTATGGACGTGAGACAACATCTCCATCGATTTCCGCCCGTCCGGACAGCGAAAGTCATCCGGTCCTATGATGACTTTCGGAGACAATCCGTATACACTAGAACCAAATAGACGTCGGCCGCGCGCCGGCGCCGCGCAAGGAAAGGAACATGCGGCATGACTTCGGCTGGCAACCGCCCGCTCAAAAGCTCCGAGTGGGTGAGAAACGACATACGGGAGAAGATCGAAAACGGCGACCTGATGCCGGGCGCCCGCCTGCCCTCGGTGGTTGAGCTGTCCGCACAATACCAGGTCGGGCGGTCCACCGTCCGCGAGGCGCTGAGCGCGCTCAAGGCGATGGGGTTGTTGACGATCCGGCAAGGGGGCGGTACGTTCGTGCGCGCGGAGACGGAAGGCGGCCCTGCCCATCCCGGCCAGCTGCAGCCCGATTCGTGGGTGGGGCGGGCCGGCACGATCCGGCACATTCTCGACGTCCGCCGCGTCTTGGAAACCGGTTGCGCGCTGCTCGCGGCCAAGCACCGCACGGCGGACGACCTGACCGCGCTCTCCGGCACGCTCGGCGAGATGGAGCGCGCGCTCGGAGACGAAGCGGAGAGCGAGCAGGCGGACGTGCGGTTCCATCAGCAGATCGCGGCCGCGGCGCACAATCCCGTGCTGCGGGATTGGATGGACTCCCTCTCGCGCGAGCTGCACGAGAGCATGAAGGATACCCGCGCGCTCTGGTTTTACGCCGAGCGCGCGAACGCCGAGCGCCTGTTGGCGGAGCACAAGGCGATCTACGAAGCGATCGCCGGCCGGGAGCCGAGGCTCGCCTCGGAGCGGATGGCCGCCCATATCGACAAGGTCGAGCAGGTGCTCGAGGCGCATCGCTCCGACCTGGGCCCGTCCGTCTTGTAAAGTGCGTCCGATCGCCCCCCGACATACGCAAGCCGCCCCGAAGGTCTCTTGGCCTTCGGGGCGGTTTTGTTTAGTCAAAGACGCTCGGAGACGACCTTCGCCTGCGAGAAAAGAAGCAGATAGTCGCGCCCGCCGGCCTTGGAATCGGTCCCCGACAGATTGAATCCGCCGAAGGGATGAACCCCGACCAACGCGCCGGTGCACTTGCGGTTCAAATAGAGATTGCCTGCGTGAAACTGCTCCCGCGCTTGCTCCAGACGGGCGCGGCTGCGGCTGAATACCGCCCCCGTCAAGCCGTAGTCCGTGTCGTTCGCGATGTCCAATGCTTCGTCGAACGTGGACGCCCTAAGGAACGCGAGCACCGGCCCGAAAATTTCCTCCCGCGCCAGCCGGGCGTCCCTCCCCACGTCAGCGAAGATCGTCGGCAGCAAATAGAAGCCGCGAGGATCGCCCGCGCTCCCGCCCGCGACGAGACGTCCTTCCCCCTTGCCGATCTCGATATACTCCGCGATCTTGGCGAACGCTTTGTCGTCGATGACCGGCCCGACGTCCGTATGGACGTCGGCCGGATCGCCGAGCGTAAGCCCGGCCGTGATCGCGGCCACCTTGCCCAACACCTCCTCGTAGACGTCCGCGAGCACGATCGCGCGGGAGCATGCCGAGCACTTTTGCCCGGCAAAGCCGAACGCGCTCGCCGCGATCGCCGCCGCGGCCGCGTCCAGGTCGCTGTCCGCGTCCACAACGATGGCGTCCTTGCCCCCCATTTCCGCCACGACGCGCTTGATCCACTTCTGCCCCGGTCGATGAACGGCGGCGCGTTCGTTGATCCGCAGCCCCACCTCCCGAGAGCCGGTAAAGCTGACGAACCGGGTCAGCGGGTGATCCACGAGATAATCCCCGATCTGGCTGCCCGGCCCCGGCAAATAGTTTACGACACCGGCAGGCACGCCGGCCTCCTCGAGCAGCGCGCAAAAGCGGGCCGCGACCACCTGCGTCGGCGTCGCCGGCTTGACCACGACCGTATTGCCGCAAACGATCGCCGCGGTCGTCATGCCCGCCAGAATCGCCAGGGGAAAGTTCCAGGGCGGGATGACGACGCCTACGCCGAGCGGAATGTACGTCAGCTCGTTGTCCTCGCCCGGAATGCGGGCAAGCGGCTGTCGCTCGGCCAGCCGTTCGGCCTCGCGGCCGTAGAACTCCATAAAGTCGATCGCTTCGGCCGTGTCGGCATCGGCCTCCGCCCACGTTTTGCCCGCCTCGAGCACCATCCAGGCGGAAAATTCGTGCTTGCGCCGACGCAGGATGGCGGCCGCCTTGTACAGGCTGCGGGCGCGCGCCGCCGGCGAGTAATCGCGCCAAGCGCCGAACGCTTCGGCCGCGGTCCGGATGGCCCGCTCCGCGAGCGCCAAATCCGCTTGATGCACCTGCCCGACGATCTGTCCGCGGTCCGCCGGGTTGACGGACGCCGCAAAACGTCCCGTCTCGATCCTCTCGCCCCCCACGACCGGCGCATACGTCGCGCCGAACGCCGCTCTCGCCTGGCGCAGCGCCGCGCGGAACGCCTCTTGCTCCGTCTCCCCCGCAAACGAGGTGAACGGTTCGTTGCGGAACGTCATTGGCATAGGTCTCCCTCCAAGGTCTTGGTGAATATCCTGTACGGAACGGTAAATGCGCCCCACGCTTCAATCGGTGGCCGACAGGCCGAAGGAGATGCACGCGATGGCGATCGGAACCCGGCTGTTCCGCGCGGCGCTGCTGGCCGTGGCCGGCAACCGTGCGGCCAAGGCGTTCGCGAGCCGATACGGCTTGCGGCTCGGCGCACGGCAATTCGTCGCCGGCGAGACGCTGGACGAAGCGCTCGATCAGGTTCGCGCCTTGAACGCCAAAGGCATCGAAGCGACGCTGGACCACCTCGGCGAGGGCATCCGCCGCATGGGCGAAGCGGAGGCTTTTAAACAAGAATATGTGCGGCTGCTGGATGGCATTCGCGCGGCCGGGGTCCGGTCAAACGTTTCGCTGAAGCCGACGCAGATGGGAATTGCGCTCGACCCCGAGGCGTGCTACGACAACATTCGCCGCATCGTGGCCGCCGCCGCCCGGCACGGCAATTTCGTCCGGCTCGATATGGAGGATTCGCCGCACACCGACGCGACGATCGGGATCGCGCGGCGGCTGCAGGGGGAAGGCTGGACCAACGTCGGTACGGTCATCCAGGCGTATCTCTACCGCTCCGACGACGATATCCGCCGCCTGACGGACGATCCGATGAACCTACGGCTCGTCAAGGGAGCGTACAAGGAGCCGAAATCGCGCGCCTATCCCCGCAAGGCGGACGTCGATGCGAATTTCCGACGCCTCATCGAAGCCCGGCTCCGCAGCGGCGTCTATACGGCGATCGCCACGCACGACGAATCCGTCATCCGCGATGTTCAGGCGTTCGTCCAGCGAGAAGGCATCGACCGCGCCAAGTACGAATTCCAGATGCTCTACGGCATCCGCGGCGCCCTGCAGGAACGGCTGGCCGCGGAGGGCTTCCGGGTGCGCTGCTATGTACCCTACGGGAAAATGTGGTATCCGTACTTCGTCAGGCGGCTCGCCGAACGCCCTGCGAACGTGCTGTTCGTGCTGCGGAACCGAACCAAGAACTGAGCCCCGAACGAATCGTCTGACAGCTAGCAATCGAACTGGGAGAGGAGCTTCTCAGATGAAAGTGCCCCCTATGATCGACCTCATCCCCGCCCCCTTCGACCTCGGCGCGAGCCGCCGGGGCGCCGCCGACGGACCCCGCGCGCTGCTCGATGCCGGTCTGGAGGCGAAGCTTGCACAGCTGCATCTGCCCTATCGGCTCCAGGCCGCGTGTACACCGGCCGCGGGCACCCCCCGGACGGCCGAAGGGAGCGAGGAAGCGCCTGCCCCGTCGGCGGGCGGTCGCCCGGCGATGCGGCATCTCGCCGCCGCGATCGCGTGGAACGAAGCGCTCGCCGCCCGCGTCGCGGCTTCGGTCGCGGACGGCGGGTGGCCGCTCGTGCTCGGCGGGGATCACAGCATCGCCATCGGGACGATCGCCGGCCTTGCGGAGCGGTACCGCCGCCTCGGCGTCCTGTGGATCGACGCACACTCCGATCTGAATACCGATCTGACGACGCCTTCGGGCAACATCCACGGCATGTCCCTCGCCGCCGGCCTCGGTCTCGGCTCGAAGTCGCTGACTTCGATCGGCGGACAGACCGGCAAGATTCGCCCCGAACGCGTCGCGATCGTCGGCGCGCGGTCGCTCGATCCCGAGGAAAAGCGGCTGATCCGCGCGCTTGGCGTCAACTGCTACACGATGCACGACATCGACCGGCGCGGCATCGCGAACGTCATGGAGGAGGCGCTGCGGATCATCTCCGCGGACGCGGACGGCGTCCACGTCAGCTTCGACATCGACAGCCTCGATCCTCGCGAGGCGCCGGGCACGGGCACGCCGGTCGGCGGCGGCTTGAGCGACCGGGAAGCGTTTCTCGCGATGGAGATGATCGCCGAGGCCGGCGTCGCCACATCCGCCGAGTTCGTCGAGGTCAATCCGGACGCCGATCCGCTCGGACGCACGGCCGAGCTGGCCGTCGAGCTGATCGGCTCGCTGCTGGGCGAACGCATCTTATAGCCATACGGAAGGAGGAGACGACCATGGCCGAGCCCACTTCTGCCGAACGCATCTCCCAAGCCGAGCGGCACGGCGCGCGCAATTATCTCCCGCTGCCCGTCGTCGTCGCCCGGGCCGAGGGCGTATGGGTCTACGATCCCGAGGGACGGCGCTATCTCGACATGCTGAGCGCTTACTCGGCGTTGAATCATGGGCATCGCCACCCGGCGATCGTCGCCGCCCTGCGGGCGCAGGCCGACCGGGTGACGCTGACATCGAGGGCGTTTCATCACGACCGGCTGGGCGACTTTTACGAAGCGCTGGCCGCCTATACCAACCAGCCGGCCATCCTGCCGATGAATACCGGCGCGGAGGCGGTGGAGACGGCGCTGAAAGCCGCCCGCCGCTGGGCGTACGAAGTCAAAGGGGTGCCCGACGGCCTGGCGGAGGTGATCGTCTGCGAGGACAACTTTCACGGACGCACGATCGCGGCGACCTCGATGTCCTCCGCACCGGTGTACAAGCGGGGCTTCGGGCCGTTCACGCCGGGCTTTCGCCTTGTGCCGTACGGCGACCTCGACGCGCTCGCCCGGGCGATCGGGCCGCATACCGCCGCCTTCCTCGTCGAGCCGATCCAGGGAGAAGCGGGCGTCCGCATCCCGCCGGACGGCTATTTGAAAGGCGCCGCCGCGCTCTGCAAGGCGAACCGGGTCCTCTTCGTCGCCGACGAAATCCAGACCGGCTTCGGGCGCACGGGACGCCCATTCGCCTGCGACTGGGAGGACGTCAAGCCGGATATGTATGTGCTCGGCAAGGCGCTAGGCGGCGGCATCCTGCCCGTCTCGGCCGTCGCCGCCGGCTGGGACGTCCTGGGCGTCTTCGAGCCCGGCTCGCACGGCTCGACGTTCGGCGGCAACCCGCTCGCCTGCGCGGTGGCGATCGCCGCGCTGCAGGTCGTTCGGGACGAGCGCCTGACCGAGCGCGCGGAGGTGCGTGGCGCGTACCTATTGCGCCGGCTTCGTACCCTGCGCGATCCCGTCATCGCCGAGATCCGGGGCCGCGGCCTGCTGATCGGAATCGAGCTCGCCGTCCCCGCCCGCCCCTACTGCGAGCGTCTGCTGGCGCACGGCGTGCTCTGCAAGGAGACGCACGGCAACGTCATCCGCCTCGCCCCGCCGCTCGTCATCGAGGAGGCGGAGCTCGATTTCGCCTTCGAGGCGATCCGCCGGACGTTCGAGGAGCTATCCCCGCCGTCCGCCGGCGCCTGAAGCGCCCCATCCGCAGTCTCCTTTTGACGTACGGACAAAAGGCAGCCTTTCGCTCGGGAGGAGCGAAGGCTGCCTTTTTTAGGGAATACGTATCTCCGGCATGCCATTATTTCCACACGAATTCTTCGCCGTAGTCTTTGCCCCAGCGGTACATCAGCTGCAAAATCGGCATCAGGCTCCTGCCGTATTCGGTGAGCGAATATTCGACGCGCGGCGGCACCTCCGCGTACACCTGCCGGCTGACGAGCCGGTCCTCTTCCAGCTCCCGAAGCTGGTTCGTCAGCATCTTCTGGGTGATGGACGGGATCATCTTCCTCAGCTCGCCGAACCGCTTCGTCCCCTCCAGTCCCAAATGCCACAAGATGATGAGCTTCCACTTGCCTCCGATGACGGCCAGCGTCAGTTCTTTCTCGCAATTGATCTCTTTCAGGTTGATTCTCTCTTTCAATTCCGCGGCCATGTTCCCGCCCCCTCTGCCGTCGTCGTTTTGTCGTCAATCGTATCCTGCAGGTAACTATGCCACTTGCAAGTGCGTACTTTCGCGATCGATTCGGTAGAACTAGAATAACGCTTGTGCACGCCAATCTCAACGATACGAACGGAGGAAAAAAGATGATCGAACTGCAATTGGCGCTGGATCTGGTCGATATTCCCGGCGCGAAGGAAGTGGTGCGCGAGGTTGGCGAGTACGTCGACATCGTGGAGATCGGCACGCCGGTCGTCATTAACGAAGGGCTGCGCGCCGTCCGGGAGATCAAGGCGGAATTCCCGCACCTGAAGGTGCTCGCCGATTTGAAAATCATGGACGCGGGCGGCTACGAGGTCATGAAAGCGTCCGAGGCCGGCGCGGACCTCATTACGGTGCTCGGCGTATCGGACGACGCGACGATTCGCGGCGCCGTGGCGGAAGCCCGCAAGCAGGGCCGCCAGATCATGGTCGACATGATCAACGTCAAAGACCTGGAAACGCGCGCCCAAGAGATCGACGCCCTAGGCGCGGATTACATTTGCGTACACTCCGGTTACGATCATCAAGCGAACGGCTTGAACGCGTTCGCCGATCTCGCGGTGATCAAACGCGTCGTGAAGCGCGCCAAAACCGCCATCGCCGGCGGCATCAAGCTCGACACGCTGGCGCAAGCGATCGCGGCCGCGCCGGATCTCATCATCGTGGGCGGGGGCATCACCGGAAGCCCGGACCGGCCGTCCGTCGCCTCCGAGATGCAAAAGCTCGTAAAAGCGGGCTGAGGGCGGCATGACGACCATCGCCGCCTACCATTCCCTCGTGCTTCGGGAGCTCGCGAGCGTCGCCGAGTCGATCTCGGAGGACGACGCCGCGGCGCTCGCCGGCCGGATCCGGCGGGCGGAGCGGATCTTCGTCGCAGGGGCCGGAAGGTCCGGTCTGATGATGCGGGCTTTCGCCATGCGGCTCATGCATCTGGGGTTCCGGACCCACGTCGTCGGGGAGACGACGACGCCGGGTTTCGGAGCCCGCGACCTGTTGATCGTGGGCTCCGGCTCCGGCGAGACGCGGAGCCTCGCCGCGATGGCGGAGCGGGCGAGCGCGGCTGGCGGTACCGTTGCGCTGGCGACCGTGCAGCCCGACTCTACGATCGGCCGCCTCGCCGCGTGCGTCGTCGCCATCCCCGCTTCCGTCAAAGAGGCGTCGGGCCCGAGCCGACCGTCCGTTCAGCCGATGGGCTCCCTCTTCGAGCAGAGCTTGCTGCTCCTGCTGGACGCGCTCGTCCTCCGCTTGATGGAGGAGAGCGATATCGCCGCGGCCGCCATGTTCGGCCGCCACGCGAATCTGGAATAACCCGTTTGAGGACGGGTCTTGGACGGTCCGGCAAAGGGACCGCTAGGCAAAAAAAGCGACGCCGGGCGTCGCCTTTTTGCCTTTGAACGTTTTTCATTACGCGATCGATGCACGGATTGCTGCTTACCGAAAGACCAGCTTGCCGATCTCCTCCGCCCGTTCCGCCATCGCGGGGCTATCGCCGAAGACGACGAATTGTTTGCCCGCCGGCAGTCTCAGTTCCAGCTGATAGGCGTCCGGCAGGAGCCGAAAGTCGAGCGCGAACGACGTCAGCTGCTTGCCGGTCGTGGTCGCCTGGAGCGTTCCGTGAACGAACGCGGTCTCTCCGTCCAGCGTATCTTCCCTCACGACGGACGTCTGATCGAGCTTGAACGGCAAGCTCCGCGTGCCGGTCCAAAGCACCCCTTCGCCTTCCGCGAGCAGAAAGTCTCCTTTGCGCGCCAGATCGAACGTCAGCGTCGCGACGGCTTCGAGATCGGTCGGCGATACGCCGAGCGCGTTGTTCGGACCCGCCCCGCCCGCGCCGTCCGGCATCGGCTCCGCGCGCGTCGACTTTAGATCAAAGCGGTACGTCCTTTCTGCCGCGGTAGGTTTGGGAGATGCCGCGTCGTTCCGCTTTGCCCCGCCGGAAGCGCAAGCCGCCGTCAGGAGAACGAGAACCGCCGCGATCAAGAGACTGGCGATTCTCTTGCTCTTGTTTCTGTTCATGGTGCGCTCACGCCCCTTTCGATCAAACTCCGATGGCGTACCCGATGATGCAGCGCATAATAAATCGCGGCCGACAGGATGACGACCAGCGCGGCGATCAAGTACATCGTGTGGTAGTGGGTGCGTTCGGCGACGACACCCAGCACGTAGGACCCGATGCCGTAGCCGAGGTCGAACATCAGGAAAAACGTGGCGGTCGCCAGTCCGCTGCGCTCCGGCGCGGAACGGACGGCCAACGTCTGGAAGCAGGGAATCAGCGCGCCGTGCCCGAGACCGATGATCGCGCCCGACAGCAAAAAGACCGCTTCTGTATGGGCTTGGCTCAGCATAATCATCCCGATGACGAACAGGAGAACGCCCGGATACGCCAGCACGTTTTCCCCGTGTTTGTCGAAGATGCGCCCGATGAGCGGGCGAGGCAGCATGATCATGACCGCGAAGCAGACGAAAAAGTAGCTTGCGGCGCGGGTAAGGTCGATCTCCTGCGCATAGACGGATATGAACGAGGTAAGCGAGCTGTACGAAAAAGCCAGTACGAAGCCCGCCAGCGAAACCGGAAGCGCCTTGATTTCGATCAGCTTGCGCCAGTGCAGGGAAAACTTCGGCTGCGTCTCCCGCGCGGCCCGCGCCGCCGGACGGACGGCCATGCCGAAGAGCAAGCTGAACGTCGTCGTCACGATGCAGACGATGAAGAGCGTGCGGTAGCCGAAATGGCTCGTAAGCGTTAGCCCGACGAACGGGCCGATGACCATCGCGAGGCTCATGAACATGCTGAAGTAGCCGATGCCCTCGCCTTTGCGGTTGGCCGGCACGAGATCCGAAGCGATCGCCCCGGTCGAGGTGGAGGCGGCGCCGTAGCCGGCCCCGTGTACGAAGCGGAGGACGAGCAGCGCCCCGATCGCGCCGACGCCCAGGTAGAGGATCGTACACGCCAAGAAGACGGCCAACGAGAGGATGACGACGGTTTTGCCGTAACGATCCACCCACTGTCCCGCGAGCGGGCGCAGCAGCACTGCGGCAATAACGTAGACAGTAATGACGAGGCCGATCATCTGCTGGCTGCCGTGGAGGCGCTCCGTCACAAACAGCGGCAGCGTCGTCGCCAGCAAGTAAAAGTTCAGAAAGAGGAAAAAGCTGCTGAGGCAAACCGCCACGAAATCTTTGGTCCATAGCGAAAGTCTTTCCAAGATGCAAGTCTCCTTATGCCGGAAGATCCGTCCTATACGCTCCTCCCATCATAATCTTAGCGGTAAGGCAAAGTATAGGCGCGAATAGCGGCATTTAGCGCCGCAATAGCCCTCTAGCCTCCAAAAAAGCGCGCACATGCAGCCGATTCGGCCGCGCAAGCCACTCCGCCATGATTTTCGACCATGGCGTCGACTTGCGGCCCTCCGTCCGTTCCCGCAAATAACGCACCATCTTCACGTCATACCCCTTGACGGCTTCGACGCTCGTCTCCGGATCGTAGCCGTTGCGGTGCAGCACCGCCTCGACCGGGAGCCGCGGACGCTGCCCCGACTGGCGCGCCGGAACGCCGACGCACATGCCGAATACCGGATAGGCCAGTTCCGGGATGCGCAGCAGCTCCGCCACTTCGGCGATCCGGTTGCGGATGCCGCCGATGTAGCAAATGCCGAGACCCATCGACTCGGCCGCCACCGCCGCATTCTGGGCCGCCAGCGCCGCGTCGATCGTGGCGACCATGAAGCTTTCGGTCGAGTCCTCGTACGTCGTTTCCTCGCCCAAATACATCTCCGAGGCGCGGCAGGTCCGGTAAAAGTCCGCGCACCAGACGAGAAACAGCGGGCACTGCTCGACATAAGCCTGGTCGCCCGAGAGGACGGCCAGCTGCCGCTTCAGCGAAGGCTCCGTGACGGCGATGACGCTGTACGCCTGCACGTTGCTCGAAGTCGAAGCCATCTGTCCCGCCGCTACGATCGTCTGCAGCTGCTCCTCGGTAACCGGGGTGTCCCGAAACGCCCGCACCGACCGATGCGCCATCAGGGAGGCAATCGTATCGTTCATGATTCATTCTCCTTCCAAAGCCGCGGCAGCCGGGCCGCCGCGGATCCTGCTCCATGTTGCCGATGATACAATTTTCCCCAAGGGGATGCAAAATGACGCGAAACGGGCGGATAACAAGTAAAAACGGCTTTGCCGTCTTCCTAGACGGCGACACGTTTTTATCGTCGGTCATACAGAAATGGATAGACGTGAAAACTTATACATTCTGTATGACGCGCAAAACACCCTTGCCTCAGGCAAGGGTGTCGAATGGGAAGGCCAGGGGGGGCCGGATCATTCAGGGTGCGCCGGATCAGCCCAGCGTTTTTTGTCCCGGCTTCCAGTTGACCGGGCATAGGCCGCCGGATTGCAGCGCTTGGAGAATGCGGAGCGTCTCGTCGACGCTGCGGCCGACGTTCATGTCCGTCACAACCTGGTAGCGCAGAATGCCCTCCGGATCGATGATGAACAGGCCGCGGTGGGCGGCGCCGGTCGCGTCGTCGAGAATGCCGTACGCGTGGGCCGTCTCCTTCGTAAAGTCGGACGCGATCGGGAACTGGATGTCGCCGATGCCGTTTTGGTCGACAGGCGTTTCGATCCACGCTTTGTGCGTATAGACGCTGTCGACGGAAGCGCCGACGATTTCGCAGTTCAAGTTTTTGAACTCGACATAGCTGTCGCTGAAGCCGCGGATCTCCGTCGGACATACGAACGTGAAGTCGAACGGCCAGAAGAAAAAGACGAGCCATTTGCCGCGATAGTCGGCCAGGGATACCTTTTCTTCGAGGGAGTCGAGATTTTTGGTGGAGAGCAGATTGAAGTCAGGAGCAGGCAGGCCGACTTTGGCAAACGGATATGGGGTCGCGAGATTCGTCATTAGATTCGATTTCCTCCTAGAAATGTGATTGGGTTGGGTTGAGTGAGTTAGTTGGTGCAAACTTGGGCTTCGACTTGGCGCGACTCGGCCGTCTGTCTTAGGAGACGGAAACCGGGACGGTCTCGTTCGCTTCGAGGAACCGCTCGCAGTCGAGGGCCGCCATGCAGCCGGTGCCGGCCGCGCTGATCGCCTGGCGATACTTGTTGTCTTGGACGTCGCCGCAGGCGAAGACGCCAGGGACGTTGGTCTCCGTCGTGCCCGGACGGACGATCAGGTAACCCGTCTCGTCGGTCTCGAGCTGACCGTTCAGGAACTTCGTGTTCGGCGTGTGACCGATGGCGACGAAGATGCCTTCGGCTTCGATGAACTCTTCTTCGCCGGTGGCGTTGTTGCGGACTTTCAGCCCCCGGACGCCGAGATCGCCGGCGACGACTTCGAGCGGCGTGCGGTTCAGGCTCCAGCTGATCTTCGCGTTGGCGCGGGCGCGCTCTTGCATGATCTTGGAGGCGCGCAGCTCGGTACGGCGGTTCACCAGCACGACCTCGGACGCGAAGCGGGTCAGGAAGTTCGCTTCCTCCATCGCTGAATCCCCGCCGCCGATGACGATGATCTTTTTGCCGCGGAAGAAAAAGCCGTCGCAGGTCGCGCAGGTGCTGACGCCGCGGCCGACGTTCTCGCGCTCGCCGGGAATGCCGAGATACTTGGCCGAGGCGCCGGTCGAGACGATAAGCGTCTCCGCCTTCAGTTCGCCATAACCGTCGACGGTGACGGTAAAGGGCCGCTGCGAGAGGTCCGTCTTCGTGACCCAGCCGGTCATGAACTCGGCGCCGAAGCGCTGGGCTTGCTTGCGCATATTGTCCATCAGCTCTGGGCCCATGATGCCGTCCGGGAAGCCGGGAAAATTCTCGACCTCCGTCGTCGTCGTGAGCTGGCCGCCCGGCTCCGGTCCTTCGATCACGAGCGGATTCAGTCCCGCCCGCGCCAGGTAGATGGCCGAAGTCAGGCCGGCGGGGCCGGTGCCGATGATGATCGTATGTCTCATCGCGATCACTCCTTTTCGTCTATCATTGTATTTAGATTAAGTTTAAATATTGCTCGCAAAACCATCATACCACCCGAGTCGCGGGGCTGCATGAAGGAATGATGAAGGGAACATGAAGGTTTCATGAAGAGGCGGATCACGGGGAGATGTGCGGTTTTTCCGATTAACTCGGGCCTAGGCACTTGGTTTCGCGGGGAGATGTGCGGTTTTTCCGATTAACTCAGGTCAACGCACTCGGTTTCGCGAGGAGATGTGCGGTTTTTCCGATTAACTCTGGTCTAGGCACTCAGTTTCGCGTGGAGATGTGCGGTTTTTCCGATTAACTCGGGCCTAGGCACTCGATTTCGCGAGGAGATGTATGTTTTCCCAAAGAACACTCCCCTGCCGCGCGTGCCCTCCCCTCCCCAACCGAAAAGAGCCCGCATCCATCGATGCGGGCTCTTCTGCGCGTCAGTCGGCCGTCCGGTAGCCGACGCCGCGGACGGTGACGATGTATTGGGGGTTTTTCGGATCGTCGCCGAGCTTGCGGCGCAAGCTCTTGATGTGGACGTCGATCGAGTTGCTGCCGCCGAAGTAGTCGTCCCCCCAGAGCTTCTCCATAAGCTCCTGCCGGGAGAGCACGCCGCCCTGGGACATCAGAAGCGCGCGCAGCAGGTCGAACTCCGTCTTGGTCAGGTCGATGCGCTTGCCGTCCTTGATGACGGTCATTCGCTTCAGGTCGACGCGGATATCCTTGAGCAGCAGCTCGTCCGGGGTCGACGGAAGCACGCTTTTGCCCGCCAGCTCCTCGATCGTCGTCACGATCGCCGGCAGCTCGCCCGGCCAAGCGGCCCGGTGGCTGTCCGCAGGAAGATCGGCGGGCGCCTCCTCGCCGACCAGGTACAGTACCGGCGCCTGCAGCGCGCCGAAGCCTCCGGGAGCCGTCGTCTCCGGCTCGAACGGCGCGATCGTCCGATCGGCGATGAGCAGGTCGATCGGCAGCGCCGACAGCACGGACTCCTGCGCCTGGTGGAACACCAGCACGTCATAGCAGCGCATCGTCATCTCCGCGATGAGCGGCTGCAGGCGCGCCGGATACGGACTGACGACGACGACGCGGCGCGTCGTGTCGCAGTAGGCGCCGATCATTTCGCTTATTTGCCCGATGCTCTGCATTCGGCGCACACCCCCTTGAACAGCAGCTGCTCGTCCGTGATTCGGTAACCGGTCTCGGCCGCGATCCGGTCCAGCCAATCTTTCGGAGACGCGGTCATCACCTCGTCGACTTTGCCGCAGGAAACGCACACGATGTGCTGGTGATCCTCCACGCGCCCGTCGTAGCGGCTCGCATTTCCCTCTAGCTTCAGCTCGTGAATCAGGCCTTCGTCGGTCAAATACCGCAGCGAATTGTAGACCGTGGCGTATGCGACCGAGCTGCCGCTCGACTTGAGCCGGTCGATGATGTCGGCGGCGGTCGGGTGATCCTCCGAGGCCATGACGATGTCGTAGACCATCCTGCGGGGCGCGGTTAATCCTTTGCGCGTCATCGTGTGCCCTCCTCTTTTTTAGATTTAGTTTAAGTTTACTCTTTCTCCCGGCAACCGTCAACCGGCGAACGCCCACGCACGACAAACAGAGGGTGCCCCCGACCGCCATCAGACAGTCGTGGACACCCTCTTCGCAGAGCCGCCAGTACGAGAAAAGCCTCCCGCGCTTGATGCTAGATGCCGGGAAGCTTTTCCGTATCCATTTCGATCCGATTTTCGTTTTCTATTGCGCGGCATCGATGCGATCCGATTTCGCTTTTTATTGCGCGGCATCGATGCAATCCGATTTTCGCTTTCTTATGGTGCGGCTTCCGCAACCGCCTCGCCGGCGCGAGCCACCTGGACGCGTCCGGAGAAGAAGACGGCGCCTCCGCCCATGTCGGCCAACCGATCCGGCGTCAAAGCGTTGACCGTGTGTTTCTTGCCCGGCGCGTCGGCCCATAGCCCCTGGCTGACGACGACGCCCGGGAGGACGTCTTCGCCGATCGCCGCGGTCAACTCCGCTTCGCCCCGGTCGTTCCACACGCGGACCCTCTCGCCGTCTCCGATCCCGAGCGCCGCCGCGTCGGCCGCGTTCATGTGAAGCTTGGGCGCCTTTTCGAGCTTCGCGTGCTTCTCGTTCAGCGAAAAGGTCGAATTCAGGAAGTTGTGGTTCGGTCCCGGGATAAATCGGAACGGCCACCGCTCCTCGTCCTGCTCCAGCAGCGGCGTGTATGTCGGCAGCGGCGGATAGCCCTTGCGCCCCATCGCGGCCGAATACAGCTCGATCTTGCCGCTCGGCGTCGGGAGCCGGCCGGGGAACAGCGGCTTCACGTCGGCTTTAACGTACTGGCGTTCGACGAGCGCTTCATAGGTGATGCCGTCGTATGCGGGATTCCGCGGGTAGTCCACCGCCTGCCTGATGAGATCCGCTTCGCTGTCCTGCAGCGCGGGATCGTCGTAGCCCATCCCCCGGGCCAGCAGGCGGAACACCTCGACGTTCGATTTGCTTTCGCCGTACGGCGCCACGACCGGCTGCTGGATCTGAACGTAATGATGCCAATAGGAATGATACAAATCGGTATTCTCGAACGCCGAAGTCGCCGGCAGCACGATGTCCGCGTACTTGGCGGTTTCGGTCGGGAACAGGTCGTGGACGACCGTGAACAGATCCTCGCGCGACAGCCCCTCCCGGACTTTGTTCGCTTCCGGCGCGACGACGGCGGGATTCGTGTTGTACACGTAAAGGGATCGGATCGGCGGATCAAGCTCCAGCAGCGCGCTGCCCAGGCGGTTCATGTTCACGGAGCGCGCCTTGCCTTTCCGCAGATCGGGGCGCTGCAGCGCTCGCGAATTATGCTGCACGTAGCCGCCGTTCGCCTTGATCGCGCCGCCTCCCCGGTGAAGCCACTGCCCGGTCAGCGCCGGCAGGCAGGCGATCGTGCGGACGCACATCCCGCCGTTGTCGTGATGCTGGATGCCGTTGCCGATGCGGATAAAGGACGGCGTCGTCTCGCTGTACATGCGCGCGAGACGAACGATGTCGCCCGCCGGGACGCCCGTGATATCCGCAACCGTGTCGGGATCGTAGGCCTTCACGTGGGCCCTCAGCTCCTCATGGCCGACCGTGTATTCCCGCAGAAACGCTTCGTCGGTCCGACCTTCCGCGAACAGGACGTGCATGAGGCCGAGCGCCAGCGCCGCGTCGGTGCCCGGCTTCAACGGGATGAACCAGTCCGCCCATTTGCCCGTCCGGTTGCGGTGGACGTCGATGACGACGATCTTCGCGCCGTTTTTGCGCGCTTTTTCCGCGATCGTCACCTGGTGCATGTTCGTGCTGACGGCGTTGATTCCCCAGAAGACGAACAGCTTGGCGTGCTCGGTATCCTCGGGAGACGTGCCGATGCTGTCGCCCATTGTATAGCGATAGCCTTCGGAGCCGGCGGCCTCGCAGATCGTCTGATCCAGCTCGCTGGCGCTCATCCGGTTGAAAAATCGCCGGTCCATCCCTTCGGTGCCGATGCGTCCCATGTTGCCGTAAAAACTGTAGGGGAGAATCGACTCGGGACCTTCGGACGCGATCAGCTCCCGCCATCGGCCGGTGATCGTCCCGATCGCCTCCTCCCACGTGATCGGCTCGAAGGCGCCTTCGCCCTTCGGCCCCACGCGTCTGAGCGGCGTCGTCAGCCGTTTCGGATCGTAGATGCGCTCCGCCATGTGGCGGACCTTGTTGCAAATCGCGCCCTGGGTGACGGGGTGATCAGGGTCGCCTTCGATCTTGACGATGCGCCCGTCACGCTTGTGGACGAGGAGCCCGCATTGGTCCGGACAGTCGAGCGAGCAGACGGAGGGAAATACGCCGGTAGGTTCGTTTAGAAAGTCTTTCATTTCCGCAGCTCCTTTCGAGTTGCGTCCATTTTATCATATGGGCGAGCGCTGCGGCGACCGCGGGTTCGGATTCGGCGGCAACGCCAAAGCGCCGCCTCCGCCATGCGGCGGGACGGCGCTTTCGAGGACCATCTTGGTTACAAGCCGTCCATCAGCCGATGCCAGCCCCACAGCAGCAGCAGCGGCACGCCGCAGGCGATCGACAAGCCGATCACGAACGCTTTGTCCCGGAACGTCTTTTTCATTGCGTCTCCCTCCCGTGTACGTCCGCCTTTTCAAAGATTAGACGCCGCTGCCCGGCGCGGGGTTGCGGCTTAGAACCGGGAAGGCTCCAACCGGCGATCGGCGACGACGAGCACGTCCATGCGCCGGCCTTTCCGCAGGATCGTCCGTACGACGGAGCGCCGAAACGGCCCAAGCGGACCGCCTTCGCGGACGGGCTGGCCGAGGATGATCTGCGTGCTGCGGCAGGCGTCCGCCCGCGCCAGCAGCGCTTCCGGAATCCGCCGAGCCGACGGCGCGCGGAGCGTCTCGAACTGTCCGCCTAGCCGTTCCGCCAGCTCCGAGAGCGCTTCGAGCCGCTGCCGCAAGGCGCCCCCCGGCTCGTTCTTCCCCGCGTGAACATACACCGCTCGCCACTCCGCCTTCAGCCGGTGCGCGATGCGAAAGCCGCGGCGGAGAAGCCGCTCCGCCCCCTCGCCGGCCGTCACCGCGACGAAGATGCTCTCCCGGCGTCCCCAGGATCCCCGCAGCGAAGCGTTGCGCTCCCAGGACTCGAGCCGTTCGTCCACGTCGTCCGCGATTTCCCGCAGCGCCAGCTCACGGAGCGCGATCAGATTCCCCGTCCGGAAAAAATGCCCCAGCGCCTGCTCGACCTTCTCCATCGCGTAGATTTTGCCGGCGCGCATCCGCTCCTGCAGCGCTTTGGGCGCGACGTCGATCAACTCGACCTCGTCGGCCAGGCGGAGCAGGGAGTCCGGCACGGTTTCCCGCACGCGCACACCGGTTATCTGCTCGACGGCGTCGTTCAGGCTCTCCAGATGCTGCACGTTGACGGTCGTGACGACCGAAATGCCGGCCTCGAGAATTTCCATGACATCCTCGTAGCGTTTGCGGTGGCGGCTGCCCGGCACGTTCGTATGCGCCAGCTCGTCGATGAGCGCGACTTCCGGATTGCGGGCGAGAATGGCCGGAACGTCCATTTCCTCGAGCGTCGCGCCCTGGTATGCGATCTTAGCCCGCTCTATCACCGGGAGCGATCCGAGCTGCGCGCGCGTCTCCGCCCGCCCGTGCGTCTCCAGCAGCCCCACGACCGCATCGATCCCTTTGGCCCGCATGTCGTTGCCCTCGCGCAGCATCGCGTACGTCTTGCCCACCCCCGGCGCGGCGCCGACGTAGACCTTGAAGCGGCCGCGCCGGATGCGGTCGATCTTGCGCTCGACCTCCTGCTCCGTGAGCCGCTTGTAAGGGGTCGCCGTCTGCTCGCTCCTCGACCGCGCGGGCAAAATCCGCTCCCCCTCCTGGTCGGCGCGGTCCGCGACGAAAAACACGTCGATGCCCCGGACCCGCCGCAGCACGCCGCTTGTGATCGAGCCCCTGAGCCGCTCCTGCCAGGGGCTCATCTTCGAATGCCCGAGCACGATGCGCGTCGCGCCTTGGCGGGCGGCATAGCCGACCAGGGCGGCGGCCAGCCTGCGGCGGCCCGGCAGCGGCAGCTCCTCGAAGCGCGCCCCGACTTTGTCCGCCAGCTTCCGTATGGAGCGCTTGAACGCGGCGGCTTCCTTGGAAAGCGGCTTCGCGGCGTTCGCAAAGGCGACGACGAGCAGCTCGCCGTTCAGCCTCCGGGCGATCTGCTGCCCTCTGCGGATGTAGATCGAGCCGTTCCAGTGATACTGGGCGGACACGAGGATGCGCTCCGTTGCGCCGGAAGGGCCGACAAGGCCTTCCGACTCGCGATGCCGCTCCAGGGAGCCGTTCACGTCTTCGGCCATCATGCGGAGCGCCAGCTCGCGCAGCTTGCCGAGCTGGCCGCGGCGCATGCGCTTCGCGTCGGCGTCCTTCAGATTGCAGAGCCGCCCTTCGTCGAGCCGCTGCAAGATCGTTTCCGGGGACACGTCGATGAGGCGGACTTCGTCCGCCCCCTCGATCGCTTCCGCCGGCACCGTCTCCCGCGTTTCGATGCCTGTCAGTTTTTGCGCCAGCTCGGTGACGCCTTCGATTTCGTAGACGTTCACCGTCGTGAGCACGCTGATGCCTCGCGCGAGCAGCTGCCGGATATCGTCCAGCCGGGTCTTCTGCTCCGCCTCCGGACGATTCCGATGGGCGAGGCCGTCGACGAGGACGACCTCCGGATTGCGGGCCAGGATCGCGGCCATGTCGAGATCCTTCCGCTCTTCGCCGTCCCGCTGCCAGCGAATGCTCGGAATGCGCTCCAGGCCTTCGAGCTGGGCGGCCGTTTCCGGGCGGCGTTTCGTCGATACGGCGCACGCGACGACATCGACGCCTTGCTCCCGGAGGGCATGGCCCTCGCGCAGCATGTGGTACGTTTTGCCGGCGCCGCCGATCGCGCCGATGAAGATTTTCAGCCGCCCCCGATGCAGCTGAAAGATGGCATGCAGCATCTCCTCCGGGGTTTTGCGCCGGTAGCTCTCCATTCGCATCCCTCCCGGGACCGGTCGATCGTCGTTATTTTCCCAACATCTCTTGCAGCGCGAGATTCAGCTTCAGCACGTTGACGCGCGGTTCGCCGAAGACGCCCAGGTCGCGTCCCTCGGTGTGATCCTCGATCAAGGCGCGAAGCCGTCCGGCGGGGATGCCCGTCAGCTTGCTGATTCGCGGAACCTGGACCTCGGCCGACGCCGGGGAGATCTGCGGATCGAGGCCCGAGGCGGAGTTCGTCAGCAGACCGATCGGCACCCGATCGACCGGCACGTCGGGATTGGCTGCCTTCCAGGCGTCGATGGAAGCCTGCGTGCGCTTCAGCAGCTCCGGATTGGACGGGGCGTAGTTGTTCGATCCCGACGCCTCCGCCTGATAAGAAATACTCGACACGCGTCCTTGAAAGTACTTCGGATCGGCGAAATTCTGGCCGATCAGCGCCGAGCCGACGACATGGCCGGATGCGTCCTTCACGAGACTACCGTTCGCCGTATGGGGCATGATCGCCTGCGAGATCCCCGTCGTGACGAGCGGATAAACGATGCCGCATACGAGCAGAAAGACGATGCCGGCTCGCAGCGCCACCCAGAATATCGAAGCGCCGGACGATCCGGACGCATGGTCAGCGTGATTCATGGCGATAACCTTCCTTTCGGGTTTAGACCCACAGATGAACGACGAGATCGATGAGCTTGATGCCGACGAACGGCGCGACGATGCCGCCCAGCCCGTAGACGAGCAAGTTGCGCGATAGCAGCTTGGCCGCGCCCATCGGGCGGTATGCGACGCCCTTCATCGCGATCGGAATGAGCAGCGGGATGATGACGGCGTTGAAGATGAGCGCGGACAGAATCGCCGACAAGGGCGAGCCGAGATGCATGACGTTCAGAGCGCGCATCTCCGGGATCGCCAGGATGAACATGGCGGGGATGATGGCGAAATATTTGGCGATGTCGTTGGCGACGCTGAACGTCGTCAGCGCGCCTCGCGTCATGAGCAGCTGCTTGCCGATCGAGACGACCTCGATGATCTTGGACGGATCGGAGTCGAGGTCGACCATGTTGGCCGCTTCCTTGGCCGCCGCCGTTCCGCTGTTCATCGCGAGGCCGACGTCGGCCTGCGCGAGCGCCGGCGCGTCGTTCGTCCCGTCGCCGGTCATCGCGACGAGCTTGCCTTCGGCTTGCTCCCGCCGGATGACCGCGATCTTGTCCTCGGGCTTGCTCTCCGCGATGAAGTCGTCGACGCCGGCTTGGCGGGCGATCGTCGCCGCGGTCAGCGGGTTGTCGCCGGTGCACATGATCGTCTTGATGCCCATTTTGCGCAGCTGCTCGAAGCGCTCGCGCATGCCGGGCTTCACCGTATCCTTCAAGTAGATGAGGCCGTAGACGACGCCGTCGACCGCGACGGCGAGCGGCGTGCCGCCCTCCGTCGCGATGGCGTTGCCTTTGGCGTCGAGATCGGCTGGAACGGAGCCGCCCTGCGCGACGACCCACTTCTTGACGGCGTCGACGGCGCCTTTGCGGACCTGGCGTCCGTCCTTCAGGTCGATGCCGCTCAAACGCGTCTCGGCCTTGAACTCGACGAACGTCCCGCCCTCGGCAAGGGCGTCGTCGTAGCGGATCGCGTCCCGCTTCATCAGCTCCAGCACCGAGCGCCCTTCGGGCGTCTCGTCGCGCAGCGATCCGATCGCGGCCCAAGCGGCCAGCGTCTGGACGTCGTGTGCGCCAACGGGGATGAACGCGCTCGCCATCCGGTTGCCGTACGTAATCGTCCCCGTCTTGTCGAGGATCATCGTGTTGATGTCGCCCGCAGCTTCGACGGCTTTGCCGGACATGGCCAGCACGTTGAACCGGGTGACCCGGTCCATCCCCGCGATGCCGATGGCAGACAGCAGGCCGCCGATCGTCGTCGGAATGAGGCAGACGAGCAGCGCGATCAGCACGGGCACCTGCAGCTCGATGCCGACGAACTTCGCCAGCGGAGCGAGCGTGACGACGACGATCAGGAAGATGATCGTCAGACTCGTCAGCAGCGTGTTCAGCGCGAGTTCGTTCGGAGTTTTCTGGCGCTTCGCGCCTTCTACGAGCGAGATCATCCGGTCAATAAACGATTCCCCCGGATCCGTGGTGATCCGGACGACGATGCGGTCGCTGACGACCCGCGTCCCCCCGGTGACGGAGCTGAAGTCGCCGCCCGCTTCCTTGATGACCGGCGCGGACTCGCCCGTAATGGCCGATTCGTCGACGGACGCGAGGCCCTCGATCACTTCGCCGTCGCCGGGGATCGTCTCGCCCTGGGCGACGACGACAACGTCGCCTTTGCGCAGCTCGGTGGACGAGACCGCCTTGATGCCGCTGCCGGCCACCTGATGGGCGGTGATTTCGTTTTTCGTCTTTTTCAGCGCGCCGGCCTGCGCCTTGCCGCGCCCTTCGGCCAGCGCCTCCGCGAAGTTGGCGAACAACAAGGTGAACAGCAGGACGACGAATACCGTCCCATTAAACCCCATGTCATTCCGAGTGCCGAAATAACCGGGGAATACCGTCATGAGCAGCACGACAAACGTGCCGAGCTCCACGACGAATAGGACGGGATTTTTCATCATCGTGACGGGGTTTAGCTTGACGAAGCTGGTCTTCAACGCTTGTTGGACCAGCGGCCTGGTCAGCATCGATTGACGTTTCGGATTCATATGGCATTCCTCTCTTCGTTAGCGGAGCGTCAAATGCTCGGCGATCGGTCCCAGAACGACGGCTGGCAGGAACGTGAGCGCTCCGATGATCAGAACGGTGCCGATCAGGATGCCCCAGAACAGCGCGTTGTCCGTCCGGAACGTGCCGACCGTTTCCGGCACCCACGTTTTGCGGACAAGCGAGCCGGCGACCGCCAGCATCGCGATCATCGAGACGTAGCGGCCGAGCAGCATCACGATACCGGTGGAAATGTTCCAAAACGGCGTGTTGTCGGCGAGCCCCTCGAAGCCCGACCCGTTGTTGGCGGCGGAGGACGTCATCTCGTACAGCGCCTGGGAGATGCCGTGGAAGCCCGGGTTCGTCACCCCGGCCCGGCCTGCGTCCGTCAGCAAGGCGATGGCCGTCGGCACAAGGATGATGAACGGGTGCGCCAAAATCGCGATGGCGATCAGCTTCATCTCCCTCGGCTCGATCTTGCGGCCGAGAAATTCCGGCGTACGGCCGACCATGAGCCCGGCCAGGAAGACACCCAGGATCGCGTACATGAGCATGTTCACGAGCCCGACGCCTTTGCCCCCGAACACGCAGTTCAGCATCATCTCGGCGAGCGGAGCGAGTCCGCCGAGCGGCGTCAACGTGTCGTGCATGTTGTTGACCGAGCCGGTCGTCGCTGCCGTCGTCACGGCCGTGAACAACACGGATTGGGCGATGCCGAAGCGCGTTTCTTTGCCCTCCATGCTGCCTTGGGAGGCGTCCATTCCGAGCGCGTTCAGCGCGGGGTTGCCCCGCAGCTCGGACGCGTAGATCAGCGCCAGGAACGCAAGGAACAGCGTCATCATCGCGCCGAAGACGACCCAGCCCTGCTTTTGGTTCTTGGCGAATTTCCCGTACACGAAAGGAAGCGAAGCCGGCAGCGTCCACATCGACCATATTTCGATGACGTTCGTGAGCGGGGTCGGATTCTCGAACGGATGCGACGAGTTGGTCCCGAAAAAGCCGCCGCCGTTCGTGCCCAGATGCTTGATCGATTCGAGCGCCGCGACCGGCCCGATCGCGATATGCTGGGCCGCGCCTTCGATCGTCGTAACGGTTAAGGTCGGATCCAGCGTTTGCGGAACGCCCAGCGCCACCAGGACGAGCGCAACGATCGTCGCCAGCGGAAGGAAAATCCGCGTGATCGCCTTGACGAAGTCTTCGAAAAAGTTGCCGATCGTCCGCCCCCGGCTCGTCAAGCCGCGGACGAAGGCGATCGCGACCGAAAAGCCGGTCGCCGCGGAAGTGAACATCATCATCATGATGACGGCCATCTGGGAAAAGTAAGAGAGTCCCGTTTCCCCGCTGTAATGCTGCAGGTTCGTGTTGGTGATGAAGCTGACGACCGTGTTGAAGCTCAGCGTTTCTTCCATGCCTTCGATCTTGTTCGGATTCAGCGGCAGCAGATTTTGCAAGCGCAGGATCAGATAGCTCAAGGCGACGAGCACGATATTCGTCAGCAGAAAGCTGAGCGCGTACCGCCGCCAGGTCATGCCGTCCCGCCGCTTCAGTCCGATCAGCCGGTAAACGGCCCGTTCGACCGGGCCGAACAGCCGGTCCGTCCGGTTCGGTTCGTTCGAGAATACGTGATACACATAGGTGCCCAGCGGCTTGACCAAAAGGACCAGCACCGCCAGGACGAGGACGATCTGCAAGACTCCCATTCGTCCGATTCCTCCTCCGTTCGTTTGAAGCGCGTTTCGCTAAAATTTTTCCGGATGAATCAAGGCGTAGATCAAATACAGAAACGCCAGCCCCGCGAAGATCAGGACGACCGTCATGGCCGATCGCCCTCCGATCCTTCCACGACCCGGTCGCACCAGACCGCAAAGCCGTAAAAGACGGCGAAAAGGGCGGCCAGCAAAAGTACCATATAAATGTCCGGCATGTCGTTTCCCTCCTAATGGCTTTTTAGGGGACTAGATCCTGAATGAGAAAGGCGACGTCGCCGCTGCTGGAATGAATGACGTGGTTCGCGCCGAGTCCTTTGTAGACCAGCCTGGGATTGGAGCTTCCCGTGATGACGTAGATCGGCTTGGACGTCCAGGCCCGGCAAATCTGGATATAGCGGCAGCAGAGATTGAGGCTCTTCTCGAATAGGAACACGCGGCCGATCTCGAGATCCGGAACCGCCCATGTCTGAATCTGGGTCGTATCGACCGAGATCCGGTGCGTGACGCCCAACTCGCCGAGCCGTTCGAAGTCGATCTTGTTGTTCGCGATCGCCGCGAACGGAATCCCGCGCCGGACGAGGTGCTTGATAAACTGCTCGCCTGCGACGTTGGGAGCGGAGACGAGTACAAATTCTTGCGCGTTCATGGGCCTGTTATCCTCCTGAAGGTCGGAGAAGGCAACAAAAAAAGAAGCCGCGGGCGAAGAGGAACTCTTCTCGCGGCTTCCAGGCACAGTCGGAAATAAACCGTGTCCGTTCACGATCGTCGTTGCCTCTCTCGGTACGCTTACGAGGTTAGCTGACGGATTCGGGCGTGAGAGTCGCCCTACCTCGGGGAAGCTTCCGCTTCCCCTTGGATTCACCCCATGGCCGCCGGATGAGGACGGCCGTTGGTTCCCCCGTTCCCTGCATGCGCAGGGACTCAGCGATAAAGAGCAATTTGGTTGTTGTGAGTGTTGCGGGTGTTGCGGGTGTTGCGGTGTTGCGGTGTTGCGGTGTTGCGGGTGTTGCGGTGTTGCGGTGTTGCGGGTGTTGCTGGTGTTGCGGTGTGTTGCGGTGTTGCGGGTGTTCCGGGTGTTCCGGGTGTTGCGGGTGTTGCGGACGGGTTCGGGCGGTGAGAGTCGCCCTACCCGATGGCGCGGCTCCTAGGTGCCGCGCCTCGGGATTCACCCTGCGGCGTCCGCCGGCTCTCACACCGGACGGCCGCGCGCGTTCGATTTCCTCGCTTCCCCGGCATTCCGGGGATTCGCCGATTGGCGAGTTGCCGAATGGCTGAATCGAATATTACGCCTCGGCTCCCGCTTTGTAAATGCAAGCCGAAAACCAGGTTCTGCCTAATTTCGCCGAGGGCGCCGTTCGTACCGCTTACAATCGGATCGAACTCGATCAAGCTCTTTGCCGCTCTCTCATTCTCGCATTTATGGAAGTTCCGCCACGCTTGAGAGCGACGCGTAAAGCCGTTGGAAAGCTGCCGGAAAGCTGGAATGCGATCGCGCGCGAATGAGCGAGCAACCCTTGTCGGACCGGGAGAAAAAGACGATTTTTCATCGCGAAAACGGCAATATTTGCCGATTTGGCGCTTAGGCGCGTCTTGCCGACGGCAGCACGATTTTACAAAAGCCGCGTTAGGCTTTATAGTCAAATATCATTGGTTGGGTCGTTTGGGAAGGAGTGCAGCAGGGGTGGTCGAGCTTCATTTGACGGGAATCGAGGTTTTCGCGTTTGCCGAACGCGGTGTGGAAGGACAAGCGCTCCCCGTCCGCCGGGGCGTGCTGAAGCTGAGCTGCGGGCGCGCGTCGGGATGGAGCGAGTGCACGCTCTGCGGCGCGGCGGCTGCCTTCGATCTGGTGCGGTGGAGCGCCTTTCTCGTGCGGCTGCGCCGGCTGACCGTCGAGCAGGCGTTCCTGCTCGCCGCGCTCGAACGGGCGCGGTGGGGCGCCCAGCGGGCGGCGCTCGTCGAGACCGCGCTGCGCTCGCTCGAGGCGAGCTTGGGGCTGCAAGCCGGCCAGCGGGCGGCGCTTGCGGAACCGGCGCTGCTGGCGCGTGAGGCGAGTGTGGGGCTGCGGGCCGGCGAGCGGGCGGCGCTCGGCGAGGCCGAGCTGCAAGCACGTGAGGCGAGTGTGGGGCTGCGGGCCGGCGAGCGGGCGGCGCTCGGCGAGGTCGAGCTGCGAGCGCGTGAGGCGAGTGTGGGGCTGCGGGCCGGCGAGCAGGTGGCGTTCGGTGAGGCGGAGCTGCGAGCGCGTGTGGCGAGTGTGCGGCAGCAGACGGGCATGCAGTTGGCGGCCGTGGGGACGGAGCCGTCTCATTCCGCCGGGCCGGGGCGGCGGGACGTGGCGGCCTATGCCCCCGCCCTCGGCATTCGGCTAGACGACGAGGCGGCGCTCTTCCGCGCGTGCGAAGCTTACTTTTCCGTCATCGGCTAGCGGTGACGGAAATGCAAAGAACCTTCCGTTCCTAAGGGACGGAAGGTTCTTTGGCATGCAGCAACATCAGCGAGCAGCCGGCTGTGAGTGAAGGCTGCAAGCCGAATTTTTTGGCCTAGCCATCCTTTGCCTCAGCCGTTCGCGGCCCGCGCCTCTTCCATCGGCCTTTCCATCGTCTGATGTCGATTGCCCCAGCTGCACATCGCTTCCATGACCGGAACGATCGTCATGCCATATTCGCTGAGCGAGTACTCTACCTTGGGCGGCACCGTCGGATAGACCGTACGCGTAACCACGCCGTCTGCTTCCAGCTCGCGCAGGTGCTGCGCCAGCATCTTTTGCGTGATGTCGGGGATCAGCTTCTCCAGCTCGCTGAATCTCCGGGTGGCATCCAGGAGATGCCACAGGATCGTGGGCTTCCATTTCCCGCCCAGGACGCGAATGACCGTTTCGATCGGACAATCCCTTGCTGCGAAATTAGCGGCTGCCATCTTCGTCCTCCTCCATCCTTACTTGGAAGTGCGTGCCTTACACGAAAGTGGGTTCTTAACAAGATTTTAGGTCGGGTGCTAACCTTAAGTCAATCCACCAAAACCAAAGGAAAGAGGGCATCGAAATGAAAATCGTCGTATTTGGAGCAACGGGAAACGTCGGTCGGCGGGTATTGGCAGCCGGGGTAGAGAGAGGACATGAGATGACCGCCTTCGTCCGCAATCCGGAAAAACTGCTCGAGCAGCAAGGAGCGAATGTCGTTTCGCAGATTAACGTCATGGAAGAGGATATGCTGAACCCGCAAAGCGTCCACCGGGCGCTGGCCCATCAGGACGCGGCCATCCTTGCGGCAGGAACGGCGGGGGATGGGGATACGTTCGTCCAACTCGTCGACAACATCGTCACCCAGGGCGAACGGCAGTCGCTGTTCTCCGGCCGTATCTGGGCGATGGGAGGCGCCGGACTCCTGACGGTCCCGCATACATCCATCCTCGGCAACGATCTGCCCGGCATGCCGCCCGCCTACAAGAATCACGACCGCAACCTCGACCGGCTGCGCCGGACCGAATTGGATTGGTCCATCATGTGTCCGGGCACGATGATCGACGCTTCCCCGGAAACCTCGGCGCGACAATTGGAGGTATCTACCGAGTTGCTGCCTCTTCCCTTCCCGGAGAGCACGCGGGAGTTGTCGCCGGAGCAGCTGACCGGTCTTATCTTCAGCCGGTTTGCAGAGTTAAACGTCGCTTACGAAGACGTGGCGGCTTTCATGCTGGATCACCTCGAGCGTTCGGGCCCGTATAAGGGCAAGTGCGTCGGCGTGGCATATCAAACGGCTTGACTTTTCCCTCCTAGTTCCGGCAAACCTCTTGAGCAGCTTCCTACCTTAGATGACGGTGAAAGGTGCGGGACAGCGCGGGTCGATTCGAAGTTTTAAGTAACCCTAATTGGTTTCTGGCCCGCGTGGCAGCGGGAACTGCGAATGTGTGGTCATGCTTTCCGCTCATCGTCCTCGCGACATCAGCTAATGCGGATGTATGGTATTTTTTACTTCTCTAAGTCGCTCTCGGCCTCGGTTCATGCGAATGTGTGGTAGTTTTTTCTGCACATGGTCCTCTTGGCGGCGGGGAATGTGAAGGTGTGGTAGTTTTTTCTGCACATGGTCCTCTTAGCGGCGGGGATTGTGAAGGTGTGGTATTTCCTTCCGATCCCTATCCTCGCTGCGTTCGCTCATGCGGACGTGCGGTAAATTTTACTGTACATGGTTCTCAAAATCCCGCGTCCACCCGAATGCGGGGAGAGTGTATCGTACATGGCCCAAATAAAGCAGTGTACCCCTCCTCTCGGAGAATTCGAAAGCCGGCAAAAAGCAGCTAGCTGCTCCTTGCCGGCTTTTGCTTTTGCAAGCCCTCATGCTCCGCCCCCAACCACTCGCCCCCTACGTCCCCTTCCGATCGATCACGCGGAACGAGGCGGTCGCGAGCGCGCAGAGCGAGCCGTCCGCGCGGGTTAGCCGGCCCTGGGTCGTGATCATCCGGCCGGACAGATGCGCGATCTCCGCGGCGGCGATAACCGGACCGAGCCCCGCGGGCGCGGTGAAGTGCAGGTTCAAATTCGACGTCACGACGTCGACGTCCGGCCGCGCCAGCATGGCGACGAGTCCCATCGCCGAATCCAGCAGCGTCGCGTGGACGCCGCCGTGCAGAATGCCGATCAGGTTCAGATGGTGCTCCTTCACGTCCAGCGAAACGACCACCTCGCGCTCGCCGATGCGCTCGATTTCGCAGCCGACGTACCCCCAGAATGTTCGCAGCGCCTGCTCCGACATCCGTTCGAACCGTTCCTGCCCGCGCGCGATATCCATTCGAGGTCCTCCCTTCTTCCTGCCACCCGGCCGCCGCGCTACTGGGTGACTTCCTCGGCCTCCGGAGGCGCGGTCTCCAGCAGCTTGCGGCGCAGCACCTTGCCCGCCATCGTCTTCGGCAGGCTGTCGCGGAATTCGTAGAGATGCGGCACCTTGTAGGCGGCCAGCCGCTGGCGGCACCACTGCTCGAACTCCTGCTCCGTCGCCTGCCTGCCTTCCTTGAATACGATGAACGCCTTGACCGTCTCGCCCCGGTAAGGATCAGGCACGCCAAGCACGGCTGCCTCCAGCACAGCTGGGTGTTCGAACAGCACCTCCTCGATCTCGCGCGGGTAAATGTTGAAGCCGCCGGCGATGATCATGTCCTTCATCCGGTCCATGATGTAGAAGTAGCCGTCTTCGTCCATCCGGGCCATGTCTCCCGTGCGCAGCCATCCGTCCCGCAGCGTCTTCGCCGTCTCCTCCGGCGCGTTCCAGTAGCCTTTCATAACCTGCGGCCCCCGAACCGCGAGCTCTCCCGTCTCGCCGACGGGCAGCTCCTCCCCCGTCTCCGGGTGGACGATCTTCGCCGCCGTATCGGGAAAAGGGATGCCGATCGAGCCGCTTTTTCGCTTTTCCCAGATGTTGTTCGCCATCGTCACGGGAGAAGCTTCGGTCAGGCCATAGCCCTCGATGAGCCTGCCGCCGGACAGCTTCTCGAACCTTTCCTGGACTTCGTTCGGCAGCGGCGCCGCGCCGCTGATGCACATGTTGATCGACGAGAGATCGTACTGGCTCAGGTTGCGATGATTCAAAAGGGCGATGTACATCGTCGGCGCGCCCGGGAAAATCGTAGGCTTGAGCTTGTGAATGACCTGCAGAATTTGGCCCGCTTCGAACTTCGGCACGAGGATGAGGCAGCCGCCCTGAAGCACGGCCTTGTTCATCAGCACCGTCAATCCGAACACGTGGAAAAAAGGAAGCGCTGCCAAATAACGTTCTTTGCCTGGCTTGCAGCGATAGGCCCAGAGGTTGGACTGAATGGTGTTGGCGATAACGTTGTAATGGGTAAGCATGACGCCTTTGGAGAGACCCGTCGTCCCTCCGGTGTACTGGAGGAGCGCGAGATCGTTCTCGGCGTCCACGTCGGTGTGGATCGGCGACGCGGGCGCGTCGTGCATGAGCCGGACGAAGGAGTGAATGCCGCGCTCGTAGGCGACGTCCAGATTCAAGCCGTCCTTTTTCGCTTTCAGGGGATAAAGCAGGTTTTTGGGGAAAGGCAGGTAATCCTTCACCGAAGTGACGATGACATCCTCAACGGGCGTTCTTGGCATGACTTCCTTCAGCTTGCGGTGCAGCAGGTCGAGCGTCACCGCCACCCGCGCGCCCGAGTCCCGGAGCTGGTGCTCCAGCTCGCGGGGCATGTAAAGCGGATTGGTCATCACGACAACGCCGCCTGCGAATAGGGTGCCGTAGTAAGCGATGACGAGCTGGGGGCAGTTGGGCAGCATGATCGCCACCCGGTCCCCCTTCGCCACGCCGAGGCCGCGGATCGCGTGGGCGAACCGGTAGGCGCCCTCCAGCAGATCCGCGTATTTCATTTCCTTGCCCATGAAGTGGAGCGCCGTATGCGCGGGATAATCCGCAGCGGATTGGATCAGAAAATCGGCGAGATTTTTTTTCGGATACGGGTAAGTCGGCGGCACTTCCTTCGGATAGTGACTGAGCCACGGTTTGAGCGACATGATCCTTCACCTCATTGGTTTGGAATCCGGCTTAACACACGTATTGTTCCGATTCAATCACGCTGGAAGCGATGTCGCGCTTTAACTGTATCGTACGAACGGGCGATTGGCGAGTCAACTTTTTGAGAACGGACAGCTGGGTGCGAAGGATGTCGCCTTCGGCGACGGATGCGAGAATTTCCTTCGCCAACGTTTCGATACCGGCGAACGCTTCGCGGACGAACACGCGCGTCATGGCGATCGGAACGGCGGCCTTCTCCTCGCCTTTGCTCGCGATCCGCTTGCGGGTCCGCAGCAGGGCGCTTTCCATCGCGTAGATCTGGATCATGATGTCCGCCAAATGGCTGAGCGTCTCCTGCTCCTGCTCGAGCTTCAACTGGTAGGTCTGCACGGCGGCCCCGCCGGCCATCAGGAACATCTTCTTCGCCATCGAGACGAGGTGCGCCTCCTCCTCCAGCGTCCCTTCGAACGTCTGGCCGGGAACGAGCTGAAGCAGCTCGGACTGAAGCGCTTGCGCCTTTTGGAGCAGCGGCAGCTCGCCTTTCATCGCGCGTTTGACGAGGGTGCCGGGAATGAGCAGGCGGTTGATTTCGTTCGTGCCTTCGAAAATGCGGTTGATCCGCGAATCCCGGTAAATACGCTCGACCTTGTACTCTTGGATGAAGCCGTAGCCCCCGTGAAGCTGGACGCCTTCGTCGGCGACGAAGTCGAGCGCCTCCGAGCCGAACACCTTGTTGATCGAGCATTCGATCGCGTACTCGGCGATCGCCTTGGCGGATTGGACGCCCGCGTCCGGACTTGCATGGTCGATGCCGCCGAGCCCGGCGTCCATCATGCCCGCCGTCCGGTATACCATGCTCTCGAGCACGTACGTACGGATGTTCATTTCGGCGAGCTTCTTGGCGACAAGCGGGAAGGACGAGATCGGACGGCCGAACTGGGTCCGCTCGTTCGCGTATTTCGCGCTGATGCCGATCGTCTCCTTGGCGGCCCCGAGGCAGCCGACGGCGAGCTTGAAGCGCCCGATGTTGAGGATGTTAAAGGCGATCAGATGGCCTTTGCCGACCTGCCACAGCAGGTTTTCCGCCGGTACGCGGACATCCTCGAGGATGAGCGGGCGGGTGGACGAGCCTTTGATGCCCATCTTCTTTTCCTCCGGTCCGACGCTCACGCCCTCCATCGTCCGCTCGACGATAAACGTGCTGAAGTCTTTGCCGTCCACCTTGGCATACACGATGAACAGATCCGCGAAGCCGGCGTTCGTGATGAACTGCTTGGTCCCGTTCAGCACGTAGTGCCGGCCGTCCTCCGACAGGCGGGCCGTCGTCTTCGCGCCCAGCGCGTCCGAGCCCGAAGACGGCTCGGTCAGGCAGTAGGCGGCGATTTTGGCGCCGGTGGCGAGGTCCGGCAAATACTTCTTCTTCTGCGCCTCCGACCCGAAGTAGACGATCGGGAGCGTGCCGATGCCGACGTGCGCGCCGATCGAAAGCGCGAACGAGGACGCCCGGGACAAATGTTCGCTGATCAGCGTGGAGCTGACCTTGTCGAGGCCGAGACCGTCGTATGCCTCCGGCACGTCCGCGCCGAGCAGCCCAAGCTCGCCGGCTTTGCGCATAAGCTTGACGGTCAGCTCGTAGTTCAGCTTCTCCAGCTCTTCGTCGACCGGCAGCACCTCGCCGTCGACGAAGTCGGACGTCGTCTCGGCGATCATCCGCTGCTCCTCGGTCAAATCCTCGGGCGTCATGATCCGCTCGAAATCCGTATCCGAAATGACAAAGCTCCCGCCTACCGCTTGATCGATCACTTGATCCGCCATATCCGTCTCTCCTCCGTTTTCGTGAGTTGGTTTGCGAACATGCTAGGCTAGCTAGTGGGACTTCTACGCCCGTCAGTTTCCGGGATACACTTCGAACACGCCCGCCGCGCCCATGCCGCCGCCGATGCACATCGAGACGACGCCGAAGCCGCCGCCGCGCCTGCGCAGCTCGTAAATCAGGCTTGTCGCCAGCTTCGTGCCGGTACAGCCAAGCGGATGCCCGAGGGCGATCGCGCCTCCGTTGACGTTGACTTTGTCTTCCGGGAGGGCCAGCGCCCGGACGATATGCAGACATTGGGAGGCAAAGGCTTCGTTGATCTCGAACAGATCGATGTCGGCCAGATCCAGCCCGGCGAGCCGGACGGCCTTGGGGATTGCCTCCACGGGTCCGACGCCCATGATGTCGGGATCGACGCCGGCGAGCGCGAACGACCGGAAGGCGGCGAGCGGCGCGAGACCGAGCGCCTCCGCCTTCTCGCGGCTCATGACGAGCACGGCCGCGGCGCCGTCGCTCATCTGCGACGCGTTGCCGGCCGTCACGGTGCCTCCCTCCTTGAACGCCGGCTTCAGCTTCGCCAGCACGTCGGGCGTCGTATCCGGGCGGACGCCTTCGTCCGTCTCGACGACGAGCGGCTTCGTCCACGGCTTGCCGTCGTCGCCGAAGCCCCGAAGCGCCGTCGCGACGGGGACGATCTCCTCGCGGAACGCGCCGGATCGCAGGGCCTCGGCCGCCTTGCGGTGGCTGTCCGCGGCGAACCGGTCCTGGTCCTCGCGCGACACGCCGAACCGCTCGGCGACGTTCTCGGCCGTGTGGCCCATGGCGATGTACACGTCCGGCATTTGCGCCACGATGTCCGGATGGGGTGCCGGCTTGAACCCGGCCATCGGGACGTGGCTCATGCTCTCCACCCCGCCGGCGATGATCGCGTCGGCGCCGCCGGTCATGATGCGTTCGGCCGCGAACGCAATGGACTGAAGCCCGGACGAGCAAAACCGGTTGATCGTCAGCGCCGGAACGGCGGACGGAAAGCCCGCGTACAGCGACATGATGCGGGCGAAGTTCAGCCCTTGCTCTCCTTCGGGCATGGCGCAGCCGATGATGATGTCCTCGATGTCCGCTTTGGCGACGCCCGGCGCCCGGTCGATGACCGCCTGCAGCGCCGTTTTGCCGAGATCCTCCGCCCGGGTGTGGACAAAGCTGCCCTTCTTAGCCCGGCCGACCGGGGTGCGAGCGGCGGAAACGATGACGGCTTCTCTCATGTCGTTCACCTCTCTTCAAGATTGGATTAGTTCCGCAGCGCCTTGCCCTTGCCGAGCATGTGCTGCATGCGCAACTGCGTCTTCGGTTCCCCGCACAGGCTGAGGAACGCCTCCCGCTCCAGATCGAGCAGGTACTGCTCCGTGACCAGCGCCCCGGCCGGCACGTCGCCTCCCGCGAGAACGTGGGCCAGCTTGCCGGCGATCAGCAGATCATGGTCGGTAATGTAGCCTCCGCGCCGCATGTCGAGCGCGCCGAGCTTCATGACGGCCGCGCCGTCCCGTCCGACGACGCGGACCTTCTCTTCCTGTGGCGGCTCATAGCCGGCTCGGACGAGGCGCAGCGCGGATTGCTTGACCTCGAAGACGAGGTGGTCCGGATGGGCGACGACCCGGTCCTGCTCGCGCAGATAGCCGAGCCGCTTGGCGTCGTGCGCGCTCGTCGACACTTTGGCCATGCCGATGTTCAGGAACGCCGCGTTCACATGCGGCTGAAGATCGACCTCGGGGTTCGGGTTCGCCCGGCTGATCCGGCGCGCCATTTCCTTGCAGCCGCCGCCGGCGGGGATGAGGCCGACGCCGACTTCGACGAGCCCGTAGTACGTCTCCGCGTGCGCGACCACCTCGTCGGCCGGCAGGCACGCCTCGACGCCGCCGCCGAGCGTCATCCGGTGCGGCGCGGCCACGACCGGCTTTTCCAAGCGCTTCAGCTTCATCATCGAATCCTGGAACAGCCGGATGATCGCGTCGACTTCGTCCCACTCTTCGTCCTGCGCCTCCATGAGCAGCAGCATCAAATTCGCGCCGACGCAGAAATGGCGCCCTTCGTTCGCGAGGATCAGCGCGTCGTAATTCGCCCTCACCTCGTCCACGCTTTTCTGGATCATCGTCAGGATATCGGCGCCGATCGCGTTGTTCGGCGAGTGAAACTCGAGGCACGCGACGCCGTCCCCGACGTCAATGAGACTTGCGCCGCTGTTGCCGACGATCGTCTTTCCTTGCTCCTTGAGACCGCGCAGGGAGATGATCTCCGGCGGCTGCACCGCCGCGCGATAGCTTCCCTGATAGACATAGGAGGTGCCGCCTGCGGATCCTTCGTAGAACGACGCGTGGCCGGCCGCGATCCATTCCTTGACCCAGGCCGGTACGGCGCGTCCCTCGGCCTCCATTTGCCGGGCCGACTTGGCGAGGCCGATCGCGTCCCACAGCTCGAACGGGCCGAGCTCCCAATTGAAGCCCCAGCGCATCGCGCGGTCGATGTCGTAAACCGAATCGGCGATTTCGCCGACCTTCTCCGCCGCATAGATCAGCGTAGCGCTTAGCACCTCCCACGCGAGCTGCGCGTAGCGGTCGTTTGCGCCGAGCAGCGCCTTCGTCTTCGCCCGCGCGCCTTTGGCGGCTTTGGCCGCCTCGAGCGAAGCGCCCGCGGGTTTTTTGCCTTTCGCGTATTCCATCGTCTTCAGATCAAGGGACAAAATCTCGCTGCCCTGCTCGCCGCGCACTTTTTTGTAGAATCCCTGCCCCGCCTTCTCCCCGATCCAGCCGCGCGACACCATCTCCTGCAGCAAGGTCGACGGCGCGAACACGGCCTTCTCCGCCTCGTCCGCGACTTTTTCGTAGACGTTGTTCGCGACGTGAACGAAGGTGTCGAGACCGACCAGGTCGAGCGTGCGGAACGTCGCGCTCTTCGGCCGGCCGAGCGCCGGCCCCGTCGCGGCGTCCACCTCTTCGACCGTATAGCCGTGCCGCTCCATCGCCTGCAGCGTGACGAGGAGGCCGTAGGTGCCGATCCGGTTGGCGATGAAGTTCGGGGTGTCCTTGGCCACGACGACGCCTTTGCCGAGCTTCTTCTCGCCGAAAGCCGCCATCCGCCGCACGATCGCCGGGTCGGTCCCCTCGCCCGGAATGATCTCGAGCAGCTGCATGTAACGCGGCGGATTGAAAAAGTGCGTGCCGAGGAAATGCGACTTGAACGCGTCGCCGCGGCCTGCAGCCATCTCGTCGATGGAGATGCCGGACGTATTCGAGCTGACGACGGTGCCGGGCTTCCAGTGCGCTTCGATCTGGCGGAGCAGCTCCCGCTTGGCGTCCAGGTTCTCGACGATGACCTCGACGACCCAGTCGACTTCGGCGATGCGCGCCAGATCGTCCTCCAGGTTGCCCGGCACGATCCGGCTTGCGAACGCGTCGTCGTACAGCGGCGCGGGCTTGATCTTCGCGAGGCGCGAGATCGCCTGCGTCGCCAGCCGGTTGCGCACGGCCGGATGGCGCGTCGTCAGCCCTTGGGCCTCCTCCTCCGGCGTCGGCTGCGCCGGGACGAGGTCGAGCAGCAGCGTGGAAATGCCGACGTTGGCCAGATGCGCGGCGATGCTCGCGCCCATGACGCCGGAGCCGATTACGGCGGCTTTGGTGATGGATGCGGTCATAAGCTGGATCCCTCCTGTACGGTTGGCTCAGCGGCAGGCGCTGGCGGTGCTTGGGCCGCCGTCCGACCGAAGACGGCCCATTCCAAAATTTCCGCGATATCGCGGGCTTTCACGCGATCGTCGACTTCCTTCAGCTTGGCGCCGTCCTCCATCATCGTCAGGCAGAACGGGCAGGCGCTGCTGATGACGGACGGATTCGTCCGCAGCGCCTGCTCGGTCCGGGCGACGTTCACGCGTTTGCCGGACGTTTCCTCCATCCACATCATGCCGCCGCCGGCGCCGCAGCACATGCCGTTCTCGCGGCTGCGCGCCATTTCGACCAGCTCGACGCCTTCGATGGCGCGAAGCACGTTTCGCGGCTCGTCGTAGACGTCGTTGTAGCGGCCGAGGTAGCAGGAATCGTGGTAGGTGATGCGCTCGTTCACGGCATGGCGCGGGCGAAGCTTGCCGTCCCGGAGCAACGCGTCAAGCAGCTGCGTGTGATGCAGCACCTCCACCCCCTCAAGCCCGAAATCGGGATATTCGTTTTTCAGCGTGTTGAAGGTATGGGGGCAGGCGGTGACGATGCGCTTTACGCCGTAGCGCCGGAACGTCTCGATGTTTTCCGCGCACAGCTGCTGGAACAGCATCTCGTTGCCCATCCGTCGCGGCGTGTCGCCCGAATTCCGCTCCTCGTTGCCGAGAATGGCGAAGTTCACGCCCGCTTCGTTCAGGAGCCGGACGAAGGCGCGGGACACCTTGCGGCTGCGGTTGTCGTACGAGCCCATCGAGCCGACGAAAAAGAGGATGTCGAACGCCGGATTGTCTTTCACCGTCGGCACCGGAATGCCATCGATCTCCTCCGTCCACTTGGCGCGATCGTTGCGGTTGATCCCCCACGGATTGCCTTGGCGCTCGATGTTCTGCATCGCGCGCTGTCCCTCGTGCGGCACGCTGCCCTGCATCAGGACGAGATGGCGGCGAAGATCGACGATCTTGTCGACGTGCTCGTTGCCGACCGGGCATTGATCCTCGCAGTTGCGGCAGGTTGTGCACGCCCAGATCTCCTCCTCCGTCATGACGTCGCCGATGAGCGCCAGCTCCTCCGCCTTTTTGTCCGCGGGCTGCCAGGTCGCTTTTTGCCAGGCGAGGGTAGGATTGATGTCGGTGATGCCGTCCGGCTGCCAATCGGGCGCCTCCGGCCCGGCGGCGAGCGCATGCGCGCCTCCCCCGGAGAAGGCGAACGCCGGCGCCCACGGCGACTTGGCCGTGACGGCCGCGCCCTTTTCCGTAAGATGGTCTCGGAGCTTTACGATCAGATGCATCGGAGACAGCGCTTTGCCCGTATTGGAGGCCGGGCATACGTTCGTGCAGCGGCCGCATTCCACGCAGGCGTAAAAATCGAGCATCTGCTTGCGCGTGAAGTCCTCGATTTGGCCGACGCCGAAGCTCTCCGCCTCCTCGTCTTCGAGATCGAGCTTGCGCAGCTTGCCGACCGGCTCGCTCCGGCCGAGGAACAAATTGAGCGGCGCTGTGAGCAAATGAAAGTGCTTGGACTGCGGAATGTAGACGAGAAAGGCGAGCAGGATCGCGAGATGCGCCCACCAGCAAACGTAGAATAATGCCCGGGCCGCGCCCGCCGAGAGACCGGCGAAAGCCGACGCGAGAAGCGAAGAAATCGGCGCATAGCCGGAAGAGGGCAACCCTTCGACAACGCGGTGGAAGCCCAGAGAGAGCAGAACCGATAACATGAGGAAGAAAATGAAATAGAGGACGAGGCTCGGCTTCCAGCCTTTTTTGAGCCGCTTCAGGCGCTCGCCGTAGCGGCGATAGGCGGCGTAGCCGGTCGCGAGCAGCACGAGCAGCACCGCGATCTCCTGCGTCAGGCCGAAGACGCGGTAGCCGGGGATCGGCAGCGGGTGCCCGCCCGACAAACCCGTGTAGATCAGATCCAGCGCGCCGAACTGAAGGACGATGAAGCCGTAAAAGAGGACGAGGTGCATGACGCCGCTTTTGCGGTCCTTGAGCAGCTTGCGGTGGCCGAGCGCCTGGCCGAGCAAATCCCGGACGCGCTGCCGCCAGTCCAGCGGATGCGGCGCCGGCTGCCCGAGCTTGACGTAGAGGTAGCGGTGATAGACGGCTTTGTAGAACAAGGAGAGCGCATATCCGACGACCAGCAGGAATAAGACGTAATGAATCCATTGCCCGAGCATGAGCACCCGTCCTTTCGAGGAAGTTTGCTGTAAGCCCTTACATTGATTCAAATTAACGAACGGTCCGGTGAGAAGTTTTCGGATTGGAGTCAGGCGTTTTTCTTTCCTGCATTGACAACGCCTTCCGGTTTTCCTAAGATGGGGATAGAAAAATGAATGACCATTCATTCAGTTTCGATTCGAATTCTACCACCGAGGTGGCGCGATGACAAGTAAAAAAAGCCTAAAATACAATTTAATTCTAGACGCCGCCGTCAAAGTATTCGCCGAAACGGGTTACCACGGGTCCCAGGTTTCCAAGATCGCGCGGGAAGCAGGCGTCGCGGACGGGACGATTTACTTATACTTTAAAAACAAAGAAGATATTCTCATCTCCCTCTTCCGCGAACGGCTGGGAGAGCTGGTCGACAAATTTAAAGCCCGCGTGGCGGACGCCCGAACCGCCGACGAAGCGCTGCGCGAGGTTTGCACGATCCACTACGCCGAGCTGGAGGGCAATCCCGAGTTGGCCTACGTAACGCAGATCGAGCTGCGCCAGAGCTCGCTGGAGCTGCGTGTTGCCATCGGTCAGGCCGTGAAGCCCTATATACAATTAATCGAGTCGCTGCTCGTCCAAGGAATGGAGGAAGGCACGTTCCGACAGGATCTCGATGTGAAGCTCGTTCGGCTGCTGATTTTCGGGGCGATGGACGAGGCGGTCACGTCTTGGCTCATCTCCGGGCGGAAATACTCGCTCACCGCGCAGACCGACGCAACCGCGGCTTTTTTCCTCAGGGCTCTCAGGCCCTGAGTCACTTATTCCACCTGCGAACGAAAGGGGATATCGGCATGAACGTCTATGTGCTGCTGAAGCAAACCTTCGATACGGAGGAAAAAATCGTCCTGCGGGACGGCCGCGTGTCCGAGGACGGCGTCAAGTTCGTCATGAATCCGTACGACGAGTACGCGGTGGAGGAGGCGATCCGCATCAAGGAGGCGGAGGGCGGCCAAGTCGTCGTCGTCTCCGTCGGTCCCGAGCGGACGGGCGAAGCGCTGCGGACGGCGCTCGCCATGGGCGCGGACGAAGCCGTCCTCGTGACGGACGACCGCATCCCGTCCGACGAATATGCGGTATCGCGCGTGCTGGCCGCCGTATTCGAGGATCAGTCGTACGACCTGCTCATCGGCGGCAACTTTTCGGTGGACAACGGGGCGGGCCAGGTCGCGGTGCGCGTGGCGGAGCAGCTTGGCATCCCCCATGTCTCGTCCGTCACCAAGCTGACGGTCTCGGGCGGAAGCGCCGCCGTCGAACGGGACGCCGAAGGCGATCTGGAGAAGCTCGAGGTCCGGCTCCCCGCCCTGTTCACCGCCCAGCAAGGCTTGAACGAGCCGCGCTACCCATCACTGCCCGGTATCATGAAGGCGAAGAAAAAGCCGTTCCGGCTCCTTACGTTGGACGATCTGAAGCTGAATCCCGACGATCTGGCCGCCAAGACCGACCGGACCGACCTCTTCCTGCCGCCGCCCCGCCAAGCCGGACAGCTCCTGCAAGGCGACCCGGCGGCGCAGGCCGCCGCGCTTGTGGAGAAGCTGCGCACCGTATCGAAAATCATTTGACCGCACTTCGACGAGAGATCGAGGAGGAATCGTGATCATGAGCCCAACTTATCTGGTTATCGCGGAACATCGGGACGGAAAGCTGCGCCAGGTGGCGCTGGAAGCGCTGCAGGCGGCCCTTCTCGCGGCGTCGGAGGGCGACGCGGTGTCGGCCGTCATCCTGGGCGGCGAAGGGACGGCGGCGCTGGCGGAGGAGCTGGCCGTATACCCGCTCGCGCAGGTCTATCTGCTGGAGGACGCGGCGCTCGGCACCTACAACCCGGAAGCGTATGCGTCCGCCCTCGCGCCGCTGCTCGACGACGCGCGACCGGATGCCGTATTTCTTGGCCATACAGCGGTCGGCCGGGATCTCGGGCCGACGCTCGCCGCGCGGCTGCAGGCCGGGCAAATTTCCGACGTCGTCGCCATCGAGCGCGACGGGGAGCGGATCGCCTTTACGCGCCCCCTCTATGCCGGCAAAGCGTTCGAGAAGCGGACGTTCGCCGCTTACCCCTGGGTCGTCACCGTCCGGCCGAACAACCTTCCCGCCGCAACACCGGCGGAAGGCGGCCGGAAGGCCGATATCGTCCGGCGGCAGGCGGAAGCGCCCGCTTCCCTGCGGACGGTCGTGCAGGAGGTCGTCCGCAAGACGACGGGCAAGGTTGATCTCGCCGAAGCCAAGATCGTCGTCTCCGGCGGCCGCGGCGTGAAGAGCGCCGAAGGCTTCAAGCCGCTCGAGGAGCTCGCGGGCGTCCTGAACGGCGCGGTCGGCGCCTCCCGCGGCGCCTGCGACGCCGGCTACTGCGACTACGGCTTGCAGATCGGCCAGACGGGCAAGGTCGTGACGCCCGAAATCTATA
Organism: Cohnella baijiui; assembly: GCF_020731285.1. Classification (GTDB taxonomy): domain Bacteria; phylum Bacillota; class Bacilli; order Paenibacillales; family Paenibacillaceae; genus Cohnella. The sequence continues at coordinate 78,814 of NZ_JAJFOW010000019.1, forward strand.
TCGCCTGCGGCATCAGCGGGGCGATCCAGCACTTGGCCGGGATGAGCGGGTCCCGCGTCATCATCGCGATCAACAAAGACCCCGAGGCGCCGATCTTCAAAGTCGCCGACTACGGCATCGTAGGCGATCTGTTCGAAGTCGTCCCTCTGCTCACCCAGGAATTCCGACGCGCGCTGGCCTGACCGGCCGCCGCATGCGACAGAGCCCGCAGGCATTCCGCCTGCGGGCTGATTTCGTTTCGGACGCTGGGCGCCTACATATTCATCAGCAAAAGAAACAAAATCACGAGCACGATAATCGCGACGAGATAGTAGGCGGACAGCTTCGTCCAATTGCGAACCGGCCGATTCGCGTACTCCGGGTTTTCCTCCCGATTTTTGCGCGAGACCCCGACCAGGATCGTCCCCACGAAGGCGGCGACCATCACGATGATGACCAGTGCGATGCTGATATCCGTATTCATACGTTCACCCGGTTTGTCTGATAACAAGCTCTTGCTTCAACATACCGGGATTGCGGCGCAAAATCAAGTAACAACCCTCGCCTGCCCGCGCGGTTCGAACTGAAAACCCTTGATTCAATCGAAATCATAGCGCTGTTCCCGAAAAGGATCCCCGTACATGTGATACCCATTCCGCTCCCAGAAACCCGGCTTGTCGGTGGCGCGGAACTCGATCGCCCGCAGCCATTTCGCGCTTTTCCAGAAATAGAGGTGCGGAACGACCATCCGTACCGGAAAGCCGTGCTCGGGCGCTAACGGCTGCCCCCCGTGCTTCAGCGCGAAAAACGACGTTTCCTTCAGGAAATCCGCCAGCGGAAGATTGGTCGTCCACCCTTGCTCGGCGTGGAGCATGACGTACTTCGCCTCCGGCTTCAGCTTCACCCGCTCCATGACGTCGGACACCGCCACGCCTTCCCAGACGTTGTCCAACTTGGACCACGTCGTGACGCAATGGATGTCGTTCGCGAATTCGCGCCGGGGAAGCTGCATGAACGCTTCGTATGTGAATTCCACGTCCTCCTCGACGAGTCCGAAGATCTTCAAGGTCCATCGCCCCAGATCGCCGTAGCGGGGCACATCTCCGTGATGGAGCACCGGGAAGCCGGTCGTTACGCGCTGCCCGGGCGGCACGCGGTCCCGGATGCCGGTTAATTCGCTCATGAAGTCGTCCTCCTTTTTTCTATACGTTGCCCTTTTTATCCCTGCGGAACACAAGCGGCGCGACGGCGACCGACAGCAGCAGGAGAACGGCGCCCGCCAAGCCGGTCACCCCGTAGTCCTGGATCCATGCCGGCGCGTCCCCGGCCGCTTTGTACACCCAGCCGCCGACGATCGGTCCGACGAAGCCGGCGATCCCCGTGAGCGCGGAAAAGACGGCGACGTACATCGGCCGCTCCGCCTTCGGCGTGTCGCCGATGAGAAAGTTGAAGACGAGCAGGTTGTATCCGCCGAGTCCGATACCGAGCAAGATGTGCACGGCGCCCAAGACGAGCAGCACGGGCAGCGCGGCCAAGCCGAACCAGGCGAGGCACGCCAGCGCGATGATTGGAAACGTCCACAGCAGCAGCGTCCGCGCCGGGTATCTGGCATTCAGATTGCCCCAATAGATATAGCTGACCATCATGACGATATTTTGCAGCATCGTGATCAGCGTTACGCTGCTGTAGCTCAGATGAAGGCGATGCAGCATGACGAAGGAAAAAAGCGGAACGACGATATTTTGCGCCAAAATGTAGATCGTGATGAACAGCGTTGCCGTGACGAAGCCCCGGTCCCGCAGCGGCTTGAACAGCCGAACGCCGGCTGAGCCGCCATCCTGCGAAGGCTGGAAGGGCGGATTGGCGTACCGCGACAGCTCGATGCCGTTCCAGACGACGCAGAGGGCGCTCACGGCAAACAGGATCGTGAAGCCGCGGCCGCCCGGAATCCACTCCATCAATTGGCCGCCGAGCAAGAGCGTCAGGCTGACGACCGCCCAGTGTGTCGTATTGCGGATGCCGAAATAGCGTCCCCGCAGCGACGGCGGCACGATATCCGCCATGAGCGACGTCCAAATGACCCCGCCCGCCTGGCCGAAGGAAAACGACAGTAAAAAGACGATCAAATAGAGGGGCGCCCAGGAAGCCTCGGGAAACAGCAGCGGAATGAGTCCCGTGGCTACCCAGAGCGTACGGTGCGTCGTCCCGAAGATCGTTACGAGCCGACGGCGATTGCGCCATCGCTGCATGCCGAGCGCGATGAAGATCTGGATGAGCAGCGTGAACGACGGAATCGCCGCCACGAGGCCGATCTGCTCGGAGCTGAACCCGAGATAGAGCAAAAAAGCCGTCTGCAGCGGACCGCCGAGCAAATTGCCGACGATATTCGCCGGGATGCCCTCCCGCAGCGAAGCCCGCATACCTCTGCGGATCTCCGAGTCGTTCGTTCGACTGCGGCTGCCCAAGTATCTCCGGAAGTCTTTTGCCGCTTGCGGTTGTCGGCTTATCATCTGGTCGCGCTCCCTCATGATGATGCATCTCGTATGACGCTCTTGCTAGCGATATATTCGGCTGAAAGCGCAACCAGAACAGCCCCGCAACATCTTCGTCGCGGAGCTGATCATCCTTTTTTAATAGGCGGCCCGTCGGCCGTTCGTCGGAGCGTCATCTGGTCGGTTCCCACCCGTTATACGTTTGCTAACCAGGCTGTCAACCCGATTCTACTCTCTCTCTTCTATCAATGGCAAGTAAATCATGAATTCGGTCCCTTCGCCGACCTGGCTGTCCACGTGCACCGTCCCGCCGTGATTGCGAATGATCCGATAGCTGACGGACAAGCCGAGCCCGGTGCCGTCTTCCTTCGTCGTAAAAAACGGGTCGAACAGCCGGTTCAGCGTCGAGCGGTCCATGCCGCGTCCGTTGTCGCTGATGCTGATGACGGCAAAGCGCTTTTCCCGCCTTGCGGTCAGCTTGATGAGTCCCCGGCGCTGATCCGGCGCGGAGAGGATCGCGTCCATCGCGTTTTTGACCATGTTGAGGACGACTTGCTTGATCTGCTTCACGTCGATCGAGATCATGATATACGGATCGAAAATTTCGCAGCTCAGCTCGATGCCGCTCATGTGCGCCTCGCTCTCCGTCAGCAGGATCGTCTCCTTCAGCAGGAGGCCGACCAGCACCGTCTGCGTCATCGGAGCCGACGGCTTGGAGGAGTTGAGAAACTCGTATATGATGTCGTTCGCCCGGTCGATCTCCGAGAGAATGATCCGGGCGTACTCCTGCTTGCCGATCGTGTCCAGGTAAGGCCTCAGCAACTGGATGAAACCCCGGATCGACGTCAGCGGATTGCGAATCTCGTGGGCGATCGCGGCGGCGATTTTGCCGAGCATGGCGAGCTTGTCGTTTTGGAATGCGGTCTGCTCGATCTGCTTGTACTCGGAGACATCCTTCACACTGACTAAATAGTCGCCGTCCAGCTCGTCGATCTGCGAAATGGTAACAAGGAGGAATCGCCCGTTCGCATCCTGGAACTCTCCGTGGAAACGACGATAATATACCATTTCCTTGAGCATGCGGATAAAGATCCGCCGCGTCTGGCGCCGCAGGTTCGGGTGGAACATGAGCTGACGCAGCGAGTTGCCGATGAGCACCCGCCGCGGCGCCTGGAGCACCCTGGACATCTGCACGTTCAGAAACCGAAGCGTCCCCTGCGCGTCGAACAGCGCGATGCCGCTGTCCATATGCTGCAGCACCGTCTCGAACTTGCTCGGCCGCTCCTCGTCGATCGGAACGGACTTGACGGCCGCTTCCTTCAGCCGTTCCCGCTCCGATGGTTCCCGCGCGGCCGCCCCTTCGGGAAGATGCAAAGAGGCGAGCAGCTCCATCAAAAACAAAAGAGACCGGTGCATCAATGTCATCCGGTCTTCCGATTCGGCATTGGAGAGCAGAAAACGTACGCTCTCTTCATGGTGTTTGAGGATATCGTCGGTCGGTACGCCCTGCAAAGAAGATCTGAGCTCTGCGAGCTGCCTGCTCTGGTCTTCTCCGGTCGCCAGGGCGAACTCAGCCAATAACGGAAAATAGCGCGTTCTCCATCTCTCCATGATCTTCTCCCCCCTGCCGACAAAAATTCACATTAATCATAGACAAGGTATCGAAGGACTGTCAATCGGAGATCGTGTCGAAATGTAGGGGGCTCGGGCGATTCCGGATTATCGCTTTTCCGCTTTTCCATTCTGTTGGTTTTGGCCCTGGGATTGGCTGCTATTTTCCGTTTGCTTGCGCGACCCGTCCTTCCCTTTTTCCGAGTCGTTCAGGCTCTCGCCATTTCCTTTGCCGCGGTCGCCGTCGCCGGACGATTTGTTCCCGGCGCCGCTCTGGCCTTTGTTGTTATTGTTTTTGTTATTTTCGTCGCGGGAATCCTTCTGATTGCCGTTTCCATTGCTGCCGTTCTTCCCGACGCTTTCGTTCTTTTTATTTTTTTCGTTCTTATTGTTGTTTTCGTTCTTTTTGCCATTTTCGTTCTTATTGTTGTTTCCATTCTTGTTACTTCCGTTTTTTCCGCTGCCGCCGCCAGTTCCGCTTTTGCCGGTATGCCGGCCCGCGTCTTTGCCGGAGGAGCGGCCGTTCTCGCCGCCCTTGGCGTTTTGGCCGCTTCCAACTTTTTGGTCGCCGCCCGGCGTCTTCACCGCAAGGGTCGCGGCGTTTCCGAAGGAAAAGGGGGAGCGGATGATCTCGGACCAGTCCTGCTGCGCCCACAGACCGGACTGGCGGCTCCAGCCGTTCAGCCATCTCCGGACGTCTTCCTCGTTCCACTGGGTCTTGTCCTTGCCGTGCGAACCTTTATTCTTGCCGTCATGCCGCTTGTCACGGTTGTCGCGGTCGCGCTTGTCGCGTTTGCCGTCTTTGCCGTGCGTCCGATCCTTCGTCTGCGCCTGCACTTCGCGGCTTGGCGAAGGGGTCGCCTGGGCGCCGGACTTGCCGTTTCCTTTGCCGTTCGCCTGACTCGATGCCGGAACCTTGGTCTCCTTGAGCTTGTCGGCTTTCGTCTCTTGCGCCTGCTCGAGCAGCGTTTTCCAGGCTTCCTTGCTCGTCGAGCCGTTCGACGCCCCGTCTTCCATGACGGCTTTGACGCCGCCCCAGGACGATGCGATATCCTTCAGCGCCGTCTGCCGCAGCGTCTCCAGCGACAGATCGTGCCCCTGGCTCTCCGCCTTCAGCCAGAACGCCATTTTGCCCGCGGAAAGTCCGTGCGCCTCCGCCTCTTCCCGCACCTCGCGAGGGACGGAAACGGCCGTCACGAGAGCGCCGGACGCGGGCGAACCGGCCGCTTCCTCGATCGCCTGCGTCATCTTCGCCGTCACGTCATCCTCCCAGGACGTCGCGACGGAGCGGACGGGCACGCTCGCGAGGACAATCTCCGTGCCGTTCGCCGCGAGGAGATCCCGCTCCGCAAGCGCGCTCGCGAGGGCGGCCGCGACCTCCTCGATCTTCTCTCCTTTGTAGCTTACGGCCTGGACGATCGGGACGGCATCGGCATTCAGCGCGCGAAGCTCGCGAACCCGTTCCTTGCTGTCCAGCCCCATCTCCACGCTCGGATTGACATCCATGGATACATACGCGACGACGGGCGGCGTCCGGAACGTCCAGATCGCGAAAATTGTGAGTACGACGATCGCCGCCGATGTGGCGGATGCGATCCAGCCGCTCCGCGCGAACGACCGCCGCCGGGCCGGCGACGCGAGCTCGGAAGGATCGATCTCCACCTCGTCGCCGACGGCATAGCCGATTTTCTCGCTCACGCGAAGGAAACGTCCGTCCGGGGTAAGGACGACGGCCTTTCCCGCTTCTACCGACATGATGATGGCCCGGCTCATACGTCTCCCCCCTTCTCGCTGCTCGACAGACCGATGTATTCCTGCAAAAACGGATAACCGCCGGACGCGATGAGGGCGACGGCGATCAAATATTTCCGGTGGCGCTCGATCGTTTTTCTGGACACTTTCTCCGCTTCGCAAAGCTCCTTGACCGGCAGCTGCCGCTTGTGCCGCAGCGTCTCGAACAAGGCCGCATTGTCCGCCAGCCTGCGTCCGATGCCGAGCAGCGCCTCGCGCGAATCCTGATGCTTGGGCGATTGGCCGGCGAGGTCGCCGAAGGAGACGCCATACGCCTTGAGCGCTTCGGTCAGCGCGGCGATCTCTTCCCGCCGGTCCTCCGCGAGCCGTTCTTTCTCGTAGACGGTCACCGCTTCCCGAATTTCGACGCGCGTTAACAAGGAGCTCTGTTCCTCGTCGTCTCCCTGAAGCGCGCTATAAGGGACGGTCTGCCGATGGCGCTGGTCTTTGCGGACGTAGTCGATCAGCCTGCGCACGATCACCTTTTCGGCGAAGCCGAGAAAGCGGCTGCCCGCTTCGGGCGAGTAGCGCGCGATCGCTTCGTCGAACGCGGTCATGGCAATGCTGAACTCGTCGTCCCGCGCAGGGTCGATATACCGTTTGCAAAAACGGCTCACCGTCTTCGCGATGAACGGCCGATACTGGCGGATCAAATGGTCCCGCGCTTCGGCGTCCCCTTGTTGGGCGGCGAGCACCGATTGCTCCAGTGCCTCGCCCGGATTTTCTATCGTTGCGGACGACGAAGATCGTCCGAACCATCTTTCCCACAATAAGAGCAGCAAATGCTCACCCCGCAATTACAACCATTCGGTCAGGCGATATCAAATGAGGGGGTCCGCCTGCCAAAATATGCGTACCCCAAAAATCATCGGTTGAGATGGGTACCAAGTAAAAACGGCTTTGCCGTCTTTCCGGACGGCGACACGTTTTTATCGGAGGTCATACAGAAATGGATAGGGATAAAACTTATCCATTCTGTATGACCGAAAAAGGAACGCAAAAATACCCCTCCCTGCAACGCTAACATCCGCCGCGCGCTGCTGGAAGGGGCATCGTAACTATCCGCATGGGACTGGTCCTAGGTCTAAAGGCTCAGTGCGCGCCGCCGGAGGTGCGTTTGGCGCGCAATTTGTGCCGCCTTTGGCTTAGGACGCCAAGCCGACGCTTTAGCTGCTTTTCCCATTCGGCGTCCCCGATCTGCTTGGCAAAGGACAGCAGGTCGAGACCCATGTCGATCTGGCTCTGCACCATCAAAAGCGGATCTTCGTCCTCGTTGCTTACGCAGTTCTCGTTCAGGTCTTTGTCCGACTCGTCTACGTAGTCGTGGAAGTCGACTTCGGACGCCCCGTCGCCGTGCGCATACTCCGCCAATATCTCGTACTCGTTTTCCACCAGATAATGAACCTCGACCCGATGACAGACCGGACAGAACAGGATCGGCACGTTGTGTATCCGCGTCCGGTAATGCTTCAGCGTCCCCTTGGTTCCGATCATGCTGGCGCCGCAGCAGAATCCCATCTTCTTCCCCTCCTCGACGAAACGGATGGTTTTGGTTTGGCAAAGTTGATATACACTATATTCTCTTCGCTTCCGACGAATTCCTGCCATCCGCCAAAACGAAAACGATTGGACCGACGCCCAGAGGATGGCAAAGGACGCATGCCTAAGCATGCGTCCCTCGATCCGATTCGATTGCTTATTTCGCTACCAGATGCTTGTCGCCCGGTTTCCAGTTGATCGGGCACAGGCCGCCGGATTGCAGAGCTTGAAGGACGCGAAGCGTCTCTTCTACGCTGCGGCCGACGTCGTTGTGGTTAACGACTTGGTATTTGAGCACGCCGTCCGGGTCGATGATGAACAAGCCGCGCAGCGCGATGCCTTCTTCTTCGATCAGAACGCCGTAGTCGCGAGCGACTTGCTTGGTGATGTCGGCTGCCAGCGGGAAGTTCAGTTGGCCGAGGCCGTTATCGTTCTTCGGCGTGTTGATCCAAGCGCGGTGGCTGTGGATGCTGTCTACGCTGACGCCGAGAACTTCGGTGTTCAATGCCTTGAATTGGTCATAAGCATCGGACAGCGCGACGATCTCCGTCGGGCAAACGAACGTGAAGTCCAGCGGGTAGAAGAAGAATACCAGCCATTTGCCTTTGTAGTCGGACAAGGAAGCTTTGCCGAATTCTTTACCGTCGCCGTTCACGGTCTCCATCGTGAATTCCGGAGCCGGGCGGCCTACCAAACGCTCTGCCATTGTACGATTACCTCCCAAGTAAATCCGACTTCAGAGCCGGGCTTGTTTTGCTTCATGGAGATCGTACCACAGTTTGAGAATCAAAATCAATATTGAATCGTTATTTGTTTAGAATAATTCTAATGTAACTTTTTCCCGAAAGGACGAGAACGCAGGATTAGCGCGTCATGGCAGCGACGATCAGATCGCCCATCGCCTCGGTGCCGATCGCCTTGCTCTTGTCGACCGCGATGTCGCCCGTGCGGTGGCCGGCGTCGAGGACGCTCTTGACCGCTTTTTCGATGACGGCGCCCGCTTCGGCGTAGCCGAACGTCAATTGGAACATGAGCGCCACGGACAGGATCGTCGCGATCGGGTTCGCGATGCCTTGGCCCGCGATGTCGGGGGCCGAGCCGTGCACGGGTTCGTACAGACCGAAGCTGCCTTCGCCGAGGGAAGCCGAGGACAGCATGCCGATCGAGCCGGTCAGCATCGCCGCTTCGTCGCTCAGGATATCGCCGAACATATTCTCGGTGACGATGACGTCGAAGCTCGACGGACGGCGCAGCAGCTGCATCGCGCAGTTGTCGACCAGCACGTGCTCCAGCTCCACGTCCGGATACTCCGGCGCAATGCGGTTCACCGTCTCGCGCCACAGGCGGGACGTCTCGAGGACATTCGCCTTGTCGACCGAGGCGAGGCGCTTGCTGCGCTTTTGCGCGATTTCGAACGCCTGGCGCACGATGCGCTCCACTTCATGGACGTTGTAGACGCAGGTGTCGACGGCTTCCTGGCCGTTTGCGCCTTCGCGGCGGAACTTCTCGCCGAAGTAGATGCCGCCCGTCAGCTCGCGCACGACGATCAAGTCGGTACCCTCGAGCACCTCGGGCTTCAGCGTGGAGGCGTCCTTCAGGCAGTCGAAGACGACGGCCGGCCGGATGTTGGAGAACAGGCCGAGCGCCTTGCGGATGCCGAGCAGGCCGGTCTCCGGACGGAGCTCCTTCGAATTGTTGTCCCACTTCGGTCCGCCGACGGCGCCGAGCAGCACGGCGTCCGCGCGCTGGCAGATCTCGAGCGTCTCCTGCGGCAGCGGGGTTCCTTTCTCGTCAATCGCGATGCCGCCGAACAGGCCGTGTTCGAGCTCGAACCGGTACCCAAACAATTGTTCCGTTTTCTTCAATACTTTAATCGCTTCGCCAACGACCTCGGGGCCGATGCCGTCGCCGGCGATAACGGCGATCTTTTTCACTTCCGACATAATTGCGTTTCACTCCCGTAAGTTAGTAGTCCTTCTTCTGTTGTAGCACACCGGGCGGTCGTAGGCAAAATACATAAAAGCTATTTAATTTATAGTTCGGGACTATAGACGATCCGGGCAAGGGAGGGAAGTCGGACCTACGGGCGACTAGGGCAGGCTATTTTGGGGGCACAATCCGGGAAAAGTCCGGTGTCGGGCGGGGAGTACGGAAATAGGGAGCGGTTTGTTCCTTATTTCGGGTAGCCGGCGGGGGGACCGCGGGAATAGGGAGCGATTTGTTCCTTATTTCGGGCATCCAGCTGGGGAATGCAGAAATAGGGAGCGATTTGTTCCTTATTTCGGGCATCCAGCTGGGGAATGCGGAAATAAGGAGCGATTTGTTCCTTATTTCGAGCGTCAGGCGGGGGAGTGCGGAAATAGGGAGCGGTTTGTTCCTTATTTCGGGTAGCCGGCGGGGGGACCGCGGGAATAGGGAGCGATTTGTTCCCTATTTGGGGCGCCGGGCGGAGGTTGCACCTCCCCCTTGTCGTCCCCTCCCCCTTCCCCCCGCTCATCTCCCCCGCAGGATCGCCTCCCGCACCGCTTGCGCGATCCCGTCGTAATCGGCCAGCGGGCGCACGGGCAGCGATGGGTGCGCATAGTCGAACCAAGCCGAGACGCCGACGACCTGCGTCACCTGGGCGATCAGCGGCACGTCCGATTCGTCGCGCAGCAGCACCCACTTGGGGTAATCCGCCGTTTTGAAACCCTCGGCGATGACGAGGTCGCACGGCGGCATGCGGTCGACCAGCTCCGCCAGGCTCAGCTCCCTCGACTCCCAGACGGCGGAGAGGCCGAGCGATGCGATCGCGACGGCGCAGGCGCCGGCCGCGCGGTGAAGCGCCGTGTCCGTCTCCGGCACGTCCAGGTCGTCCGCATGGCCGTGATGCTTCGCCGTCCCGACGCGCAGACCGTCGGCGGCGAACCTCGCCACCAGCTCGCGCACGAGCCGCGTCTTGCCGCTGTTCTTGTAGCCGACGACTTGCACGATCGGCGGGCGCAGCCCCGTGCTCACGACAATCGCTCCTTCACCGCCGCATAATCCTCCGGCTCGTTCATGTTGACGTACTCGGCCTCCTCCTCGTCCTCCATCCGCCGGAACACCGTGCTCATGCGATCGACCGTTCGTCGTACGCGCAGCTCCCCGGCGGCGAGAGCGGCCTCCCAGAGCGGCAAGGTCCGCGCCCGGTAGACGGCGCACAGCGGATGCTCCTTGCCAAACGCCACCGGGACGACCGCGTCGGCGTTCGGATTCGCCTCCAATTGCCGCAAAAGACGGAACCATGCCTGCTCGGAGACGAGCGGATAGTCGCATCCCGCCACCAGTTGGAGCGGCGCGTCGCTGACGCCCATTCCCGTGCAGATGCCGCCCACGGGACCGCGGTCCGGCACCCGGTCTCGCACGACCGCGATGTCCTCCGGCAAAAAAGAGTAAGTCTCCCGAGCATCCGTCACGACCGTTACCCGGTCCGCCATCCCATGGAGCAGGCGGCACAAGCGCAGCAAATTCGGCTCTCCATTCAAGTCGAGCCGTTCTTTGCGCGTCCCCATCCGGCGGCTCGCTCCTCCCGCCAGCACGATCGCATGACACCGCGTTCGCAGCGGAGATTCGCTCATCTCATCATCGCCTCCCTATCGGAACCCGTCCATCGGGCGCAGCTACTCACTCCCGCCACGGCCCTAGCGGGATCGCTTCGACGATCGTTCCCGCCGGCAACCCATCCGGGCAAGGCGGAATCGCGATCAGACAGTCGGCTTCCCGGATGGAGCGGATATCGGACGAGCGATTGCCGCGGCAGGGCATTACGCGGACCGTCGCATTCTCCATCGCGGTCCACCCGCGGAGATAACGCCAGAATGCGCCGCCCTTCGGAAAATCCTCGCCCAGCTGCGCGGCGTAGGACGGCAGGTCGAAGTCGGGTCTTCCGCCCATCCGCGCCAGCGCCGGGCGGACCAGGAGCGCAAAGCCGACGAAGCAGGCGCTCGGATTGCCGGACAGCCCGAAGATCAGCCTGCCGTCCTGGGCGGCGGCGCTTGTCACGCTGCCGGGCCGCATGGATATTTTATTGAACAGCAGCGTTCGACCCTCGCGGCGCAGCACGTGGCCTGTCACATCGAAGTCTCCGACCGATACGCCCCCGGACGTCAGTACCACGTCTGCGCCTGCGTTCAAGCCGGCGCCGATCTCGCGCTCGATGCCCGCCTCGTCGTCGACGATATGCGCCGTATGCACGACTTCGGCGCCGGCCTCTTCGGCCAACGCGCGCAGCATGACCAGGTTGCTGTTGCGGATTTGCCCGTATGCCGGCGTCTCCTCCGGCGCGATCACTTCGCTGCCGGTCGTCACGATCGCGACTCGCGGCCGCGCGTACGTCAGCGGCCGCGTCCGCCCGAACGAGGCAAGCAGCGCCGCCTCGCCCGGACCGATGCGCGCGCCGGCCGCCAGCAGCGGCTCGCCGGGAGATATTTCGCCGCCGACCGGCGTCACATTCAACCCCGCCCGAACCGGCCCAGCAAAGACCGCCCGAGGGTCGCCGCCCTCGACTTCCATCCGCACCGCCTCGAGCATGACGACGGCGTCCGCGCCCGGCGGCAGCGGAGCGCCCGTCATGATGCGGGACGCTTCGCCGGGCGCAATTGGCGGCGGCTCTTCCGCGACGCCGCTCGCGATCGTCTCCCCTGCGACGACGAGACGCGCGGGCCGCGCAGGGCTGGCTCCGGCCAGATCGGCCGCGCGCACCGCATAGCCGTCCATTCCGGAGCGCGCAAAGGCCGGCACGGGCGCATCCGCGACGAGCGGCTCCGCCAGCCGGCGCCCGAAAGCGGCCGCCAGCGGCACGCGCTCGGTCCGCAGCGGCCTCGCCAGCGCCGCTACAAGCGACTGCGCCTGGTCCAGCGCTATCGCCCGTCTCTCTTCCGTTTTCATGCCGCGCTCACCGGCCGTCCGCGTGTTTTGCCCATATCCGCGCTCCTTGTCTGCTCGACTGATGTCCGTACTTCTACGCGCCGATTCCCTTCCCCGCCGTCGGCTCCCGCCCGCTTCGGCCGAGGCTTGTCCCGCGCGCACCCGTCCTGCTCAAAGGGCGGGCAGTGTCTTTCTGCATCATGCCCTTGGCGACGATCATTGTCAACCCCGGAAGCATCCCTTATATTGTAGACAAACCAGTGAGATTGCGCAGGGAGGATGGCGCATGCCGAGCAAAGAATCCGCTTTCAACGATATCGTCCGCCGCGTCCGCAAAGAGCTGTTCGGCAAAGGGCCGGAGCGGATCCGCACCGTGTTCGCGGAAAATATGGCGATCTCGACGATGCACGGCAACCTGACCGCCACGGAAAAATTCATCGCGCGCACGCCGGAAGGCCGCGACACCGTCCATGAGACGCGGACCAAACGCATTCAGCAGGTGTATGCGGAGGCGGTGCCCGCCGGCATGGAGGAACTGGTCGGAGCGAAGCTGCTTCACCTGTTTTCCGACATCCATCTCGAAGCGGACATGGCGGTGTCCGTGTTCGTGTTCGATCGCGACGTCGCGGGCAGGAGGGATTCCGATGACTGACCCGATCGTCACCGGCCGACGGCTGATCCGATACGCCCAGGGGGCGTTCTCGGAGGCGGACGACGTCGTCGTCACCGAGCATCCCGTCACCCTCCTGCTGAACGGGGAGGAGTTCGCGACGCTCGTCTGCACGCCCGAATACGTGGAGGACTTGGCCATCGGCTTCCTTGCGTCCGAAGGGGCCATCGCGACATACGGCGATCTGAAGGAAATCGGCTACGACGCGCAGACCGGCTATGTCTACGCGGACACTCACCGCCCGACGGCGTTCGCCGCGGAGATGCACTCCAAGCGCTATGTCGCCTCCTGCTGCGGCAAGAGCCGACAGGGCTTTTACTTCTGGAGCGACGCGCGCACGGCGAAGCGCATCGACACCCGCGAAGCGATGCTCGCGCCCGAAGACTGCATCCGCCTGATGGGCGAGCTGCAGCGCGCCGCCGAGACGTTCCGCTCGACGGGCGGCGTGCACAACGCGGCGCTGTGCGATCGGGGCGGCATTCGGCTCATGCGGTCGGACATCGGCCGCCACAACGCCCTCGACAAGCTTTACGGACACGTGCTTCGCGTTAGCGACGGCATTCTGCCCGGTCGAATCGTCGCCTTCAGCGGCAGAATTTCGTCGGAGATCCTGCTCAAGGTCGCCAAGCTCGGCGGCGAGATCGTCCTCTCCAAGTCCGCCCCGACGGCGCTGGCACTCGATCTGGCGGAAGATCTGGGCATCACCGCCGTCGGCTTCATCCGCGGAGCGTCGTTTAACGTCTACACCCATCCCGAACGGATCTCGTTCCCCGGGACGCGTTGACAGCGCTTCCCATTACAGGCACAATAGAGCTAGAGATCGAAGCGTACCCCTGTGCGTCCCGGTTTCGTCCTTATTCGATGCGAACATGAACGTTCTTCACGGCGAGCGCTTCGGCTGCCCGTCTTGTCGGACCTTTATCCAGCACCCCGCCCTTGTACGCGATCCCGACAAGCAGGCGGCTGCTGGTTTTTTATTTTCCGCCAATCGAGGTGATCCCATGGGCAGAACCAAGCACACCGGCCCGATCCCGCTTCCCGGCAAGCCCGATCCGTCGCTCTGGGTAAGCAAGGTGCCGTTCGGCCTCGGCAAAGTCAAGCCGAAGCACATCCGCGACATGATGAAGACGGCCTGGGACAACCGGGACAATCTCGGTTACGCCGCCCGCATTCTGACGCAGGGCGTCTGCGACGGCTGCGCCCTCGGCGTTTCGGGCCTCCGCGACCAGACGCTCGCCGGCCCCCATTTGTGCACGACGCGTCTCAACGTGCTGCGTCTCAATACGATGCCCGCGATCAAGCCGGAGGTGCTCCACGCCGACATTTCGGAGCTCCGGAAGCGGAGCAGCGCAGAGCTGCGGGAGCTCGGCCGCATCCCGTACCCGCTCATCCGGCGACGCGGGGAGTCCCGCTTCGCCCGGATCGGCTGGGACGAGGCGCTGGACCGGATCGCCGCCAAATTCCTCGCCGTGCATCCCAAGCAGTCGGCCTTCTATTTGACGTCCCGCGGCATCACCAACGAGAGCTACTACGCCGCCGCGAAGGTCGCCCGCTTTCTCGGCACGAACAACATCGACAACGCCTCCCGCATCTGCCATTCTCCTTCCAAGACGGCGCTGAAGCGGTCCGTGGGCATCGGGGCGTCGAGCTGCAACTACAAGGATTGGATCGGCACGGATGTCCTCGTCTTCTGGGGCAGCGTCGCGGCGGGCAACCAGCCTGTGTCCACCAAATACATGTACGCGGCCAAACGCCGGGGAACGAAAATCGTCGTCATCAACCCGTATCGCGAGCCCGCGATGGACGGCTACTGGATCCCGTCGATTCCGGAATCCGCCTTGTTCGGGACGAAGCTGGCGGACGACTTTTACCAGGTGAACATCGGCGGAGACATCGCATTCATGCACGGAATCATGAAAACCTGGTTCGAGATGGAGGAGAAAGCGCCGGGCTCGGCGATCGATCATGATTTCGTCGCGGCCCATGCGAACGGGTACGAGGAGCTTCGCGCCAAAGTGCTGGAGCAGTCGTGGGACCGGCTCGAGCGCTCGTCCGGGCTGTCGAGGGCCCGCATCGAAGAGCTGGCCCTGTTGCTCGCCCGGGCGCGCTCGGGCGTCTTCGTCTGGTCGATGGGGCTCACGCAGCACCGTTTCGGCACCGACAACATTTCGCAGGTCGCGAACCTCGCCCTTTTGCGGGGGTTTCTTGGACGAGAGCACTGCGGGTTGATGCCGATCCGCGGACATTCCGGGGTGCAAGGGGCGGGAGAAATGGGAGCCGACCCGTTCAGCTTGCCGGGCGGCGACTTCGACGAAGCGGCCGAGCGAATCGAGCGGCAGTGGGGATTCGACATTCCCCGCTGGCAAGGCGACATCGTCGGCGTGACGCTGGAGAACGCGCTGCTCCCGGACGATCACGAGCGGAAGCTGAAGCTGTACTACCTGTCGGGCGGCAACTTCCTCGAGACCATGCCCGACCCGCCGTTCGTGCAGCGGTGCCTGGAGGCGGTGGAGCTGCGCGTGCACCAGGACATCATCCTGAATACGTCGACCCTCGCCGACGCGCGGGAAGAAGTCATCGTCCTCCCGGCCATGACACGGTACGAGCAGCCCGGCGGCGGCACGTCCACCTCGACCGAGCGGATGGTCTACTTCAACCCGGAAATACGAGGCCCCCGCATCGGGGAAGCACGCGCCGAGTGGCAGATCTACGTCGATCTCGCTCGCCGCGTCCGTCCGTCGGATGCAGAGCTCGTCTCCTTCGCGGATGCCGCCGCGATCCGGCGGGAAATCGCAGTGACGGCGCCGAACTATGACGGCATTCAGCATTTGCAGAACCAAGGCGACGTGTTCCAGTGGGGCGGCGCCTGGCTGTGCGAAGGCGGGATCTGCCCGACGCCGGACGGCCGCGCGCGGCTGATCCCCGTCGATTTGCCGGAGCTTCGCAAGCCGGAGGGGCGATTCACCGTGACGACCCGGCGGGGCAAGCAGTTCAACTCCATGGTGTACAAGGACGTCGATCCGTTCAACGGCGCGGACCGCTACGACATCCTGATGGCGTCGGTCGACGGCGCCAAACTCGGCATGCGCGAAGGAGAAGCGATCGTCGCGTACAATCGTCACGGCATCTTCCACGGCCGGGCCCGCTACGTCGATATCGCGCCGGGTAATATCGAGGTCCATTTTCCCGAAGGCAACGTGCTCGTGCCCCGAAGCGTCTACGAGCCGCACGCCGGCATCCCCGAATACAATTTCGGCGTCGTCCTGGAAAAAGCGGAAACGTTCCATGCGCACAAAGACACCCATTACGCGGAAAAACGCATCGTCGAGCTGGAGCTGGATGCGGAATAGAGATTTGCCGACCTATGACTTTAGGCCAAATAGGCTGCCGATTCCTCGGCAGCCCGGTGTCGTTACGTTATCTTGCCGTTCGCGGAGCAGAGGAGGTCAGGATCTCGTTTGAACGGCTAAGCCGCTGAACGATATCGGTCCGACAACATCCACTCTTGTATTTGCAGTTTGGTTTTCTGCTGTGACCGTGTAACCATGGGTACCTGCTTTTACATTTCGATCTTCAGCCTGGAAGGTAACGATATAATTTTGTTCCGACCCCGTAGATTCAATCCCTTGCAGCGTGTTGAATATTTCTTTTCCGTCGCGGAAAATTCGAAAGCGAATTTGCCCAATGCCCGTGATGCCTCTGACGCCAACGGATGCTACCAAATCTACCCGATTCGGCTGAGAACGAACCGGTATCCGTATCGCGATCGCTGCAATGCCGGATTTCGAAGGAGAGCGTCGAATCGTGAACGATCTGGCCAAGTTGAAGCTGCGGCGCGGCTGAACGGCTGCTTTATCAAGAATACGCACCAAAAATATCACCTCCTCCTTTACGCACTCCAAGATATGTAAGGGAGGAAGGGAATGTTTGGATAAACATTGATTTTCATTACTTTTAAGAAAATCACCTAAAAGGGCTGCAAGAGACTCGGACTTTGGAAGAGGCACGGGCGAAACGACTCGATCTGTTCCTTTTTTGCCATGAAGGACGACTGCGGAGAAATCAAAAAAACTGATGAGACTATTCATTCACGGTTACCGTCTACGATACGGGTATGGTTCAGGTTCAAGGGGAGCATGACGGCTTCCCGAATTTCGAGATTTTTAAGAAAAAAGACTTCGGCGCCTGGGAACCTGTATATACTTTTGACGCGCCTGCCAATGGCAAAGGCATCCTTTCCTTGTTCCCGCCGATGGATGTGACCGGGATCAATCATGCCATCTAACGACAAATAGGGTATCCTATGAAAAGAACCCTTTCGACACAGCTCACAAGCTAGTCAAGGAGGATCCAGCGATGATTACCATCCAGATCCGAACAGTCATATACGCGGATATAGAAACCTGCTTCGATCTGGCGCGCGATACGGATTTACATGGACAAACCGTGTGGCCGCACACAAAAGAAAAAGTCGTCGAAGGCGGAGGCAAGGTGGCGTTAGGCGACGTCGTCACCTTTCGGGCGACCCATCTCGGCGTACGGCAGAACTTGACGTCTCAGGTCCTCGAATACGATCGGCCGACTAAGTTCGTCGACCAGATGACGCAAGGAGCCTTCAAGCGTCTGATCCACACGCACGAATTCCGCCCTTGCCAGAAAGGGACGGTCATGACGGACACGCTCCGGTTCGAAGCGCCTTTCGGCCTCATCGGCCGGGCGGTCGAACGGCTTCTGCTGAAACCGTACATGCGCCGGTTCATCGAATATCGTTGTACGCGTCTCAAGCAACTGGCAGAGGCGGCAGTCTGCTCTTGGCGCTAGATGCCGCAAACGCAAACAACCCCCTAACCGAATCCGGGTTAGGGGGTTGTCGTTTTGCTATACGGTAAAGCCACGAAGTCGAATAAGCTCACACTAGCGCGCCGAACTGCTCCAACGCGCGGGACAGCCGGTTCATGCCTTCGACCGTGCCGGCCTCGTCCGCAAACGTGAAGTTCATCCGCGCCGTGTTCAGCTGCGGATCTTCGGCGAAGAACGAGACGCCCGGTACGAACGCGACACCCTGCTGGACGGCCGTCTTCAGCAGTTCGCCCGAATCGATGCCGGGAGCGAATTCGACCCAGATGAACATGCCGCCCTTCGGCTCTTCGAACGTGACGCCCGGCCACGCGTGATCGCGGAGCAGGCCGACCATCTGGCGCATCCGCGCTTCGTATTCCTTGCGGACAAACTCGATATGGCCGTCAAGGTCGAAGTGCGCGAGCAGCTGATACAGCGTCTGTTGGTCCAGCGTGCTGGACTGTAGGTCGGCTGCTTGCTTGGCGCGGGCGAGATTGCGGATCACGTCCGCGTCTCCCATGACCCAGCCGGTGCGCAGGCCGGGCGCGACCGTCTTGGAGAAGGTGCTCGTGTAGACGACGCAAGAGCCCGACACCTCGGGAGCCAGCGAGAAAATCGACGGATACGTCAGCGAAGCGTCGCCGAATTTCAGCTCGCCGTACGGATCGTCCTCGAGGATCAGCGTGTCGGTCCGGCGGCAGAGCTCCAGCACGGCGCGGCGGCGTTCCGTGCTCCACGACTTGCCTGTCGGGTTCGAGAATGTCGGAATGACGTACAGCATCTTCGGTTTGTATTGCAGCAGCTTGGCTTCGAGATCGGCCAGATCGAGCCCGTCGCTGTCGGCCGCGACCGACACCGTCTTCGCGCCGTACGAGCGGAACACCTGAAGCGCGGACAGATAGGTCGGACGCTCCACCAGGATAACGTCGCCCGGATCGATATAGATGCGCGTCAACAGGTCGATCGCCTGCTGCGAGCCCGTCGTCAGCAGCATCTCGTCAGGCGTGACGCGAATGCCCTTCTTCGCCATACGTCCGCAGAGCGCCTCGCGCAGCGGCAGATACCCTTCGGTCAGGCCATACTGCAACGCCTTGTTGCCCTGCGCCATCACCCGCTGGAACGCCTCGGACACGGCCGCGACCGGGAAATGCTCCTCGGCGGGCAGCCCGCCCGCGAAGGAGATGATGGCATCGCCTTGGGTCAGCTTCAAAATTTCCCGGACCGCGGAGGAGGAGAAGCTCCCCAGCCTGGAGGAATATCGGTAGTTCATTACGGGGTTCCCCATTTCTTGGTTAGCGTAAGGTCCGATGCCGACATGCTGCGGGCCCCCGCTACTGCTGTAAAATATGTGACGACTAGATTAATGTGACGTTGTCCCGGTCCCGCTTCGTGCGCGCCGGCTCCTTGCGCTTTTCGACCAGGCGGTTGAGCGCGTCCACGTATGCGCGCGCGCTCGCCTCGAGGATGTCGGTGCTGACGCCGCGCCCCTGCGCGCTGTACTCGCCCTGCTTCAGCACGACGTGCACTTCGCCGAGCGCGTCGGTGCCGTCGGTGACCGACTTGATCGAGTAGTCGTCCAGCTCCACCGTCTCGCCGGAAATCGCGTCGATCGCCTGATAAATGGCGTCAACTGAGCCGTTGCCTTCAGCCTTATGCGAAGCGACGACGCCTTCCTTCTTCAGCTTGACCGTCGCATTAGGCACGGCATGGCTGTCGAAGGCGACGACGAGCTGCTCGAGCGCGAACACTTCCGGCGTTTCGATGAGTTTCTCTTCGAGCAGCGCCAGGATATCTTCGTTGCCGACATCCTTCTTGCGGTCGGCGAGGTCCTTGAACTTGCCGAAAGCGGCGTTCACCTGCTCTTCGGTCAAATTCTCGAAGCCGAGGTCGACCAGCTTCTCGCGGAACGCATGGCGGCCGGAGTGCTTGCCGAGCACGAGCTTGCTGTCCTTGAGCCCGATCGTCGCCGGGGAGATGATCTCGTAGGTGGTCTTCTCCTTCAGGACGCCGTCCTGATGGATGCCGGATTCGTGGGCGAACGCGTTGGCGCCGACGATCGCCTTGTTGCCGGGAACCGGCATCCCCGTCAGCTTGCTGACGAGGCGGCTCGTGCGGGCGATCTCCTGCAGGTGCAGCGTCGTCGTCGCGTCGAAAAATTCGGCGCGGGTCATGAGCGCGAGCGCCACTTCCTCGAGGGCGGTGTTGCCGGCGCGCTCGCCGATCCCGTTGATCGTCCCTTCGATCTGGTCGGCCCCGTTCAGGATGGCTGCGAGCGAGTTGGCCGTCGCCATGCCGAGATCGTCGTGGCAGTGCGCGGACAACTGGATTTTTTCGATATCCGGCACGTTTTCCTTTAAGGTTTTGAAAATGTTGCCGTACTCATACGGCGTCATATATCCGACCGTGTCCGGAATGTTGACGACGTCCGCCCCGGCCTTGATCGCGAGCGCCGTGACTTCGCACAGGAAGTCGAGCTCCGTCCGTCCGGCGTCTTCCGCGGAAAATTCGACCTGGGCGAAGCGCGCCTTGGCGTACTTGATCATCCGTTCGGCCGTCTCGAGCACCTCGGCTTTTTCCATGCGGAGCTTGTGCTTCCGGTGAATCGGCGAGGTCGCGAGGAAAATGTGGATCCGCGGGTCCTGGGCACCCTTCAGCGCTTCGACGACCGCGTCGATGTCCTTTTCGCGCGAGCGCGCGAGGCCGACGACCGATGCGTTCTTTACGGCACGCGCAACCGCATTCACCGCGGCCAGGTCGCCAGGCGAAGCGATCGGAAATCCGGCTTCGATCCGGTCGACGCCGAGCTTCTCGAGCTGGAGCGCGATCTCCACCTTTTCTTGGGTGTTCAGGTTGACGCCCGGAGATTGCTCGCCGTCGCGGAGCGTCGTGTCGAAAATATATATTTTGCGCATGCTGTTCACCGCACCTCCTGGCATTACACATATGAGAGAAGAGAAGGCCGACGGGATCGGACCTTCTCCTCCATTATAGCACGTTATTGCCTACGCTCAGGGCGCGATTACTTGTTGATCCAGTGCATCAGACCGCGCAGCTGGCTGCCGACGACTTCGATCGGATGCTCGGCTTCGTTGCGGCGGGTAGCCGTGAGGAAGGCGCGTCCGGATTGGTTTTCGAGGATGAAATCGCGGGCGAATTTGCCTTGCTGGATGTCGGACAGAACCGCTTTCATCGCTTTCTTCGTCTCGTCGGTCACGATGCGCGGGCCGGTGACGTAATCGCCGTATTCGGCCGTGTTGGAGATCGAGTTGCGCATGGAAGCGAGGCCGCCTTCGTACATCAGGTCGACGATCAGCTTCAGCTCGTGCAAGCACTCGAAGTAAGCCATTTCAGGGGCATAGCCCGCTTCGACCAGCGTCTCGAAGCCCGCCTTGACCAGCGCGCTCGCGCCGCCGCAGAGGACGGCTTGTTCGCCGAACAGGTCGGTTTCGGTTTCTTCGCGGAACGACGTCTCGATGACGCCCGCGCGGGTGCAGCCGATGCCTTTGGCGTAAGCCATGCCGATCTCGAACGCTTTGCCCGTGCCGTTCTGATGGATGGCGATCAGACCCGGGACGCCGAAGCCTTCGACGTACGTGCGGCGAACCATGTGGCCCGGAGACTTCGGAGCGACCAGGAGGACGTCCGCGTCGGCCGGCGCGACGATTTGGCCGAAGTGAACGTTAAAGCCGTGGGAGAACATGAGGGCTGCACCTTTTTTGAGGTTCGGCTCGATCTCGTTCTTGTAGACGGCGGCTTGGGTTTCGTCCGGCATCAGGATTTGCACGACGTCCGCTTTGCGGGTCGCATCCGCGACGGACAGCACTTCGAAGCCGTCGTTGCGCGCCGCTTCGGCGGATTTGCCTTCGCGCAGACCGATGATGACGGAGAGGCCGCTGTCGCGCAGGTTTTGCGCTTGGGCGTGGCCTTGGCTGCCGTATCCGATCACCGCGATGGTTTTGCCTTTCAGAACGCTCAAGTCCGCGTCTTTCTCATGGAACAAGTTGACTGCCATTGTTTGTAATCCTCCTTATAAATGAAAGCTGAAATAGGGCAACCCTCATGAAACGGGCGTCCCAAGAGAGAACGGCGGCGCGGCCCGGACAAGCTCCGGCCGGTACCGGTTCTCTCCTCGAACACCCGCTCCTTGCGGGAGGCGGATGATAGGGATCTCTGGATGGCGGGTTCGGCGGATCAGCGCGCGCCGCGCGTAAGGGCGGTGACGCCCGTGCGGGACAGCTCGCGGATGCCGTACGGCTTCAACAGCTCGATCATCGCGTCGATCTTGTCTGTGTCGCCGACGACCTGAACGATAAGGCTCGACGGGCCGATGTCGACGACCGCCGCGCGGAACGTCTCGACGACGCCGAGAATTTCCGGCCGGGCGGACGGCTCGGCGTTGACCTTGATCAGGCCGAGCTCCCGCGCCACCATCGGATTGGAACCGACGTCGATGACCTTGATGACGTCTACGATTTTGTACAGCTGCTTTTGAATTTGCTCGAGCGTACGCTCGTCGCCGGTCGTCACGATGACCATGCGGGACAGGCCGGGCTCTTCCGAAGCGCCGACGGTGATGCTCTCGATGTTGAAGGCACGGCGGCCGAACAGGCCGGAAACGCGCTGCAGGACGCCGGGCTGGTCATTCACGAGAATGGCGATGGTATGTTTATAATTCATTCGGCATCCCCCATTATCATTTCATCGATCGCGCTGCCCTGGGCGACCATCGGATAGACGTTCTCGCCCTTGCGAACGACGAACTCGACGACGGCCGGACCCGGATGCTTCAGCGCCGCTTCCCAGGCCTGGCGCGCTTCTTCCTTGTTCGAGGCGCGGAACGCCTTGACGCCGTACGCCTCGGCCAGCTTCACGAAGTCGGGACTGCCGGCCAGGTCGATGTGGCTGTAGCGGTTGTCGTAGATCAATTCCTGCCACTGGCGCACCATGCCGAGCACTTGGTTGTTCAGGATGGCGACCTTGACCGGGATGTTGTTGATCGCGCAGATGGCGAGTTCCTGCGCGCACATCTGCATGCCGCCGTCGCCGTTGATCGAGACGACCGTGCGGTCCGGGTTGCCCATTTGCGCGCCGATCGCGGACGGGAAGCCGAAGCCCATCGTGCCGAGGCCGCCGGAGGTGACCCAGGAGCGCGGCTTGTTGAACGGATAGTACTGCGCCGCCCACATTTGGTGCTGGCCGACGTCGGTCGTAACGATCGCGTCGCCGTTCGTCGTCTCGTGAATCATCGAGACGACCCACTGCGGCTTCAACTCCGTCTCGGAGTCCGTATAGCTGAACGGCTTGCTCGCCTTCCATTCCTGGATCTGCGCGCGCCAGGCGTCGGCTTTGTCCGTGCGCTTCGCGCCCGCGATCGCCTGTTGGAGCACCGCCTTGACGTCCCCGACGATCGGGATGTCGGTCGGGACGTTCTTGCCGATCTCGGCCGGATCGATGTCGATATGGACGATTTTCGCCTTTGGCGCGAAGCCGGACAGCTTGCCCGTGACGCGGTCGTCGAAGCGGGCGCCGATACTGATGAGCAGATCGGCGTTCTGGATGGCGGTGTTCGCCGTCCACGTGCCGTGCATGCCCGGGAAGCCCATGTGCAGCTCGTGGCCGCTCGGGAAAGCGCCGATGCCGAGCAGCGTCGTCGTGACCGGGATCTGCGTCTTCGTGACGAATTCGTACACTTCTTCATGCGCCCCGGAGTAGACGGCGCCGCCGCCGACCAGCAGGATCGGGCGTTCGGACTGCTCGATCGCGCGCAGCATCTTGTCGACCTGCTGCTTGTTCGGTTGGACCGTCGGGTTGTAGCCGCGGAGTTTCACTTCCTTCACCGGCTGGAACAACCCCTTGTCCGCGGAAACGTCCTTCGGAATGTCGATCAGGACCGGACCTTTGCGGCCCGTGTTCGCGATATGGAACGCCTCGTGGATGATGCGGGGGAGATCCTCCGCCTTTTTCACCATGTAGCTGTGCTTGGTGATCGGCATCGTAATGCCGACGATGTCCGCTTCCTGGAAGGCGTCGGTGCCGATCAGGCTCGAAACGACGTTGCCGGTGATGACGACGAGCGGCACCGAGTCCATGTAAGCCGTCGCGATGCCGGTGACGAGATTGGTCGCCCCCGGGCCCGAAGTTGCGATGCAGACGCCGACCTTGCCCGTGCTGCGGGCGTAACCGTCGGCCGCGTGGATGGCGCCTTGCTCGTGGCGGGTCAGCAGGTGATTGAAATCCTCGAACCCGTACATGGCGTCGTAGATGTACAGCACTGCGCCGCCCGGATAGCCGAATACGCAGTCGACGCCCTCCAACAACAAGCTACGGAGCAGCATTTCGGAGCCGGTGATGACTTCTTCCTTGCCCCATTTTTCAATCAATTCTTCTTTGGACTTCAGTGTGGCACTATGCGCGCTCATCCGTCATCCTCCTTTCGAAAAGTTCAAATGGAAAACAAAAAACCCTTCGTCGCAAAACGCCTGCAAAGACGTTCTGGGACGAAAGGTTGTGTCCTTCCGCGGTACCACCCGGGTTCGCCGGCCACCTCGCGGTGGACGACCTCGTCAAGTACGGATGCGCGGGCAAAAAGCATCGGCATCGGTACTTGGGGCGCGATAACGTGCGCGACGCGATTCCCCCTACTGCGCCGCGGGCGGCGGTTCAGGAGAACAGCTCCGAGGAGACCTTGCGTAAAGGGGTTCTGGCATCGGTCGCAGCAATCCCGACGCTCTCTGAGCAAAAGAGCCCTCGCGCTTCTTCCTCTTCACGGCTGTTCAAGTTGCATCAAGTTGTACTCATTATATGCCTCGCCGAACCGTTCGTCAATACGCGTATGAAGATTCGCGGAGGCATCCTGCCGGGCATGTTCATACGATACATCATGCCTTCTCCGACGCCTTGCGGCGGAGAACCCGCCATGATGCAGGAGGTGCCGTTATGATTCGATGGAGGCGACGCGGCGATTTGAGTAGCATCGTCCGGCTCGTCCGCAAGGAGCTTATCCCCCTCTCTCCCCACCAGCACCCGCGCGACCGCCGGCTGACGGACGACATCAAGCGGCGCTTGACCCGCGGCGTCACGCTCGTCGTCGCGAACGCCCGCGGCGGCGATCCGATCGCCTTCCTTCACCTGGAAGTCCAACAGGAGACGCTGTTCATCGACTTGCTCGCCGTGGACGCCGGCTACCAGGGCCGGCACTTGGGCTCGGAGCTGATGCGCCAAGCGGAAGCCTACGGACGCAATCACGGCTGCACCCGGGCTAGGCTTTTCGTCGACGAGGGAAACGACAAAGGCCAGGCCTTTTACCGGCGTCTCGGCTACACCGTAAAAGAATATTGGGCCGCTTACAATTGCTACGAGTTGGTCAAACCGCTGAATGCGAACCACCCCCTCTTTACTCTCGGCGTTCCGTTCGAAGCGGCTTGGCATCAGTCGGGATTCGTCCTGGAGGCATGGACGTAAACGTCGCCCGGAAGGCGCCTTCATAGCCGAAGACCGGGCCTGCGACCGGACTGCGTACCGCGACCGATATCCGATAGCATGCCGCATCGTCGTCATACCATTCGCAGACGTCCGCCACGCCGGTGAGCGGGGTCGGAAAGCGGAAGCCGAGCGGCCCTTCGTAAAAGCGCTGCTCCCCGGAGACGATCCGGATTCCGCCCCTCTCCGACACGGTCAAGGCCAGATCGACCGCCAGATGCTGACGGTTGCCCAGGTAGTCGACGATGCGGTGCCGCTCGCCGCTGTAGATCATCGTCGCTTCGAATCGATGGACGGCATTCGGAAAACGAAAGCTGCGATTCCAGGTGACCGTCTCCCTTCCCCACTCGTCAAGGTACGCATAGTTGTCGATCGTAAAAGGAATGCGGCTGCCGCTTCTCGGAAACATGATCCGTCGCGTCGCTCCGAGCATGAGCGGCAGCTTCGCCCACTTGGCATACCAGATCCGGTCCATCGTCCCTTCGCCTAAGCTGGCAACGCGGTCGTCGCTCGAGAAGCCGAAGTGTTCACGAATTTTCGGGTGCAAACGCCGGAAGTCGTCGCCGAGCGCCAATTCATAAATGGATGCCATCGTTCGTCCTTCCTTTCTTTTCATCGGTTGCGGCTGGTCTGCGCCGGCAGCGCGCCGCGCTGGGCAGATCCTTCGCCGTCCACGCGGCGACTGCGCCCAGCGCCAGCATAGCCGCTGCGAGCGGGAGCGGCCCGAACGGCTCACTCAGCAGCTCCGGGCCGGCCGTGGCGCCCGCGGCGGTCAACAGCACGAGCAGCGCGGCTTGAGCCGCGTATATCCATGTCAGGCGATGCCAACGGACGATCGCCGCCGCCATGAGCAGCTCCGCGGCGCCGAGCGTCCAGATCGCTGACGCCTCCCGGGCCGGGAACCATCCGGCGGCCCGCAGCATCGCGAGCTCACCGGATGCCGGACCGAGCAGCTTCGGAACCAGCCCCTCGTAAAGCCAGCAAAGCGCGAGCCCGAACACGCCCGCCAGGTGCGCCAGGGCCTGCCTCAAGCTGGCCGCGGGCGCCTTCCCACGCTCAAGCCACAGTCGCAGCGCATCGAAGCTCCAGGCGGTCGCCCATCCGAACAGCGGGCGGAACGCCGCCCGGTCGAACAGCCGGCCCGCCGGCCCGAAGCGCGTCACGTAATCGTACCGCGTCGCGAATCGGATGCGGCCGTCCGGCAGCGGGACGTACCGCCAGTATCCGGCGCCGCTGCGAATGAGCGACAGCGGTTCGTCTGAGCCGAAGCGCAGGACGGACATGCGCATGCCGTCCCGAGTCTCTCGCGCCGCCGCGGAGCGCCCCGTTCCGGCGATGCAGAGGCCGAACCCGATGCGCGTCAGATAGCGAAATTCCTGAACCCGCGCCCCGGGCGGCTGCGGCAAATACGCGATTTCCGAAAAGCGCAAATCCCACTGCTCGTGCAGCTCCGGCGACTGCGTATGCCGCCAGAGCGCATCCATATCTGCGTCGATCTCCGTCTCTACGTAGATCGGCTTTGGCTTCTTCATCGTCCTTCCTCCTCTTGCCCGGAAACCTTATCGTTCAACCTCCGGCGCGTCTCTTCGTCCGGCAGCGGACAAGCTTCCGCCCGCCTGAACGCGGACCAGCGGTACCGGCGCGCTGCGATCCAGTCGTACGCCCGATCTCGCAGCTGGACAGGAACGAGAATGCCGGCGTACAGCAGCGGCCAACCCCCTCCCAGGTGGCGAAAAACGCGCAGCGCCGCTTCGGACTTCACGAAGGGCCGCCCATGCTGGATCAGCACGAACGTGCCGTTCCCTTCGCCATGATTTTTTGCAAGACCCGCGCTTTTCAACGCTAGCCGCCCATATTCCGAGTCCAACGCCGCGAACCGGAACCGGTCCGCGCTGTCCCGCCGGGCGACGAAGCGCGTCAGCGTCCGGCACAGCGGACAATCGCCGTCGATCAGCAATAGGATGGACGCTCGTCTCGGAATCTGCCGTCTTTGTTGTCGTCCCACCTCCATCGCCTCCTCTCCGTCTTACCGTCATTGTAGACGAGCCGCGGACAGCTGCTCAGTTCCAACTTCCGTAGGCGGACAGCAAAAAGAGGTACTACGCTTCGTAGTACCTCGTGCTTGCTCGGAGACCGTTCCATGTCCGCTCCCGGGCTATTCCTCGCCGTTCTGCCGCGTTTCGAAATGCGCCTCCGGTTCCCTTTGCGACAGCAGCCCTTTTCGCCGCACCTTGTCGACCGCTTCCTTGCCGCTGCGCACGCGGAGCTTTTTCAAAATTTTGTTCACCTGGTTCTTGAGCGTACTCTCGGCCTTGTACAGCCGCTTTTCGATCTGGGGGTGGGTGTACCCCTGCTCGATCAGGTCGTATACCTCCCGCTCGGCCGGGGTCAGGGATTGGAGCTGCTCTTCCCGTTTCAGTCTCGCGAATTCCTTCAGCAGCGCTTCCATCGCGCCGGGATGATGGTAGGCCGCTCGAATCGATTGCGGCAGCTCCGCAAAGCGGGATTTCTCCAGGTATTGGACGGCGCCGGCCGTGAACGCGTCGGTCATCGTCCGCTCATCGGTGTCCGAGGTTAGCATGATGACCCGAACGGGACGGATTTCCTGCATCTCCATGGCGGTATAGATGCCGTCGCGTCCCGTCTCGGACAGATGCACGTCCATGAGGACGACGTCGAAGTCGAGCGTGCGGGCCAGCCGGATCGCCTCGTCCGCGCTCGCAGCCGCGCCCACGACCAGTAGGTCCTCCTCCCGGTTCAAAAAGGCGCTTATCGCTTTGATCCAATCGGGGTCGTCTTCGACGAGCAGCAGCCGGATCCGGTTCATGCCTTTCTCCTCCTTAGCGGCCAGCGCAGCGTAACAACGGTACCCGTCCCGGGCGAGCTCGCGATGTTCGCCTCGCCGCCGCTTTTTTCCATCACCTGATAGACGTAGGACAAGCCTAATCCGTAATTGGCTTTGCCTTGCTTGGTGCTGTAAAAGGGCTCCCACACGCGGCGCAGCTCCTCTTGCGGAATCCCGGAGCCCGTATCCCGGACGCGCAGAACCGCCGCCTTTCTTTCCTGTTCCACGGCGATCTCGATCGTCCCGCCGCAGGGCATCGCTTCGGCCGCGTTGGCCAGGAGATTGCCGATCGCCTCGCGCAGGTGGACCGGGTCCGCCAGAATTTCCGGCTGCGCCGCATACGTTCCGCCGACCCGAACGCCGCGCTCCTCCAGCCAGCCCCGTCGGCCGTCAAGACAAGCCGCTGCCGCAAGATCCAGCCGGCACGGCTCCGCCTGCCAGGCAAGCTCCCTCGTTCGGCTGTGCACGCGGCCTGCCATCTCCATCAGATGCGACGCCGCGCTCGCGATCATGTCCAAATGCTCGCCCGCGTCCGTATCGCCGGGCCCGATGGACCGCTTCGCGTTTTCGACGCCGATCGCGATTTTGCCGACTTCATTTTTGACCGCATGGTTCAGCACGCCGCTGCTCATCCGGGCCGTCTTCAAGGCGCCTTGCAGGGAGTCCCGCTCGATCCGCACCTTGACGCCAAGCACGCCGTAGACGAACACGCAAAGCCCCGCAAGCGCAAAGGAATATACGATAAATACAGATATGTAACGAAAAAAATCGAATGCCGGGGAGATGGCTTTGGCCACGTTGATGAAGGCGATCACGCCGAGAAGCGTCGGGACGGTGATCAAAACCGTGATCAGGCGGTTTCGCTTCATCCGCGGCTGCGTCTCTCGCGCATAGGACTGCACCAGCAGATAGCAAGCCGCCAAATAGTACGTCACCGTCCAGATCAGCAGCGCCTTGAAGTTCAGCGCCATCCCCGGCTGCGGCAGCGTCGCCAGAATCGTCGCCGCAGCCGGCAGAAAGACCGCAGCCTTCCCGTAAGGCCCGATCCGGGGGCGGAAAGCCGTCTCCGCGTAAACGATGGCGAAGAGGAGGACGCCGCAGGGCGTGAGCGTATGGTTGAGCAGCTCGGACAGGTGCGCCCAGTAGGCCAAGTCCGGCGTCCGGAAAACGGTCCTGGGCAGACCGCCGAGCGCCGCGCTAAGCAGAAAGAAAGCCGCCCAGCGGTTGATCTCGCTGCGGGAATGGACGGCGAGCAGCACCGCGGCCGCCGTCGCAAGCACAATCAGGTAGATGAGCATCGCATGCACCTTGGCTCCGTCTTTGTCGGACATTATACCATATTTGCTGTTCGGCGGGGTCGGCGCCGCTAAAGAGCGGAGCGGCTTTTGCCGTCGGGCGGAGTCGGAGCACCAAAAGAACGGAGCGGCGCCATGCGCCGCTCCTTGGCCCGGATGCGAAGCACTTACTCCGCACAATCCGGTTCGTTTACCACCAACCGCCGAAGCCGTATCCCCAGCCGCCGCCGAAGCCCCAGAACGGAGTCGTGCCGATAGCCAGCACATCGAACAACACAAGCGGCAAAATCGCTTTGGTTTGCACTTTTTTGCCTTTCGGTTGCTGCAAAACGAGGACGTTGCCGCGAATTTGCACGAGCTTCCCGCTCACTACCGAACCGTCCTTGCGCAAAGCGTAGACTTGGCGACCGACAAGCGGCTTCGCTTGCTTATGAGTCACGCGAGACATTCGCAACCACTCCCTTCACGTTTGTCCTCTACCATATGCCGCACATGGCTCCTTCGCCTGTACCCCTGTCTCGAGGCAATCACGGATAGGGGTAGATGCGGGGGCGGCGGATGAAGTTGGGTATCATTTTGGCACCCTTCGGCGCTCCCAAAGGGATCGTCCCCAGTGCCGCTAGGATGGTGCGTGCTCCGTATGCTGGAAGAATGGCGGGTTCTCATGCTGCGACGATAGAGAGGCAGTCGTGCACGTCAGGTTGCGGAGGAGGCTTTTCGTGAACGAGGAAGGAATGAGGGGCGGCGTTTGGTTACGGTCCCGCAGTCAGCGAAGCGCTTCGCCAGGTTGGGGCGGAGGCTATTCGTGGACGAGCAGATCTTAAGGTGTGGCTTTCTGCCATGGTCCCGTAGTACGCGCAGCGTCTGCTTGGGTTGCGGAGGAGGCTTTATCGCGGACGAGGAAGGAATGAGTTTACGGCGTTCGGTCACGGTCCCGCAGTCAGCGAAGCGCTTCGCCAGGTTGCGGCGGAGGCTATTCGTGGACATTTCCCGCGCGTATCGTTGCCAAAAATCCCCTTCTGCGCTATCCTAGTAACTACAAATACAGCCAGCTCTATCGGCCGTGAAGCACACGCCGTTCTCCCGGACATCCGGGAGGATGGCGTTTTTATTTTGCTGAGGAAGGGTGGATGGGAAGTGACCCAAGCATTCGAAAGCGCCTACTCGCGCTTTATCGAGGAACAATGGAAGCGCAGCAAAGGCGAGCGCAGAAGAAGGCTGGAAAAGCACGGGCACGCGGAGAAAAAACTGCTGTCGGAGGTATGGTGGCCGGCGCTGGGTCACTTTGACGGATTGGTGGCGGAGTATGAGGTCAGGGATTTCAAAGACGGCTCGCGATTTCTCGACTACGCCGTCCGCCCGGACAGTCTGCGCATCAACCTGGAGACGGACGGATACGGTCCGCACTGCCGCGACTTAGACCGCCGCAAGTTTGCCGATCACCTCATGCGCCAGAACCACCTGCTGCTGGACGGCTGGCGGATGCTGCGCTTTTCGCACGACGACGTAGTGGAAAAGCCGCGTCAATGCCAGCAACTGCTGCTGCAGGCTCTGGGGACATGGGGGTACTCGGGCGGAAACCACTGTGCTGCCGTTGATTTAAATTCGGTTGAGCTGGCTATTATGCGTGCGGCTCGTAATCACTCAGGGCCGCTTTCCGCGCAGCAGGTTGCCGCCGACATTCAAATTCATCCCAAGACCGCGTCGCGCTATCTTCGCACGTTGATGGGACGCGGACTCCTCGTTGCTTCGCGTCCGGATGCCGCCAGAATAACCGGCTATATGCTGAACCCGAAAGAGACAACTCGAAGCCGAATGTGGTAGTTGGGCGGCCGGGCGAATAAGGTACAATTTGTTACTTATTTGGCGTGACGTTCGGTACGGTGTGCGAATAAGGAGTAATTTGTTACCTATTTGGCGAGACACTCGGTGGGGGGCTCGAATAAGGAACAATTTGTTACCTATTTGGCGAGACATGCAGATAGACTAGAAAGTGGACACACCGTAGTAGCGACCTGTTACAATAAATCC
>NZ_JAJFOW010000188.1 GCF_020731285.1 Cohnella baijiui
CCATCCTTCAGCGTAAGGATGGCAAATGGATTCCGGTCGGCGGTAAAATTAACAGCAAAAGCCGCACAGTAGAGGCATCCATCGATCAATTCGGTGAATACGCTGCTGCCGTAATGTATAAGACATACAAGCTTGATATGGTCAACAACTGGTCGAAGCCGTATGTGCTGGCTCTTGCCTACAAAGGTGTCATTCAGCCTGATATGTATTTATATGATGGACGCCTACTGAAGGATTTAAATGCAAAAATCACCCGGTTTGACTTCATGATGATGCTGGCGCGGGCTAAGGGATTAAAGCCCGTCCAATATAACGGTCACT
>NZ_JAJFOW010000189.1 GCF_020731285.1 Cohnella baijiui
CACCAAAGGCCGGTGCTTCTTCCTGTACACCACCGGAATCTGTGAGAATCAAGTGAGCACGGGACATAAAATTATGGAAATCAACAGCACCAAGTGGAGCAATCAGTTGGATGCGGCTGTGTTCGCCCAGGTATTGATTCGCTGCTTCCTGTACAACCGGATTTAGATGCACCGGGTACACTACGGCAATATCTTCATGCTTGTCTACCAATCTGCGAATCGCACGGAACATACGCGCCATCGGCTCACCAAGATTCTCACGGCGATGGGCGGTCATAAGCACCAGCTTCTTGCCGGCAAACGCCTCAAGCACGGGATGCT
>NZ_JAJFOW010000190.1 GCF_020731285.1 Cohnella baijiui
CTTTGAAATCAATGCCGCGGTCAAGTCCGCCGCCAATCCAAACAACTGGTGACGTAAATGACGTAAGCGCTCGGCTGGCAGCTTCGGGATTGGTCGCCTTCGAATCATTGTAGTACTTAACCCCATCGATTTCTGCCACGAATTCGAGGCGGTGCTCCACACCAGCAAACGAGCGCAGCACGTGGCCCAGCGCTTCCATATCTGCTCCCGCTGCTCTTGCAGCACAGATGGCAGCTAAGACATTCTCCAAATTATGCGCTCCTGGCAAAGCCAGTTCATCTATACGAATAACAGCTTCCTCCTCCGGTGCGGTAGCCAAC
>NZ_JAJFOW010000191.1 GCF_020731285.1 Cohnella baijiui
GACGGAACATACAAAAACGGATCGGGAATTGAGCGCTGGTATGACGGAGATATAGATAAGATGAACTCTGAGCGTTTTCCTAGTGCGACCGCTAAAGAGTATGCTGAGCTGATGCAAAAAATCAATAGCCGCACTTATTTTTCAAAGGAGGTACAGACGTACCTTCATCCGCTTCTTGAGGGGATAATGGAAAATCCAGCAAATAAGCAATGGCTTCAGCATGCAGGCAAGAAGGGTGGATCAACCGCCTATATCTTGACCGATGCAATGTATGCAACTACAAAAGAAGGCACCCGGACAGAGCTTGCTGTATTCTTTC
>NZ_JAJFOW010000192.1 GCF_020731285.1 Cohnella baijiui
GATCAGCGCCCAGCGCGAGGACTCCGCCCCTTTTTCTTTGAACCATTCCCATCGCCCTTCCTTCGGAGCGAGCACCACCAGCGCAAACAGACCGCCAAACCAGATCGAGAGTGCAAATAAATGAATGAGGTCCATCAGCACTGCGATCCAGCTTCCGTATTCAGGCGAGTAGGAGCGTCCGACCCAGGCATTGAGCGCAAGCATGGCGCCGACAAACGGCAGGGTCCAGCGCGTAAATGAGATGCCAAAAATCAAGGCAAATACAAAAAATTGTACCAACGGAATCCAACCAATGGGAAGTGCGGCCAGTTCATTCAG
>NZ_JAJFOW010000193.1 GCF_020731285.1 Cohnella baijiui
AGAAGATCCGGATGTAATTTATGTAGCGAAGAATAAAAGCCCGCTGCTTGTAGGTCTGGGCGAAGATTGCAATGTTGTCGCCAGCGATGCGATGGCTATGCTGCAGGTAACCGATACATTCGTTGAATTGATGGACGAAGAGATGGTTATCGTAAAAGAAGACAGTGTAACGATTAAAGACCTAGAAGGCAATGTAGTAACACGTGAGCCGTTCGTAGCCGAAATCGATGCGAGTGATATCGAGAAGGGAACGTATCCGCACTACATGCTTAAAGAAATTGACGAGCAGCCGTTTGTGATCCGCAACATCATCCAGCA
>NZ_JAJFOW010000194.1 GCF_020731285.1 Cohnella baijiui
GGTAGTAGTATATGTCTTCTTATTCTTGGTAGTAGTGTTTATTTTTATAACATGGAAAATACACCGCAAGAGCATCCGTTGGCCTTCAGCGAGGCAAAACCGTCTGTACAGGAGGATGCTAGACAGGAACAGCAGAGCGCAGAGGTAAAGCAAAACCCCGATCCAACAAGGCAGACAACGGTTCCTGCTCCTACCACCTTTGTGATTGATGTAAAAGGCGCAGTCGTCTCTCCTGGTGTATATACGTTATCTGCAGATGCAAGGGTCTATCAAGCAATTGGGATGGCAGGCGGCCTTCTGCCCGAAGCGGATGCCAAG
>NZ_JAJFOW010000195.1 GCF_020731285.1 Cohnella baijiui
GACCAATGCAAAAAGCGGGGGGTAGAATGTATATTTCTCCCCGCTTTTTCTGCATATGACATCGTAGCTGCTCCGAAAAATTTTGCTTTTTACTTCTTTCATGTTTTACACTGTTGTGTAGGTTGTATATTATCTTATCGGATATATTTACTTCGCGCAGAAAGAGAGGGACTCGTTTGAATCAGAAACTGTTTTTTACGCTTGTCATTGCACTGACAGCAATTAGCGGATGGGCTCATTACTTTACGCACTCCGCTGGCTTGCAGTTCGTGACCACGTCGGCTGCTATTATTATGCTGGCCGCCCTGCTCGGAAAAG
>NZ_JAJFOW010000196.1 GCF_020731285.1 Cohnella baijiui
TGCAGCGCGATGTGCTGACTCCCGCAAAATCCACTCCACTTTGGTCAAGGGCTTTAGCGGCGGATACAATATGACTTCTAAGCGTAAGCTCAAACTTCAGCTGTTCTATCGAAGGGTATGTGTACAAGATTGAACTTACTGCCATGCGCTGCAGGATGTCTTGCTCCATGTCAGTAAACCCGTTCTGCAGGTCCATGGCATGAATATCGATTGGATCACCGAGAATTTTGATCATGCTATCCCGTCCCTTCTGCCATGCATCATAACGTTTATAATTTAATACACATCTCTCTTATGAAACACCCACGTCACAACAG
>NZ_JAJFOW010000197.1 GCF_020731285.1 Cohnella baijiui
ATCATTTCCCGGGTAACGAACGATACAGAGGCGGTACGGGAACTGTTTGTTAGCGTCATGGCAATCTTTGTCCAGAATATCGTTTATATGATAGGAATTCTTATCGCTTTATTTATTCTACAGCCTAAGCTTGCCCTGCTTTGTATTTGTCTGCTGCCGCTGCTGGCGCTGATTATTGCCGTATTTCGACGGTACAGCTCACTTGCATACAGTGAGATTCGTCTGCGGTTAAGTGAAATGAACGGCATGATTAATGAGATGATTCAAGGGATGAGCATTGTGCAGGCATTTCGGCGTGAGCGAGCAGTGCAGGAAGA
>NZ_JAJFOW010000002.1 GCF_020731285.1 Cohnella baijiui
TCGTCGTCAAAATGTTGACGGATATCGCCCATGACACACCTCGACCTTTTTGTTGGATTTATTGTAACAGGTCGCTACTACGGTGTGTCCACTTTCTAGTCTATCTGCAGCGCGGGGAAATAAGGAACATTTTGTTCCCTATTTCGGCGGATTGGCGGGAGTGCGGTGGAATAAGGAATATTTTGTTCCCTATTTCGGCGGGGTGGCGGGGGCACGGGGAAATAAGGAACATTTTGTTCCCTATTTCGGCGGAGTGTCGGGTTGTGGGGCACGTTTTAACATCAACAAACACAAAGGGAGCTATCCTTGCGGTCCTGAACACGACCTTGCAGGATAGCTCCTTTGTTTATCTTGGAATTCGCCAAGCGTCTTCGTCCCAGCCTAGATCGCGGCCCGCTCCTTGCGCAGCATCGCCTGCAGCTCCGCCAGGTCGACGTCCGCCGCGTCCACTCCGGACCGGGCGGCGAGCGCCGCGGCGGCGCCCGCCGCCTGGCCGGTGGCCATGCAGCTCGGCGTCAGCCGGGTTGTGGCCAGCGCTTCGTGCGTCGTGGAGATGCACCGGCCCGCCGCGAGCAGATTGCGCCGGTCGGCCGAGACGAGGCAGCGGTACGGAATGTCGTACGCGCCGTCGCCCGAGATCCAGGCCGCGGTGACGCCCTTGCCCGACGGATCGTGGATGTCGATCGGGTACCCGCTCCGGGCGATGACGTCCTCGAACTTGCGGCCCGCGGTCACGTCTTCCTTGGTCAGCGCATAGCGCCCCACGATGCGCCGCGTCTCGCGGATCCCGATCTGCGTGCCGACGGAGGAGATCGAAGCGCGCTCAAAGCCGGGCACGTCCCGCGTCAGAAATTCGGACATCAACAACACCTGCCTCCGCCCTTCCTCCTCCGCCCGGGTCAACTCCACCACGTCGGTCGCGTCCAGCCCTTGCACCCGCGTGCAGTTGATCAGCACCTCGTCCTCCGCCGGTCCCGTGAAGAACAGCACCTGGTCGCGGTTGATCGGGACGTTCGCCGCCTTCCACTGCGAGTAGAAGCCGCTAACGCCCGTCAGCGGAATATCCGGCAGCTCGTCGAACGGCGTCTTCTTGTAGAAATCCTCGGGGTGGGCGATCATGTACGCCTTCACCCGCTCGAGGTCGACGCCCCGCATCCGGAACTTCATCGTCATCGGCTGGGCCTGGCTGTCGCCTTCCCGGCCCTTCAGCGTCCGCGCGCCGGACAGGTAGGCGACATCCGCGTCCCCGCTCGCATCGACGAACGTCCGTCCCCGGATCGCAATCGGCCCCGACTTGGTCGCGACGCGCACCGCCGCGACGCGGTCGTCCTCCGTCTCCACGCCGTCGACGAAGCTGTGCAGCAGCAGCTTCACGCCCGCTTCCCGCAGCAGATCCATCGCGACGATCTGGTAGATCTCCGCCTTGTACGGCGTAAGCGAATGAACAAACCCGACTGTGTCCCGCAAATGTCCCGGCGAGCCGCCCCGCTCGATCAGCCGGTCGACGATCTCTTGCGCCAAGCCTTCGATGACTTGCTTGCCGCTGTCGGCGTGGAACGTCATCCACGGATACACCATCGCGGCGGTCGACATGCCGCCGACGAATCCGTACCGCTCCACCAGGACGGTGTTCGCTCCAGCCCGGCCTGCGGCGATGGCGGCCGTAATGCCGGCCGGGCCGCCGCCCGCGACGACGACGTCCGCTTCTATCGTTTTCATCCTCGGCATCCTCCCTTTGCGCTTCCCTGCGCGTTTATTCTTTCAGTCCCGTCATGGCCACGCCTTCGATGAACTGCCGCTGGGCGAAGAAGAACACGATCAGCAGCGGCACGGTCGCCATGACCGTCGCGCTCATCAGCAGATGCCACGCCGTGCCGACCTCGTCGGTGAACAGCGAGAGTCCCACCGGCAGCGTCAGCAGCTTGCGCGTGTTGATAAAGATGAGCGGATCGAAAAACTCGTTCCAGTTCGTCACGAACGTAAAGATCGTCAGCGTCGCGATGCCCGGCTTCGCGATCGGGAGCATGATCTGCCCGTAGATGCGGAACCGGCTGCAGCCGTCGATCATCGCCGCCTCCTCCAGCTCCTTGGGGATCGTGATGAAAAACTGCCGCATGACGAAGATCCCGAACACGCCGCCCGCGCCGAAAATCGGCAGCAGGACGAGCGGCCAATGGGTGTCGATCCAGCCCAGCTCCCGCATGAACAGGAACATCGGAATGGCGGTCACCTCGTGCGGGATCATCATCGCGCTGAGCAGGACGAGGAACACAATGTTGCGCCCGGCGAACGGAATTCGCGCGAACGCGTAGCCCGCGAGCGAAGCGAAAAACGCGGTGCCGATCACGACGACGAATGCGATGTACACGCTGTTGAAGTAGAACGAGCCGAACGGGATGCGATCGAACACGTCCAGGTAGTTGTGAAACTGAAAGCTCTTCGGAATGAGGCGCGGCGGATATTTGAAAATGTCCTGCGGCTCCTTGAAGGAGGTCGAGAGCATCCACAGAAACGGGATAAGCATCACGAGCGACACGAGCACAAGCGCCGCGTACGTCCCGACCGCTCCGAACGGACGGCGCCTAGATCGGGAATCAGTCGGCTTCATTGAATACCCACCTCTTTCTCAGCTGCCATTGCACCAGCGTCAGCGCGAGCACGACAAAGAACAGCACGAACGCCGCGGACGACGCGTAGCCGAGGTCGTACAGCTTGAACGCTTTCTCCCAGATGTAGTAGACGAGCACCTTGGTGCTCTCCATCGGCCCGCCCTGCGTCATGACGAAGATTTGGCCGAACACCTTGAGCGAGCCGATGACCGTCATCACGACCGTCAAAAAGACGGTAGGCGTAATCATCGGCAGCGTGACGTTGAAGAACGTCCGCGTCTTGCCCGCGCCGTCCAGCTCGGCGGCTTCGTACAGCGAACGCGGCACCTGCTGCAGCGCCGCGATGAACAGCACCATGTTGAGGCCGACGTTTTTCAGCACGCTCGTCACGATGACGGCGGGCATCGCGAGCTTCGTGTCGTACAGCCAGGCCGGTCCCTTGATCCCGATCAGCTGCAGCATCTGGTTGATGAGCCCCGAATCGGTGGCGAACATGTATTTCCACACGATCGCCCACACGATCAGCGACGTCATGACCGGGACGAAAATCGCGGTGCGGAACAGCCCGATCCCCGGCAGCTTGCGGGAGAGCAATAGCGCCAGCAGGAGCGCCAGCACGATGTTAAGCGGCACGAGGCCGACCGTAAAGTAAATGGTGTTGCGAAACACTTTCCAGAACAGATCGTCCGCCATCATGGCGCGGTAGTTGTCCAGGCCGGTCCAGTGATGCTCCCCTAGCAGCGGCCAATCGGTCAAGCTCATGTACAGCGCCATCCCCATCGGGAACAGCAGCAGCAGCGTAAAGCCCAGCACCATCGGGGAGACGAACAGCCAGCCCGTAATCTGCGCCTCGCGCGCCAGCGGACCTTTGCTCCGGCGTTTTTTCCCGCTAGTCATCTCTTGTCACCGCCTTCTAAGTCCATCTGTCGATCGCTTCCCGGAACTTCGCGACCTGCTCCTTGATCTGCTCCCCCGAGCGCCCGACCACGATCGCGCCAAGCAGAACCCCTTTTACGCCCGCGTCGGTTAGCGCCCGGACGTCGTCCGGCACGAGCTTGCGCTGCGAGGGTACAATGACGGGGACCTGCGCGGTGCGGACCAGCTGCCGATACTTCAGCACGTCGGCGAAGCTGAGCGGCGTGCCGTACGCCTCGCCGGGCACGATCGACGCTTCGAGCGCCGAGAAGCCGAAGTGCCCTGCCGCCTCCACGAGCGACGGATCGTACGTCGCGTCGATCGCAAACGTCCGGTCGAGTCCCGTGTCGTACAGCATGTGCGACGGAAGGTGATGCGCGTAGATGGAGTAAAAGTCGAAGCCGAGCGGAGCGAGCCGTCTGATGGTCGCGGCGTCCGCGCCCTCGAGACTGCCCGCCGGCACGACGCCGAGCGGCCCGTCGAACAGGCTGCGGATTTCGCGGAACGCGTCGAGGTAGCTGTCCAGCGATTCGAAATGCTGGCCGCTCGCGCGGTGTCCGACGTTGAAATGAACCTTCAGCCCGTCCGCGCCCGCCTCCAGGGCGGCTCGGGCCAGGCCGGCATCGTTGACGGGAAGGCTGACGAGGAGCGACAGCGGCTTGCGATTCTCGTTCAGGCATTGATGCAATCGAGGCACTGCGATTCCTCCTATTCGGATAGCGAAGTCATGTTTTCCAATCGGATCCGTCAAAAAAGGAAACGGCTCGAATCCGAAATCCGAACCGTTTGCCTTCAAGTTATGGGATTCCGATGCGGGACAGGCCTTATTTCGAAGCCAGGATGCCGTTGACTTTCTCGGCGATCTGCTTCAGGTTGCTCTCTGCGGGCTCGGCATTGGCGAACAGCCGGTCGAAGCCTTGCAGGATCGCGTTGTCGATGTTTTGCCACTGCACATGGCCGGGCATGATGCGAGCCTTCGGCATTTCGTCGATGACCGCCTGCACGATGTGCTCCTTGCTCGGATTGTTCGGCTGATTCAGGAATTCGTCCGAATTCAGCACCGACGCGCGCGGCGGGACGAAGAACGTCGAGGTCGCTTGGATGCCCTCTTGGCTGGCGAAGTACTTCAGCAGCTTCTTCGCTTCCTCCGGATGTTTGCTGTCCTTGAACAGCACGTAGCCCGCTTGG
Organism: Cohnella baijiui; assembly: GCF_020731285.1. Taxonomy (GTDB): domain Bacteria; phylum Bacillota; class Bacilli; order Paenibacillales; family Paenibacillaceae; genus Cohnella. The sequence goes on from NZ_JAJFOW010000002.1 coordinate 4,713, forward strand.
CCGAGCATCGGCGCGCTGCCCTGGGAGCCGGACGGCGTCGGAGCGATGTCCCATTCGAAGTCTTTGATGGCGCGGGCGGTCGAGACGTAGCTGTAGGAGTCGAAGAACATGCCCACGTTGCCCGCGTCGAAGCTGACTTGCTCGCCGGCTTTCGGATGCGACTCGTCGGTGAACATCATGCGCTCCAGCATCTCGAACGTCTGCACGCCGTATTGGTCGTCCCAGGTGAACTTGGTCATGTCCTTATCGAACGGACCGCTGCCGTTCGACCAGGAATACGAGGACAGGATGATCCAGGTTTTCCAATCGCGAAAGAAGTTCGCCCCGTACACGCGGCTGGCGGCTGTTTTGTCGGTGAGCGTCTTCGCCGATTTCTCGAATTCTTCCCACGTCCATTTCCCTTCCTTCGCCAGCGTGTTCGGATCCGTCAGGCCGGCTTTGTCGAACAGGGTTTTGTTGTAGAACATGACGACCGGCGGCGTGGAGAACGGCAGGCCCAGCAGCCGATCGCCGTCGCGGAACAAGTCCAGCGTGCTCGGGATATAGTCGTCCAGCTTAAACGCCGCGTCGTTCTTGAATTCGGACACGTCGCCGAGAATGCCGTTGTCCTTGAACTGCGGCACCATCCGCTCGGACACCCATGCGACGTCGGGCAGCGACTTGCCGGCGGCGAGCACCGACACCTTCTGCTGATAGTCGGCGAACGGCACGGACTCCATCGTCACCTTGATGCCCGGATTTTGAGACTCGAAGTCTGCGATCAGCTTGTTGTACACGTCCATGTGGCCCTGGTTGCCCCACATCATGAACTTGAGCTCGACGTTGCCCGCCTTCGCTCCGTCCGGCGAGCCGGACGCTCCCGCGGCGTTGTTGTCTTTGTTGCCGCCGCAAGCCGCGGTCACTGCGGTCAGCAGCGCCAAGGCCGTTAAAGCGCTTGCCTTTTTCATGTGTATCCCCCTCTGAGGCTGATTGAAGTCTGCATTCAGTATATCGAGAGGGAGCGGACCCCCGAAATCACGCCAGTTTAAGAAAAGGTACGATATTTTACTCCGTTTGCGTCATTCGGGCATGGCCTCGTCCGCGGACCGGCCGTGGCGATCCCGGTAGTCGCCGGCCGTCACGCCGACCTGCTGCTTGAAAGCCAGCATGAAATGCTTGGGGCTTTGATGGCCGGACAGCCGGGCGACGTCGTAAATCTTGAGCCGTGTATGGACGAGCAGCCACTTGGCCCGCTCCATTCGCGCTTCGGCGACGTATTCGGAGTAGTTCATCCCCGTCTCCGTCTTGAACAGCTGGCTCAAATAGGCGGGGCTCAGGTTCACCTGCTCCGCCACCGTCTGCAGGCGCAAATCCCCGTCCACCTGGCGCACGACAATCTGTTTGACGTCGCGGATGAGCTTCCGCGCGTCTCCGCCGGTCTGGCGGTCCCCGTCTTCCGCATTCGCCGGCTCCGGCGCGAGTACCCCCCGCTTTTGATCCATCGCCCACTGGACCTTTCGCATCGCGGCGACGAATTCATGGCGCTCGATCGGCTTCAGCAGGTAGCTGGACACGCCGAACTCGATCGCCTTCTGCGCGTACTCGAACTCCCCATAGCCGCTGATGATGATGATCGGCAGCTCCGGGTACATCTCCTTGGCTTTGCGGACCATCGTCAGCCCGTCCATCTCCCGCATCCGGATGTCGGTGATCAACAGATCCGGCACCTCGGTGCGCAAAAACGCCAACGCCTCCTTGCCGTTGCTCGCCTCGCCGCACACCCGGAACTGATAGGTCGACTGGCGGATCAGCTCGCGCAAGCCCTCGCGGATGACGACCTCGTCTTCGACCAGCAGCGTTTTATACATCGTCCTCGCCCTCCTTCTCGTTGATCCGGATGGATATCGTGACGGCCAGCCCTTGCCCGATGCTGCTGTCGACCGATAGATCGCCGCGTTCGCCGTAAATGAGCTTGATGCGCTGATAGATGTTGCCCAGGCCGAGCGCATCCCGATCGGTTCGCTGCCACGTCCGGTAGGAGGGCTCGGCCGCGATTGCCCGATTCAGCGCCTCGACCTCCTCCTCTTCCAGCCCTCTGCCGTCGTCCCGAACGGCCAAGATCAGTTCGCCGGCCAGGAGAACGGCGCCGATCCAGACAGTTCCGCCATGCTCCCGGTCGCCGATGCCGTGGTACAGCGCGTTCTCGACGAGCGGCTGCAGAATCAGCTTCGGGATCAGCAGCTCCCGGGCCGCCTCGTCGATCTCGTAGACGACCCGCAGTCGGTCGCCGTAGCGAAGCTGCTGAATGCGCACGTACGACGCGAGAAAGGCGATCTCTTCCTTCAGCGGGACGAGTCGGTCGACCTTGTCGATCGAATACCGCAGCAGCTTGCCGAGCGCCGAGACCATATCGGATACTTCCTCGTGCTTGCGCGAAATCGCCATCATGTTGATGGACTCCAGCGTGTTGTAAATGAAGTGCGGATTGATCTGACTTTGCAGCGCGGCCAGCTCCGCCTCCTTCTCCCGCATGCCGAGCACGAACACCTCGTTGAACAGTCGGTTGATCTCTTCCATCATGCGGTTGAAGCCGCGGCCGAGCAGACCGAATTCGTCGTTGCCTAAGGCGGCCACTCGCATGCCGAACTCCCCCTGCTCGACCGAGATCATCTTCTTCTTCAAATCGATCAAGGGCCGCGTGATCCGATACGACAGGAAAACCGCCAGCGCCGCGACAACCGCGAGGCACGCCACCGCGAACCAGAGCGTGAACGTCCAGATTTGCCGGGACTCCTTCTGAATGACTTCGATCGGCGTCAGGCTGATGACCGTCAATCCGGAGTAGGCCGAGCTGTTTTGCACGTACAAATACTGCTTGCCGTCCAGCGCAAGGCGCTCGTTGCTCCCGAGCTGCCACAGCCGCTCGTGCCGCAGCAGCTCGCCGTAGACCGAACGGCCGTCGGCCGAATTCCGCTCGAACAGCAGCCGTTTGCGATCGTCCACGATAATGAGGTTCGCATCTTTCTCGAAGTTCAGATTGGAGAGGATGCTGCGAAAAGCGTCGAGCTTGATATCGATAATCATGTAGCCGACCCGCTTCAGCGTCTTCGGCTCGCGGATGACCCGGCCGAAGGCGACGAACGGCTCGAACGTACGGGCGGTGTAGTAGGAAGGCGCATGCGGAGGAATCAGCACCCATTCTCCGCCGGAGCCGTACAGCTCCCCGAACCAATCGTCCTGGCGGGCGTCCCAGACCGAGTCGATCGCCATGGCGTCGACGCTGGAGAACAGGATGCCGCTGGTGCTGATCAGGTGGATGCCGTGAATTTCCGGTTTATTGTATGCCTGGGCGGAGGAAAACAGCTTCAGCTTCATATAGTCGTCGGACTTCGCCCAGGTCGCCGAGCCCATCGGTCCGTCGTATTTGGCCAGGATGTCGAGTACGCTCTGGTCGTAGAGCGGCATGAAGGAAAGCTGCTCGAGATCCTTCAGCAGCCGGTCCAGGTTCGCGTTGATCTGCCGGACGATGTCGACCGTGAAGTGCTCCGTCTTCTCGCTGACCGTGGAAGAAAAGTGGCGAAACGTCACGATGCCCTGCAGGCATAGCGGAAACAGGCACAACACGACGAAGAGCAGCAGGAGCTTGGTCCGCAAGTTGAAATGCCGTCCCGTTAACCTCGTCCATCTTTGCAGCATCTGCGAGATTTCCCCTTCCGCCCGACAGCTCTGGATGTAAGCGCAACAAGTTATTCTATTATACCGGGCACCTCGGGAAAAGCTATCCCCTGTCGTTTCGGTTTGGTATGGATTTTGTAGAAAAGAAGGCGAGGGCAGCGCAAAAAGCCGCCGGGAGCCGGCGGCCTAAGCGTTTCCTTTATCTATGTCGCGTTTACCCTGCTTAAGGCAAGCGTCCTTCGCGCAGCAGCCCGATCGCTTTGTCGATCCGTTTTTGCCTCGTTTCGTCGGTTTTCGCTTCCTCGATCGGCATGACGAACCTGCGTTTGTTGCTGTAGGACAATCCCTCGAAGAACGCCTGGGCGCCCGGCTCTCGGCCCAACGCTTCCTGGAAGTCGGCCGGCAGCGCCAATACGCGGGCTTCGGTGTCGGGCTCGATCTCGACCTCCAGCTTGTCCCCGGCCGCGATGCCGGCTTTCGCCCGGTGCTCGGCGCTGACGGGGATCAAATAGCGTCCGCCCATCACGCCTATGGTCGTACGGTACGTATGGTCGCGGAGCGTGACGCGGATGGCCGGGCGCTTGCCTTGCCCGAGTGCCTCGATGATCGCTTCCGGAACCTCGATGCCGGTGGCTGTCTTTCCGCTCGCCAGAAGTTCAGCTTCGAATTTCATGGTAGACCTCCTTGATCTGTGTTGGTGGGTTCTCCATCTTGGAAAAACTGCCGAAGAGCCGGCGCCAGTGCGGCAGGCTTGACGATGTGCGTTTGTCCGGGGAGGCTGTCGAGGCGCGCGTTAGGCAGCGCCTCGGCTAGCGCCCGCATCCCGTTTTGCATCCAAGCCGGACTTTTGCCTCCTGCGATCACGAGCGTGGGGACGCGGACCCCGGCCCATCGGCGCAAGCTGCTCGCGTCGCCCCGTTGATGCTCAATCGTCAGGCGCGTATCGTATGGCAGCGTATGGGCGACGGCTTTGAGCTTCGACCAGGCCGGCATCAGCGGCATCAACGCCACCACGGGGGCGGGAAGTCCCACGCCGCGGCGCATGAAGTGCTTGATTGCAGCGCCTCTGCGCTCCGCCCGGACGTGCGCCTCCATTTGCGCCGCGTAATGTTCCGGTACGGGCGACCGGCTCCGGTCGACGACGAACGGCGCCTCGTACAGCGCCAGCTTGCGAATGCCGGGAAGCCGCATGGCCGACTCGAGCGCCAATGCCGCTCCCGACGAAATTCCGTAAACGAACGCCGATCCGCCGGCTTCCCGGATCAGCGCGGAGAGGTCTTCGACCTCCCGCTCCACCTCGTACGCGGATTGGTCCCCGCTGTCACCGCGCCCCCTCCGATCGTACGTGAATACGGTGTAGTACGGTCGAAGCAGTTCCGCGAGCGGTCCGTTCGGTCCGTGCGAACGACTGCATAGCGCGCCGTCGATCAAGACAAGCGGCGGCCCGCTTCCCTCCGATTCGTAAGCGATGGTCGTGCCGTCTTCCGAGATAACGCGTTTCAACCCAAAAACCCCCTAGGTATGGTTAGTCGGCTTTCGCGATTACGACTGACTTAACTATACGACGAACGGCAGGAGCCCCAATCGACAGACGGTCGAATTTTTTCAAATAAATCTGGTAAATCCGAACAAAAGATTGACTCTCGCCCAAAATGATAGGCAATCCTTTCCTGCATGTCAACCGATTCCCTAATCTAAGAAAGGAATGAGTGCCAAAGGAGCGGCGACGATTTCCGCATTTTTGATCGGATCCCATCGGAAGAAGCGTAGACCGGGCCTGCCTATGCTATAATAGTCCCATGAGACCGCCTCCATACGAACCCATCCCCGGCGACTTGAACGTCGCCGAATTGACCTTCGCGCTCGAAGCGCTGACGAGAATCTTGATCCGACTGCCTACCGAGGGGAAGCTCAGCTTCACGACGTTGTCCGTGCTGCATACCCTCACTTTGAAGAGCCCGATGCGGCTCACGGAGCTGACCGCCACCGAGCAGGTCACGCAGTCGGCCGTCACCCAGCTGGTCACCCGGCTGGAGCGAGACGGGCTGGTGGAGCGCCGATCCGATCCGAACGACGGACGGGTCGTCCTCGTGCATATTACCGAGCAAGGCGCGAACTTGATCCGTTCCCGCCGCTTGGCGCGCGCGGGCGGACTCGAGAAGTTCGCGGACGTGCTGACGCCGGCGGAACGGCAGGCCGTCGCCGCCGCCATCCCCGCCCTGAAGCGATTGTCCGAAATCGGGAACGAAGCGCCCCCCTCCTCGATGTGATCGTTGACGATTTCGAAGGAGCGGGGGTTTCTTTTCCCTTTTTATATTAGACACTTATATAAATTATTGATATAATTTCCTCATCTTATCCGGTCTTCGCGTTTACCCTCGCGAGATCGTCAAGGAGGATCACCGATGTCCGAAGCTCCCTTCGCATTGACCCCCCATCCCATTCATATTCCCGAAGAAACGCTCGCCGATCTGGCGCGCAGGCTCCAAGCTACCAGGTGGCCGATCGACGCCGGCAATGAGGACGGGTATTACGGCGTTCGGCGGGACGATCTGGAGAAGCTCGTCGACTATTGGATCCACGGGTTCGACTGGCGCAAGTCCGAACGGGCGATCAATGCCTACGAGCACTACCAGGTCGAAGTGAACGGCGTCCCCGTCCACTTCATGCGCCGGCCGGGCAAAGGGCCCCGTCCGATTCCGCTCATCCTGTCCCACGGGTGGCCTTGGACATTTTGGCACTGGTCCAAAGTCGTCGATATGCTGGCGGACCCGGCCGCCTACGGGGGCGATCCGGCCGACGCCTTCGACGTCATCGTCCCTTCGCTGCCGGGCTTCGGTTTTTCCGCTCCGCTATCCCGCCACCCGGACATGAATTTTTGGAAGATCGCCGACCTTTGGCACGGGCTGATGACGGATGTTCTCGGTTACGAGAAATACGCGGCGGCCGGGTGCGACGTCGGGGCGCTCGTGACCGGACAGCTGGGGCACAAATACAGCGGCGAGCTCTACGGCATCCATATCGGCTCCGCCCTCAAGCTGAACTTTTTCACCGGGGAGCGCGCCTGGGATTATGCCGCGGGACGCCCGATCCCGGACGATCTGCCCGCGCCGATCCGCTCCGCCATCCTGCAGCTCGATCGCCGCTTCGCCACGCATCTCGCCGTGCACGTCCTCGACCCCGGTACGCTCGCTTACGGGCTGAGCGACTCGCCGGTCGGCATGCTCGCCTGGATCCTGGAGCGCTGGGCCAGCTGGAGCAATCATGACGGCAATTTGGAGCAAGTGTTTTCCAAGGACGACCTCCTTACCCATGCTACGATTTTCTGGGCGAACAATACGATCGAAACGTCGATTCGCATGTATGCCAACGCGAACCGCTATCCGTGGACGCCCTCGCACGATCGATGGCCCGTCGTCGAAGCCCCGACCGGAATCACCTTCGTCGGGTACGAAAATCCGCCGGGCATTTCGACCGAACAGCGCGTCCCTCACTTTCTGGCCAGCGACCGTGCCCCCTGGTACAACCACGTGAACGTCACCGCCCATGAAGCGGGAGGCCACTTCATCCCGTGGGAAATCCCGGACGCGTGGGTGTCGGATTTGCGCAGGACGTTCCGCGGACGCAGGTAGGCGGAGCGCAACCAACGCCGATCGTCATAATCAGAAATAATCAGAAATAATCAGAAATTGAAATGTGATATTGATTGTGCTACAATGCCAGTAATTCATCTAGGGGAGTGAAATGAATAATGTAATATTTCTTGCTTCATTAACGAATGATAAAACAACAACTGTTTTATTTTTTTGTTAAGCAAGAAAGTTACTTATTCTCTTCCCTCAAATCAAATAACAAATTCTAATCGATTCATTGGGTTAGATTTTCGCATTTGTTTATTTGAGCTACAAGAAGGATAACTTTCTTGTAGCTCTTTATTTTTTATGGAGTCATTTTGATGAGGAGGTCGAAATCCATGTTTGAAATTGTAAATGTTCATGTGAACCGTTCATTGTCCGTTGGTACGGTTCACGATCAAAATAAACGGATGCCGGAGCATTATCCATCTATCGATAGATGCACGTAGCGGCTGAAGCTGCAAACCTATGGAGTTTCTATTGTAGTTGGTTAATGTAGATGTTAAGTACCTTTTTTTGGTGCTTAAGGTATTTTCTCCGGCACAAGAGGAGAAAAACATGAAATCAACTTCGAAATACGAAATGATTCAACATATCTTGATCGAATTGAAACAACCCGCCTATCGGTTTCAACAAATCATGGATGCGATCTTCAAGCAAAGAATGGACGAATATGACAGAATGACCATGCTCCCCAAGGGGATCAGAAACGAATTAATAAAGAGCCTTGGCGAACGCGTTTTGAACTTGACCCCCGTCATGCAAAAGACATCCAGCCAAGTGAATAAAGTGCTTTTTTCCATTCATGGCGGCGAACACATCGAAGCCGTCCAACTAAGCTATGAGCGCGGCTGGAAATCCTATTGTATTTCCAGTCAGTGCGGATGCGGATATGGCTGTCGCTTCTGTGCTACAGGCACAATCGGACTGAAACGGAATCTAACCGCCGATGAAATTACCGATCAACTGTTGTACTTTCATTTAAACGGTCAAGCTTTGGATAGTGTTTCGTTTATGGGCATGGGAGAGGCGCTTGCCAATCCTAATCTCTTCGACACGCTTAAGATTCTAACAGATCCGCGAATCTTCGGTTTGGGACATCGAAGAATTACGGTTTCCACCATCGGAATTTTGCCGGGCATCGATCGTCTGACCAAAGAATTTCCACAGGTCAACCTGACCTTTTCGCTGCACTCTCCGTTCGACGAACAGCGGAGCGCGCTAATGCCCATTAACAATCGGTTTCCGCTGCATGATGTGTTGAACAAGTTGGATGAGCATATTCGTCATACAGGTAGAAAAGTTTATATCGCGTATATATTGCTTCGAGGCGAAAACGATTCAAATGAGCATGCGGAAGCCATTGCTGCTTTGCTCAAGCAAAGAGGTCCTTGGGAACATTTGTATCACGTCAATTTGATCCCCTATAATTCAACTGACGTGACCCCTGAAAGCTATCGTCAATCGGACAAAGATCGGGTTCATAAGTTTGTCGGCATCTTACAGTCCAAGGGAATCAAAGTCACTGTGCGAACGCAATTCGGAACGGACATCGATGCAGCATGCGGTCAGCTATACGGGCACAACAAGTAAATTGCAGTGAAATTACTGTAAAGGAGAATGAATGTTGTCTCATCTTACAATCACCCATGTTCGATTCCATGCAAAGACAGAGATTTGGTGATATTTGCATGGAATAACCTCATCACCAATCATGCTGGCTTTGCTACTTGAGATATTTTTGATTCAAGGAGTGAGTCTACATGAGATATATTAACGCGAATGAGATTCTCCCTAAAGATTTGGTTGAGAAATTGCAACATTTTGTACAAGGTGAATATATCTATGTTCCCGCATTAAAGGATCAACATAAACATTGGGGAGAATTATCCGGTTTTCGTGAAGAGATCGATAGGCGAAACGTTGAAATCATAAAAGCATATATGTCAGGTAATACGATTCAAGAAATTGCAGATGCTTATTACCTTTCTGTGTATGCGATCAGAAAAATCATTTATAACAAATCCTAATTAATAACGCTACGCTGTCTAAAGATGATCCCTGTTCTCACACGGGACCATCTTTTTTTATTGTCCCCAGTTAGGTTATACCAAACATTACAGAATCGTTTGGTATATAGTTTATGCGATTTCTGTCTGCTACTTTTATAACCATGGTTCTTCTAACATGTAGCAGGGCAAACGGAGGTTAAAAGAATGGATGAGATTGTAAATATACAAAAAATGTTCATCAACGCGTTTTCTAGTGCAAGGAAGCTTTTACCGTGGATGCGAGTGCCGATCTCGTGAAAGATTAGGATCTGGAGGAAAGAATCATGTTGAATGTTACGATTTTTAATATGGATGGGATGAATGTCGGTGAAATGGAGCTTGAAGAATCCATTTTCGGAATCATTCCCAATGAATCGGTTATGCATGATGCAGTAGTCAATTATTTGGCCAATCAACGCAGCGGAACACAATCTGCATTAACGCGTGGCGAAGTTAGAGGCGGCGGCAGAAAACCGTATAAGCAGAATAAAATCGATAAATCTAGAGCTGGTTCGATTCGTATGCCGCATTGGCGTGGCGGAGGTATTGTATTTGCTCCTAAACCTCGCGACTACAGCTACAAAATCAATAAAAAAGTGAAGCAGCTTGCTCTAAAATCTGCATTATCCAGCAAAGTACTGAACAAGGAATTCATTGTCGTCGACGAGATCACGTTAGAAAATTACAGGACAAAGTCTATAGTAGCAATGCTTAGTGCTCTTGGATCAGAGAAAAAGGCGCTCATCGTTACCCCTTCGACAAATCCATTTGTTTGTAAAAGCGCAAGTAACATTCCCGGTGTAGAAACCGCCGTTGCCGATTCGCTTCATGTATACAACGTTCTGAATTGTGATCAATTAATCATCGCTAAAGAAGCGGTCGCCATGATTACGGAAATGTACGCTTAGTTTAAACAAACAAAGAAAAGTCACATTTGAAAAACAGGGTCCCGAAACGGGAACCCTGTTTTTTAAGTCTGACAGCAACCTTAATTGCTGCCGTTTTCATCCCTTCCATTTTTTCCGTTTTATAGAATATGCCATCATCTTGAACTGCAATAAAAGCACTGGTTTCGACATTCATCACTTTAAATAATTTTGTTCCCTTTGGAAGATGGAAAATGCCTTAATGTTGATTTTGGGTATAAAGTTAACCGCCTTCTGAGGAGGGTGGTTAATTGAGCTAACATCTCATTAGTTGAGTCCACAATGGCTGTCTATTTAGACAACTTCAGGATAAATTCTTCAACTTCCTCAGCTCGTGAATTGGAATATCCCTTGTCTTCCCCTTTTATCTCAAAACCACACTTTTCTAATACGCGAATGGAAGCAATGTTATCCTTCGCCGCACGAGCATAAAGGGGGCGAATGGTTATACAATCCAGAAATTGAGAGAGTGCTTCAGTCGCGACACCTTTCCCCCAGTATTCACGTCCGATCCAGTAGCCGACTCCCCGTTCACCGAACTGTTCAAAGCTTGAGACATGTCCAGCCACATTTCCACTATAAATTACCGTCTTTTTTATAATCGCCTCATTGTTTAAAATCTTCTCCCAATGTGCCTTAAAAGCGACCTTATCCGACGGGTCCTTAGCAGTAAAGGCGGCCATAAAATTGGCAGTCGTGTCCAACTGCTGTTCAAAAAAAATCGACAGGTCATCTTCGATTACGTCACGCAACATCACGATTTCCATATTACACCTCATTAAGGTAAAAAATTATACAATCCACAGATTCATTTAGACATTGATATGGAAGTATCCTCCAGTTTGTTCAACAAGAAAAAGCCGACCGTCAAAGTTTGCTATTCGTTTCTTCTGGTGCGTTAATCGCACAACCGAATGGCTGTTGCAATGGGGGCAAATCAGACCTTGCAGAAAGTAGATCCAATGGTTAATCATCTTCAAACCATGATGTCTATCTAATTATAGAACAAGCGTTCGCAATTATCAACTACTCGTAATTTAACATAGCCTATTATGAACACGCTGAAGATCATTAAAATGTTACATTTTGGTAAATAGAGAGAAGTCATCGTATGGCACATCACTGTTGACCAAATATTCCCAGCATGCTATGCTATTTTTGAACTGACCAGTCAGATTAATTCCATCCAATAGATAAATGAGAAGGAAAGGACTGACACACCCCCTTGAGTAAAGACAAGATTATCGACGCCGCCACCAGCGTCTTCTCCGAATGCGGTTACCACCGTGCCAGCATGGATGAGATCGCCCAGCGGGCACAGGTCGCCAAAGGCACCCTGTACTACAACTTCCCGGGAAAGTCGCAGCTGTTCAAAGCCGTGGTGAAAGCCGGATTCGAGGACATCATGGAACGGACGAAAACCGTCATACATTCGGACCTCAAGATGAAAGAGCAAATTTTGCGCATTATCCGGCATCATCTGGACTTGTTCCTGGATTCCCGCCATTTTGCCCATATCGTATTCAACGAAATGTCCAACGGCATCGAGCCTGATGTGCTGGATGAGCTGAAGCAGCTCCGCCGCGAGCATGTAAGCTTTATCGCCAGTATTTTCAAGGAGGCTCAATGCGAGGACTACGTCGTGCGCGATATCGATGCAAACCTGGCTGCAGCCAGCACGATCGGCATTCTGGAAAGTACGTGCAACTATTATTTGAGCCACCAGGAGGCGTACAGCCGCGAGGATCTGGAAAGCTTCGTATTCACGGTGGTTGCCGAAGGTCTGTTTAAGCCGCTTGATTAAGCAGGAACTTTTTGCGCAATGATCGATAATGGGCTTGCCTGACATTTAGATTCTATCATCTGAAAAGAAAGCGAAGGTGCTGCTTCATGGAATGGAATGAAAACGGACTGCTGCCTTTGGAATGGTTTAAAAAGATGCGGCGGGAGTCCCCCGTGGTCCTGTCCGGCAACGATGATCAAGTTTGGGAGGTCTTCGGCTATGACGATGTAAAGGCGGTTTTCACGAATCACGACATTTATTCCTCCTCTCCCTTCCCTGACTCCGAAGACCCGCTCGAGCACAGCATTCTGCGGCAGGATCCGCCCAAGCACCGGCAGCTGCGCCGGCTGGTGACCCAGGCGTTCACGCCGCGCGTCGTCGAGTCGCTGGCTCCCAAAATCCAGTCGATCACGACCTCGCTTCTGGACGAAGCGGAGAATAAGGGCAGGATGGACGCCATCGCTGATTTGGCCAGCCCGCTGCCGATTGTCGTCATTGCCGAAATGCTCGGCGTGTCGCTCGATCACCGCGAACAATTCAAAGCCTGGTCCGATGCGCTGGTGGGGAACAGCGGTGAAGCTTTCAACCAATGCCAGCGCGAAATGAGCGAATATTTCGCCGAAATTGCCGAAGACCGCAGACGCCATCCGCAGGACGATCTGGTCACGAAGCTGGTGGAGGCGCGCATCGACAATGAGCATCTGACGGACCTCGAGATCATCGGCTTCTGTATCCTGCTCCTTGTGGCCGGCAACGAGACGACGACCAACCTGATCGCCTCGGCGATGCTCGGTTTCGACAGCCTGCCGGACGTCCGAGCGCAGCTGCTCTCTGACCGCAGCCTCATTCCGGGCGCGCTGGAGGAAGTGTTCCGCTATTTCTCCCCGGTGCAGCTGATGTTCCGCCGCGTGAAGCAGGATACGGTCCTTGGCGGGCAAGAGCTGAAGCAAGGTCAATTCGTCCATATCTGGATGGCGTCGGCCAATCATGACGAGAAGGTATTCGACCGTCCGGAGGCGTTTAATATCCACCGCAACCCAAACCCGCATCTGGGATTGGGCAGCGGCATTCATTACTGCCTGGGCTCCCAGCTCGCCCGGCTTGAGTCCAAAATCGCGATCGAAACGCTGCTGGACCGTTTCCCCAAATACCGCCGGGACCGTGCCGAGAAGCTTGCGCGGATGGACAGCACCATGATGTTTGCGCTGAAGGAACTGCCGATTGTTTTGACATAACTCAGACACTGCAGGCAGCAGTCTAAATATTATAGATAACAAAAAAGGTTTCTGCTCTGCCGGAAGAAGCAGATCAGAAACCTGTCATTGAAGGCATATCAAACAAATTTTCGCTGCGAACCACCGCTCCTTGTTAGAATAAGCTGCAATATTAAAAAGTCAGCCTGATGTTTGCAATCGTGTTCGAGGCTATCGAGACGGTCACCTGATCGCCGTCGATGCGGACGGCAGGCGCACCCGGAAGCGCTTCTTCGTGCATATCAACGAGCCGCGCTTGCCGCGGAGCACCGGGAAGCCGCATACCCGCCTCCGTCTTCTTCCCTTCTGTCTCATAAAACCGTACGATCCAATCCCCGCTCCCGTCTTCCGCCAGCTTGACCGCGGAGACGGCGACTCCGCCGGATATCGGTCCAGCCATGCTGTACGTTGTAGGCAATCTGCCCTCGTGGGCTTTGTCCGCTACGACATGCAGCGGATGAAGAAACTTCTGGCCTAAATCAATGAGCTCGCTGTTCGATTCGGAGCCGACCAGCGCGACGGCGAACCGGAAGCGATGAATGCCCAGCTCCGGATGCGGATCCGGATCGTACGAGCTGCGAAGCAACGTGACGTTAAGCGAGTTGTCCATGCCGCGGAAGCCGTGCTTGGCGCCGGCCAGCAGCATGAACGACCGGCTCCTTCCTTCCTTGCGGCGGCCGAACGCCCAACCGTTCGCGGGAACGTCCTGCTCCCTCGCCCCACGGACCACGGTACCAAATGGAATATCATAGACATATTCGTCGCAATCGTAGTCGAACGGCAGATGGAAATGAAGCTGCGGAATGCCCTGCCCCATCTTGCCGATTTCCTGCCAGTCGCATTCGACTTCGAAGCCCAGTTGGCTGCTGCCCGCATCGAGCGACACTTCGGCTGCAAGCTTCGATGCGCCGAACGACATTTCGTAACGAATCGCCTGGCGCACGCCGGAACCGTCATACCGCTTCGTGAGCTTAACCTGTTGGTGCGCGCATTGAATATCCATATAACGGCCGACGATCCAGGACGTCATTCCCTTGTTGAAGTCTTCCTGTACGAACCGGAAAATCCCGGAAGGACGGTTAGGGTCGATCAATTCCTTTCCGCTCTCTTTGTCAATGAACGAACGAATCGAAGCGTTAACAGGATGGAACGACACCCGAATCCGCTCATTTTCAAGGATGAACTCGTCCACCTTCTCCACTCGGGGCTCGATTTGGAAGTGAAGCGGTTCTTCCTGTACTTTCGTTTTCATTACATAGGTGCTGTAACCGAAGGCTGGGACTCGCACCTTGACGAGCGCACGCATGAAATGGTGGGCCCAGTATGTATGGAACCCTTGATCGATAATCTGATGGTCTGTCGCGCAGCCTTTATCATCTTCGAATACAACTTGCGAGAGATTGCCGTTCCAGTCCCACAGCACGAATTCGACAACCTCTTCCCGTTCAGTCGACGTCGTGTTGAAAACATGGAAAATACGCATGTCGCCGCTGCCTCGGCCAACTTGCGTGACCTTGAAATCCTTGCTGCCGTAGCCGACGCCGGCGCCATCCGAAATCGAATCGGCAATCGACTCGTCGCTGATGTACCTTGACGTGTCGATTGAGGCAGATATCGCCTGAAGCGCCCGATGACGCGATGAATTGGCCGTCGCCATCGTGTTTTGGAACTGTCCCAGCGCATGCTCTCGCGTCTCGATCACGCCGGAACCCGGCAAAATGTCGTGAAATTGACTAAACAGCACGTTCCGCCAAGCTTCCTCGAATCGATTGATCGGATAAGCCGCACCGGTTTGAAGATGGGCAATCGCTCCGAGCGCTTCGGCTTCGTAAAGCGCCGCCTCGGCTGTCCGGTTGGCCAGCTTGATTCGGCTTTGCGAGGTGTAGCAGCCGCTGAACACGAAGTTCAGCTCATTATCTACAACCGGAAGCTCATCGGCGATTTGTTCGACAAGGGCAAAAAATTGCGCATACGTGCCGAATTCGACGGTCGGATAGACCGGCCATGTTGCTAGATCAATAAGACGCTCGATATCGCGCCGCGTCGGACCGCCGCCGTGATCTCCGACTCCATACACCCTGAGCATGGTCGTCATGTTGTGTTTCGCGCAGAACTCGGGCACGTACAGCCCCGACCCATACTCGATATAGTTGTTGTACCAGGTCGGCTCGCGGTACGCGATCACGGACTTGCCCGAAGGCGCAACCCATCGATAGATATGGTGGCCTTCATAGCCTCGGCAATGGTAATAGTACCGGACTCCGCCACCCGCCAATATTTCCGGAACGTTCGCGCTATGTCCGAACGTATCCGGCTCGAAATCGATATTCAGCGATTCCGGTGCGATATCCAGCAGCTCGGAAAGATAACGGCGCGTATAGAGCAGATGGCGCGACAAGCTTTCGCCGTTCGGCATGTTTTTGTCGGCTTCCACCCAGTGAGACGCCGTAACCTCCCATCGCCCTTCCTTGACTCTTTCTTTGATCTCCTGCAGCATTTCCGGGGCGTACTCCTCGACAATGCGGTAAATCGCCGCCTGTGACTGAGAGAACTTGAAATCCGGATATTCTTTCAGTAACTCCAGCACCGTCCGGAACGTATCAAGCGTAATTTGAACGGTCTCATCCCATCCCCACATCCAGTTCATATCGATGTGGGCATGGCCTACGCACAGCATCCTAAACTTCTTGGCCTCCGGCGAGAGACTGGAAATCATGGCTTCCGCCTGAACGGCGGCGCTTCGCGTAATGACGCCCTCTTCGGAAGCCCGGTCGGTCAAATAATCGACGGCCTCTTCCAGCAGTGAATTGAAGCGCCCTTCGTTAACTTTGGACAAGCGGTAACCATATTCGAGCTGGGTCAGAATCCTTTCCGGCCAATAACCGGAAGCTTTATGTTTGTTCAGTTGCTGTAATTTGGGCACGAGCGGATGCATGTCGTTCTCTCCTTGTATGCGGATACTTGATAATCCGGGATTTTCCGGCTAAAGAATGATATCTATCTACAGCTCAAGTAAGTTGCAGATAGATATCCTTCAGCGTATCCCGTTTACTCTGTAGAGCCAGATGAAAAGCGGATTTCGAGCGTGACGATTTGCCGCGGACCGGCATTCACCGTTACCGTCCGTCCCGATGCGAGCGCCGGTCCCACAGGCTGCTCGTCGAGGTTGACAATGACGGCGGAAGTGACAGGGCGATCAAATGTGAGAACGTCCTGCACAGGAAGGTCTGTAGCGTTGAACAGGCACAGGATGCTGCCTTCCGCTCGATCTGCCGGCTCTTTGACAGCGCTCATGATCAGGTCCGCCGTTCCGACCGTTATGAATGAGTGCTTCAGCGGCAAGGAGGCTTCGCGGCGCTGGTTCGTCTCGTACGTCACCTTGCCGATCGGCCGGTCGGTGCGGTATCCCTGAAAGCTCTGGTACCATTCACGGTCCCAGTGGGTATGAGAAACGACAAAAATTTTCTTGATGCTCTCACGCTTGTCGCTCACTTTATTCCTCCGTCCAGCCAAAAGTGTCGAATCCGACATCATTTAACTATTGCTCCGTCACCAGGGTGGCGATTTTTTTGGCAGTCAGCGTCAGGCAAACCGCCGCTTCTTCCCGCTCCATAGGTCCGATGATTTGTTCGTTTAGGCTTGTCTCGAACATTGTGCGGCTTCGTTTGAAGAGTTCTCCGCTCATGCGAACAACCTGCTCCTCCATGCCCAAGTTCACGAGCCGAAGCGTCAATCCCTGGCCGGAATCGGCCATTTTCAGCGCGGTGAGTTGAACGGATGGATCGCCTTCGATGGCCGCCCACGACAGCTCGGTCGCCAGGCTTCCCCCATGAATGGAAGTCGTGATCGCGCGTATAGGTACATTGAACTGATAAGCTTCGCGCACCGCGAAACGATAGTCTCCCCGGTGAGGCACAATGGCGAAACGGGCGGAGTAAGGCCCGATGCATTGCGCGCCGGGAGTCGGGAAGTAATTCCAATCGCCCAGTTCGCCGACGCAGCGCAACAGCGTCAGGGCCATCGTGTTTCGGCCGTCACGCAGCACTTCGTATTCCGGCAAACCTACCGCGGCAATCGCGAGACCGCCCGATCCGTCGCTCAAATCGAAGAAGGATTGCATCCTTTCGTTGCGCGCCGGGTTCGTCCATCCGCTCCACGGTTCGATATTCCGCTTCACCACGTCGAACGGCGCGTCCGCATAGACGCTGTCCGTACGGAGATCGCTCGGGAACAACACCCGCAGCCTGTGGTCCTTAATTTGATTATCAAGGCTAACCTCCACGTCAACGCTGCGCGATTCCGTTCCCAGGCTCAATAGGATTTCGATTTTTTGCTTTTTCTTCTGACTTGACCGCGTCGACGCTTCGCGCGCCACTGGAAGCTCGAGGATATGCTCCAGGCGAACGGATGCGGCAAAGTCGGTCGATACATTTTCCAGTCGCGCCGGGCGACCGGCCGTTGTGATCGGCTCCGCTCCTTGTGCGGCGGTATACATATATTCGTCTCCAATGTCTCCCGTATCCTCGAGGATGAGAAAATCCTTGAACACCCTGCCTGTCTCTTTGTCCGTTAGCCGAACTCGGCCGTCTCCTTCTACTTCGACGCGTAAATACGCATTTTCCAGCAAAGCCGAACTGTCGGAGACCGTGCAGATTGGCAGCTTTCGTTGCGGGAATTCGGGAGCCGGCATAGCCGCCTTTTCCATCCAGAGAAACGACTGATGGCCTACCGCGGGAACGTTCCTGGCGAAGAAGCGCAGGATGTAGCGCCGTTTTTTCCATGTAACGCGGAACTTGTCGTCGGGCAGCGTAAAACCGTGCACCCAGCCGCGATCCTCGCAGTCATACGGAACGGGTTCTCCCTTGCAATCGAGCAGCACCCAACGGTCGGTTTGAATTTCCTCCTCGGCATCCACCTCCGCCGTGACCCATTCGCTTCGTTCCCAACCGAGCGGATTAAACACGACAACCGGAACCGCATGGCCTTCCACGCCTTCCGATTCGGCAGAAGCAAGCAGCGACGCGGTGTCGACAGCCGTTGCAATCGACTCCAAAGCTTTACTGCTTAGCGTTTCGGCGATTTGCCAGGCCTTACGGTAACGGCCCACCATTTCCTCATGCACTTCATCAATGCTGCATCCGCAGATGGAATCGTGCGGATGATTTTGCAGCAGCAGCTTCCATACGTGACGGACAAAAGCTTCAGGATAGGGATCGCCGAGTAAATGAGCGATGGCCGTAAACGGTTCCACCCACCGTTCCAATTCCGTCTGAAGTCGTACGTTCCATTGCTTCAGATGCATCCTCGCGGACGCGGTATTGACGAGCGTTCCTAAACCCGTCGTATATTCGCCAATCAACTCGCCTGATACCGTCGGCCAATTCGCCGGATCATTCCGAAGCGAGGCGAAATAATTCGGAAAATGGCTGTGAACAAACGTATAGTCGGGCAGAATGCGATTGAGGATGTCGATGGCTTGGCCGATATCCGCCTGTACCGGCTGGTGATCACAGCCATTCATCAATAATAGGTGTTGCGTCGTTGCCGCCCGCTCGACGTTCTCCAGCACCACTTTGGCCCGTTCCCTTGCCGCATCGGGGTCCGTCGGCAATTCCATTCCGTTATGATACCAGTTCGCTAGAAACACGGATAAAACTTTGGAGCCGTCCGGCGATTCCCACCATAATTCGGACGGATAGCGGTCGATCGAATCGGCATCGACCGTATTGTTTTCCGCGATGGCGTTGATCCCCCGACCGAATACAGCCGCGTCGATCGCAAACCCGCGCAGCAGCTGCGCGGTTTGCGAGATATTGCCGAACGTATCCGGGTAGTACCCGATTTTCGCAGACCCTCCGAGCTGTTCAGCCCGCTGCAAGCCGATTTGCAAGTTGCGTACTTGCGCCTCGCCGCTCGTCAGAAAGGCATCTTGCAACACATACCACGGACCGACGAACAATTTGCCGGCTTCCACCAGCTTACGGATCCTGGATTCCTGATCGGGCCGAATTTCCAAATAATCGTCAATCGGGATCACGTGTCCATCCATATGGAAAAACTCGAACCCGTTGCCCTCGGTTTCCAGCAGCTCCAACACCCGGTCCATCAGCTGAACCAGCCTCATGCGAAACTTTTCGAATGGCATGTACCACTCGCGATCCCAATGGGAATGAGAAATAATATGAACCGTCTTATTCTCCAAATCAATACTCGCTCCTATCAATTTGCTCTTATCTTTCTTCCAATGGTTCAACTTCGAGAAGGTTCCGACATCGTCTTCCGTAATTGTGCAGACAGCGCTGCCAAATGGCCGTCATTGGCCATGACCTGCTCCAAATGCTTCATACGGCTTGGAGACGCCGTTCTCATCATCGTTTCGGAATAATTGCGATCGATCCAGAAACGCGCATGCCCTGCAAGATAATCGCGCAGCTCCTGCAAATCCTCCTCTTTGTAACGTTCACATAAATTGATGGTAAACATCCTTCGGTTCGGTCCGCCCTTGAACGAGGAATGGAAAATATTGTGGTCGAACACCAGAACGTCGCCGGGTGTCACCTCGATCGCGACAGCCGGTACCTGATCTCCCGGGACGCCCCAGTTTTCTTGGGATCGTTGCGTTTTTTGATCCAAATCTTGACCGAAACGGTCGTCCAATCGGTGACTTCCCGGAATGACGCGAAGCGCGCCCGAGTTCCCGTCCAACGAATCGAGATAAATCGCGATTTTGAGATGTTTGTATTTGCGGTGGATCCCATCGCGATGCCAGCTGGTCTCGCCTGTATAATAGTTGCCATCGCTACCCATGTAGTTGAAGTCATCGCCGAGCAGCGAAGCTCCGATCCCCTCGATTCTCGGGTCGTCCAGCAGCGTATTCATTTTTTCGCGTTGATCGATAAAGGGAAAAATACAAGAGCGTTTTGTACCGTCGTGCGGATTCACCAGCGAATATCCATTGAAGGTTTGGGTGAATTCGTCTGTGATCCAATCGACGCTGTCGGACATAAGCTGAGGCAGCTTGATAAATCCGAATGTTTCAAAAAAATCGATTTGCGCTTGAGTTAAGTTCATCTTCATCGCCTCTTTCTATTATTTTTTTGCATTGCCGAAATACCACAAATCAAGGGGAATGGGGAATAATGTGTATCTTTGTTAGTAGAGACGTTCGACCTCAATACCGTTCACCTGCGCGTCGCCTGTTTGCCCGTTAAAGTCCAGATTTAACTGCCCGTCCGCCACATCGACCGTAAACTCAAAGCGCTGACCCCGATATTGTCCGCCGGCGATGCGGTCGTATACCATCTTATAGATGTCGTAACCGGATAAGATGTCGTTCCCTTCGGCCTGCAGAGAAAACTGGCGTTGATAGGATTGCGTCTTGGCAAGCTCTGCGAACGCAAGTCGAACCCGGTACGTGCCGTTCGGCACGTCAAACTGGTAACCGAACGATCTGCCATGTCTTTCGCTTTGAAACAGTGTCGTAGGGAAATCGTCATTGTCACGATCGACAACCGTAACTGTGTTTGCCGTAGAGCCTGCCGCAATCGTTCCGGTATATCCGTAACCTTGCACGGATGAATATGCCTGATCCGCCGCCCATGCTCGCCCGCCGGCATCGGTGAATCCGCTGCCTCCTGCATTAACCCTGTATACTTTCGGGCTTACGACTTGAATCGAAATTGTTTTTGTATCGCCGAACCAGGTTACTCCATCTTGTACCATTTGCAGCACAAGATTATAGGTTCCCGGCGCAGTTGGAGCCTGGAGATCAAATCTGAACATTTTTTTATCGCCTTGACGAACAGAATCATTGTTGTTCAAAAACACGCGCTGATTCGCAGCACCGGAGCTGTACCCGCCATCATTAAATTTCACGATGGTAAAATCGTTGCCCGTCGGCGTACCTAAACGGTAATTCGCCGAGGAAGTCCATTTCCCCGAGCCCTTATTCACCAGTTCGACTTCCACGGAATGCTGGGAACCCGCCGCCATTTGCAACGGAATGTTATCGTTTGTGAATGCCGCATCATTCGTGGCATTCGTTACGTTCACGTTAAAAGATTCGGCTTGATTCGCCCAACCCGTCCCCTCATGAATCATATCGACCGAGAACGTGTGCATCCCTGCCGAAGCCGGAGCCGTAATATCGAAAGTGAAGGATTTTACGCTTTCAGGTGCAATGGAATCCTGTGCCTTCAAATAAACTCTTTGATTCGTGGCCGAAGCACTGCTGCCGCCGTCCTTGAAATTGCTGAACATAAATTCGTTTGCCGCTGTCGCACCAAGTCGATAATTTCCCGTGCGAGTCCACGTTTCCGTTCCAACGTTTTTGAGAGAAATCGTCACCCTTCTACTCGAGCCGGCCGGCATATAAACGGGAACAGCGGCACTGTTCACCATCGCTGCATCCAATCCGGCGCGAACGGAAGGTACGACCGTAATCTCTCTCTCAAACGTCGGACCGAACCAGGCCGTCCCATCCTTTACCATGCGACCGGAAAACACATATTTCCCTCGTTTGGCCGGCGCTTGCACGCTGAAGGCGAACGTCTTGCTGGAGCCGGGTGCAATGGATTCCCCAGCGGCCAAATACGCCCGTTGATTCGTTTCGGAATTGCTGAATCCCCAACCGGAAGGTCCGGTCCATATGATGCTGTTTACAATCGATTTTTTAAAGTCTAAATCGTAAGCCGGAACAGAGCCCAGACGGTAATTGCTTGCTACCGACCAGGTAGTGCTGCCGACATTTTTCACGGTTACGCTAACCGTCCCTGTTGCACCCTCGGCCAATTCGGTTGGCACGGAGACGGAAGTGACGATCGCTCGATCTCCTGACGCCGCCACGACCGGAATAGATCTTGTATATGGAGTTCCCATCCAAGCAACCCCGTCGCGCACCATCTGTCCACTGAACGTATACGCACCTGGTGTCGCCGGAGCCGTTATCGTAAACGTAAACTTCTTCGTGCCTTGCGGTGCGATGCTTTCTCCCGAGGAAAGAAATATTCTTTGATTTGTTGCGCCGGTGGAATATCCGCCGTTCAAGTTTTTCCAGATGAAATGGTTGCTCGTACCGGCGCCGAACCGGTCGTTAGAGCCCATCGTCCAGGTTGTACTTCCAACATTTCGAAGTGTTACACTGACATCGTAGTCATTGCCGGCGACCATTTGATCGGGCATATCGACAGACAGGACGATACCATCATTAGCATTGGATGTAGTGGCCTGCCTGATCAAGCTATAGAAGCTAAAAGGATCGACCACTTCATAATTCCAGGACGGATGATCCGCCCGCATTTTTTCATATAAGTCATTGATGAAAGAAGGACTAGCAAACGCTGAGCGGATCGTAAGAAAGTTATTCTGTCCACCCGGATTCGTTAATGCTGAAGTTGCGTTGTAAATGGTCGTTGCCGCCGAATTCAAGTCGTATCTGTCCACACCCAAGTTGTTCGTAATAACCGCCATATTGCCATTACGGACAGCAGGGGTGCCGGTCGCTGTATAAACTGTGATGCCATCCGCGCTATATTGGGAATAGGATTGCTCAACGGTATTGCTTGGCGCACCTCCGTTTCCGTTATTGATAAAGCCTGACATCGTCATGCCGGTTCGTTTATAGAGCAGTTCGCTCCAGGTTGTCCAATTGTCCAGACTCGGAAGGATGCCGGGATTCGCGTAACCCGCTCCGGAAGAGCCGGCATAGAAATAATCGTTAGGCGTTGCCGTATCGTACATGTACTGGGCGATGTCCGGATAGTCGCGGATCATGTTCGGCACGACGCCCCACGCTAACGGATATTTGCCCCTTCCCTTATCTTCCCATATATAAGGTAACGATTGATGGAGCATCCCACCATCATGATCACCCATGTAAAACAGCACATAGGTTTTATTCGTTCCTAGCACGGGTCTGGCAGGCGATTGCGGCATATTTTTCAAACCGGTGCCGATCGGCGCCCAGGAATGGAAAGAAGCGTTCCCATAACCAAGTGTGTCGATCGCGCTGGAAATGTGGACGTTGTATTTAGAAAATTCCTCGACGCTCTTCCATTCACCGGACACCGGATCGTGCGAACCCCTGTTGCCGACAGAAGAATATTTATCCCACCAGGGAATGAAGCCGGTCATTTCGATCGGCCAATATTGACCCCAGATCGAATAGGAGGATTGCAGAATCGATAACAGCACCTCCCTGTCTCTTGAGATCGTCGTATTCGTCGTACCTGTTCCTTCGTTAGGCGCGTCGCCCGGTTTCTCATTGCCGTCGACCGATTGGATGCCCCAGGGCGACAGATCGAAAGCAAACCCTTTATTTTTTACAAGGTAGTCGCGCTCTACGGCGAAACTTTGCGGATTGATCGATCCCGGTTGACGTACAAACCCATCCTCAATAAAGCCAATCAGGCCGGCATTCACTTTGCCCGTATCTAAATAATTGGTTTTCGCCCATGTATAAGCGTCCGTCTTCGCGTTGGCACCTGAGAAAGGCCCTCCTCCGTTGGCTGTCGTCAGGTTGCAGGAGCAGCCTGTTTTCACAGCCAAATTGTTCGGCTCGCTTGTCAGCCGGTTATACAAATTGCCGCCGGCCATTACAATGGGAGCACCTTCGTAACCGGCCATCGTCGTGGCCACGTTAACGGTTGCATCCACTTTCGGATCCCAGAGGATCAGGCCGTTAATGCTGCTGTTGAAGGTGGAGACAAGATCCTCAATCGTTGATAGTGTCGTTACCGTCGCTTCACTCAACCATTGCCCCCGTTGTGTAAACTTGTCCAACCAATAAGAATTGATGTTGTTGTACTCAGAGGTGGCCACATCTCCGAAAGGAGCGCCAAACTTATGGTTGCGAATATACAGCCTCGGGCCTTGTTGGTTGACGATGCCTTGCAATGTACTGACAAACAACTCCATGTCGTACCAATCGGTACGGTCCGCCGTATCGCGGTATTGATCGAGATCAAACACATAAATCGTCGATCCGAGACTTGCTGCCTCCGCTTCCGACGCGGAGTCCATGGCGGGGGCTATCAACGCCAAGATCAAGATCAAAGCTATCAAAAACCGGAGCAGCTTTCTTCTCATCAGATTAGCCTCCTTGTTTTAATAACCATAGAACACATTTCAAACTGGCACTTGATCCCCTGATCCCCTTATTGGGGGATATTGTTCGTACGTTAACATCCCCCCCTTTTTCTCACACCGAATGCCTTTCCTTATTTCAATTGATCCTCAGCATTTTTCTGAGCCTGATCCGATACTTTCTTGATATCCTGTTTCGGGTCGAACACAAGTGTCTTCAATATCGTCCAGATGTCGATGATCTGGGAAGAATTTTTCTTGAACTCCGGAAGCGGCGACAAGTTGACGGATTGCTCGAGTTCGTCGTAGAACGCCTTCATCTCGGGATACCGCGTAAAATAATCCGGCACCAGGTCTATCGCTTTTTTGTTAACCGGCAAAATGGCCATTTCCCTCATTTGGATCGCTTGACCTTCCGGAGACGCAATAAATTTGACGAATGCTTCCGCTAGATCGGGATTCTTGCTATCCCGAAGCACCGAGTAGATCGGGTTGCCGATAATCGAATTCCCGGTTTTCCCAGCCTCCGGTACAGGCATTCTGGCGTAGCCGCAATCGCACTTATCGCCCTTGGCCCAATCGATTTGCCACGGACCGTCGATTTGGAACGCTACTTTTCCGCTATGCAATGCCGATAGGATTTGCCCCTCATCGGTCATCGCTGCAGCTCCTGGCGGTGATGTCAGCGACAGATTGCGTTGAAACTCGTATACCTTCAACGCTTCCGGCGTATTCAATAACACATCTCCTTCGGACGTCCCGAAATCGCCGCCCAATTGCTGGAGCCAAGGATGAAAGCGGAACATGCTTCCCGTTCCCGGCGAGGGTTCAATCATAAAGCCGTAGTATTCTCCATTGCCCTTCTTGGTGATCTCTTCGGACATCTTCAGCAATTCATCCCAAGTCGTCGGAATATCCTTATCCGGGTCGTAGCCCGCTTTTCTCAGCACATCCCGATTGTACTGAAGCGCGAATGTTCCCGACTTCAAAGGCAAGCCATACACTTTGCCATCCTTAGTTGCCGCTTTGATCGTACCCGAAATAATGTCATCCTTCATATCGTCAATGTTAAGGGCTTTATATGCGCCTAGTTTTGTAAACTCAGACACCTGTGACTCTCCCGCGACAACATCGGGAGCCGTGCCGCCCAGAACCGCCCTCTGAACGTTCTGGGTCAATTCTTCGCCCCATCCATGATTTTCGAATTTCAGCTTCACGCCGGGATGTTCTTTCTCAAACGCGGCGATCAAATTATATGTAGCCGCCACTTGACCTTCTATCTTTTTGCCTTCCTTTTCTTTCTTTTCTTTATCCGCCTCAATCTCTTCACTCGAGTTCATGCCGCCGACCCATACGACAAGCGTAACATCCTTCTGTTCTTTCCCGCCTTCGGCAGTTTTGTCAGTCGCGCCGGATGAAGCACTCGGCGCACCTGATTCATTAGAGGATGGGGACGAATTATTGCACGCAGTCAACAACAACCCGGCTAGCATAAAAACAATCATCGTTTTTTTTAATCTCTTCATCTCAAATGAAACCTCCCTATTATACAAGCTGTAATGATCCCCTCATGCCTTTCATATACTGTCCATGATGCCGCTTCCAACCTTCCCTCTTCTGGCCTCACCTCCCCAATCGGTAGTATCTATCCCTATCCTTTCAGCCCCGACATCGCCAGCCCTTGGACAATATGGCGCTGAACCAACAGATAGACCGCGATTGTCGGTAATACGATCATAAATGCAGCAGCAAATATCCCCGGGTAATCGCTTACGAAATGATCTTGCAGTTTAATATTGCTCAGCAGTTTCGGTAATTTCGTCATGCCGTAAGAAATCGTCGTTAAATTGCGGCCTGGATTGTCGGTATAGATCAAATTCGTCATGAAATCGTTCCATATGCCATTGAAATCGGTAATCAGAATCACAGCAAGTACCGGCTTCAACATAGGCGCGTAGATTTGAAAAATGATGCGGTACGTGCTTGCTCCGTCCATACGAGCCGATTCTTCATATTCGCCGGGAAGCGTGTCATACATTTGCTTGGTCAGGAACAACGACATGACGGAAACGAGACCGGGCAGGAGCAAAACCCCCCATGAATTCAACAGGCCGTGCCCACCGAAAAAAACATCATTACCGCCAGTCCAAGGCCATCTTGCATACATCACATAGGAAGGGATCATGGCTGTAATGGATGGAATCATCATCGTGGACAAGATGAAGTAGAAACACGCTTTTCTGCCGACAAACGTTCCTTTGGCGAAAAAATAGCCGAGCACGACCGATGTCACGACCATGAAGATCAGATACCAGGTAATCCTGAACAACGTATTGCGAATCCAATAGGGGAAATCTTTATAGGTTACCATCTCTGCAAATTTGTAAAAATTCAAGTGAGATGGAATGGGTATCAAGCTTGAGGATCTTAAATACTCGAAGGGATCCATCATGGCGCCAAAAAAAGCATACAGCAGCGGATACAGCATCATAAGCCCGCCTGCAAATAAGATCACATGCGCGGTTCCCCTGATCAAAGCGCTCGAGTGCATACGATCACCACCTAATAAATCGATTTGGATAACTTCAAGCTGACCATTGTACACGCCATTACAATCAATAAAATAACGACGGAGCCAACGCTCGCCATTCCCATCTGAAAGTTCACGAAGGCGTCCTTCCACAGTTGGTAAACGATAACAGTCGTCGTACCTTTCGGTCCGCCTTGCGTAATAAAATAAATGGGCTCGAAAACCTGAAACATTCCGTTGATCCCCATTACAAATACGAATGCCCACATTGGCTTCATCAGCGGTACGGTGATCGACACCATGCGCCGCCATCTCCCCGCTCCGTCTATCTTGGCTGCT
The DNA here is from genome assembly GCF_020731285.1 of Cohnella baijiui. Taxonomy (GTDB): domain Bacteria; phylum Bacillota; class Bacilli; order Paenibacillales; family Paenibacillaceae; genus Cohnella. Next base: position 31,966 of record NZ_JAJFOW010000002.1, read on the forward strand.
TCGTACACGGACGGATCGACGGATTGAAGCCCCGCCAGGAACAGCAGCGCACCGCCTCCCATTCCTTTCCATTGGCTGAAAATCGTAATCCAAAAGACCATCCAGAACGTGCTAAGTTGCCAATCGACCCGCTGCAAACCGATACTCAACAGAAAATGGTTTAGTGAACCATCCATCGGATTAAGGAAAACGATGACAATTTGCGACATGACGGCAAATGAAGTCACTACGGGAATATACCAAACCGTCCGATACGCGCTTTGTCCCCGAATTTTCAGGTTTAACAGCAGCGCCAGCAGGAATGGGAGCGTCATCCCAAGAATCAGCCCGATGCCGCCGATATAAACCGTTTGCCACAAAACCTTTAAATATTGGCTGGATGAAAAGAAGTTCACGAAATTTTTAAGTCCAACCCACTGCGGTAAGCCAATGATTCCATTCCATTCCGTAAAGCTAAGATAGATAACAAACATCACCGGCAATAAAGAAAATATGAACATGTAGACCATGACGGGTCCTACCGAGGCCCATGCCTCGATATTTCGAATTCGACGTTGAGATGCTCCATATTTCGACTTTTGCACGATTGATTTCATAATTCCCCCCAAGATGTTTATTTAACATATTATGTTTGAGTGGAAAGGCCTCATTACATCTTACATGACATATCATGCGTCTACAGTTACTCATTATAGGGCAAAATGTATGCGCTGTCACTTAAAAAATCAAAAAAAAAATAAAGTTGATCAAGCATAATATATTATGTTATTCGCTGTGAGCGGGCCAATTTATTTTTTCGGACCTTGGTGCTGCGGTTGATTCTCGAATGACGATACTTGTTTTTAGGATCACTTCATTGGATTCGGTCTGAAGGCCCCCCTCCCGCTCAATCAACATCCGTGCGGCCATCTCGCCCATCTTGGTGAAGGATTGTTCCACTGTCGTTAAAGGAACATCCATATGATTGCTAAAGGGAAGGTTGTCGAAGCCGGTAATCGATAACTGGGACGGAATGCTGATGCCCATTTTCATCGCTGCTTTCATGAGAAACATAGCCGAGTAATCGTTATCGGCCACAATAGCGGTAGGCGGTTGCTCCAGCGACATTAAACGCTCTATTACCCGCGATGCCGCCAAAAAGTGCGGTTCCGGGTTTTCCGATGGATTATTTTCGGCTGGATCGTCCGAGGAAATCAAGTCGCTGATCAGCAATTCGGGTTGGAGCGTAATGCCGGCATCGATTTGGGCCATGCAATACCCTCTGTATCGCATGAAAATCGAAGTAACCTCTCGTAATCTCGAACAGACAAAAGCAATATGGCGATGCCCCAAGCCGATCAAATAAGAGACAATATCATAGCTCCCCTGAAAGTTATTAGAATAAACGTGGGGGGTGTGGAGTTCCTTGATATCGCGGTCGATCATGACAAAAGGAAATCCATCAATCAGCATATCGCCGAATAAATCAATATTATGTTCACTGGAGCACGGATAGATAATGATGCCTCTAACCTTGTCCGCCCTTAATTTTTGAATGATTTCCCGTTCACGATCAGGCTTGTACTCGGAGTTGTGAGTCGTAACATAGCCGCCGATTTTTTCAAATTCTTTTTCCGCGCCACGCAATATTTCATATCCGATTTGCTCGCTATAAGGAAGCACGACCGAGAAAATCTTCATCGAAGCGTCTTCAAGCGCGCCATTTGCCGAAGAGCCGTCGATTCGAACATCGTTCTTGCTGTTTTCGGAGACGAAGCTTCCCTTTCCCTTCACCCGATAAATATGGCTGGAATGAGACAATTCATCCAGAGCCTTGATCACCGTTATTCTGCTCACGCCAAAGAAATCCATCAGTTCTTTTTCGGATGGCAGTTTGCTGCCCGGAACCAATTGCCTTCCCTCAATTTGCTGTATAAAATGATCGACAATACTTTGGTATAAAGGTTTCTTATCTGACATGTCAGGAAACACCACCCTAATATATTAAGATCATTATATACTTAAATGATATGATTGCAAATTGAAAGAACCGTCGGAGAACAGTACGTTCTCCAACGGCTCTGCACCAATGCTATTCGGGACTCCTCTGTGCAAGTTTATGCAATAATAATATTCGGTGCGAGATTTAACGGAGAATTGCTGACTTGGCAACCTTCAAAGCGTGGTCCAAGATCAGCTTGCCATTTCTCTCCTTTCTCCTTCTTTAGTTCGTTTACTCCCGTTCTGACCTTCCATTCAGCATCTTGAACAATCTGCTTAAAGTCACGGGTTTCTTTATTTTTCGCGATCAGTTCTTTCATCCATTTCGTTCCGAATTTAACATGATTTTTTTCGTCCACTACATCGTAGTCATGTTCGAGTGCTGTAAGCAAATCGTTGTGTTCAACAGCCATTTTCGTCCATTGTTTTTTGGGTACGAATGAACAAGCCTCCCCAACCTGCGTCAGAGCTGCAATTCTTTCCAGCAGCGGTACAGAGGTATATGCTTTGTAGTGTCCGACAGGAATCGGAACTTGATAAGGGTCTACCCCCATAGAACGTAGACGCGAAAACCCCATTTGCGAATGACGCGCTTCATCCCAGGTTTGGCGGATAAAATCTGCAATATACTCAAACGGCATATGTCTGCCGTCATAAACGATGTTTGTTACTAAATCGATAATGGGCAATTCCGTAAAGTGAGTATACGAGTGGTGGGTCGGATGCTCCTCGTTTTCATTTACGGCATCAAAAATACGTTCAGCGCTTCTCCATACAAACCTGGGCTCCAGTTCCATCTCGGCAGGCACCTCATAATCCGGGTATTCCGTTTCTATGTTGACGTTTTCCTGTGAGCTGCCTCCATACAAATTCCCCAACCTTGCAATATGATCGCGAATTTCAATTTCGAACTTGATCACTTCGCGTTCTTTGTCAGCCGAAATGCTTCCCGCTTCCACGAACTGTTTTCCCCAAGCAATCTGCCTCTCCATCGCCGGGAGATGATCTTCGAAAACTTCCACCGACGGAGCGTCATTCAAGCGAAGCGTATTCTGAATATAGGTTCTGTAAGCCGCAACTTGCTCGACCTTCACAACACGATAAAACGCCGCGATAAAAAAGTCGGCATCCGCCGCGCTCATCAGATGGCGAACCAGATTCGTCCATGCTTCGTTTAATTGCTTCTCTGGTTGTGCGAGTCCGAAATCCTGAATTCTTTCTCGGAGCATGCGGCTTCGCTTTAAATCCTCATAGACATGTCGAACGAATTGACATTTGTCGAGATATCGAGGGATGCGAGGACAATAGCCAATCGTATGACGGATCAAATCGAATTCCAAAGAAAAAAACAACTTCAATTTTTTTAATGCTTCTTCAGAGCTAAAATAAGCCATCACTGGATCAAACTCCTTTACCACATGAGATATGAATTTCACCTCAATTATAAGGTCAAGAATGTAAAGGAGCTTTACTGAATTTCATACAGTATTTCACGTTTTTCATCAGGATTACAACTTGTCTGAGACTTGCATTTCATCAACATTGATTCGCCGCTTAAACGCTTGTGGCGACAATCCAAGTTGGCGTTTAAAAAACATAGAAAAAGCTTGGACGGAGTCAAAATGCAACTTTTCAGCGATCGATGTAATGGATTCGCTGGACTGTCTTAGCAACTGTTTTGCTCTTTCCACCCACACACCCCGGACATACTCTCCAAGTGCAACTCCCATTTGACTTTTAAACTCTCTGTCGAGATTCGACCTGCTCATGTTCACCCTCTTTGCGATCTCATCAATCTTCCCCATAAAATTCATGTCCATATGAACTAAATTTAGAACGTGCATCATCTCCGGTGTCAACGACTTCGTCTTCTCTTTCGTTAATCCATGCTGTCTTTCATAAATTCGAAAAATGACCGTCAGCATCGCACTCATATAAGATCGAACCATAAGGTGTGCATACGCGGAGTCCTCTTCTATTTCATTCATAATGTTATCCAGAAACGGTCTTATAACTTCATCCGAATCGTTGGAAATCCGTTGTATATTCAGCTTATAATATTCTTTTTCCAACTCCGCCTGTTCGAACCGAAAACCAACCGCATAAACAAGAAATTTCGCATTGACCACAGCGCCTCCGCAATGTATCTCGCCAGGCTTGGTAACAAATATGTCTCCTTTTTTTACAGGAAACATCATACCTTCGAGGATGAACCAGCCTTCCCCCTCACAGACATAACATAACTCGAAATGATCGTGAAATTGAGTCGGGGTATACCACTTTTCATACCAAAATTTGCTTATATACAAAAATCTATCATAATAAACTGGAAAAGGGAGTTCAAAACGTATCTCCTCAGGCCAATAACAGGCCGTTTTGTTCCTCGGGCCTTCAAGCTTGATTGCATCGTGCTTATCATATTTCGACTTCATGAGTTTGCTCCTTCCCAAGGAGATCTGCCCTGTCGTTCACGTTCAGCACCTTCATTTTACAATCGGAAACACGTATAAGATACAGCTGAAACGACACGCACAATCGTAAAAACCCCCTCACGGGGGTTCAATTGCTGTATAAAATGATCGACAATACTTTGGTATAGAGGTTTCTTGCCTGGCATATCAAGTGACACTGCCCAGTTAATTGATTTACGATATGATTTCGGCAATATCGCAGTGATCCAATTCGTCGAAATCGATGCCCGGCAGCCGCTCGTCCGGTCCGATCATCACGCCTGAGGGCAATCGCTTATACCCGGCAAACGCCCGTTTGCCGCTGCGCTCGATTTCCCACAGCTTTCCGCTCGTTTTCCAGACAATATCTCCGGCCGTTCGGTGTATGCCGGGAAGCGGTACGGCTTCCGGCGAACGGACGCGAGAGCCGAGCCTTTCGATTAAATAGAGCCAGAAATGGACGCCGTAAGCGGGAGTCGTCGCGATGGAAAGGAGCGGATCGTCCGAAGCTATCGCCGAGGGCAGCGTACCGTCCGCGTAAACATAAGAAGCCATCGTCCGTTCAAGCTGCAGGACCTTCTCCGCTCGTTCCTCGTCCGGATGACGACGCAAATCATCCTTCATCCAAGTTAACAGTCCCGGATACGCGGCCCCTATTGTAATCGGAGTCCGGATCCACTCTTTCACGTACGATTTGTCCTCCGGGTCCGTAACGGCCCCCCAACTCAGATGGAGAAGACCATCCTCCCCGTAAAACAGCGCATCAAACAAATGGCGTGTCATATTGTCCGCGATATCGCATACCTGTTCATCGCATATCCATTCGTTGATTTTATGCAGCATCGTGATGATGATATCGTAATATACCGTTCGTTCCGTAAAATTGTGGCTATCGCCGCGCTCCATCAGGCCGATTCGTTAGTGGTAATAAGCTGGGCTCAAGTAATGGAGCAGGCTGGGTAGCCCGAATTGCTGTACAGCAGCGGGAGATTCATCATGCAGTCGATGATCATTTTTCCTCTGCGGAACTCGCTGTCCAGGCTCTCCCAAGCTCGGATAGACCTGCAGCACCATTCCCGTCCAAAACGAACCCGTCCAGCTTCCGCTCGTATTCGTGACATAGGTCCCATCTTCACCCGGTGCGATATGCGGGAACGAGATTTCGAATTTGGCGGCGTTGCGATCGATTTTGCGAAAGATGGCGTCCAGTTCCCGCCGATACGATTGCGGATTTATGTCCCCCCCCCCCCCCTTCAAACTACTAAGGGTACCGGCCCACTAGCTGAACCGGATGCGGAACGATTTGATTTCATAAGGCTTGATGTTCGTTTCAAACCCTTCGTCCGTATGCGCGACCGACGATGCTTCCCGCTCCATCAGATTGACTTCATCAACCGAATGTATCGGAAGGGACGAAGCAAACCGGACGGTTCCCCGTTTGCCGGCGAACTCGTAGCAGCGGACGATCCAGTCCTCCGAGTCTTCAGCCTTCTTGATCGTATCGATCGCCACATGGTCGCTGTCCGTTCCGAAGAAGCGGAGCGTCGGAGGCAGCGAATCCCCGTTTCGAGCGTCCGCCTCCGCAGACGTCCCGCCGCCAAGCTTGGCCACCTCGACCGGAATGTTCAACCGTGCTGCCTGAATCATCGTTCCCGCGGCAAACCAGTCTCCTTCGTGCGGCAGCAGCGAATACGTGAACGCGTGATCGCCGATATCGGCATTGGCGTCCGGACTGACGGCCGATTTGATCAAGGTTAACCGCATCACATGGTCCCGCACGTCATGCCCGTATTTGCAATCGTTCAGCAAGCTGACGCCGCAGCCCCGCTCGGATAAGTCGATCCAGCGCTGGGCGCACGTCTCGAACCGGGCAAAATCCCAGCTGTTGTTCCAAAGTGTCGGACGCTGCACGTTGCCGAACTGGATTTCATGCGTGGCCGAAGTCGCCCGCACCGCGAGCGGAAACGCGACCTTCAGCAGCTGCTGGTGCTCCTGCCAGTGGACGCGGGTCGGGAAATCGATGCGCGGATCGTCGGCATACAGAATCATATCCTGTTCAATCGTCGAGCGTTCGTACGCCCAGTTGAACCGGATCACGGCACGAAGCTCATCTTGTTCGACGACGCGGACGGACTTCAGTTCGTTCACCTGTCGGACGCTCTCGTAATAGAAAATATCGATATCCCATGCATCGTTATTCAGCGGCTTATCCTCATGCACGTCGAACCGGTTGGCGGTTTCGCCGGCTGCGATCAACTCCCGGTTCGTACGCTTGTCGTAAAGGCGCGTCAATTGGCCTTCGGCATTCCACTCGATCTCGTAGAAAGGCGTAGCAACCGAGCTCTCCGCAACGAGGAAAGGCTGCACGGGTTGATCGGCGGCCCGCAACGCGACATCGGCGGAGGCCTCCTCCGCTTCCTTGCAATACACCGTGGTGTAGCCAAGGCCGGGAATGTTCCGGACCCGGACAAGCAGCGCGTCTTCGCCGTTATCAAACTGAATCCGCTGTGTGGCCAAGCGTTGTCCGTCCGCACTCTCCCATATCGCGTTGCCGAAATGATTTTCCCATGGCAGACGAATGCATTCGTCTCTGTCCCACGTCAGCGTATTGAACACGATCCAGCTCGGCGATTCTCCCGCGGGAACGAGCCCGGCCAGACGCCCGAAGCCATCCGCGAACGCGCCCGCCGCCAGCTTCTCCGCTTCCGCGTATTCCAACCGGGAATCCTCGTACACTTCGGCGATCGAAGAGCCCGGCAAAATATCGTGAAACTGATTGCGCAGCACGATTTTCCAGCTTTCGTACAGGCGGTCCGACGGGTAGCTGCCGAACCCCGCCAGCGCGCCCCAGAAGGCGGACACGATTTCCGCGTTGCGCAGCAGGTGCTCCATTTGCCGGTTCCTCTTTTTGATGAATGCCTGCGACGTATAGGTGCCGCGGTGCAGCTCCAGGTACAGCTCTCCGTCCCACTTGTGCACGTAACGGTCGGAACTCCGTACATTATTTTCCAACTGATTGAAAAATTCGTCCGCCCTTCCCGTCGTCACGTTGGGCAACCCGGGCATCCGGTTGAGACGCCTGCGCATTTCCAGCATCTCGCGCGTCGGTCCGCCTCCGCCGTCCCCGTAGCCGAAGGCAAGCAGCAGCTCTTCGTTGATCTCCTTGTCGCGGTAATTGTCCCAGATTCCGGTTACCGTCTCCGGAAGCACTTCCCCGTTGTAGGTATAGAAGCGGTAAATGCCGTTTTTGTCATGACCCGGATGGGGCGTCGTAATATAGTGGGTCAAAATTTCGGTACCGTCGATGCCCCGCCAATAGTAGGTATCATGCGGAAAACGGTTGTAGATGTTCCAGCTGATTTTGGTCGTCATGAAGTACCGGAGGCCGGCCTTCTGTAAAATTTGCGGCAGCGCCCAGCTGTAGCCGAACACGTCCGGCAGCCACAAATATTCGCACTGCGAGCCGTATTTCTGCTCGAAGAACCGCATGCCGTACAGCAGCTGGCGCACGAGCGATTCGCCGGACGGCACGTTGCAGTCCGACTCGAGCCACATCGCGCCTTTTGCTTCCCAGCGCCCTTCCCCGATGCGCTCTTCAATTTGCTCCATCAGCTGGGGATAGTCTCGCTCCAGATCTTCGTACAATTGCGGCTGCGTCACCATGAACACGTATTCGGGAAACTGCTCCATCAGACGAAGCACCGTGGAAAACGATCTTGCCGCTTTTTCGCGCGTATGCTTGAGCGTCCACAGCCAGGCGACATCGATATGCGTAGAGCCGATGCAGCGCACGGTAACGGCGCTCTGTTTCGGAATCGCCTCAAGCTCTTGCTTCAGCTTTCCATTGGCCTCTTTCACGCTCTCATAGAAACGAGTACTTCCCGGCGTGCGCCAATCGATCCATTGAAAGGCGCGATCGAGCGCCTTGAGCAGGCTACGGCTTTCCCAGCTGTTCTCATCCAGCACCTGGATCGTCTGCGAGACGGCCAACGAGGTGAAGTACAAGTCGTCGGTATCCGGCTCGACCAGCGCAAGAGCGGAGCAGCGAATCTCGTGCTCCAGCTCGCTCTTATCCGGCGTCATGCCGTTCAGACCGGTCCACACTTTGAACAGGAGCTCGATCTTCTGCCCGGCGGTTTCCGGCGGCAGGAACACTTCCCGATGGTTGCCGCCGACCCCCTGGTACGGTTTCCCGTTTAGAAACAAGAGCGATTCGAAGCCCGACGTGTGGCCGTACCCCGTTTTGCCGAAGTCGAACAGGCCAAGCATTTTTTTACCCGCCCATTCGGCCGGAACGGTCACCTCCGCCTTCAGCCAGGCGGTCAGGTCCCAACCGCGCCAGCGGCCGCCCAGTCCGATCTCGGTCCACTGGGCGTCCTCGGGAGGCATCGCCCCGACTACCGCCTCTTGATCGACCCATAACCGGTAGGGACCGGTTTGGCGGTGATCGATATAGCGGAAGCGCTCCAGCTCCCGGATGCGCGCCTCCAATTTGCGTGCCGTCAACAGCATGTTATCATGAAGCACTTGATTCCCTCCTCCTCCTATTGGTTGCTGCTCTTAGCCAAGTCAGAACGTGACCCTGACGTTTGCAATCGTGTTGGCGGCCACCGGAACGGCGATCCGATCGCCGTCGATGCGGACGGCAGGTACATCCGAAAGCGATGACTCGTGCATATCGACGAGCCTCGCTTGCCGCGGAGCGCTCGGAAGCCGCACCCCCGCTTCCGTCTCCGCCCCTTCCGTCTCGTAAAGCCGCACGATCCAGTCCCCGCTCCCGTCTTCCGCCAGCTTGATCGCGGAGACGGCAACGTTGCCCGTTACTTGTCCGGCCAAGCCGTACGTCGCAGGCAGCCGGCCCTCGCGGGCGATATCCGATAGCACGTGCAGCGGATGATGGTACAGCCGGCCGAATTCGATGAGGTCGCGGTTCGACGTGCCATGGGCCAGCGCGATGGCGATCCGGAAGCGGTGCACGCCCAGCTCCGGGTGCGGATCCGGATCGTACGAGCTGCGCAGCAGCGTGACGGAAAGCGAGTTGTCCGTGCCGCGGAAGCCGTGCTTGGCGCCGGCCAGCAGCATGAACGATCGGCCCCTTCCTTCCTTGCGGCGGCCGAACGCCCAACCGTTCGCGGGAACGTCCTGCTCCCTCGCCCCCCGGACAACGGTGCCGAACGGAATATCATACACATATTCGTCGCAATCGTAGGCGAACGGCAGATGGAAATGCAGCTGCGGGATGCCTAGCCCGGCCTTGCCGATCTCCTGCCAGTCGCATTCGACTTCGAAGCTCAGCAGGCTGCTGCCCGCGTCGAGCGACACTTCGGCCGCAAGCTTCGAGTCGCCGAACGACATCTCGTATCGAATCGCTTGACGCACGCCGGCGCCGTCGTAACGCTTCGACAGCCTGACTTGCCCGTGAGCGCTTTGGATTTCCATATAGCGGCCGACAATCCAGGCGGACATCCCTTTGTTGAAGTCTTCCTGCACGAACCGGAAAATGCCGGAGGGCCGTCCCGGGTCGATCAGCTCCTCTCCGCTCTCCTTGTCGACGAATGAGACAATCGAAGCGTCGACCGGATGGAACACCACCCGGATCCGTTCGTTTTCCAGAACGAATTCGTCTACCTTCTCTAGCCGGGGCTCGACCTGGAAGGGCAGCGGATCCTCCCGCGCTTCCGTTCTCATCGCGTAGGTGCTGTAGCCGAACGCGGGAACGCGCACCTTGACGAGCGCGCGCATGAAATAATGGGACCAATAATGGTTGAATCCATGATCGATGATCTGGTGCTCCGTCGCGCGGCCCTCGTCGTCTTCGAAGACGACGTGCGAAATGTTGCCGTTCCAGTCCCACAGCACGAATTCGGCAACCTCTTCCCGGTCGACAGGCGTGGTGTTATAGATGTGGAAAATGCGCGTGCCGCCCCGTCCGCGTCCGACCTGCGACACTTTGAAATCTTTGCTCCCGTAGCCGACGCCGGCCCCTTCCGAAATCGAATCGGCGATCGGCTCGTCGCTGATGAACTTCGACGTGTCGATCTCGGCGGATAGGGCCAGCAGCGCCCGGTGCCGAGCCGAATGGGTCGTCGCCATCGTGTGCTGGAACATGCCCAGCGCATGCTCCCGCGTCTCGGTGACGCCGGACCCCGGCAAAATATCGTGAAATTGAGCGAACAGCACGTTCCTCCATGCTTCCTCGAACCGGTCCGCCCGGTAAGCCTCCCCGGTGCGGAGGTGGGCGATCGCGCCCAGCGCTTCGGCTTCGTATAGCGCCGCTTCGGCCGTGCGGTTAGCCAGCTTGATGCGGCTCTGCGAAGTATAGCAGCCGCTGAACACGAAGTTCAGCTCGTCTTGCACGACCGGAAGCTGATCGGCGACCTGCTCGACCAAGGCGAAAAATTGCGCGTACGTGCCGAATTCGACGGTCGGATAAACCGGCCACGTCGCCATATCGAGCAGGCGTTCGATATCGCGCCGCGTCGGACCGCCGCCGTGATCGCCGATTCCGTACACCTTCAGCATCGTCGTCATGTTGTGCTTCGCGCAGAACTCGGGCACATATAGCCCCGCTCCATATTCGATGTAGGCGTTGTACCAGATCGGCTCGCGGTACGCGATCACGGACTTGCCGGACGGCGCGACCCAGCGGTAGATATGGTGGCCTTCATAGCCGCGGCAATGATAATAATAGCGGACTCCGCCGTCGGCCAATATTTCCGGAACGTTCGCGCTATGTCCGAACGTATCCGGCTCGAAATCGATATTCAGCGACTCTGGCGGGATATCCAGCAGCTTGGACAAATAACGGCGCGTGTAGAGCAGGTGGCGCGACAAGCTTTCACCGTTTGGCATGTTCTTGTCTGCTTCCACCCAATGCGACGCCGTCACCTCCCAGCGCCCTTCCTTGACTCTTTGTTTGATTTCCGGCAGCATCTCGGGGGCATATTCCTCGACGATGCGGTAAATCGCCGCCTGCGACTGGGAGAACGTGAAGGACGGATATTCCTTCAAGAGATCCAGAACCGTCCGGAACGTATCGAGCGTAATTTGCACGGTCTCGTCCCAGCCCCACTGCCAGTTCATATCGATGTGGGCATGCGCCGTACACAGCAGCCTGAGCTTCTTGGCCTCCGCAGAAAGTCCGGCAATCATGCCTTCCGCCTGAACGGCGGCGCTTCGCGTGATGACGCCTTCTTCGGAAGCCCGGTCGGTCAAGTAATCGACAGCCTTTTCCAGCAGCGAATCGAATCGTCCACCGTTCACTTTGGACAACCGGTACGCGTATTCGAGCTGCGTCAGGATTCTCTCCGGCCAATAGCCGGAAGCTTTGTGCCGGATCAGGCGCTGCAATTCGGGCACAAGGGCATGCATGGCGATCTCCCCTTTCCTTTTGGCCTTCTATGATTTAATCGCTCCCGCGGACAAGCCTTGGATGTAATACTTTTGAAAGAATAGAAACGCCAGCACGACCGGCACGATGGAGATAAGCGCCCCCGCCATCAATACGTTCCATTGCCGGAACACGCCGGAGTCCAGCAGCAGCACCGCCAGAGGCAAAGTGAACAATTTGGAATCGTTTAGCATGACCATCGGCAGGACAAGCGAGTTCCACGATCCGAGGAAGTTCGTAATGGTAATGGTCGCCATAGCCGGCAGCGCAAGCGGAATGTAAATCCGGAACAGCGTCCGGAAAATGCCGGCTCCGTCCAGTCTGACGGACTCGTAAATCTCGTGGGGAATGGACCGGAAGTAATTGCGGAACAAAAACACGGCCAGAGGCGCGCTTCCGTTCACCAACGGCAGGATCAGTCCCAAGTGGGTATTGAGCAAATGCAATTCGTTCTCCGTCAAATACAGCGGAATCATGATCGTGATGCCCGGAACGAACATCATGGCAAGAAAGATATAGAACCAGAAGGCGCTGCCGGGAAATCTCAACTTGGCGAAGGCGAACCCTGCCATCGTATAGAAAAGGTTGATGCCGACAAGCGTCCAGAACGTCACATTGACGCTGTTCACGAAATAGCGAAAGAAATGCATGCGATCCCAAACATCGACATACGTGTGCCAATTCCACGCTCCCGTCGGAAATAGCGCATAACCCGCGAACACCTCGGAAGGCTCTTTGAAGGAAGCGCCGATCATCCACAGCAGGGGATAGACGCAGATAGCCGACCAGAGAAGCAGAATCGCATAGCTGATCATTTTCGCCGAAATACCGCGTTTCATCTCGCCTCTCCCCCCTAGGTTTTCTCTTTGAGCGTTCTCATGCTGATCAGGGAGATGACGAACGTCAGCGCGAACATCGTCCATCCCATCGCGTTCGCCCTGCCCAAATCGCCTTTCATGTTGACGAATGCCTCTTGATAGATCACAACGCTAACCACCTCGGTGGAGCCGGCGGGTCCGCCCTTCGTCATGATCCAGATCGGATCGAAGATTTGAATCGCCCCGTTCAGACTCATAATGACGGCGATGACCGTAATCGGCTTTAACATCGGCCATGTGATGTGCAGCAGCTTCTGCCCGAAGCTGGCGCCGTCGATGTCCGCGGACTCGTACAAATGAGAGTCGATCGTCTGCAGACCGGCGAAGTAAAGAATCATCGTGCCGGGAATCATCCCCCACACGATCACCGCGATAATGGCAGGCAGCGACGTGTGCAGTTCTCCGAGCCAGCCGTTGGCGGCCATCGCGCTCTTCCATCCGATTGCTTGCAGCAGCCGGTTCAGCAACCCGGAAGGCTCGTAAATGCCGGTCCAAACGTAATAGATGGCAACCGAGGATGAAACCATCGGCAGAAGGAGAAGCGTCCGGAACAGACGGACGCCTCGCGCGATGTTCTGCAGCAGGACGGAAATGAGCAGCGACACCGGTATGACGAGCGCAACGACCGAAACGCAAATGATCAAGTTGTTGCGCAGTGCCCGCCAGAAGCTTTCCGACAAAAGCTGGTCGTCTCCGAGCAAAAAATCTTTGAAGTTGTCGAGCCCGGCGAACTTCGCGTTCGCGATCAGCGAACCGTGGCCCATGTGGAAGAAAGACAGCCCGATCGAGAACAGCACCGTGAATAGACCGATGACGAGAAACAACAGGATGGCCGGAGCCATTAGCAAGTACGCCGACGCGGCTTCTCTCCGAGCCGCCTTGCTGTGGAAGCTGCCGCTTTTCATCCTTATTATTCCTTCGCTTTCTCTGCTTCGGCCGCTTTGTCGAATTCGCGGGCCGCTTCCTCGGCCGTCGCAGAGCCCAGAATGATCTTCTGCTTCATCTCATGGAACTTGTTCCATTCGGCCCCGAACACTTTGTTGTAAGTATCCGCATTGTCCGCATACCAGTTCGCCTCCGAGCCGATGGAGCCGATCATGCTCTGCAAGATGGGACTGAGCGAATCGCGGTTCTTCAATTGGACGGACGGAACGTCTAACGCGCCGGCCGCATACAGCGTCATGCCTTCCTCGGAAGTCAAATATTTGACGAAATCGATGGCTTCCTGCTTGTGCGGTCCATTATCCGTCACGATTGCCTGCACGAGCGGGAATGATGGCAATTTCGCGTCAGGCACCTTCGAGCCTTCGTAGGCCGGTACCCGGAAGCTGACGATGTCTTCCGGTTTCATGCCGAGGGCGGTCAGACTGGACAACGTAAAGGTGCCGCCGAGCGTATAGGTCGCTTTGCCTTGCGCGAACGCCTGATCCGACGGATCGATATCGAGCGTTACCGCGCCCTTCAGCAGATTGCCAGACCGGGAGATGTCTTCGATGAATTTGGCGACCTGCAGATGAGCCGGATCCGACATTTTCGATTCCCGGTTCATGAACTTCGTAAATTCCTCAGGCCCGTTCTTCATGTAATCCTGGAAGTTCGCCATCCAGTTCTCGTACACCGAGAACGTCTTGGCGCTGAATACGAAGCCGGGAACGCCCGTTTTCGCCTTCACCGTATCCATGTCTTTCAGCCATTGCTCCACCGTCGGCGGCGCTTCGAGCGGTACGCCCGCTTCTTGGAGCAGCTTGGCATTTCCGTAGATCGTATAGAAGGAGCCGACATCGATCGGAATGCCGTAATATTGGCCGATTTGGCGGCTCTTGAGCCAATCGCTCGCTTTCTTGTCTTTCGCGTAGGAATCCAGTTGGCTCTGCTTGATCACGGTGCCGGACAATGCGGAAGGGTAGAAGCTGTTCTTCCATGCCGGGTCCTTGTCCAGCTCGGCCGACCATTCCATCGCTCTTCCGTCGAAAGCCCCGTTCGTCGGACCGGACCAGTACAAGTAAATGTCAGGCATATTATTGGCCGTAGCCGCGGCGGTCACTTTCTGCGTATAGGCGTCGTCCGGCGTCGTCACTTGCGTCTCGACCGTGATGCCGGTCTTTTTCTTGTAGGCGTCGGCAACCGCTTTCAATCCGGGATCGAACCCCACCTTCCAGTGCCATAGCGTCAAGGTGACATCGCTTTTCGGCGCAGCGCTCCCTCCCGGTGACGCCCCCGTTCCTGTATTCCCCGGTTCATTGCCTCCTCCGCACGCGGTTAGCGCGAGCAGGAGAACGGCCGTAGCGAAAGCGATCATGTTCCGCTTTGTCCATACGTTCTTTTTCATGGATACACCTCGTTAAATGATGATTGACATGCTGTGGCCTTCTGTTTTGATAGCGCTTTCCAGAATCGGCTTCGACCGATCAGGAAGACGCTTCCCGATTGCGCGATTGCGGCCGCCCCCCTTTTATTTCTTATATCTATATACAACTAGATTCAGTTGTATATAGATATAATTTAACGTATGACATTTGATCTGTAAAGAACTATTTTCTTAATCATTGAATTAAACCTTCCGCCAACACCGTGGCGATTTTTTTAACGGGCAGCGTGAGACAAACAGCGTTATTTTCCCTCTTCGCAGGTCCGATGATTTGCTCGCTTAGATTCGCCTCGGACGTGACGCGGCTTCGCTCAAACAGCTCGCCGGTCATTCGGACGCGCTGCTCCTCCGTGCCCAAGTTCACGAGCCGAAGCGTGAGCCCGTCGCCGAAATCGGCCTTTTTCAGCGCGGTCAGATGAACGGATGGATCGCCTTCGACGGTCGCCCACGACAGCTCGGGCGACAAGCTTCCGCCCTGAATGGATGTCGACACCGCGCGCATAGGAACGTTGAACGCTTGAGCTTCGCGCAGCGCGAAACGATAGTCTCCACGGTGAGGCACAATGGCGAATCGAGCGGTAAAAGGCCCGATGCATTGCGCGCCCGGCGTCGGGAAGTAGTTCCAGTCGCCCAGCTCGCCGACACAGCGCAGCAGCGTCAGCGCCATCGTGTTCCGGCCGTCCCGCAGCACCTCGTATTCCGGCAAACCTTCCGCGGCAATCGCAAGCCCGACCGATCCGTCGGTTAAATCGAAGAACGATTGCATTCGTTCGCTCCGCGTCGGGTTCGTCCATCCGCTCCACGGTTCAATGATTCTCTCGACCACGTCGAACGGCGCGTCCGCGTAGACACTGTCCGCACGGAGATCGCTCGGGAACAGCACCCGCAGCCTATGATCCTTGATTTGATTGTCGAGACGCACCTCAACGTCGAGCCTGCGAGCTTCGGCCTCCAAATGCAGGTCGATCTCGATCTTCTGCAGCTTCGTTTGTCCCGAGCGCTTCATCCCTTCGCGCTCTGCCGGGAGTTCGAGGGTATGGACCAGGCGGACGGATGCGGTATAGCCGGTCGATATGTTTTCCAGCCGCGCCGGGCGGCCGGCCGTCGTGACAGTCTCCGCTTCCTGTGCTGCGACGTACATATATTCGTTGCCGATGTCTCCCGTGTCTTCGAGGATGAGCAAATCCTCGAATACCCGGCCCGTCTCTTTGTCCGTGAGGCGAACGCGGCCGTCTCCTCCCGCTTCGATACGTAGAAAGGCATTTTCCAACAACGCCGAGCTGCCGGAAACCGTGCAGGTTGGCAGCTTTTGTTGCGGCCATGCGGGAACCGGCGTCGCCGGCTTCTCCAACCAAATCAAAGATCGATGGCCTACCGCGGGGACGTTCCCGGCGGGAAAACGCAAGATGTACCGTCGTTTTTTCCACGGAATCCGGAACTTGTCATCGGGCAGCGTGAAACCGTGCACCCATCCGCGATCCTCGCAGTCATACGGAACGGGATCCCCGGTGCCGTCGAGCAGCACCCATTGGTCGGTTTGTATTTCTTCCTCCACCTCCACTTCCGCCGTCACCCATTCGCTTCGTTCCCAGCCGAGCGGATTAAACACGACGATCGGAATCGCGGCGCCTTTCGCATGCTCGGCTCCGGCGGAAACAAGCAGCGACGCAGTGTCTATGGATGCCGCGATCGATGCAAGCGCCTGGCCGCTGAGCGACTCGGCAATTTGCCAGGCCTTGCGGTAACGGGTCAACATTTCCTCATGCACTTCGTCCACGCTGCATCCGCAGATGGAGTCGTGCGGATGATTTTGCAGGAGCAGCTTCCAGGCATGACGGACGAAGGCTTCCGGATAGGTCCCGCCGAGCAAGCCGGCGATGGCCGTGAACGGTTCGACCCACCGTTCCATTTCCGTCTGGAGCCGGACGTTCCATTGCTTCAGGTGCATCCTCGCGGACGCCGTATTGACAAGCGTCCCCCACCCCGTCGTATATTCTCCGATCAGTTCGCCCGTTACCGTCGGCCATTCCGCAGGGGCGCTCCGAAGCGCTTCGAAATATTGCGGAAAATGACTGTGCACGAACGAATAGCCTGGCCGGACCCGATTAAGCTCGTCGATCGCCTGGCCGACATTCGCTTGCACCGGCTGGTGGTCGCAGCCGTTCATCAGCAGCAAATGTCGCGTCGTCGCCACCCGCTCGACATTGGCGAGCATCACCTCCGCCCGTTCCCGCGCCGCTTCGGGATCCGTCGGCAGCTCCATTCCGTTATGGTACCAGTTCGCCAGAAAGACGGATAACACTTTGGAGCCGTCCGGGGCTTCCCACCATAATTCGGACGGATAGCGGTCGATCGCATCGGCGACGACCGTGTTGTTTTCCGCGATCGCATTAATCCCCCGCCCGAACACCGCCGCGTCGATCCCAAACCCGCGCAGCAGCTGCGCGGTCTGCGAGATATTGCCGAACGTATCGGGGTAATAACCGATTTTGGCCACGCCTCCCAGCTGCTCCGCCCGCCGCATCCCGATTTGCAGGTTGCGAATTTGCGCCTCTCCGCTCGTCAGAAAGGCGTCTTGCAGCACATACCACGGGCCGACGAACAACTTGCCGGCTTCGACCAGCTTGCGAATCCGGGATTCCTGCTCGGGCCGAATCTCCAAATAATCGTCAATGGGGAGCACGTGTCCGTCCATATGGAAATATTCGAACCCGTTGCCCCCGGCTTCCAGCAGTTCCATCACCCGGTCGATCAGCTGAACCAGCCGAATGCGAAACTTCTCGAATGGCATATACCACTCGCGATCCCAATGCGAATGCGAAATAATGTGAACTGTCTTGTTGTCCAACCGTTACCCTCTCCCATCATTCCTTTTAATAAATATTCAAGTTTATATCTTGTTGTCTCTTGGTTATATTAAATATTATAACTTTTATAAAATCAAGCAAATTAAGCTCGCTAGCTATATACACTTGAACCGGAATGTTGTACATTTGATATAAACATTGATTTCGTTGCAGGAGTGAATTTAGACATGGCAAAATCTTCCCCCCGAATCCCGCTGTACACCCAGATTCGCCAATATATCCGAGATCAAATCGAGCAAAAAGCCTGGCTTCCCGGCGACCGCATTCCTTCCGAGAACGAACTGGCGGACCGCTTTAACGTGAGCCGGATAACGGTGAAGAACGCGCTCTCCAAGTTAAACGAAGAGGGCCTCATCTTCCGGGTACAGGGCAAAGGCTCGTTCATCTCGCCCGATCCCTTCGGCGAACCGCTCATTTATGCTCCGGACGCGGCGATCGGCGGCAAGAACAAAGGCTTGGTCGCCTATTTGATGCCTCGCCTGGTCAATTCCTTCACCGCGCGGATGCTCGACGGCGTCGAAACCGAACTGGCCAATCACGGGTACCGGCTCATTTTTTGCAAGACAAAGGACTCCCAGGAAATCGAAAAAGAAGTGCTGCAGGAAGTCATCCAACTCGGGGTGAAGGGCATTATCATTTTCCCGGTGGATGGCGAAACGTACAGCGAAGACATCCTGCGGCTGACGCTGATCGATTTCCCCCTTGTCGTCATTGACCGTTATTTGCGGGGAATCGAGACGAACTGCGTCTACGCCGACAACGTGGAAGGCGCCCGAATGGCTACCGAGCATCTGATCTCCTTGAACCATACCAAGATCGGCTTCTTGTCCACCGTCTACCCCGGAACGACAAGTCTGGAGGACAGGCTGGTCGGCTACGAAAAGGCGTTGGCCGAGCATCATATCCCCGTCGAGCACAGGCTGCGCCTGACCCATTTCGCTCCGGAGCCGATGAACACCGTGCTGGACGAAGGAATCGCGGACGAAACGGCGAAGAAGGAAATGCAGCTGTATCTGAAAGAAAACCCGGACATGAGCGCGGTCTTCGCCGTCAACGCGGCGGTCGGTCTTACCCTGATCGAGGCCGCGGTCGATATGGGCATTCGGGTGCCCGAAGATTTGTCCGTCGTGTTCTTCGACAATTACGAGCTTGCCGCCCTGTCCGCCATCCCGCCGACGTGCGTCAGCCAGGACGAGCTCGAGATCGGCAAGGAAGCGGTCAGGCTGCTCGTGTCCGTGATCGACAATCCGAAGCAGGAGCGGAGCAAAGTCGTGCTTCCGAACAAATTGATCGTCCGCAAGTCGACCGCTCCGTGCGCGGTCAAACCGGGCACGAACTGAACTGCAATCAAAAGGAGAGGCCACCCCGGCCTCTCCTTTTTCCATTCACCTATTTCGCGGCTTCGCTGCGCAACTGCAGCGTCTTCTTGTTCCACGCCTCGACCAGCGGGATGACGCTGTTCGGATCCTTGCCGTCCAAGATGACCTCCGACACCCAAGGCTGCCACCACATGTATTCGGAGAATGCCGGAATCGTCGGTCCGGGCGCGATGCTGCCCATGTCCTTGGTCAGGATCACCGCGTTCTTGTTCTTGCCTTTCCAGAGCGGCGATTGATCGATATAGGCGTTGAGTTCGTCGCTGATGACGGATGCGTTCGCGCCGTGGTCGATTTTCCACTTCTGCGCTTCCATCTCGAACTGGAAGCTGATCCATTTGTACGCCGCGTCCTTGTGCTTCGATCCCGCCAGCATCGCGATCGGTCCGTAGATGTGATAAGTCGACTGCTTCACTTTGCCCTTCGGGAACGGCAGCACGTCCCATTCGAATTTGGCCTCTTTGCTGAGCGATTCGAGCACCGCGTCGTAGCCGATGCCGAACAACGTCTTTCCGGTGATGAATTTGCTCACGGAATCGCCCAGTTCAGCCGCTTTTTTGTTGCCCGGAAGCGAGCCGTCCTTCGTCATCAGCTCCTGCATCCACTTCACGT
The DNA here is from genome assembly GCF_020731285.1 of Cohnella baijiui. Lineage (GTDB taxonomy): Bacteria > Bacillota > Bacilli > Paenibacillales > Paenibacillaceae > Cohnella. The sequence goes on from NZ_JAJFOW010000002.1 coordinate 51,887, forward strand.
CGGCCAGCACGGCGGGCGAATTCAGGACGCTCTGGGTCAAATCCGCGTTCATGTAAGCCAAATTCGGCGCGCTTCCGTTGGCAACCGCCATCGCTGTCGCGAAATGGCCGGCGAAGATCGGGTCGTTCGTCAGGCCGTATTCTCCGGCCGCCGGATCGGTCGCGGCTTTCGCCATGCTGCGGAAGTCGTCGTAGGTCCAATCGTTCGAAGGCAGCTCCAGTCCGTATTTGTCCAGAAGATCCTTGTTCACGAGAATCCACATCGGAACGTCGACGAATGGAATGGCGAGCCGTTTGCCCCCGATTTCCATCGATTCGAAAAAGCCATCGGGCAGCTTCACGTTTTTCAAGTTCTCATCTTGTTCCATGTACGGCTTCAAATCTTCCAGAAGCCCCCCTTTGAGGTACGGGGTGAAATCCATCAGCCAGGTCAAATCGGCGGGCGTCCCCGCCGCTTCCAGGGCGGCGATTTTTTCCACGATTCCGTTGTCGTCCGCCCCGCCGATCAAATCCGCTTCCACCGTGATCCACGGGTATTTGGCATGGAACTTGTCATAAAGCTCCTGGTACGTGTTATTCCAGGTTATCAGCCTGAGCGTCACGGGGTCGTGCTTCTCTTCGGAGGGCGGCGCCGAAGCCGAAGCCCCCGGCGTTCCCGCGCTCTCCGACCCCGGCGCGGGCGTGCCGCCGCTCTCGTTGTTTTTGCCGCTGCACGCCGACATGACGACGGTAAACAGCAGCACGATACCGAGCAGTAAGGCTGTTTTCCAGTGTCCTCTTCTTTTCATCCGTTTTACCCTCCCGATTTTGGTTGATAACTGGTTCCCTTCCGTACGATGGCACCTGATGCTGTCGATCGCCCTTCATTCGGACATTCGAATGGACCCTGCCTCGGACCTTCGTCCGGCTTCACCTCCTCTCGAAATGTTCCCGGTTACTCGACCAGCCCCGTGCGTTCGATGCCTTCGACGAACCAGCGCTGCATGAACATGTAGAGGACGAGAGGCGGGAAAATGATGAGAAAAGCGGCCGCCATCTTAGGCGCTTCCGAGATGGGATCGATTTTGCGCAGCGCCTCTCCGCCGCCTCCGGCCGGCACGCCGGTCAGCACCTCCTGGAGCCTGTCGAGGCTGATGGACAGCGGCAAATAATGGTCCCGCAAAAACATCGACGGCTCGTAATACAGGTTCCAATACCAGATGAAAGAGAACAGGAACACGACCAAACAAGCGGAGCGGGCCAGCGGGAGCATGATGCGGGAGAAGAGCCGGAATGCCGAAGCTCCGTCCAGCTTGGCCGCCTCCTCCAGCGTCGCCGGCAGCGTCCGGAAAAACTGCCGGAAAATGATGATGAAAAGCGCGCTGCGCACACCCTGGCCGAACAACGCCGGGACGATAAAAACGAACGGCGTATCGAGAAGCCCCAGCTTGCTGTAAATGACATAAAGCGGAATGATGGTGATTTGCGGCGGCACCAGGAACGTCAGGATCACAAGGAAGGTCACCAGTCCCCGTCCCGGAAACGTTAATCTGGCCAGCGCATAGCCGGTCATCGCGCATACCGCAACCTGGATCGCCGAGCAGACGAACGCGATCGTCAGCGTGTGGGCGAACGCCTGGGGATAGTGCAGCCCTCGCCAAGCCGTTCTCAGATTGCTGAAATCGAGCTCGCGCGGAATCCATTTGACCGTCGGATCGAGCAAGTCGTTTAAGTTTTTGAACATCGTACTGATGATGTAGAAGAGCGGCTGGAGATACAAATAGGCGATGATCGAGAGCAGAAAGTAGATGATCAGCCGCGCGCCCCACCCTTCGTTCGCCTGCTGACCAAGCGCGAGCATCTTGACCCGCTGCACGGAGCGGCTCCACAGGAACCGGGATACGCCGGCCGAGGCCGCACGGTAAGTCTCCGCGAGTTTCAAGCCCTCCCCCCCCTTCTTTTGGCGCTGCTGCTGAACAAACGCAATACGATCGCCAGCAGCACGAAAATAAACGCGAAGTAAATCCAGGCCAGCGCGCTCGAATATCCGTAGCCGGTGTCGGGTTTGAACATGTTTTTCCGGACATGCTCAAGCACCGGGTTCATCGGAAACGTGAACAAATCGACAATGGTGTACAGCGTGTTCAGGCTGATGAAGGGCAGCGTCGCGGGCAGCGTGATTTTCCAGAAGCTGTCCCACGGCGTCGCTCCATCGATGCGTACCGCCTCGTACACGGATTTTGGAATCGTCTGGTAGCCCGCGATATAAATCAAAATTTGCACGCCCGAATACCACAGAATGATGACGGTTTTGCCCAACACGCTCAGGACGGGCTGCGCCAGCCCCTCCCCGACGTACTTCTGCACGATCGGCTCGAGATTGTATTGGTCCAGGAACGGAATTTCTCCCGCGTTCTGGGCGAACAGTTCGGTCAGCACTTGTCCCGTCGCGAAGATGACCGGCAGGAAGAACACCGCGCGGAACAGAAACCGGCCGGGAAAACGCTGATTGAGCAGCAGAGAAACAAGAAGCGAGAAAATGACGATAATCGGAATCATCAAAAGCATTTCCTGCACGTATTCGATCAACTGGATCGGGAATACGTTGTCCTTCACGAATGCATCCTTGAAATTCTGCAGTCCGACGAAATCGTACGAGAAACCACCCGTCGTCGCGACGACTTTGTGGAAGCTCATGAAGAACGACCAGCCGAGCGGAAAAGCGATCAGGGCGCCGAAGCCGATCGCCCAGGGGAGAATGAACAGGTAGCCGACGCCGTACTGCTTCAGCCGGGAGCGGAGGAAGCCTTTATGCCGCTGCTTCGTCTCTTTCATCTGGATCCTCCATCCTGAACCGCGAAAGTGTTGCGGCCATAATCGACGGTCACCGTCGCGCCGTTCTCGTAGACCGTGACGAACACGTCATCCGCCATTTTCCGATGATCGACGATCGCTTGATCGTACAGCTTCGAGAGCCGGTCGAAATCCCGGTATTCCGTCCGGATGCGTTCTTTCCACTCCTCGAACCGGCTGCTGTAAATGTAGGAGGACGGCGTGTTCTTCAGCTTCCGGGCCGGGTCGTGCGTCAGCACGAACGACGGGAGCGCGCCGTACTCGATCGCCTTGAGAAATTCCCTCTCGTAATCGTTGCGAACGTTGCCGGGCGCTCCGTAGTAAGGCACATAGCCGTGAAGCGCGATCGGATAGAAAGGCACCGATTCGTCGACAATCAGGTTGTAGTTCGAGTCGAGCGGAAAGTCCGCGATGTAGTCGACCGCTCCGATCGTAAAGTCGTTGCCCTGGTAGACACCCGCCTGCCCGAGCTCCTTCCGCGCATAATCCAGCAGCCCGCGGTAGAGACGCTCCGTCTCGGCGCGTTCGGTCGGCTCCCGTTCGTAGTCGCGGAACGTCGTCTCGCCCAGCCAATTGAAGTGAATGCCGTCGACTCCGATCTCTTTGAGCTTGCCGGCCGTCTCCAAGCCGTATCCGACCGTAAGCGAGGGTTTCAGGAGAAAATCGTTCCATGAGGTGAAAAACACGGTGCCGTCGATGCCGCGCGCTCCGTTGGATTTGGCGGATACGGCGGATCTGGCATCGACATAGACGAAGTTGTCCTCGAACAGCACCGGGAAGCCGAGGCGGTGAATCTCGTCCACGAACGCTTGCGCCGCTTTCTTCCCGCCCAGCTTGCTTTCGATCGGAAACCGCTTCGTCGCATTGAAGTCGCCGCCGTCCTGCCAGCCCGAATAGATGATCCGGATGCGGTCCACGCCGCCGTTTTTCAGCTCCTTCACCATGTCCGCCGCCTGCGCGAACGTGGTCGCGGCCACGTAACGGTCGCGGCTGTAAGCTTCCTCGGAGTTGCCGCCGACGATGCCCAGATTGAGCGGAACGTGGTCGACCGGCGCCAGCTTGCTTCCCAGCCGTCCGTCCTCCTGAAGCCGGCTCCGGTAGCTTTCGGCCATGCCGACGTAGTCCGCCTTGCTACCCGCGAGCAACCGGTATTCGACCGAGCGGTCGAGCTTCATCCGGTCGGCCTCCACCGCCTTCACCGGATTCTGCAGCCGGCCAGTTCTGCGCAAATATTCCTCCCGGTATTTAAAGCTCGCCCCGACGTTGTAGTAGCTCGATTTCAAACCGGCCGGCATCGCCTTGATGTCCGTTTCCTCCTTGCCGTCCTCCACGACGGCGACATAGGCGTGGTCCCCCCGCTTCACGCCGAACGCCGAAAAAGCGACGGGCTGCTGACCGCGCACCTTCCTGGAGATCTCGGGGCCGTAGATTTGTTGCACGTAGCCTTGCGATAAGCTGGATCGACTCGCGTTGAAGTCGATCAGCCCGCCCGGGCCGTCCGGGACGAACAGGTAGCCGTCTACGCCGGCCTTCGCCGCGCCGAAATACGGCAGCAGGTCGAACGAGTACAAGGCGTATTCCCCGTCTTCCCGGATCCCTTGGTCCGGCACGCGAACGAGAAGGCCGAACTCCGTGAGCTCGTATTGGACGACGACGCGAATCCGTTTTTTCTCAAACGCGTACGTAACCTGGATGCCCCGATCGTAGCGGGTAAGCGTCGTCCGCAGCTCTTTGCTCGCAGCGTTCAGCTGAGCCCGCCTCGACCTGTCGTCTCCTTGCGTTCCGACATATTCCAACACGATCGGCGACTTCAAGTTGGACAGCAGCAGCCCTTTCACCGTCTCGTCTTCCAGCGATGCCTCCGGCGGATTGCTGCGCCACTCGTAGCCGCCGGCCTTGTCGGCGACGATGATTTGCGTCGTCTGCGGGTGAATGCGCAGCGCGAACTTGCCGTTCTCGAGCGCCGGCACGAATCCTTCGGCGTCTGCCTCGGCAGCGTCCGGCTGCCAAGGTTGCCCTTCGTAGTCGGGCATCGCCGCCGTCCGTAACGGCGGCAGGTTCAGCTCCTTCGGTGTCGGCAGAGCTTCGCCGCCGGACAGGATAGAGACGAGCCCCAGGGCAACGAGAAGAGCGGCGGACAGAATCCCGATCGTTTTCGGGCGAATGGGAAGGGATCGTTCAGCCAAAGTAGATCGCCTCCCGGTACAATTGAATGAAGAAGTCATATAGATTAAAAGTCAACCCGGATACGATAAAGGCGAAAAACCAAATGATGCCGATCGCGAACGCCGTAATAAGCGAATTGCGGATCGTCTCGACGAACTCGAAGTTGTGAATGACCTGCATGCTGACAAAAAACAGGCAGAGCAGCCAGATGAGCATGGTCTGCTGCAGGGCGTCGACGAGAACCCTCTCTTCCAGCACGACGATGTTGGAGAGCAGCAAGAGGGGCAGGGAGAAAACCAGGTAAGGCGCAAGCGCGTAAGCGCTCGACTGTACGACTTCCCGAAACCGCCCTTCGCCGCCTCTGACGCTGGACACCAAATAATTGGCGACAATCCATGTCAGCCATGGCACGGCAAAGAAGATCAGCTTGTTCGGCAAATGGATTTGCGACGTATCGACGGGATTGAACACGAATCCGGTAACATAGATCGCCAGCACTTTGAAGCCGACGGCCGCTAGCAAAATCGTGACGATCACAGGCCATGAGACGGTTCGCTCCTTCAGCTTGTAAAACGCGTGGTAAGGATGGATCAGCACGTATCCGATATCCCTCAGCTCCAGGAAGTACCGGACGAGCCGCGGGGGCCAGGCACGTGCCCGAACGCGGCGCCGCGCGGCCTTGTAACCGTATTTGATCCCGAGGCAAGCGGCGGCGACCACGGCGAACAGCGCGGCCAAATGGCGGTGAAGCCACGCGTAGCGGACTTCCCAGAACGCCTGCGAGTATCCGTCGACGTCATACGCGGTCTTGAAATTTTCGATCGCTTCCGCGTACTCCTTCTCTTCCAGGTCGACTTTGCCAAGCCCCTGGAACGTCATGTTGAACATTTCGTTCTGCGCGCTCACGCTTTCCCAATACGGCTTGCTTTTCTCGTAATCGCCTTTCGAATACAGCATGATGGCGGTGAGCACGTTGTCGCCAAACGGGGTACGCTTGAACGTCTGGATGTTCTTCAGCTTGCTGTCCGCCACCCAGATCTCGAATGCGGAGTTCACCGCCAGGGAAGTCGGGAAACCGAACACGCCTTTGCGCACGGACTCGGAATCGATATCGCCAAAGGCGAACAGAGCATTTCCCAGCGGATCGTAGAGCGTCAAGGCCGCGTTATGCGAATCGATGCCATATAGGAAACCTTCCCGGTCGACGGCCACGTCGACGATCCCTTCCGTATTCTGCAAGGCTTTGTTCCGAAACGTATCGAAACCGCCGGGATTCAGCTTCCGGATGTTGCCGCTGCCCCTTCCGGCCGACGCGGTGTAAATAAATCCGTCCGAGCCGATGGTCGCGTTCGTGATCGCGCGGGGCCGGTTGGCGACCTCCTTCTCCAGCTGTTCCTTGTTCAAAATCAGATGCTTCAGCCAGTTAGAGTAAGACTGCTCCGCCTTGTTCGAACCGAACGCGCCTGTGAAGCGGCCGTCCGGGTCTACCCGGAGCAAGCCCAGTTCGGAGCCGCTGATGCCGATATACATCACGCCGCGCTTGTCGACGACGATTTTCGAGGGAACGAAATAGGTATCCGCGGGTAAGTAAGGCGAATCGGGCTTCTTGTATTCGCGTATCCATCGGCCTTCCCGACTATAGACGGCAATTCGTTCGTTGCCCGTGTCCGCGACGTATACCGTCCCATCGGCAGCGGCGAATACGCCCTCCGGAACCTTGAGCGCGCCGGGGCCTTCGGCATCGCCGATCGTCCGGCGGAGGGTGCCGTCGCGGCGGATGACGACGACCCGGTTCGCCGCGCGGTCGACGACGTAAGCGTCGTCGTCGTCTCCGATGAATAAATCGACCGGCTCCTCCAAAGAGAGCGAAATCGTGCGATTCGGCACATAGACGGCTTGAATCCGGCTCCAATCGCCGGAATTGGCATCGTTAAAGTACGTGCGGTAGGGCAGCTCAGCCGACGCCGGCAACGGCGCCGATACGAGGAGGAACGCGGTGGCCAGCACGAGAACCGCCATTCTTTTCCACATGGTCATCTCTTCCTTTGCTTCCATGGGCTATTTCACGCCCGAATGAACCATCGTTGCCATGACCATTCTCTGGAACAGCAGAAACATGATCAGGTTCGGCAGAAAAACGAGCAAGCCGGCGGCGGCCGCCATGTTCTGTCCGGCGACGCTGTTCTGCAGCCCGCTCACCAGACTGTTGACGTAGAAGGCAAGCGTCCGCATCGTTTCGTCCTGCATGAACAGCGAAGAAGTCTCCACGTCCGTCCATACGCCCTGGAACGTAAAGATCGAGATCGTCGCCAAGGCCGGCGCGGACAGCGGAAGGATGAGGCGGGTGAATATGCGCCCTTCCGACGCTCCGTCCAGCTTGATCGCTTCGATGAGCTCATTCGGGATTTGCGCGATGAATCCGATCAGCAGAAAGACGGCGACCGGCGAAGCGAGATACGGCAGCACATGCCCGAAATACGTATTGTTCGCGTGCAATCCGCTAATGATCAGATACCGCGGAATTTGCACCGTTTCCGGGGCGAACATGAGCGAGATCATAATGAGCGACATCGCGAGCGACTTGAACGGAAAGCTCTTCTTCGCCAGCACATATGCGGCCATTGCGCTGAAGAGGATGACCAGCGCCAACGTAATTCCGGCCACGAACACGCTGTTGAACAGGTAACGCGTGAAAGGCACGACATCGCTGCCCGCGTGCAGAAACAGCAGCTCGAAGCTGCGCAAGGTCGGGTGCTTAACGAAAAACGTAGGCGGAAACAAGAACAGCTCATTCTGCGGCTTAAACGCGTGATTGACGATGAACACGATCGGCAGCAGCATGAACAACGCAAGCGCGGTTAATCCGGCAACAAGGAAGACGTCGAACGCCTTGATTTTGCGGATCCGCTTGAAGAGGGCCATCAATCTCCCTCCTTCGGGGCGAACAGCCGGTAGGCGAACCGGATCACCAGGTAGGAAATAACGAGCAGCACGACCGATACGGCCGACGCATACCCGAGCTGGAACCGGATGAAGGCGTAATCGTCCACATGGTTGACGATCAGATGGCCGGCATATTGCGGCGTAATCGGCATGCCGGTCAGTTGGACGGAAATGCCGCCCGCCTTCAGCGTCGTCACGATGGACATCACGGCGCTGAACAGCATTTGGGGCTTCATCGACGGTATGGTGATGTAGAAAATTTCCTGCAGCCGGTTCCGGATCCCGTCGATGCGGCCTGCCTCGTATAGCTCCGCATTGACGTTCTGAAACCCGGCCAACATGGCGAGGAAACCGACGCTGAAGCTGATCCAGAGGGAAACGAGAATCATAATGTCCATCAAGTAACGCGGATCCTGCAGCCATACCCGCGGCAGATCGATCCAGCCCATCCGGAGCAGGAAATGGTTCAGGTAGCCGACCCGGTCGCCGCTGAATGCGGCGATCCAGACGACGGACAGCGCCACGCCTCCGGCCATGGAAGGCGCATAGAAAGCGAGCGTGTAATAGTCCCGCCACTTCTTCGGCAGCTGATGGATGAGCCAGGCAAACAGAAACGCGAGCGCGTACCCGCCCGGACCGACGATAAGCGCGAATTTGAACGTATGGGGCAGCGCGTAGCGCAAGAAGACGATATCTTGCGTGAGCAGCGCGATATAATTCTGAAACCCGACGAACTTCGGGAATGCGAAGCCGTCGAATGACGTGAAGCTTAAGAATGCCGCCATGAAAACCGGGATGACGATAAACAGCAGGAACACCGTCATGAACGGCGCGAGGAACAGGTAAGTTACCCGCGCGCTCCAGATTTCCCGGGCGAAACGCCGGAGTCTTCCCGCGACGACCGAGGACCTGACGTTACGAACGGCATGGGCGGGGGTTGGCATCGGTCCGGTCATCGTTCAACATCCCCCCAATCCAATGGTTGATCGACTTGCGGTACGCGAAGGTCGTCGCGCCCAGAGATGTCGAAATCCGCTTGTCTGCGCTGCATTTCGCGCTGCAAGGCGACGCTTGCCTTCTCCAGCGATTCTTTGGGCGGCTTGCCTTCCACGACCACGGCGTTCCATGCGAAATCCATTTCCCTTCCGAGCAAATAGTATCCCGGCACGTAGGGCATGTTTTTCACCCATCGCGTTTGTTCCCTGATCGTCCGGAAATCGCCCGCGGGCCACGATAGCGAGGACATGGCCTTCAGATTGGCCGTATTCCACCTGTACTCCAGGCCGTAGAACGATTCCATGTCGTTGCCGTACCGGGTTTGCACGTCGTCCGACGTCCACCATTTCAGAAACTCCCATGCATCTTGCTGCTTGTCGCTCTTCTTCATGATCATGGCGCCGGATACGCCCTGCGCCGTCCAACGCGCGACTTGGCCGTCCGCCTGCCGGATGCCCGGTACCGGCGCGATCTTCCAATGCCCGGTGATTTCCGGTGCCGCTACCTGCAGTTGAAGATACGTATTGAAATCGGCGATGCCGGTCGGAATGTCGCCGTTCCGGAAATGATTGAAAAAAGCCGGCGCATCCAGCGGCAAGTAGTATTTGGTGTACAGCTCCGTCCACTGCCGGAACGCCGCAAGCGCGCCGTCGCTGCCGAGATTGTCGGCTTTTCCGTTAGGAGCGTAGAATTCGACGCCGTTTTGGTAGAAGAACGGGACGAAGTCTTTCGGCGGCACGAACATCGTCATCCCGTTTTCCTGCAGCGTGGGCAGCATGTTGTAGACGTCGTCCCAGGTGTCCGGCACCTTCAGCTTGAGCCGCTCGAAAATATCGGTGCGGTAATAGAGCACTAGGAAGTTCTGCACCTCGGGCAGCGCGTAGGTCCCCCCGTCGTAAGCAAACGATCGCATCGCGCCGGGATGGAATCGGCGGACGACCTCCAGGAATTCCGGGAACGTCGACAGATCGGCAATGGCTCCCCGCATCGCGTAATCGACGGGCATTTCCGTCCCGGCGCCGAGCACGACGTCCGGCCGGTCGCCGGCAGCGTTGCCCAGAATGAGCTGATTCGGGTTCGGCATCAGATTCACGTTGACCCGGATCCCGGTTCGCGGCGTAAAATCGGACTCGATCAGTTGGCGAAGCTCTTCCGCGTAATCCCGTCCGCGCTGTATCCACACCGTAAGCGCGCCCTTTCGGTTGAGCTTTCGCGTATCGTAGTCCATGTAGAACGTGCGGGCAAAATTGACCAGCGAGTACGGAATGCGGCTCAGCGACGTCGGCGCCTTCAAGCCGGTTGCCGTTTCCGGCGTTCGCGCGACGATGTAGTCGAGCAGCAGCGGCTGGTTGTCGAGCTGCGACAGCCAAGTGCCGATATTGTTCTGCATGGTGGAGAAATCGGTGAGCCGATTCGGGATTCCGTTCACGTTATCGGCCATATGCCGCAGCATATCGATTGCCACGTCGATCGCGTCGGTTATATCGGTTTTGCTTTGATTGATGCCGTCCAGATAAGCCGCAATTTGCCGCAGCCGTTCGATTTGTTTCTCGATCTTCCCGCTTAATCCGGGATCGTATTTGGTCAAATTCCATGTTCGCAGCGTGTCGAGATTTTGCGCGGTGGCGCCCGAGCCGCTTCCGTAGTTGCCCATCATCATCCGGACCGATTGATCCAGGGCGCCGAGCTCGGCCAGCACGTCTTGGAGCGCCAGCAGCGCGGGGTGCAGCGGGGAAGCGTCGGCGATCATTCGCAGCGTGTGCTTGCCCTTGGTCAAAAAAAAGCGGTACGGCGCTCCGGTGCTATCCTTGACGGAATCGATCTCGAAGCCGCCATTCGGAGGAAAAGCGTAGTGCAGCATCTCGCGGAAAGGCACTTCGCCGTCGATCATGAACGTGCGGAAGGCTTTGAAGTCGCCGCGGTAGCCTTGGTAAAATTTCAGGTCGAGGACGTACCACCCGTCTGCCGGCACCTCGGCCGTCCATTCCACCCAGTCGCCCGGGTTGCGCCAACGGTCCCCGCCGAGCGTGTTGTATACGATCCTGCCTTTTGGGTCCGGAGAAATATTCGGCTCCGACACAGGCATCGTCTGGATGGCCGCATTCGATTTCTGTTCGTACCGTTCAGCCTCGATGACCTGATACCACGATTTCCCCGCGTTTGCGGTGTCCGGATGCTTGCGCTTGTATTCGACATAATCGGGAATGTCCGGCTGCGGCATCCACCGCAGTTTGCGGATCACAACGGGCTCCTTTTCGGCGACGAGCCTGATCGTATGGACACCTTGAGACAGCTTGAACCGGAACGGCAAGGACGACACGGCGTAATTGGCGGCGGCCGTCGTTTTCCAACCCTCGATTTCTTGCTGAACCGGACGGATCTCCTGGCCGATTTCATTTCTGTCGTACGGAAATTTCGCGTCCTTCCAATACCGCTCGAGCACGAGGCTCTCCGCCTCGGCGAACGGCGTTTCCCCGTCGATTTGCAAGCCGCGGACGATATTGGCATAGCTTCCCGGCAGCGGCGAATAGTCGAATTCCAGCTGATAGGCGCCCGCCGTGGGCACGTTCACCCGCCACTCCACCCAGCCCTCGTCGTTGTTCCAATACAGCGCCTCTTGTCCGTCTGCATCCGTCTTGACCGCAACTTGGGCATCGCGCGAGGCGGATACATACCGGGCCGCATCGATCTCAATCGTCGGCAAAGCACCATCCTTCTCCCCCTGCGTGCCCGGCAGCATGGCATACGGGATCGAACCGGTCGACGGCTTGAAATCGAGCAGCTCGCCAGCCTCCACATCGGTAGCGAACACCTGCCGGTCTTTCTGGCCGAATAGCTTGAACGACAATAGGATCAGGACGATGAGCAGCGCCGCGAACAGCAGCCGTTTCCGGTATTTTCCGCTCATCCGCTCACGTCCCCCGAAGTTCGGAGCGACAGTCCGGATTCTTGATCGAAGAAATGGGCCTTGCCCATGTCGATCCGGATCCTGACAGGGTCGCCGACTTGCAGCGGCGTGTGGGCTTCCGTCCGTACGATCAGCGACTGCTCGCCCGACTTCACGTACGCATAGGCGTCGGCCCCGAGCATCTCCATCATCTCGACGACACCGGTAACCGTCCGCTCATCGTCATCCGCGGTCCCGGGCGGCAGAATCGCCGCATGCTCGGGCCTTATGCCCATCACGATTTGCCTCAGGTTCCGACCGCCGGCCCGCAGATCGGCCGCATGTCCGGGCGCGACCGGCAGCCGGAATCGCCGATTCTCGAAGTAATCCGTGCCGTCCCGCTGCTGAATGGTCCCTTCTAGGAAGTTCATTTGCGGCGAGCCGATGAATCCGGCCACGAACAAATTAGCCGGCGCATCGTACAGCTCCCTCGGAGGAGCGACCTGCTGGATGACGCCGCCTTTCATCACGACGATGCGCGTCCCCATCGTCATCGCTTCCACCTGGTCGTGCGTGACGTAGACGGTCGTCGTTCGGATCGTGCCGTGCAGCTTGATGATTTCCGCCCGCATCTGGGCGCGCAGCTTGGCGTCCAGATTGGAGAGCGGTTCGTCCATGAGAAAGACTTTCGGCTCCCGGACGATCGCCCGGCCGAGCGCCACGCGCTGTTTCTGGCCGCCGGACAGCTGATTCGGCTTCTTCTCGAGCAGATGGGAGATTTCCAGAATGCGGGCGGCCCGATTGACGCGCTGTTCGATGTCGTGCCGGGGCGTCTTCCGCAGCTTGAGACCGAGCGCCATATTTTCGTAAGCCGACAGATTCGGATACAAGGCGTAGTTTTGAAAGACCATGGCGATGTCCCTGTTTTTCGGGGAGGTGTAGTTGACGAATTTGCCGTCGATGTACAGCTCGCCCTTCGTAATATCCTCCAGGCCTGCCAGCATGCGAAGCGTCGTCGATTTGCCGCAGCCGGACGGGCCGACCAGCACGAGGAACTCTCCGTCCTCGACTTGCAGATGAAAATCGCGGACGGCCGGCTGGTCCTCTCCTTTGTATTGCTTGAATAGGTGCTTGAACACGATGTTCCCCACGGTACCACCTCGTAAGCCGTCGAATTTCATAGATATTACTTATTGATTAAATTAATTGATCGGAAGGCCGCCCTCCCCCATGCGATATCGTAACCCCGCAGGGAAAGGGCCTGCTCAGTCCGTTATTCAGCTGCTAGACTCATCTTCTGATATGGTGAGCCGACGTTCCGCTTGCACCGGGGGCGTAGGCGGCCGTAAACCCGCCGCCGCCGATGTTACCCCAGAAATTCCCCGTTGCACCCGAGCCGACCGAAGCCTGCGTTCCGCCGTCCCGGAAATACGCGCCGTTTACGGTCAGATTGCCTCCGGTGACGTTCGCCGTATCATGGGCGAACGAAGTCCCCTGCACGACCGTCGTTCCTCCGGCAATGTGGAGCACGTAGTTGAAATCGTCCTTCGTATTCCAGTTGAATACCTTCACCGTTCCGCCGCCATTGTACAGGCCGTCCGACCCTCCGTTGCCGTCAATGAAGCTGCTGCTCAGGAAATTGACGATCTTGACGCCGCCGGCGCCCGTGCCCGTCACCCGGATCGCATTGCCGCGGTAGTCGGAGGCGCTGTTGAGCACGACCGCATTCGCCGTCGATTCGAAGGTGAAGGCGTTGCGGGAGTTGAACACGAACGTATTCAGCAAATGCTCGTTCTGCGCCCCTCCGCTTACCGTATACGCGCTTAGATTCGCGCTGACGTAGGCGCCCGCGACCGGGAACATCATCGAGCCTTCCTCCAAAGCCCCGGGCAACCCGTACGCTCTTCCCCAATACGTGATGTTGAACAGGCAGTGCTCGACCCAGCCCTCCGTGCTGTTGCCGACGCGAATGCCATCCTTCAGCACCGTACCGCCGACATGGTTGATGTAGTGGCCGTTCGTGGCGTTGGTGGCGAAATCGATGCCTTTGTAAGCGTTGACGAAGCTGACATCCATCACGTATACGCCGCTGCCATCGCCGCGAATCGTCCATGGATAGGCGGCGATGTTGGACGTGCTGTCCGTCGCCTGCTCCGGATAATGAACGGACAAGCCCCTGACTCCGGCATTCGCGCCGTTCAGCAGAATGAAAGGAGTTGCCGCGTCGGGATTCGCCGTCCCTCTGCCCTCGTAAGCATAAAGGATGGTCCCCGTCGACGGGCCGTATACCGCCGCCCGATGCGGAACGTCGTCGCTCCCTCTCAGTTCCACACCGGCCGGTACGGTGAGATGGCCGGAAACTTTGTAGATGCCGGCGGGCAAATAAACCGTGCCTCCGCCGGACGAACCCGCCGCGTCGAGAGCCGCTTGGATGGCGTTCGTATCGTCGGCTGTCGGATTGACGTTGGAGGGAATCCCGGCCGCGCCGTAATCCTTGACATTGTAGAACGCGCTGCTGGCCGGCTTCGGCCTCGCCGTCTTGTACGGATACGATCCGACATCGGATTTTTCCAGCGCGTAGCCGGTATCCTGCCTATTGACGTCGCCGCTGCTGCCATTATCGAGCAGATAGCCGGCCGTTCCGGTGAACGTATTGCCGAGCAATACGGCCGACGATACGCCGGCCAGCAATTGCACGCCCTTCTTGGCCGACGACAGCGCGGGCGCGAAGGTCGAGCCTTCGACCGCCAGCGTTCCCTTGCTTGCGACGAGCGCGTACGTGCCGGACCAATCGTCGAACGTGCAGTTCTGGAAATTGACCATCGCATTCCCGGCGAGTTGAACCGCATTCGCCGCTCCGCCGCCGATCACGGCGTTGTTGAACTGGATCGCGGTCGCGTTGTCGCTGTTGATGCGAACCGCGACGGGATTCGTTCCCTGATTCGCTTTGAAGGAAGAATTGGCGATGACCATGCCTAGCTGCTCCGGAATGTTGTCGATGCGAAGCCCGATATTGCTGCCCTCGACGGAGACGTCGAACAAATGCCCGTTAAACGACCGCCAGGAAGGGATCACGTCGACGCCGATTTTGAAGTCGGTCAAGCGGATATGGTTGAAGCTGTCCCATTCCAGCCCGGACAGTTCCATGCCCGTCGCGTTCGCCCGCGTCCATGCGGCGATTTGCGCGCTTGTCGGTTTGCTCGGGGAGAGGGAAACGTCAAGGTTTGCCCAGTAGGACGTGTTGAACGCGACGTTCTCGACCTCGCTCACATCGGCGGAATCGTACAGGGCAAGCGCTTTCATGAGCGCGGTTCCTTTGACGTTGCGGATCGTATGCATCTCGTGCACTTTGGCGGTAATGCCCCGGTAGCTGTTGAGCAGCGTGGCATTCTGCACGGCGGCGGTCAAATATCCATCTTCTCCGACCGACCTGCCGACGATATCGAACGTATAAGGATAAGGCACGGGCGATGTCGCCGACTGCTCCGGGTAATACACGGAAAGACCGTTCACGCCAGCGCTTCCCCAGATGCGGATCAGCCCCGGATCGGACTGCGTTCCGTTCTTGCCCGCATAGGCCAGGATAACGGTACCGTAGCTTCCCGAGCCGACGTCGGGATCCCTCCAGTCCCCGCGCAGCGTGACATGGTTCCGGACGTTGAGGGTATAGCTCACCTTGTATTTGCCGGCAGGCATCCATACGACGCCTCCGCCTGCCTGGTACACGTCGTCGATCGCGCTTTGAATCGCGGCGGACGCGTCGACCGCGCCGGTATTGTCGGCATTGTACGGCGCGCTCGTCACGGAAACGCCGGCGATGACGATATCTTCCGCCGCATGGACCGGCGCGACGACCGCAGGCGTCACCGTGCCCGCGACGTAGATGCCGGCCGTGATCGAACTGGACGCGATGCCGGCGCTGTTCATGTCGCCGGTTGCGTTCTGGTCCGCCGCATCTTTGTAGACCTTGAACTTCTCCATCCCGTAACCGTTCGTCACCGCGATGTTGTCGTATTGCGCCCTGTAAACGACCGAATCGGCGTCGTGCTCCCCGGCTACGAACCATTGCGCCGACGTCTTGCCGACCATGGCCGCCGGAACCGCCAGCTTGCGATGCGTCCATTTGGCGAATGCGGTGTCCGAAATGTTTTCCGTCGGATGGCCTCTCTGCCCGTTCAGGTCCTGCCACCCCGTCGTATCGCGGAAGTACGTGTTGTCGGAATTGTAAATCTCGATGCCGCCCGAACCGTCGATCGCGTTGTATAGCTTCACGTCATATTCGATATAATCGCCGGATGCGAACGTATACGATGCCGCGGAAAACTTCTTGTACGCATATTTGTTCGCGGTGCCCGTTCCGTTCGTCACCGTAAAATCAAGCACATCGCCCGAAGGGCTTGCAGGCAATACGCTGCCGAGATCGGCCAGCGTGACGGAAGCGGATGCGACGCCCGCGACAAGCACGTTGCCGGAAGCGTTGTAATCCCCAGCATCGCGGAAAATGACGGCTCTCGCGTTTCCGTTACCGTCCGTAACCACGATGTTGTCGTATTGCGCTTTGTAGCTGATGGAAGCCGTATTGTTCTCTCCGACAATGTCCCAATGCGCCGACGTCTGCCCGATCATCGAAGCGGGCACGGCCAATTTGCGATGAAACCATTGTCTGAAAGCGTAGGAAGAAAGATCCCGCTCCGGATGGCCGACGATGCCGTTCTGGTCTCTCCAACCGGCTGCGTCGCGGAATGGCGTGCCCGCCGTCGTATAAATATCGATGCCGCCCGCATCGCCGACGTTGTTCAGCAATTTGACGTCGTATTCGATATAATCGCCCGGCTGAAACGTATAGGCGGCATCGGAGAACTTCGCATAAGCGTATCGGTTCGCGGTTGCCGAAGCGTCATTGACTACCGTGAATTCCAGATAATCGCCCGAGGCCCCCGTTGCCGCCGCAGCCTTGCCGGGCAGAACGCCGACACAGGCAAACAGGGTGATGACAAGGGATAAACATAAGAATTGAGCCATGCGCCGAGCTTTGATCACAATACCCCTCCTCGTCCATTGAGCCCTTGCTCGACCCCATAAAAGAGAACCGACCTTCTCAGCTTGAATGCGCTTACAACTCGTCCTCGAAAAATGGTCCCTCCCCTGCCGATCCCTCCTTTCATTTGTTTATCGCCATGCACCTATATCTTAATCATTAAGATATAAGACCTAAAAAAAACGACTTCGATGAACGCCAACTCGATTTCAGAAGGTTGTATTAACTCAATAAACATGTATTAATGTTGTCTTTATTAATATAATCAATGTTTACTTGTTTGTAAAGTTCCTATTTTCAATGGTCGTCCCAAACAGAAAGGCACCCGCGATCCATGAAGAAGATGGACCGGGGTGCCTGAGGCAACCTCCCTTGTACTCGATTGACCCGCTCAACCGCCTGAAGCGCGGGAATGCCGCTCCAACGCGTCCCGCAGCACGGCGATTTGCTCATAGCGCAAGCTTTGCCGGTATACACCGGTCCCCATGCCGATTTCGTCAACCACCTCATCCTTGCACCAAAGCCCGTATTTCGCCGGATCGGCGCCTTGGCTGCGGATCGCCGCTTCGAGGTCCTGCGCCAAGTATCCGACGTGCCAGCGCGCGGCACTCCCTTTCGCGTCCTTCGCATCCTTCATCCTGAACTGCTTGGGCCGGATCGACGCGAAAGCGTCCAACAACACCTCATCAATCTCTTGCACATCGGCAACCTGGGCGGCGTCCGAAGCCTGAATGGCGCCGTTCACCGTGTATACGGACGCCCAACGGTGATTCGCGCCTCCCAAATTGGCAGATTGATCGATAACGGGATAAAAATGTCCTTCGTGATGAAATTTCCATCGCTCGACCAGCTCGCCCCCGCTCGACGCGGCGATCAAGAGGTCGGCGGCTTCACGGCCCGGGCTCGCGCTCGCGAGACTGGCGCGCAACCTCGCATACATCCCCGTCGACGATGCATAATTGCCCTTCAAGTCGAAACAAGGTCCCGTGCCGGCAGCCGACGGCTGATCGTAGCTCCGCACGGACAGGTTTCCGTTGATCTGGTTGGCGTACGCGTTGCTCACGTTATGCCCGCTCTTCGGCAGCAGCAGCTCGACGTTTTTTTCGGCTTCGGGATGGACGGTGACGGCCTGAGGGACGTTGTTCCAGTATGGACTCATGATCTTCGCGAAATGAGCGCCCGCCCCGATCGCGTAACCGTAAGTACCGCTGTAAAACTTATCGTTCACAGACATCAGAAAACCGCCAACCAAGTCGACGCCGGTCACGCCGGGCGCGAACGAGCAATCCACCGTGCTCACTTCCGGCCACTTCGACATCTCGTTTAAATCGATGTAGAGCGCCGTTTCGAGCGAGTTGACCGTACATCCGATCAGCTTTGTCTTGTTCGCCTCGCCCGTGATGGAAAATCCGCGGGAGCCCGGAACCGTATCGGGTCCGTCCACATCGCATTCCAACAGCCGGATATTGGAGGTGCCGTCGCACGAAAAACCGATCGTATACCCGTATGCGAAGCATCGGGAAAGCTGCGACCAATCGTCGACGCGGGCCAGTGAGAATGCCGTTCCCGGTCTGCGGAGACTGGCGGGCGTGACGCCGGCGGCATGCACGGTGAGAAACGGCCAGCAGTGGACGTCGTGCAGCCGGGCAATGTCGTATTCGTTGCGGATGGCCACGCCGTTGTGGGCATCGATTTTCACGTTGTTCATCCGGGTCCGTCCGCCGCCCTGCGGACAGTCGGAGGAGTACGCCAGCTCGTGACCGAGAATCAGCGCATCCTGGATCGCCGCCCCCGTATCGGCGGCAATGAACGCCGTGCCGGAGAACTGGCCGATGACGATCGCCGCCTGCTCGTCGGTCGCCGCCGGCAGGGAGAGTCCTTCCCGGATCGCGACCGCCCGCTCGAACACGGACCCGCTGTTTAACGTAATCGTCGTTCCGATCAGCTGGATGAAGCTGGACGGCAGCGTGTAATAGCTCACGGTGGCCCCGTGCACTTGCTCGGGGTTCGCCAACTCGCCGCGAATCGTGACATATGGCGGTACGTTCAGGTTGCCTACCGCGTAACGCGCGCTCCCGATATCGAGCGTACCGCCGCCGGACGATCCGAGCGCGTTCAAGGCGGCCTGGATCGCCTCCGTATCGTCGGTCGCCCCGTCACCGGCGGCGCCGAAGCGTTGTGGCGTCGTGCGGCCATGGGGCATGACTGACCGCGATTGCTCCTGAATCTCTTCCACGTTGGACCAACCTCCATTTTTGTCGAGTTAGCCGCATGTCGGCTTTGGATAATAGCTTAATGAGTAAGTTTATTTCGCGAATGACACGCTGAAAGCGATCTCCCCATCCTTTTGCGCAATGAATTCAAGTTCAGTATAATAATTTTAATAAATAAAGCAAATGGAGAACTGATCAATGACCACCCTGAAACCGGTTTATTTGCAGAAAGTCAAGCAGCAAAACATGGCCGACATTTTGCAGAAGATATGGGAGCATGAATCGATCTCGCGCGTCGAATTGGTCGAGTTGACCGGACTGACTTCGGGAACGATCACCAACCTCACCCAGGAGTTGCTCCAGACGGGGCTCATCCGCGAATCGGAAACGTCCTCCGGTTCCGTCGGCCGCAAAAGGGTCATGTTGAAGCTGCGCACGGACCGCTATACGATCATCGGTCTCGATATCGGACGGACCTCGTTCGAAGTGGTGCTGGCCGATCTTGCGGGGCGCATGATCAAATCGGTGGAAGGCAACACCGTCGGCATCCGCGATCCGGAGCAAGTGCTGGACTTGGTTGCGCCTCACCTGGAATCGCTCAAGACCGATGCCGCCGACAAAAAGAGCCCCGTCATCGGGCTGGGCGTCAGCATTCCGGGTCCGATGGACAAAAAAACGGGCAAGCTGCTCAGCCCTCCGAATTTCCCCGGGTGGGAAGGATACCCGATCCAATCCGCGCTGGAACGCCGATTCGGGCTGAACGTCTTCATCGAGGATGACGCTCGCACGTCGGCGCTGGCGGAACGATGGTACGGACTCGGGCGCAAAGCACAGGACCTGTTATTCGTCACGATGGGCATGGGCATCGGCGGCGGAGTGGTCGCCAAAGGCGAGCTCGTCGTCGGATCAAATGGCTTGTACGGGCAGGTCGGCCATATCACGCTTTTGCCCGGAGGCGAAATATGCGCGTGCGGCAACGAAGGCTGCTGGGAAACGGTCGGCTCGATCCCCGGCATCCTGCGCAGATGGTCGGAAGGCAACACCATCGACGGTTTCTTTCAGGCCGTGCGCGAGGGAGATCCGGCTGCGGTGCAATGCATGCAGGAGACGCTCTATTATCTCGAATGCGCCCTCACGACGTTGTTCAACACGTACGATCCGGAAGTCATCGTACTAGGAGGCAAGCTTTACCCGTATTTGACGATGCACCTTTCCGAAATCCGCAGCCGCGTAAAGGCAAGGATGTACGCTTTCGTCAGGGATCGGCTGCATATCGAATCCGCCACTTTCGGCGCGTCCCAGAACGCGGTCGGCGCGGTAGCGCTCGTGTTCGGCGCCCTTCTGAACGAGCCGCTGCAGACGCTGGCCGGCCCGAAGACGTAGGACGATGCGCAAATCAAATGAACCCCCCTGGAACGACATTCATATCCAGGGGGAGTTCGTCATGGATATCCGTCCCTTCTTTCGCGCTAAAGACGGAAAAACCGACCGGGGAATGATCGTTCTCCCTTTCTCCACCCAGCGTAACCTACGATCCATGCAACGGCAAAGAGAAGAACAAGACCGTAACCCCACCATCCTAGCTCGATTTTCTCGATCCATTGCCGGATATTCCCGCTGCCGTCCCACTTGGCCAAGTACGTCTCCGTCAATTCGATCGCTCCGATCGAGAGAGCGGCGGCGACCGCGATGAACGTGACGGCGAGATTGTAATGGAGCTTCCGCAGCGGTTCCTGGAGCGCCCAGCGGTAGGCTTTGACCATCATGACGCCGTTCGCCGTGTCCATCAAGGTCATGCCCGCGGCAAACAGGAGCGGCAGCGCGAGAATGCCCGCGATCGGCAATGCTTGGTTCGCGGCCGTGCCGGACATCGCGAGCAGCGCGATTTCGCTGGCGGTATCGAAGCCGAGACCGAACAGGAAGCCAAGCGGATAGACATGCCAGCTGCGGCCGATCAGCTTGATGAGCGGCTTCGTCAGCTTGGCCAGGAATCCGTGACCGTGCAGCGATTTCTCGAGTTCGGATGCGGCAAGCGCTCCTGCCCGGTATTTGCGGCGAACCCCGAGCAAGTTCACGAGAATGAACAGATTGACGACCCCTACGACGATGAGGAACATGCCGGAAACGGTCGCGCCAGCGACGCCTCCGATTTCCTGCAGCAACGGAAGCTTCCGCTGCGCCCAGCGCATGGAGACCGTTGTGGCGATTACCATGAGCAGGACGACGGAAGCGTGTCCGCATGCAAAGAAGAAGCCCACGCCCAGCGGATTCCGGTTTTGCTGCGTCAGCTTTCGGACCGTATTGTCGATCGCGGCGATATGATCCGCATCAAACGCGTGCCGAAGTCCCAGCGTATACGCAATCAAGCCCATCCCCCACAAGGCGGGATAGGTGCCGGCCGTAACCCCGAGCATGGCGGCGCCTGCGCCATGAAGAAGCAATAGAGGAATGATGTATTTCCATAAGTCCCGAAACCCCGTGGAAAAATCGGTTTTCACTCCGCCTCGCCCTCCTTCTCCTGAACGAAGATCCGATACGCGTTCCTTGCCGCCTCGTATACCGTCTTCAAGGGAATGCCATGCGCTTTGGCCGCCGCTTCGCAATGAGCATATTCGGGGGCGAATTGTACGGTTTTCCCGCCCATGACGCCCACCTTGACGCCGATCGTCCCCCAAGCGGTTTCGACATCGACCGAATGGCGCTCAAGCCGTTTGCATTCCGTCCATATATACCTCATGCCCAGCGTCGTCGTCTCTTCGAAGACGATGGACTCCATCACATTGAGCCGGTCGGCGTTCGTTAAGACGTTCAGCAACAAACCCGGCCTCCCCTTCTTCATCAGGATCGGAATCCAGAAGACGTCGTGGGCACCCGCCGACAGCAGCCGTTCGCTCACGTACGGACAGAACTCCGGGTTCATGTCGTCAATGTTCGTCTGCAGCATGACCATTCCGTCTTCCCGATGCTCCCGCTTATGCTCCTCGAACATTTCGATTCTCCTCGATTCCGCCCTCGTGCCGGTCCCCGAAAAAGTCCTGTTCGACCATCATGCACAAGGTGTGGTAGATCGGAAGATGGCGTTCTTGGATGTCGGGCGTCGACGTCCAAGGCACCCGGATCGTCACATCGCACAAATCGGCAAGCTTTCCTCCCCCGCTTCCGGTGAGTCCGATCGTCGCCAACCCCAGCGCACGGGCAACCTGAACCGCACGAATGACATTGCCCGAATTTCCGGACGTGCTGATCGCAACCAAGACGTCCTCCGGTTTCGCGAGGCCGTACACCTGCTGGGCGAACACCATGTCCGCCGCGACGTCGTTGGCATACGCCGTCATGAGGGCGGAATGGCTGACGAGCGAGATCGCCGGCAGCGCCCCTTGCAGATGGTTGGCAAGATACGCGCCGTCCTCCTGAAATGCAGATTCCAGCAAGCCGCGCCGGTCCGAGGACAACGGCCGTTTGGACATGAACCCCTTCATCAGTTCGCCTACGATATGTTCGCTGTCGGCGGCGCTTCCGCCGTTTCCGCACACGAGCAGCTTGCCCCCTGCTTCGTACGCCCGCGATAAGCATCGGTAACCCGCCTCGATATCCTCCCGGCATGCCGACAAATCCGGATATTTGGCCGTCAAGCTTGACAACCAGCGATCAACGATCAAATTGGAAAGCATTCTCGTTGCCCCTTTCGAATGACATTGGCGTGTGGTCTACTCGGCATGGACCGAGCGAATTTCGTCCGGTGAAGCGGTTCCGGTCGTGCCGATCTTCCGGATTACGACCGAAGAAGCGCAATGGGCGAGCGCAGCCGCCTCCGGCCCCGTCCCCCCGGCGCCAAGCGCGCATAACGAAGCCGCGGCGAATGCGTCTCCAGCCCCGACAATATCGATGGGAGGCGGCACCGGCCGGGTCGGCACGAATACGCAGTTGTCCCCTTCCGCCCAAATCGCGCCCTCGGAGCCAAGCGTCATGCAGCAGACGCCCTGTACTTCTCCCGACAAGCGGCGGGCCAAATCCGCCCATTCCTCCGGCGTCCTTGCCGTCGCCTCTTCGCGAAACCAACCGCTGGCCTCCACCTCGTTCGGCTTCACGATCACGCCCCGGTACAATCCGATGCGTTCGCGGCTGTCTACCATGACGATTTTCCCTTTCGCCGCCCATTCCGCCAGCTTGCCGCGAATCCCGTCCCCGATGACGCCGAACGGTAGTTGGTCGGTCACCGCGATGATATCGCACTGCGAAGCCATGGCATCCAGCATTTCGCCAAGCTTCTCGGCAAGCGCTTTGGGCAGCGGCCCGAAGTTTTGGAAATCGAGCCTCGCATCCTCCTGCTGAACGCTCTGCAAGCCGGTGCGGATCGGTTTGCAATAAGCGGGCGTCATCCAATCGCGGTCGGTGATCAAATAAGACGTTTCGATGCCGCGGGCCGTCAGCAAGCCCTTTAACAGTCCGCCTCTCCAATCGTCGCCTACGACCGAGCAAACCATCACTTTGCCGCAGCCCAAGGCTGCCAGATTGGCGGCAACGTTGCCTGCCGCGCCGGGCGAATACCGCTCGTCTACAATAGGCAGCGTATAATGCGGCGTTTCGCGCGACAGCGTGCTGCGCGTAAGGTCCGCTATCCAGTAGGCGTCCAAGCACACGTCTCCGACCACCCCCGCGCGCAGCGAGCCGAAACCATCCAGCAGTTGACCCATACGCGCTTCGGTGATGCCGTCGGCGCGCCGAACCATCGGCTGCATCCGGCTTTTCTCCATGAGTTCCATTACTCCGCTCTCCCTCTGTCTCCACGATTCGCCAAAGCTTGCCGTATGGCCGGAATGGTCTCTTGATGCAAGCCTTCAAAATGAAATCCGTCCCCGCCCAGGCTTGTCGGGCGGTGAATGATGTTCTTGCGCGGACGGTAGTAATAGTCCCAGTCATCGTAACCGACCTTGCGATGATAATCCCCAAGCTTGACGATATCGAAGTTCGCCGTCGTGATCCGGCTGACGTTGTAGCCCAGATTGCGCGCGATCGACAGCGCTTTGAGCAGCACCTCCGGTCCCGTAACCGTCGAGCCGAAGTTCATATAGACGCCCCCGTCCAAACGGGTCACCGTGCCGGCGAAAATCCGGAAATCTCGGCCGCTCGCGCCTCCTTGCACGGAGAAATCGACGTCCGGATGTTGTTGAATGCTGTCCGTGCCTAGCGTGACGTGGACGGTGCAGGGGATGCCCGCACGGCTGCAAGCATGAAGCAAGCTGAATCGGGCATACGGATACTGCTCGGGATGACGGTTCATGTGATCAATCAAGCTCTCTCCGTAACCGAGCCCTTTGCCGTACCCTTCCCGGAGCGCGCGGTGAACGAGCGCTCCCGGTTCTCTCCACATGCCGAGCTTGCCGCTGCTCAGCGCTCCGGCATCCAGCTCCTCCGTCTGGCCGAATGCGGCGAGCTCCACGTCCTGAAAGGCTCCGGCGCCGTTCAGCGCCAGATGAGTGATCACCCCCTGCTCGATCAGCTCGATCAGGTCGGGCGATACGCCGTTGCCAATCACGTTGCCTCCGAGCGAGACGATCACCTCGCCTCCTTGATTGCGGGCTTCCCTTATGCGCTTGGTTAAGATGCGGAAGGTCTCGTCCCATTGGCCGGACCAGTCGGATTCCTTGCACGGCGACGGCTTCTCCAACATTTCGATGCGGAGGGATGCCGGCCGCTCCGCGACCGGATACAGCTTCCGGCGTTCGCGCGACAGACGTTCCACGCGCTCATAGGGGGGGAACGAAACGCCGAGTTCCCGTTTGCGCCGGAGCACACCGTGGAACAGATTCGGAATCGTCGCTTGATGAAGGCCGTGGAACAAATACCCCTGCCCGCCGATTTGCCCGAGACGGTCGATGAAATTGCGGCGCGGGCGATAGTAGAACTCGGAGGCGATTGCCGGCGGCACATCATCCGCGTACACGGGCACGATATCGAAATTCGCCGCGACGACCGACGACATCGGAAGATCTTCATTCCGGCAAATGCTGACCGCCTTCAGGAAGATTTCCGGCCCCGATATCGCGGAACCGAAGTTGAGAAAAACGCCGCCGTCCGCCATCTCCGCCACGGATTGGCACATCGTCTCGAAATCTTTGCCGCTCGTTCGACCCAGCGCCTCGAAGTCGACGATCGGATGCTGATGGATGATATCCGTGCCGATCGAGATGTGGCACGTATAAGGCACGCCCGAACGTTGGCATTGGACGAAGACGCAATCGTCGTAATGGGGAAAACGTTCGGGGTGACGGTTCAAATAGCGGTAAAGGCTCTCTCCGTATCCGAGGTTTTCCGAAGAGCCGAGCTTTATAGCTTCGTTCATGTAACGACCGGTCTCTTCCCACATCCCGAAAGAGCCGTCCTCGATCGCGGCGGCGACGTCTTCGGACGTCTCTCCGAGGAACGCCAGCTCGAAGTCGTGAATGCTGGTCGCCCCGTTTCCCGATACATGGGTGACGATGCCGTTCCGCACCATTTCGATGACGTAGCGGGACATGCCGTTCTTGATGACGTGGGCGCCCATGGACCAAATGACCGGCTTTCCCGACGTTCTGGCGGCGACGACGGCGTCGATCAACCGCGCGAAAGCTTCCTGCTCTTTCCGCGCTTGCGGCCACGCTTCGGGCACGTCCGAATAAGGCTGAGCCATATTGCGGATCGTGACGAGATTGCGCCGGTCGAACACGGAATTCGTCTTGACCGCATCGAACGACAGTCGCTCATGTCTCATCCTTTTCTCCCTCCTTGCTCAATTCAATCTCAAGCCAGGCGGACAAGCTGCCGTTCGGATCGAGCTTCAGGGCAGCCCCCCGCTCCGCCGCTTCGGCTAACGTCCACTTGGGCGGTACATTAAACGGCTCCAGTCCGATGTTGTACTCGTTTCCGAAGAAAGGAGCGTCCGGGTCGGCGGCGAAGTTCTGCCAGTACCAAACGTACGGCCATATGTCCGCGTCCCAACGAACGGTTAACGAAAGTCCGGCATGATCGCCGGCGTCAAGTCGGTATTCCCCCGCCCGGGATTCGACGGCTAGGAGCGGCCTTGGCGTCCCGGGCGACGCCATGACGGAGAGATCGACCTGTGAATTCGCCCCCGGCATCGCCGGCCAAACGCTTCTTTCCCCTGTTTCCATATTCACCACAACGGAACCGGGATGGAACCCGATGCGCGAATGTCCTTTCAGGAAAGGCGCCCCATAAGCCAGATGATGTCCCCAATTGAATTCGATCTTCACCGGCGACTCGTTGTACACTCTCTCTTCCATGCGCACCGCCGTGTCCCCACGCCTCAAAATGAACGTTTTTTCCACTTTCAGCGGCAACGAACGAAGGCGGTTGGTCAACTGCACGCGAAGCTCTTCCTCATCCTCGCGTATCAGCTCGTAATCCCAAGGCGTGATGGACGTTTCCCCCCGGTGCACCGTCGCGCCCCGGTACTCGTGCGTCCGGCTCACCTCCGGCATCATCTCTTGCCAACCGCCCAAATAAGTCATCTGATAGTCGGGATACAGACCGTGTGCCGGAAGCAGCCCCGTGCGCGTATGCCAAATCAAGTCGGTATCCGTCGGCTTGTGCAGCCAGCGGACCGGTTCCCCTCCCCGATCCAGGAGTAAAATAACCTGTATAAGGTCGTTCTCCAGCATCAGGGTGCGGTATCCCTTATATTGCAAATCTTCCGTAAGCCGGCAGCCATGATTGCGATAACGTTTATAGTAGGATGGCATTCGGTTATAGCCCCAATCGAGACAGCCAGTCTTCGGGACGGCTGAAATCTCCCGCGATCCAGTCCGCTCCGGCTGCCTCGAGCCTCCGTTGCTTCACCGGATTCAGCCCTTCTCTTCGTTCCTCGTCGCTCGCCAGCCCGAGCGCAATGCCGCCTGCCTCTTTGCCAAGCCGGATCTCAACCTTGCCGTCCCCGATCACCGCCAGTTCCGGTCCGCTGAACCCTTTGTCCCGGATCAAATCCTGCAGCACCTTCTCCTTGGAGCATTCCGCCTTGCCGACCGGAGCGCCGGCAATCCCGGTCAAGTACGAAGCGATGCCAAGCACCTCGGCTTCCCGCACGACATCGGGGTGATCCGTTCCGCTCGCCACATACATCTCGATTCCTCGGCCATGCAGTTCCCGGATGAAAGCGGCCGCTCCTTTGATCAGATAGTCTTCCGTCTGCAAATTGCCTTCGCCCAATTGCTTGACGCGTTCATTCACCCGCGCCAGCAGTCTTTCGTTATAGATGGCCTTGTATGCCCACGGGTCCAGAACGCGCTCGTTCCAGCCCTTCTCTTTCACCTGATCCGCCAGCCATTGCATCTGATAAATCGTCTGGATGCCGGTCGACTGATCGATATAATCGTCGATTTCGCGCTCCAGCTCCTTTTCCTGCGCTTCGGTCAATCCTTTGCCGCCTGCAATGGATTCTTTCATGAAAGGTCTCATGATTTCTTCCCAACCCGCGCGGAGGGTGGAGATCGTTCCGTCGAAATCGAACAATACTGCTCTCACGGATGCCATGCGAGCACCGCCTTTCACTTAATGATTAAGTTTTAAGTTGAATACAGGAACTTCTGGCACCTAGTTTATCAAGTCGCCGGCCAAATGAAAAGTATTTTCTTATTAAATAAATTATTTACTTGATTCCCTCTGTCTTTTATAATCAATATCGAACGCGGAGACCTGTTGCGTCCAGTTCGCAAGGCATTTTCTTAATGATTGGCATAATTCTTTTCATGAACGGGAGGATCCTCACGATGAAAGACGTCGCAGCCTTATCCTTGGAAGTCAAAGACGCCTTGCTCGGATCGTTGCTTCGTTCGCTCGGCAGCGCGCTGGTCGCCTTCTCCGGCGGCGTAGACAGTACGTTTCTGCTCAAGCGGGCGCAGCAGGAGCTGGGCGACCGCGTTACCGCCGTTACGGCGGCTTCCGAAACGTTCCCGAGCCGCGAATTCGACGCCGCGGTGAAGCTGGCGTCCGATATGAAAGTCCCTCATCTGCTGACGGAAATTTCCGAGCTGGACAATCGCGCGTTCGTCGCCAATGCGCCCGACCGCTGCTACCACTGCAAGAAAGGCCTGTACGCGCATCTGAAACGGCTGGCGGCGGAGCATGGCCTGCCGTACATGCTGGACGGCACCAACTTGGACGACCTCGGCGACTATCGTCCGGGCCTCATGGCCAAGACCGAAGAAGGCGTCCGCAGCCTGCTCCTGGAAGCAGGGATGACCAAAGACGACATTCGCACGTTGTCCAAAGAGCTGAATTTGCCGACCTGGAACAAGCCATCCTTCGCCTGCCTCTCGTCCCGTATCCCGTATGGCACGCCGATCGACCGCGAGAAGATCGATCGGCTGGACAAGGCAGAGCAATATTTGCTCGATCTCGGGTTTTACCAGGTCCGGGTCCGACATCACGGCGAAATAGCCCGTTTGGAATTGATGCCCCAGGACATGGCCAAAGCGATCGAGCATCATCATTCCATCGCCTCGGCCTTGCAAGGCTTCGGGTTCAAGTACGTCACGCTCGACCTGCAAGGGTACCGAACCGGAAGCATGAACGAGATGCTTCCGAAAGGAGGTGCGTGATGGACGACCAACGGAACGGTGCGGACCCCGTAAACGATTATGCCCTTCTGGACATTGACCGAGAGAAGCGTCTCGGCTTTCCGGAAGTCGTCTTCGGCGAGAACAAAACCTCCGCGCAGTTGATCGGGATTGCCGAGCGCATGAGCGCGCACGCCTCCAGGCTGCTCGTGACTCGCGTAGACGCCGCGAAAGCGGTGCGGGTAACCGACTGCGTCTCCGGGCTCCAGTACCACGAGGACGCCCAGATGCTGACCGGCTTTAGCGCGATTCCGCAGCCGGAACGCGGCGGGTACGTCGCGGTCGTCTGCGCGGGCACCTCCGATCTGCGCGTCGCCCAAGAAGCGGCGGTTACGCTGGAGATGATGGGCAGCCGGGTCGAGCGGATTACCGACGTCGGCGTGGCCGGCATTCACCGTCTGTTCGCTCGGCTCGAACGAATCCGCGGCGCGGACGTCGTCATCGCCATCGCCGGCATGGAAGGGGCGCTGCCGAGCGTGCTCGGAGGCTTGGTGGCGAAGCCGCTCATCGCCGTGCCTACTAGCATCGGCTACGGTACCGGCCTGAACGGCTTGATCGCGCTGGGCGCGATGCTCAACGGCTGCGCCCCCGGGGTAACCGTCGTCAATATCGATAACGGCTTCGGCGCGGCCTATGCGGCCGCCTCGATTCACAAGCAAATCCGAAGGGAGAACTAGCATCGTGAAAATCCTCTACTTGGACTGCATAGCCGGCATCAGCGGCGATATGGCGCTCGGGGCGCTCGTCGACGCAGGCGCAGACCCCCGCTACATCGAGACGGAACTGGCCAAGATTGCCCTGCCCGCCTACTCCCTGCGGTGGAACCGCGTGGACAAACGGGGCATTTCCGCCCTCAAGGCGGACGTCGTTCCGGATCCAAACGTTCAACCCGCGCATCATGCGCATTACAGCGACATCGTCAAGATGATTCGCGCCGCCGGACTTCCCGAGCGGGCAACGGCCAGAAGTTTGGCCATTTTCGAAGCGATCGGCAAGGCGGAAGGCAAGATTCATGGCATTCCCTTAGAAAAAGTCCATTTCCATGAAGTGGGCGCGGTCGATTCGATCGTGGATACGGTCGGCGTCGCGCTCGCACTCGAATCGCTGGAAATCGATGCGATCTGCTGCTCTCCCGTTCCGCTCGGCTATGGCACCGTCGTCTGCGCGCACGGCGTTTATCCGGTACCCGCGCCCGCGACGCTGGAACTGATGAAGGGCAAGCCGCTGGCACCGCTGCCGATACCAAAAGAGTTGACCACGCCGACAGGAGCCGGAATTGTTTGCGCGCTCGCCGACGATTTCCGCGTCACGCTGCCCGCCATGACCGTCCTGTCCGTCGGCTACGGCGCGGGAACTCGAGACTTGGACGAGCGTCCGAACGTGCTTCGCGCAGTCATCGGGAACAGGGTGATTGCACAGGCGGACCTGCATCCTTCGCATCTGGCGAATTCGCATCATACTCATCATGGCGACGACCACGATTATCATGAACATGAGCATCACGACCATCAACGTGGCCATGAGCACCATCTTCATGAACATCACGTCCATCACCATGATCATGATGAACACGGCCATTATCATCCTTCCTCCGAATAAACGGGCATCAACGACCAAGGGGCTCGGGAATGGATCACTCCATCTCGAGCCCCTTTTTTTCAGTCCTTCGTTTAGCGAAGATAGAAATGACAAGATAGAAGTTACATGACTTGACTAATTTTTTTCAGAATGCTAACCTATTTTAGACTTGCAAGTCAGTTTATTTTATGATTCGAAAAATATGCAGTGAAAGGTAGATCCTATTTGAGTAAAGACAGAATTATGAAAGCTGCCATTGAGGTGTTTTCTGAAAATGAATATCACCGTGCAAGCATGGACGAAATTGCCCTACGTGCGCAGGTAGCCAAAGGCACTTTATATTACAACTTTCCGGGTAAATCCCAGCTGTTTAAAACGGTTGTCAAGCGTACTTTTGAAGACTTTATTCGGCGGATTGAGGCTGACCTGCAATCTTCAATCCCGCTCATGGATAAAATTCAGCAAACCATTCGCCACCACCTTGATTTGTTTCTGGAATCCCGCCATTTGTCGCATATGGTATTCAATGATATTTCCAACGGGTTTGAAGAAGACGTCCTGGATGAGTTAAAACTGCTCAGAGAGGAGCATCTCAACTTCCTGGCTAATATTTTGGAAGAAGGAAAATGTGATGAAAATTATCTCCGCGATCTGGACTCGCATATCGCTGCGGTCGGCATGCTCGGTACGCTGGAGAGTACTTCGAAGTACTTTCTTAGCCACCCAAATCAATATTCCCGCGATGACTTGGAACGTCAAGTCTTTACGATGATTACCATGAGCCTATTTCATTCGATCGAATAGAGTGATAAATAGGATGGTCATCCATAATAAATCGTCAAATCGCACGCCTTGGATCTTTTTCTTGCTGGTGTTCATTCTCGCAATTCCTTTCTGGTTGAGTGGGATGGCAGTTGAACAGCTTCTGCAGCAAGAAATCCCCATAAACCTCCCCATAAGTGCGCTTATGTTTGTTTGCCCGATGATTGCGGCTTTGATCCTTGTCTATAGAAATAATGGGCCAGACGGCATCAAACAACTTTTAAGAAAAACTTTTAACAGGAAGATCAAGAGAAAGATCTGGTTTGCGCCCATCTTTTTCATGGAGCCTATTGTGATGTTTTTGGCATATGGACTCATGAAATTAATGGAGGGCTCTATCCCAGAATTGCATTTTTCCATCTTAAAGATACTGGCCTTGTTCTTCGTGTTTTTAATCGCAGGAATATGCGAGGAGATCGGTTGGCAAGGATACGCCTATGACATGTTAGAGAATCGGTGGAAGGCACTAGGTGCCAGTATCATGTTGGGGGTTGTGTGGCAAATATGGCATATCGTCCCCCATCTTCAACTCCACCCGCCGGAATGGATATGGTGGCAATGTGCGGGTTCCGTTTTGCTGAGAGTCCTCATCGTGTGGGTATACAAAAACACCGGAAAAAATGTACTTGCAGCAGCCATATTTCATGCTATGAATAATGTTTGTTCGTTTTTGCTTCCCAATTACGATTCAACGATCGCCCCCTTCTCTATGTTTATCGTCACAGCGTTTGCAGCTTTAATCGTTACATTTCTATGGGGTTCTAAAACATTAGCTCAATATAGATTCATGCATAATAGGTAACCTAATGAATCCATATTCCGATGTAAATCAAACGCGAGCCACATTGGCGAGTCGACGCATTTCAGAAAAAGGGGGAGTACCATCTGAGAGTTACACAGGCGTTGCTGTATGCTTGTTTAGTAGGTACGGGGATGATGAGCGGCTTTATTGTGGCCTTTGCCATCGCTATCATGCCAGGGCTAAACAAAATGGGCGCTTTGCCAGCTGTTCACTCGATGAATGCGATCAACCACGCGATTGGCAGTAGTCCGCTTTTTTTTATTCTCTTTGGGGGCACGGGGATGCTTCACATAGCAGGGCTGGTGATCGCATTGAAAAACCCCAAACTCCCTTATGTTTGGCTCGTTATTTGCGCAGCTGGAATTTATTTATGCGGAGTATTGCTCGTATCGCTGGGTTTGAATATTCCTTTGAATAAGGAAATGGCCGAATTAGATTTAACGATTTCAAGAAATGATCTTGTGGCAGGACATATTTTAGCAAGGTGGACATTTTGGAATCAAATGCGCGCAGTCTCAAGTCTCCTATCTGTACTCTTGTTAGCGATTTATTTACGTTCAACTCATTTCATAAATCATGGATTCCAGCGTTAATTGATACTTAAATGATGGGAATCGAACCCTTTTAGGAGAAGTGTGAAGATGAAAAATAGGGTATCAGCTGGGGTATTTGGAATCGTACTTGGAAGTTTTGGGGTTCATAAGTTTTATTTAGGACAAATCGGGTGGGGCATCATATACCTGTTATTCTGCTGGACATCTATTCCGGGCATCCTAGGTATTATAGAAGGTATTTTATATCTAACGAAATCCGACGAGGAATTCAACAATCAATTTCATTGATAAGTCAGAGTGATCCGCAAGAGCCATTCACGATCGAAGGCATCTATCCTTCGTGTGCAGATGGATCGTTGACTGAAGAGCACCCGAAACAGCCGCATACGAGGAAGGGCAGGGTGCTCGATCGGTACGATTGATGAGTTCAAAGCGCTCGACGGTCGCCGGCGTTCCTTCTTGTGCCGCTCGAGCGCTTCGAGCTTTTTCCAGGATATTGAATAATCGTGCGATGGAACATCGAGACGGGGTATCGATATTTCAAAGAACTGCTCGGCTTTGACCAATATCAACTGCTCTCGTTTGTAGGGATTCAGCGATTTTGGGCCACTCAGTTGCTGACGCAGAACTTCTTGAATCGCAACGCCAGGACTGGATGAAGAGTGATACGTTTGGCCAGCACCATGATTTCTTCTATTATCTTCTTTTATTATATAATGGATATTCGACTTCCTTAGGAACTTCGATTAGAAAGATTCGAAGCTTTTCTCCTTCGGCGCGGATATTAATATCGCTCTCTTGTTCACTTTGAACAATCGCAAAGTCTTTATTTTTAAAAGAGACGGAGTCTTGACCGGATACCAACAAGGAACCGCCGGTCCCTCTAAACGCCAATCCGGCAAGCGTCCGGTTCGGCAATAACCGATGAGCATACGACGCTCCCGGCTGAAGTTCGACGTCAAACATTCGCGCATCTGTTACCAATTGGAGGATGGGCGAGCCTTCTCCCAAAATCGTCTTTACGTTCACCCCTTCTTGGCTTACTTGAGGAAACTGCTCGTGTTTGAAAAAAGTATAGGTTGGCACACGCCTTACCGCTTCATTCAAATAAGGTTCAAGCCAGATTTGAAATGCCTCGGAGCCCGCCTCGACGCGTTCGGCATGTTGAATACCCGAGCCCGTTTGCATAAGTTGAAGATCGCCAGGTCCAAGGATACTTTCGGTACCGATTGTATCTCTATGATAGTTGCGGCCGGCAATTCCATAAGTCATGATCTCAAACCCTTGGTGAGGATGAAAACCAAGACCTCCTTCCGCTTCTGCATGCCCCCAACCCCAATAGAAAAGAGGACCAAGCCTAACCGTTTTAGCACCTTGCCCAGGGAAACCAATAGGTTTCTGAGCCTTTATTTTGCCGCCGTCGAATTCCTCTTTAGCTTGAAATTCAGGACCTAATATTTGAATGTTCATTTAAAGCCCTCCCTATCTTATAGTGATATTACATTAACGCATCAAGTGAATAATCGCCGGCACCGATCAACGCCACTGCAACAAGGACCGCGATGAGGATCAGGTTAAACTCATAGCCGTTTGAAGTGTTCCAGAAACCATTCGGAGCATGCACTTTCACAATGGCGACCACCATGGTAAGTGCTAAAAGGACTGCAACCACCGGAGTGAACAAACCTGCTGCAAAAGCGGCTCCGCCGATAAATTCGACCAACCCGGCCGCTACAGCTGCGAGCACACCCGGTTTGATTCCGATCGAATCCAACCATCCGCCTGTTCCTTTCGGGCCATAACCGCCAAACCAACCAAACAATTTTTGCGCGCCGTGACCGACAAAAGCCAATCCAACAACCAAACGAATAATTAACAATCCAACTGCCATCATTTTCATTACCTCCATTTTATTTTAGTTTTAATTATATGAGATTTAAGGTATTTGATAAAAAATTTTAGCTTGATGCTTGAGCCGAAAAACCTAACTTCTTCAAAAGTGTGATTGTCATCTGTTTTTCTTCGATCGTAAGATCTTTCATCATCGATTGAATGACTTCGGCATGAGCTGGAAAGATTTCTTCTATAAGCTTCGTTCCTTCATCTGTTATTTCGGCATAAGTAATTCGGCGGTCTTCCGGGCTAGCGACACGCTTCAAACAGCCTTTCGATTCCAGTTTGTCAATCGTATAGGTGATTCCTCCGCTCGTTACAAGGATCTTCTCACCAATTTGGTTCAGGGGACATCTGCCCTTATGATGCAGCAGTTCCAGCACAATGAATTCATTTTCGGATAACCCATTTTTTTTCATACTCTTCACAGCACGATCCGTAATTACCTTATAGGCTTTAGAAAGGACTACTAAAATTCTCAATGAAAGCTCCCGATCATCCATCTTCTCACCCCATTTCCTTAAAATTAATTATATTAGATTTAAGATAACTGTATTGTATACCCGGAATCAAGAAATTGCAATAGTCAACTTCAACTTTTCTGCAATGACGAATTTATGATCACAAGTGCTGAATTCATTCCTGGATCCCTATATTCGATTGATTGTTGGTTGGGAGCTGCTTTGTACTCTTGATCCTGAACCATAGTCATCCACTGCGCTGCCAATGTCCTTATCCCGGCATCTCGGCCTGCCAACATATCATCATTACTATCTCCAACATAAACGGTTTCTTCGCGCTTCCATTTTAGGCTACCCAATATTTTTCAATGCCTTCCGAAGAAGGTAAGCGAAGGCAGTTCCCTGATCGCATACTCCTCATGCACAAGGAGCGTTTCAATTGAATTGCATGCGGATGGGCGCTGTGTCTTGGCATTAAGCGCAATGGAGCGAACCATTGATGGATCAGCACTTCTGTCGATGTAAATATGACAGATGCCGGTACCTGTTTCAATAACAGGTACCGTGGCATTGTTTAAGACATTCTGGATCAGGGAAGCGCCGCCGCGCGGAATCAGCACATCGATATAGTCTTTGAGCTTTAGCATTTCATCGATGGATGCGCGAGAAATGTGTATGGTTTCGCATTACGAAGTGCGCTCCAAATCGGTGAGCCTGCTTCTGCCTCATTAATCCGCTTCAGCCGCTCGCTCCGACCACGAATTGACCTCTTCAAGCCGTTTGGTATAAGCCTCGCGAATGGTATACGCTGCTTGGGAGCCAACCGGCAAACGAAGCGGCGGATTATCGCTGTTAATAACGGAAATGATATATTGCACCGCTTTGACAGGATCACCGATCTTTATGTTCGACATACCTTTGTCGTAGGCGTTATACAGCGGCGCATATTCAGACTTCTTCTCGGTCTGATCCAATGAGTGTCCAAAAAAATTGGTTGCGAATACGGAAGGTTCCACAATTGTCGTCTTGATTCCGAAGCTAGCGAACTCTTGTGCGAATGCTTCGGAAAAGCCTTCCACTGCGAACTTGGTTGCAGCGTACACGCTATACGGCGGCATGGACCAAGTTCCGAAGAAGGACGAAAAATTAACGTAATATCCCGAGCCCTGGCGTTTGAAAACAGGGAGTGTCTCCCGAATCACGTCCAATACGCCAAACACATTCGTGTCGAATTGCTTCCGGATTTGCTCGTCCGTATACTCCTCCAACATGCCAAACAATCCATATCCGGCATTATTTACGACAATGTCAATTTTTCCGAATGTATCGACAGATTCTTGGACGACAGAACGGATTTGTTCCTTATTGGTGACGTCCAGTTGAGCGAGATGGACCCGGTCCGGTGCTAGACGTTTAAAATCTTCAATGGCGTCAAGTCTTCGAGCCGTCGCGACAACTTTGTCACCGGACCGAAGCAACTGCTCGACAAACTGCCTTCCGAATCCGGCGGAAGCTCCTGTAATAAACCAAACTTTGCTCATCGTAATCATTCTCCTTTTAAATAATTTTGTTCTCTTGAGTCATGGAATTATTAAGCCATTGAACAGCTTCTTTCCATTCACTGAATTCTACATATTGATAGGGCAATGCCCCGAGTCTGTTGATCGTCCGCCTCAAGCTCGAATTAGCCACCACGCTTTTGGGTTGCACCATCGCGAGATAACGCAGTCCGCTGCTGTGAGCTCGCTCAACAAACACTTCCTCCGTCCATATCTGATCTTCCGCTTTGATGACGGAGCCTTGACGGGCATCCATCAATAATTTATCGCTTTTCTTCCTATCAAGTAATTCGACACTCTTAAGCATGAGCGTCTGATACTCATCACCAAAAGCAAAGCTTTTCCAATCGATCACGGCGGCATGAAGCGATTCGTTTTAAGATACCTGACCATTGGTGGAATTGTAGTAGCTCATCGATTACGCCTCCTAAGAATTTTGCAACGTCCATTCGGGAACGATCGTTCTATTATAGGTATAACAACTGCTGTTCCGTTTAGAAATCAAGCATAGCCAAAGCGGAATCGGCGATACGATGAAGCTTCTCTTTGCCGGCCGTAGTCCGGGCAAGTACCCGAAGTCCTAACATCGTGTTGTGAATATTCTCAGCGAGTTCGCCTGCATTACGGACCGTATTGAAATCTCCATTCTCCTGTCCCATCCGGATAAGATCGGTAAGAAGTTGCTCCGTTTTGTCGAAGCTTTCACCAGCCTTGACATCCACTTCGGAATCCCATGGACCAAGTTCCACTGCCATATTGACAAACAGGCATCCCGAAGGCTTCTCTTCGTATCCTTCAATCATGTAGTCAAACAGAAAACGTATGGCTTGTTTTGGATTATCGGCCCGGGCGATGCCTGCTTGAAAATGCCCGCTCAACATCTTTTCGTAACGTTCGATCACCTTCAGAAACAACTGATGTTTGTCGCCGAATGTGTCGTACAGGCTTCTTCGATGGATACCCATACGCTCAACCAGATCGTTTATGGATGTCTTCTCGTAACCTTGCTCCCAGAATAACCGCATTGCCTTTAACAGTACCTCATCCTCATCAAATTCCTTGACTCTGGGCATTTTCCCCTCCCTCCTTTACTAATAGGTATAACATATTGGGAACGATCAGTAAAGAATTATTTTTACCGATCGTTCCCATATTCGAAGTTTCTTTCTGTCTTCTTGGTGTTTAATGTATAGTACCCGTCTAGCTTAATGCCAGAAGGAGCAGCTGCCTCGGCGGCAAATTGCTCCTGGATCGCTCAACTATCGTCTCCCTTATCTGAACAGCAAATCAACCAATAAACTCCGTTATTAGATAGTTAAACTTTTCACGTTCTTCCCAGAAAGCACCATGACCGCTGTAATGGAACGGAACAAGCTGTGAGTTTATGATTTGACGATGCATTTCCTGTGCTTGTGCGAATGGGATTACTTTGTCGTGAGTACCGTGAACGATTAAGGTCGGCACCCCAATTTTCGGCAAATCGACGTCCAGTCTCTCATCTCTTAGCGTTACGATGATCGCTGCTGTTGACCACCCGGCCGCCTCGAATCCTATTTGCATAAACCAGTCCGAAAAGGGGCCGGTGATATATTGAAAGAAAAACATATCAGTGATTCCCCGCATCATCTTTGGTCTGTCGTTTCGAACTTCGTAAAGCAATCGATCGGCCGTTTCTCTGGTAAAACCGGTAGGAGCTGCAGCGTCAATGAGGATAAGTTTGGATACTCCGTACCCATGATGTCGGGCCATATAACGAATCGCGATCGATCCGCCGGTGGAATGCCCTGCGAGTGTGAAGTTGTTCAGTTGAAGGGCGTCAATAATAACACGAATATCATCGGCCAAACGGTCAAAATTGTAACCAGAGAATGGTTTATCCGACTTCCCGAAGCCTCTCCAGTCAATTCCGATACACCGGTATCCCATCGCGGGAAGAACGTCAAACTGGTACTCAAACTGTTTATGGCTTAACGGCCAACCGTGCAAAAACACAATCGTCTTGCTACCCTTTGGGTTTATATCCTCAACGTATAAATTTACGCCAGATTCTACGCTGACAAAGTATCCCACACCGATTCCCCCTTACTCGCTTCAGCAATAAGATACTCACCTAAGTATGCATAGGTGAATACCTATTACTTGTTTGCATGCCATGTCGGTGGGGAGTATCCCCTATTTGCTAAACCTAACTGCCCCGTTTTAAGTGCACAATTATTTTCTTATCACTACTTACACCAAACAAACTGCAAATACATATTAATGCCTATACATATTTATGAATAAGCTGCGAGGGAGGTATCTATCTTGCTGTTTCAACCACATCCCAGTAATACCGCCATTGTAATTACAGACCCACAAAATGATTTCATGTGTCCTGGGGGAAGAGGCTATCATCTGACAAAAGATACTATTGAAAAAAACAACACGATACAAAACCTTGAATTATTAATGAGCACTGCCCTGAATAAAGGATATCAGCTTTTCATATCTCCCCATTATTTATATCCTCATGATTATGACTGGAAATTTACAGGTAATGAACAAAAGATGTTATTAGGTCTTGGAATGTATCAAATGGTAAATGTGTACATACCACCATCTTTTGGAGCTGACTTTGTTCACTCTTTCAAACCTTACATTTTTGATAGGAGAACAGTCGTATCAACACCACACAAGGTTGCTAGTCCACAAACAAATGACTTAGTATACCAGCTACGACAACATAGAAAGGAAAAGACGATTATTGCGGGAGTACTTTCCAACATTTGTGTAGAGTCTCACATGAGGGATTTAATCGAAAATGGGTTTGAAACAGCTGTTGTATACGATGCCACAGCAGCGACAAGTGAAAGGGATTTCCAAGCAGCCGTTACCAATTACAAAGCATTCGCCAGTGCTACGTGGACAACACGGGAAGCTATTTCACATTTATAAGTGACGTTAATTGCAGGTGCAGTTAAGTATCATTATATGGGGCAATAAGCCTTATGGCGTAAGGATTTCAGGCATTTCTGAAAGGGCAAAAACGGCTCGTATAATACGGTGTTATACGCGGCTAGCGCGACAAACGAAAGGCGGGCTGTATGGCTTTGCAGCAAATCGTCCACATTTTGCGTAATCCTGTGCAAAAAGCGCCATACTTTCGGACACGCTTCCAGAGCGTGAAAAGAAAGTTAGCGCTATATTCGTGCTGGAACAGAAGGTAGATTTCATCAATAAAGATAAACGTATTCTTGCCTCTGGCGCGATTTTGCGTAATCCGATTCAAGATGTTGTCGAGTACGACCAGCATGCCGATGGGAAGAAGCTGCTTGCCCAAGTCGAG
Source organism: Cohnella baijiui (assembly GCF_020731285.1). Taxonomy (GTDB): domain Bacteria; phylum Bacillota; class Bacilli; order Paenibacillales; family Paenibacillaceae; genus Cohnella. Next base: position 91,569 of record NZ_JAJFOW010000002.1, read on the forward strand.
AATATCGTAGCAAATGAGCCGATTGTGGACGTTGACGTTGGTCGATTGGGCGAACGTATTCAGACTGCCGGTATATTTACGTGGACAAGCTGGGGGAGCGGATCAAACCGGCATTTATGCTCATCTGGACTACAGTTCCAAGATTTCGTCGGCGCAGGTCATGAGCAACATGTTGCAAATCCCAATCATGCAAAAAGCTCCTGAACCGTCCCAAGGACAGATTCAAGAGCTAGTTCATTCTTAGGGTGGTGCGGTCAAGAGGACTCGAACCTCCACGGTATTGCTACCACTGGCACCTGAAGCCAGCGCGTCTGCCAATTCCGCCATGACCGCACAATTTGCCTCAACCTATACCTCGGATAAAGGAGAGAACTACAGGAGAGAACTTGAAACTGTAACACCGATAAAACCGCATAACTACAAGGGTTTTGGGGATTTATGAGCAGCTTTCGCACTAGTACCTGAATCCAGCGCGTCTGCCAATTCCGCCACGACCGCATGCGCGTCTGTCTTTCAACGTCAGCGAAATATAATTTACCACGAGGACGGTCGAGTGTCAAACCGTTTTTTGGGACAAAGCCCCCCTTTATTGCAGCAGATGCGTCACCCCGATCATCGCCAGCAATCCAAGAATGAAAGAGAAGGTGGACGCCCGCTCGTTGCCGTCGCCGTGGCTCTCGGGGATCAGCTCCTTGTAAACGACGAACAGCATCGCCCCGGCCGCGAATGCGAGGCCGTAAGGCACGATTCCCGCAAAGCTGCCGGCGAACCCGTAGCCGAGCGCGCAAAAGACGAGCTCCACCAGGCCCGTCATGACCGTCCATCCGAGCGCCTCCCTTCTGCGCATGCCATGCGTGAGGAGGAATAGTGAGATCAGAAAGCCTTCCGGGACGTTCTGCAATCCGATGCTCAAGGCGACGATCGCGCCGAGGCTCTGGTTGTCGCTCCCGTAGCTTACGCCGACCGAAAGCCCTTCGGGCAAATTGTGCAGCGTCATCGCGGCCAGGAACAGGTAGGTGCTTCCGATTCTGCGCTCAGACGGATCCGCGGCATGACGGGGCTCCTCGTGCGGCACGAAGCGCTCCATCAGCGTCAATATGGCGGTGCCCAGCAGGATCCCCGCCGTCAGCACGTACAGATTGGACAGCTTGAGGGCGGAGGGGATGAGGCCGTACGTGGACGCCGAGACCATGATGCCGGCCGTGAACGCCAGCAGCACATCCCGGCCGCGGTGCGTCACCCGCGTGAACAGCATCGCCGGGAAGGCGCCGATCGCCGTGCTGAGCGAAGCGGCGAGACATCCCGTCAGCAGCATATTCATCCACGCGCCTCCCTTCGATCGGACAAGTTGGTTGTGCCATCTTATGCGGATCGAAGAGAGAAAAGACCGGAATATCCCGCCGGCGACGCCAAACGAGCCCGCTGATCTAAACCCGCTTCCGCAGCGCTTCGGTCAGCAGCAGCAGGACGAGGCCTTGACCGTACAGCGTCGGGAAGACCGGCACCTCGCCATAGGCTTCGACGGTGTCCAGCACCGGCGTGCCGCCGGAGACGCCGGCGACCGCGCCGTCCGCGCCGACCCGCTCCAGGACGGCGGGCAGCGCGCGCTCGGCATGTTCGGCGTAGGAAGCGGGCAGGAGCCCCGTCGCCGCCGCCTTGAGCAAGCCGCAGGCGATCCCGGCCGATCCCGACGTCTCCGCGTAGTAGCCGGGTCGGTCCAGCACGGTCGGCCACAAGCCGTCGGGAAGCTGCGTCGCGGCCAGTCCTTTCGCCAGACGCCGGTATCTCGACCGGATCTCATCGATCGCCGCGCTTTCCCCGGACAGCGTCTCCGCCTCCGACAGAATCATCGGGACGGCGAGCGCGTTCCAGGCGTTGGCCCGGTTCCACTTCGCCGCCGACATCCAGTCCTTCGTCTCGCCGTTCCAGCCGTGATAGAGCAAGCCGGTCTCGTCGTCCTGCAGCGCTTGGAGATGGAGCAGCGTCTGCCGGATCGCCTCTTCGGCCATCCGTCCGTCGCCGGTCATCCGGGCGGTGCGGGCGAGGCAGAGCACCGCCATGAACACCGTATCCGCCCAGATCTGCTCGCGGAACGACGCGTCCTCCGTCACGGTGTGCTCGTACGCGCCGCTGCGCGTGCGCGGCGCCTCCCGCATCAGCCAGCCCGCGATCGCCTTGGCCTCCGCGCCGTAGCGCGCCTGCCCCGTTTCCCGAGCCAGGCCGGGAAGCACGGCGAACGGCGCCGCCGTGTTGATCACCATCGGGGACACGGGCTTCCCCAAATGACGGGACATCCACGCCTCCACGTCCCGCAGCGCCTCCCCCTCATGCTCCCCGTAGGCTTCCGCCGCGATGAGGCCGACGCCCGGATTCCAGTCCCAGCGGTCGATATTCATCGCCCAATCGGCCCATTTGTGACCGCCCCATTCCTCGGGCTTGCTGTGCATCATGTACCGGTACACGCGGCCGGCCGCTTCCGCAAGCCGTTTCTCGTTCTGTATCATCTTCGGACTCTCTCCTTTTTGCGCTTCGGACGGTGCTAGAGATATTCGTTGCGGTATTCGCTCGGCGTCAGGCCGAATTGTTTTTTGAACGTTTCGCGAAAATAGTCCTGGTCCGTATACCCGATCCGGTCGCAAATCTCGTAAATGCGAATGGCGGGGTCCTTGAGCAGCCGCGCCGCTTCCTCCAGGCGCAGCCTGACGATCAATTGGTTGATCGTCATCCCCGTCACCTCCTTCACGAGGGTGTTCAAGTATTTGTCGCTGAGCCCGACCGAGGCGGCCACCTCGGACAGCGCCAGCTCCTTGCGCGCGTAAGATTGCTTCAGGTAACCGAGCGCCTGCTCCACCAGCTTCTTCTTCTTGAAATCCCCGGTGCCAGCGCCCGCGGACAGCGTCTCCGTCAAGCGCGGCAGCTCCTCCCGAAGCCGACGCGCCGCGGCGTCGCCGCCTTCGCGGGCCGCTCGCTCTTGGCGCAGCTCCCGAACGACTTGCTCGAATACGCGGACGATCTCGCCCGGATCGATCGGCTTCAGGATGTACTCCTGCACGTGCAGCTTGATCGCCTGCCGGGCGTGCTCGAATTCGTTCAGGCCGGACAGGATGATGCACCGGATGTCCGGCTTGCGGGCCTTGAACGCCTCGATCAGCTGCAAGCCGTTCATTTTCGGCATGCCGATATCGGTGAGCAGCAGATCCGGCGCTTCGCGATCGAGCCAGGCAAGCGCCTCTTCCCCGTTCTCGGCGGCGCCGATCAGCGCGATTCCGAGGCGTTCCCACGGGATGGAGCGCGCCAGCGTTTCCCGCACGGTTTTCACGTCCTCCGCAATCAACAGCTTGAACATCAGGCTTCCGCTCCTTTCTCCGCTAGGGAACGATCATCTCGGAAAGGCAGTACGGCTTCGACGCAAGTGCCCTCGTCCGTTAGCACATAGCGCAGGCCGTACGCTTCCCCGCAGTGCAATTGAATCCGGCGGTGCACGTTCATCGTGCCGTAGCCGTAGCCGGATCCGCCGCCATCCGCCGCCTCCCCGGCCGGTCCAGGTCCGCCCGACGGCGGATGCCGGAGCGCGCGGTTCATCGTTTCCGCGTCGCAGCCCCGCCCGTTGTCGGCCACGCGCAGCACGAGCGTCGCTCCGTCGATCGCGGCCGAGATCGAGATCCGGCAGTCGCCCGTCCGGCCGGCGAAGCCGTGGACGATGGCGTTCTCCGCCAGCGGCTGCAGGCAGAAATGCGGGATCGGAATATCTGCGAGATCGGCAGGGACCTGAATGTCGACCCGGAGATTCTCCATCATCATCCGCTGAATATGCAGGTACGCTTCGACCTGCTTGATCTCCCCGGACAGCGGGATCCACGCCTGCCCCCGGTTCAGGCCGTACCGGAACACGTTGGCCAGCGAACGCACGATCGCGCTCGTTTCCTCATCCCCCGATAGGATCGCCCGGCAATTGATCAGATCGAGCGTATTATATAGGAAGTGCGGGTTAATCTGCGCGTTCAACAGCTCCAGCTGCAGCTGGCGACGCTCGATCTCCTCGGCGAACGACTTCTCGATCAGCCCGTGCATGGTGACGAGCATGGAGGCGAACTTCTGGTTCAGCGCGTCCACCTCATAGATGCCGGAATGCAAAGACGGCAGCGGCTCCTCGAAAGCCAGCACCTCCGGACGCTGAACGGCGCCGACCAGACGCGTGATCGGCACGGTCACCCGAACGACGATTCGCCGGACCCAGTAGCCGGCGATCAGCAGCGCGGCCGCGGCCGTAACGGCGCCGATGGCCGAGATGGCCCACGTATACCGATTGAAGTGGCTCTCCGGCACGATCGTCAGCAGCTTCCAGCCGTTGTCCATCGTCTCCTGCATGACGCGATGGCGCTCGCCGTCGATCCGCGCCACGAACGAGCCTTCCGCGTTCGCCGCCGCGCGGACGTACGGCAGGTCGCCGACCGGCTCCAGGAACCGGTATCGCTCGCTGTAGATCACCCTGCCGCTCTCGTCCATCAGCAGATGATAGCCTTGCTTCAGCGCGGCGTTGTCGAAGACGCTGCGAATGCTGCCCGTATCCGCGCCGATGATGACCGTTCCGATCGTCCGGCCGTCCTTGATGCTCGTCTTGCGCGTCGCCGAGTAGATCATCGCGGCGCTCGCGCGACCCGCCCTTTGCCCCCACCAGGCGTTCTGCCGCTCACCGCCGCTGAGCGCCTTGTACCACGGCTGCTCCCACAGGTCGTCGTCCTTGTAGATGCCGGTGACCGGATCGTAATGATCGGTGGCCAGCGCGTAGAGCCCGCTCCCCGGTCCCAGCGCGACGGACACGGCGTAGGATTGCTGAACGGCGGTGCCGGAACCCGAATCGTTCAGGAGCGACAGCAGGGACAGGTTCTGAAGATTCGCCTGCAGCGCGAAAAAGTCTTCGACCGCCTCGAACGGCGCCGGATGGGCGCTCTCGAGCAAATTCTCGATCGACTGGTTCGTCAGCAGGAATGCGGCCATGTTATTCATCGTATCGAACTGGTACGCCAGGTTCCGTCGGACGAACGCCGTCGATTGCTCGGCCAACTGCCGGGTATGGTCGTTCTGCACCCGAATGAGGATGTAGCTGGCCGAGGCCGCGAACAGCGCGATAAACGTCACGATGAGCGCGTAGATCGGAAGGCTGAGCTGATGCATCAGGCTCGCCGGGGGTTTGCGTTTCTCCGGGGTGGCTGCCATGTTCTCCCTCCGATCCGCTTGCCGGATGTACCATCGTCCAATTTCCCGAACCATTCGATGGATCCAGGATTAGGTCCGTTGCAAATAAGCGATATCCCGCTGCAGGCTTTCCGCGAACGCGGTTTCGATCTTCTTGCCGCTTTGCTCCTGAATTTCCTGCAACAGCGGTTTATAGTTCACTTTCGTCTTGTCCTTCGCGCTCTCCTGCTGAATGGTCTTGGCCTTGGCCAACAGGCTCTGCAGAACGTCTTTCGCCCGGATCCAGCCTTGCGCGTAACCGAAATTCAGCATGTCGTCCAGCTCCCCGACATCAAAGGTGACCCGAAGCGTCGCTTCGGCCGTCGATCGGTTGCCCGCCCGATCCGCGGCTTCGGCGGTCAGGCGATGGTCCCCGGCTTCCAGGGACAATGGAGCGACGGCGAATCCGTTCGCGATCGGATGGCCGTCCAAGGCGAAGGCCGCTTCCGCGATCCCGCTCAGCGCATCCCGGACGTCGAAGACCAGCGTTCCCTTTCCCAATCGCGAGACGGCCGCAGGGCCGGCATATCGGATCGTCGGCGGGGTGCCGTCCACCGTCACCTCGGCGGTCGCCCTGAAGCCCCCGCCCGTCGTCGTCGCCGCGATCGCGGCCGTGCCTTCGGCTGCGGCCCGGACGACCCCGTCGCCGGCCACCCGGGCAACCTGCTCGTCACTGCTGGACCAAGTCACGCTGCGATCGGCGGCATTCGCGGGCGTCACGGTCGCCTTGACGACGCCCTGTTCTCCGGGCCGCAGCAGCAGCGTCCCCGGCGAAACGGCGACGCCCGTCGCCGCGACGGGCACGTCGACGAACAGGAACGCGTCGTACAGCGACGTGTTCTTGGCGTCGGCCGTGCCGGGCGTCCACTGAATGAAGTCGTCGCGGCCGTTCTGGAGATCCGCGTCGTTGACGGCGACGTTCAGGCCGATCCGGCCCCCAAGCGCCGGCCGCAGGTCCTTGACGTAAGCCGACGGGATTTTCATCTCGTAGATCGTCCGGTGCGCCGCTTCGTCCCGGATCGCGGCGAACGGCGTCTGCCCGCTCGCTTCGCCGTTCGGGTTGGGGGCCGTCGCTTGGAAGATCTGCACGAGCTGCGCCCCCGCATCCGTGAGCGCGAATCCCCACTCGACGTCGTCCGGCCCGTACGGCGACTCCCTGTTCAGCAGCGGATCGAGACTGATCTGAACGGAATCGTTCTTCCACAGGTTCGCCGCGTTCTCCGACTGCTTGTGGATGTCGTCCGTCACCGATACCGCCAGGTACAATCCGTCCGCGTCCCATTTGGCATAGGCGATCGCCTCCAAATTGTCCGGGTCGTGGTACCCGCTCGCGTGCTGGAACTTGGTGCGCAGATGGAAGGGATACGCGTCGCTCCAATCGGACAGGTCCCCGTCCACCGTCACGCCCCGCGCGCGCTGCGCCAGATTGAAGTCGAGCGGCATCGCGGCATCCCGGAAGATCGTTCGGCCGCCGGTCTCCTCGACGCGAAGATCGACGGGGTATTCGTTGAACGGCGCGAGTGCGTGATCCGTCCATCGAAACGCCAGACGAAGCTTGTCGCCTTTCTTCAACACGCTGAAGACGTTCGTCGTCATCGGCTCCAGCAGGGCCCCGTCCGGTCCGCGGATCGCCACCGTACCCGACTTGTCGGCGGACGAGGTGCCCGTGAGCTCGACCGTGACGACGTTCAGCTCCCCGATCGGCTGCTGAACGGGCAGCACTCTGGCGCTAATGCCGTCCTCTACCGTCAGCTGCGCCTTCACGGTATCGATTAACGCGCCGGCATAGCGGACCTCGAACCCGATCGCGTACTTTCCGTTGGCCGCGTCCGCCGGCACGGACACGGCATAGGGCAAATCCGCCGATCCGCGTGCGGGAACGGTCGCCGTTTCGGCTGCCGGCGGCTGCGTCGTCGCCCAGCCCTCCGGCAGCTTCAGCAAGACGTCGATGGGGCGGGGAACGTCCGTATCGTTGATCAGGGACAGCGTGAAGCTCCGGGTCTGGCCAGCTTCGCCGTTCGCCTGGATCGGCGTGACGACGGCGCGGATGCCCGCGAAGCGAACCGGCTCGGAGCCTACGATCGCCTGCACGGCGCCCGCGAACTCGCGCGCCAGCAGATTGTAAGCGTAGCTCTCCGCGTAGTCGCCCCGCGCGTGGGCCGCCTCTGCCAGCCGGCCGTACCGGTTCATCCGCAGCACCGCGGCGGCGGAGACGGGCAGGATGCCGTCGTCGCCTTTTTTGGCCGCGAAGGCGGCTGCCGCGGCTTGAACGGCCGGCTTGTAATCCAATCCGTTCGGCGAGGCGTCGCCCAGCGCGCTTGCCAGCGCAACGGAGGCGCGTTCGGCTAAATTGTAGACGGCCTCCAGCACCACGTCGGCGGGCGCCCGCTCCACCGTCCCGTCCGCGATCTGTCCGGCGATTCGCGCCATGAGCGCGTAACTGTCCCGGATGCCCCGCTCGAGCCCGGCCGCGCCGGACGGACTGACGGCGGCCGCCCCGAGCGCGGAGGCGATCCGGTTCAGCTCCGCCAGATCGCCGTCGACGGCGGCGCCGCTCTCGGCCGTGCGCAGCCGTTCCAGCTTGGCGGACGCCTCCGCGCGCTTGGCCTCGATCAGTTGCGCCGCGGCTTGGCGGACGAAGCTTGCGGGCACGCCCGTCAAGTAGACGGGCGCGCTCCCGACGGTCAGCGGCGACGCGCCGTTCGCCGATGCGAGCGGCAGCGCGACGCCGTTCACGTCCTTCGCCGTCACGCCCGCCGCGTCGAACGGCAGCGAGACGACGGACGTCGCCGGCTTGACGGCCGGATCGTCCTTGGCGTCGACATGGCGCCATGCGACGACGACGGGCCGTGCGCCGTTCAGGAACACCTCCACCGAGACGTTCGGATCTCCCGCGTCCCAAGTGCCGACGTACCTAGCCCGATCCAGCTCGGTCATCAGCTGGTTGACGGCCGCGTAAGCCAGCTTCGGCCGGCCGTCGTTGTCCGTGATGCCCCAGAAGATGTCGTAATAGCGGTCGTCGGTGCCGTCGTTCTTATAGTTGTAATATTCGTAGGCCTTCACCTGATCCATCGTCATGTAGTTCAGGAATGCGCGGACGATGTAGTCCCGCTGCGTCTCCTCCGAGACGGACGGATAGCCGGCTTTGGCCGTCGGCCAGCCGCCCTCGGTCAAGTAATAATCCTTCCAGCCCCCGTAAGCGTTCACGAGATCCTTGACGCCGCCGATCAGCTTCGACAGCGAGCCGTCCGGCATCGAATTGTAGACGTAAGGATGGAAAGAATAGGCGTCGGCATAATCGTACGAGCCGAGAGCCAACTCCTTCGGCAGCACGCTGAGGACGCTGGAGGTATGATCGCCGGCCAGCAGCATGGCGTCGGGGTCCGCCTTCTTCAAGTTCAGATAGGCGGTCTTCTGGATTTGCACGAACTCTTCCGGGATGTACGGCTTGGAGAAGATCTCCGGCTCGTTCGGCATCTCCCACTGCCGGATCTTCCCCTTGTACCGGTCGACCGTCCGGTAGACGAAATCGCCCATCGCCTGCAGCGAAGCGGCCGTATTGACGGTGCCGTTCTGATAGTACGCGTTTTTGTCGATGCCGAGCACCGTAATCTGGTTGAACCCGTAACCGTACAGCTTGTTCAGCAAAGCGTCCGATTCGGTATAGTCATAGATTTTGGTGCCGGAGGCGTCCTTCGCATTCCTGTCCGCCGTTTCCCAGACGATGCCGGAGCGGTGGTGCCGCGCGCCCAGCTTGCGGGCGCCGTCGATGATGTCGTCCTTCCAATTCAGCGCGTAATGCGTATTCAGGCCGAAGACGCTCTCGTTGTCGAGATCGGGCGGCCCGACGGGCGCGGCGCGGCTCGCGATCGCGAAACGCATGGCCTTCGCCAAGCCGGGCTGATCATCGCCGTCGACCGCGAAGCTCGCCGACACGTCGTACGTCCCGACGGCGCTAAGCCCGGGGGCGAAGCTCAGCGTATCGGAGAGCCGTTCGTCCGCTCCCAGCGCATACGACTTGGTGCCGGAGACGACGAGCGCCTTGTCTCCGTCCGCCCGGCGCACGGCATAGTCGATCCGGAACGCGTGCGCGGCCGCTCCCGCGTCCAGCGACAAGGCGAGGCCGGGCGCCTCCTCCGTCGTATAGATGCCCGTATAGTTGCCGGCCGGCTGCAGATCGACCACGTAAGGCAGCGCGATCGGCGCGATCTCGAAGTCGTCGACCATCAGGTCGATGCCGCCGACGACGTTCCATTGGAAATAGCCCTTCGTCCGCGCGAGCGCGTCGGAATCTTCTCCGCTCGCGACCTCTGCGCCGTCGATGAACAGCCGGTGCTTGATGCCGCTCACGCGCAGCTCGTAATCGTGCCAGTCACCGAGCAGCGACTGCACGTAGTTGGCGATGTAGTAGTTGCCCCCCAGCGTCGTCTTGCGCATGAGGAAATACTTCGAATTGTGCGTCGCCCACTCCAACGCGTTGTTGTTCGCGTCGTCCGTCGCGCGGTACCGCAGCCGCCACGTGTTCTGGACCGCGTCGCTCGTGCGCTCGTACTTCGCCTTGAACTTCACGACGAAGTTGTCCGCGTTCTGGTACATGGGCAGATTCAGCTTGGCGCTGCCCGACCCGTTCAGGCGCAGCACCTGGTTCCCGTCCGGGAGCTTCGCGATCCGGGCGCTGCCCCCCGTCGTCCAGCCGGCGGGCGAGCCGTTCGGCGCATCCGATTCGAAGTCGTTCGCGTACGGCAGAAGCGCGCCGATCGGCACGACGATCTCGCCCGTCGCCGGATACCGCGCCGTCCGACCCGCGTCGTCTTGCGCGGCGATGTGGTAGCGAATGAACCCGGCGCGGTTCGTGCCCGGAATCGTCGCCGAATACGTGGCGCTTCCGACCGATGCGGCCTGCAGCGCCAGGCTCGGCGTCCCGTCGCCATAGGCGTAGTAGACGCTGGCCGACACCGAGGAAGCGCCTTCATCCGCGACCGTAAAAAGGACCGGCAGATCGGCATAATACGGCACCTCCGCCGCGGGCGCGTGCCGGATCGCTATGGCGCCGGCCGGATCGTCTAGCTTTCGCACCTCGACCCGCGCGAATGCGGCCGACACCGCCGGCCCGACGCTCTTCAAGGCAAAGCCCACGCCGCCGGTCGGAAGCGACGCGTCGGTGAAAGCCGCGGCCCGGACGCCGTCGACGTCGAGCGCGAAGGCGCTGCCCTTCGCGACGATCCGGTATTGGTGAACGTCCGTCAGCCGGAAGTCGGCCAGCGTCGTCGAGAGATCGACGGTCGTTCCCACCTGAACGCTGGCCGAGGCGTTCGGATACTTCCACAGCTCGACCCGGTTCTCGTTTTTGAATTCCAAAAAATAATAGCTGGTGCCGGAGCTGTAGCGAAACAACGCCCGGAAGCGGTCGCCCTGCGCGGCAAAGGAAAAGCTGTAGTCCGCGTTGGTATAGGCGAACTTCGACGCCTTCACGACCGCGCGCTGCGGCGAAGCTTCGGCCGTCGCGCCGGCGAGCCGCGCCTCCGCCCCGCTCCCCTGCACCTGCCAGGCCGCGCTGCCGAACGTGTCCCAGTTGCCGAGCCCGCTTTCGAAGCCGTCCGCAAATAGCGGCGCGTCCGGCGCCGCGAGTGTTTCTGAAGCCTCCTCGGCGGACGCCGGGAGGGGAAAGCCCTGGAACAGAAGAGCCGATACGAGAAGCAGATAAAGAAGCATGCTGAAACGCTTGTTCATGATGAGACCGCCTCCGCAAACGGCAAAGCAGTCCCCGCCGGTCCGGGACTGCCGGAACGGGCGGGAGACTGTCTTGCCTCGTCGTATTTTACTTGCCGGCTTTCTTTTTGAACGATTCCTCAAGCTCTTTCAGAATCTGGTCGCCGCCCTGGGACTTCCATTTGGTCACGAAGTCGTCGAACTTCTTGATGTCGGCGCCCATGATGATCTGCGTGAAGACCGAGTCCCGCATCGTGTTCAGCTCGACGAGCTTGGCGATCTTCGTCGGCGAATCCAGGTAATTGGAGGCGTCCGTGATCTGGTACTTGTTGTTGATCGCGACGTCGAGCGATTGGGAGAACCGCAGCGGGAGCGATTCGAGATAACGCGGCCAGCCCTTCAGGCCCGGCGCGAACAGATAGCTTTGCGTCCCGCGGAAATTGCCGTTCTTGTCCTGCTGCGTCTGCGGATCGACCAGATCGGTAACCGTCTTCAGCTTGCCGTCCACGATGTTGTAGTCTTCGCCTTCGATGCCCCAGACGGTCAGCATCTGATTCTCGGGAGAGAGCGAATCCTCGATGATCGACAGCACCTTTTTCGGATCCTTGGTCTTCGTGCTGATCGCGTTCATTTGGGAGAACGGAGCGCCCATCGGGGCGACCGCGGTGCCGTCCTTGCCGACCAGCGAACCGAGCAGCGTCAAGTACTTGAACGGCTCGTCGGCCTGGTTCGGCAGCTTGCCGTCCGCCGCCAGCTTGCCGCTCTTGATCAGCTCGTTCGTCTCCACCTGGGTGTCGTAGTCGTTGGCGGTCGACCACCAGCCCATCCACGAAAACAGCTTGCCGCTGTAAAGCTTCGCGCGCAGCTGCTCTTCCTTGATCGTCGCGAACTCCTTGTCGATGAGCCCTTCCTTATACATCTTCTGCAGGAACAGCAGCGCATCCCGCATGCGCGGGTCGATGTCGTAGTTGCCGAACTGGCCGTCCTTCTCGGTGAAGAAGCCGGGCGTGACGCCGAATGCGCCGAAGATTTGGTCGAAGGAGTTGTTCGCGTACTTCGTCTGGCCGATCTGCGCCGTATAGCCGCCGAGCGGAATGACGTCCGGCTTCGCCGCCTTGATCTTCTTCAGCACCTCGTAGTATTCGTCGAGCGTTTTCGGCGCCTCGGCGCCGACCGACGCCAGGTAGTCCGTCCGGAGCACGAGATTCCAGCGGTAGCCGGCGCCCGGGCCGCCCTGGTAAGGGATGCCGTAAATCTTGCCGTTCACCTTGGCTTGCTCGAATACTTCCGGCGGCACTTCCTTCATGATGTTCGGCGTATCCTTTTCGTTGATGAGGTCGGTCAGGTCGACGAAGGCGCCTTGGAGCGCGTACTTCTGGAAGTCGTCGGCGAAGTCGATGCGCGCCACGTCCGGGATGTCGTTGCTCGACATCTTCAGGTTGAGCTTCGTCTTGTACTGCTGAACGTCGACCATCTCGGGAACGATCTGGATGCCGAGCTTCTTTTCGATCGCTTGCTTGACGACGTCCTTCGTCGGATCGTAAGGCAAGGAAATGTCCTGCGCCTTCAGCCACTTAAGCGTGTAAGGCTGCGCATCCGAAGCCGAAGGAGCGGCCGATGCGGACGCCGACGCGGAGGGCGAGCTTTCCGGCGACGGCGAGGACGATCCCTCCGCCTGCTGATTGTTGCTTTTGCCGCATCCCGCCAGCGTCAGCGTGCTGACGAGCAGCACCGACAAGGCGCCGTAACCCCAACTTTTGAATCCTTTTGTCATGTCGCGTTATCCCCCTAGAATAATCTGATGCTATCCTTTCACCGAGCCGATCATCATGCCCTGTTCGAAATATTTCTGAACGAACGGGTAGAGAATCAGCATGGGCAAGGCCACGATGACGATGGCAGCCATCTGGATGCCGATCGTGGGCGGAGGCGTTCGCCCCGCCGCTTCGAGCAGCTCCGGCGGCAAGCTGGAGCTGGCGACGATGGTGCGCAAGACGAGCTGAACCGGCGCTTTGTGCCAATCCGTCACGTACAGCAGCGCGTTAAAAAAGTCGTTCCAGTAGGTGACCAGGTAGAGCAGGCCGACCGAGGCGATCGCCGGCATCGAAATCGGGATGACGATCGAGCGGAGAATGCGGAGCTCGGACGCGCCGTCGATGGCGGCCGATTCCCGCAGGCTCTCGGGGATGCCTTCGAAGAACGTCTTCATGATGATCATGTTGAACGCGCTGAAAGCCATGACCAGAATGAGGACGTAATCGGTATTCAGCAGCCCCAGGTTTTTGATCGTGATATAAGTCGGAATCATGCCGCCTTTGAACAGCATGGTGAACACGAAAATCAGGAGCAGGAACCGCCGGCCGGGCAGCCGCTTTTCCGCCAGCGCGTAGGCCGCCATCGCGGTGAGCAGCAGCGCGAGCAGGACGCCTCCCGCCGTGTTGCGGAGCGTGACGCCGTAAGCGCCGTAGATCAGCGAGCCTTTCTTCAGCAGGTAGGCATAGTAATCGAAGCTGAAGGAGGTCGGGAACAGCACCATGCCGTTCTTGGCGCTGAACACGGAATACGGCGTGACCGAGACGCTGATCACGTACCAGAACGGAATGACGATGACGACGGTCAGGAGCGTGAGCAAAACATAGTTGGCGACGCCGAACGCGCTCTCGCCTCTCGTAAGCTTCATGGATCCGATTCCCCCTTGTCAGAAAATGCCCGAATCGTTGATCCGTTTGGCGAGATGGTTGGCGAGCAGCACCATGGCGAAGCCGATGACCCCTTTGATCACGTCGGCGGCCGCCGCCAGGCTGAGGCTGAATTGCTCGATGCCGACCCGATAGATATAGGTGTCGAGGATGTCCCCGACTTCGAAGACCATCGGGTTGTACAGGTTGATGACTTGGTCGAGACCCGCGCTCATGAGGTATCCGACTCTTAGGATGAAGATAACGATGATGGTGCTGGTGATGCCCGGCAGCGTCACGTGGCGGATTCGGCGCAACCGCGAGGCTCCGTCCACGATCGCCGCCTCGTACACCTCCGGGTTCAGCCCGGCGATGGCAGCCATGTAGATGATGGCGGCCCAGCCCATCTCCTTCATCGCGTCGGTCACGACCAGGATCGTGCGGAAGTAGGCGGGTTCGACGAGCAGGTAAGCCGGCTTGCCGCCGAAAAACTCGATGACTTTGTTCACGATGCCGGTCTCCGGGGAGAGCAGCAGGGCGATAATTCCCCCGTACACGACCCAGGACACGAAGCGCGGCAGGTAAACGGCGGTCTGCAGCGTCTTCTTGAACCAGACAACTCGAATCTCGTTCAGTGCAAGCGCTAACAGGATCGGGCAAAGAAAGCCGCTGACGAGCTTGTAGAGGCTGATGATCAGCGTGTTCTTGAAGGCGTTGACGAACATCTCCGATTCGAATAGCGTGCGAAAGTACGTCAAGCCCGCCCAATGGCTGCCGGAAAAGCCTTGAATGACGTTATAGTCCATGAACGCGATGCTGATCCCGTAAAGCGGGAGATAATCGAACAGGATCACCCACGCCAGCGCGGGAAGCAGCATGGCGTACAGCCATTTGAATTTCCACACCCTCCTCAGCCGCCGGCCGAGCGGTTGTTCTCGCGTTTTGGCCTTGCCGACAGTAACGAGTTCCATCCGTCCTCCTCCGATTCTTCTCTCTGGGTTGCTTGTAAGTGCTTACAGGTAACAGATTAACGGATGCCGAAACATCCGAAAACGGGAGGGAAGGACGATATTACCCGGTAAAAGTCGCATCTTGGCTTGGCGTCGAACGAAGAAAAAGCGGTTGGCGCGAGTTAACCGTTGAAACGGGTTACCGTGTTCATATAGACTTGTTCGGTCGTTAGGAAACAGGTTCGCCATTGCCCGCTCGAGGAAAAGGGACCGGCGCGCAGCCGGCCCCCTCCGATCATCCTCGCAGACTTGCCTCAGCCGAGCGGCGAAACCGTGACCCGATCGACGCTCATCGATACCGCCGATCCCGCGCTTTTCAAGGCGAAGCCCACGCCGCCCGCCGCGAGGGAGGCATCCGTGAAGGTCGCGACGGTCGTGCCGTCCAGTGAAAGCTTGAATTGGCTGCCGTTCGATTCCACTTCGTAGTCGTGCCAGTCCGCGAGGGAGAAGCCGGGCAGCGCCGCGCCGAGATCGACGGGCGTTCCAACCTGGACGCTGGCGGAGGCATTCGGGTATTTCCACAACTCCGCGAACTGCCCGTTTTTAAACTCCAGGAAGTAGTAAGCCGTGCTTGAAGTGTACCGGAACATCGTGCGGAACCGGTCCCCCTTGGCGCGGAAAGACAGCTTGTAGTTTTGGGTCTCGTAAGGAAGCTTGGACGGCTTGACGACCGCACGCTGCGGGAACGTCTGCGTCGTAGAGCCGGTCAAGACGGCCGACGCGCCGCTGCCCTGCGTCTGCCAGTCCGCGCTGCCGAACAGATCCCAATTGCCGAGCCCTCCGTCGAACCCGTCCTCGAACAGCGGCGCGGGGACGACCGGTCCCCGGGACACCGTCCAATTCGCGAAGTCGTAGGTAAGCCTATCCCCGTTCAGCGTCGCCGTAAAGACGGCGCCGTTCGGATCCTGCCGCAGCCAAGGCGTGTCGAAAAGCTTGAAGGTGTTGTAATCGATCGGCACGCCGTTGATCTTGTGCGTGCCCGCGTACGCCGCGGCGGCCGAGTCGAACACGATGTCCATCGTGTTGCCGTGCAAGTTGCGGTAGACGAGACGAGGATTGGCTTCGTCGATATGGCTCGCATCGACCGTCGTATTCGACAGCACGGCGCTCTTGAAGGCCGCGAAGTCCGCGTATTCAGAAGAACCGGCCGTTTCGAGCACCCAGCCGTTCGTGTCGGCCTGGCTGCGCAAAATGTCGTAGCTGTAAAGCAGCTGCGCCGTCGGATGCAGCTGCGCCGTCGTCTTGACCTTGTTCGCCGGATCGGTCGACGTCTGATGGTACCACGCGTACGGCTTGATCATTTTAAAGGCGAAGTATATCGTCCCTGCGTTGGCGAACACCCATCCCGCCTGCTCCTCGCGGGCGACGAGGGAGCCGGTGTCGGGAAACAGGGCGTTCAAATAATTGGACGTCGGGCTGTTCTGCAGCTTGTAGACGCCGACCGCCGCCGGGCCGTCTTGCATGATCCGCAGGTTGGCGGGCTGGCTGTAGTTGCCGATCGGGCTGTTGCCCTGGTCGGCCGACAGCCGGAACAGCGGATTCGGCGCGTCGGAATGCCAGCGGAGGACGAGCGGCAAATCTTCGATCCAGTTGTCCACGCGGTTGTACTGCACTTCGGTCGCCAGCCCCCACGTCGGCTTCACGTAGGCTTGGCGGAAAATTTTCATCCCCCGTCCGCTCGAGTTTTGCAGCGTCGTCTTGCGGGACGCGTAGTCTTTGGCGGCGTTCCGGCCGATTTGAATCGCCATCTCGGGCGGCTCGTAGGTCATCCCACGGTAGACGACGAGGCCGAGATATTCGAGAAACGGCCGGTACATCGAAGGCGCGTCGCTATCGGATTCGCCCACCGCCTGCTGCGCGCGGTGCGCGCCGAAGTACGACCAGGCCAATGCCGTATGGTCGGCTCCCCGCCAGGTCGGATCGTTCGCCGAGACCGAGTCCCCTTTCGCCCGGCTGATGGAGGACACGACATAGCCGTCGATCCAGTCATTCGCCCATTCGAACCACATGACGTCCATCGCCATCTTCGCTTTTTGGCGCAAGTCCGCCTCGTCCGAATATTGATACAGCGCGTTCAGGCAGAAGTAGGTCATGAACGTGTATTCCGGGCTTTCGTACTCGGCCCAGCCTTTGCGCACGCCTGCCTCGATCATCGCCACGACGTTCGCCTTGTTCAGACTCTTCAGCGCCGCGCCGGAACGTCCGTTCAGATCGGCCAGATCGGGAAAGTACTGCCCGACCAGGTAGCCGGTCGCATAATTGCTCATCCGGAGATTTTCGGTTTGCGGAAGCTCGGCGTACGCGTACGATGCGAAATACTGCCGCACGTGATCCATCATCGTCGCGTCGAACCGGTCGCCGACCATCAGGTAAGCATACATTTTGGCCATCGTCTTGTACTGCTCCCAGTCGTACGTCTTGAACATATTGTCCAGCTTGGTCAAGTTGTTCGCGACGTTCTGTCCGTCCGCGAGCTGGGCGACGTACTGCGCGATGTTGATCGGCCCGCTCTCCTCCTGCATCGTTTTCGTCTTGTTCCACAGCCATGCCTTGCGCGTTTCGACCGTTCCCGGGAAGGGCGCGTACGCCGCCTCCGCCGGGGGCGCCTCGCCGACCGCGACATGGTCGAATTCGGCGGCCGCGAGCCGCGTATTCGTATGGCTCGTCACCGCGAGTCCGACATAGACCGTTGCGGGCAGGCTGATCGATTCTTTCTTGATCAGCGTCCAGTTTTCTCCGTCGCTCGAATCGTAAGCGCTAATCCCGGCTGCGTCGCGCACCAGCTTCACCCAGTACGGCGCCTGCGCGCTCGTCCCGTTCGTCAGCGTGGAGGCGCCGCCCGCCTGCAGCCGGTCCTGGAACACGACGCCGCGTCCCGGCGTCATCGCCATCATCGCGTAAGGCGCTTGCTTGTCAAGGCTGGCGCGGATCATGACGCCCGCCTTCGTCCACTCGGCCGCATTCTGAACGCTGGCGACGCGCGCCACGATCTGTCCGGCGCCCGTCCAGGGCCGATAGACGAAGCGGAACGCGTCTTCGGTCCCCCAGATGTCGCCGCCGGACGCTTGAACCGTGAACTTGTCCGCGCTTGGATCGTAGGCGGCGCTGCCCGCGATCCCCACGCTGCCGATGTCGCGGTCGCCGAACGGCGCCGGCAGGCCGCCCGCCGACGCATTCGTCGTCGCGGTCAGCGCGTTGCTGGCCGGCGAAGCGTTGCCGGCGGCGTCCTTCGCCTTTACTGTGAAGACGTAGGTCGTATTCGGTGTCAGACCGACCACTTCCGCCGTCGTGGATGCCGCGGGCACCGATCGGGTGAGCGTGCCGTCCCGATAGATATCGTAGACGCTGACGCCGACATTGTCCGTCGAAGCCGTCCAGCTCAGCGAGACGCTCGTGTCCGTCTGGCCCGCGAGCGTCAACCCGGCCGGCGCCGTCGGCGCTTCGTCGTCCTGCACGGTGCCTACCTCGTACACCGCCAGATCGTCGACGACGTACGCTTCGTCCGTGCCGCCCGTGTCGACGCGGACGGAAAAGCCCAGCTCCACCGTCGAAATCGTGCGTTGTCCGCCGTTCGGCGTTACCGTGAACCGGTAACCCGCGATGTCGCGGTCATCCACCGTCCCAAGGTCGCCCGAGGTGCTCTGGTACGCCGCCGTCCCCGTGAAACTCGTTGCGGCGACGGGAAAGCGGGGCACGAGGACGTTGTCGAAATTGCCGAACTGGATCTGCGCGTAAATGTCCTTGGCGACGGGCTTGTCGCTCGCCGCGCTGCGCATGAGCTTGTAGGAAAGCACGAATTCGACCGGCGGACTGCCGACCGGCTGATTGTACACTTCGTTGATGCGGTTCTTCAGCGTACCGCTCGACCAACGCTGGTAAAAATAACTGGACAGATTGGTCCCTTGCGAAGCGTCGCGCAGCTCGAGCGCGTTGTTTCCGTTTACTTGCACGATTTGCTGCGAGCCGCCGGACGCCGCGTTCGACAGCGTGAACGGGCTGACGCCGCCGTTGAAGCCGACATCCGTGTCCGCGGCCAGCAGATTGACCATGCCCTGCGCAGCAGCGGCGGTTTCCGCTTGGGCGTGCGGCACGGCGAGACCGCCGGCCGGGCCGGACAAGCCGCCGAACGCCAGCGTCAGGGCGAGCAGCCCGCCCGCGAGGGTTTTCGTTTTCATTTTGATCGTCCTCCTTCATCCTGTTCAAATGGAAAGAAAGCGCTTGCGAAAATCAAGGCAATACCCGCTTCCCGTGCATCTTCTTCTTGCGGTCCTCACCCCCTTTCCTCTCCGGCGCACAGCCGGTTTCCTTATTTCCCCTGCATCTCTTCGCGTTCGTTCAAGCGATCGAGCCGAACGCGCAGCCAAGTCTTCTTCCGCTCGCCGGGCGCCAGGACGAGGGACCCGCCATACCGCTCGCAGTCTTCCAGATCCGAGAACCGGGCGCTCGAAGGCTCCAGCGCGACCGTGTACAGCTCGTCGTCGCACCGGGACCAATAGCGCAGGCAAGGAAACGTCTCCGCATCCCACGACAGCCGCAGCGAGAGGTTCGTCTCCGGATTGTCGATACCCGCTTCGCCGACCGCAAAGCCCGCTAGCGCGATGTAGATCGCCTCGCCGTCCGGCGATCGGGGCTCGACGCGGGTCAGATCCCGCGTCCGCCCGCTCGGCAGCGTCGCCGCGCGCGGATCCTCCTCGTAACGGGACGGAGGCTCGGACCGGTCCCGCTCGTAGCGCAGCACGTCGAACGCATGGCTCCCCTCGGGGAGGACGACATTTGCGAGCGGACCGACGAGCGGACCGGCGAACGCCGGATGATGGGTCCAGATGAAGCGGACCGGCGTCCGGCCGATGTTGGCGGCCTCCTCTTCGATCTCGAGCGCCGGCGCGTCCGCGCGCAGCCGGAACGTCTTGCCGATCGCGAACGGGGCGTGCGCCAGCGCGACCCTGCACTGCAGGACGACGGCGCCCGGTTCCCGCCGCAGCTCCCAGTCCCACGGCAGGCCCGCTGACTCGCCCTCGCGGTCCGCGCCGACGTCCGTTTCCCCGAACCGGGCGCGGTTCGGCAGCAGCTCCTGCCAGCCGCCAGGGTAAGGCTTGGCGTAATGAACGAGCGGCGACCGCCGCAGATCCCGGCCGCGCAGCGGCGCGAGCCCTTCAGGTGTTTTCAGCAGGACGTCCGCTTCCATCGGCTTGTAGATCAGCTCCCACACGTCCGCGCCTTTGCCGACGAGGATCACGACGCGGAGCCTGGCGTTTTCCAGCCGGACCGCCGCGATCCCTTCGACCGTCGTCTCCTCGGCCTCTACTTGCCGATACGGCCCGCTCATGCAGGTCCCCCGCTTCCCTGCCGGATGACGAGCGCCCCGTAGCCTTCCAACGCGATCCACCCGTCCGTCAGGTTTCGCTGCTCCAGCAGCTCATACCCGCCCGCCGCTTCCGGCATCGACCAGGCGACCGGCTCCGGCCGATGGTTCAAGACGAACCAGTAGTGCGCCCCGCCTTCCTGCCGGACGGTCACCTCCACGCCCGCCGGCGCGCTCGGGCAGGCGGACTTCACGTCGTGCGCGCGGCAGATGCCGAGCAGCAGCTCGCGCAGGAACGCGTCCTCCGGGTGCGTCGCCACATAGTACGCCTCGCCTTGGCCGTACCGGTGCCGCGTGACCGCGGGCGCGCCGGCGTGATAGTCCTCCTCGAAGACGGCCAGCGCCTCCGCGCCGCGGAGGTGGACGACCTCCACCCATTTTTCGGCGCGAAAGGCGCCGTCTGCGCCGATTGCCGGCGAAGCCTCCGCGTCGGCGTTCCCTTCGTCGGACAACCAGCGAATACGGTTGGACATGTCCGGCTCGAAGGCGTCCCACTCCTCGACGCGGATGCCGAACACGTCGTCGATCGGGCGGAGAAAGCCGCCGTGCGCGACCACGTCGCAGCCGTTCACCATTCCGCTCAAATAGCTCATGACCAGCTTGCCGCCCTGTGCCACGTAATCGCGCAGCCGCTCCGGCACGCCTTCCTCGAACATGTACAGCATCGGGGCGACGACGAGGTCGTAGCCGCCGAGGTCGGACAGCGGATGGACGACGTCGACCGGGATATTTCCCTCGTACAGCGGCCGGTAAAACGCCGTCGCCGTCTCGCGGTAAGACACGTCCTGGCTCGCGCGGTTCCAGTCGATCAGCCAGTCGATCGTCTGATCGTACAGCACGGCGGCCTTGGCCGTCTGTCGGCTGCGGGCGAGCTCGCCCAGCCCGGCCAGTTCGCCGCCAAGCTGCCGGACTTCCCGGTAGATCCGGTTGTCCGTCTCCGTCCCGTGGCTGACCATGGCGCTATGGAACTTCTCCACCCCGCCGCGGCTTTGGCGGAACTGGAAGAACAGGATCGCCTCCGCTCCCCGGGCCAGCGCCTGATAGCTCTGCAGCCTCATCATGCCGGGGCGCTTGGCGGGATTGTACGGCTTCCAGTTGACGCCGCTCGTCGCCTGCTCCATGAGGAGGAACGGCTGCCGCTTCAGACCGCGGAAATAATCGTGCCGGAACGCCGCCCAGACGGCGTGATCCCGGTGCGGCGGATAAGAATCCCACGAAATGACGTCCAGATGGGGCGCCCACCGATGATGGATTTGCCCCCGGAAGTCCAGCGCGTAAAAGTTGGTCGTGACCGGGATGTCCGGCGTGATCCGGACGATCTCTTCCTTCTCGGCCAGAAACCCGCGCAGATGGCTGTCCGAGAGAAAGCGCTGGTAGTCCAGGCTGGCGCTCGTATGCGCCATCCCGCCGACCGGCGGAGAAATCTGCGCCCAGTCCGTCCGCTGGAGGCTCCACTGGCTCAGCTGCCAGGCTTCGTTCAGCCGGTCCAGCGAGCCGTACCGATCCCGCAGCCAGGCGCGGAACGCGTCCGCGCAGCGATCGCAATAGCAAGGCATGAGATATTCGTTGTTGATATGCCAGAGGACGAGGTTCGGCCGTTTGCCGTACCGTTCGGCCAAGGCGCGGGCGATTCGCCGGCTCTCCCGCTCGTACAGCGGGTGGTTCGGGCAATAGCCCTGCCGGCTCCAATGCGGCAAGCGCAGGCCGCGTTCGTCCACCCGCAGCAGCGTCGGGTCCTGGGCGTACATCCAGGCGGGCGGCGCGGCCGTCGGCGTGGCGAGGACGACGTCGATGCCTTGGCGATCCAGCGCGTCGAACAGCCGGTCGAGACGGCCGAAGTCGTATCGGTCCGGCTCCGGCTGAATCGCGCCCCAGCCGAATACGTTCAGCGTCACCGTGTTGACGCCCGACGCCGTCATGAGCGCGAGATCGCGCGCCGCGACCTCCTCCGGCCACTGCTCCGGGTTGTAATCTCCGCCGTAACGCACGCGGACGGGCGTTTGATTGTCGTTCATGTGCGGGTCTCCTTCCATGGAAAAGCGGGCATCCGGTGTCGCGATGCTCCGAATGCCCGCCGTAGATGCGCCTGGGCGGCCGTCCTTGCGGACGTCTTACTTGCTCGCCAGGAAGGCGTCGATTTGCTTTTGCAGCTCGTTCTGAATCTTTTTGGCGTTCGCGGACGCTTCCTTTTTGAACTTCGCCCACGTCTCGTCCGAATCGACCACGCCGTCGAAGATCGAGTTGTAGTACTTGTCTTCGGTGGCGTTGTACAGGGAGATCTCGTTCATGACGGGACCCGGATCGAACGAGAAGCCGGTCAGGATGCTCGGCGTCAGGTTGTCGGCGTCCTTGTTGAATTGATAGTGCTTGATCGTTTCCGCGTCGAAGCCGGCGTTCAGCCGGTCCGTCGTCGGGTTCCAGATCCAGGCGTACGGGAAGTAGGAATAGTTCGAGCCGATCTGCTTGTATTGGTCTTCGCCGACTTTTTCGTAGTTTTTGCCTTCGATGCCGTAGGCGAGCAGGTCGTAGTTGTCCTTTTGCGCCGTCCAGTTCAGAAACATCATGGCGCGTTCCTTGTTTTTGCTGACCTTCGGAATCGCCTGGAAGTTCGCCTGCTTGAAGTTCGTAATGTTTTTGCCCTTCTCCATCTGGATGAAGGTGACCGGCTCCAGCTCCGCGCCCGGCACGTTTTGGGCGACGGCGGCGCTCATGCTGGACGGCACGCCGAATTCGTTGTAGACGGCGGCGCCGACTTTGCCGGAATTGATGACCGAGTCGATGTCCTTCAGCGCGAGAATGTCCGGATGGATCAGGCCGTCGAGATACAGCTTGCGGGCGTCCTGGATCCAGGACCAGACGCGCGGCTCCATCTCGTCGAACAGGTTGTACACTTTGCCGTCGTTGTTTTTGTAGTACAGCACAAGGCTCTGGCCGAGCGCGTCGGAGCGCAGAATTTGCGGGTCGTACTCCATGAACGCCCGGAAGGCGCCCCAGGATACGTCCTTCTGGCCGGCTTGGCCGTAGGCGAGCAACGGGACGATGCCTTTCTCGTTTTCCTTGACCTTGTAAGCGAACTTGATCAGGTCGTCGTAGCTTTGAATCGGCGGCAAGCCGTATTTCTCGCGCAGGTCTTTGCGGACCAGGTACGTCCGTCCCGCGAGATGGGTGTTGCCCATCGGCAAGGCGTAGATATGTCCCTGGAACTTGTTGGCGTCGAACATTTGCTGCGAGCGCACCTTCACCGCGTCCTGACCGTACTGGTTCAGCAGATCCTCGAGCGGCTCGTAATAGCCCGCGCTGATCATCTGCTCCATGTGCAGCCACGGCGCGTCGAAGATGAGGTCGACGTTCTCGCCGGACGCGAGCATGACTTGCGTTTTCTGGGCCAAGTCGGACCACGGCACGAAGACGAGATCGAGCTTGACGTTAATCGTGTCCGCCATCCGTTTTTCGGCTTCCTTGATCACGGCGTCCATATCGGCCGGCCGGTCGCCCGGCAAAATGATCTTCAGCGTGACCGGGGGCAGCTTCGCGCCCTCGGCCGCCTTGGACGGCGACGCCGCCCCGGCGGAGCCGCTCGGAGAGCTTCCGGCTTCATTCGATTTGGAGCTGCAGCCGACGATCGACGTCAGCAGCAGCGTCGCGCCCAGCAGGGCCGCCCCTTTTTTTGTCCCTTTCATGGTTGGACCTCCTCGTGTGGTTGTATCTATGCTCGTCCGGATGTCTCCGGTTCAAGCCTACCCTTTTAGCGCCCCGATGGTAATCCCTTTGACGAAATATTTTTGGATCATCGGATACAGCAGGAACACCGGACCGATCGTCACGCATACCGTCGCCAGCTGCACCCCATAGGTCGGCAGCGGCTGCGAGTAAGTCGTCTGACTGCCGCCGACATACGCGCCGATGTTGATGTTCGAGATGAGCTGGCGGATCATCATCTGCAGCGGATGCAGCTTGTAATCGTCGATGAACAGCAGCGCCAGGAAAAAGTCGTTCCAGTATTGCAGCGCGTAAAACAAGCCTACCGTCGCGATCACCGGCTTGGAGATCGGAAGGATGATGCGGAAGAAGATCGACAGGTCGTTGGCGCCGTCCACCGTCGCGGCTTCGTTGATCTCGTACGGCAGCGTCCGGAAAAACGAGACCATGATGAAGGCGAAGAACGGATTGAGCAGGTACGGCAGGATGAGTGCGGCGAGCGAGTCTTTCAGATGAAGCCAGTTCGCGATCAGGATATAGAAGCCGACCAGCCCCGCGCCGAAAATCATCGTGAAGTAAGTAAGGAACGACATGACGTTCCGGTACTTGACTTTGGGATGGGCCAGCACGTACGCGTACATCGCCGTGATGAGGACCGCGAGTACGGTGCCGATGACGGTAACGGACGTGGAGACGAGATAGCTGCTCGCGACCTGTTTGCCGTGCGCGAGGTATTGATAGGCGTTCAGGGAGAAATCTTTCGGAAAGAGCTGATAGCCATGCTGCTTGATGCTGGCTTCGGTCGCGAACGAATTGATCACCACGAGCCAGAACGGCAAGAAGCAGATTAGCGCGAATACGCCGGTAAAGCCGTAAAGGAAAAACACAAACGCCTTTTCGGAGAACGAGCGGTCCGTTCGGACTTTGACCGCTTTCGTCCGGACGGCTCTCGATTGCTGCAGAGAACGTTCCATGTGTGCACCTACCCGTTTTCGATTAGAACAAGCCGGAATCTTTGTCGATTTTTTTGGCGATGTAGTTGAAGATCACGATCGTCACGAGCCCCATCACGGATTGATAGAGGATGACCGCGGACGACTTGCTGAAGTCGCCCAGCTGGCGGAGCGCCCGGTACGAGTACGTATCGATGACGTCGGTCGTCGGATAAAGCGGCGCGGTGTCGCCGACGATCCCGTAGATCATGCCGAAGTCGCCGTAGAAGATCCGCCCGACCCCGAGCAGCGCCAGGACGATGAGCACGTTGCGGATGAGCGGAATCGTGATGTGGATGATCTGCTGAAACCGCGTGGCGCCGTCGATCCGCGCGCTCTCGTAATATTCGCCGGAAATGCCCGTAATGGCCGCGAGAAAGATGATGGAGTAATAACCGGCGAACTTCCAGACGTAGATGACGGTCAGGATGGCGGGCCAGACGCGGGGCATCAAGTACCAGTTTTGCGTGTCCATGCCGTTGGCCTCGAGCGTCCGGTTCAGGATGCCGTCCGTCGTGTTCAGGAAGGCGAACACCATCATGCTGACGACGAGCCACGAAATGAAATAGGGCATGAAGATGAAGGACTGGGCGATCTTCTTGAAGACGATCTGCTGGATTTCGTTTAGGAAGATGGCCAGGATCAGCGCGATCCCGAGCCCGCAGACGATGAACAGGCCGTTCAGGAAAATGGTGTTGAACGTGACCTTGTACCAGTCGCTGCTCATGAAGAAAAATTTGAAGTTGTCGAACCCGACCCACTGGCTGCCCCAGATGCCGTCGGCGAGCCGGTATCGCTTGAACGCGATCAGGTGCCCCGCCATCGGAACGTAGGCGAACACGATCAGGAACAAGAGGCCGGGCAGCGCCAGCAAGTACAAATATTTGTTTTTGACGATTTCTCTGACCAACGTCACGGATTGTCTGCTCCTCTCCTGCCGAACGATGAAGTGTGGTTATCTGTCTGCGTCCAGCTTAGGCCCGCGCCGTGCGGTCTGTATAGTTCTCATATGGGAACTCGGGCTAGAAGCCTGCGGAATGGCGGTAAAGGACGGAAAATACGGATGGTTCTCGATCCGGAAGACGGTTCGCAAAACGGAAATACCGCCCGCGGAGCCTATTGCGGCGCGGTTTTCGGCCGTCGCAAAAGAAAGCAAAGAGGCCCCGGCCGACGGCTGGAGCCTCTTGCATGGCGTTCGTGGAATGATGGGATTGTCACGCCAAGGGGATATGGTTCTCGATCCGGCCCTCCTTGCGTAACAGTGCGGTCGGGGTCATATTGGCATACTTCCGGAATTCCCGGTACCAATGGGATTGATCGTAATAACCGCCGGATAGCGCCATGTCGATATTCGGACTTGTCCGCCCTTCCCCGATCATACGCAGCGACTGCTGGAATCGTGCGATGCTTCCGTACTTTTTGGGCGTCAATCCTACCTCTTCCTTGAAGACGCGAATCAATCGTTCCGTGCTCAAATTCGCCATGTCCGCGATATCGGCAATGGAAGGCGCGTTCGCCGGGGCACGTTCGAACATTTCAAGCGCGTAGGCGACGGCCGGATGGCCTTTCGGAACCGTCCTTTTTTTCGTCAAACGGCGCAGAAGATACTGCTCGACCCATTGAAACCGCTGCTCCGATCCGGAAGTCTCCTGCAGCCGCTCCCGCAACTCGTTCACGAGCGAATGCCGGCCGAGCCCCTCCGCGAGAGGCAGGTCGATATCCTTCAATTCCCCAACCAAAGGGCCGAGAAACGGAAGCGCTCCTCCCGGTTTGAATCGAATGCCTACGCAGGATTCTTGGCATGCCGTATCCAGATAGTAGTAGGAGGACTTCGGACCCGCGATGATGCTGCCGGGCAGGATGATCCGGCGATCCGCACGGCGGCCCTCGAACAATCGAAACCGATCCTCTTTGAGGTTGATAATCCATGTCAACGAGGCGTCGGGAAGTTTCATTTCGAGCTCATGGCTCGGATGGTAGTTCTCGCAGATCCATATCTTCTCAATCCATTTCGCCAGAGGTTGTCCGGGTTTGCGCGCATGGAAAATCAAGCGATCCCCTCCCTAAGATCAATTTTATCCAATACGTTCCGATTTTCCGAGAATATACTTATGGAAGTTAGGGTTCACAACCAATCTAGAAGGAGGACTGGCCATGGCAACAAAAAGGAGACCGGAAGGCTATACTGCCGTAACCCCGTATTTTATCGTCGCGGGGGCGGAGCGATTCATTGAATTTATGAAACAGTGCTTCGATGCGGAGGAGCTGGAAAGGCACAATCGACCGGACGGAAGCCTTCAACATGCCGCCTGCCGAATCGGGGATGCCATCATCGAGATCGGCGGAGGAACGAATCCGGCTTTCCCGCCGATGAAAAGCGCGATCCATCTCTTCGTGGACGATCCCGATACGGTATACGACCGGGCTCTGCAAGCGGGGGCGCGCTCCCTGTATGAGCCGCAAGATCATGACTATGGGGAACGTTCGGGAGGCGTGGAAGACCCGTTCGGAAACCATTGGTATATCGCCGCGACGATCGACAGGGCGCTTCGTAAATAAAGCCTGCAATGGGAGGTCTTTCATGGAACGTTCGTGAAAGACCTCTTTTTTCGTTCGGGCGTACAGGTACAAATAGATTCATTATCAACGACGTGCAAAAATACGGAATGTCCTCCTTATTGTACACTTATTCCAATCCGCCGCAATGCGTTTCCGATGACGAACAGACAGAAATATTACTTGATACCAATTACTTGACATCAAGTAATTGGTTTATTTATAATCGGAGCAAATGAAGCTGGAGGGTTATGGATGGCAAAAAGACGCAAGGTGTCTAACCCGCTCGCGCTAGCCGTGCTAACTTATCTACTGGTTCGACCGATGCATCCTTACGAGCTGGGGCGGATGCTCACAGAGCACGGTAAAGACCGCAACATCAAGTACAACCAAGGTTCCCTTTACATGGTGATGGAGCAGCTGCGCAAGTCGGGCTTCGTTTCCGAACAGGAAACGATTCGGGATACGCAGCGTCCGGAACGTACGATCTATGGGATCACCGAAAGCGGAAGGACGGAATTATTCGACTGGATGCGAGAGATCGTAGTCGAACCGCGCAAGGAGTATCCACACTTTGGTGTCGCCTTATCGCTCATGATCATCCTCACGCCAGTTGAATTGACTGAACTTCTAGGAAAGCGGCTTGAGGCATTGATCAAACAAACCGAAGAGAGTCAAGACCTGATTCGCAAGTCAACGGATAACGGTGTGCAATGGGTTTTTCTGGCCGAGGAGGAGTACGGTCTCGCGTTAATGAAAGCCGAAATCAGCTTCATTACCAAACTCATCGAATCCCTTCAAGATCCGTCCTATGATCGAGCGCGACAAGAAATCTGGGAGAACCAATCAAGGGAAGAAGGATGACTACGGTGAAGCAGTATCGTAATCTTATTTCGAAGGGCATTTCTAGTTTTTCCAACCGCGCCGCATGGGTGTCATTCACGGCCACCCTCGCATTTGTGGTGATCCTTATTGCCCTTCATGCGTTGGAGCCGGAATTTGCCCCCTCCTGGAGGATGATTAGCGAATATGAGCTTGGCGACTTCGGCTGGTTGATGCAACTTGCTTTTTTGGGCTTGGGGCTTGGCTGCCTGAGCTTGATAGCGGCAATTGAGCCGAGCATCCGATCGATCGGCGGGTATATCGGGCTATTTTTCATGTTGATAGCTGCGGCGGGAATCATTATTGCCGGTTTGTTTCAAACGGATCCGATCACGATCAGCAGAGAGCACTGGTCGACGCACGGCGCATGGCATGCCTGGGGATCCGTGATGGTGATTCCCGTTGCCCCGATCGCTGCTTCTTTGATCAGTTTGGCGTTTAGCCGCCGCAGGTCATTCAACCATCAGGCTCGGCGCCTGCTTTGGGCAGCAACGGCTGTAATTTGGCTTAGTTTGATCGCTTTTATAGCCGGGGGCGGAACGAAATTTGAAGGAACCCGAGGGCCCGGCGATTGGACGGGTTGGGCGAACCGGGTTTTTATCGTGGGGTACAGCATTTGGATGATGATTGTTGCATGGAATATCATTAAAACTTTTAAGGTGAAGGCACCCCCTTCCCATCATCGAGCTTAAACTGGTTCTTCCAAGCTGCAGCGAGAATGCAAAAAGGCTGCCTTCGCGCCAAGCGCGGGGCAGCTTTCTCTGCGAATATCTCTACGGCCTGTGGCGGCAACCGGTCTGGTTCCCATTTACTCGCCGCGACTCACGCGGAACCCTTGATCGGGGCCGAAGCCGCTCGCTTCAAACTTGCCACGAAAGGAGATCTCGGCGTTGCTGACGTCGCCGATCCATCCGCCGCCCTTCACGACCCGGAAGGAACCGCTCCGGACGTCCGCGCCTTCGTACCAGTCCCAGCACCATTCCCTTACATTTCCCGACATATCGTAAAGTCCCAGCTCGTTGGGCTTCTTGACGCCGATCGGTTTGGTTTGGTTATGATTGTTTTCGATGATCGGCCAGTTCCATTCCCCGGACAAGTATCGATCTCCCGCGTTCCTCCAATACCAAGCGACCGTATCCGCGTGATCGCTTCCGCTGTAAGCGTAGCCCTTGCTCAACTGGCCGCCGCTCGCGGCGTATTCCCACTCCGCTTCCGTCGGCAGCCGGTACCCGTTCGCGCCTTCTTGGATCGTCACCGTCCATTTGATCGGATCGAACTCGCTTTTATTGTTCGGGTCTTTGCGATTTTGGTCTATTTTGTAGTAAGGCTGCAAGCCCTCTTTGATGCTTCTTTGGTTGCAGTACGACACGGCATCGTACCAGCTCACCATTTCAACCGGCAGATGGTCTCCTTTGAACTCCGACGGATTGCTTCCCATGACCTCCATCCACTCTTTTTGCGTGACCTCGTATGGGCCGATATAAAAGTTCGGCAGCGTGACGTTTTTTCCATAGCCGCTGGACTTCGCATTTAACATCGTCCCGCCTTTGACGTATACCAGTCCCTCATGCGTTCCAAGCTTGGCAAGTTTGGCGGGCTCTTCCTTCCTATCGGGCTTTTCTTGCGCGCAAGCGACGCCGGCAACGACCATGATGGCGAGGAGAAGGAAAAGGAACGGCTTTCTCATAACTTGATCTCCTTTTAACGGATGGAAATCGGATTCGAGCAGGCGACAATGCTTCTTGGGTTGAAATAGAGAAGGCCGCCGGCTGCGAGAGCCGGCAGGCCTTGTCCCGATTCCGGGCCATATTTTTCAATATTCTGAAATTCGTTTAAAGCCCTTCGGGTACCTTGCCGATCATGGAACGGTTACCACACCGTTACGTTCGAGCTCCCGCTGCTTTGATATCCCTCTGTCGCAAGCACCTGGTAGGCCCAACTGCTTCCAAGGTTCATGCCTTTGCTCTTCCATGCGTTAACGTGATTGCTGAATGTGATCGCGACGTTGCTCCCGGTCGCTCTCTTCGACTGGCGGACGCTCCAGAACTGGGTGAACGTTTGGGTGCCGTCGATGGATGGCGCGTTGTATCGCGTAGACGTATAAATGTCATAAGTGCCCCCGTCGCTAGTCACGGTGCCCTTATACGTGCCGGTAGGCCGATAGGTGCCCCAGCTGTCCACGACGTAATATTCGATGAGCGAGTTTCTCGTCCACCCGTAAAGCGTCAAATACCCGTTGCCGGAAGGCGCCCAGACGCCTGCATTGTAGTTGATGGTCCTGGTGGGCGATCCGGTATTCCAACCTTTGCCGACGACGAAGTTCCCGCTGTTCGACCATGTCACGCTGTAATTGCCGCCGGATCCGTTGACGGCATTGACCGTCCCGCCGCCGTCGGTCCAATTTTGCCAGTAATCCGTCGCCGCGCTGGAGGTACCCGCAAGCGCGCCAAAGCTCATGAGCGCCGCAGCAACGACCGTCAGCATTTTCTTGTTCCACTTCATCATCCTCAACCTCCTACAATTTTTGGTGGTTGCTTCCAAACTGCTTTATTTGTTGCGCATTGCGAGAGCTGCATGCTCCCGGATCCGCGAACGCTCTCTGTCACCTCCTTCCAGGTAAATTATAGAAGGTAAGCGCATTCATTACACTTCACAAATTAAAGATGACACCCTGTCATTTTAAAGAACTCGCCGAGTCGATGTTGTTCCGAGGAACCGTTCGATGATTATGATCTCGGATCGATGAGCCGGAGCACCGGGAACAAATGAAAGAAGTTTTGGTTTGGGTAACAAAGAAATTTCCGCACCTGCAGCCCAAAATTGCCTGGAACCAACCGATGTTTACCGATCACGATACCTTTATCATCGGCTTCAGCGCGTCCAAGCAGCATTTGGCTGTTGTAACGTTCGATGGATTACTCCTTGTTGGAACGAATGATTCAGTTCAATATCCAGGATAAAGCCGACTGTTCGACTTTTTGGCGGAAATAGCCCCATTGTACAACCATGAAATCCCCTTGAAAAAGGGGGTTTTTTATTGTTTTTGCAAAATGGGTTGACATGACTCCAAATCGTGTCCTAAAATCAAAACGACACCTAATGGTGTCCTATGTTCGAGCGAGGGACGCCTTGCTTGACGAAGGAATGGACCCCACCCACGATCGCTTGGGGTAGAAGGATTTCATGATGGGAAAGGAAGTTGATGAAATGGGCTTCTTTAAAGATTTAGCTGCCGTCTTCAACAAAAGAGAAATGACCTTCATAGACAGTTTCAAAGAATCCGAGAATATCTATTCGTTTTTATTCGAGAAAGATCCAGATTTGCATTGGGAACCCGGGCAATACGGCTTGATCAGCATCACTCATAAACCAATCAAAAATGCGACAAAGCCATTTAGCCTCGCGTCGGCTCCCGCAGAAAATGTGGTCAGGATTACAACTCGAATCGGCGATCAGCCCAGCGAGTTTAAACAAGCGCTGTTGGAATTGAAACCAGGCATGAAAATAAAAATGAGCGGAGCCATCGGATCTTTTTCCCTGAAGAACAACAACCCTACCCTCTTGATCGCCGGCGGAATCGGCATTACGCCTTTTCGGTCGATGCTAAAGCAACATGCTGCTTCGGGGAATGGAGAGAACAAACAAATTCATCTCCTCTATACGGATAGCAAAAAATCATATCTGTTTAAAGATGAATTAGATGCTTTGGCTGATCGTTCCGTCGCTGACGTCACTTATCTGGATTCAAGAGAAAATCTGGAGAAGGAAATCGAATCGTTTATCGCCCGGTATAAGGACAACGGAACGTTCTTTGTTGCGGGACCGAAATCGCTTGTAGCGTCCGTTTCCGCTTTCCTGCAAGGGAAAAAGATATCCAAGCAGAAATTGAAAAAGGACGCCTTCAGGGGATATTAGTTCTTTCCGGCCCATCGCGTATCATCGGCGACGTATTGTGCAGGTATGATCCGGTAAGCGCTAGGAGGAAACGCCGGTCGAACGGGGCGCGCCGCGGGACAAACGCCTGAACAACTCGGGCAGCGCCACGCCCAGCAGCACGAGCGTCACCCCGGCCCACTGCAGCTCGCTCACCCGCTCGTGCAGTACGACCGAAGACAGCATCACCGCGACAGGCAGCTCAGCGGCGCCGAGAATGCCGGTCAGCCCTTCCCCGATACGCGGGACGCCGATCGCGAACAGCAGCGGCGGCAGGAATGCGCCGAACAAGCCGAGCAGGAAGCCGAACGGCAGCAGGCCGCCGAGCAGCGTCCCGTCGAACAGGAAAGCGGGCGGGAACAGGACGAACACGAACAGCATCGCGCCCGTGATCATCCAGGCGCTGCGCTGCGCGGGGTGGACCGTAGGCACCGCCTTGCCGCTGATCAGGATAAACGCCGTGTAGCTCACGGCGGACAAAAAGCCGAACAGGACGCCGAGGCCCCGGAACGCGTCCAGTCCGCGGTCGAGAATGCCCGCCGCAAGCAGCGTTCCGCCGAGCAGGACGGCCAGCGTCACGAGCAGCGCGGCGTTCGGACGCCGTCTCCGGGATATCGCGTCGATCAGGACGCCCATCCACGTAAACTGGAACAGCAACAAGATCGCGAGCGAGTTGGGAATGTAGCGGAGCGATTCGTAATACAACAGCCCCGTCAGTCCGGTCGGCATCCCCGCCGCCATCAGCAAGACGGCCTGCTTCCACGTCGCTCGCGGAGCCGCCCGGTTCGCCGGCGGATGCGTCATCTGTCCCCCGCTCTTCCGCCGCTGGCGCGCGGCCATGACCAACACGAGCGCCCAAGCCAGCAGGCAGCCTGTGGCGAGCTGACTGCCGACCACCTGTCCGAGCGTAAAGCCATTGCCGTACGCCTTGGTCACGATCGTCGACAAGATGCCGTAGCAGACCGCGCCTAGCAATACCGCTATTCTGTATTTCATCTGGATGCATGCTCCTTTCGCTTCGCGCCGGGGGGAAAAACAAAAAACTTCCTTGCCCGGAATATGCGATTCGCCGGATGGGCGAAACGATATTCGTAGCAAGGAAGTATCGGCTTCCCGTAGAGACCCCCGCCCCGATCGCGGAGTTATACGAATGATAATCACGTTTATGAACTGGCAACAGCGTTAATCATAAAACGTCCGGCCCCCATTGTCAATGGTCTGCCATTCCCTTGACGCTTGGAGTTTCCCCTCATCCTCGGTCCCGATATTGGCTCGGCGTCATGCCGGTCGCCTTTTTGAAAATCGTGAAAAAATGGCTTTTCGTCTGAAAACCCGCCCGCTCGCCGATATCCGTCACCGTCCATTCGGTCGTGACGAGCAGCTCCTTGACCTTCGCGATGCGTTCCTGCAGGATGTAGTCCGACAACGTGACATCCATCGCCTCCTTGAACAGCTGGCGCACGTGCCGCGTGGACAAGGACACCTGCTCGGCGATCTCCTCGATCGTCAGCATCGGATCGTGGAGATGATCCTTCACGTACTCGACGATTTCCGTGACGATCTCTTCCCGGCGGCTCGCGCCCTTGCGGCTGCTCAGCTCCTCCATGACGGCGTTCAATTCCCGCTCCAGCCATGAACGCACGCCCGCCAGCGTATCGAACGAAGCGAGGATCTGCTCGATATCTTGGGCGGCTTCGAGCGACGGCAGCTTGTTAAACGTCTTGAACAGCGTATACAGCAGGAGCGACAGCTGGAACTTGCTCTCCGCGTACCGCATCGTCTGCATGTGCGCAAATAGCCGGTCCAGGCCGGCAGACACCTCTTCGGGCTTCGCCATTCGCACCTGCTTGATCAGCTCTTCCACCAGCTGGTCGTCCGGCAGCGGTTGGACGCTCCGCATGTAGGCCTCGAAGTCCCGCTCCAGGAACACCTTGTCTTCCCCGGAGACGAACTGCAGCATCGTCAGCTCGAGGATGTGCTGATAGATCGCGCGGATGTCGTCGCGTACGTGCTTCGGTTCGCTGGCGGCGATCGTGATCTCGATCTGCGTCCACTGGCGGATCTGCGCCCGCGCCTCCTCCAGCAGCGCCGTCAGGCGATCCATGTCTACGTCCCGGCCCGCGAAGAGCAGGACGAGATGATCGCCCCCAAGATCGACGGCTTCGGCATGCCCCGCCATTTGAAGGATCTCCTCCGCGATATTGCCCATCGCGTATTTGATCAGCTTGCGGGACGCGAAGCCGTACTGTTCCTTAAACGCGCCGTAGCCATTCATGCGGAAAACGATGACATGAAGGTCCGCGCTCTCGAACAGCTTGGACTGCTGGCGGACGTACTGCTCGACCGGCGCGATCAGCTTGCCCTGAAGGATCCACTGCCGCAAATACTCGGCTTTGATCACGTTGCGATGCTCCCGCATGGACGCGTCGAGCTGTCCCATCCGGTCCTCCATCAGCTCGATGCCGTCGCGGATGACGCTGTATTCATCCTTCGCGGCTTCGCCGGGCTGCAGCCGCCCGCTCAGTCCGAGCTTGCGGTCGAGCCGGTCCGCGAGCTGGGAGATCGGCTTGTACGTTCGCCGGGAGTTCCAGAACAGGACAAGCAGGATGAGCGTGACCATCCCTGCAAGCACGATCGTCAGCTTCGTCCGGAACGCGTGGAAGTCGGCCTGGATGCCCTCCAGCTTCGCCATCTGGTAGAATACCCAACCTTGCGGCTCGATCGAGGCGTATTGGACGGACCAGGACTCGCCTCCGTAGGACAGCGTATAGCTCCCCATTCCCTCCGTCGAGCGGGCCGCCACAGCGATGTTCAGATCGGGATCGCCGTCGTCACCCAGCATAACCGCCCCGTCGCGGTCGAGGATGAACGACCGGAGTCCGGACGCATCGCCGTCCTTGAGCAAATACTGCCGGACCAGCGCGTCGTTCAGCAGGAGGACCAAATAGCCGTACGAGGGCTGGCCGGACGGCACGGTCGGAATCATGAGCGTCAGCGTCGGCGTGCCGTTCACCTCATGGACGAAAAAGCGCTGATAAGCGTTTTTCGGCGTTCGCGCGAGCGCCAGCATCGCTTGGTCCGGAAAAGCGGCGAACGTCGAAATCCCGTACTTCAGGTCGATGACGTGCTCTGTCCGCATGTTGATCAAATACGCATTGTCCAGGAATGGCTCGGTCGTCCTGTACTTGGCGGCGGCCGACAGCGCCTCCACCTGGGTGCCTTGGGACTCTTCGCCGGCCATCATCCAGGCTTGGATGCTCTTGTCGGCGTACATGGTAAAGCCGTACGCCATCATTTTGTCGAAGATGAACGCCGTGTTGTCGCGCGAGTGCGCGATTTCCGCTCGGTTCACCCGGTCGATTTGCTTCATCGCGTACTTCGAAAATTGATCCGTGAGCAAAAACACGAACGGTACCGAGACGAGCACCAACAGCAAGCTCAAGCCCAGGAAAATCCGGATGTAGGTCTGTCGCGGCCGCAGCCGGCTCCATCGCCGCGGTCCGGCGATGGAGCGCAGCCGCTGTAGGAGGGTTTGGCCCATGCAGCGTCGTTCCTCCCGTTAGTCAGGCTGCCCTTCGGCCGTCGCCTCGTCCTCCGTGACGATCGGCGCGCGGACGATGCCGGGGTCCGTGAATATGTCGTATTCGTCCCGGCTCGTGCTGGAAAACTCCGAGACGACCGCGCCTTCCGGCCCGCCTTGAAACCAATGCTTGGTGCCCGGCGGAATCGTGTGCTGTTCGCCGGGCCGCAGGACGATCTCGCGGAACACCGTATAGTGCGCCTCGCTCCCGGCGGGGACGATCGCGCGGATGTCCTTCGTCGCCTCTCCCTCTACATAGAGATAAACGACGCCCCAGCGGCAGCGGAACGTCTCCATCTTGCCCGGCTCGCCATCGACGGGCGGATGCAGATGCTCGGGGCAGGTCTGTCCGGGGAAGAGGACGAGCTCCTTGGCGCAGTACCGGTCGGTATTCACGTACGTGACGAGCTCGAGCCCCTGCTTGTCCAGTTGGCCGAGCCCGAAACCCGCAACCTCGATGCCCTCGCGTTCCTCGGCCGTCAAGACGATGCCTGCGCGCGCGAACAGCTTCGCCGTCCGCTCCTGCGCCCTTCTCACTTCGCTCCGCAAGATCATGAAGAGACCCCTTTCGTTAATAACATTTGATGTTTGTTTTTAACATTATCACAGGACGCAACCGCTCACAATGCCTTTTTTGGCAGGTCGCGTCCCGGATCGGAAAGCGAAGGAAAACGTGTACGGGACCGGCGAACCCGCGGGCGCCGGAGAGTCCGCTGACGAGTTGCCAGGAGACGGCTGACGGATTGCCAGGAGGCGGCTAAAGGATCACCAGGAGGTGGCTAATGGATCGCAGCAAGGCGGCTAACGGATCTGGATGCCGTTATTTCTCTTAAAATCGGAATTATTCCATTCTAACGGATCCCAGAGACGCTATTTCATTCCGAAAGACCGCAAATCTCCTCTATGGCCCCCAATAAGCGCGTATGGAACCGTTAAATCCGCCATACAGGATTTTGGCGCCAAATAGCGGCTCCTGTATCCGTTAGCGCTTGCTCCATCCGTACATCCGAGAATCTGTACACCCGTGTATCCACGCATCCGTGTATCCGTTCATCCGTTCATCCGTGTATCCATACACCGTTGCACACGTGCATCCGTACATCCATACATCCGCCATCCGCCCCTGCAACCTATCATCCGAACTGTTATTCATCCGAAATCCAAAGTCGTGCATCCATTCTCCCGCATCTCCGTACTCCGAGAAAAATTCCATCAGCGGGATGGTCCAACGCAGAAAAAAGGAGCTTGCCGCTAGGCAAACCCGCTTCTAGACGAGATCTTCGTCGGCGACGAGCTCCAATCCTTCGTGCTTGTCCGGTCAGTCAAACGCGCCCCGCTCGCCCGCGGCGCGCTTCGTTAGGCCGAGCCCTTCTCGTTCAGCCGGTCCAGCACCAGATGGACGGCGATCGCGTCGTCCAAATAGCCGATCGGAAACAGATAATCCGGGATAATGTCCGCGGACAGGATAAAGTACAGCAGCCCGCTGCCGAGGACGGCGCGCACGTGGCCGGGCGTCTTCTCGTCACAGTAACGCACATGCATCTCCTTCAGATGTTCGATAAACGGACCGATCCCGTTCACCTGGCTCACCTTGGCGTCGAAGTCGAAACAGATCATCCGGTGTCCTTCCTCCGTCTGGGCGTATTGCTCGTACTTCCGTAGCTCCTGCTCGATCCGGGCGGTCGTCGCCTCGGGGTCGAACAACTGCGTCTCGTCCAGCATGCCGCGGATCGCGTCCAGCGAATCGAGGACCTTGGGGCCGCCGTCGTTCTTGGGGCCTGCGGCCCCATACCCTGCAGCCTCGAGCAGCGAGTCGAGCGGGACGCGCAGATGCTCGGCGAACTGCCGCAGATGATACAGCTTCGGCTGTTGCTTGCCGTTGACGATTCGCGAGATCGTCGCCGCATCCATCCCGCACAGGTGGCCCAGCCTGCGCATGGAAAGCGATTGCTCGTCGAGCAGCTGCTTGATCAGAAATCCGATACGGCGTTCCTCGGGTCGATCTTGCGCATCCATTCCCGCATCCCTCCCTCAGGCTTCTAATTTTATCTATATGTGTCCGGACGTTGTTTTTTGCCCCGCAATCGTAGGAATCCTTCGCTCGGCGTTGAGAATTTCGCATGGACTCGCACGATTTTCTCAACGCCACATAGTCTATTAGCAAAATCGCACAACAAGAGGTGGCTCCCCATGACAGGTTTGTTGATTCTCGGCTTTACCGTATCGTCCAGCCTCGACAATCTCGGCGTCGGCATTTCGTACGGCATCCGCAAAATCCGGATCGGCCTGCTCTCCAATCTGCTGATCGCCGCCGTATGCTTCGCCTTCAGCTACTCCGGCATCTGGTTCGGCAAGTGGATCTCCGCCATCCTTCCCGGCATACTGCCCGTGCTGCTCGGCACCTTCCTCCTGTTCGTCATCGGAATCCGGATCATCCTGCTTGCGGTGCCCCGCAAACGCCAAGAAGCCCCCGCCGACAAGAA
Source organism: Cohnella baijiui (assembly GCF_020731285.1). GTDB lineage: Bacteria > Bacillota > Bacilli > Paenibacillales > Paenibacillaceae > Cohnella. Next base: position 129,688 of record NZ_JAJFOW010000002.1, read on the forward strand.
GTCGGCGGAGGCGCCCGCGGAAGCGTCCGCGGCGACCGGATTAAGCGGCCTTCTGCGAAATCCCGAGCTCGCGGACCGGGACCGGTCGCAGCACATCGGCGTAGGGGAAGCCCTCGTGCTCGGGGTCGCCCTGTCGGCCAACGCCCTCACCAACGGCTTAAGCGCGGGACTGCTCGGCTTGTCTCCTTTGTGGATCTCGCTGCTCGCCGCCATCGGCAGCTTCGTCACGGTGTGGTTCGGCGTCTGGCTGGGCGCCAAAGTCGCGAATGTCCGGATCGGCTCGTTTACGCTGGGGCAATTCGGCACGCTCGCGAGCGGCATCATCCTCGTGCTGATCGCGGCGAACAACTTTTTCTAAGCCGTTCCTGCCGCCTAGGGCAAGCGCGTCCGATTCCAGGCGGCGATCCGGCGGATGATCTCCGTCCAGCGCGCCTGGTGATCGGCCTCGCGGGCATCGGGCACGAAGCCCAGCTTCAGGTACGTCCGGATCGCGGGCAGCCGGAAATCGTCGGTCTTGAGCAGGGCGCTGCGCTTGCCCTCTTCCTCCATCTTCCGCAGCGCGGCGAGCGTCGCCGCATAGCCGAGCCCGAGGCCGGCGTAGGCCGGCAGCGCGCCGACCATATGCACGTATCCGGCGTACGGCTCCCGCGTTTCGGGCTCGTCGGGTTCGAGCGCGGAAGCCGTGGCGACGGGCTCGAACCCCCGGCAGACGAACAGGACGCGGTCGGGCCGGTAGGAGGGCCTGCTCGCGACCTTGTCCGCGAACGGGATCGGCTCGCCGAAGGCGATGGCGACGATTCGTTCCCAAGCCTCGGCATCCCCATCCCGGTAAACGCGGATCTGGCAGCCTTGCGGACAGTAGGAAGGCGGCAAGCCCTCCAGGGAATCCCGCCGCATCCACAGCTTCGAGCGCCCGGGCTCCGTCATTTCGTCCGCACCCCCGTCCTGAAATCCGGGATCGGGACGGGCGCCCCGTCGGCCTCGACGGAAGCCATCGAGAGGAAGAAAATCGAGCTCCAGGCGACGGCGTCGTAGACGTCGACGAGCGGCGCCCGGTCCTCCTGAATCGCCGAGATGAACTCCTCCAGCACCAGAAAGTCGCCGCCGCCATGCTTCGTTTGGGATGCGAACTTGCCCCACGTCCGCCACTTGGGATGGTCGAACTCCGGCTGGTACCGGGAGAGCGGCTCCCACCGCTCCGAGCCGTCTTCCTCGTTTGTCGGCGACAAACCGCGGAACCAGACGAGATCCTCCTCGCCCGGATGGCGGGCGGACAGGTAGGCGCCCTTCGTCCCCTGCAGGACGAAGTGGGTTTTGTTGTGCGGGCGGACGGAAGTCCAATCGACGCGGAGCGTCATCAGCACGCCCTGCTCGGTGCGGACCGTCGCCACGGCCGAATCGCCCTGCCGCCAGTAGCCTTCCCGCGCCGCAGGGTGCTCGCTGCCGAACGACTCCCGAAAGTACAGCTGCAGCGAGCGGGACGGGGACGCGAAGGCGGAGACGGCGCGGAGCCGATCGCCGGCCGGCTGGCTCGCGCCGAGCCATTGGGCGATGGGGCCGATCGCGTGCGTCGGATAGTTGACGCCGTTCAGCTCGCGATGCAGCCGGCCCCGCCAGGTTAGCGAGCCTTCGGGATCGTGGATCAAGTGACGGAGCTCGTGAATGTAGCCGCCTTCGAGGTAGGTGATTTCGCCGAACATCCCCATCTCGGCCATATGCTTCACGGTCAGGTTCGAGCGGGAGAAGCAATAGTTTTCCGACATCATGTACTTCAGCCCGGTCTGCTCCACCGTCTCGATCAGCGCCCAGGCCTCTTCCTCGGATTGCACGGCAATCACTTCGCTCAGCACGTGTTTGCCGGCTTTTAAGGCGGCGATCGATTGCGCTGCGTGCAGGTGCATCGGACTCAGAATGAACACCGCGTCGATGGAAGGATCCTTCAGCATCTCGTCGTAGTCCCGGTACGTGCGGATCCGCGGAAACTTCTCCTTCCACTGCTTCAGCACCCACTCGTTCAGATCGCAGGTGGCGGTCAGCTCGATGCGGTTCGACAGCGAATAGAGCGCGTTCAGGAAGCTCGCGCCCCGATTGCCGCCGACGATCGCCAGCTTGACGGGCGCCCGGTTCGTCATCGCGCGGCTCCCTCCCCGCCCCGATCCGCATCCGTTCCCGCCCACGACACGCGCCATTCGGCCGAAAAGCCGTCGCCCGCGGCGCGCGGGTGCCGCAGGTAATCGTCCATGTGTCTGCCGACGAGCGTCGTCCATTCCAAGACCCGTTCCTCCGGAAGTTCCGCGAACAGCGGCACGGCTTCGGCCTGCACACCCTCTGCGTCCGCGAACAGCAGCCAAGCGACCGGCACGTCAAGGACGGAGGCCGCCTGGAAGAAATGAAGCCCGCCGCGCGAGACGAGCGACTGCACGTGATTATGCCCGTTCATGTATAGAGCGGGACCGCCTCGGCGCTTCAGCAAAGACAGCAACGCCTCTCCCGGCTCCGGATCGAGGCCCATCATCGCTTCGTCCGATCGGTCCGTCGTGCCCGGCACCGGATGATGCGCGAAGATCAGCAGCGGCCTGGCGTCTTCCGCCGCCAGCCGCTCGCCCAGCCAATCCAACTGCTCGCCGTCCAGCGTCCCGCCCCAATTGCCGCGATCGGCTTCCCTGGCGGTATCGAGGAAGAGCAGCCGAACATCCGCGGACGCGATCTCCTCGTAGCGAGGTCTCTCCGTCCACCGCCGGATGTCGGCCTTCGCCAGCGCGAACGTATCATGATTGCCGAACACGTGAAGCAGCCGTTGCTCCGGATGCCGCCGGCGCGCGAAGCCGTAGACGTGCTCGAACGCCTCCGCCTCTCCTTCGTGCGTCAGGTCGCCGAGCGAGACGTGATGGTCGGCTTCGATGGACAGGAACGCGCCCAGGGCACGCTCGTAGAACGCGTCCCGGGCCGCTTCCGCGGCGTCCCGGTCGGACAGCCGGAATGGATAATGCAGGTCGCCGATCAGAGCGATCTTCATGCGACATCCCCCTCACTTTTGGTCAGCCTTTCAGGCCGGCATGCATAAAGCTGTCGATGAACTTGCGCTGAAACGCGAGAAAGAACGCGATCAGCGGCGCCGCGACGAGCAGCGTCGCCGCGCATACGTAGGACCACTGCGCGCCCGATTCCGTCGACTTGGCGAACAGCGCCAATCCCACGGTGAGCGGCCGGTTCGTGTCGGAGTTGGCGACGATGAGCGGCCACAGGAAGTCGTTCCAATGGAAACTGACGGACACGATCGCGAACGACACGTAGACCGGGCGGCACAACGGGGCATAGATTCTCGCCAGGATGCCGAGGCGCGAGCAGCCCTCCAGGCGGACGGCTTCCTCCAGCTCGTACGGCAGCTGCCGGAACGCCTGGCGGAGCAGGAAGACGCCGAACGACGAGGCGAAATAGGGCAGCATGATGCCGAGCTTCGTATCGAGCAGCCCCATCTGATTCAGCACCTGGTAATTGGAAAAGACGAGCGCGTCCGGGGGAACTATGATCTGCGCCAGGAACAGCGCGAACAGGAGGCCGCGGCCGGCGAATCGGACCCGGGCGAACGCGTAGGCGGCGAGCGTGACGGTCAGGAGCTGCACGAGCAGGATCCCGAAGGTGATCAGCGCGGTGTTGACGTAATACCGGCCGAACGGCGCTCCCTCCCATACGTGCATGAAATTGGCGAGCGTCCAGGACGTCCAACCGCCGGCTCCGCCGCTTCCCGCCGCGGCGGACGGAGGCTGGAAAGCCGTACGGACCACCCAGACGAACGGAACGAGCCAGACCGCTCCGACGGCGAGCATGAGCAGATGCCAAAGCGCGGTCAGTCCCCCGCCGCGCGGGCGGAGCGCCGCGCGTTTCTCCCGCGAGGACGCTCGCTTGCGCGCCCCCTTCGTCGATCCCCAGGTCAGTTCAGGGTTGTTCATCCATCATTCTCCTCGGCTCATTCGTAATGAATGCTGCGATCCCAACCGAACACCTGCAGCGCGGAGATCAGCAGCAGCAGCGCGACCATCGCCACGGTCATCGCCGCGGCCATGCCCTGATCGAAAAATTGGAACGACGTCTCGTAGATGTGGTAGAGCAGCAAGCTGCTGGCGTGATTGGGGCCGCCTTTCGTCATGATCCACAGATGGTCGACCAGCTTGAACGCGTTCGTCATCGCGATGACGGCCACGAACAGCGTCGTCGGCATCGTGAGCGGGATCGTGATCCGTCCGAGCGCCGTCCATGCGCTCGCACCGTCGGCGGAAGCGGCCTCGTACAGATCCTTTGGAATTTGCTGCAGCGCCGCCAGGTAGAAGATCATGAAGTACCCGGCTTCCTTCCAGACCGCCATCGCGATCATGGCGCCCAGGACGGTGTGGGGACCGCCCAGGAGGCTTGTGTTTTGCCCGGACACCCAGGAAGCGAGCCTTGCCAGCAATCCGAAATGAGGCGTATATAAGAACAGCCAGATGTTCGCGACGGCGATCATCGGAATCATGTTCGGATAAAAAAAAGCGACGCGCGCGAACGTCCGGCCTTTGATCGCCTTGTCCGCGAACAGCGCCATCGCGAACGCGAGCGCCATGGCCAGAGGAACGGTGCCGGCGGCATACCAGACGTTGTTGACGAACACTTTCAGAAAGACGGGGTCTTTCAGCAGCGCGGCGAAGTTGCCGAACCCGACGAAGCGGGGCTTGGGCGTCGCCAAGTTCAGCTCGAACAAGCTGAGTCTCGCCGCCCGGAACATCGGATAATACGTAAACAAGCCTAAAAAGAGCAGCGAAGGGAGCACGAGTCCCCATCCGAACGCGTTTCTGCCGACTCTTTCGTTCCAACCGGTCCGCATGTCATGTGCCTCCTCGCGGCTCCGGGATGCGAACGGGCAGGACGAACGTAGGTCCGTTCGTCCTGCCGCGCGCGTCCGTATGCCGTTACTTGTTGAACGGAGCGAGCGCTTGCTCCGCTTCCTGCTGGGCGAGCTTCAGCGCGGTCGCCGCGTCGGTCTGGCCCGACAGCGCCGCCTGGATTTGATTGGTCAGCGCCGAAGACACTTTGCCGTGATTGTGCGTCGAGAGCTCCCGGAACGCGTACGCCAGCTGGTCGCGCGCCACGAGCGCTTGCGGGAAACCGGACGTATAGGCCTTCATCGCCTCGGTGTCGTACGCCGACTTCCGGACGCCGACGTAGCCGGAGGACGAACTGAACAGGGCAGCCTGCTCGGGCGCGGTCATGTACTGGACGAACGTCCAGGCCGCCGCCTGCTTCTCGAGGGACGTGCCCTTGAAGATGTACAGATTGCCGCCGCCCGTCGGCGACCCGAACTGCTTGTTGGCGGGCGGGAACGCGACGCCGAAGTCGAACTTGGCATTGTTCTTGACGTTCGTGAGGTTGCCGCTCGTGTGAACCATCATCGCCGTTTTGCCGGCGATAAAGTCGGTCGGCACCGTTCCCCAGTCGATGATGCCTTCCGGCATCGCCTTGTGCTTGCGGGACAAGTCGATCCAGAATTGCAGCGCCCCGACGTTTTCCGGCGTGTCGAACATCGCCTTCTTGCCGTCGTCGGACATGATGTTCGCCTTCGGATCGCTCGCCGCCTGGCGGGCGAACATCTGGAACATCCAGTAGGAGTCGTCGTTGCCGGGAATCTCCAAGCCCTGATGGCCATCGCGGTTCAGCTTTTTCGCATCCTCGACCAGCTCGTCCCACGTTTGCGGCGGCTTCTCCGGGTCGAGTCCAGCGGCCTTGAACAGGTCTTTGTTGTAGTAGAGCAGAATGGTGCTCCGCTGGAACGGCACGCTGTACGTCTTGCCTTCCGTCCGCGTGTCCTCGAGGAACGCCTCGTAGAAGTCGGAGGCGTTAAAGTCCGCGTCCTTCGCGATCAAATCGTCCAGCGGCAGGATGGCGTCCATGTCCAGCAAGCTGTAGAGCTCCGTCGACATCATGACGGCGACGTCGGGAGGCTGCTTCGCCTGAATGCCAGCCTGCACCTTGACCGTGTTGTCGCCGTAGTTGCCCGTGTAGACCGGCTTGACCCGGATGTCGGGATGCTTGGCCGTGAAGTCGGCGGCCATGCCGTCGATCACTTTGGTCAGCGGCCCGCCGACGTTGACGGGGTAATAGAACGTGATCTCCACCGGCGATTTCGACGGTTCCGCCGAAGGCGAAGCGGACGGCTGCTGCGTTTGGTCCGCGGAGGGCGAAGGCGCGGCCGCGTTCGCCTCGTCGCCGACGGAGCGGCCGCATCCGGCCAGCGTCAGCGCGCCGGCCAGCAAGAGCAAGGTGGATTGGCTTAATTTCCGCATGAACGAAGTCTCTCCCCGTATAACCGATATCGTTGATTTATGTCGTGTGATTGCGGTGCGTGATTGTGGAACGCGATTATGGAGCGTAGCCTCTGAAGTTGATCGTCACCCGCGACGCGCCGACGTCGAGAATGTGCAGAATCGCCCCGTCCGCGGTCGGAAGGACCGCGATGCCCTGCGCCTCCGTTCCGTTCGGAAGATGACGGTCGAAAGCCGCGGCGACCGCGCCGGTATCCGGATCGATCGTATAGACCGTCTGCGCCTCGTTGTCCGAAGAGGCGTAGAGCAGGCCGTTGTACACTTCGGCGCCCTGGATCCGGTCGATGCTTTGGGTGAGCGGCACCGTCTTGATCAGATGCATGTCGCTCAGGCTGAAGACGTTCAGGACGGTAGCGTTGCTCCATGCCGCCGTGTAGACTTGGCCGCGATCCGCATCGACGGCGACCCAAGGCACGCCGCCCGGATGCAGATTGAGGGGCAGCTCGTAGGATTTACCCGTGTACTTCAGCGTCTTCGCGTCATAGATCGCGATGTAGGGATGCTGATAGTTTTTGCTGTCCTCGATCGGCGCGTAGATTTTGCCGTCGTAGTAGGACACGTCGCCGATATGATCCCCGCCCTTCAGCGCGATCGCGAGCGGAATGGCGGCCGCGTTGCGGGCGAGCACGGTCTGGCCGTCCAACGCCGTGCGAAGCAGTCCGAGCGTCGAGTTGAACATCCATGCCGCGCCGTCCGTCGCGACGCCCTGTCCGCGTTCGAATGCGTCCAAGAGCGAGAACGTCTGAACCGACACCTCGTGCCACGAAGCCTGCGCGGCGGTAGCGGCGACGGAGGACGGCGTCCCGGACGCCGCGTACGACATCGAACCGAACGTCAGCACGCCGGCGAGCAGCAGACCCGACATTTTACCCCATTTCATTGCATGACTCCTCCTATCGAAAGATGGAATGGATGGCCCGGCCGATGGCCCGGCTCTACTCTCATCCTATCGTCCGACGCCGGCTCGCCTATTGAACAAAATGCGCCGATCGTTGAACAAAAATGCCATTCCGAGAAAGCGATAGGGCTAGGCCTGACGTTCGTGCGCCTTAACGGCAAAAAAGCCCGGGCGTTACGGCTTGGGAGAATCTCGCAAGCTTTGTCGCTGGGCTGGGTGCGAATGCGTAAGATGCGGTCAACGGGTCCCCGAGCGTCGATCCCCGGCGGCCTCCGACGCGTACTGCATCGGCGTAAGGCCGGTGATGCGCTTGAACGAGCGGGTAAAGTGGCCCTGGTCGGCGAAGCCGAACTGGGCGGCGATCTCCTTGAGGCCCGACTGGCCTTTGCGGATCAGCGTCTTCGCACGTTCGATCCGAAGCCGGATCAGGTAATGGTGCGGCGGATAGCCGGTTTGCTGCTTGAAGAGCCGGATGAAATGGGATAGGCTCAAATTCGCCGCTCCGGCAAGCTCCAGAAGCGAAATGTCGCGCTCCGGATTCGCGCGCATCGATTGGATCGCTTGCTCGATCTCGCGGCTTCCGGAGCCGGATGGCGGCGTGACGCCGTCTGCCGCGAGCGTCCCGTAATGGTGGAGAAGATGAATGACGAGCATGCGGGCCAGCGACTCGGCGTAGACCGCCCCCTTGGCTCCGCCGCCGCGCAGCTCTTCGAACATCCACAGCCCCAGCTGCAGGAGCTTCGGATCGCGGACGTGGTACTGCCGGGTCAGCCGGACAAGCCCTCCGACGGACGCTCTCGCAAGCTCGTCTACCAACGAAGGTTCGATTTCGATCTTCAGAAAGTAGAGGGAGGCCCTCTCCCAGGGGCAGAGCACCACTTCGTGGGTGGGAATGACGTGGATCGTATAGTAATTTTCGTAATAAGAGGTGCAATGAATGCACACCAGATGCTTGGACGCCTCGGAAGCCGCGAACGCCTGCTGCGGGCTGTACCATTGCGACATCCGCACGCGATCCCAACCGAGCGATTCGCTGGCTAAGACCGGCATCGACGCTGCGAACGATTCGCCGAACTGCTTCATCCGTATCCCTCCTTGAGATCCTTCCTTGTCCCCAGCTTACCAGCCGTGCGTCAATCCGGGATCAAGACGCTGTTAACGCTGCATTAATCCGGAGGAGGGCGGTGCTGTTCTAGCCGTGTGCTTCTTTCTTTCTTCTCATTTTCACGTTACAATATTATCCAATAGGTTAGAGGCTTTGACGCATTAGCCTCGTTAACCCCAGAGAGGAAGGATAGGTTGTTAAGTCTCATTCTAGTCGCTATTGTCGCCATCGAGCACATGTACATTCTCATCTTGGAAATGTTCCTGTGGACGACGCCCAGAGCGAGGAAAGCCTTCGGAACGACCAAGGAAGTCGCGGAAGCTTCCAAAAGCCTCGCCGCCAATCAGGGGCTGTATAACGGTTTTCTCGCCGCCGGCCTGATGTGGGGCCTGTTCCATCCAAGCGCTTCCTTCGGCCAGCAGATTCAGATCTTCTTCCTGGCCTGCGTGATCGTGGCGGCCGTCTACGGCGGCTTCACCGCCAAAAAATCGATTCTGCTCGTGCAAGGATTGCCCGCCGCGCTCGCTCTGCTCGCGGTCCTGCTTTCTTAACGGTCGACAGGGCCACCGGTTCCGATTGCCTCCCAATACGGCGACCACCGCTGGCTTGCAGCCATTTCGCTATAATAAAGAAGGGTTAGCCGGGCTACTCCGGCTAACCCTTCTTGCCTTTACGAATTCAAAACGATTCGTTCCACCAGCCAGATCCCGCCTAGCATGAAGGCCAGGGAGGAAACCGCGATGACGGCACGCCTGGAGAACTTCCAGCGGTGAAGCAGCATCAGCAGCGGCAGGAGCGCGGCTACGAGCGTCACCTGGACGACCTCGATGCCCAGGTTGAAGCTGATGAGATCCGCCGCCAGCGCGCTGCGCGGAATATCCATCTCCACGAGGATGTCGGCGAAGCCCATGCCGTGGATCAAGCCGAACAGGAAAGTCAGCACCCATCGGTGGCTCACCTGCTTGCGCACGACGTTGTCCACCGCGACAAAGCAGATGCTGAGCGCGATAAGCGGCTCGACGATGCTTCCCGGCACGTCGATGACGCCCAGCACCGTCAGCGTCAGCGTCATGCTGTGCGCGATCGTGAACGCGGTGATCATGCCGGCGTACTGCTTGAATTTTTGCCGGGCGATGAGCAGGGAGAACAAGAACAGCAGATGGTCGTAGCCCGTCAAAATATGATTCATGCCGAGGACGAAAAACGAATACCAGCCCCCGCCCGATCCGGCGCTCTCCGCCTCCGAACCGGTTTCCGCGTCCTTTGGCAGGCCGGCGGCCGCTTGGGCGGTGAGCGGCATCGACCATTCCCGGTACGGGCCGGAAAGGGCCGCGCTGCCGCTGCCGCTCCCGTACCGGATGGTAACCAAGTTGACGTAATTGGTCGCCGCGTCGCCTTCGTAGAGCCGATCCGTCAGCGAGACGGTTTGACCGGCGGATACCGGCGGATAAAACGCCTTCAGCACCGCTTTCGCCGCGCTTCCTTGGCGCTCCATCGTCAAGCTGACCGGGCCGGTCGCCGCTTGCTCCGCCTTGTCGACCGCGAGACGAATGTGCCCGAGCAGCAGCGTCTTCACCTCGTCGGCCGCGGCTTCGAGCTCTTCGGGCTCGATTTTGCCGTCCTTGTCGGCATCGGCGGCCGTCAGCTCGATGACGGACAGCTCGTCCAGCGTATACGTCATTTCGACGCCCGACTTCGTGAATTGAAGCGTCGTATAGCCCGCGCTGTAGGCATGAGCGTCTGCTTGCCGTCCTGGCGGAATCAGCAGCAGCGCCAGCACGGCCGACAGGCAGAGGGCATAGCGCCATGCGACTTGACTGCGAAGCATGAAAGTTCCTCCCGCAAATACGGCAGGGACGCCATTCGCGAAAATGGCATCCCCGCCTGCTAGTGAAAGCTGAATACGAATCCGGTTAGTTCGTCAACAGGTTGTAGACGACTTGCGCCGCTTCGGCACGCGTAGCCTTGCCCAGCGGATTAAACGTATTCGGCGCGGTGCCGCCGATCAGGCCAAGCGCGGAGGCCGACTTCACGGACGCGGCCGCCCACTTGGAGATCTTGGCTTCATCCTTGAACTTGACGCTCGTACCCGCATCAGGCTTGCCGTTCACGTATTCGTACGCGCGCATCAGCATCGTCACCATCTCTTCGCGCGTAATCGGCGCTTGGGTGCCGAAGGTCGAGGCGCTCTGCCCCTTGACGATGCCCGCTTCCACCGCCGCGGCTACCGCATCCGCATACCAGGCGCCGGCTTTGACATCTTGGAAGGACACGCCGCCTTTATTCGTCAGGTCCAGCGCCCGAACCAGCATCGCGGTGAATTCCGCGCGGGTGACCGTACGTCCGGGCTCGAATTTGGAATCGCTCGTTCCGTTCAAGATTTGCTTCGAGACGAGCAATTGAATGGCATCGGCAGCCCAATAGCCAGCCGGTACGTCCACGAACGATTTGGCCGTACCGCTTCCGTTACCGGATGTCGGCGGTTGGGTTGGCGCCGGCGTAGGCGTCGGAGTTGGTGTTGGCGTAGGTGTCGGTGTTGGTGTCGGTGTTGGTGTCGGGGTAGGCGTCGGCGTCGGGTTCGACGGCGAACCGCCTCCGCCAGGCACACCGCCAGGCACGCTAACCGAAATTTCGGCTTTGTCCCCCGTAATCCGGGAGGCGACTTCGCTATGTTTATTCAGCGTCGTCAGCTCGGATTTACCGAGACGCACTTCAGCTACGGTGACGATCTGCTTGTTGACCAGCTCGAACGTCAGCTTGACGACATCCGTGTAAGAGCCGTAAGACTCGGAACGGATCGGCTTGTCCAGCGTCGCCTGAATGCTGATCTTGTCGCCTTCATCCTTCGCCACGAACGTTCCGTTATCCGGCGTGACCAGCTCGGCTTGTTTGAACTTCAGCTTCTTGTTATCGTACGGGAACGCCGCGTCGATCTTCTTCACCGCGTTGGCGTTGCCGATCGCATAGTAATAGTCCAGCTCGGCGTTCGGATCGGACTGCTGCGTCGTTTTGGCGTATACTTTGGCGTTTTCGGCTTCCTTCACCAAGCCGTACGTATCGACCCGCTCCAGCGTGTCCGAGCGGTACGTATCGACCGTGAGGCTGCTCGGCGTCACGTGAATGGCCGAGAACGTCGGGGTCTTCAGCTGGGTGCGGACTTCCGAATACACCTCCGGCGTCGTCATCAGCTCGTAGTATTTGCTGCCGCTCGCGGAGTTGGCGGTCACGTACGTCGAACCGGTCGGATTGACGTCTCTGCCTTTGGTGTCCACGAGTTGCCTGCCTTGGACTTTGTCGCCGTTCATGACATAAGTCCGGACAAACGAGTGGTCGTGACCCATGAAGATCATGTCCACGTCGAGCTTGTCGAATGCCGGGAACAGCGATTGTCTCAGCCCCGTAATGACGGCCTCCGTTGAGTGCGGTCCGGCGCCGTAAATGTCGTGATGGAACGTCGCGATCCGCCATTTCGTGTTCGGCGCGTCCTTTACCGCTTGTTCCATGAACTGTACATGCACGGCTCCATCCGTATTGTTCGTGTTCAGCACCATGAACAGCGTGTCGCCATAGGTGTAGTAATAATCGCCGCCGCTGTTCTTAATATCGCCCAGTTCCGATAGGTTCGGCACGTTGAAGTGATACTGGTAGTTGGCGCTCGTATCGTGGTTGCCGACGACCGAAGCGATCGGCAGGTTGCGCATCAGGTCGGGGCTTAGGAAAGCGTCGTACTCCGACTCGTTGGTGCTGTGCTCGACCTGGTCGCCCGCCGACATGATGTAGCTGATGTTCGGGAACTTGCTGAACGCCTGGTTCAGCGTCTTGGTCCAGCCTTCGGTGTCCTTCGCCACGCTGCCGGAAGCGCCGATCTGCGGGTCGCCTACGAACATGAGCGTGTAATTATACGGGTCCTGCGTCGCAAAGTCGTAGACCGGGCTCCAGTTGCCGTCCGTCCCGTCGCCGACGCGATAGACGTACTTCGTCTGCGGTGCAAGCCCTTTGGCGGTCACTTTATTCGAATAATAGACCGTCGAGGCGACGCTGGCCGCTGGGGAATATGTACCGCTGAACTTCAAAGCTTGTTCGACGGGAAAGTCGGCCCCTGTCATGTCGGCTTTTTTAGCCATCTGCACGACGGCCGCCGCCGGCTGGTCGGGCGAGTACCAAGTGAAGTTCAACTCGGATTCGTTCGCGCCGGGATTCAGCGCGATGTCGCTGACCGCGTACGGAACGGCCGCATGCGCAACGTTCGGCGCAACGATCTTGGCGTCGTGCCCGCCGAACTGGAACGGCAGCGCCGAGACGATCAGCAGCGCGGACAGCACCACGGCGCCAAGCTTCGCCCAACGCTGCTGTTTGGGGTCTAATCTTTTCCACATGAAACTACTCACCTCTTCTAGTCATATTTAACTTCTCTCTAGCACTAAGAACTATAGCTTTAAACTATTAACAAAGATGCGAGTCCCAATTAACTTTGTGTAAATGTTGCGGCGCTATATTAATAGATAGAAAATGTTGTCTTACCGATAGGCGACCGACAAAAAGCCGGCCAGGCCAACTAGCGCGATCACCGAGAGAAGCGTCGGGGCGAAGCGTTTGAGGCGCGAAGCATATCGAAAAGCCGGATACAGGACAAGCGCAAGGAGCGTCAGCCCGACAGCGAGCCCGAAGCCATAGGAGGTCAGAGATGCGGCGGCCAGCTCGGCGTCGACCCGCATGCCGGACAAGGTTTGCGCGAAGCCGAGGCCGTGGACGAGACCGCACCCGCCCGCCAGCCAGATCCGGCTCCTCGGGCCGGCGGAGAGCAGTCCGTGCAGCGCGACGCCAAAGACGCTCAGCGCGCAGACGGCACCAACGAAGCGCTCGGGCAGGACAGCGGCTTGCAGCCCGGCGGTCAGGATCAACGCCAGCGTACCGGCACCGGCGAAAGCGGCGACGGCGGTCATCGCCTGCCGCAAGGGACGGCCCGACAAGAGCAGCACCGCCGCGAACAAGAGCGAGGCAAACCCGGTAAGCCACGACTTCAAGCCGAGAAGGCTGTATCGCTCGAAGGCTTCCGCTAGACTCATCCGGCCGAGCTGAAGCTCCCGGAGCTGGCTCACGAGGACGCCTGTCCCTTGCAATCGGCCCAGCGATACGTTCACGTAATTGACGTGCCACTGATCGTTGTCGAAGACGAAGTCGTAATCCAGCGCGAACTGCGCGGGCGGGCGGTTCGCCGGATACGACAGTACGGCCTCGGCGAACGCCTGGGTTTCGCCCTCCTTCGCGATGCCGCGCAGCGAGACCAGCTTGCCGCGCAGCGGCAGCCCGTCCGCATAGAGTCGCAAATGAGGGAGCAGCGCCTCTTCGACCTTCGGCCCGGCGGTCGCGAAGAACCGGTTCACCGCCTCCGGCGTCTCGCTCTCGATATCCGGATCATCCGGCGTAACGATCGCTCGTAGGTCGTATAGGTCGATCTGCAGCGTATAGCAGATCGCGTCGTCTTCGTAGACGAGATCCGAATAGGCCAAGCTGTTGTTGCCGTGGGCCGACGCGGCCGGCGTCCAGCCGAGCAGCGCAAGTCCCAATAGGGCAATGCCGAATGCGATTCGTCCGATGTTCACGTTTCGTCCTCCCGAGCTGATAGGCATGTCCGTCCTGCGACCGATCATAGCAAACTCGTCTTACCGTTCTAGTTGAGATTCGTAAAAACCATGTAAAATTCACTCGTGCACTAGGTGCGGCCGGCGCAAGCCGTCGTACCCTGGCGCTCTTATCGGAGGATCACTATGTTTGCATCGGCTCCAAAAACGAGAGTTATTTTGTTCGCCGTCGTCCTGCTGCTCCTGTTCGTTGCCATGTTTTTGTTCAGCCGGGCGCCCGAGCCCAAGTACAACGAGAAGAGCGGTACGGGCGGCAGACAATACGTAAAAGCAAAAGTGCTGCGCGTATTGAAGGAGGAATTGGAGAAAGATTCGGGGCGGGGGAATACGTATCAAGGCTATCAGGACATCGAGGTACGGATCTTGTCCGGGGAGCACAAGGGCGAGGTTCACACCGTCACGAACAATGTGAGCGTCTACCTGAACGTCATCGCCAAGCCGGGACAGACGCTTATCGCCAACATTGACTCGGCGGGCAAGGACTTTTATTTGGTGACGGTCTACAGCTATTACCGAGCGCCGATCCTGCTCGCGATGTTCCTGATCTTCTTCGGCTTGCTCTGGTGGGTCGGGGGCAAAAAGGGGCTGAAATCCGTCCTCGGCATTCTGTTTACGCTCGCCTGCATCGTCTATCTATTTATCCCGATGCTGTACAGAGGATACTCGCCGCTGCTCGCCTCCCTGCTGATCGTCGTCCTGACGACCTGCGTCACGCTGCTGCTGCTGAACGGCTGGACGCCCAAGTCGCTTGCCGCCATCCTGGGCACGATCAGCGGGGTCGCGCTGTCGGGCATTCTCGCCTACGCCTTCGGCCAGTGGGCGCACATTACCGGGTACAATACGGCGGAGGTCGAGGTGCTCGTCGTGGTAGCCGACCAGACGGGCCTTCAGCTCGGCGGTATGTTGTTCGCGGGGATCATGCTCTCCTCCCTCGGCGCGATCATCGATGTCGGCATCTCGATCGCCGCAGCCGTCCAGGAGGTGTACGAGACGAACCCGAATCTGAGCCGCCGCGAGCTGTACCGCTCCGGCATCAACGTCGGACGCGATATGATGGGGACGATGGCGAACACGCTTATCTTGGCGCTGACCGGTACGACGCTCGCCTCCCTCATGATCCTGTACGCGGTCAAGGTGCCGTTCTCGCAGCTGACCAACATGAACATGATGACCGTCGAGATCGTTCAGGGCCTCACCGGCTGCATCGGCGTCGTGCTGACCGTGCCGATCGTCGCCTTTATCTCCGCCCGGGTCATCCCCGAAAGCGGAAAGAATCTCGTCCTCGCCGCGGAGCCGGAGAGCAAAAGCGCATAATTCGCGTGAAAAAAGCCCCTCCCATCGCCTAATCGGCATGAGGGGGGCTCGTCCGGCTCATAATCCGCTACGAAATGCCATTTGTTCTTGCTGTCTTGCCCATAAATCTTCCATTTAGGTTGGTCTAAACGGAATTGCTCGATATTCAGCTGTACCCGCTGATCGCTCCTAAAAGCGGGTCTTTCCTTAAGGTTTCTCGGTCAGCACGATATCGTCCAAATCGATCGTGTGGGAGCCTGCATGATTGCCGCCCATTTGGAAGACGAGCTTGGCATTCGAGACCGATTGCGCTCCCGGGGTCAGCTCGAACGTAACGGTGCGGAAATCGCCTCCCCCGGTCAGATGAACCGGTTGGACCGGCAAGTACTGGATGCCGGAATTCGCGCCGTTTTCGATCGAGACGAGCAGATCCTTGTCGATCGAGGATCGGACCCGCAGCGAGAGGACGTACGTCTTGCTCGCCGTCAACGCCAGATCTTCCTGATACACCTGCGTCGCCCAGTACTCGTAACCGTCGTAATTCGTCCACCGGACGTGCAGGACGCCGTCCGCGGCGTCCATCGTCGCATCGGATTCGCCCGCTTTCTTGAACAGGCTCCAGTGGTCGGTGCCGCTGTCGAACGAGCCGTTCAGCAATTCATGTCCGGTTGGCGTCGGCGCCTCGACCTCCTTGACCGAGATATGGCTCAAAGAAATGGCATGCGCGCCGTCCGGCGTGACCGCGTCCCCGAAGACGACGTTGCCGAGCAGGAAGTTCAGCTTGAGCGGAGCGTCGGTCGCCACGGTAAACGTCTTGGCAAAGGTCGTCGTCTCGGGCGTCAGAACGAACGATAACGCGCCGGCCGACGTATTGGTGAACTCTACCGTGATCGGTCGGGTCGCCGTGGACGCGGCGTCGAAGCGGAGCTCGTACGTCTTGCCCGCCGACATCGGAATGTCTTCCTGGTACAGCTGATTCGCCCAAGTCGGGCCGCCCTTGGCGGCAACGGCAACCGTGCCGACGCCGCTTGCGACCGACAGCTCGGCCGCCCCGCCTTCCCCGGACCAGGTCAGCCAGCGGCTCGCGCCGGACGCGAAATCCCCGTTGACGACGAGATTGCCGTCGCCGGACAAGATCGTTTGCAGGGCGGAAGCATCGGCGTATCCCGCGGCCGATACCGTCACGACGTGGCTGCCCGGTGCGGCGAAGCAGTCGGCGCGAAGTAGGAGACGCCCCGCCGTCAGCCCGTACTGATCCCGGTTCAATGCGTTGCCGTCGATGGCCACCGCCGTCACCTTCGACCGCCAATCCTCCCGATCCGCGAACGTGATCTCGATGTCCCGCCCCAGTACGTTGTCGGAGGCGTCCTTCCGCAGGGACGGCGGCTACGCGACCGGCGCGTTTTTGACCTGCAAGACGATGTTGCTTAAAAAGACGTCGTGCGTCCCCAGCCTCGGGTCGCTATCGCGGATCAGGCCGAGCAAAAACTTGAGGTCGACGTTTTCGTCCTTGCCCGTCTTGAATTCGAACGCAAACGTCTTTTTCTCGCTGGTCAGATCGACGATCTCGTCGAGCTTTCTCGGACCCGCGTTTTCGATCACGACTTCCATCGGCCTGTCGACGGTGGCGCGCGCCTCGAAACGAAGCTCGTAGGGCACGTTGGCCTTCACCGGAATGCCCTGCTGGAACAACAGCGCATTCCAAGGCCGCCCTCCCTGGTTGTCGACCGTGAGCTTGGCTCCCTCCTCATCCGCCGCCATGCGAATCGCGCCCGCTCCGGCCGCCCCGGCCTGGTCGGCGTTGCCCGATACGTCCCAGGCGTCCAGCCCGTTGCCGAAGTCTCCGTTGCGAAGCGGATAGAACACGGTATCGGGGTCGAACGACATGCTCGTGCGGAGCAGCTTCACGTTGTCGATTTGCAGACTGTCCGCAGCGCCGCCGAGCAAGAAGACGAGCTGCCCCTCCGGGTCGGTATCCGCGGAGATGCGTTCGAAGGCGACCGTGATCGTCTGCGCGGACGCGGAGAGGTCCGCTTCCCGGACGGCGATCGGCGTGCCGTCTTTGCGGAATAGGCCGACCTGAATCGTTCTGGGTGCCGCGGCCCGGACGTCGAACCGGAGTTCGTAGTCCTGGTTTTGCTGCAGAAGCAGCCCTTTTTGCAGCAGCTTCACGTCTCCCGCGGCGGCGCCGCCGTCCGTGATCGCCACGTTCAGCTTACGCTCCGATGCCGGATTAATCGGGACGAAGGCGGTGGCGGAAGCGCCCTCTTCGGTTGTCAGATGCCAGTAGCTCAGCCGGTCCGGCTCGCCCTGATCGAACGTGCCGTTGTACACGAGATTGCCGTCCTCCTGCGGCTGCTTCGCGGAATCGTGATCGAACGGGATGCCGTCGATCTCGACCAGCTTCACGTTCCCGAACCAGGCGGGATGCGCGTCCGTCCCGAGATTGAACTCGATGCGGGCCGCCGGGTCGGAAGCTTCCTTCATCAGGAAGGTCATCTCGTAGGAACGGAACTGCGAAGTCAAGGCGGCGTTCAGCGATTGCGAGTACGCCGGGAACCCGCGCGACTCGCCGCCTGTCAAGCGAACCGTCATATTCCGGGCCGTATCGGTCTTGGCGTCGAACGTCAGCTTATAAGCGCGCCCTTTGGCGAGCGAGACGATGGACTGCGGCTGAATCGAGTAGAAATTGCCGCCCGCTCGCGCGATCGCGACGTGGGCGTATCGCTCCCCTCCGATGTCCTCGATCGTCACGGCGCCGGAAGCGCCGGGATCTTGGTACAGCGCCCAATAGGCCGTGTCCGGGACGCCCATGCCGGCATCGCCTTCGACGTTCTCCCGAAATTCTCCGTTGTACACCAGATCCCGGTCCGGCCCTTGAGGCAGCCTGGAGCCGGGCGCATAGGCTTCCTTGGGATAAGAAGGCGGCGTCGCCGGACCATATTGGTCTTTGGCGTAGACCCGCACGTAATCGACTTCCATGCGCGCCGGGAATGCCGTATTCTCCGTCGGATTGCCGTCGAAGTTGCCGCCTACGGCCAAATTGATCAGCAGGTGAAACGGTTGATCGAACGGCGCCGGATAGGCGTAGTTGGGCTGCTGGCCGACGCCTTTGCTGTACCAGTCTTTCTTGGTCGAATACAACTCCCCGTCCACGTACCAGCGCATTTCGTTCGGTTCCCATTCCAGCGCGTACGTATGGTAATCCGCGATCGTTCCTTGGTTCGGCAAGTCGTAGCTGGCGCCGGAATAGACGTTGCCCGGCCACCGCTCGCCGTAATGGATCGTACCCGCGACCGTGCCCGGCCTGCTTCCCCAGCCTTCCATGATGTCGATCTCTCCGGAGGCGGCCCAAGTGCCGTATTCGTTGTGTTCCGGCAGCATCCAGATGGCGGGCCAGAGACCTTTGCCCGTCGGCGCTTTGGCGCGAATCTCGAATTTGCCGTACGTCTGGCTGAACAAGCCGAGCGTCTTGAGCCGGGCGGACGTGTACGGCATCCCTCCGTACAGTTCTTTCTTCGCCGTGATGACCAGCTTGCCGTCCTCCACCTTCGCGTTGTCGGGACGGTCGGTGTAGTATTCCAGCTCGTTGTTGCCCCAGCCCGGGTTGCCGACGGACTCCCCGTTGGTCGTGTCGTACGTCCACTTCGACGGATCGATGGCTCCGCCGGCGAATTCGTCGCTCCAGACCAGCTTCCAATCGCTCTCGCCAGGGTCGGTTGTCGGGGTCGGCGACGACGACGGGGTTGGCGTCGGCGATGCGGTTGGCGACGGCGTCGGCGTTGGCGATTCGGTAGGCGATGGGGTCGGCGTTGGCGATTCGGTAGGCGATAGGGTCGGCGCCGGGGTTGACGATGGCGACGGCGTCGGCGTCGCGGTCGGCGTCGTTCCGCCGCCGCTACCGCTGCCGCTTCCCAGACGATTGACGAAACCGCTCGAGAGATCTTCTATCGTTCCGACCCGGCCCGTCCCTTCCATCGACGATCCGGTAGCGCTCGCAGAGACACGCAGCTTGTCGATGACGGCGCCGTCGGTCAAGCGAATGAGCGCGCTGCCGTCGACCCGCAGCTCGGACACATGACCCGAGACGATCAGCAGCACCTGCTGCGATGCTTGCGGCTCCGTCGACACGCGGGCGAAGTTCCCCTTGAGATGCACTTCCTTCGCGCCGGAGGAGATCCGCACGTCGGAAATGCCTTTCGACGTCTCGTCGTCGGCCTCCAGCGTCCCGCCCCGCACAAACCGTACGGTGCCGATCGTCGTCCCGCCATGGGCGTACAGCCGCACGAGATCGTTGTCCTTCTCGATCCGGACTTCGGCCAGCGAGGCATCCGTCAGCTCGATGCTGTGAACGCCGCCTCCCCGGACGAAAGTCGTTCCCGCCACCCGGGTTTGCCGCAGCGAGACCTCCCCTTCGCCGATCCCTTGCGCGAGATAGAGATTACCGGCAATGTCGGCTCCACGCAAGGTCGCGCCGTCGGCGCTCACGACCGCGTGGCCGTTCACGGCCCCCGGCTCGGCCGTCCCCTTCTTCTGGACCAGCAGCGCGATCAGCCGGTCGGCGATCGTGGCGAGCTCCGCGCGGGTCAGGATGCGGTTCGGACCGAAAGTGCCGTCGGGCAAGCCCTGGAGAATCCCGTTCGCGGTCAAGGCCCGTATGGCGCCGCCGGTCTCTTCGGTCAGCCCGTTCAGATCGGGCCAGCCGCCTTCGCCCGTCTTCGCGGGCGCTTGGAGCGCGAACAGGCGGTTCAGCGCGAGCGCCGCTTCCGCGCGGGTGATCGCCCGATCGGCGGCGGCTCTCCCCCCGTCGTCCGGCGACAGGTATCCCGCCGCGAATGCCTTGGCCATCTCCGCCGCCGCCCAGGCGCTCGGCGTATCGGTCGTCGAAGCCTCGGAACGGGCTTCGAGGCCGAACAGGCGATTGACGACCGCCGCGAATTCGGCGCGCGAGATCGGGCGCTCCGGCTTCATCGTGCCGTCCGGATAGCCTTGCAGAATGCCGGCCTGCTTCCATCTGTCCAGGGCACGGTCCGCCCAGTGAGGGCCTGGCGCTTTGGCGCTCGCGGCGGCGGCGCTGCCGCCAGCCGCGGGGCCGAAAGCCAGCATGGCCGCCAGCGCGATCAGCGCGCCTTTCGTGTAAAAGCGGTAGCGCTTCATGGAAATCCTCCTCGGTATGTAATCGTTTGCAAAATAGGTTGTTAAATTTGTCCCACGTGGGACATTTAAGATTGGAAGTACACTCTAGTTAAGAACAATCTTGTCCAAAAGACCGCGCCTATTTCGAGGCGGAATACCCGGGAGATGATCTTCACTCCCGGGTATTCCCCTTTTCTACCGGACTTGCAAAGCCGCTACCAGCCGACCCTGACGATCAGTCCCTTCGGATCGCCGACCTCGAGATACGAAGCTTGCCCGTTGACGTCGTCATAAGCAAAGCCGTACGCCAGGCGGTCGATTCCGTGATCGTGCCAGAACTTGGCGTAGTAGTTGGCCGGCGCCGCCTGGTAGTAGGCAGCGACGTTGTTCCAGTTCGAGCTGGTATACACATGGCGGTTGATCGCGGCGCATACGGACGCGTCGGTGACGCTGTTGTCGCAGCGCAGGATGTCTTGGGTGTTGTAGCCGGAATACCCGGCGAAGTAGTTGGCGTTGGCGCCGCCCGCGGCGAACGAGCCGTGGATCGGGGCCACGATGCGGTAAGGCGCCTGCACCGTTCCGAGCGATTTGAACGCTTGCGGGACTTCGTTCGCGTAAGCCGAAAACAGTCCTGAGCGCGTCTCGGACTCGGGCTCTCCGACGGTTCGGTCGTAATTGCCGGCCCTATTGACGAGCCGGTGCTGGATCGGGAAGCCGAACGCGTCGACGCGCGTCGTATTTCCGTGATAGCCCGCGTTGTCCACGGTGAATTCGACAAAGTCGAAATAGACGTTGAGATTCGGATCGGTGGGATTGTTGATGTCGGGACCGGCGAAGCCGTCGTTGAACGTTTTGATGTAGCACGGCGATCCGACGCACAAGAACAGCCGTCCCGCGGTGATCTTCGGCAGATTGACCCAACTGGCGTCGCTGATTTTGTGGTAGATATTCGCGTAGTTCTGGCCGTTCTTCGTCAGATGGCCGGCCGCGTCGTTCAACGCCGTCGAGATCGCGATCAGATTGCCGTTCAGGTCCAGATAGCTCCAGGCGTTGTTCGCCGGATTGATGCCGATGACGCCCCAGTAGATCTGCCCGTCGGCGTAAGCGCCTTTCGTGCCGTTCATTACCTTGAGCGACAAGGCGCCGCTGCCGGTCGGCATCGGGATCGAGGAAGCCGGGATGGAGCCGATGCCGGTTCCCGGATTCCCGCCGCCGCTCCCGATCGTGTAGGAGAAGGTCGGCGTATCGTAGGCGGGCGTACCGTTGTTGTAGGTAAAGGAGTAGGTTAGCACTTGGCCGGAAGCGACGCCCGTCACTTGCTTTTCGTAGCGGGCAAGCCCCGAATTGTAGCTCATGCGGAAGTTCTGTTGGGTGCCTCCGTTCAGCTGATAGTGAACGTCGACCCACGATGTGTTGACGGAGGAAGCGAACCAGATCGTCGCCGTGGAACCCGAGACGGCGATGCCTTGGGTATAATCGGCGGCGGAGACGCGAGCGGAATACATCGGAAAGCCGACGGCCAATACCAGCGCGAAAAGCAGCCATAACGTTCTTCTTCTCATCATTCGCACCTTCCTCAGAATGATCGAATCGTCATGCGGCATGCCTAGCAGACTCGTCTACATCCTCGCCTGTCTCCAGAACATTTCGGCCATGAACCACCTTCTTTCCCATCAGGCGGCTTGCGCCCGATTCGGTAAAATTGTCTCACGTGGGACATTATCGATTCGAATATAAGCCGTCGACCTAAGCGCTGTCAACGGCTAATCTTGACGAATCGTGTCGTGTCGGCGGGCTGGCGCGCAGGACGCCCTTTGTACGAGCTCCGCGACGAAGCCGGCATGCGGCATCCGCCCCTCCTCCCATCCCTCGAGCCTCCCGATCAGCCCGTCGGCCGTGTTGACCGCCATCTCCACGCGCGGCACCTTCATCGTCGTGAGAGGCGGATGGGTATAAGCCGAGATGAGAAGATCGTCGAACCCGACGACGGATATCGTTTCCGGCACGGGAATTCCGCGCCGCGCCAACGCCTTCAGCACGCCGTAGGCCATCAGATCGTTGCAGCAGAACACCGCCTCGGGCAGCCGGTCTTCGGCCAGCCACCGTGCCACGGCCCGCTCGCCGTCCGCTTCCGTGAATTGCCCGTAATGAATGCGGTCCTCCGCGAGCGGCACGCCTCTTTCGCACAGCGCGTCCGCAAAGCCGAGGAAGCGCGCATGAGCGGTATGGTTGTCCATGTTGCCCGTCACGATGCCGATGCGCCGATGGCCGAGCTCCGCCAAATAGTTCGCGACTTCGCCCGCGCTGCGGTAATTGTCCAAACGCGGGATCGGTACGTCCGACCGCCCGACGGGGAAAAAGCCTTCGTCGAAAACGCCGACCTCGCAGCCGGCATCCCGCAGCCGCTCGACCGCCTCCCGCATGTCCGACCAACTGACGATAAAGCCGCCGTCGATGCTCTTTTGCCGGTACATGCTGAACATCGGGGACAGGTCGGCCACGTCCAGCATCGCCACCAGCGTATGGTAGCCGAGATCCGCGCAGCGGCTGACCAACGCGCCGATCACGGCGCCGAAGAACAGATCGTCCGTATGGAGCGTATAGCGGCTTGCATCCTGAACGACGAACAGTCCGACCGTATGCGACTTGCGCGCCGACAGCTTGCGGGCCGACGCGTTCGGCTCGTACTTGTGCTGCTCCATGACGCGCAGCACCTTCTCGCGGGTTTCCGGCTTGACGTTGGGAGCCTGCGTAAGCACGCGCTGTACCGTTTTGCGGGATACGCCGGCAAGCCTGGCGATATCGTAGCTATCCATAGCCAACCCCTATCGAGCCGAGTTTTCCAATCATCCCAAGTCTAGTCGAAGGCCTTCGAGGGGTCAAGACGGACGGGATGCAGCAATGAACATCAGTCGTTCTCGTCAGCCGCGAAGCAGCCGCAGTCCGTTTAAAATCACGAGAATGGTGCTCCCCTCGTGCCCGACCACGCCCAGCGGCAGGGCGATTCCCGTGACGAAATTCGCCGCGATGAGGCATGCGATGACCGCCACGGCGAAGCTGACGTTTTGCTTGACGATCGTCCGTGTCCGCCTGCCCAGCGCGATGGCGCCGGCGATGCGCTCGATGCCGTCGTTCATAAGCACGAGGTCGGCGGTCTCCAGGGCGGCGTCGCTCCCGGCGCCCCCCATCGCGATGCCGACGGAGGCCGTCGCCAACGCAGGCGTGTCGTTCACCCCGTCGCCGACCATCGCGACCGGTCCGTAGACCCGGCGCAAGTCCTTCAGCACGTTCACCTTATCCTGGGGCAGCAGTTCGGAATACACGAGCCCAATGCCGGCTTCCTTCGCGATCGCCCGCGCGGTCCGCTCCTGATCCCCGGTCAGCATCGCAACCTCCGCGCCCATGTTGCGGATGGCGGCGACGGCCAGCTTCGCCTGCTCCCGGACGGTGTCCTGAAGCGCGACGACACCTACCGCAGTCTGGCCGCGGCGAATGACCGTCACCGTTTTCCCCTGCCGCTCAAGCCGGTCTATGACCGACTGGACTTCCTCGGTCCACCGCTCCCCGCGCTGGGCCGCCGGCTTTCCGATCTCCCAGCTTTCTCCTCTCCAAGTCGCCCGGATCCCCCATCCTGTTAGCGCTTCGAAGGACGTCGGCCGCTCCGGCTTGAGCCCTTGGGCTTCCGCCCGAAGCACGATGGCCTTGGCAAGCGGATGCTCGGATAACGACTCGACCGAAGCCGCCGCCAGCAGCAGCTCGGTCTCGGTCATTCCTTCGAAAGCCGCGAGATCGGTCACGACGGGACGGCCGTTCGTAAGCGTTCCCGTCTTGTCGAAGGCGACGACGCGAACCCGGGCCAAGTTTTCGAGATGCGCCCCGCCTTTGAAGAGCAAGCCTTTGCGCGCGCTGTTGGAAATGGCGGACAGCATCGCCGGCATGATCGAGGCGACCAGGGCGCAAGGCGAAGCGACGACGAGGAACACCATCGCTTTGTACAGCGTCTCGGACCAGGTCCATCCGAACAACGGCGGCGGCAGCAGAATGAGCAGCAGCGTCGCCGACAGGATGGCTCTCGCGTAGAGACGCTCGAACCGCTCGATGAACATTTGGGATGCCGGCTTCTCGCTTTGCGCCTCCTGGACGAGGCGGATGATCCGCGCAACGAGGGTCGATTCGCTGGGCTGCGTCACTTCGACGAACAGCGCCCCTTGGCCGTTCACCGTGCCGGCGAACACTTCGTCGCCAACCGATCGGTCCACCGGGACGGATTCCCCCGTGATCGAAGCTTGGTTCACGGCCGAGGCGCCCTCCCGGACGACGCCGTCGGCCGGGATGCGTTCGCCCGGCCGAACCAGCACTAGGTCGCCCACGGAGAGCTGTTCGACGGGCACGACCGTCTCTTCGCCGTCCCGGCAGCGGACCGCCGTCTCCGGCTTCACGTTCATGAGCGAGGACAAATCCCGGCGGCTGCGCTCCATCGTATAGCTTTCCAAGGCGCCGCTGACGGAAAAGATGAAGATCAGGAGCGCCCCTTCCGACCAATAGCCGATGCTCGCCGCGCCCAGCGCGGCTACGATCATAAGCAGATTCACATCCAAATCCCGTTCCGCGAACAGCGTATGCAGCCCTTCCTTCGCCTTCACAAAGCCGCCCACCGCAAACGCCAGCAAATAGACGGCGACCGACCAGCCGTGGTTCGCATGGCCTAGCCCCCAGGCGACGACCATCAGCGCGCCGCTTGCCAAAGCTGCGGCCCCCTCGCCGTATTGCGCGATCAGGCGCGCCGAGCGGGGTTTGCCGGCCGCCGGATGACCGGCCGCACGCTCGCGCGCCAATCCTTCCGCCGGGCCCATGGAAAATGCGTTCATACAGGTCACGCTCCTTATTCATTGAGAATGATTTGCATTTTTACTGCCCTTAAAATGGCACATGCTGCCCCCGAGACGGGAGCAGCATGCGAAACGAGCGCGAACTCGTTTAAGTCGTATTCAATTGTTTTTTCTCTATTATAAGAATTATTCTAATGTAGAGGCTCGAAAAAGTAAAGTGTTCTTTTGCAGAACCGAGCCTCATTGCACGAACTACCCCCGTCATTGTTTGGAACATTTCTACGCTACGGTTGTCACAGCGCTTAATCGGCCCAAAAATCGGAGATTTTCTTTCTAACGATTGTATGCGCGCTTATTTGGACGAAACCGCCCCTCATCTTACGAAAAAACGGGAAACAGGTTCGCTGGCAATTGTTACATGTTGCAATTCCCATTTTTACCTAAATAGCTGAAATAGCGCGTCTAAGATGGGTATGGTAAGCTTAGAAAAGAAAAAAGAAGTCGGCGACGTCATCACCGACTTTCGCACAACTGCATTGCTGGGATTACCCTAGCGGCCTGAAAATAACCCGTTACAGTGGCGACAACCTGGGCGGGTTATTTCGTTTTAGGCAGGTTCCCGGCAGCTGAAATACTTGAGTTTTAGAGGAGGATGCCATGAAGGTTAGGGATGCACGGGCAGCGGCAGTCGATTGGGTGGCAAGCCGCATCAGCCGAGAAGCAGGATACATGGGGGCGTACTTCAGCGGCTCGACGGTAGGGCTACCGGACGACACGGAGATGTCCGCCGGATCCGATATCGATGTCATGGTCGTGCTGGACCGGAAGGACCTTCCGCTCAAACCGGGGAAATTGATCCATTTGGGCGTGCTCGTCGAGATCTCCTATCTATCCCGGCACCAGCTTTCTTCAACCGAGGACGTTCTGACATCTTATCATCTTGCCGGCAGCTTCCGGACGGACACGATCATTAATGATCCCACGGGATATCTTCGAAGGGTGCAACAGGAGGTATCCCGTCATTTTGCGGAACGGGTATGGGTACGCCGTCGCTGCGAAAACGTGCTGCAGTCGATCGAGCGGGGGCTGGGGTCCCTCGATCCCTCCGCGCCGTGGCACGATCTGGTTACATCATGGCTTTTCCCGACGGGCGTAACGACTCACCTCCTCCTGGTTGCTGCGCTTCGTAATCCGACGGTTCGAAAACGTTATCTAGCTGCACACCAAGTCCTTCAGGCGTATGGGCGCACGAACGAATATCCGCACCTGCTGAAGCTGCTCGGATGCGCGGGCTTAAGTCCCGAGCGTGTCGAAGTGCATCTAAATGCGCTTGCCAGTACCTTCGATACAGCGTCAGCCGTTGCAAAAACGCCGTTCTTCTTCAGCTCCGACATTACGGCAGCGGCAAGGCCGATCGTCATTGACGGGAGCCGGGAGCTGATACGATCGGGCTGTCACCGCGAAGCCATCTTCTGGATGGTGGCGACTTTCGCAAGGTGCCACAAAATTCTCGCTGCGGATGCCCCGGAGCTGCAGCTCGTGTACGCGCCTTCCTTTGACGAATTGGTTGCCGATCTTGGCATTCGGTCGTGGGACGACATTCGGCAACGAGCTAAAGATGTCAGCGATTTCCTTCCCTATCTTTGTGAAGTCGCAGAGGAAATTTTGCTGACTAACCCGGAGGTTGTATAGCGTCTGTGCGAGATACGCATGAGGAATTGACGCCTGAAAGAGCGTATGCTAGAATCTCTGAGATTAAGGAAGGGTGCTGAACGTGTTATATATTCGATACGTTAAACTTGTGCGAAAAGTTTGCTCCGTGCAATTGTACGCGATGAAGCGTTGCATGGAGCTTAATCAAGGAGGCAGCAAGCTTCCTATATTCATCGGCTGAATCGTCTTTAAAAAAGCGTGGAGTCTAACGCTTTTTTAAGTATGACTATTTTGCTGATGAAAGAAGATCAAGGGCCATCGACAACGCTTTGTCGGTGGCCCTTTTTGCGTGCTTCGATTTCGACGAAATCGGATGAAACACGTCAAGCAGAGGGCCGGCGTCGTCAGTGACGCTTAATCCTCTGCTTTTTCTATTTGGTCATTTTAGTCTACTTTAGGAGGTTTCTTTCATGGATCGTATCAGCGATAATTGGAAAAAGAAAATCAGTCTGTTTTTGGTCGCCCAAACCGTCTCCTTGTTCGGCTCTTCTTTGGTTCAGTACGCCATTATATGGTACATTACGCTTTCGACTTCATCCGGTGCGATGATGACGATTTCCACCCTTTGCGGCTTTCTTCCGCAAATCGCCATATCATGGTTTGCGGGCGTATGGATCGACCGCTTTGATCGAAAGAAAATGATGATGCTGGCGGATGGAACGATTGCTTTCGTAACCTTGATTTTGGCGATCCTGTTTTTGTCGGGTTATAAAAGCGTCTGGTTGCTTTTTACTGCGCTACTCATTCGTTCGGCAGGGACTGGAGTACAGACCCCTGCGGTTAACGCGCTGATTCCCCAGCTCGTTCCGAAGGATAAGCTGATGCGGATCAACGGAATAAATAGCAGCATCACATCGTTAACGATGCTTCTATCTCCCGCGGCAAGCGCGGTCATTCTTTCGATGGTCAGCATCGAAACGACGTTTTTTATCGATGTGTTCACGGCCGCCATCGGGATCAGCCTGATGTTCGCGATCCAAGTGCCGGCTTCCCTCCAGATCAAACCGCAATCTCAACTGCAAGGCATTCGAGAAGGATTCGGTTATCTGAAAGAAAATGCCTATATCCAGCGGTTGCTCGTGTTTTTGGCGATCGTCATGATTTTAATCAGTCCGGCCGCTTTCCTAACTCCTTTAATGGTCAGCCGATCTTTTGGCCCGGAAGTGTGGAGACTCTCGGTAAACGAAATGACGTACAGCGCCGGAACCGCTGTCGGCGGGGTATTGGTTGCGTTATGGGGTGGTTTTCGCAATCGTATGAGCACCACTACGCTTGCATGCGCGTTATACGGTCTGCTGATGGTCGGTTTAGGTGTTGCCCCCTTATTTTCGCTTTATTTGCTGTTTAATTTTTTGATCGGAATCACAGGCCCTTATTTTAATGCACCTATTACGGTTTCCTTGCAGGAAAAAGTGGAGCCTTCCATGCATGGTCGGGTTTTCAGTCTGATTCAAATTGCGAATTCATGCTCATTGCCGTTAGGTATGGTTATCTTCGGGCCGCTGGCTGATCGGGTAGCGATCGAAAGCTTGCTCATGTACTCGGGGGTACTCGTGCTGATTTGCGCTTCTTATCGTTTTTTCCGAAAACAGCTGAAGAGCATGAACGAAGAAACTGACTGAGGTTAATGCAACAACAAAGTCCTGAAGCCGGGATCATCTTCAAAATGAAAGCGAAGGAGTGGGTAATTTGAGATCGGACATCTATAATTGGGCGCCTCTAACCATACCGGAAATAAATGATATCTTCTCTAAAATTCCGATTCAATGGTGCATTGCCGGCGGTTGGGCACTGGATTTACATCTTGGTAAACAAACACGGGAGCATAGTGATGTAGACATTGCGATCACAAGGGAACAGCACCTGCTTGCATATCCATATTTGAGTCAAGATTGGGTTTTATATAAAGCAGAAGAAGGAAAACTTACTCTTTGGCAAGACCAGGAATACTTGCACACAACAAATGATATATGGGTGAGCAGAAGTAAAGATACCCCTTTTGTTTTTCAAATGATGCTATTGAATACAGCGGGGCCCTCGTGGATATACAATCGAAATCACTTGATAACAAGACCGGTTGATGAGTTATTTCTGAAAACAATGGAAGGAATACCTTACATGAGACCCGAGATTCAGCTTCTTTATAAAGGAGGGGCTTCGCAAGTAAGGGAGAAAGACTGTCTAGATTTTCAAACCGTACTGCCCATTCTTTTACCGCAAGAAAAGGCATGGCTGAAATCTTCACTAAACTTTCAATTTCCAGATGGACACGATTGGATTCCTTATTTATAACCGTTACTTCAAACGAAGGCAGCTGATGCCCGGCGGAAAGTTGCCTTAAACAGAAGAATAACCCTGAATCGTGCAAGGCGCTCAAACCAAACAACCTCCCACCCTGACCGAACGGGGCGGAAGGTTGTTTTTCGTCTGAAGCCTTGCCGTTAAAGGAGACCGTTTTATTTCGCGACCGGATCCGCCTGTTCGACGTCGGGGAGGTAGGCGCCCTCTTCCTTCAACCGGCCGCGCAGACGGCCGACGTCGACCGCGTGCACGTCTCCGCCCGGCAGCCTCGCCGCAAGCGCCGCAGCCAGACCCGCCGCTTCGCCCATGGCGAGGTAGACCGGCATCACCCGCACGCTGCCGAGCACCCGCCGCTCGCACGACACCGAGCGTCCGGGCGCGCGACGTAATCCTTCACCGTCAGGATGTAGTCGCCCATGATCCGCCGCGACTCGCGCGTTCCGAACGACGACCTCTTTGCTCCGCGACGGCGAAACGGAACTTGTTCGCCCGCTTTACGCATTCAGCGCTTTCTTTAACGCTTCCAGATTGTTTTTCATGAGTCCGATGTAATCCAGACCGTTCTTTTGATCCTCATCGGTCAGCCCTTCGATCGGGTTCAGCACGTCCGTACGGGCTCCGATTTCGTCCGCAACGGTTTTCGCCACTTTCGGGTCGACCAGCGTTTCGAAGAAGATCGTCTTGACCGCGCGTTCCTTGGCGAATTTCACAATGTCGGCCATCTGATCGGGCGAAGGCTCCTGATCGGGGGAAAGTCCGGCGATCGGCACTTGCGTGAGCCCGTATCGTTTGGCGAGATAGCCGAACGCGGCATGCTGGGTGACGAACGCCTTCATCTTCACGTCCTGCAAGCCCGCCCGGTAGGCTTCGTCCAACGCTTGGAGCTGAGCGATGTAGGCCTTGGCGTTGTTCTCGTACGCCGCTTGGTTCGCGGGATCCGCTTGCGAGAAAGCCGCCTGGATCGAAGCGACCTCTTGCTGGGCCAGCACCGGATCGAGCCAGACGTGGGGATCCATGGCGTGACCGTCTTCCCCGGCATGATCGTGGTGCTCCTCTTCTTCCTCGGGCAAGCCTTCCATCAATTCGATGCCTTTGCTCGCTTCGACGACGATTCGCTTGTCGTTCGCCGCGCTGGAGAGCGCTTGCGGGACCCAACCTTCCACCAAGCCGTTGTAGACGAAGACGTCCGCTTCCTTCACCTTCGCCATGTCTTTGGCGCTCGGCTCCCAGTCGTGCGGCTCGGCGCCCGGCGGAACGAGCGCGACGACGTCCGCATGCTCGCCCCCCACCTGCTTGCTGAATTCGTACATCGGATAAAACGTGGTGACGACCTTTAGCCTTTTCCCGGCGTCCGAACCGGCGGATGGGCTCTGCGACGCTCCATTCGCATTTTCTCCCTTGCCTCCGCAACCGGCCAGGAGCAGCGCCAAACCGACCGCGACCGCCAACGACTTGGCAAAACGTGCTTTCATGTTCATGTCCTCCTATATCCTGAATCGTTTCGTATGGTTGAGAGTCCGTGGCGGACCCTCAAAGCTCGGACCGCTCCTCGGCGAGACGCGGAATCGGAGAAGAGACCGGCGTCTGCGCCTCCGGTCGGGAGTGCGGCCTTCTTTTGCCCAGCTTCCGCCACGCCTTCCTGACGCCGATGCCGCCCGCCCATAGAACGAGCAGCACGAAAGCGATCGTCCCGCCCGGCGGGGTGCTCCATTCGTAGGAAGCCGTCAGGCCCGAAAATACGCCGACGAGTCCGAACGTCATGGAGAGAAGGAGTGCCGCGGCGAAGCTCGACGCGATCCGGATCGCCAGCGCCGCGGGCAGCACCATCAAGGAAGACACCAGCAGCACGCCGACGATCGGCATCGCCGCGGCCACGATCATCCCCGTCAGGATGCTGAAGCAAAGAGAGATGGGCCGCACGGGCAGCCCGCTCGCCTTCGCCGTATCCTCGTCGAACGCGATTTGATAGAGAGGGCGGCGGAAAATCGTAAAGAACAAGCCGCCGACCGCCGCCACGAGGATCATCAGCATCATCTCGGTCCGGTTCACGGCGACGACGGACCCGAACAGATACGACGAAAAGCTTTTGTTGATGCCCTGGTTCAAACTCATCAGGATGACCGCGGTCGACAAGCCGCCGACCATGACGATTGCGACCGCGATGTCGCTGTACGTTTTGTAGAATCTGCGGACATACTCCACCACGATGGCGCCCAGGACGGCCACCGCGAAGCCGGTCAACGTTGGGTTGAGATGCAGATAGGCGCCGGCGGCCACGCCGGCCAGCGAAACATGCGACAGCATATCCGCCATGAGCGCCTGACGGCGGAGCATCAGGTAGACGCCGAGCACCGACGCCAGGAGCGCGATTAGCCCGCCGGTGAAAAATGCCCGCTGCATGAAGTCGTAGTGCAGCATTTCCAGCCACCGCCCTCCTTTCGCTCCAACGTGACGGTCCGATCCAGGTAATCTTCCGCCTCGGACAGACCGTGGGTAACCATGATGACCGTTCGCCCGCGGTCCTTGACCTGGTGGCGCATCAGGTCGTAAAAGCCGAGCCGGCTTTCCTGATCCATGCCGGTCGTGGGCTCATCCAATACGAGCAGATCGGGCGTCTGCGCCAGCGCCCGGGCGATGCACACCCGCTGCTTTTGCCCGCCGGACAGCTCGCCGATTCTGCGGTGCCTCAGCTCCCACATGCCCATTTGGCGCAGCGCCTGCTCGGTCTGACGGTGATCGTCCGGCCGAAGCTGCCGCAGCCAGGAGCCGCGCGCGAATCTCCCCGAGCGGACGAACTCCAGGACAGTGCTGGGGAATCCGCCGTTGAAGGCGGCGATCTGCTGCGGGACGTAGCCGATGCCGAGCTTGGCGCCTTCGGCATTGCGGCTCGCGAGCCGCACCTCGCCTTTCCATGGCTGCAGCAGTCCGAGCAGCAGCTTGAGCAGCGTCGTTTTTGCGGCGCCGTTCGGTCCGGTGACGGCGACGAATTCGCCCGCGTAAATCGCGAGATCCGCGTCGTCCAGGCAAGGAACGTCGCCGTAGCCGAAGCGGACGCCCTGCATTGAGGCGAGCAGCAACGCGATCCCCTCCTTTCTCCCTCCCAAGGGATAGCCGGATCTTCGATCCGATTTCCATTTTATATGTAATAATTACTATTTAGGCGAAAAAAAGAAAGAATCAAGCTCTTTTATAGTAATTATTACGCTTAAACAAGTGTAGCAGCAGCTTTCTCTTCCGTCAATCGGTTGTTTCCAAGAAAAAACGGGCGACCCGCGTCCAGTCCCGCTTTCAAAGCCGAGAAGCTTTGAATTTCAAGACTTGCCGGGCTTCTTGCCAACGTTGCGCCACTTCGACTGGGGCCAAGGAAAGTTTACCGTTACGAGAGCCTTCCGATAGACGGAAGGATTCGGTCGGAGCTAAGTTTGCCAACCGACGCCGTCGATCCGAGAGGAAATGGGCTTGAAAAAGCCGTTTGGTGTGGATGTTCGCGAACGATGGCGTTCTATTCGAAATTTCATATACAAACGGACCGTGAAATCGCAAAATCGATAAATAAGCACGAAAAAACGAATACAATTCGGCCTTTTCTCGGTACAGCGGCCATTTGTATTCGAATTTTCGCATACAATCCGACGCCGCACAGATGGCAGCAGCGGAAGGTCTGCTCCGCCCAGAAGGTGGCCGGCGAAGACCGCTCGGACGCGACGCAGGCGACAATGCGTCGTTACGGCATTGGCTTGCGGAAATTCATGCGCCATTACGACATTGAATTGCAGAAATTCGATGCGTCATTACGGCACTGACTTGCGGAAATTCATGCGTTATTACGGCACTGACTTGCGGGAATTCAAGCGCCAATTCGGCACTGGCTTGCGCTAGACCTTTGCGGAGCTGTTGAAAGCCGCCGGCCTGGCCGACGGCCATGATCTTCGCCCTTTCGTTAAGACTGCTTCCATTCCTCTTCCGTCACATCCGCCATGACGGCCATCGCTGCCTTGCTGCCGGAAGCGGCCGCATAGATCAGTTGCGAAGGCATCACATAAGCCGTATCTCCGGCCGCGTATACGCCGGCCGCGGTCGTTCGACCCCACTCGTCGGTGTCGATGCCGCCGTTCGGGGTCGTTTCGTAGCCCAGCGCTTCCTCGAACCGGACATTCGGAATCAAGGCGGGGCCTACGAAGCCTCCGCTGCGCTCAATCTCCGTCCCGTCGGCGAACCGCACTCGCTCCAGATGGCCTTCGCGCCCGACCATGGCCGCGATCGGCGTATCGATGATCCGGATGTCCCTGGTGGCCAGCAGCCGCCGCTCTTCTTCCGTTAGCATATCGGCATGGCCGTTGGTGCATACGACTACATCCCGGCTCCAATGGAGCAGCAGCTTCGCGACGTGCATGACGCCGGGTTGCTCTCCCACGATGACCAGCGGCCGGTCGCGAAGCTCCCACCCGTCGCAAAACGGACAGTTGAACAGGCTTTTCCCGTAACATTCCCGCAGTCCCTCGATGTCAGGCAGCGCTTCCTTCAGCCCCGCCGCCAGAATCACCCGGCGCGCCTCCACCTGCTCGCCGTTCGAGGTGCACAGGACGAAGCCGTCGCCGACTCGGCGAATATCCGCGACCTCGGCAGGGATATGCTCCACCGTTGGATAGCTCAGCACCTCCGTATAAGCGATACGCCGAAATTCCGACGGCTGAACCCCGTCTCTCGTGATGAAGCCGTGAGAAGCGTGCGTCACGCCGTTCCTCGGCTTGCTGTTGTCCAGCAGCGCGACGCGTTTCCGCGCCCGTCCGAGCACCAGCGCCGCATTCAGCCCCGCAGGTCCGCCTCCTACAATCGCGCAATCATAACGCATTCGAGTTTTCCTCCATTCGTCTTGCAGATTTTATAGACTTATGATGTCCATAATAAAAGTAGACAATCGTATCCATGGCGAGCATCCGAACGATCCCTTCCTCGCCCGACAGAACAGCTGCTTTAATTAAGGATTTCATGAATCCATAATAACCACAATAAGAATCGCGTGTCAATGGACCTGGCAACGAAATGTCGAACCGGGCAGCGCACCGCCGCGTCCGATTTACATCCCCATTTTCGTGCCTCTCCCGGCGCGCGTGGCGCCGAAGGCTCCATGCTTCAGGACGCAGCACGATGGTGGCGGTCGCACACCAAGGCGAACGAAATGCCGACATGGCCGCCCTTCTTCGCAGGAGAGCGTTAGGCGTAAAGCCAAGAAGCCTTGAATTTCTCAAGGCTTCTTGGCTTTACAAGTCGAAAGAGGGACGAGGCGAGCCGACAACCGTCGCGCTAGCCGAATCGCGGTCGGGCGGTGCCGCCGGCGGCGGATCGGGCCTGCCCCCGGTCAGCCGTCAGCCGCCTTTCTTTTCCAGCATGACCGGCACGCGCGGCTCCATCCGCATCCGAATCGACTCGGCCCCGGCCGGGAATTCCCGCAGCCGCTCCCGGCCGCCGCCGGACATGCGGTACGCGGCGAATTCCGCGGCCTGCCAATCCTCGGGCAGCGCCCATTCGCGGTCGCTTCCTTGCCGGCTGTACAGATAGATCCGGTCGCCGAGCGGAATAAAGCGGTCATCGTTGTCTGCGATCGCAAGGCGTCCCCAGCGGACGGCCAACTGCTCCGTCTCTTTCCGAATGTCTACCGTCACGCCGTCCCCGTATCGGATGAATACCCGCTCCTCGTCCTCCCGCCACTCTACCATTTCCCGGGCCAAATAAAATTGATAGAGCAGCGAGCCCAGGTAAATAATATCGACGATCTGCCCCCACTTGGATTCGAAATCGTTCGCCAGGAACTGTTCCCCGAGCAATCTGGTCGGTTCGCCCCGGTACAGAATGTCGGCATCGAAGGAAGCTCCCTTGCCCCAGACGATGGCGTTCAGATCGACGCTGCCGCCGCCGACGATCTTGCCGTGGTACAGCAGCGAGGGGGAGTAATGCCAGTAGGCGCTGAAGAGGCCGGCGTCTTCGATCGGCATGCCGTTCTGCCCCTCCGTCGAAACGTCGATGCCCCTTTCGCGGAAGTAGGCGAGAATCGGCAGCATCCCGCAAATCAGCTCTTCCACCGGCCCGATGTAGCCGCCATCCGGCTCCCAGCTGGCATTCGTGTTGCGGAACGCGTCCACTTGAACGGTGCGCGACACGGGAACCGCCTGCAGGAACGCATCGATTCGCCGGAACGCCTGGCCGCTCTCCACGTCTTTGGTGT
This sequence comes from Cohnella baijiui, assembly GCF_020731285.1. Lineage (GTDB taxonomy): Bacteria > Bacillota > Bacilli > Paenibacillales > Paenibacillaceae > Cohnella. The sequence goes on from NZ_JAJFOW010000002.1 coordinate 165,181, forward strand.
GATTGATATGAAAGGCGCGCTGCTTGGCCGTGTCGAGCCAGATCCGCGACTCGCCGTCGGGATCGCGGCTCAGAATGGCCGGATCCCAGTCAGGAGCGTCGACGTAGGCGTCGTCGAGATTGATATGGTAGCTGACGATGCAGTTGTAGTCTTCCCTCGCGCGACGGACGAGCTCCCGCAATTCCTCGCTCGCCCGCTCCGGACGCTCGGCCAGCTTCGGATTGATGCGATCGAGCGACGGATACCCCGTATCGTGTCCGTCGAACTGCCAACCGACCAGATAAGCGACCTGAGGGACACCTCCCGTGACATTGTGGATGTGACGGATGATTTCGAGCGTCTCCTTGAAGGTGGTCAGCACGCCCCGCTCTTTCTCCGCGTTGAACACCTGGTACCAGATCGATTGTTTATACAGCGGATCGGCGTCCGGGAACCGGCGGTTCAGCCATAGCTGATAATCGCATTCGTCCGCCGAGCCGTCGCCGTTGATATCTTCGAGAAACACCGCCTTCAGCCGCAGCGGCTCCATCGTCCGGTTGCGGACCCGGTACCGGTAGGTGCCGGGAGCGATCGAGAACCCGCCGGCCCGGCCGACGTACCGCTTGTCTTCCGACAGCCGGGTCTCGAGCGGAAGCACCGGATCATTCGTTTGTACGAAGCAGCACAGACGCCCGTCGAAGGCGCATGCGTGCATGGTCGGAACGTCGGCCCGGTCCGGGATGGCGTCGCCGATCCTGTCCCGGACCCGTACGCGGTCGTACAAGCCTCTGCCGCCGCCGGGAATCAGCTTCCAGCTTTTCTGCCGCGCCTCCGTCCGATCGAACCGAAAGGACGGATGGTCGCACGACAGCAAGGGCATGCCGATCCAGTCCAATCGTTCCACGGGCTCGGAAGCATCGTCCGTCACCGTGACGGTCAGATCGACCGAATGACCTTCGAGGCGGTACGCCATCTCGATGCTCAGATCGGCGCGCAGCCGGCGCAGCTGGTAGGAAACGGCCGTCCGGTCCGCGGACAGAGAGACCCGGATGTCCCAGTCTCCCCAATCCGTCGTCTCGCCGTTGACGGCCAGACGTCCGTCCGGTCCGCTGCCCCCCATCCTGGTCTGGGTCGGTTTGTGCCAATATTGCCGAACGCCCGGCCATTCATGCATTTGAACGGTCAGCCATTCGTTTTCCAAGGTATGCATACGGTTACCTCCACTCTTTCCGTCTTACGGTTGGCCCAGCTTCTGCTTCAGTTCCGCGTATTGCCGCGTGTATTCCGCTTCCAGCTTGCCCACGCCGAGCTGATCGGCCACCTTTTGGAAGCTGTTGAACGTCGATTCGAAGTTCGCGTCGGAGCTGGCGAATACGAGCTTGGTCACGTAGTCCTCCTTCAACGATTTGAGCTTCGCGGCGATCACCCCGAATTCGCCGGCGCTGTCGATCTTGAAGTTGAATTCGGGGAAAAACTTCATTTTGGGCGCCATCAGCTTGTCGTACGCGACCTTCTTCTCGTCCGAAGGGTCCCATTGGACGGCGTTGGCCACGGCCCAATTGTCGATCAGCAGAATCGGTTCGCCGAAGCCGACTTGGTTCCACGTCCCGTTCCAATCTTTGTTCAACGCGTCGGCGAAAGGCTTCGTCCGCGTCGGCTTGCCCTGCGAGAAATAGTCGTTCTGAACCGCTTGGTCGTAGTAAAAGTGCGGGCCGTCGGCTAACGTTTGGAAATCGTCCGCGTTTTTCCCCTCGACGCCGAGGAAGAAATCGACCTGCCCCTCCTTGGACGCCGCGTATTCGAGCAGCTTCATGGTACGCTCCGGATTTTTGTTGCTCTTCGGAATGACGAGCGCCATCCAGCCGGCGGGGACCGTCGCGTACATATAGGAGTCGAACGGCTGCAGCATCTCGAATTTCGTATTCGGATTGTCTTTGGGCGGGGCGGCGTTTTCCGCCGTCGCGTTGTAGGCCCAGACGATCGAATCGCCGGCGGCGACCTTCTGAGCCGTCACGTCGTTCGTATTGACGAACGACTCCTTGGTCAGCAAGCCTTTGCTCGCCATCCGGTATCCGAATTGAAGCATGTCCTTCCATTTCGGATCGCGGATCTCGTTCTTGACCTCGTTGCCGTCCACGTAGTAGGGCGCGATGCCGAACTGGGGAACGAACCAGCCCAAGTCGCCCGTATGCTGGCTCTTGTCGCCCAGGTACGGGATTTTGTCGGGATGGTTTTTCGCCATCCGTTCCAACGCGTCGATGAATTTGTCAGGCGTGGACGTGTCCGGACGGCCGATCTCGTCGTAGTAGTCTTTCCGGACGACGAGCTGCGGCAGCCACACGGGCGCGAGCCCGGCGTTTTTCTTCGCTTCGTCCAGATATTTCTCGGTCTGGTAGCCGGAGACGAGCTTATACGTCTTGCCGTCCTTCTCCTTGAAATTCGTCAACAGCTCGGGGCCGTACTGCTCGTTCAGAATTTGGCGCAGCTGAGGCGCGTAGCGGTCCATCAGCTCATCCATGTCGTACAAATAATTGCCGTCGATCAACTGTTGCAGCATCTTGTTGCCGGCATCGACCACCATTACGTCGGGCAGACTGTTGCTGGCGATCATAAGCGCGATGTCCTTGCCGTCCCCGTCGTCCTGCACGGGCTTCTTGACCGTGAACCGGACGCCCGTCTTCTCCTCGATCCGCTTGGCGCCCGGTCCCGTCCAGTCGCTGTACCAGGCTCTGTCCGAATACAGGCTTAGCGTCATCGGCGTGTCGGCCCCGCCCGGCGACGCCGAGGACGCAGTCGATCCCGACGTCGGCGTCGCGCCGCCGTTCGCGTCGTTTTGGCCTGCGCATCCCGCAAGCAAGGCCATTCCCATGCCGCAGGCGAGCAAGACGGACAAGCCCTTTGCCGATTTCCTCATTGTTTTGTTTCCTCCCCTGGTTTGTACCTGTCATTTTATATCATCAGGCCCGCAAGCCTTTGATACCGTATCCGGAACGCCGGGCGCTACGCCTTGATCGCCCCGACCATCATGCCCTGCACGAAATATTTTTGAATGAACGGATAGACGATCGTGATCGGCAAAATGGTGACGATCAAGGTGGCGTATTTGATCGCCTGCAGCGTAGACAGCGGATCCGTCCGCATGCCGGGGGACATATTTTTCATGTTCTCCATAATCGAGTTGTCCGACAGCATCCGCACGATGATCGTCGGCATCGTCCACAGGTTTTGGTTCGATACGTAATAGGCGGAGGAAAACCAGTCGTTCCAATGGTTGACGGCCACGAACAGGGCGACGGTCGCCAGCACCGGCTTGGACAGCGGCAGGATGATCCTCGCGAAAATATAGAACTCGCCGCCGCCGTCCACTTTTGCCGACTCCTCCAGCTCGGCGGGCATTTGCCGGAAAAAGGCCATAAACAGCAAGGCGTGATAAATGCTGAACAGCGCGGGAACCAGATACACCCAGAACGTATTGAGCAGTCCCAGCTTCTGATAAAGCAAGTAATTCGGAATGAGCCCGCCGCCGAAATACATCGTGACCAGCCCGACGATCGAATATGCCTTTCGGAACATCAGCCGCTCTTTCGACAGCGCGTAAGCCGCGATCGCAGTGAACAGCACGCCGGAGACCGTGCCGAGCACGGTGCGCGCGACCGTGACGAGGAACGATTGGAGCAGTTGATGGCTTTTGAATACGTAAGCGAAGTTCTCCAGCGTGAACTGCCGCGGAAACCAGTACATCTTTCCGCCCGCCGCGTCGATCGGATCGTTGAGCGCGTAGATGAGCAAGTAATAGACCGGATACAAAGTCGCCAGCAGCGCGAGGACGGATACGGCCAGCACGATCGCGTTTACGACCTTATCCTCCGTCGTCAGCCTCAAGTAAGCGTGCATTGGAAGTCATCCCCGTTCGGCTTGATTTAAAACAGCCGGTTGCCGGACACCCTGCCGGAAAACCAGTTGGCGATCAGCACCAGCAAAATGGCCATGACCGATTGGAAAAAGCTGACGGCCGTCGCATAGGAGTAGCGGGTCAGCTCCAGCCCCATCTGCAGCGAGTAATACTCGATCACGTAAGACGTCTCTTTGTTGAAAGAATTGCCAAGCAGCACCGATTGATCCAGATTGCCGTTAAACAGCGTCCCGATATTCAGGATGAACAGGATCGAGAACAACGGGATCAGCTGGGGCAGCGTAATGCGAACGATCCGTTGGATCCGCCCCGCTCCGTCCATCTTGGCCGCCTCGTACAGGTCCGGGTTGATGCCGGAGATGGCCGCCAGATAGATGATGGCCCCCCAGCCGACGCCCTTCCAGATGCCGATCAGGACGGACAAGGGCCGGAACAGCCCCGGCTCCGTCCAGAACTCGATCGGATGCCGGACCAGATGCAGCAGGAGCAGCGACTGGTTCACCATCCCCTTCGGGTCCAGCAGAAAAATCCACATCGAAGCCACCATGGCGAACGAGATAAAGTTGGGCAGGTAGCTGCTCGTCTGCACCAGCTTTTTGAACCGCAAAAACGGAATTTCGTTCACGATCAGCGCGAACAACAGCGGCGCCGGAAACACGATCAGCATGTTCAGCAAGCTCAGGATGACCGTATTTTTCATCGCCATATAAAAGCTTGCGTCCGAGAACATTTCGGTGAAATTCGCAAGACCGACAAACCGGCTTCCGAACAAGCCCGACGAAAGGTCGAATGCCTGAAACGCGATCAGGTTGCCGGCGATCGGAATGTAGGCGAAAATCAGCAAAAACAGCATGCACGGCCAAATCATCAACTGCAGCGGCAGCTGCGACCGGAACGCCCGGAATGTCGATGGACGGCTTCGCGTTCGTCTCTTCTCCGCTCCAAACATCGTTTCTTCCCTCCCTGCCCATGAGCATAACACCCGGACTGCGGCGCCCGATACGAGACAGGTCTAAGGTTTACTGTTACAAATCTAAGCGATTGCCCGCGCCTTGCTATGCGACAAAAAAAGCCTCCATCGGGAGGCTTTTCAGAAACGGCCGAGCAGCGGTTTTCGCGTTTACTCCTCCATCCCCGCCCGTTCCGTATCGGGCAAGATCGGATGAAGCAGCACGACCGTCGTTCCCTTCCCCGGGCGGCTGACGACCTCGAGCCCGTAAGGCGCCCCGAAATAGTGCTGCAAACGTTCATGAACGTTGAGCAGCCCAAGACCGCCTTCCCGCTCCTGCCGGAACGCGGCGTCCGGATCGAGGAGGCGGATCCGGATGTCTTCCGGAATGCCGGGGCCGTTGTCGGAGACGCACAGCGCGATTTTCCCTTCCTCCAGGCTCCCCTGGATCACGATCATGCCTTCGTCCCCCTTGTCCGCGATGCCGTGCCGGATCGCGTTCTCCACGAGCGGCTGCAGCACGAGGCGCATGAGCGGCAAGTCCAGCAGCTCGTCCTCCACCCGGAACATCACCGGAATAGGACCGTCCCGACGTGCCGTCTCGATGCGCAAATACGAGCGGAGCAGCTCCAGCTCGCGGCGAACGGTCGTGAGCGCCCGGCCCCGGTTCAGCGTCAGGCGGAATAGTGACGCCAGGGAGCTCGCGAGCTCGCCGATGTCGCCGGCGTCGCGAGCTTCCGCTTTCCAGCGGATCGTATCCAGCGTGTTGTACAGAAAATGCGGATTGATCTGGTAGTTCAGCACCTCGAATTCGAGCTGCTTTTTTCGCTTCTCGGACGCCTTCGTTTCCCGCAGCAGCCGTTGAATTTCCCGGATCATGTTATACATCCCGCGGTACAGCCAGCCGATCTCGTCCCGCCTTCCGGCGAACCGCGACTCGACGACGGCCGCTTCGCCGAATCGGTGGCGCACCGCCGCGCGCATCTCCCGGACGAGGGAGGAGATCGGATTCGTATAGGTCACCGTAATGTACGCGGCGAGGGAAATGGACAGCAGGAAATAGAACAGCAGGAAGGTATAGTTCAGCCGGCTCAGGACGGAGACGGGATTGTCCAAGTCCTTGACGGGCGTAATGCTGACCAGCTTCAGCTCGTCGTCCTTCAGGGTCGTGACGCTGACGAGCGATTTCCGGCCGCCGTACGTCAAGGTCGTCGACGCATCGGCGCGGCCAAGCGCCCGGATCAGCCCCGCTTCGAGCACCGTATCGTCGTACTTGCCCTTCGTCGAATAGACGAGCCGGTTGTCCTTCGTCAGCAGCAGAAGAAGCTGGTTCGGGAATTGCTTCACCGGGTAGATGAAGTCGGCCAGCACGGACGGGCGAATATCCATGACGACGACGCCGAGCGGTTCGTACGTCTTCAGGCTGTGCAGCCGCTTGACGCTGCCCAGCGTCGGTTCGAGAATGACCCCCGGCAGCTCGGCGGGTTCGAATACCTTCCAGTACGACCGGCCGCTCGTCACGATTTCGCGATACCACGGCTGCGCGCCCACGTCCGACATGCCGTACACGGAACGCATGTACGTCGGCATCGCGTACGGATCGAGCGGCAGGACGCGGATTTTGAACAAGGCGTTGGAGTAGTTGATGTCGTCCACGAAAGAGAGTAGCTCGTCCGTGAAGACGATCTCGTCCGACCGCAGACGTTTGCCCTTGCTCATCAGCCGCTGCATGTCGTCGGACGCCATCAGCTTGTCCTGCTCTTTCTCCACGTAGCGGAAGTAGTAATTCAAATTTTTCCCCGTCAGGACGACGGCGTCCAGATTCGTGCTTCGGATCGTCTTCTCGGATTTGGACAGCGCGATATATCCGACCAGCAGAAACGGTACGACGATCAGAATGAAAAAAACGAACAGGACCCGATAACGCATGGACAGCCGGTTCCAGCGCAGCCGCTCATTCATCCGTCCGGATTCCTTTCTGATTGCGATATTCCTTCGGCGTCAGGCCCGTCGTCCTGCGGAACAGCCGGGAGAAATAAACGGCGTCCCGGTACCCGACCAGGCCGCCGATCTGATACACCTTCAGGCCGACGTCTTGCAGCAGCTCCTTGGCTTTCTCCATCCTCAGCCGGGTGATGTAGTCCAGCACGGTGGAGCCGTGATGCTTTTTGAACAGCGTGCTGAGCCATTCCGGCGTGACGTACGCCTGCTCGGCAATCGCCTGCACGGTGAGCGGCTCGGTGAAGTGATCCCTTATATACCGTTCGGCCGCCAGCAGCACTTGGTTCCGCGGCGTCCCGCGCAGCTCCTCGTTCACCTGCAGCAGCTCCCCGGCCACGAACGCATGCAGCGCCTCCACCGTGTCGTATGCCTGCACGCGCTCCCACAGCTCCAGCGGGTTGCGGCGCCAGCGTTCCTCTTTCCACCCCGATTTGCGCGCCGCTTCGAATACGTCCAGCAGCCACTCGAACGCCCGGTGGTGCAAATCCCGCAGCTTGCCGACGTTCCACTCCCGAACGAGCAACGGGAATTGCGCCGTCGCTTCCGACACGTCTCCAGCATCGCCGTGCTTCAGCAGATCGACCAGCGCCTGCGCGCCCGACAGCATATCGACTTCCCGGAACGCCTCCGCGTCTTCTTCCTCCCCGGAACCGTACAGGCGAATGCGCTCCAGCCGCTCCAGCGCCTTGCGGTACAGGACGCCCGGCGTTTCGTTCTCCTCGCCTTCGACGAACGCGATGCTGACGCCGACTTTGACGTACGTCCGCATGCGACTCCTCAGCACCGGTTCCCATTCGTCCAGCCGGATCCTGGCGTCGCGACTCCCGCCGGGAGACTCGCCAAAGACGACGATCCACCGGTCGTGGCGGGCCGAGCGGAACCGGACATAGGGTCCCGTCGTCCTGGCGTATTCGTACAAGGAATATTCCAGCACGTTGCCGATGGCGAAGCTGACGAGACCCGGATCGGCAGCTTGCTCGCGGGAAGATGCGACCCGCAGATTGTCCGCTTCGAGCACCATCAGAACGAGCGGACCGGTCGTCAGCCAGATCAGATCGTGCGTTTGCAGTTCCTTGCACAGCTGCGCCGACGGCTCTCCGCCCGAGGGCGCTTCGACCGTCCGCTGGAGGAGCTCCTCCTTCAGCTTCGGCATCGCATGCTCCATCAAACGCAAGCTTTCGAACTGCCGGTCCTCCTCTTCCAGCCGGGCGATCGCCCGACCCGCCACCTGGGCCAGCTCGGCCATGTCGACCGGCTTGAGTAAATAATCGACGACGCCGTATGCCATCGCCGCCCGCGCATATTGAAAATCGTCGTAACCGCTTAGAATCATCACTTTTCCTTGAAACGACAACGTATCGTAAAGCTCCCGAATGAATTCGATGCCCGACATTTTCTTCATGCGGATGTCCGTCAGCACCAGCCGAATGCCCGGTTCCTCGCGGATCCGCTCCAGGGCGGATACGCCGTCGTCCGCTTCCAGGACGCGATCGACCCCCAGCTCTCGCCACACCGAATGGCGGACCAGACCTCCGCGGATGTTCGGTTCGTCTTCCACGATCAATACGGCATACACGGCAGCGTCCTCCTTCCCGGTCCCTCTCCACCCAGCATAGCATCCGCGACGGGGGGCACCTATTAGACAAATTTAAAGTTTACTGGGACAAATGCCAAGTCGGATGCCGCCGGAAACGAAAAAGAACTTCAAGGCCGGAGGCGTCTTTGAAGTTCTTTTCCCCGCGTGAGCCGCTACGCTTTCACTTGCTTCAGGTTGCGCACCGCGTAAATCGCGACCCGGGATCGGCTCACTCCTTCGCGGAGGCGGTTTGTCCATTCATTATACTAAATTTTGCTTTCGACCACGCACGAATGTCGGCATGCACGCGGCTTGACCGGCGGAAGTCGAATCGTTTACGATGGACATCACAAATCTATAATTAACGTTTTTTGCGGAAGGAGGAGCGGTTCATGCAGTATTCCAAAAGCACGGATTATGCGCTGCACGCCTTGCTTCATTTGGCTAACGCGAATCGTCCGCACCATATCGGCATCAAGGAATTGGCTTCGACGCTCGGCGTTTCGGAAAGCTATCTGTCCAAGATCATGTCCAAGCTGAGGCAGGACGGCATCGTGCGCGCGGTTCCGGGGGTGAACGGCGGATACGAGCTGGCGCGGCCTGCCGATCGGATTACCTTTTTGGACGTGGTTCAAGTGATCGAAGGAAGACAGCCGTTGTTCGAATGCTCCAACGCCGGCTCTCGGCAGCACCGGCTGCTCGCCGAAGAGGAAGCCGGGCATCCGCATCCGGACCGTCCCGAGGAAAACGTATGCTTGGTCGAAAAGGTCATGGACGGCGCGGAACAACATTTGTACGCTTATTTGCGGCAGCACACGATCCAGTCCGTATTGGACGAGGCTTCCCGGCGCCGCAGCCGGGAAGCCAGCAAGAAGTGAAAGGCTTCTTGCGCTTGTAAACGTCAAAAAGGTTGAGCAGCCTGTATCAGCCGCTCAACCTTTTGACGATCGACTATTTCTTTTTATTTCGTATAACCGAGCAATCGGAACAGCATGACGGCCGCTTCCGCCCTTGTCGTAGACGACTTCGGATGGAACGATCCGTTGCTGCCTTCGAGGATGCCCGCCTTCTGCATCAGGCTCACCGCTGACGCAGCATAAGCAGCAATGTTCGCATCATCGCCGAACGGAGTCTGCTCGCCCTTCGTTTCCGGTTGAATCTTCAGCGCTTCGAACGTGCGTTGAACGATTACCGCCATATCCTGCCGCGAGATTTGTTCGCTCGCTCCGAAGCTGCCGTCCGGGTTGCCGTTAACGATGCCAAGAGACTGCGCGGCTGCTACCGCACCGTAATACCAGTCGCCGGGATGAACGTCCGAGAATCCGTGGCTGCCACTCGCAGCTGCCGACAGTCCGAACATTCTCGCCAGCATCGACACAAATTCGGCTCTGGAAACCGGGCGTTTCGGAGCAAAGCTGCCCTCGCCCGTTCCTTTAATTATCTCCCGCGCCGCCAGCGCTTCGATGCTAGTTTTTGCCCAGTCGAGCGACGCGATATCGTTGAAGCTTACCTCTTTATAATAAACCGCGTAGTCTCCGGCTTGCGAAGCGGTGAACACCACAAGACCCGTGTCCGGATGATAGACGCCGTTCACAACGACTTGAAGTTGGTCGGCCGCATCAATATAGCTGACGATCACCTTCAACGTGTCTTCTCCCGGCTTCAGTTGATAGGGAACCGCAACCTGCAGCGCGCCGTCCACCGGAAATTCGGTCGGTTGTCCGTCCAGTTCCGCGCCTACCCGGTAAATGATGCCTTCGCCGATCGTCTGCGCGGTCTGCGGGCTCAAGTCCGTCCGTTCCACAGGAGTCGCAGTCGCTTTCGGTGTTCCGGCAGGCTCATCCGTACCTGTACCTGTTCCTGTACCTGTTCCTGGTCCCGTACCCGTGCCGGGCGTCGAAGGGGTTTCGCCTCCTGGGCCTGACCCGCCTGACGGACGGGCTTGCACAGTCACATCTGCCCGGGCAAGCAGCGCGGTTCCCTCTACATGGCCGTTGACGCTGAAAGTGCCCGATTGCGCATATTGCGATGGAGCGATGCTGTCCCACACCACCGGCAGCCTTGCCGAAGAATCGTCGCTGTAGACGACTTTGACGTCCGCCGGCAACTGTGGAGGCGTCCCGGCAGTCGTCGTCGCTTCGACCGGCTCGATCCCGACAATCGTCACGTCCTCACCATCACCCGTTACCGTAACTTTTGCCTTCGCGCGCAGCACCGTGCCCAGCACCGCTCCCTCCACCGTGAAGGAACCTGCTTGCGCATAAGCGGACGGGTCGATCGTATCCCAGATGACTGCCCGCGTCCCGGTTGTCTCATCTTCGAACGTAACGGCGACCTGGGCGGGCAGTATGGGCGCTGTTCCCGCGATCGTGTCGATATTCACTGGCGATACCGAGACGATGGCAGGGAGCGGCACGATTTCGCCCATGCCCATCTGGAAGTGATTCAGGTCGATCCAGGCGAGCGAAGCGGTATCACCGCCAATTTTGATCAGCGAAGTTCCATGACCCAAGTTGTTTGCGCCTGACCAAGCCAGCTTGCCGTCAACATACAGATCGTACGAATAATCAGCATGAACGACAGCCGTATACGTATGATACACCGTCGTATCCAACGTATAGCTCTTCGTCGCTTTGGATGGCATGTTAAGCAGCTGGCCTTCCTTCCCATGGGTCAGATAGAAGCTAATCAAGTATTCATCGCTTCGAATCGTAAATTCGTTTATCGTGTTTGCTTCGCTAATTTTTGCCCTCGCGGAGAAGCTGAACGCTCCTTTGGGCGCAGCAAAACCACTGCGAATCAAGTAGTACGCTTTGGCGGTGTCATCATCCCGTATCGATACGTATCCGTCATGCTGAGCAATCGATCCCGTGCCGGTGCCCTGACCGTACCAACCAGCAGTGTAATCGCTCATATCGTCGTCGATCAGATCCCATGCCGCTGCCGTCGGCGTCACGGCAAGTTCAGCCGAGGTCTCGCTCTCGCCCTTCGCATTGTAAGCCGATACGGCAAAGTAGTATGTCGTGCCGGCAGCAAGATCACCTACTTTGAAGTTATTCGTATAACCGATCGGAATTTTATTCGTATAGTTCCCGCTTTCCGTTCCGTACATGACGTAATACCCGGACGCCAAACTCACGCTGTCCCATTGCAAAGTAACTGTGTGATTGCCAGCGGTAGCACCCGTCAAGTTCGGCACAGCCGGCACAGATGCAGCCGGGGCAAGATTGAGGTTCACGTGGAACGCGGCCCCTTTAGCGGCTGCCGTCCGCACGGACAATTTGACCGTTGGACTTAATTGCAGCACTTTTACGCCGGGATCAGCTGTAATGACGCCTGTAGCCCCTTGGTGGATTTCCACCTCGATCGTATCCGTGTTCAATTGAGTCGGATCGGAGACGGACACAAGCAGGCTGGATCCCGTAACTTGCGTCATGACGGAAGCTTTCCGATTGCTCGTGATCCAGTCGGCGCCTCCAACGCGAACCGTCGCCAGCCCGTCGTTCCAGAAATTGGCCCCGACCATGTTCAGCTTCTTCTCCCTGACGGCTTGCACGCTCGAAGAGTTGACGAGCACCTCAATATCCGGATTGTCGGCATAGCTGCCCGTCTTTTCCGCCGTTGCGTTCGGCAGCGTCACGTATTCGTAAGTTGCGCCCGCGGGATTTTTGCCATGATCGAACCAGAGCGTCAAGTAGTTGCTCGTGATCGGCGTGCTCGGCGTCCCTTTTCTTCCGTCAATATCGGTATAGTTGCCGGTGCGCGACTCGCGCAGCGTATTTACGGTTGCAGGCTCAGGGAAATAATAGCCGATATCCGAACCGGGCACGGAGCCCGCCAGGTGCGCCCATTTGACCGACTTAAGCTTGGCATTCCATCCCGTATTCGTCGGTTGCGCGACGCCGTCCACGGTGAACGCGTTGTCTCCGGCGGCGCCGATTTTGCGATTGTCCACGATCGTCTCGATCGTTCGGCTATCGGTGCTCTTAATGCCCGCGCCGAGCGCGACGATCTCGTCGTCGAACATGAACCAGGATTTCCTGGCCGTCAGCGTGCTGAAGAGCCCGTCCAGCTCCATGCCGGATACGCCGTATGTGCCAAGCAAATCCGTACCGCCCACCCAGCTGAACTTGCTTTTCTTGGTCCCGCCCTTGCCATCCGTTCGGGCGAGCGTATCCACGGTGGTGCCGGGCAATCGGTAGGCGTTGACCGTCGGCCAGTAATTGTCGCTGAATTGGCCTAAATCGCCGTTGTACAAATACGTCATGCCATCCGCCGTATGCCAGCCCTTCAAATTCTCGGTGTGTGAGGATTCGAAGTTAGCGGTACGCGACGAGAACATATTGATCGCCATCGTGTAATCCGGACGACGCAAGACGGCCGAGTCCATGCCCGCGAACTGACGATAAGCATTCATTTCGCCGCGCGCCTCGATCGAGTCGTCCAGGACGATCGCCTTGGCTCTTTCGATATCGTTGATGGAATTATTTTTGTAAAAGTTGACATACTCATCAGATTGGACCCAGTGCTTGACCATGTTCTTGAAAGCCTGGGCATGCTCCGCCGGCGCGCTCTCGGACAACCGCATGACCGCCCGGATGATCCGTTGACCAGCCAGATGATCGGTAGCATAGGAGCGCGAAAGCTCTCGCCCGCGCGTCATATCCATGACCAAGCCTTTGTACATAACGGGTTCGAAGGAATCGTACACCCACTGATAGACGTTCTCTAGGTTCGGATCGGTCACCTGCCACGGAGTGCCGTTAAGCAGATAGAGCAAATCCGATAGGCTAGCCAGCATAGATGCGCCATAACCGCCGGTATACGGGAAGACTTCGTGCTGAATAAAGGAGCCGTCCCGGTAGAAGCCATCGCTAGTTGTCGTATACAGGAATACGTCGCTTAACCCGTCCCGGGCATGTGCGATTTTCGCGGGATCTTTGACGATAATGCCGCGAACGGTTACGACCTGGCTCTTCCAAACGCGGTTCGCGGCCGTCATATTGACGATCGGCGTGAAACGATCGACGGCATTCATATAGTTCGTGATTTGCGACGGCAGCAGTTGGTCGTACAGGAGGACGACCGTCTCGTTGAGCGCGATCGGCGCGCCGATCCACCAATCCCACCAGTTATCGGTCTGTTTGACGGTTTCGTTATAGCGGTTCTCATACATCCAATCCAGCGCCTGGCTAATATCCGACAACAACCCGGCATGATGGTATAACGCCGACCCTTTCGTCGAATAGGCAATCGCCATCTCTTTCAATCGCGTATACGACGCGGTCATATCCGCCGAACTGCGACAGTCACAATCAGAATCCGTCGCGCTGGCCAAGTCGCTCCACAAATACGTCCTGCCGGCAGACTTGTCCATGGCACTCCAATGGGATTGCGCTTTAGCGGTTACAACCGCGATTTGGGCGGCAATATCCGGGTCAAGCGGATCATAGTCGTCGCCGCCGGTAAGCATCGTGGCGATCTTCTTCCGCAGATTGTCGAATTCATCCGCGGCCGCCTCTTCCACTGTCACATGAGCAACCGGCCGGAGGTGCGTTCCGTCAACCGTGCCGAACACGTCGAATGTACCCGCCGTCATATATTGCGCCACTGGGATACTATCCCACTTGGCCGGCACGGGGGCAGTCGAGCTATCCGCATAGTTCGCGTTGACGGTAGCGGGCAAGACAGGCGCGGTCCGTGCGAGCGTCGTAACGGCAACCGGTTCGAAGCCCAATATCGCCACGACGGCTGCGCTCACCGTAACGGTCGCGGCGACGGGGATGCTCGTTCCCGTGACGTCCCCATGCACCGTGAACGTGCCTTCGCTTGCGTAGCTCGCCGGATCAATCGGCTGCCAGACGACCGGAAGCGCCGCTGTCGATTCATCATCGTACACGGCGGTCACGACGGAAGGCATCGCCGGCGGTTGGCCTGCCGACGTCTTGACCGTCACGGACGGTATCGCGACGATGGCGGCGTCGGACGGCAATATTTCCCCCGTTCCCATACGGATATGGTCGACGAGCAACTCCGCTTTCGAAGCGGAATCGCCGCCGATCTTAATCAGGGAAGTGCCGGTTGCAGAAAGCTTCGGTGCGTTCGCCCATACAAGAACGCCGTCCACGTACAGGTCGTACGTGTAATCGGCATGCGCGACCAATCGGTACGTATGGTAGATCGTCGTATCCAACGTTGCGGATTTGGCGGGACTCGTCGCATTGCTCTGCACTTTGCCGCTCGTTCCGTACGTTAAGTAGAAGCTGATCAGGTAGCTGTCGCTTCGAATGCTGATCTCGTTCAGCGTATTCAGCGCGTCGGCTTTCGCCTTGATCTCGAAAGTAAATGCTCCTGTAGGCGTAGCCATATTCTTCAGCAAATATCGGGCTTTAGCGGTGCCTTGATCGTGGATCGCCACAAATCCGTCTTCCTGTACAACCGCGCCGGTGCCGGTGCCGAAGTCCTCCCATCCCGTGGCAACGAAATCGGACATGTCGTCGTTGATCAAGTTCCACGGTCCGGCCGCTGCGCTGGCCCCCGAAGGCTTGCCGACCCATCCGGAGCCGAGCAATAAAGCGAAGCAAAGAAAGACCGCAATCATCTTCTTGAACATGCTGATTCTCCCTTCCATATTTATAGCCGTTCCAGAAAGCTGGCCGCCATGCCCGCAATGCGGGCATGTCCCGCCTCGCTCGGATGAAGCCCGTCCGAGGTGAACAGCGGCAGCGTAAGCGCATGGATTCCGCTTTCCCTGTACAGATCGAGCACAGGCAGCGCGTAGCGCATCCCCAAGCAGCGGACCGCTTCCGCGTAATCGTCGAGGCGGCGACCGTCTCCGTTGCGGGTATCCGCGTCATAGCCGTCCTTGTCCCGGTGCAGCGGCGTCCACAAATTCAGCCGGCAAGCCGGATGAGCCTTCAGGATCCCTTCGATCAAGGTCGCGTAAGCCCCGTAAAACGTATAAATATCCGTGTCGCTCGGCGCTCCTAGCGACTTGCTCAAGCGAAAATCGTTGACGCCGGCGAAAACGGTGACGCAATCGAAACGGCCGAGGCCGGCGCCGACCCTCACGGTCGAGCCTTCGTCCGTGTCTCCTCCCGCCGTCATCGGACAGCCGCTTCTGCCCTCGTTCGCGACTTCGGCAAAGCCGAGCGCAGCGCGAACAAGCGGCTGATAGCCGTTCGCTTCCGTAATGCTGTCGCCCAGCGTTGCCCATGTTTTTCCTTGCCATTTCAAGGATCTTCGTCCTCCCCTGGTGATGTTAAGCGCTTTCAATCGCCGCAAACTTGACCGCCCGAACCGTTCGAGCGATCAAGAGGTTTATTTCAGTCCGGTCGTGGAGACCCCTTCGACAAACTTCCGCTGCGCGAAGAAGAAGACGAGCAGCAGCGGCACCGTCGTCATGACGGCGGCGGCCATCAGCAGATGCCACGCCGTCCCGGCCGTGTCCGTGAACAGGTTCATCGCGATCGGCAGCGTGAACAGCTTCGACGAGTTCAAGTAGATCAGCGGATCCAGAAAATCCTCCCAGCTGTTCAGGAACGTGAAGATCGCGAGCGTCGCGAAGGCGGGCGCCGTCATCGGAATCATAATCCGCCAGAAGGTCGTCCAAGGCGTGCACCCGTCGATCTCGGCCGCTTCGTCCAGTTCCTTCGGAATCGTAATGTAGAATTGCCGCAGCAGAAAGACGCCGAAGATGCCGCCCGCGCCCAGAATCGGAGGCACGATGATCGGGAAATGGTTGTCCACCAGCCCCAGCTTGGAGAACCAGATGAAGTTCGGGATAATCGTCACTTCGTTCGGGATCATCATGCCGCTCAGCAGCACCAGGAACAGCGAGTTCCGGAAGGGGAACGAGATCTTGGCGAAGGCGAATCCGGCGAGCGCGCCCACCAGGCATGTGCCGATGGTGACCAGGACGGCGATATAAACGCTGTTCCAATAATGCAGCAGAAATTGCGGCTGCGCCGTGAACACTTCCTTGTAGTTCGACCAGACCATCGGATGCGGCAGCCATTGCGGCGGGAACTCGAATATTTTGTTCTGATCCTTCAGCGACGTCGTCACCATCCAGAAGAAGGGAATGACGATCAGGGCGGAGACGATGGTCAGCAGCAAGTACCGCAAGCCGTTGCCGAAGAATCGCATCGCATTACTCCTCATGATGCACCCACCTTTTCCGGAGCGACCACTGCACGAGCGTCAGCGCCAATACGAGGAAGAACAGGATGAAAGCCACCGCCGAGGCGTAGCCGAGCTGATAGTTTTTAAACGCCAATTTGTAGATGTAATAGACCAAAACGCTCGTGCTGGTGCCCGGTCCGCCGCCGGTCATCACGACGATCTGCGAGAACACCTTGAGCGAGCCGATCAGCGTAATGATCAGCGTCAGGAACAGGGACGGCGAGATCATCGGCAGCGTGATCTTCGTGAACTGCTTCCACTTGGATGCCCCGTCCAGCGTCGCCGCCTCGTAATACATCTTCGGCACGTCCTGCAGCGCGGCCAGGAAGATGACCATATTCATCCCGACCTTCTTCAGCACGCTGGTCACGATGACGACGGGCATGGCGAGATGCTTGTTGTACAGCCAAGCCGGACCTTTGATTCCGAAGAAGTGAAGAACCTGATTCACCAGACCGGCATCCGTCGCGAAAATATACTTCCAGACGATGGCCCAGATGATGACGGACGTCACGACTGGCGTGAAGATCGCGGTGCGGAACAGTCCCATCCCCCGCAGCTTGCTCGACAGCAGCAAGGCTAGCGCCAGCGCCAGGGTCAGGTTCAACGGGATCAGTCCCGCCGAGAAGTAAAGCGTATTTTTCACGGTCACCCAGAAGGTGTCGTCCTGCGCGAAGACATGCCGATAGTTGTCCAGGCCGACGAACGAGCTGGGCTTCAGCAGCGAATAGTCGGTGAAGCTGATGCCGAAGGCCCCGACGATGGGCCCAGCCATGAAGAACAAAAATCCCAGCATGATCGGAGCGATGAACAAGTAGCCGTATATCGCTTTTCTGCGCTTGATTCTGCTATAAGTAACGCTCATGCTTTCCACCCCTTCCATGACAATTGCCAAGCTCGTCACTTGGCAATTGTCACGCTCTCTCTGTTATTGCGACGCCAGAATCGGATTGAGATCGCTCTCCATCTTCTTCAGAATGTTCGGAATCGTATCGGATTGGGTATAGATCATATCGAAGTCTTCTTTCATTTTGTCGTTGATCAGCTGGTAGTTGGCGAAGCCCGGCCTGACCTTCGCGCTCGCCATCTGATCCAGGATCGCCGTCTTGACGCTCTCGGGCGACGGACCCTGCTTCAGGAATTCGTCGGACTCGAGCACGGACTTGCGGCCCGGCACGAAGAACTGCGAAGTGATCGTCATGTTCTCCTTGCTGGACATGAACTTCAGGAAATCCAGCGCTTCGGCTTTGTGCGGGCTATCCTTCGTGATCATGTAAGCCGCGTATCCCATCGTCGTGCCTTGGCTGCCGCCCGGGCCCTTCGGCATCGGCGCGATATCCCAGTCGAAGTCGGTGATGGCCTTCGCCTTGCCGATATAGCTGAGCAGATTCTGCTGCATGCCGATCTTGCCGGATTCGAATCCGGTCTGGTCGCCGGGCTTCGGATGAATGCCGTCCTTGAACATCGTATCGCTGAAAAATTGCACCGCTTGCTGGCCTTGCGGCGTATTAAGCGCGAACTTTTTGCCGTCCGGGCTGAAATAATCGGCGCCGTACGCCCACATGACGGTAATGAGCGATTCCATCCAGCTCTCCGTCCACGAGCTGCTCGGCAAGATCAGATCCATGCCGTAGATGCCTTTAGAAGGATCGGAGATCGCTTTGGCCGCCTTCACCATTTCGTCGTACGTCCAGTTGCCTTCTTGATAAAGCTCCGACGGCGTCTTCAAGCCTTTCTCCTCAAACAGCTTCTTGTTGTAATAAATCATGTTCGGCGGCGTGGAGAACGGGACGCCGTACAGCTTGCCGTCCTGGGTCACCAGTTCGAGCGTGGACGGAATGAAATCCGCGAAGTCGTAGTCCGAGCCGTCCTTGATCGAAGAGATGTCTTCGACTTGCCCCGAGCTCAAAAACTGCGGAATCGAGCGCTCCAGCATCCACATGATGTCCGGTGCGGTCTTGGAAGCCAGCATAACGGAAATCTTCTGCTGGTAATCGGCGGCCGGAATCGTCATGATCTCGACGTCGACGTTCGGCTTTGTTTTCTTGTACTCCGCGATCATGTCCTCGTACATCTTCTTGTGCGTGTCGTTCCCCCAGATGCTGAACGTCAGCTTGACCGGCTTGCCCGCGTCTGCGGACGCTGTACCGGTGGCCGCACCCGACGTGGGCGAGGACGTGCCGC
This sequence comes from Cohnella baijiui, assembly GCF_020731285.1. Lineage (GTDB taxonomy): Bacteria > Bacillota > Bacilli > Paenibacillales > Paenibacillaceae > Cohnella. Next base: position 183,967 of record NZ_JAJFOW010000002.1, read on the forward strand.
CGCTTCCCTCGCCGCAAGCCGACAGCAGCAGCCCTGTCAGCAAGACGACGGAAGTCGCCGTAGTAGCTTTTCTCATGTTCGTGTCTCCCCCGCTTTTTCGTATTAAGCGCTTACAGGTCTAATCTTACCGCCTCTCCCGCATCCGCCGTAACGCCACGAAATCCATAAAACGGCCGAAATCGTAAGATGTTTCAGGCGTCCCGGAATTCGTTCGGCGTGCATCCGGCATGCTGTTTGAAGAGCGCACGGAAATACTTGTGGTTGGCCAAGCCGCACATCTGCGAGATGTCCGGCACTTTGAGCGCAGTCTCCTTCAGCAGCTTCTTCGCCTTGTGCATTCTCCGCTCCGTGACGTAATCCGACAGATTTTGCCCCGTCTCGCGCTTGAACATGTCGGAGAGGTATTTCGGATGCAGGTACACATGCTCCGCCAGATAGGACAGCGACAGTTCCCGATCGAGCCTCTCGTTCACCAAGTTCTTCACTTTGCGGATCAGCAGTCGTTCGTTGTCGTCGCCCGGCGCATCGTCCGGCGCATCGTCCGGCGCTTCGCCCTTGCGGGAATCCGCTTCCTCCCTGATCCTGTGCAGCACGCGCGCCAGCTCGACCCGCTCGATCGGCTTGAGCAAGTAATCGGCCGCGCCGTAACGGAGAGCCTCCCGCACGTAAGCGAACTCGTCGTAGCCGCTAATGACGATGAATGCGGCGCTCGGGTGGGATTGCCGGGCCAGCCCCATCAGCTCGAGGCCGTTCATCTCCCGCATGCGGATATCGGTAATGACCAGATCGACCTCTTCCTGCCTGCGGAGCCATTCCCATGCCTCCTTGCCGCTCGCCGCCTCCGTCACCTGCAGGCGGGAGGGCACGATCTGCTCCACCAGCGCGCGGATTCCCTGACGGATCTTGGCCTCATCCTCAACGATCAATATCTTCATGATTTCCGTCCTCCTCCCATTGGAATGGCATATGAACATGGATGGACACGCCCGCATGCGACGCTTCGATCTCCAACCCGTACGGCTCGCCGTAGAGCAGCCTCAGCCGCTGGTGGATGTTGCGCAGCGCGAAGCCTTTCGTGCGCTTCCCGGCGCCGCGTGCGGTCACGGGAGGTTCCGGTTCGTAGACATTCCGCTGGATCTCTTGCAGCCGAGCGGGATCGATTCCCCGTCCGTTGTCCCGAACGCACAGCAGCAGATCTTGACCCGAGACCTTGGACACGAGCGTCACCTTGATCGGCTCTTCGCCCAGCCCGTGCTCGATCGCGTTCTCGACGAGCGGCTGCAGGATCAGCTTCGGCACGATCGCCAGCTCGTGCGCGAAGTCGACCACGATGTCAAACTGCAGCCTGTCCTCCAGGCGGAAGGCCTGAATATTCAAGTAGCTCTCCACGAACGCCAGTTCATCCTGCAAGTGCACGCTCCGTTCCTTGTTGTTCACCGTGTACCGAAGCAGCTTGCCCAGGCTGGCGATGACTTCGGACAGGCTCTCGTGCTTCTCCCGATGGGCGGCCATGGAGATCGATTCCAGCGTGTTGTACAGAAAGTGCGGATTCATCTGGCTGAGCAGAGCGCTGAGCGCCGCGTCCTTCTCCCTCAGCCGCAGCTCGTAGATATCCTTGATCATGATGTTGAGCTGCGAGACCATCGTATTGAAGCCTTCGGTCAGCAGCCCGACCTCGTCCCGCGAGATGACCTTGGCTCTGCCTTCGAAATCGCCGTTCTGCACGCGCCGCATGCGGTTCAGCAACTGCTTGATCGGCTTGACGAAGTTGTTCGACGTCAGCACCGCCAGCAGATACGCGAGAACCAGCGCGGCCGCGGAGATCCACAGCGTGAAGCTGGTCAATTGCCGAGCATCGGCCAGCACGTCGTCCCGCGGAACGGCGCTGACGATGGTCAAGCCGCCGTAATTCGTGGAGCGCTTCGAGATCAGCCAGCGGTCGGACGGCGCGTCCGCGATGCTCCGGTAGCTCGCGCTTCCCGCCTCATCGAACGGATAGAGCTGCCGGAAGTCGTCGTTGAAAACGAACAGTTTGCTGTTGTCGGTCACCTTGACGCTGGAGAGGATCTTCTCGAAGCCGTCGCTGGTCAGATCGATCTTCACATAGCCGAGATCCTTGTTCGTGGTCGGTTCCTTGATCAGCCGCGCCAGCGAGAGAACCTGCTTCGGCGCGTCGCGATAATAGGTTTCGTTCTCCGGAGGAAGAATGACCAAGCCCCCGTCCTTCCGCTTCGCCTGCTCCATCCAAGAATTGGACGACGTCTCCCAGCTTCGCTGAACGGTCTCCAGCAGATTGCTGAACAGGCTGCCGTCCAGCGCGAAAATAAACACGCCTTCCAATTCCGTCCGCTCGATGATCTGGGACGAGATTAATTCGTTGATGCTCGTTACTTCGCTGACCGTCAAGTAGCCGCTGTGGGCGCCCGGATCTTTGTGGCGATTCAGCACGGCCATGACGCCGGAGTCGTAATAGATCGAGAGCGTAATCCGGTCCATGTCCTGCACGTAGCGCTCCAGATTGATCGCGACCTGCTCGGAGATCTGCTCCGAGTACGCTTGGGCGTCCCGCTCGACGTTCGAGGAATATCGCTGGTAGGTCAAGAAACCGCTCAATAAAAATGGAAGCGTAATCATAAGACCGAACAAAATGAGGAACTTCGTTCGAATGGAGACGAAACGCGAGGCGTTGCGGATCATGGTGGAGCCCCCTTGCCAGATGTCTTTCTACTGTATTACAAAAGAACCCGAGAAGGATAGATCCTCTTCGGGTTCTTTGTCGAATCGCGTCGACTGGCTACGCCAGAACGGCTCCGCCCGCGACAAGCTCCCGCTGCAGGAGCACGACATCGAGCTCGGCCGGCGAGACCCCCTGCCGGACGGCGAGCCCGGCCGCCGTTCCCGCCGCCTGCCCCGTCGCCATGCAGCTCGGCGTCAGCCGCGTCGTCGCCAGCGCCTCGTGCGAAGTCGAGATGCAGCGTCCCGCCACCAGCAGATTGCGCACCTTGCGCGGAAGCAGGCAGCGGTAAGGAATGTCGTAAGCGCCGTCGCCCTGCACCCAGGCGGCCGTCACGCCTTTGCCCGAAGGATCGTGGATGTCGATCGGGTAGCCGCTGCGGGCGACGACGTCGTCGAACCGGCGGCCCTGAATGACATCGTCGGCCTGCAGCGTGTACGCCCCTTCGATTCGCCGCGTCTCGCGAATGCCGATCTGCGCGCCGACGTTCGAGATGGAGGCGTTCTCGAAACCCGGCAGGTTAGCCGTCATGAACGCCGCCACCATGAGCACCTGCTTGCGGCCCAGCTCCTCGGCTTCCGTCAAATCCTCCACTTCCAGGCCGTTCAATCCCTGCACCCGGGTCGTGTTCACCAGCACTTCATCCTCCGCCGGGCCGGTGAACATGAGCACCTGCTCGCGGTTGATCGGCAGATTGGCATTTTGCCAATGCTTCTTGAAGCCTTGAATGCCCGAGAGCGGCAGATGCGTCAGCTCGTCGAACGGCGTCTTGTGGTAGAACTCGTCCGGATGGTCGATCATATATTGCTTGACCTTCTGCAAGTCGACGCCCCGCATCCGGAATTTCATCGTCATCGGCTGGGTCAAATTGTCGCCGCCGCGGCCGACGAGACAGGGCGCGCCCGCTTGATAAGCCAAATCGGCGTCCCCCGTCGCATCCACGAACAGCTTGCCTTGTACCCGGATCTTGCCGGACTTCGTCGCCAATTGAATCGCCTCGATCTCCCCGTCCGCCGTCCGCACTTCGTCCATGAAGCTGTGCAGCATCAGCTTCACGCCCGCTTCCTTCAGCATATCGACGGCCAGCACCTTGTACATCTCCGGATGGTAGGGGGTCAGCGTATTCGTGAAGCCGACCGTATCCCGCAGATGGCCTGGGGAGCCGCCCATCGCCATCAGCCGGTCGACGATCTCCTGCGCGATCCCCTTGATGACTTGCTTGCCGCTTAGCGTGTGGAACGTCATCCACGGATAGACGAGCGCCGCCGTCGACATCCCGCCGATAAAGCCGTATCGTTCGATCAGCATTGTCCTTGCGCCGGTTCTCCCGGCGGCTATCGCCGCGTTCACGCCGGCCGGCCCGCCTCCGCATACGACGATGTCCGCATCCATCACTTTCATTCTGATTCTCTCCCTCTCTGTCGCCTGAAGCCGATTTTCCTATTTCGATTATGCAGGAGAAAAACATTTCAAGTTAGTTTAACTTTTGTTTAATATAAGAACAGAACAATGGACGAACGAAGGTGGCAAACATGCGGCGCAAACGAGTGACGCTGGCTGATCTCGCAGTCCGGCTCGGCCTGTCGGTGCAGACCGTCTCCAAGGGGCTGACGGGCAAACCGGGCATGTCCGAGGAGACGCGGAGCGAGATCTTCAAGCTGGCAAAGGAAATGGGTTACCTGACCCGGGATCAGAAGAGCACCTTGGCCTATGAGCGAATATCGCCTTTTCCGCTCCTGAAACGGCGGTTCGTGCTGCTGCACAACGAGCAGTCCATGAACTTCAACCGGCTGCTGCTCGCCGGGCTGCACGATCGTTTCACCGAGTTCGGGCATGCTGTCGATCCTATCCTGACCCCCCCTCACCTGGGAGCGCAGAGCTTCCGCGATTGGGTGGAAGAGTCGGGGCTGGCCTATGCGGAAGGCATCTTCATCGCCCCGCGGATGGACCGCGAGATGGAGCAGCTATTGCTGGAGCTGCCGATGGCGCGGATTCTGCTCAACTTCCCGCCGCCCGAATCACAGGTGGACTCCGTCATCTGGGACGTAGACGAAGCCGTTCATCAGTCCGTCCGGCATCTGGTACGAGCCGGCCATCGGAACATCATGTACGCGGGAGATATCGTCAAACAGCGCGGCTTTCGCTTGCGCTGGCAAGCTTTCCAAGAGGCCATGCGCGAGCAGGGGCTGCCGGCGGACCCGGCCCGACATGCGACCGCGCCGTTTCATGGATGCGAGGTCGAGTGGGCAAAGGATTTTCTGGACCAATTTCAAGCGCTTCATCCGACTGCCATCATTTGCGGGGTGGACGAGCAGGTGGCCCCCGCTTATTACGCCTTGACAGAGGCAGGTGTGGATATTCCCCGAGCTTGCTCGATGGTGGGGATATTGAACGAACAGACAGACCGTCTCCCCTTCATGTCCAGGCCCTATCTTCCGATCAAGGAAGTCGGCTACCGGGCCGCCGACCGCATGTTATGGCGATTGGCGAACCCGACCTCTCCCTTCGAGCACATCCGCATTCGAGGCCCATTTTCCGTGGGGAGCACGACGAGAACGATGTAAGGCAAAAACACCCTTCTCCGTTTAATACGTTGGAGAAGGGGTTTTCGAGAAACTCACCTATTCGATTCGCTTCGAATGGTTTTACCTTTTATTCTTGATCCTTCGCTGTAAGCATCCTGAGCAGTACCGTGACCGTTTCCGCCCTCGTCGCGACATCTTTCGGGAAAAAGCCGTTGCCGCCCTTCCCCTGCATGATCCCCAACTTCTTCATCTCGGCTGCCGCCCCCACGGCCCAAACCGGTATATCGCGATCGTCAGCGAATCCGGCGGAACGGGCTTCAGGCGCCAGGTTTAAAGCTCTCGCCAACATGACGGCCATTTCCGATCTCTTCATGAGCGCGTCCGGACGGAAGTTGCCGTTCGTATCGCCCTGGATAAGACCCAATCTTACGGCTTGCGCGACGGCTGTCCGGGCCCATTGCCCGATTCGGTCCGCGTCCTTGAAGGACAAAGCCGCCCCTTCATTCTGAAGCTTCAGTGCTTTCGCCAGCATCACCGCGAATTCAGCACGCGTCACCGTGCGATCGGGCCGGAACGATCCGTCCGGATAGCCAGTAATGATTCCCAGCTTCTCTGCCTTCAAGATATTGGCTTCGGCCCAATGACCGGCAATGTCGGCAAAGGCATGGCCGGGTACCGGATCGTCCGGCGTGCCCGGATCATCGTTCGGATGTTCGGGGGCTACCGGCGGAGTCCCGGGCGTTCCTCCTCCCGAATCGCCTCCGTTCCCGCCGCTCGAACGCTCGTTTACGGAAACGGTTATTCTTCCCGTCACGGACGGACTTGCGGTCAAGACGGCCGTCATCGTCACTTCTCCGGCGGCGTACGGCGCCGTAAAGACCGTGCTGAACCGGCCGTTCATGTCCGTTACCGTCCGGGCCGTTTTAAAGCTGCCCGACGAAGCCGAAATTTCGACCTCTACGCCGGAGACTGGAAGATCGTCGCCATCGTACACGACTCCCGATACAGACACGTCGTCTCCGACCGTCACGGAAGACGGCGTCGCTTGGAGTTCGATTCGAGCGGGCACTTGTACGATTTCATTTACGTAAACGACGGTCGTCCCCTTCACGGACGGATTCGCGGTCAAGACGGCCGTCATCGTCACTTCTCCGGCGGCGGACGGCGCCGTAAGGACTGTGCTGAACCGGCCGTCCGCATCCGTTACCGCCCTGGCGGAGCTGACGCTGCCCGATGAAGCCGCGATTTCAATCTCCACGCCGGAGACCGGAAGATCGTCGCCGTCGTAGACGATTCCCACGACGGACACTTCACCTCCGAACGTCACGGAAGCCGGTGTCGCTTGGAGTTCGATTCGAGCGGGCACTTGTATGCCCTTGTTTACGGAAACGGTAATCGTATCCGTCACGGACGGGCTTGCGGGCAAGATTGCCGTAATCGTCACGTCACCGGCAACTGACGGCACCATATAGACTGTGCTGAATCCGCCGTTCGCGTCCGTTACTGCTTTAGCCGTTTCGAAACTTCCCGACGAAGCCGCGATTTCGACTTCCACGCCAGGGATCGGAGCATTGTCGCCGTCGTACACGACGCCCGAGACGGACACGTCGTCTCCGACCGTTACGGAAGACGGCGTCGCTTGAAGTTCGAGTCGGGCGGGAACCCTCTGTACGGTTTCGGCACCGTACACTTTAAATTCCCAGAGCGAGTAGCCGTACGTGGTCGCTCTTTTCGTACCATACATCCGAACGTATCTTGCATTCACCGGTTCGAAGATGATCTCATCGATATCGCCGTCCCCGCTTGTAGTGCTGTATACGGTCTTCCAGTCCGTTGTATTGTCGGAAACCTGAATTTGATACTCCTTTGCATACGCGGTCTCCCAATGCAGCGTGACCTTCTCGATCGATTGGCTTGCGCCAAGATCGACATAGATCCACTGCGGATCAGAATAGTTGGAGCCCCAGCGGGTCGTCAATGAGCCATCGACCGCATTCCCGGGCGACACGTCGGCGGCTCTGGTTGAACTTGCCGTTACCGGTTTGCCTTCTGCGAGATTGGGTGCCACCGCTTCATAGACGTTAAATTCATAAAGCGAGTAGCCGTCCCCGGCACCCTGCTGTACGCCCTGCATCCGGACGAACCTGGCACTGACCTTTCCGAAAGAAATGTCGTCGATTCCGCCGTTCCCCATCGAAGTCGTGTAAACGTCCCTCCAGGCGACAGCATCGTTCGATACTTGAATTTTATAGCTTTTCCCGTACGCCTTCCCCCAATTTAGCCTTACTTTATTGATCGAATATTGATCCTGCAGATCCACATAGATCCATTCGTTGTTTGAAGCATTTGAATTCCAATAGGAAGTTCTGTAAAGGTCCGTAGCATTCGAGGCAAATTGCTTGCCTTTGCTGGAGGAAGCGGTCGCGCCTTTACTGTAAGCGAGATCGAATCCGCTATCGTCGATGGAGGTTCCCTCGCTTACGGTCATGCTTCGGCCGGCAAATATATCCTTGCCGAGTTTATAGGTTGTCGTCGTTTTTTCTCCGTCCCGGTTCAGCGTTACGTTCACTGTAATCCCCGGTGTTTCGGGATTGGCGACTGAGATACGGACGGGTGCTGTGGATTCGTCAACGATGACCATGGCGGGTTTGTCCACCGTGACCGTCAAACCGTCTCTCACCGTTACCGTCCCGGGTTGATAAAACAGCATTTCCGCAATCCCAAGCGAATTGTGCCGAACAGCCTGGACCGACGCCGTATTCGAAAGAATGCGGATCGGGTTGTCGCTCGCGTAGCTGCCGACCTCTTCGGAGGTTTTGTTCGGCAATACAATGTACTGGTAGGAAGCGTTTGTGGGCTTCACACCATGATCGAGCCAGATCGAGAAAATCGGCTTGGTGATCGGCTCCGTCGAACTTCCCGCGACGACGTCACTCCATTTGCCGGTTTTCGTCTCCCGTTTGACTTGAAAATCCGTCGGATTCGGGAATACATAACCGATACGATCGTTATAGGCCCATTTCCCGTTCGTCTGCGTCGTTCCGTCCGCTATCACTTTACCGTCCACGATCACATCGCCTACCGCCATACTCTGGTTCAATGTCGTGTGGATCGCGGCGGTGTTGGTCGAAGCGATTCCTGCGCCAAGCGCCACCATTTCGTCATCGAAAAAGAAGTAGCCTTTTTTGCCGCTTGTGCTCAGCTTGTTGAAGTCGAATGCGGTGGCTCCATTACGCTCGTTGGTCACGCCGCCTACGAACGTCTTGGGATTGTTGAAGTTCCCGTCCTTCGTGAGTACGTAAGGGGCCGTCGTGCCGGGAACGTGAGCCCAGTCCATTAACGGATAGACGGGTCTGTATTCGTTGCCCGTCCGCTGAATGGCGGTGGCCCCTTGCGGCGTCCAGTATAACAGGTTATATCCGTCGGGATGAATCGTTCTCCATTCGCCGCCTTTAACCGTGCTGGAGGACATCTTGACCGTAATTCCGTAGTCGTCCCGCATATGGGAGGAGACAAGCGTCTGCCATTGCGTCATATTGTTAGCGCTCAGTCCGTTGCTTGTACTCGTGCCGATGTTGCGGATATTGTCCAGAAAACTCGCAAACTCCGCAGCCCGCTTCGGATTGGCCGCCTCCATCCATTGCATCGGATCTTCATAGAAGGTCAAGGCCGCACTCGTGTAATCCGGCCAGTCCGGTCCGTTCATGCCCATGCCCAGATCGGCGACATCGCCTCTCACGAGATACCGGGTGCCGTCCAGCAAGTAGGACGATAATGAATCGATCGCCGCCTCGCTGTACGAGAACATGGTACCCGAGGTGATGTAAGCCCAGAACGACATGTCTCTGGCAAAGCTTCTGCCATAGCCCGTCGTATAATTGGTTTTGCCATGCTGAAAGAAGGACATGTCCGATTGGATTCCCGTCACCGTGGTCGTCACATTGGACAGCACGTTAAACGCATCTACGGCTTTCCGGACGATCCCGGCATCCTCCAGCAATACGCCCCGATACATATAATTTTGATTGTACCAGGACGAATTGGCTCCATCGACGGTGTTCGGGCTGCTGTCCAGCGTGCCGACGATATTGGAGAGTTGCGTTGCCGTTAAGTATCCTTCGCATAAAAGCCCGACTTTCTCCAACCTTAATTGTACGCCGATGGTGTTTTCCCACCAGTTGGTTGAAGTCGGCTTTACCGTGAACCAATAATCCAACGCCCGCTTGATGCCATCTAGCAGCGCTTCACTGTGATAGTTTGGGTCCTTCGGGTCCGTGAACGCCGCAGCCATCGATTGCATCCGATCCAATGCCAGGTATGACGGCCAGCCTCGTCCGTTGGCGGCGGATTGCTTGCTCGCGTAATCGACATCCGCCCAGCTCCCATCCGGCTTCTGACTAGATAAGTAAGTAGAGGCCTGCGATTTGAAGGTCCATTCGACCCGGCCGTTCGTTCCGTCATTGATGATATCTTTGGAGATGTAGAATTCAACCATCCGCTTTTTCATTAATTTCATATCGGCGATCTCTTGAGGAGATTTCGTTTGCCCGGGCGTGCTCGCCGATGCGGACGAGGATAACCAGATGGACGATATCATCGAACAAACGAGTACAAGACAGATCCACCTCTTTACAACCCTTTGCACTTGATTAGCCATCCACATGCGCTCCTTTGTTAAACGAAACTAAAAAGCTATTGACAGCGCTTTCCGATTGATGGAAGGAAGAAGGCAGCTTGCACTGCCTCCAACCCATTTAGTAAAGCGTATAGTAAATATCCTCCAAGGGGATGTCTACGCCTGCCATCACTTCATCCGCGGCACCGTAGTACATGCGAATCGATCGATCCAGTAAAATGGCTCCGCACGAAAACACGACCCGGCCGAAAAATCCGTTCACCTCATATTCCGCTTCCGGCTCCAGTACGGGCACGCGAGATCTCGCGATCACCTTGACCGGATCTTTCAGGTCCAGCAGCAGCGCGCCCATACAATAGCGGTCCGTCTCGTCCGCTCCGTGATACAGGACAAGCCATCCTTCAGGCGTTTTGATCGGAACGGCCCCGCCGCCGATTCGCCCTCCGTCCCATTGCCCTTCCCGCAGACCGATCAGAAACTGATGCTGTCCCCAGTGTAGGAGATCGGGGGATTGCGCAAGCCACATCTCGGGAGAACCGATCGCCTTCGGCACCGGACGATGAAGCGCATAATAGTTACCGCCTATTTTCTCCGGAAAAATCGCAACATCCTTATTCTCGGGGGGAAGCATCACGCCGGATCGTGCAAAGGTAACAAAATCCTCCGTCACGGCGACACCGACGCTAACGCCCTTCGAAGAGATCGCACTGTACGTGATGAAATACTGATGACCGATCTGCGTAATTCTCGGGTCTTCAATGCCCCACGCCTCCAGCGGGCCGCCCGGCAGCATAGTCGGGCCGGCATCCACTTTAAAGTGGATGCCGTCCGTGCTCCGCGCCATTCGCAAATAAGATAGGGAAGTCAGATACGCGTACCTTCCCCGTTGCTTGATGACTCGAGAGTCCGACAGGTCATACCGGTCGTCCGACTTGGTGATACGGATGATTTCCAATTCCCCGTTGGTTTCGCTCAACACGGGTACAAGCACATGGTTCTCGTCGGATTGAATCGGCATTTCCGCGATACGCAGCAACAATATAACCTCGTTACGGAAAGTCGCAACCCCTGCATTAAACACCCCGACCACCTGAAAATCGGGACGCAATGGCCTTACGTCTTTCGTTTCGATGATGGGATTGTGAGGAAATCTTGTAATGGCCATCTATGAGTCTCCCTTACTTCTGCTCCGCTAGATAAGCATCCAGTTGCTTTTGATATTCCGTTTGAATTTTTTTCAGATCCGTTCCGTATTTGGCTTCGAAGTCGGCAAAGGCTTTGTCCGGATCGAGCGTGCCCAAGAGAATCGGGTAGACATACGAGTTCGCCTTCAGCCTTGCCATCTCTTGCAGTACCGGCTCCGGATTAAAGGTGAATCCGGAATCTTTCGACTTCGTAAAGTTCCCCGCATCCTTCGCCCAGTTCCACCATTTCAGTTCTTCCGGCGACAAGGAAGCGTCGTAGCGTTCATACGTCGGATTCCAGATCCAATCGAAGCCAAAGTTCGGGTAATCGCCGTTAAGCGCTTTAAAGCCGTCTTCGCCGACCGCCTGCCAGTTTTTCCCCTTGATTCCGTAGCTGAGCAAGTCGTAATTTTCTTTTTCATTCGCCCAGTTCAAGAACATAATGGCACGCTCTTTATTTTTGCTGCCCTTCGGCACGCTGATGAAATTCCATTGTTTAAAATCGGTCTGGTACTTTTGGGACGGATCCATAAAGGTGACCCATTCGGCCGATCCGCCAAGCTTGCTGACCGCGTCCTGAATCGAGGACGGGATCCCGACGTCTGCGGAAGTAATCGCCGCCGTTTTGCCTGCCGTGAACAAATCTCTTTCGTTCTGCACCGCCAGATTGTCCTTGTTGATGATTCCATCCTGATACCATTTTCGCATGCTCTGAATGCCCGACCAGATGTCAGCGTCCTTATTTTCGAACAGGGTGTAGATTTTTCCGTCGTTATTTTTCTTATAGAAAAACGGATACATTTCGGGAATTTCTTGCTTGATATCGTACGCCGAATTGAAGTAGAAGGGATATGCATTGGTGATGCGGTCCGTCGACACAAGCGTCGTCAAGGGACTCATTCCCTGCTCGTTCTCTTTCACCTTGTACAAGTACTGCGAGAGATCGTCGAACGTTTTAAGCGGCTGCATGCCATATTTCTCTCTCAGATCTTTTCGAATGTAGAAGCCTTTGATCTGATATTGAGAGACGCCGAGAGGTATTCCGTAAATGCTGCCGTTAAATTTGTTCGCATCCCACATTTCCTGCGGCCGGGTTTTCAATATCGTTTGACCGTACTGTTGCAGCAGCGGCTCCAGATCCTCATAGGTATCGGATGCGATCATTTTGTTCATATGCAGCCATGGCGCATCGAAGATCAGGTCGACGGCTTCCCCGGAAGCGAGCGCCAGCGAGGTTTTATTGTCCAGATCCGACCATGGAATGAACGTGATATTAAGCTTGACGTTGAGCGTTCCGGCCATCCGCTTTTCCGCTTCGGCGATTACGGCATCCATATCTTTGGGACGGTCTCCGGGAATATAAATCTTTAATGTAGCGGGACTTAGCGCCTTATCCTGTTCCGCTTTCTGATTCCCGGCAGCGCTCGTTCCTGCCGCTTCCTTGGTGTCGTTGTTGCTGCTGCAGCCGGCCAAAACGCCCGAGGCGGTCAGCGACATCAAGCACGCCAACAGCATCCATTTTCTTTTCATTTCTGCTACCTCCCTGGAATCTTTCTTTATATGCTCAACCGGGTACCGGTTATAGCCGGAATTAACCTTTGACCGAGCCGATCGTCAGCCCTTTAACGAAGTAACGCTGCAAGAAGGGGTACAACAACACGATCGGGCCAATGGTCACGCATACGGTTGCAAGCTGCACGCCATAAGCCGGTATCTGCTGGAGTTGGCTCGCCGACGCGCCTTGAATGTAGGACGCGGCGTTCATATTGGAGATCAGCTGCCGGATCATGATTTGAAGCGGATGCAGCGTGTAGTCGTCGACGAATAACAAGGCAAGCCACCAGTCGTTCCAATATTGCAAGGCGTACAGGAGCGTAGTCGTGGCAAGGACCGGCGTCGTGATCGGCAGTATAATGCGGAAGAACGTCCGCCATTCGCCCGAGCCGTCGACCGTCGCGGCTTCATTCAGTTCATAGGGGACCGTACGAAAAAAGGAAACCAGAACGAAAGTATTGAACGGGTTCAGGAGATACGGCAGGATCAAAGCCCAGAGCGTATCCTTCAAATGCAGCCAATTGACGACCAGAATGTAGAAGCCGACAAGCCCTGAACCGAACAGCATCGTAAAATAAGTTAAAAACGACAATGCATTTTTGTACTTGATCTTGCGATGAGCCAGCACATAGGCAAACATGGCGCTAATCAAGACCGCCGCAAGCGTGCCGATGACTGTCGTTTCAATCGTAACGAGATAGCTTCTGTACACTTGTCCGCCGTGCAGCAGGAATTCATACGCGTACAAGCTTAGCTTGCGGGGGATCAACTGAAATCCTTCCATTCGGAGACTGCTCTCGTCCGTAAAAGATCCGATCATGACCATCCAGAATGGAATGAAGCAAAATAGCGCGAATAGCGTCACAACCAGATAAGCGGATCCGCTCACGACCCAATCACTGATACTTTTCTTGCGTTGTTGCATTTGCGGGATCTCCTTTAGAAAAGCCTGGAATCTGGATCGTATTTTTTCACAAGCCCGTTAAACAACAGAATCGTAATCAGACCCATGACGGATTGGTAAAGCGCCACCGAAGAAGCCATGCCGAAGTCGCCCAATCCGCGAAGCGCACGGAATGTGAAGGTATCGATCACATCGGTTGTCGGATAAAGCAGCGAATTCTCGCCGACGATGCCGTAGATCATGCCAAAGTCGCCATAAAAGATTCGTCCGACCGCAAGCAGCGTCAAAATAATCAAAGTGGGTCTCAACAGAGGAAACGTAATGTAAAAGATTTGTTGAAGCCGATTGGCCCCGTCGATTCGCGCGCTCTCATAGAGCTCGTCCGAGATGCCCGATATGGCCGCCAAAAATATAATCGAGTTGTACCCGGAAAACTTCCAGATGGAGATGACGGTCAGGATGATCGGCCAATAGGCCGGCGAGCTGTACCAATCGATCGCGCCGATATGAAGCGACTGCAGTTGGTGATTAATCATCCCGTTGGTCGAATTGAGCAAGCCGAACACCATCAGACTGACCACTAGCCAGGATACGAAATAAGGCAGAAAAATAACGGATTGCGCCAGCTTCTTGTAGAGCCGGAGATGAATCTCGTTCAGCGAGATCGATAGAATCAGGGCAAGACCGAGACCGAAGGTGAGAAACAAAGCGTTTAATCCGATCGTATTGAGGGTCACATGGATCCAATCGTTGCTGCCGAAAAGAAACTTAAAGTTATTGAATCCGTTCCAATCGCTCCCCCAAATCCCCTTCGATACGGAAAATTTCTTAAATGCAATCACATGACCTACCATGGGCAGGTAGGCAAAAACAAGGAGAAAAAGAAGTCCGGGCAAAGCCATCGCATAAATACTTTTGTTTTTATGAAGCTCTCGCAAGAAACTCAATCGTGCCCTCCCCTTTCAGTGCCCCCATCTTATCGGATGATTCTCGGTCCTGCATAGTTCTCGTTCTATCAAAAAGCTGTTTTCACGCGGTTTTTGCCGGTTCTCGTTATCACAAAACGCAAAAGAACCTCGATTTCATCGGTCCATGAAATCGAGGTTCTTTATGGAATCCTTATTTACATTCTGTGATCGTCCGCTTCAAATCGGTATTGCATGGGGGTCTTTCCTGTCGCCTTCTTGAACACCGTGAAGAAATGACTCTTCGTCTGGAACCCCGAAGAATCCATGATTTGGGTAATCGGCCATTCCGTCGAGTGCAACAATTTTTTAGCCTTTTCAATCCGCAAGCCGAGAATGAACTCCGAGAGCGAGATCTGTAAAATATCTTTGAATATCGTGCGCACATAGTTCGGAGAAAGACCGATATGTTCGGCAATCTCTTCGATGGTTAACACCGCTTCCTGCAAATGTTGGTTCACGTAATCGACCACGGAAGCGACGACATCCTCCTTGCGTGTCTCACGGTTCGGCTTCTGGTTTCGTTCCTTGAAGACGACAATCTCCTTCTTCAACCAGGTATAAACCTCGTTCAGGTTGGCAAAGCGATCCAATTGGCGCGAAACGCCTTCGAAGTCCTGAAGTGTCCCTGCCCGCAAAAATATCTTTTTCATTTCATAAACCAGCCGTATAAGCTGAAATCTGCATTCTTCAAAGGGCAAGTGCGGCAAGCGCGCAAACAATTGCTCCATGACAAGGAACGCCTCATGTTCCTCGCCTTTTCCTACGGATTGAAGAAGCTGTTGAACCAACTTGTCAGAGAACGGCTCCAAGTTTTGCGATTGAAACCTGCTCCAATCTCTCTCATCATAAATCTTGTCTTCGCCGTTTAAAAATTTGAGCATTGAAAACTCCAGTGCCTGCCGGTAGACGGACTGAAGGTTGAAGTCCTGCTCATGAGTCAAATGATAGGAGCACACCGTAGCCATATTCAAACACCGGTTGATATTTTCCTTCACTTCGGTCAGCATCCGATGGATGGCATCCTCGGACATGGTATTGGCCCAAAACAAAACGATATGGTCATCGTCAAAATCCACAGTTTCGCAATCAGCATCGTGGTAACGCAAGGTTTCCTGTGCAATGTTGCCCATGGCGTATTTCAAAAGCTTTCTCGAATAGTAGTTATACTTCTCTTCGAACGAGGGATAATATTCGATTCTGACTACTGCGAGTCCCAACTGCTTTGCATTCGCAACCTTCGTCAGTTCGATCAGCGATTCCCGCGACACTGCCGGCAGCGTCCCATTGCGAATCCACAGCCGCAGCATGTCCTCTCGAATCATCTGCTGATTGGATTTAACCGATTGATTCATTTGCTCGACCTGAGTTACCAGCTTGCCGATCCCGCTACGAAGGATTTGATGTTCAGGTTGAAGGCGGCCCCTACCGTCAGGCTCAGTCCCATTGCGCTGAACCAAGCCGATCAGCTCGCTGAATGGCATGTAATGCCGGCGGGAAACCCAAAAAAGAAAGAATAGCGTCAGGGTCAGCATGACCCCTGCCGATAACAAAATGGCGTTACGCAGCTCATTCAGCTTAAACTGCCAGACGTCCCAAGGCGTAAACTGGTATACGTACCATCCCTCAGGTTCGATTTGCGCGGTGTGCACGAACCACTTTCGACCGTCTACCTTCCAATCGAATCGGCTGTCCGGCATTGCTCCGAACTTTTTTATGGCCGTCAGCAATGGTTCGTTATCGTTCCCCAGTATGAAGTTCCCCGCGTCATCCGTTACGATGAGCTGCATCTGGCTATAAATCTCGGACTGCAAAACATTTTGATCGAAATCGCTTTTATCGACCATCATGACCAGGTATCCGTCCGAATTTTTCATGGAGTTATCGCGAATCGCCAAATAGATATAAGACCGCTTTCCGTCGCTATGCCCATGAAAACGAAAATAAGGGCTCCTGTCGTTCCTTACCTTCTGAAGAAGCGCCTGATCGAAAAAATCTTTATTGTCGAACATCGACTCGCGCAGTGTCCATACCCTGTTCTCTCTTGCACTGATTAAGTAAATATTTTGTATAAAAGGCTCGGACGCGGCATATTCCTTCATACTGTTCGACAGACGAACGAGAAGCTGCGGATCGTTCGGGCTTGAAAACCATTCTCGAACCAATTCATCCGCGAACATACGCATGCCATATAAACGAAGCTTGTACAGCGTAAATTCGGCACTTTTTTGCACTTGCTTCAGCTGATTCTGAATGGTCGAGAGAACCTCATCCCGCGCAGATTGGGAGAACCTTTGTACCAAATAGAGAGAAAATGCACTAACAATGACCGTTATTAAAATAGCCGAAGTAACAAATACCCGAAGGTACGTTTTGCGCATGATCATTTTATTCATCATCGTGTCCAAGACCCCTCTTGTCGATGTCATTCCTTTATAATGAAGGGTTAGACGCGGTTTCTTAAAGTACTAATTTTAACAATAGATATAGAAATTCGGAGTTTCCATGCGTTTGGAACGAACCGAAGCCGCCGAAGCAACGCCGCCATAAGAAAGCGGGGCCAGCCGCCGAGTCGAAGCTCCGGGATCTGCTGCTGTACGGCAAGCCGGGGGCGCTGGCGAGCCCATGATCGTCGACCTGCCGGCGCTGCGGCAAATTTGCGGCTGCCCGTCCTGCCCGGCCTGCCCGAAGGAGGTTTGCCGGATTTAGGGAAGTGGCGGGTTTCAGATACGATCCAATTGGACGATGCGATCGACCCAATCCTTGTAGAAGCCCTCCTCGTGGGATACGAGCAGCACGCTGCCCGAAAACTGCGCCAAAGCGTTTCGCAGCGCTTTTTTCGTTTCCGCATCCAGGTGATTGGTCGGTTCGTCCAGAATTAAGAAGTTGCAAGGGGACAGCAGCAGCCTGCATAATTTCACTTTCGATTGCTCCCCGCCGCTCAAAGTTCCGATCGGCTGCGAAGCAAGGTTCCCTCTCACCCCGCACAGCGCCAATTGCCGGCGTATTTCTTTGTCATTCAATTCCGGATAACGCTCCGAAATGACTTGAATGGGCGTCAACGCGTCGTTTTCCCATGTCAACGCCTGCTCGTAATATCCGATTGATGCTTGCTCGGCAAACCGGTAAAAGCCGGCCCTGGCGGGAAGATGTCCGACCAGCGTTTTCAGCAAGGTGGATTTTCCGATTCCGTTAAAGCCCGTCAGGACAAGCTTTTGACCGCCGGCCACCTTCAAATTCAATTGGGGCAGCAGGGACGAACGGTATCCGACCTCCAGATTGTGAACGGCAAGCGCAACCTGAGCCGTAAGCGGCCCTTCACGGAAATGGATCGACGGCGAGTGGGTAAATGTCGGGGACGTCAGCCGATCCATCCTTTCAAGCTGCTTTTTGCGACCTTGAGCGATTTTGGCGTTGACGCCGGCTCTATTTCTGCGGATGTACTCCTCCGTTTTGGCAATGTGTTTTTGCTGTGCCTCGAACCGGCGAACGTAATCCTGCCGCTGGTGCTCCTTTTGCCGGAGGAAGTCCGAATAGCTGCCGTAATACTTTCGGATCGTTCCGAATTCGATATCGCAGACGCAGGTAGAGATCCTTTCCAAAAAATCGTAGTCATGCGAAACGACAATCAAGGCGCCATCGAAATTCGTCAGGAAGCCGGCCAACCAGTCCACATGGTTTTGATCCAGAAAGTTGGTCGGCTCATCCAACAACAAAACGTCCGGTTTTTCGGCAAGCAGCTTCGCCAAGATCACTTTTGCCCGCTGCCCGCCGCTTAGTTCGCGAATGGGGCGGTCCATTCCCAAAGCGTCGATGCCCAAGCCGGCGGCCATTTTCCCGATCCGGCTTTCGATCGTGTAGAAATCCTGGGCTTCGAGCTGCTCCTGATACGCGGCCGCCTGCAGCATTTTCGACTCATCGCCGGTAACGGCACATTCCCCATACAGCTCGTTCATCTTCGTTTCGATTTCGTATAGAGGCGCGAACGCCGTTTGGAGGTATTCCGAAATGGTCCGGCCGCCGCTTAATTCGGCGTATTGGTCCAGATGACCGATCTTCAAGTCGGATTGCCATTGCACCGTGCCTTGATCCGGCACGACGTCCCCCGTCAATATTCGGATCAGCGTGCTCTTTCCGGAGCCGTTTTGACCGACAACCCCCATATGTTCGCCTTTATACAAATCAAAGGAGGCGTTATCATACAGCCTCTTATCCGCAAAACTGTGGGACAAGTTTTCGACCTTCAGCAAACTCATCGCGATTCCTCATTTCTTGGTCAAATAAAAAAGCAGAGGGTTCGGCATCGCTTGCGACACCGGCCCTCTGCTTGGCGAAAATCATGCGATTTCGAAAAGGCGATCACCCGCCGAAAATCGCTGCACGCACAAAGAGCCACCGACAAAACGCTGTCGATGGCCCTTAATCACAGTTCAGCGGCTCATTCGTCATACGCAAACAAGCGTAGGGGTCCACGCTGTTTGAAAGACGATTCAGCCGATGAATAGAAGGAGCGTTACGCCCCCCGATTAAGCTCCGTACAACGCTTCATCGCGTTCGATTGTACGGAGCGAACTTTTCGCACGAGTTTCACGTACTTGATGTACAGCACGTTCAGCACCCTTTCTCATTCTTAAAAAAGGGTAACACGGCGCAATCCCGGCGGTCAACTGTCATGACTTGTTACGCTCTGATTTTCTTTGGATTCCCGACCAACATGATGATCCCTGCGATCATATAGAATAGATTGGGTATGGCCGCAAACAGCGAAACAAAACAGCTGCCGACCGATATGACAAGGAGCATCCATCCGACAATCTTCCGATCCCGATTGTTTTTCGATAAATAAATCGCCAGGATCCCCAGCACAAGGCCAATGATTCCGGGCAGAATAAACATCGTCCCCGCTTGACTCAACTCATCAAGGGTGTAATCATTTTGGCTTTTGGTCCAGTTCGCATCCAAATAGCTTAGAAAAGCATCATTGTTTTTGAGGAATAAAAAAACAAGCCCCGTTCCGATCATGAGAACATTCCCGACAACGTCGATAATATTGAATACATTCTCTACCATTCGTTTCATCACTCGATCCCCTTTCCCTCCTATCCTCAATTTGGCCAGCCCCATGGTCAAGTCAGCCGGCGCGGCGGGAGCGGATCAGCGTGACCCCGGCGAGGATGATGCTCAGCAGCCCCAACACGATGGCAAAGATGGCTCCGACTCGCCCGTCGCCGGTGCCGGGACCGCCTGGGAACAGGGTCACATGCACCCCGGCGTAGGCAATGACGATCAGGCCCACCACCATGGCCGCAGAGGCCCCACGTCGACCGCCGCCGCCACCGAAACGACCGGCGGAGCGGGCCAGAGACAGCCCGGCAAGGATTGCGCTGATCAGTCCCAACCCCGCATCTGTCGTTGCCCAGAGCCGCCCGGGGGTTAGCCCGTATCCGACATTGCCGTTGGTCGCTTCAGCAGAGGCAATCGCCGGCACAAGCAGAAAGGAACAAATGAGCACGAATAAAACGAGCTTCATTTTCATTGTGAAATCCTCCTCATTGTTGTTGTGACAAACCGAAATCCCTGAATCCGATCCACCAGACTTGCCATTCACAGCCAGTGTACACTGCAAATGTCGAGAACTTATGCAGATCCTCTACGCTTTTCGCGGATTTCATAAATACCCGGAAAATCATGCTATCATTTCAGTAAGCGAGCTACGGTCCATCCTGCCTGCAAGTTTGACAGTGCAGCAAGGGGTGTGATTTAATGTGAATGAATTTTTAAATATTCATTCACAAGAATGAGGGATAGAGATAATGGATATCAAATCGGACATTTTTAATCACGGAAAGGCTTTGTTCAGCACAAAGGGATTCAAGAAAACGAATATCAAAGAAATCGCCCAAGCCGTCGGCATAGGCGTTGGCACTTTCTATAACTATTATGCCTCCAAAGAGCAGCTGTTCTTGGAAGTTTATATCCAGGAGAACGAGAGCTTCAAGAAACGGCTCATGGAATCGATTGATTTGGATCAGGAGCCGGTGGACGTCATTCATCAACTGATCTCGAGGAATATCGAGGCCATTCATACCAATCCCATTTTGAAAGAATGGTACAGTCGGGATTTCTATAAAGGACTTGAACAATACTATCGAAATGATGTCAGCAAAAATATGGATTATTTTCGTGGTTTTTACATGGAATTATTCAAAAAGTGGCAGGTTCAGGGGAAAATCAGGGCAGATATTGACGACGATCTATTGCCCGCTTTCTTGGATTCGTTGGTCTACATCGACATGCACAAAGATGACATCGGTATTCAACATTTCCCCAAGTTGATTCAGTATTTAGCCGAATTCATTATGCAAGGCCTAACCAATCATCAGAAATAACCGGGATGGGATGAAATGACAACGAAAATGAAAATGAGAATGAGGATTTTAGCGATTTTCTTGTGCGGATTGTCCATCTTGCCCCTGTTCAGCTCGGCGCGAAGTGACGGAATCAAACAAGCAGATCGATCGGGAGCTTCGGACTTCTCCGATGTGGATGCGTATATTGCTCGCGAAATGAAACGACAGCATCTCCCGGGCTTGTCTCTCGGGATTGTACAGGGGGATCGCATTCTTTACCTGAAGGGATATGGCCAAGCCGACTCGACGGGTCGTCCTGTAACCCCTGATACCCCTTTCGGGTTAGGTTCGATCGGCAAATCGATGACGGCCATGGCCGTCCTGCAACTTGCCGAAGCGGGAAAAATCGATTTAGACGCGCCTATACAGCGCTATATTCACGCCAAGTTTGCCGGTGCAGCGTCCATTACGGTACGTCAGCTGCTTAACCAAACTAGCGGGTTCACCCAAATCTCGACTTTCAGCAATACGCTATCAAGCGCCAACGATCCCTATCGAGATGCGCTGGAGAAAAACGCCATGTCTTATGCGGAAAAGTTTTTAAAGCAACCCACGCCATCCGAACATCCCTACAGGTATTCGAACGCCAATTATGTACTGCTCGGCTATATTGTGCAACAAGTGACCGGCCAGTCCTATGGCGACTATGTGAAGGAACATATTTTCAGCCCTCTGTCTATGCAAAACAGCTTCGTTACGCTCGATGAAGCGGCTGAACACGGACTCGCTACGCCCTACCGTCGGATATTCGGATACAACTTTGCCTACAATGGCCCCTATGTGTATATTGCGGGGGATGCGCCGGCCGGCTACCTCTATACGAGCGCGAAGGATATGAGCCACTACTTGATCGCCCAAATGAACGGCGGCCGATTCGAAGACCGTTCCGTGCTCTCTTCGGAAGGCATTCGGTTGATGCAGACCGAACCCGTTCCGGGAACGTACGCCATGGGTTGGATGACAACACGTATTAACGGTGTGCCGGTTATCGGCCAGCCGGGCGGCTCGATCGGCTTTCAAGCGCAAACTTATATCGTGCCGGAACGACAACTGGGAGTCATCGTGTTCGCCAACGTACTTGACGCGATCGATTCCACTTTATTCAAATCGCACATCATCACGACGACCCACATCGCTACCGGGGTCATCAACTTGCTGAATGATCAACCGACTGGAGGATCCGGTCTCAGCATTTCGCAGAAATACTGGCTTGTAAACGGATTGATTCTCCTGTTCAGCGCATGGTTATTATACGCGTTCGTTCGAACGGCGAAGCGCTGCCTTGGGCCGCTGAATCCTGACCATTCAGGCCGTTCCGAAATATCGATCAAAGCGATAATCAATATCGTTATTCATTTTGCGGGGCTGATTATCATCCTGATTTTGAGTTTGACGCAAGTTGTGCCGGTATGGCATATCGCGACCATCTATCAGCCGGACGTCCTCGTATGGCTGAAGGTCGTGACTGCGGTTCTGGCACTGAAGGGAAGTTTGGAAATCGTTCGGTTGGTCCGGATCAACCTTTTTCTTCCAGATAGGGGATCTTAACGAATACTGTCGTGCCATCACCCATCTGACTTTCGATCTCTACCCCATACCCTTCTCCAAACAGCAGCTTGATCCGATTATGGATATTCGATAGACCGATACTTTTTCCGGCAAGACTGATTTCCGCTCTCTCCGAATATTCCATATTCAGTTTCGCTTTGATGGCTTCCAGCTCATCCTTGCCTATGCCTTTTCCGGAATCCGACACCTGGAAGCATACATCTCCATTCGCATCGATATTCCCGCTTACCCTAAGACTTCCTCCTGCGTCCATACTTTCCAGTCCATGATAGACTGAATTTTCAACAATGGGCTGCAATATCATTTTAGGCGTTTTCATTTCCAAGAGCTGGTCATCCACATTGATTTCCATCGAAAACTTGTCTTCATATCGAATGGAGATAATATTCATATAGGCCTTAATGCATTGAATTTCTTCACTGATCAAAACCAGATCGTCCTTTTTAATGCTATATCGAAAGATCTTGGACATACAGGAGGCGATCTGCGCGATCTCCTTGCTTCCGTATTCAAGTCCAATGCTGCTGATGCAATTTAATGTATTATAAAGGAAATGCGGATTGATTTGACTTTGCAAGGCGGAAAATTCAGCCTGCTTCTTGCTCAACTCCGACTCATATAATCTCGCCTGTGTATTGAATATATTTCGCGTCATGTCTTCCATTTTATCGATCATGCTATTGATCGAATAGGCCAAAACGCCGACTTCATTGGTCGAGCGTACCTTTACTCGAAAGCCCAAATCTCTTTCACCGATTTTTCTCATATCTGCTACTAGCCCCATGACAGGTCGTGTCAGATTATTCAAGAAAAAGTACCCCAAAATGATCAAGCTTAGAATGATGCCAATTCCCGCTATAATACTTGTATTTTTAATCGCATTCATATCCGTCGTCAGTTCTTGCACCGGAACGATGCTTACGATGCTCCACCCTTCCGCCTGCTCCAAGCCAATTTCTTGAACGAGTACGTCTTCCCCGTTTATTTTGGTTTTCAGCCCGTTGGATAAACTAGTCCGATCACCGGAAAGGATATCCTTGAATAAAACGTTGCGGAAATTTGCATTATTGGATGCAACGACCTCATTTCGGCTGTTCAAAATATACAAAGTGGAATGAGGCGTCAATTCCGTATTCTCAACTAGCTCTTGCATTTTTTCCATATTCACCATGACCGAAAAGTAGCCTGTTTTTTGAGAAAAATGGATCCCGCCAATCGATTCGATAATGGGTGCTAAATAAAAGAAATAATCTTTCCCCGTGTTTTTTTCTTTTAATAGATGGGTGAACGTTCCTCTTTTAAAAAAGTCGCTGTCATTTTTATAGGCATAAATAAATTCATCATATTGATTTAGAAAAAAAATATCTCCATTTGCGTTTGCTAAACTGCTAACCCGTCTTCCTTGTTTATCGTTAATCACAATTCCGTTCACATAGGAATTAAAGGACCTCATATATTCCATTAGATCAATGACATAGGTGCCTAAATCAAAATCCCTCTTATAATCATCGTCTTCAATGGTAAATTCTTGTATTTTTTTATTGTTGACCGCAATGCTTGTACTGACTTTGATATCGTTGAACACGGAGTCTATTTTTTGGCGCGTTTGTTCAATGATTGTATTTCCATAATTGGCGGCTCTTTTCTGCGTCAGATTATAAAAACTGAAATAAAAAAAGCACTCCATGGTTGTAAAAATAATAATGGCAAATAGAAAGATGAGTAAGATCTGATGCTTCAGTTTCAGTCTGCTAATCTGCACATTCTCCACTCCGATGATCAACTTTTTCTGAATCTCGAAGGCGTTATCCCGCATTGTTTCTTAAATACTTTATTGAAATAATAGTAATCCACATATCCTACTTTTGCGGCAATCTCTTCAATAGACAGTTCTGTATTTTTCAATAACCCGCAAGCTTTTTTGATCCTCAAATCCGTGATATATTCCGAAAAGGTTTTGCCCAGATTTTTTTTGAACAGTTGGCAGCAATAGACTTGGTTGATAAAGAACTTTACGGATAGATCTTTTAGATATAGCTTGCTCTGGTAATTCTGATCGATGTATTTGACCATCTGGGTAAAATAAGAGTTGATATCGCCATCATTGCTAAGCTGGTTGTTCAGCTCCTTGATATAGGTAAAAACATCATGCAAGAAGCTGCATAATGAATCGAAATTCTCAAATCGCTCTTTCAGTTCGGCGTAATTCAGGAAATCAAGCTCCATGTCCCTCAGTTCTTCGTAAAAGGTGCCCAGCAATACGCTGACCACTTGATTCCATAAATAAACCACCTCTCCCATGCCTAGATGATGATGTTTGAAGAAGATCAGGAGTCCCGACATGACGTCATCCATTTCTTCAAACTTCTTCTCCTGGATCATCGAAGAGATTTCATCGATGAACGGCTTCACCCGATTGATCTTTTGCTCGTACCAAAATATACCGTTTTCTTCATGCAAAAATACTTTTGACGCCGCGAGATCCGATTCTTTGATCAGCTTCGGAATATGTTCGCAACGATTCGAAATGCTGCTGATTCCTACCGCTTTGATGTCTGAACCAGTGAAAGCCGCCGCATCCAATCGATCTTCCAAATCCGTTCTATTGTCGCTTTTGAGAATATACAGCGTCTTTTTTGATCCAAGTTCAACTTCCACTGTATGTTTCATACCGAATAACTTTCGTTCACCCGTTTTCTCGCTATTCGAATAAATGATCAGCACGCGAAAGTAATCGTTGGATGAAACATCGAAAAGCTGCGTTAAATGCTTTCGTTCATTTTTATCCGTTGAGGTTAACGCCTCTATAATGAAGTTATTTCGAATACTTCTCTTTTTGGAAAAGTGCAAGGCCAGCTTTTCGATTAAGGGATCTGCCATTTCAATATCGATGGGCTTTAGGAAATAATCCAGCGCGCCATATCTTAAAGCCTCCTGCGCATAGGCGAATTCCGAGAAACCGCTTACAATCACAAACTCGACATCCAATCCCTTTTTTTTGGTCATCCCGATCAGGTCGAGACCGGAAATTTCAGGCATTCTGATATCCGTAAAAACCAGATCGGGACTCTCCTCGCATATAAACTCGAATGCCTGATGGGCGCTCGTAAATTGACCCGTTATTTCGAAACCGTACTTCTTCCAGTCAAATACATTCCGTATTCCTTTTATGGCCCAAGGTTCATCATCTACAATAATAACGCTATACATAAGAACCCCCTTGATCACTGTTAAATTGATATAGACCGCTGATCGGATCAACGGCCTATATGCCTATCTCATTTTCACTTTTTATTCGCTTGCATCGCTTTGTAAATTTTTATGCTTTCATCCGCAACGGCCTGCCCGCCTGCCGCCATATACTCCGCAACCATCTTATCATACAAATTGTCGAATTCTGCAGGCTTGCAGGAAATCAGCTTATCCGTCATTTGCTTGTTCAAATCGCCAAGCGTTTTCCCAAACTTAATGTTGGCCTCATTTGGCGTATCAAAGTAGAAGCCTGTGTAGGTGTCCGTCGTATTGATTTTGTACGATTGTTCTGCAACCTCTTCCAATCCGGGAGCCGTCGCAGCCAAAGCTTTGATATTCTTCTCCGGGTCGCCAAGCTCCACGCCATTTACAACCAAGGTATAATCAAGATTCAAATAGCTGGTTTGCATATTGTCCCCTGTTTGGTTGATTACCTCCGGAATCCCATTCGCATTCATCTTGTGGTTCACCCCTTCCTCCCCGTATTGCAGGAAGAATAAGACGTCGGGGCTGGACATCCAGTTGAGATATTTAATGGCCAGTTCCGCATTTTTACTGCTCTTGGGGATGATGATATTGATTCCGTTTTCGTTGTACGCGATTTTCTTGTACTTTCCTTCATCATTCTTAAACGTGTCGATCGGAACATAATTTGCTTCAGGCACATTCGCTTTTAAGGGTTCGCTGATATTTTGCCTTAACGGATAGTCCCAGTTGGCGCTGAAGAATCCGACTTTGCCGTTTGTAACGTCTGCATCCACTTGCTTGGCCGTTTTATCCAAGGCAAAATCAGGGCTGATTAATTTTTCATTATAGAGCTTGTTGAGATATTTCATCGCTTCCTTGTTTCCGGGTCTCAGCCATCCCGTACCCGTAACGAATTCTTCCTCCGACTGCGCTTTCCAGAAAGAGTCAACTAAATTTCCGGTTCCGTAGTTCATACCGGTTGCTGCCAATCCCCAAGGGATCACTCCATCGACGCCTCCGGGATTTTTATCTCTGAATGCAACTAAAGCATTATATAATTCATCTCGGGTTGTCGGAAGCGGCAGCCCCAATTTATCGAGCCAATCCTTTCTGATAAACATGCCGCCCCAGGCCAGGGAAGTCCTTTTGGCGGGTATCGCCATCTGTTTCCCGTTATAAACGCCATAAGAAAGAACTTTTTCCCCCAAATAATTCGTTAAGTCCTTGCCGTGCTCAGCCATCAAATCATTCAATTGCATAATGCCGTTCATTTTAGCGTACCTGTAAACGGTCGTGTTGTCATAAGTAAACGAGATATCCGGTGCCTCGCCAGATGCCATCAGTACATTGAGCTTGTCCACTTCCTGCGATCTGGGGACCGGAACGAATTTCACGACCGCATTGTTCGGCTTTCCGAAATGTTCATTGATGTATCTGGTCCAAGTATTGTTGTTCAAGTCCGGCTGCCCCTGTATGCCTCTATCAAATATTTCCACAGTCAGGGTAACCGGCGAACCCGAAGGCTTTTTCTCTGTCGACGATGTTGACGTTGACGTAGACGATGAAGATGGCCCGCTTTCTTTTGCCTCATGGTTGGAGTTCGAGCACGCTGCCAATACACTTGTCAATAACGTCAAAGCCGACAATGGAACCAACATTTTTTTCACTTTCATGTTAACCCTTCCTTCTTCAAATAGTCATGTTAAAGATTTGCTGCCATCCGTTTGAGCGCCTCTCCGGAGTGGAGTCGCTTCTTTTTCTTTTCCTGCCTGATCGGCAGAGAATTCACCCCCCTTTCTGCAGGGATCGCCCGGGATATCACCCCTTAATGGCCCCCGTCATGACGCCATCAACAAAATATTTTTGAAGTTTAGGGTAAACAAGTAGGATGGGAACGGTTGCAAACATGACGCTTGCAGCTTTCAGCGACTCGGGAACAATATAAGCTCCGACGCTGCCCTCGCCTTGCTGGGTATCTAACTGTTGATTGGCCGAAATGATTTGGTACAGTTTCAATTGAATCGGAAACAGATGCTTATCGGTAATATAAAAAAGCGCGTCCTGGAAACCGTTCCATCTGTCCACCGCGTAAAAGAGGCTTAACGTTGCGATCGCAGGCAAAGATAACGGAAGCACAATTCGTACAAGGATCCCCAGATCGTTGCAGCCATCGATAGCTGCCGATTCTTCCAGGTTTTCCGGAAGCTCTGTAAAGAAGGTTTTGAGAATAATCATATTGAAAACGCTCATCGCACCAGGCAAAATCAAGCCCATCATCGTATTTGTCAATGCCAGGTTCTTTACCAGAATGTAGGTAGGTATTAAACCTCCGCCAAAATACATGGTAAAGATCATCAGAGTTAAGATCGTGTTTCTTCCTTTTAATCTTTTCTTTGTAAGCGGATACGCTGCACAGATCGTTAAGAACATGCAAGCGAATGTATACAAAACGGTAAGCACGATCGTGTAGCCCAGCGTATAAATCATTTCGGTATCGCTTAAGATCGTTTTATAGGTTTCAAGTGTGAATTCTACCGGCCAAAGACTAACCTTCTGCGAAATAATCGCATTATTCGAGCTTAGCGAAAGAGCAATCATATATAAAAATGGAACCAGACAAGTAATCGCTACGCCAGTAAGAAATACGACCATCACGATATCTGCCGCATTCGTTTTTCGTTTGCTGCTCAACAGTCTCACCCTCCTTACCAAATTCCCTGCTCGCCGACTTTCTTAGCGATATAATTGGCTGTCACTAAAAATATCAACCCTACCACAGACTGAAATAGCCCGACTGCCGTAGCCTGCGAAAAATCCCCGGAACCAATGCCTACCCGGTATACAAACGTACTGATGACATCGGAGTATTCGCTTACCAGTGAATTTCCCATCACAAATGGCCGATCAAATCCGATCGAGACCATCCTGCCGATTTGGAGAATCAGCAAAATAATAATGGTATGCTTAATTCCGGGCAAAGTAATATGCCAGATCTTACGAAGTCTGCTGCATCCATCGATATCTGACGCCTCGAATAGCTCCCTATTGATCCCCGTCATTGCGGCTAAATATAGGATTGTACCCCATCCCGCATTTTGCCAGATCCCAACAATGACATACATGACCAGCCAGTTCGTTTTTTGAGAAAGAAACTCGATACTGCCCAAACCAAGGCCGTTTAACAAGCTATTCGCCATGCCGTGTGAGGAAAAAATCAGATACACCATGCCTCCGATAATGATCCACGACAAGAAGTGCGGCAAATACAGAACCGTTTGGGTCGCTTTTTTAAATTTCACATACCGGATTTCAAACAACAAAATGGCCAGTATGATCGGTGCCGGGAAACCCGCTACCAGATCCAGAAGGTTTAGAACAAGTGTATTGGTAAGCGCACGGTAAAAGCTATTTTGGTGAAAAATGAATTTGAAGACGTCAAGCCCAACCCACTCGCTCCCGCCGATTCCCTGAAAGATGTTGTAATCTTGAAACGCCATTAAAATGCCGTATATGGGAGCATATTTAAAGATGATCAAATACGCGATTGGCAGCAGTAAGAGTCCATACAGCAGATAATCTCTTTTTAAGGCATGTAAGAAGCCATTTTTTCGGAGGATTTTTCGGCTCATTTGGATAGGGTCTTCGTTGTCTAAAACCGCTTTCAATTTGATCATCCCTTTTTTTATGTCATGTAAATAATGATACTCGCAACCGCAATCAATAAAATGGAATGGATTAAATGAATTTGGTACTAATTTTAATTCCGATGCGCTCGAGAGCGTGACATGGACTAGAAGCGTATAAAATCCGGGGCGGGCGATGCCGTCGGGGCGGCCTTGATCGAGCTGGATGCGTGCGGGAAAGCAAGAAGCCGAAACGCTCCGGGTGAGGAGACGTTTCGGCTTCTTCGCGTGCCAATCCGAGATTAAGGGGTCTGTTGCTCTCCGCCGCTATCGGCCGGCGCGAAGTTGTGGTCGACCGAGGCTTCGAGGATGTCGCGAACGGCCCAGTGGCTGCTTGGAACGTCCCGCCACGGTGACTGCTCGAGGCCGTTGAGCGGCCCTCGGCTTAACGTCCGGTTAAGGATGACGACCGCTTCGGCCCGTGTCAACGAATCATTCGGCCGGAATGTGCCGTCTTCGTAGCCTTTAAGGTAGTCTGCGCCTTGCGCGGTTCGGATCTCGTTCTCCGCCCAACTGCCGATCGTGTCCTTGAAGCCTTCGCCCGGCGCCGACGAAGCTGCCGTGACGCGTACGGCGAGGACCGCCATCTCGGCGCGGGTGATCGGCTGCTCCGGCTTGGACGTGCCGTCGGCAAAGCCGTTCATCAGTCCCATGACCGTCGCCTGGGCGATCGCTTCCGCTGCCCAGTGCCCCGGCTTAACGTCGCTGTATGTGCGGGGCGATCCGCCGCCATCGCGCGTGGCGACACGGGACAGGATCGTCGCCATCTCGGCGCGGGTGATGACTTTCTCCGGCTTGAACAGTCCGCCTTCGAAGCCTTGGATATAGGCGGCATGCGCGGCGGCGGACGTATCGGCCGCTTTGACGAGCGCGAACGTGCTGAACTTGGAAGTCGTGAACCGGAGACCAACGCTGTCGCCGAATGCCGCGACGCTTCCTCTCTTGAATTCCTTCGTGCCGTCGCCGTGCTCGATGTAGACGCCGAGCCGTCCGAGCTCAGCTGCGCTCGGATTGCCGCCTTGCAGCGGAAGCATGAGCGTCACTTCGCGATTCTGCAGGTTCGTCTCGATCTCTATCGGCCGTCCGTTCAGCGCGACCTTGGCGCCGCCCGTCGCCGCGGTGACGATCGTCGTCCCGTTCGCGCGCTGCGCGATCTGCGCCCCTCGCTCCGTCGATCTGACCGGCACGAGCTTGAAGATCACGTCGCCGTCCAGTCCTTGGAGGGAGGCGTTCGGGATATGGATCTTCACGTTGGCCGTATCGAGGTCCAGATCGAGCCCGCTGCGGGCGATCCGGCCGACCGCGTCTTGGTCCAGCGTCACGCTGGCCAACGAGGCCTCGTCCTTCGCATCCGGGATGGCGACGACGATCGCTTTCGAGCCGGACGCTTGCTGCCGGTCGATCAGCGCTTTTGCGATGTCGCCCGTGAGCTTCGCCTCGTCTTTGAAGGTTCCATCTGGCTGCTGCGTCCGCTTAACGGTGACGATCGGCGTCGTATCGACGGTTCCGCTGCCGCCACCGCCATTACCGCCCCCACCGCCGCCGCCACCGTCGCCCGGGGAGCCGGGATCCGGCCCGCTTGCGGATACCGGCACGGCGAATCGGAGCGCGTCCACGAGCATCAGCTCGCCCGACGCTTTGACGACCTTGATCGTATGCGTGCCGTCGGTCAGACCGCTGATCGCGAACAGCTGCTGCTGCGCATTGCGAGCCGCCGCGTAGGCGCTGACGGTCTGTCTCAGCTGTCCGTCGATATAGACGTCCATATTGCCTTGCCTAGGGCCGGTCGGAAACAGCAGCTCCACGCCGGTGCCCTTGAACGTGTACTGGAAGAACGCGCCGTTCTCCGCAGATGCGTGCACATCGTCGCCATAGTCGCCTGCGAAGCTGAACGTCAGCTTCGTCGTGCCGACCGGCTGCGCCGCCAGATAGGCCGGCAGGATCGTAACCCGGCCGCCTTCGACCGTATAGTCCGCGTCGCGGACGAGCGCGTTCGCGCCGTTCGAGATGCCGGTCAAGCTATCGATGCTGGCGAGCACGTTCACGCTTAAGCCCGTCTGCCCGGCAGCGGCCTTGTCGTAGTCGACCGAAGAGACGTCGAGCAGATCAGGGAGCTGCACCCGCAGCGCGTCCAGCAGCATGAATTGGCCAGATCGCTTTACCGCTTTGATCGTATGGAGACCGTTCGCGAGCCCGGAGATGGAGAAGACAGTCTGTAGCGGCTTGTTGTGGGCATTCGCCTCATAGGTGCTGAACAAGCCTTGGCTCGCGTCGTCGATATAGACCTCGATATTCCCTTGGCCCTGATCGACTTCGGTTAATAAGTCGATGCCCGTCCCCTGGAACGTATACGTGAAAAAGTCCCCGTTGTTCTCGACCCAATGCACATCGTCTTTGTAATCCCCGAAGTTGCGGCCGCTGCTGCGGTTCCATGCCCCGGTGTACCGGATGGCGGGATCGTCGTCGTTGACCATCGCGTAGCGCCCCGGCGAGGACGAATTGCTCACCGTGACGGCAAGCGTCCGCGCGTCGCTGCGGGCGAACTCGAACGTCAACGTCGTCACTCCGATCGGGAGGCTCGCTAGATACGCCTTCAGAATATGGACGACGTCGCCGGCTACGGCATAATCTTCGCCTTCCTTCAGGCTGCCGTCCCCGTTTTTAATGCCGGTCAGACTGTTGCCGTCGGGGAGGGTCAGCTTCACCGCGAGATCGGACTGGGCCGACGGACGCTTGTCGAAGCTGGCGGCCGTCGGGTCGATCGACGTTCCTGAGATCGCCAAGGTCAGCCGCTGCGTATCGCCTCCGGCAAATTCGAACGTCAACTCGGCCGACTGGCCGGATGGCTGCCGCATCAGGTAGTCCGACTTGATCGACACGACGTTGTCGCTGACCGCATAGTCGGTGCCAAGCTGCAGCGCCGCCGCGCCGTTCTTGATGCCGGCGAGCGATGCGGAGCCGAACGGGAGCGGCGTCGCGACGTCCACAGGTTGATCCTTGTTGAAGCTGTTCGACGAAGGCGTTCCAAGCAGCGTGTCCGTCGTCACCTTGAAGGCGTCGAGCAAGAAGTAGTACTGGCCGCCGTCGTTCCGCGCGATCTTGATCGTGTGCGGCCCTTGATCCAGGCCCGAGATGCCGTACACGGCATATTGGCCCGCCTGCGTCGGGCTTTCGGCGTCGACTGTCTCCTTGAATTCGCCGTCGACATAGACGTCCAACTTGCCGCTGCTGGGGCTCATTTCGACCAGCACCTCGATGCCCATGCCGCTGAACGTATACGAAGCCTCCGGCTGCGTGCCGTTGTCGGGCTCTCCGTAGTGGACGTCGCCCATGTAGTCGCCGAACGAGCGTCCGCTGCTGTAGCCCCAGCGGTTGGCATATTGGATCGCCGGATCGTTGTCGTTAATCAGGACGGTATGGGAGACCGCGGCGGGATCCGCGGCATCCGCGGCCAACGCGTCCGGCTGCGCCTGATTGTCGCTGACCGTCCCTTCGGCGGTCTGTTGCGAAGCGCCTGCCGGCGACGAATCCGCGACGAGGACAGTCAGGTCCTGCGCGTCCCGCACCAGCTCGTTGCCGCCATTGCGCGTCCACGTTCCGGCGTATCTCATGCCGGTGTCGTCGTCGTTGACCGCGGACGTGCCGCTCTTGGCCGTAACCTTGAACAGCCGGGAAGCATGCGGCTCCAGGTAGACGGGCGCGATGCCGGCATCATAGGTACCGAGCTCCTCGTGGCTCCACAGATCGCGTACGGAGGCGGATCCGTCCAACCCGATATCCCGCCAGTTGACGCCGACCGTCGCGCCTTTGCTGCCGAGGTTGAACAAGGCTACCGTGTACGTCCCGTCGCCGTTGTTGGCATACCAAGCTTGCTGGTCGGTCGCCGTCGACACGGGATGCACCGGATGGCCGGCCTGTTGGACGGCGATGACTTCGTCGTTGGTCAGCAGACTGAGACCGTACGCGTCCAGATTGGACAGGTCGTCGCCGGTGTAGAGCTGCGCGGACGAGGCGGCCCACAGCGTCATGGCCGTCTGGCGCTCGTCCTTGGTCAGCCCGGAGGTCGCGCCGTTGCCGACGTTGAGAGAGTCGAAGTCGTTCCATCCCCCGGGGCCGGCATCGCGCCACCACAGCGCCGCGTCCGGGAACAGCCTGGCGATATTGCTCCATTGCGTCATCCCGACGTTGCGGTCGTACGCTTCCACATCCCAGTCCACGCGCCAGCCGTTGGCGTACTGCTTCCAATAATCCGCGTAATTGTGATCGAGCGCCCAGCTGAGCTCGAACCAGATACGATGCTTGCTCAGCGCCTGAGACCATGCCTTGACGTCGTCGCGGGCGTCGATGGAGGTGTCGTTATGCCCGGAGCCGGGCGTCACGCTATCGAATTTGACGAAGTCGACGCCCCATGAAGCGATGAGATCGGCGATCGAATCGATATATTTCTGCGCGCAGGGGTTGCTGAAGTCGATCTTGTATCCGAGATTCCAGTAATCCGCATATTTGTACGGCTTGACAACAATGTCCCCAATCGTGCAGCCGGACGGCCCCGAAGGATCGTAGATCGGGAGGTTCCGCTCGACCGCGGCCGGGGATACGCCCGGAATGAGATAGATCCCGAGCTTCTGCCCGTTGCGGTGCACGTAGTCGACGAGATTCTCGAATCCGCCGGGATACAGCTGCGCGCTCGGGATCGGTCGGCCGTAGCCGTCCATGCTGCCGTTCCAGCCCGCATCGATATTGATATAGTTATAGCCGTGAGCTTGCAGCTTCTCGTGCATGGCGTCAGACATCTTCTTGATTTTCGCTTCGGAGATCCAATTGCCGGCTTGGCCGTCGTACACCTGCAGACTATAGCTGCTCCAACCCATGTACGGCTTCAAGGCCAGTCCGTTGTCGGCTGCCGCCGCTACGTTCGGCCTCGGGCCGACGAATCCGATCTGCGCAACGACGATGATCGCGAGCAGCAGTCCGATCCAACCCTTGCGACGCCGGTGTGAATGATGGTTCAATTTCTGCAACCCCTTTGAATGAAAAGTGGTCTTGCCCTTATGCAGAAAAGTCCTTCGACCGCGAGAGACGGTCTGGCGCGCTCTCTTCGCAACCTCCTTTCCCTGGGACTATCAGTTATGAGAGCGCTTACCGTACAACGATTGTAGATCAGGGCACCATTCCCAAGATAGGTACAACTTGGTCGTTTATCGTACGAATTGTCCGATATCCGGGGCAGAAATCGCGAGTCGGCGGATTGCGGGAAAACTGTACGGTTGAAACCGCAATTGTACCTACCTTGCAGACTTGAGAGCCTTTCCGATTGATGCCCTGTATCAAAGCCAGGCGCGGTTTCGGAGGTCCGACAACCTAAATAGGAAAAATGTAAAAGCCAGCCGGATGGCTGGCTTGGGGGAACATTAAAGTAAATTTTGAACGCGGACCGCTTTAAGGGCTGCTCGAAAGGAAACCGGTCGGCCGAACCGTTAAAATCAGCATAAAGTTTAAACCTTGACTGCTTGCTCTTTCTCTCATGCGAGTTCGACCCTCGTCCACAAACTACACACCTTCGACGACGGTTACTTCGGGATATCCGTTTCTCATCCTTTCAAGGCTTGCCCAATGCGTTGTCGCGCGTTTGCGTCAAGCAGTCCGGCCTTGGCCAGCAGCAAAGCCCCTGTACAAACGGAAGTCGTCCATTGAACCTCTTCATGGCGTTTACGGATCCAATCGAGCAATACCGGGTTGTGGATCTCACGTCTTGTCCCTATCCCTCCCGGAATAACCATAGTTCCCTCTCCTATTCCCGTTCATGGTTTCAATTCCGATCAATCATGTGCAGATGCAGTTTAGCGCTTCAAAGCTTTTATGTCTTTTTTGATCTTATCGAACGGTGGCTCCTGACCATCATAGGAGGTAACGACGGTTCCCGTCTGGTCAACTAGAAAGAATGAGGTGCCATGGATCACTTGTCCGGAAGCCGTATCTTTCTGTATCGCCATTTTGAAATTATTACGGCCATAGCTTTGGATGTCATCGAACGAATACCCCGTAAGCCCATGCCAGTTCGTGAGGTCATCGCTGAACTTACTCATATAGGTTTTGATCGCTTCAGGATGATCATTCTCCGGGTCGACGGAAAACGAGACAAGCTCAGCCTCGATTCCCGCGTCTTTCAGTTCCTGCTGCAGCTCCGCCATATTGGCGGTCAACAAGGGACATACGGTGGTGCAGTGCGTAAACATAAAATCGGCTACCCAAACCTTGCCCTTCAGATCCGAAAGAGTTTTCGGATTTCCTTCCTGATCCGTGTATTGAAAAGATTCGAGTTGATACTGGAGCTTGTTCGGCTTGCCATCCCCGCAAGCAGCGATGAGCAGAACGCAAACAAGGAATGCTGCAAGAATGAACCCATTTCTGGTTTGAATCAAAGTCATACCCTCCTCTTACTTCTTGTCGGCCAGCCAGGATGCGATTGCATCAATGTCCTCCGCGGATAAACGTTTTTGAAAGGAAGGCATTCCGCCGGTTCCCTTGGTTATTTTCTCCGCGATCTCTTCCTTGGACAGCCTTGACCCGATGGTTTTCAAGTTCGGACCGACTTTCCCGCTTAGATCGGCGGCATGGCAAGACAAACAATTTTGCTTATACAAGGTGCTGGTCATGGATGAATCTGAATCCGTCGTGGCGGTTGGGCCATCTTGCTTCTGCCGACTCGAATGGCCTCCGCATGCGGCCAATGCTAGAACGGTTACGATAGAGATCGTAAATAAAATCAATCTTATTCTCATTATCCTTCCTCCTTTACCCCGAAAAATATGATTAGATAAGAAACATCAATGCATATACGTACTCTGATCCGGTTTGGCATTCGCCTGTGCGATCTCATCATCTGAAACGGTGCCGACAATCAATTGGCGGCGCGGCATGTTATGCATATCGCGGGCAGATACATGTGCGATAACATAATAAATGCCGTCCGAAGGGAACGTTCTTTCTATGCTGTATTTGCCCTCTCCCTGATGCTTCCCCTTCCGTTTTTCGTGATTTTTCTCCCCCCGCTTCCATACTTCAAATTCGACCTTGTTGGCATCGTTGACCGCATCCCCTCCCTGTGAAATGATCGCGCTAATCGTGACCGGCTGATTCGGTAAGAGTTGATCCGGGCTAGTCTCGATGTTTACGTCAATAATGTCCGGGACATCGCCATGAGCGGATTTCATGTCAAAATACGAGCAACCCGACAACAGGATCAGAACCGCCGCAATCATTATCAATACCGATAATGCCTTATGTAGCTTTCTGTTCACCAATCCCATGCCCCCTTTTTTACTCCGATCTTTTCCATGAGAACCTGGAGCAATGTCATCTTCAAACCAGCCAGCGACTCTTCCGTGCAGGTCGAATCCGGCTTGTACTGCAGCTTCATAGCCCGCGAGAGCTTGGAGTCCGTTATATTGTTCGTGACTTTTGCCGAGTTAAAGCAAGGCGGAGTAATGACCATCTGCAAGGAATGGTCCAGAATCACCCTTGTATTCCCGGGAGGCCGCACAGTCATCCGGATGAAAAGCAAGGATATCATGATCAGCAAGAGGATAATGCTGATGCATGAAATGATTTTGATTCGAGCAGGCATGAAGCACCTCCCTCTCATCCGCTTGACGTTACATCGTACATTTTAGCAAGGGAGTACCAGGAAACTGATGACTACTTCGTGCTATATTTGTTACCAAAGTATGAAATGTAGGGAAGCAAGCGACATCCTATGGGAAGTCAGGCTTTCGTAAGTGATGCATTGTCACGCAACTTTTCAGTTGCTCATCCTTGACAAGCAACCACGGGGTTGCTTATAATCGAGATATGAACGGGGACAAAGACGCTATATTCAAAGCACTTGGCGATTCGACTCGGCGGCTTATTTTAGACGAACTGTCCGAACGCAACGAGCAGACGTTGTATGAGCTTACGGTCCGACTCATTACGAAGCACGACCTCTCCATTACGCGACAGGCGATCGCTAAACATCTTTCCGTATTGGAAGAGGCAGGGCTCGTAACATCCGAGAAAAAAGGAAAATATCGAGTGGTGATCTTCAACAACGAACCGCTCAAAAACTTGCTGAAAGGATGGGTCGAGTAATTTTCTTGAATGACTAAAATATCAAAGGAGGCAAAAACACAATGAAAATCATAGTCACCAGCATATTCGTTCAAGATCAAGACAAGGCGCTGGCGTTTTATGCAGAAAAGCTGGGGTTTGTAAAAAAACATGACGTTCCCGTCGGAGAATTTAGGTGGATCACGCTTGTTTCTCCCGACGAGCAAGACGGTACCGAGCTGTTGCTCGAACCGAATGACCATCCTGCCGCCAAAGAGTATCAACAGAAGATATTTGCCGATGGCATCCCGGCAACGATGTTTGGCGTTGCGGATATTCATGCAGAGTATAAACGTTTATTGGAAAACGGCGTAAAGTTCACGATGGAACCGACCAAAATGGGCGAACTTACCATCGCTGTCTTCGACGATACTTGCGGCAACCTCATTCAGATCGCGCAGAAGTAACTTCTTGTTCGTAAATTAGGCGAACCCGGAAAAAGCCAAGGCGGAATTTCACGATGCCGTGCCGCCTTGGCCATCATATTGTCGCTTCCCCTTCACCACGCCCATGATCATCCCCAACTTCCCGATCTGAGGTTTTGTGATTGACCAATCAATAACAGCGTGTTATATTGTTTTCATATTAGTGATTGGTCAATAACATTTCCTTTCATGAGGTGATTGCCATGCAAAAAGCATTGGTTATAGGAGCAACGGGAGGAACCGGCGCTGCCGTTACGGAGGAGCTGGTCAAGCGAGGCATACGAACGGTGGCCTTCGGACGATCTCGGCAGAAGCTGGAGCAGCTAAGGAGCAGGTTAGGCGAACCTGAGCATTTGACAATCGCCATAGGCGATGCGTTCAAACCCGATAGCATCGCTGCCGCTTCGGAAGGCGCAGACGTCATGTTCCATTGCGCGAACGTGCTGTATCACGAGATGGCAACCAAGCTCATCCCACTGGGAGAATCCGTTATGGAAGCGGCGGATCGCCTGAGCTTAAAAGTCGTCGTCATCGATGGGATCTACCCCTATGGAAGAAGACGGATGGACCGGGCGACCGAGGAGCATCCGAAGCAGCCTCACACGAGGAAGGGCAAGACAAGACTCGCTTACGAGAAGATGTTGTTCGATGGGAAATGGAGCCGGGCCAAGGTCTTGATCGCCCGTCTGCCCGATTACTACGGTCCGACGGCTAATGAGGCTTCTTATCTCGGCTCTACGCTCGAATCGATTGCAGCCTGCAAGATGGCGTTTTTCATTGGCAATATGCGCGTGCCGAGGGAGTATATTTACTTGCCGGACGCGGCGTACATGATTGCGGAGCTGGCCGGCAGGGACAAGGCTTACGGGCAGAATTGGCATATTCCGGGTGCGGGATTAATCTCAGGCAAAGAAATCGTTCGGATAGCCCGGCAGGCAAGCAAAAGCGCCAAACCGGTCTTTCCGCTGGGAAGAATAGGGCTATCTCTGCTTGGCATGTCCGTACCGGTCATGAAGGAAATCGTAGAGATGCTTTACTTGACCGAAGAGCCGCTCGTCTTGAGCGGAGACAAATATGAGCGTTTGATCGGACCGGCAAAGGCGACTCCATTCGAGGAAGGAATCACGGCTACGATTCGTGCGTTGCAGAACAAACGGAATCCGTTTCGATAAATTACAGAACCTTGTTATGGCGCGGTCTATAAAAGAAGGCTCAGGGATTTGCCGTTTAGGCACAATCCGCTGAGCCTCGTCGCTACTGCTCTTTCGTTACTCATTCAAATACGTCTTCACGCGGTTCTGGATCAGCTTGCTGACTTCTTCCGCGGACTTTTGCCCGCTCATGTAGCTATCGAACTCCTCCCTGGCGATCGTCAGCACCTTCATATCGCTGGATACCCGGACGTTCACTTCCGAGATCAGCTTCTCTATCTCAGTCATCCGTTTTTTCGCCGTTCCGCCATCCGGCAGCGTGTCTTTCGGCGCCATCGTTTCCAGCGTTCCGTTCTCGATCTTTTGCAGCGCTTCGCCAAATTTCTTTTCGGCGACGCCTCTATTCATCGGTATTCCAAAGAGTTCCGGCGAAGCTTGCATGTCATCGGAAAGCAAAAACTTGATGAATTCCCAAGCTTCCGATTGAACGTCGGATTTGCTGTTGATCCCCAAGCTGTAACTGGACTTGAACGGCGCACCGTTCTTTTTCCCGCTCGCGCTCGGCTTCTGGTAAAATTCCAGTCCCTTTGGGATCATCATGACTTGCTGAGGGCTGAAGATGTTCGCTATTTGAAATGCCGCATTGAAGTCACCGAACGATAATCCGTCGCTGAGCAGGCCTTCGTCATACATCGACTTGATTTCCTTCATCATATTGCGGAATAGATCCGAGTCGAAATTCGGCTTGCCCTGCCCGACGAGTTCGGCGTAATGGTCCTCGATAAAATCGAAGAGCAGCTGCGTGGGAGCCAGGTTAATCAACTTTTCGGAATCGCCTTGTTGCTTCAATTTTTTGGCGACATCCTTAAATTGGCTCCAGGTCCACGATTCATTTTTGTCGACCGAAATATTCGCCTTCTTCAATAGCTCGGCATCTCCCTGAAACAGGGAGAGCGAAAAGGAGAGCGGTATGGCATACAGGCCAGCCCCGTCTTGGGACGCCTCCAAAATATTGGCATAGAGCGCGTTTCGATCGAACGAGCCGTCTTTGGACAGCAGATCGTTCAGGTTGACCAGCAGTTTTTTGGCGACGAATTTGTCCTGGGGCAATTCGTTCATGAGAATCAGATCGGCCCCTTTGCCGGAGATGACCTGCGTCGTCACCGATTGCACGTACTTCTCCACGTCTGCCAGCGAGATGGCCTCCATCATGCCGCCTTCTCCGCTATCCGCCGACGCTTTGTATTCTTTAATGTCGATATGAATGTCCGGATGCTTGTTCTCGAATTCCCGCGCCGCGGTTTCCAAGAAACGGTCTTTCATCATGACGGATACGACGACGGTTGTCTTGCCGCCCTTCGCCTCGCCTTTGGAATCGCCTATGGGATCGCCCTTGAATTCGCCTTCCCCGGCGCCGGAACAGGCGGATAATATCAGAACAATGGACAGCATCATGAAGAATCCTATTTTTTTCAAAAGAATCATCCTCTCAATTTAATCGAACCCGGTTGCCTTCCTGCAGAGGCGCGCTCGCCTCCGTCACAATGTCATCATCCGGATAAACGCCTCCGAGTACGACGATCTCCTCGTCGTTCCCCTTGCCTGTGTTCAAATAGGCTTTCTGAACCGTGTACGTATTGCCGAGCGAGCTTCGCCTCTCGCGAACGACGAATACGTAGCTTCCGGTTCCGTCTTTTTTGAGCCACTTTTTGTCGATGACAAGCCCCTTTTCTTTGAACGGCTTTTCCAAGAAAATGCTGGCGGATTCACCTCCCTGCAAACCGTCGCCCGATAGGTACACGACGATCGTTTTTTGAGCCTTGGCGCTCCCGTCCGGGTTGCCGCTCCCCATGTCAGGCTTGCCTGCCGATCCTCCGCCGTCGCTCCCCGGGGAAGCATCCTTGATTTCGGCGACCGTTCCTTCCATCTGCCGCGGCTTATCCCCGTTCACGTTAACGGGCACTTTCTCGCCCTTTCGCAACAAATCGGCGGAATCTTTATCCACCGTGAAGGTGAATTGGAACCCCTCGCCGGCTTCCACCAACGTCAGCACCGGCTGGCCTTGGGGAATGCTCATGCCTTCGCGGGCTTGGAGATTCGACACTTTGCCGTCCGCATGCGCTGTCAACGAACGTTTTCGTGCCAGATCTTTGCGCAGCGTTTCGATTCTCCGCGTCGCCATGTCCCGATCCAGCCGATCCATTTCCAGGTCGCGTTTCGCTTTGCGAATCACCTCCTCGTCTCCTGTTCGCTGGGCGTCCATGAACTGCTCTTGCAGCAGTTCCCGATTCAAATTCCGTTTCTTCAGCTCGTCTTCCGCATCGAGAAGCTGCTGCTGCGCCTCCGTTCCGTCGAACGTAACGAGAACCTGGTCTTTCTTTACTTGCTCGTCCTCGCGGACATGTACCTTCGCTATCTTCCAGCCGCTTTCGCTGTTTAACTCGATTTGCCGGCGCGGCGCGATCTCGCCGCTGCCTTCGATTCGATGAGCCAACGTTTTTTTCGCGGGCTTCGCTGTCGCCACTTTGGGCAGCAATGCGGTTTGAAGCGTTTGGCTGAACAACGTCAACCCCGCCAATACGAGGAGGAACGCAACCAATGCAATGCCGGCAATCCGTTGTCTTCGCAGTACCATATGGCCCATCCCCTTTCGCTCAGCCTTTCACGCCGGATAGCTGGATTCCTTCGACAAAATACCGTTCGGCGCTTAAGAACAGGAGCACCATGGGCGTCATATACACAACCGCGACCGCAAACGAGACGCCGAACGCATCTTCCTGGATGCGGGAGAGGAACACCGAAAGCGGCTGCATCTCGGCATCCTGCAGAAAAACAAGCGGCTGCTCGACCATGTTCCAATAGTCGACGAACAGGAGCACGACAAGCGCGGCGATGCCCGGCTTCACCATCGGCAGCGCAATCGATACGAATATGCGCACATAGCCCGCTCCGTCCATTTTGGCCGCTTCGATATAAGCCGAATGGATGTGGAGCATGAATTGCCGAAGCAGAAAGACGCCGAAAGCGCCGAACACGCCGGGCCATATGATGGAGCCGGGATGATTCAGGAGGCCCAGCCGGTCGGCCATCAAGTAGTTGGGCACGAGCGTCACCTGAAACGGCATCAGCATCGTCATCAAATAAAGGAAGAACAATCCGTCCCTGCCCGGAAAGACCAGCTTTCCGAACGCGAACGCGGCGAGCGTTGCCACCAACGCTTGTCCGATGATGATCGGAGCCACCAGCGATACGGAATTCCAGAACAAGTACAAAAACTTCGGCGTCGCGATCAATACTTGATCATATTGCTGGAACGACACCCAGTCGGGAATCCATTTGAGATTGACGAATACGCTCGTGTCGGTTTTGCCCAGCATGCCGTAATTCGCTCCAATTTCCCGCTCCGTCATGAAGGAGCTGACGACGGTCAAGACGACGGGCATCAGCAGCAGGACGGCGATGGCGATCAGCAACAACGAGCGCAGCAGCGGTGCGACCCATTCCTTCATCGCGTTATTCACCTCTTTCTTCGAAGCAAACGCCCCACTTTGTGAGGTTATCTGGCGCTTACTCCATAAAGGAGCGGAACATCCGCTCCGTGCGGAACAGGATGAACACGAGCGCCATCATGCAAACCGCCATCAACACCGCCGCTGACGAAACTTTCTGGATATCGAGGGACAGAAACATGTTGTTCATGTAGTGCTGCATCATATAGATGCGGTCGTGCGGGTAAGCGCCGGCGACGAGATACGTTTCGCGGAACACCTTGAACGAATTCAGCATGGACATGAGCACGACCAGAATCGTCGTCGGCGTCAAATAGGCGAGCGTAATTCCGAACAGCTTGCGAACGGGGCCAGCCCCTTCCAGATCGGCGATTTCATAATATTGATCCGGAATGTTCTGCAAGCCGGCCAGGAACAGGATGACGTTGTATCCGATGTTTTTCCATACGTAGACCAGCACGATCACAAAGCCGGCCCATTCGGACTTCATCCAGTCGTGTCGGCCAAAGCCGAAATGCTGCAAAACGGCGTTTAATGCGCCGTTCCAATCGAACAAGATTTGCCAGACAAGCACGATCGAAGCGACCGGTACAACTAGCGGCAGTACATAGGCGGTACGAAGCCAGTTGCGGACGAATACTCGTTGATTTAAGAGCAACGCCAGCATGAGCGATGCGGCGACAAGGATCGGCACGCTGATCGCGGTGAACCAGAACGTGTTGGACGCCGCTTTTTGAAAAGAGGAGCTGAGGAGCAATTCCTTGTAGTTGGACAACGTGAAGCTTTCTCCCATTCGATCCAGGAACGAGGTCAGGACGCTCTGGCCGAACGGTATGAGATAGAAGACGGAAAATCCGGCCAGGCTCGGAGCCAGAAAACCTAGGGCAGCCAGAAGCTCCCTGCGGGCCAGGCGGCGCAATTTCATGAAGAAACCTCCAATCGGGAGCCGGTAAACGATCTGCGCGAAACAGTTCTGCTCTACCTCGAATAGTGTACAAACCAATCCGGGTAGTAAATTTGGAAGCGGTGTGTAAAAAGTGTGGAATCGGGCCGTAGCCGAATCTTTTATGTTAAAATCGATCTCGTTAAGGTTGGGAGGTTGGCCATGAAGTCCTATCAAATCGCCGTAGTCGACGACGATGTCCAGATCCGGGAAATCGTGGGGGCTTATTTGAATAAAGAAGGATACCGTACGATGA
This sequence comes from Cohnella baijiui, assembly GCF_020731285.1. Classification (GTDB taxonomy): domain Bacteria; phylum Bacillota; class Bacilli; order Paenibacillales; family Paenibacillaceae; genus Cohnella. The sequence goes on from NZ_JAJFOW010000002.1 coordinate 227,782, forward strand.
CGCTGTCGACGGCGGAAGACGCGTTGGAGCTGTGGAGGAACGATCCGCCCGACATGTGGATTCTCGACATTATGCTTCCGGGGATGAGCGGCTTCGAGCTGTGCCGGCTATTCCGCAAGGAGGCGGAAGTGCCGATCGTCATGATCTCGGCCCGCGATGAAGAAGTCGACCGCATCCTCGGAATCGAGCTCGGCGGCGACGATTACTTGACGAAGCCGTTCAGCCCGAGAGAATTGGTCGCGCGCGTGAACCGTTTGTTCCACCGGGTCGGCTCGATTCGGCAGGCCCTGGAGAATCCCGTCCCTTCGCAGCCCGGGCATACGGCGATCGAGGTGGGCGAACTGCGGCTCGTCTTGGAGGAACGGCGCGTATTCTGGCGCGGGGAAGAAGTCGAAATGACGCTGAAGGAATTTAAACTGCTGCAGACGTTGTCCGAACAGCCGAATCGAGCGTTCACCCGGGACGAGCTGCTGATCTTAATTTGGGGAGACGACTACTACGGCAGCGACCGGGCGATCGACGATCTGGTGAAGCGGCTGCGCAGAAAAATAAAAGAGCTTCCGGTCGATACCGTATGGGGACACGGCTATCGGCTGCGAACGGAAAGGACGGGGCCCTAAGATGAAAATGATATATCGGCTTCATCTTTCTTTTGCCTTGCTGCTGCTATGTATTTTGGCGATTACGGCGGTTCTGTTTTATCCGCTGCTGCTCGATAATTTGGTGGACAACCAACGGAAAGAGATGCGGGATCAAGCCAGCGTGCTGATGAACCTATCACCGGTCATGCCGGTGCAGAAACCGACGCAAGAAACGGATGGGCTGTCCATCGCCAAGACGATCCCTGCTGCCGGGATCACGGACGCGGTACTGATCGCGCCCGGGGAGAAAGTGGTCTATAGTACGCTGTCCGACGAAGCAACGCTGGCATTGATGGACCTATCGGTGAAAGGCATCCCCAGCTCGGGAGGAATCTGGCAAGGAACAGACGATCGATATATCGTCGAAACGATAAAGGCAAGCCAAGGCGTCGAACCGGAATGGCAAAGTGTGACGGCCGTGATGGCAACGCCGCTAAGCAAGATCAAAGCGATGCAGCTCGCCTTGTTTAAACGGTTGATGATCATCCTGTCCGTCGGAGGGATCTTCGCTTTTCTACTGAGCATGCTCATCACGAGGAGACTCGTCAAACCGCTCGGGGATCTGAAGAAGGAATTGCGCAAGGTGGAGACGCGCCGTTTCTCCGAAGTCCGGTTGATTGAAACGGGAGGAGAGATCGGAGATGTCGCGAAGGCCGTCTACGACCTCGCCGGCGAACTGGAGAAATACCAGCATACGCAGAAGCAGTTTTTCCAAAATGCCTCGCATGAATTGAAGACGCCGCTTATGTCCATTCAGGGATACGCCGAGGGCATCAAGGACGGCATCTTTACGGGGGATCATGCCGATAAAGGTTTGGATGTCATCGTCAAGGAATGCGATCGTCTGAAAAAAATCGTGACGGAAATGATTCTTCTCGCCAAGCTGGAAAGCGAAGAAGGGATCTTCCATATGGACCGCGTCCCGGTCCGGGAATTAGTCACGGAGACGTTGGAGCGCATCAATCCGCTGCTCGTCAAGAACGGCTTGCAGATTGAGCTGAACGGACTCGACAACGAACAAGAACTATTGATTTACGCGGATCGGGAGAAGCTGCTGCAAGCGCTCATCAACATTCTGGGCAACGCGGCCCGATATGCCAAGGAAACGATTCGCATCAAGGCTTCCGCCGACGCCGAAGGAATCGTCGACATCGGCATCACCGACGACGGCGAAGGGATTCCCGAGCCGTTATTATCCCAGCTTTTTGGGCGGTTTGCCAAAGGAAAGAACGGAGAGACGGGGCTGGGCCTCGCCATTTCCCGCGCCATCGTCGAGCGGTGCCGCGGCCGCATTTCGGCCCATAACGAGCCGGGCGGCGGCGCGGCGTTCGTCTTGAGATTTCCGCCCCTAACGAGCTGATCCCGCGACGAGCAGCAAGGCTGCAAAGCCGCGGGGAGCCATCCATCCGTATTGGACTTGCTATTCGCGCAGCCAAGCCTCTTTGTTCAATTCATGGTTGATCGACGCCGCTGCCATGGTTCCCGAAGCGGCTGCGGCAATCGCTTGATGCGCCTGCGAGGCCGCGTCCCCCGCAGCGTAAATGCCGGGAACGCTCGTTTTTCCGAATTCGTCGACCGATACAACGCCCGCATCCGAGACGCGGCAGCCTAGCGACTGCGGCAAGTCCGATCCCGGTACCAGCTCCGATTTGAAGAAGATACCCGTACACGGAAGCGTCGTCCCGTCTTCGAGCACGACTTGGTTCACCATTCCGGCGCTGGAATCGATCGAACGAATGGGGGAATCGAACAGCGGCACTTGATGGTTGCGCAGATCTTCACGCTCGGCCTCGCTCAGCTCGTCCGGTCCGTTCGTGCAGACGACAAACCGCTTCGTCCACCCCGACAGAAGGGGAGCAAAGTGCATAAGCGCGGCTCCTCTGCTGATGACAACCAGCGACTCGTCCTTTAATTCCCAACCGTCGCAATAGGGACAGACGAACGCGCTTTTCCCGTATACCTCGGACAGGCCCGGAATATTCAGCGGCCGGTCCTTCATGCCGACGGCAAACAGCAGCTTGCGGCTGGTGATCATCTCCCCTTGCGCCGTCTTCAAAAGAAAGCGCCCGTCCTCTCCTTCAATCGACACCACCGTATCTTCTAGAAGGGACACGGACGGGTATTTGCCTAACTGTTCTTTCGCAATCCCGCGGAATTCGCTCGGGCTAATCCCGTCGCGTGTCAGAAATCCGTGCGCCTCGCGAGTGACAGCATTGCGTGGACGGCCCTCGTCAATGACGGCAGCTCGTTTTCTCGAGCGCCCCAGGATAAGAGCGGCGCTCAAACCGGCCGGTCCTCCTCCGATAATCGCTACGTCCAGATGCTTTGCATGGTCCATTTTTCAAATCCTCCTTGTTTATATTGATTGATTCATTCGTTCAATATTCGGCTTCTAAGCATGGAGGGTTATTTCTGCTCCGATACACGAACACGCTTCATGAAAAGAGAGATGACAAAACCTACAATCGCAACAACAATCGCCATTTCAAAAACATGCTGTATGCCTGCTGTCAAAGCAAGCGCCTCGTCGGCTGGGTCCGCCTGGTCTGTCGTTTGCTTCAGAAAGCTGCTCATGCCCACCGACATGATACTTACCGCAACCGCTGTGCCGATCGCACCCGCCACCTGCTGGACCGTATTCATGATTGCGCTGCCGTGCGGGTAAAGTGAAGGAGGCAATTGGTTCAGACCATTCGCCTGCGAAGGCATCCATACCATGGAGATCCCGATCATCAAAAAGGTATGAAGCGCAATGATTGGGGTGATGGTCGTCGTTGTCGTAATACCTGAGAGTAACCAGAGCACGACGGATATCAAGGCCAAACCTGCGGGAACAACCCATCTTGGCCCCATTTTATCGAATAATCTGCCCATAATCGGCTGCATGATCGCGTTCACGATCCCCCCGGGCAACAAAATAAGTCCGGCAGAAAAAGCGTTCAGACCGAGGCCTCTAATCAAATACATGGGCAACATAAGCATGGCTGCCATCATCACCATGACGGCAATCATAAGATTAACAGTGCCAATCGTAAACATGGGCTGTTTGAATGCCCTCAAGTCCATCATGGGCTGCTTCATTCGCAATTGACGTACCGCAAATATCAAAAGCGCCAATAAGCCGACAATCAACGGAATCACAACCTTGGGTGATCCAAGCCCTCCTTCTCCTTCCCCGGCGCCGCTTAAAGCAAATACAAGCCCGCCGAAGCCAAGCGTAGATAAGATAAGCGAATAGATATCTATTTTCGGCTTGGTAATCATCGATATATTTTGCATATATCGCATTCCAAACCAAAGAGAGAACGCCAAAACAGGAAGAGACAATCCGAAAATCCAGTTAAAGCTAAGATGCTCGATCAACAGACCGGAAAGGGTAGGTCCGACAGCAGGAGCAACTACAAGGACAAGCCCGATCAGTCCGTAGGTTCCTCCCCTCTTCTCGGGTGGAATAATGACCAGTACGGTGTGAAACATCAGCGGGAGTATGAGCGCTACGCCAGCAGCTTGAATCACCCGTGCCATCATGAGCAATTCAAATCCCGGGGCAACGGTCGCCACCGCTGTGCCGAGTAAAGACAAGAGGAGCGAAGCCGTGAACAATTGTCTGGTTGTAAACCATTGAAGAAACAACCCGGATACCGGAACCAATATGCCCAGGGTCAGTAAGTAACCCGTCGTCAGCCATTGGGCCGTTGCGGCGGTGATATGAAACAGGTTGATTAAATCGCTGAGCGCTACGTTTAAAGCCGTCTCGTTAAACATCCCAATAAATCCGCTTAATAGCAACGAAATCATGATGGGAACGACTTTATATTTTTGCACCGCTTGATGCTGCTGATCTTCTATGGTTACCGCTTGTATACTCTCCACTCTCCCAGTGATCATTCGATATTTTAGATATTAAAGGCATTCGTTATCTTTAATTGATCAAAAAAAGGGTTATCTAACGATCTTCCGTTCCGCAAAAGATTCACCTCCTTATCGATTCAATCATGCCCGCCTTGAAATTACTAAGGTTTAACAAGGTTCATTTTCGGCGGGATATACCCGAGTTGCCGGCCCATTTTGACAATTTGTCCTCTATGATGAAATTCGTGGGTGATGCAGTGCGTAAATAGCCATAATTCGGTTAACTCTACGCTGCCGCTCTGCCAGGATGCTTGAACGGCAGGATCCCCTTTGTTTTTATATTCATTCAGAAATTCATGAACCAGGGCATCCGTTTTCTTAAAAACTTCACGCATTTCCTGTACATGGCCAACGGATTCCGGCTTTACTTTGGGAAGCGATTGACCAAGGGCACGAACCCCCAACCATACTCGATAACAATCGGCAACATGCAAATGTAGACTGCGAATCGAAACTCCGCCTAAGGTTTCAAGTTCTTTCACATAATCTGTAGGGGACAAAGTTTCGCAATAACGAAATAACGATTCCCTTGTGCGTTGGATCAAATCATACTGGTTTTTGAATACATCCATTTCGCGATCTCCTTTTATAGATTTTAAAGGCACCAGTTGTCTTTAATTGAATAAAAAAGAAGGGTTAGATCACGATATTCATTTCCCGCACAAGATCCGACATTTTCTGATTTCTCAACTGTTCTTCCATCTTCTCTTCTGCCGCTAGCACCACCTTTTGAATCGGACATCCCGGTCCATGATCGAAACTGCAATCGAACAAGGAGGCTGAGCCTTCAATCGCATGTATAATGTCAAGGAATGAAATCTGTTCCCAATTTCGTTTGAGTCGATAGCCGCCATTCACCCCCGTTATCGATTCAATCATGCCCGCCTTCACCAACTTGGTCAGGATTTTGGACAAATAGGTCGGAGACACATTTTGCCGCTCCGCCAACTGTTGTACACCCATTGGCTTTTGGGGAGTCGCCGCAGTAAGAAAAAGCATCGTATGGAGGGCATAATCGGTAGCCTTAGAGAACTTCATTCGTCATCACCCCAAACTCAGACTTTATGTGTCTATAATAACGATTATGCTCGATACCGTCAAGGATCAAGCATTCGACCGGAATAGCGGTATGAAAATGACCTCCTTTCCCGTTTCATCGTTCACAACGATTTCGTCGCTTATAGGCAGGCCGGCCTAAACCAGCCCGCCCCGACTTATAACTCGATCGCCAAGCAGTTTACATAAGGCGTCGGCAACCGGTCCGGCAGCGATACGACCAGCGCGCCGTAGGCTTGGTGAAAAGGAACGTCCCCTGCGCCTAACAGCCGCACGTTCTTTACTTTCTCCTGCGGTGAAAAGGTTCGCATGATGGCCCGATTGTCGTTAGGCGCACGCATTTGAAACGCATAAACCGTATTGTCTTTCTGCGTAAAACGGAAATCCGACGCATTCCAGTCCACCTGGTCCTCCTTGAAGTGGTCGATGACCACTTTGGAAGCTCCTTCTCCCGAAACGCGAAATGGTCTGGTACCGTAGATGCCTTCGGAGCAGATCTCCGTCCATCGGGCCATCTCCTTCAAAATGAATCGACATTCATCGTCAATCGTGCCATCGGGTTTCTGAGGGACATTGAGCAGCAGATTGCCGTTCTTGGCGACGATGTCGACGAAGATCTCGATGACATGCCCCGGTTTTTTATAAACCGTTTTGACATGATAAAACCAATCGCCTACGCAAGTGTCCGTCTGCCAAGGCTCGGGCTTGATATCCGGCTCCTGGCTGCGCTCGATGTCGAGCACTCCGATGGAGTAGATTTCTTGGCGGCGGTCCTTCTGATTGTAGATCGCTTGGTTTACGCCTCCATGCAGCGATGCGCTCGTATTGTACAAATGTGCGACCGCGAGGAGACCGGGCGTGAACGCGGGATGATCCAGCGAAATGTCCGTATTTCCCCACGTGTTGACGAACGGCAGCCCGCCGTCCGAGTATAGGAGATCCGGCTGATACCGATCGATGACTTCCTTCATCACATCGAACCAGCGCTGGTGCCACCAGGGATTGGACGTATACCACGGATCCAGATCGAAGTGCTTTCGATCGGGAGCGAAGTGTTCCCGGTTCGGCAAATACAAATCTTCGTATTTCGCATCGTTTCCATCATACGGAACGTTTCGATACGGGCCTTCTTTATCATAGCCTTTGTTCCATTGAAACCAGCTGAATGTAGCCCCCATATGCTCGGTCAATCCGAAAGGCAATCCCCGCCTCGAAGCCGCCGCTTTCCAGAGGGCGACGATGTCTTTTTTAGGCCCCATCTTGGCCGAGTTCCATTTGTGAATTTGGGAATCGTAGTTAAAGAAGTTGTCGTGATGCATCGCCTGCGCCACGAAATATTTGGCTCCCGCGGCCACGTACAGATCCATTAAGCCTTCCGGATCAAACTTTTCCGCCCTCCAGAGCTGCACGATGTCTTTATATCCGAATTCGGAGGGATGGCCGTAATGCCGGATGTGGTACCGGTATTGATCGGAACCTTCGCAGTACATGTTCCTCGCGTACCAGTCTCCGTACATCGGCACGGATTGGGCGCCCCAGTGCGACCAGATGCCGAGCTTGGCATCCCGGAACCAATCCGGGCATTCAAATGTCCTCAGCGATTCGAAGGTAGGCTCAAAAGGACCTTTGGCGATTTCCGTATGAAGCATGCAAGCATCCTCCCTCCCTATTTCTTGATTCATTGACGAATGCGGCTCTCTCTGGGCGCCCTGAAATCTTAAACGATAGAATCTGGAGCCGGATGAGCGCGCAAAACGATCTTCATTCCCGCCTCTGCTTCGATTGAAAAAACGGCGTCATCCCATTGTCCGGATCCGCCCCTTGCACCTTCGACCGTCAAGCGAATCGGCTGATCGCACCGAATGCGGTACGCACCGTCCCGTTCCGGCCTCAGCACGGCGTGCTTCAATTGGCCATCCCGCCAGGCAAGATCCACCGTTACGCCGCCGCGTGCGCGAAGCCCGGTCACTTCGCCGTTCGGCCAGGCCCGGGGCAATGCGGGCAACAAATGAATCTCGTCCGCATGGCTTTGCAGCAGCATCTCCGCGATGCCCGCCGTCCCGCCAAAGTTGCCGTCGATCTGAAACGGCGGATGATTGTCAAGCAGATTGGGCAGGGTGGAATGTGTCAAGAGCGCCTTGACGTTCGCATATGCTTCATCCGCATCCCTGAGACGCGCCCAAAAATTCACGATCCACGCCCTGCTCCAGCCTGTGTGGCCGCCCCCGTTGGCGAGTCGGCGCTCCAGCGTTCGGCGTGCAGCCATGCTTAATTCCGGCGTCTTATCTGGCGTTATTTGCGTTCCGGGATGCAAGGCGAACAAATGCGAAATATGACGGTGGCCGGGCTCTACCTCCTCGTAATCCTCCATCCACTCCTGGATTTGCCCATGACGTCCGATGCGGGGCTGCGGCAGCTGTTCCATCGATTGCCTTAGCGCGGCCAGGAAGTCCGCATCCGTTTCCAAAAGTTCGCCTGCCGCCAGGCAAGCGAGGAACAATTCGCAGGCGATCTGGCTGTCCATGGACGGCCCGTAGCAGAGAACGCCCGTTTCTCCGCTTGGCAAACGATACGCGTTTTCGGGAGAGACAGAAGGACATGTAACCCGTTCTCCCGTCGGAAGCTCGACCATATAATCGAGAAGAAAAACGGCCGCTTCTTTCATCATCGGGTAGGCGAGCTTCAAAAACGCGTCGTTTGGCTCGAATCGATAGTGCTCCCAGAGATGCAGGCTTAACCAAGCCAGGCCAAGCGGCCAATAGGTGGACGCCGGCCAAAGATCCTGGGGAGCGGTGTCCGCCCACAAATCGGTATTGTGATGGGCCGTGCTCCCGCGGCAGCCATACATCGCTTGGGCGGTCCGGCGTCCGTTCGGAATCATTCGCTCGATCAATTCGAAGAGCGGCTCGTGGCATTCGGACAAGTGGCAAATTTCGGCCGACCAGTAGTTCATTTGCGTATTGATATTGATGGTGAATTTGCTGTCCCAAGCCGGCAGCATATCCTTGTTCCAAATCCCTTGCAAATTCGCGGGCAGGGATCCCGGACGGCTCGAAGCGATGAGGAGATAACGGCCATACCGAAAATAGAGAGCCAGCAGTCCGGGGTCTTCCGCACCGGCCTTCATCCGCTCCAGTCGCTTCGCCGTGTCTTCTTCCGCGACATCGGATTCGCCGTCAAGCCGCAGCGTCATCCGGCCGTATAACTTGCGATAATCTTCCTCGTGCGCGGCCAGCGCCTCCAGATACGGCCGCGAAGCAACTCGCTTGGCGTTGGCAATTGCCGCAGCTTCCGGGTCGCATTCCCGAAAACTCGTGGCAGCCGCAATGACCAAGGTGGCTGCATCGGCATTCTCAACGACGAGATGCTCCCCGATCGTTTGCATGCGCCCCCCTTCCGGACGGCACAGGAGCACGCCGCTGTAGTCGACGCCACCGCCGCTGTTGCCGCTCATCACGATGGCATGTCCATCCTCCGCGCGAATGCGGTCGACATAGCGGAATCTCTCCCGTCCCAATCTTGCCGTGAACGAAATCCGGCCGGGCGTATCGGCCGTCAATCGAATCACGATCGCGCCGTCCGGATAGCTGGCGAACATTTGACGACGGTAGCTCACCTTCCCCCGCATATAGGATATGTTCACCACGGCCTTCGCCAAATCGAGCTCCCGTTCATAATCCGTTGTCTCTTGATCGGCTGGCGCTTCGAATTGAAGATACAGGTCCCCGAGCGGCACATAATGACGTTGGGTTTCGGGAATGGCGGTCAGGGCAAGCGAAGCGAGACGTTCGGCCTCCTTTAGCTTCCCATCCAAAAGAAGGCGGCGAATTTCCGGGAGATGCTTCAAGGCATCCGGATTGTGACGATCCCGCGATCCGCCGTGCCATAGGGAATCCTCATTGAGTTGAAGCCGTTCGGAGCGCGGATCTCCGAACACCATCGCGCCCAGCCTTCCGTTGCCGATCGGAAGGGCTTCTTCCCAATGCGATGCAGGAGAACGAAAATACAGCCGATCCTTGGACTCGAACCTTTCCTCATGCATGCCGGACTCCATCCTTTCCTTCTCGTCGGTACGTTAAAGCGCTTGCAGCTTATAAAACGTCTTCGCGTTGGCGCCGAACAATTTCTCCCGCTCCGAAGGTCCCCAGCGATCCGGGAGAGCGTGCTCCAAAATGTCGACAACCTGGTCATACCGGGCGGCCATCAGACATACCGGCCAATCGCTTCCGAACATCACGCGATCCGGCCCAAACAGCTCGATCGTATTTTGAATGTAAGCAACGAAATCTTCCCGCTCCCAGCGCTCGTGCTCCGCCTCCGTCACCATCCCGGACAGCTTGCACCAAATATTCGGCAATCGGGCCATATCTCTCATGCGCTCGAGCCAAGGCTCGATCTCGCCGTCCCTGATTCGCGGCTTCGCGATATGATCGATGACGCCCCGAAGCCCAGGCACGCGATGAAGCAACCGTACCGCAACATCCAGTTGGTTGCTTGTTAACAGCAAATCGACCGGCACGTCCTCCTCCGCGTATCCGCGAAGCGCCTCGACAAAAGCCGGTTCCAGCATTCGCTCCGCGTCGGGCATTTCTTGAATCATCACGCGGAAGCCCACGAATTTGGGATGGCGTCTGAACGTTTCGTAATGTTTCCGATGCTCGGGATCGAACAGATCCAGCCAGCCTACGACCCCCAAAATGGAAGGATGCTGCTCCGCCAGAGACAACAGGTATCGCGTTTCCTCCAGCGTCGGCGCCGCCTGCACCGCGATGCTGCCATCGATTCGAAACGCCGCAAAATGGGGAGCGAGATGATCGGGCAGAAAGTCCCGATAAAGCGTCGGAATGGCGGGGGTGATCCAGCCGTAATCGCCGCGGTCGATTTTCCAATAGTGTTGGTGCGCGTCGATTCTCATCGTCATGACAGTTCCACCATCGCTTTGATCACGTTCGACCTGGGATCCAGCCAGTCGTCGAATCGATCGATCATCTCCTCGAACGACGATCGATGCGTTATATAACTGCCTACGTCGATTGCGCCGCTTCCTACAACCTCGAGCACATGGAGAAAATCCTCCTTCGTGGCATTCCGGCTGCCCATCAGCGTCATCTCGCGTTTGTGAAATTCGGGGTCGTCGAAAGCAATTTCCCCCTTCACAAGCCCGACGTACACAAGCTTGCCGCCGTGCGCGACATACCGGAAGGCGTCCGTCATGGAAGCTGCGTTCCCGGTCGCGTCGAAGACAACCGTCGGATATTCGCCTTCCGTCAAGCGCAACAACTGCAAGTCCGGATCTTTCCGTGTATGAACCGTATGGTCGACCTTTGCCCACTGTTGGCAAAAGGCGAGCCGTTCGTCATGGATATCCATGGCGATGACCTGCGCGCCCCGTTGCTTGGCGAATGCCATGACGCCAAGTCCAATCGGTCCGGCGCCGATGACAAGCGCGTTCTCTCCAGGCCTCAGCTCCGATCGACGCACGGCATGGGCGCCGATGCTGAGCGGCTCGATGACCGCCGCTTCGTCGAGCGACAGCCCGTTCGCGTTGATCAGATGCGTAACCGGCACGGAGATCAACTCGCGCATGCCGCCGTCGATATGGACGCCGAGCACGCGCATTTGCGTGCAGCAGTTGGTCTTGCCATTGCGGCAGGCCACGCATGCGCCGCAATGCAAATACGGGAGAACGCTAACCCGGTCGCCTTGGCGGAATCCTTCTTCGTTATCGCCGATCCGCTCGATGACGCCCGATAGCTCGTGGCCCAGAATACGCGGATAGGAGAAGAAGGGTTGGTTTCCCTTGTACGCATGCATGTCCGTGCCGCAGATGCCGATGCGCTTGATTCGAACGATCGCTTCTCCAGGCACGAAGGCGGGCTCCTCCAGCTCGATCAATTCGAACTGTTCGACTTCTCGGCAAATCATACCTCTCATGGCGAAGTCCCTCTCTTCAATGCTATAGATTCAAGTTTTGATTGTACGCCGGGATGCCGCTGACCCAGGTTTTGTCCCGGATCGGAGCAAGAATGTCCAGCACTTCCTCCAGCAACTCCGGATCCGTGGGTTCCTCTGCCCAGCTGGCATTTTTCCGTATGTTCTCGGGGTTCGCCGTGCTCACAAGCGTCGTCGGGATTTGCTCGTTCGAAGTGGAGAATTGAACCGCGAGTCGGGCGATGTCGACGCCTTTGGAGGCGCAATGCTCGGCCGCCCGCCTGCACGCCGCCTTCACTTCGGCGCTGGCGGGATGCCATTGCGGCGTTCCCCTCGTGCCGAGAAGCCCCATCGAAAGCGGCGAAGCGTTAACCAAGCCTACCCGCTGTCGCTCCAACTCCGGCAGAAGCTCCAGAAGCGACGTATCGTTCAGCGAATAGTGGCAGTAGGAGATGATCGCGTCCACTTCGATGTCGGGCAGCATGTGCCGGAAGAGATCGAGCGGCAGCCCGCAGATGCCGGCATGGCGGATTTTTCCCTGTTCCTTGAGCCGATGAAGCGCGGGAATCGCCTCTTCGTAAATCACGCCCGGCTCCGCGAACTCTACATCGTGAAGGAAGAGGATGTCGACATAGTCGGTGTTGAGCCGCCTCAGGCTCTCTTCGAGACTGGCGGCTATCCGCTTAGACGAGAAATCGAAATCGTCCAGACCATAGCGTCCGGCTTTGGTAGACAGATAGAACGTGTCGCGAGGAATGTTCTTCATGGCCTTCCCTAACACCGTTTCTGCCTTGGTCATGCCGTAATACGGCGATACGTCGATGTAGTTGATGCCGGCGGACAGCGCCTCATGAACGGTGCGGATGCTGTCGCCTTCATCCGTATCCCGAAATACCGAGCCGAGCGACGAGGCCCCAAAACTCAGAACGGAAACCTCCAGCCCCGTTTTGCCAAGCGTCCTGTACTTCATTTGCTTTCGCTCCTTGGTAAGGGATGAACAATGGCAGGTTGACGTAATCATTTTATGTTCCAAATTCTATTTTAACTGCATAATAACGCTCATTCCTCCACTTATATTGCGATTATCTGCTCTATTTTGCTATCATAATGGCAGCTAAGAGGTTTTTTATTAAAGGGGGCTTCGCATTCATGGAACCGCTTCGCAAGCACTTCGAAAACGGCGACCGATTTCCCTTCCGGCTGGTCTATCAAGATACGAAGTCGCCCCAGCATGAGCTGCCCGACCACCTGCACGACGGCTTCGAGTTGATCTACGTCTACGCCGGGAAAGGCGTTCTTTTCGTCAATCATGCGTTTTACGATATGTGCCCCGGCGATTTGTTTCTCATTCCCGGCAATACCATTCATCGCGCGTTTCCCGACACTATCACGCCGGTGACGTCGACGGCGATTTTTTTCGGCCGTTCGCTGATCCGTCCGACGGACCTGGGCGAAGCCTATTCCCCGCTCCGCTGCTTCGATTATGCGAAAAAACGACGGAGATATAAGCTCGAAACAGCAGGTCCGGATCGGGAAGCGATCGTCCGCCTGATCGAGGCGATGCAGGAGGAGCTTCTCGGGCGGCAGACCGGATATCGCCATTCGATCATGCTTCGGCTGCACGACCTGCTTTTGACGTTGAACCGGATGTCCGTTTCGGACGCGGGGGAGAATGGCGGAGATGCGGGACTGGAACCGACATGGATGCGGGAAACGCTGGCATTCATCGACGAAAACGTAGCCGCACCGGAGCTAAAACTGTCGGGCCTGTCCCGGCGGGCGTCGATTACGCCCTCCCACTTTTCACGCGTATTCAAGCAACTGACGGGCATGACGGTAACGGACTATGTCGCGGCCAAACGGATCATGGCGGCAAAAGAGCTATTGACGCTAACGGACGAAAACATCAGTTCGATATGCGGCCGGTGCGGCTTCGAGAGCGAGTCCTATTTTTACAAAACGTTCAAATCGTTGACCGGCATGACGCCTTCCGTCTACAAACGCCGGCAGCATGCAGACAACCCGCGGCAAGGAAAATAATCGCCCGTCACATGGACGGTTTCCCTCTCTCCTCCGCCTTCCGATAGGCTAATCGGATGAAGTGGTACAAGCTGTTGTTCCACACGCGGAAATCATGATGCCCATCCTTGATCAGAGCCTGATAGAACTCGCCAAGCGCTTCTCCCGCCGCCTCCGCCAGCCCATCGACGGACCGGCGGTAGGATTCTAGCGCCACTTCGTCCGCGTCGCCGCAAGTCATATGCAGCAGTTGAAGCTTGCGGCCGCTTTCCGCCAATCGGGTGCCCAATCGATTTCCGCCGCTCGAAGTGGGCGCGTTGGAAAAGGCGCCGACATACGCGAACAGATCCGCCATTCCCGGCGCAAGCACCGTTTCGTCCAGCCCGTTTTTCCAGCTGCTTTGGGTTCCGGTATACAGAACCGAATCGTAACGGTGCCCTCCGAGGACCAGGTTCAGGGCTTGCATCCCGCCCATCGACAAACCCGCGATCGCCCGATGCAAGCGATTGCGATCGATTCCTTCGGGGGAACCGTCCATGATGTCGGAGATGGTAGCATAATTCGATTCGATAAAGGGAATCAGATCGTATCTCAGCTCGTAATCGAAGTAATAGAAACCGAGCATGTTGGTGCCCGCGGGAGTAAAAGCGCGGTCCCTCCAGTCGTGCGCGCTTCTGCCGTTCGGAAAGACGACGATCAGCGGTTCGATCTCGCCGTTCGCGATCAGGTTGTCGATAAGATTGCACAAGATATAGTTGCCGTCGGCTATACCGTTGCCGCCCAGCCACTCGTCCTGGTCTCCTCCGACCCCATGCAGCAAATACATCACATTGTACCGGGTATCCGTATCCTTTTCGTCATAGCCGGCAGGCAGATAAATGCGGCAGGTTTTTTCGATCGGGTTCCCTTCAACGGTTTCTCTTCCCGCTTCTTTGGCATCGAAGTGGCGAGGGATCGCCAACTGTCGCGACGAATGGATGTAATGGTTAACCGGATAATGGATTTCCCGGACCGTGCCCTGCAGCTCTTTCCGAACCGCTCGCAGATCTTTATCGGGTAATGGAGCTGCGTCCAAGTTCGCCATCTTCCATTCTCATCCTTCCGTGATTAAGGTTGATTCGGCAATATATCGCACGCCAAACTGGGTATACATTCCTATTGTAGCAACGCTATCGCGCGTTCACCTCAACGGGTGTTGCGAATGTATGCTGTATTTTGCTATCTTTGCAGACTCATTCCCGCTCGCCGTCTGTGTCCTCCTCGGCCTGTTCGTTTTCCCGGCAAGCGCCCGGCGTGATGCCCGCATACTTCTTGAATACCTTTGTGATTCCTTAAGAAAGCGTTGCCATATTTGAAGATGCTAGCTTCGGTGCTGTGAAGGATGCTGTCCATAAAACGCAAAAAAAACAGGCCGATTTTGTTTCCCGGCCTGGAATGAGCTATTTTACAGTTTTATGATTTCGTCCCACTTTTTCTTTAGCTCGTCGTATGCTTTTTCAGGCGCCATTTTGTCGAACGCGACAGCTTGGGAGATCTTTGTCCACTCGTCCGTCCAGGCGCCGTAACCTTTCGGCCTGCTGGAGAACGAATTGGCGTCCGTCGCCACGCGATCGATAATATCGATTTGCATCTGGGCCGTTGCATCCAGGGTCTGCGACAGGTCGTCGAGCACCGGCTTGGAAACCGGAACTCCGCGCGCAAGCGTCAACGCCCGACCGGCTTCTTTGTCGTTGACGAACCATTCGATGAATTTTCGGGCTTCATCCGGATACTTGGAATTTTGGCTGACCGTAAAAAACTGGGAAGGAAGCATGAAGCCCCCCGCATTCGAGGCGGACGGAACCAATGTCATCGCGAATTGTCCCGGGTGTACGCTTTCAAAATTGGGGAAGGCGGCTGCATACTCCCGTTGGACCAGAATCGTTCCGTTCATAAAGAGATCCAATTGCGGATCGTTTTGCTTGTGCCCCGCCGTAACGTTCGCCGGAGGAACGATTCCTTCGTTACGAAGATCCGCGAATAATTTGTTGAATTGGATGTACGTATCCCTATCGATATTGAATTTGCCGTCGGGCGTATGGATGAACCCCTTCCCATAGGCTAACTGGTAGATCTCGTACTTGTCCGATTCTGTAGTGCCCGTTGCCATAGACAAGTCCATCATAAAATATTTGCCTTTTTCCAGCTTCGGTTTCGTTTCCTTAGCGATCTTTACCCATTCATCCCAGTTGAATCCTTTTTCCGGAACCTGGATGCCCAGCTTGTCGAATGCGGCTTTGTTGTACATAAAGGTAATCGTGTTTACGCCTAAAGGAATTCCGTACAACTTACCGTTCACTTTTCCGGCGGATAGCAGCTTCTCATTCATATTCGAAGTATCGATTCCGCCGGACAGATCCGCCAGTTGGTTGCGAAGCGCATAGTCCATCAGGTTCCCCGTATCGATCTGCATGATGTCCGGAAGATTGCGCGAGGCCGAAAGGGTCGCCAGTTTGGTGAAATAAGTATCGAACCCCATGTAGGTCGGTTCGAACGTGACGTCCGGATTGCTCTTCGAGTACAGGTCCAGCGCGGCCAGCGTAGCATCGTGACGGACCTGGGATCCCGCCCAGGTAATGCCTAATTGAACTGCAGAACCGGCCTTCGAATGGGACGGCGAATTCGCGCTTCCCTTCGAATCGTTCGAATTCGCGCCACAGGCGGTAATCACCAGAACAAGGGAAAGAGCGGTCGCGCCTAGTCCGAGCCATCTTGCTTTTGTCATTTTGATATCCCCTCTCCATGCTATTTCCCTTCTGATTATAGGCATCCCTGATGCGCTCTCAAATGAGACAAACCAACAAAAAGTTTTATTAAACACGGATCGCAGGAAACGCTAAGGTTTATTCTTCAGAACATCTGCGGGGTTTACGCCTATAAACTTTTTGAATTGGCTGCTGAAATACGGAATATTGGAATACCCGACTTTCATCGCAATTTCGTAGATATAAAGCTTTCCCTCCAATATCATCTGTCTGGCTTTCTCCATGCGAATCCTGGTGACGTACTGATTGAAGGTTTCGCCCGTGCCGTTACGAAAGATCTGCCCCAGATAGTTTTTGGAAATATGGATTTCATCCGCCAGCAGACCGAGCGTAATGTTTTCATGATAATGTTCATGGACGTAACGAACGGCAAAATCGATCATTTGCCGATGCTTGGCGTTATCGGTCCAATGCTTGCTCCGCATGACGATCTCGACCATCCGTTCCAGCCATAACCCCAGCGCCTCCGGAGAAGCGTCGCCGCCCAGCTCTGCCGGCAGGTCGAACTTCGGCGCAATCAGATCCAGTTCGATCCCGAGATCGTACAGCGAGTATGCGAGCGTAGCCCACAATTCCGCTCCCCATAGCCGCAACTCTTGCTCATCGAACGGGCGCCCGGAAGCATGTTTGCCGATAAATTCGGCGATCACCTTCCGCGCTTCCTTCTCGTCTGCCCGGCGGACCACATGCGCCAACTCCTGGTAAAACTTAAAGGAACGTTCGGGGGAGCTGAACAAAGGAAAGGCAACTTCGGGTTGCTCGAGCATGCCATTAAACGCATCCGATAACTTTCTCCAATCCGGTTGGACGCGGCTCAACTTGATGTGCACAGGTACCTTCAGCTTCGTGCCCAAATAAGACGCAAGCCCGGCCCTCAGCCATTCGGCTTCGCGTTCGAGACCGCTGAGCGGCCGATGCGGCTCTCCGTGCAAGACGACGGCATATCGTCGGCTGTGCAATTCGACGTAATCGAATGCAGGGAAAGTTTCCCGTACCATCTCGCTCGTGACATTCTGCACCGCAAATCGCAGCAAGTTCCGATCCCTCTCCCAGGCATCCCATCGTTGTACGAACGGGAGATCCAGCCTCAATATTCGATGGTCCCGTCCATTCCAATCCGCGACGATCTCCCGAATCTCCGGCCATTCGTCCGTATATTCCGAAGGACCTCCCGTCAAAATCGATTTCAGCCATTCTTGAATGACGAAAGGCTTGTATCGTTTGATCTGATCTTGCAGCTTCCTATACTCGCTCTCATTCGACCGGTCCTGCTCCAACCCTTGCGTTACCCTGGAAAGAACCGTTTTCAAGCTTTCCATCGTGACGGGCTTGCTCAAATAGTCGTCCACGCGAAGTCTGACCGCTTGACGGGCGTATTCGAAATCGGAATAGCCGCTTAAAATGACGAATTTGCCGTTGAAGCCCTCCTCTCGCAATGCCGCGATCATCTCCAGCCCGTTCATTTCGGGCATGTTGATATCCGTAAGAACGATGTCCGGATGGAGCTCGCGTACCAGCCGGAGCCCCTCCTGCCCATCGATCGCTTCTCCGACCCACCGCACCTGAAGCAGTTCCCAGGGAATGGATTCTCTCATGCCCTCCAATACGTTTGGATCATCGTCAATAATGAGGATGCTCTTCATGGTATCCTCTCCCCTCCGCCGCTTTCCACGTCTCGCAGCTCCGGGATGAACAGCGCGACGAGCGTTCCGCCCTCGTCGCGACCGCGGATCTCGAGCGCCGCTCCGCTGCCGAAGAACGCCGACAATCTCTCCCTGACGTTGCGAAGTCCGTAGCCTCCACGGGTTCGGGCAGACAACCGCGCGGCTTCCTCCGGCAATCCCTTTCCGTCATCTTCAATGATCAATCGCAGGCCGCGCTCCTCCTTTTGGCAGCGAATGGCGATCTCGCCGGTTTTGCGCCCGTGAAAACCGTGGCGGATGCTGTTTTCGATAAAAGGCTGAAGCGTCATCTTCGGGACCAGACAGCTCCTCGTTTCTTCCGGAACGTCTATCTCGTAGCGGATCCGGTCGCCCAGGCGAATCTGTTGAATTTTTATATAGCATTCGCTCAATTCGAGTTCAGCGGACAGCGGAATCAGCGACTCTCCGTTAGACAAGCCGATCCGCAGCATTTTCCCCGTCAATTCGAGCACATGGCTCATTCGGTCGTTGCCGTCCTTGATGGCCATCCAGTTCAGCTGATCTAACGTGTTGTACAGAAAATGGGGATTGATCATAGCTTGGAGCGCGCCAATCTCCGCTTCTTTTTGCTTGCGGTATTGAAGACGGAGCGTCTCGTACAATTCTTCGATCCGGTACAGCAGCTTTCGATAACCGTGGAACAACTGGCCGAACTCGTTTCGGTAGTCTTCGGGCAGCATCGACCTGCCCTTCTCTGCCGGGAAATGATTCATCGCCCGCAGCAGCAGGTAAATGGGCTGAGTAAACTTTCGGTTCAGCAGAAAGAAGAACAGGACAAGCGCGGCAACAGCCGTTAACCCGATGGCGAGCAGAAATTTCGCCATACGGGCGCTCCCCGCGACCAAGCCCTTCCATGGCGTCGTTTCCGCGAGCAGCCAACCCGAGCCTTTGATCTGGGTCCATACCACTAGCGCTTGCCCGGGAACAAGCCGGTATCCATTGGCTGCGGGCGGAAAATCAACGAGTCTTTCGCCCGTATCCAACTCCGGGATGTCGGATAGCGGGAAATCCCGGCCGACGCGGGTAATAAGCCGTCCTCCCGAATCGAACAATTGCCGACTGGGCTCGACGTTCTCCTCTAGCAGAAGCTGCTGCACCTCGCTCGCTTTCATGTTGATCATGACGATGCCTCCATAATCGCCGCCGGAGGAATAAAACTTTCTCGCGAAGCTGACGACGGACGTTTCGCCCGTGTAGGCAATGGTTCGATGCTCGCCGATCCACGCGAAATCCGATTGGCCGATTTGCGAGTACCAATCTTCTTTTTCGATGGCCGCAAGTTCCAAAAACCGTACGGGGTCGTTGATTCCGCTGCGGGGAGCTTCCCGGACGTAGACGTCGATATTCAGAATGGATGGCGTGCTGAAAGTCAAGGTTTGCAGCGAAGCAACGACGTTCTGTACCGCGACCAGGTTCTCATAGGACTCCTTGGGCTCGCTTAACAAATTCATCAACTGATTGTTCCGAACGGCGGACAACGAAACGGATTCGATCAGGGAGAACCTCGCCCGCAATTTCTCGTTTAATTGCGCCAAAATTCTCTCCTGATGGGAAGAAGTGGTGCGAATGATGCCTTGAACGGAGAAATAATAGCTGGTCCAGATGACAACAGCAAACAGAAGCACGACGAATATCGTCATGCTCCAGAAGTAAAGGTGGCGGATATGCCATTTTTTAAACAAGCGATCCATCATGTCCGATCATCCCTTGAGGCCGGTGGTTGCAATCCCTTCGACCAGGTATCTTTGCGTAAAAAAGAACAGCACGGTACCCGGTACGATCGACAGCAGCGACATCGCGAACAGTTGTCCCCACGGCGCCGCCGATTGGGAATCGACAAACAGCTTCAACGCTTGTCCGACCGTAAATTTGCCAACCGATTGAAGATAGATCATGTGGCCGAAGAAATCGTCCCAATTCCACAGAAAACAGAAGATGGAGACGGTTACGATCGCGGGCACTAGCAGCGGTACGATGATCCGGCTATATATCTTGAACGAACCGCACCCATCCATCTTCGCCGCTTCGTCCAGTTCCTTCGGAATGCCTCGGATAAACTGGACAAACAGGAAGATGAAAAACGAGCCCCCGATCCCGCCGGCCAGCGCATGCGGAATGACGAACGGCCAATACGTGTCGATCCACCGAAACGAGTCGAACAGGACATACTGCGGAACGATCGTCACCTGGTTCGGCAGCATCAAGGTCAGAAGCACAATCGAGAACCAGAAGTTGCGAAGCGGAAAGTTCATTCTGGCGAAGCCAAAAGCGACTAGACTGCAGGACACGACGGACACCGCCACAAGCGTTGCCGACAGCGCCAGCGTATTTCCGAAAAACACGCCAAATGAATAATGGGTAATGGCATTCCAGCCTTCGGTAAAGTTCTTCAACGTCGGGCGAAGCGGAATCAGGTTCGCCGACGACATCTCTTCGATCGGTTTAAACACCGCTCCGAACCACCAAAGCACTGGATACATCATAGCCGCGCTGATGACCGCGAGCAAGAGGTGAGAACCGATTGCGCTCCTTTTTGCGACTTTCATGCGATCACCTTCCATCCGTCTCGTAGTGGACCCATGCCTTGGCTGTCGCGAAGATGAGCGCAGTCACCGCGGCGATGATCGCCAGCAAAATCCAAGCCAAAGCCGATGCATACCCCATCTGGAAGTGGGCAAAAGCTTTATCGAACAGCAGCAGCGCATACATATACGTGCTTTCCACCGGACCGCCCTTGGTAATAATGAAGGCTTGCGTGAACATCTGAAACGAGCCGATCGTCTGAAGCACCAGGTTGAACAGGATGATCGGCGACAGCAGGGGTAGCGTAACCTGGAAAAAAGTCCGAAGCTTGCCGGCGCCGTCGACGGCGGCAGCCTCGTAGAATTCTCCGGGAATCTGTTTGAGTCCGGCCAGAAAAATAACCATCGAGGAACCGAATTGCCAGACCGCCAGCACGATTAAAGTACCGAGCGCCGTTTCCGGCATCCCGATCCAGTTCTTGCCCTCGATATGCAAGTAGGACAACAACTGGTTCACCAGCCCGTGCACGCCGAACACGTTGTTCCAGAGGATCGCCACCGCCACGCTTGCCCCGATCAGCGAAGGGAAATAAATGACGGTGCGATAAAAATGCATGCCTTTGAGCTTCCTGTTTAATACGATGGCGATGAGGAGCGCCGTCGCCAGCTTCAGAGGCACGGAGAGGAACACGAAAAGAGTCGTTGCTTTGAGCGAATGGACGAACGAAGTGTCTTCCGTGAAAATTTGCCGATAATTTCGAAGGCCGATCCACTGCGCCGGTTCCAGCAGGGAATAATTCGTAAACGAAAAGTAGACGGATTGCATCATCGGCCAAACGGTCAGTAAAAGAAATCCCGCCAGCCAGGGTGCGATATACAGATACCCCGCCATCGAGAGGTCGTGTTTATTCCTTCGCCTCATGGCCGCTGCGCCTCCTTGTGCATCAGGTAATCGTTCTCGATTGAATCAACGGAGCGGCATCTCGCCGGCTCCACGGCGTGGCGTACGAAGGAGGATTGACGTAGCGCTCCATCGTCAACACCATCCTCGCGCCGGCTGCCCGTCCGAGTTGGACCAGCAGCCATTTATCTGCGAGTTGGACGGAAACGGCGGGTTCGCCGCACTCGTCCAGCGCTTCCGCTTTCGTGAAACGGTGCTCACCGAAACCTCCTGCCTGAATGACGACTTCCTTCTCTTCGGCATCGTCCGTATTGATCAGCGTCAATGTCACGGAATCGTCCGAGATCCGCTCCACCAGCGCGCTGACCTTGAAGGGCAATCCCGGTCTTCCGGCTGCTGCATCGTAATACCGAACCCTTGCGTGCTGGAGGCCTCCGTGGGAAATATGCATGGGCGCGCCCAGCGTCAACTGCAGCAAGCCTTCCGGGTAGACCGGGCACATTTCCTGCCACTTGTGAATGCTTGACAACTCCTGCAGATTGTACCCGTCCGAGACCCAACCTTCCGGATCTCCTTCCGGCGACCTCATTTTATCCAGCTGCCTCTGGACGAGCGCAAGGTTGGCTTTCAGGATTTTCTCCGGATAGGTCGGATCGTTGCCGCGAATGTATTCGAACCATGGAACGGTATTGGCGATATAGTGTTTCGTTTCTTTGCCGGTATGCGGGTTGCGGCCGGATACGATCGGGATCTCGATTTCCTTGTAGAATTCGGCGACGTCCAGCCGATCGTAGCGGGCGAGATCTTGCGGGTCCATGGATACGGTCCAGAGGTAAATCGGATAAGCGGGATTCGCCGGCTTGTAGTCCGTCCAACCGCTGTCCAGATGTTTGTGCGGCACAAGCCATCTGCCGTCCGAGGATTTTCGAAGCTCCCAATTCAGATCCAACTGACGCCTGGCGACGTCAAGCCATCCCCGATCTCCAGTCAAGAGCACGGCGTTCATGGACGCGTTGGTCAACGGCTCCACGATCGTAAACAGACCGTGCGACCAGCGCCAACCGTAGTAGCCGCCCCACCATTTGCCCTCGTTATACTCGCCGATGACGCCGGACAAGCCTACGTTATCCGGCATGATGCCACCGTTGGCCTCCGCCCTTTTCTTCCATGCGCCAACATATTCGACAACCCACCGGATCAGCTCTTCGTCTCCGCTGTGCATGTACGCGTGCGCGATCAGGCTGGTCGCGTTGAGATTCAACGGAACGTCCCCTTTTGCCATCCGGTCGTTCATTTTTCGAATAATATCTCTGAACACGTCATCGTCCGACCAAGGGCATTTGCCGCTCGCGATGTCGACGCCGGTCAAATCTTCGAAGGGAGGTAAATAATCGTCCAGGATGCCACGGTGGGTGATCCAATCCTCCTCCGTCATGACGAATCGGGGACCGCGGCTGCCGTTTATCGGTGAACGAATCAGCTTCTTCTCCCGGTCATAATTTTGCGCTTCCGGATCTTCTCCCGTGTACATTTGCGCGAAGCGACGCGCCCTTTGCCTGTCTTTCAAACTCTCCGGATCCGCCAGGCCGAGAAAATAGAAGAACAGACAGCCTTCTCCGTGATGCATCCAATCGTAATACCCGTCGAATTCGCGATAAATCTGCCCGTACTCCGTCCATTGCCACGTAATCCCGTCGAACACTTTACGGGCATGCTCATACAAGGCGGAATGGCCGCCCAGGATGTACAGAAGCGCAAGATTCATGAAACCCTCGTAGGGGTCGTCCGAGCCGTCCATGCCTGGCCAGACGCTCCTCCATAACAGGGTTCCGTCCGGCTGGACGTATCGCTCGACGAACGCCTCGGCAGCGTTATTGAGATCATCCATCAACTGCTGCTGCAATACCGCCCATTCGGGCGGACGACAGGGACGATCGACCCGCAGGCTGACCATCGGTTGATGTTCGGCTTGTTTGGCTTGCATATTATCCCTCCTCCGGATCTCCGACGCAGTCGAGCAAAATCTTCATGACGCCCGCCCCGGATTCCATTTGCCGGAACCCGTCTTGCAGACGCTCCAACGGATAGACATCGCTGATCAGCCGCTCCAGCGGCAGATCGCCGGAGGACGCGAGCGCGATCGCCTCTTCGAAATCTTCTTTTTCGTACACGCGCGCCCCGAGCATCTTCAACTCCCGCCAGAAAAACCGATGAAGATCTACCGGAGGCGGATCGTTGAAAATACCGACCACCACGATTCTTCCGCGCGTTCGGGGAAGCTGTGTCATCAAACGCGCACCCGCGGAGGAGGAAGTCACTTCGAATACGACATCGCAACCGGCCCCTCCCGTCATTCGCTCGACATATTCGACGATATCCTGTTTTTGCGGATTGATCGCCTCGATTCCAAGCTTCGAAAGCAGCTCGATCCGATATGGATTTATCTCGGAGACAATTACATTCGCTCCATACGCCTTGGCGACAAGCGCGATCAATGTTCCGATTGGCCCACCTCCCAAAACCACCGCCCATTCGCCGCTTTGGATTTCTCCAATACGAACGTCGTGACAGGCGACCGCCAACGGTTCGATAAGCGCGCCCAGCTTCAAAGACAGCGAATCGGGGATCGGCAATACGGCATGGGCGGGTACGGTCCAATACGATTGAAACGCCCCCGGCGTCTCGATGCCGATGAATTTCAAACGCTGGCAGATATGCCCATGCCCTGCAAGGCAGGCCGGACATTCCCCGCAGGAGATCAAGGGCATGACAACTACCCGATCCCCCCCGGCCACATGGGTAACGTCCGTACCGACGGATCGGACTACACCCGACATTTCGTGTCCCATTACATGCGGCAATACGATGCGATGATCCATTCGACCGTGATAAAGATGCAAATCCGTTCCACAGATCCCCGCATAAGCGACTGCAATCTGAACCTCGTCCGACGCAGGAGGGACGGGGGTGCATTCCTTGATCCGTATGGCACTATTCCCTTCATAAATAGCTGCTTTCACGCGTTTTCACTCCTTGTACAACTCAATAAATCAAGTGTAAAGAACCAAATCCAAAATACCTAGTAGAGAGAATAATAAATCGTTTCAGATTTTATGGAAGTTAAAAAGAGACGACCCTGTAAGGTCGTCTCGAGATAGATCCACATGTTATGATGTTCCATCTACGGGATAGGCGAATAAATCTGAATCAAATCCAATATTCAACCGTTTCCCCTCTGAAATCCGAATACAGAATCCAGGACCTGCTCGTTCTCAAGTCCGCGCCGGCCCCCGTTCGCTACTGCCGCGCGGCTTCCCGATAATCCTGCGGCGTCACGCCGGTCGCCTTCTTGAAGAAACGGGTAAACGATTGCGAGGCTTCGTACCCGACCAGCACGCCGATCTCCGAAACTTTCCGCTCCTCTTGCTTAAGCAGCGTCTTGGCCCGCTCGATGCGGGCCGCTTCGATATACTCGGACAAATTGAAGCCGCATTCTTGCTTGAAGAGACGCGATAAATACGACGGATTGAAATGGGTATAGCCGGCCAGACGAACAAGCGACAGGTCTTCCGCGAGATGCTCATCGATATAGGCGCGAACCTTCCCGATCGCTTCGGCCGCGCGGTTGCGCTCGCCGGTTCGCCTCAGCTCGAAGAGCCGGTCCGCCGTCGTCCGCAAAAACGCGAATGCCTCTGCCCACGAAGGATGCTCTTCCTGTCGCATAAACGCCGCGGTTCCCGGGACCTTGTCCTCCAGCTCCCAGCGGTTCACGTAAGACAACAGGACGAGCGCAATCGTGTAATACAGTTCCACAAGATGAGGCGCGCCAAGCTCCCGGTCCGGTGATGTCATTTCGTCGAACAGCTTGAAAAAATCATCGCGGCGCCCCGCATCCAATAAAGCGGTTAGCGCATCCGACTTTTCCCGCGGCGAGCGATCTTTGACGGTGCAGGAAGGCTCGCCCGATTCCAGCGGTACCGTCTGTACCAGCTGGGCGCCGTCGCCGATTCGCAGCTGCCGCTGCCTCCTGATTTTTTCGTAGACCGAAGACAGCGTCTTCCATTCGCAAGCTCGGTCGCCCAGCGAAACGGCGACGGAGTAATCCAAATTCTCCGTGCACGCTTGCTGAATCAACTCGAACTGCCCCTCTAAATAAGGGAGCGTCGGCGCCCGATCATCCGTTAGGGAATCGTCCTCCAGAGCGCGCCTGGGCTGGATTAGCCAGACGAGGTCCCCGAATCGATCGATCATGCCGAGGCTTCGGGTCTGAACGGACAGGAACGTCTCCGCCAACAACGTTACGGCGAGCGCGGCTTCCTGCCGATTGGCATAGGAAGGCCTCTGAGAATCTTGGGACAGGTCGCCCAGCGCCACGAATACCGGCAGCGAGGGATCCAAAGGAATGCCCAGCTTCCGAAAATCTTCATCCAGGCTTTCCGGCATTCTCACTCCGTGCAGATGATGTTGAAAGTAGTTTCCTCGCGCCAATACTTCCAGCGTGTTCAGCTTTTCTTTCGATTGCTGGATGAGGTTGGCCATGCGTAAACTCTCGTCCAGCTCGGCGATGGCTTGCCTGACCGCCGAGATGACCTTCGGATAGCCTTCGCTCTTCAGCAAATAATGGACGCCAGGTGTCTGAATCGCTTGGTACACCGAGTCGAAGTCGCTGTATCCGGTCAAAAAAATGATCCGGCAGTGCGGCCAGTTCGTCTTGATCAGAGACAGCAGCCGCATCCCGTCGATGCCGGGCATGCGGAGATCGGACAAGACGATGTCCACGCGTGTCCGATGGAGCCAGGCCAGCGCTTCCCGGCCCGAATAGGCCTTGTACAGGTCCAGTCCCAGGTCCTGTCCGGACAGCGTCTCGTACAAGCCGTCGGTAATCATCTCTTCGTCGTCGACGATCAACAATCGATACATCGGTTCGCCCCTTCCCATTGGAAATGAAGAGTTACGCGTAGCCCGCCTAATGGGCTTCGGTCTACCCTAATCCCGCTGTTCTCGCCGAATGTAATGTTCAAACGGCGATGGATATTGACCATTCCCGTCGTCTCCGCGAGCGCGTCCCTGTCCGACAGCGCCAGGGACAGTGCATTCAGTTTCTCGTCCGTCAGTTGATCGCCGTTGTCTTCGATTACGATATCAAACTGATCGTCCGCGCTTTCAAAGCGGACGACGATCAGACCGTTTTCTTCAATGCGTTCCAGGCTGTGCTCGAACGCGTTCTCGATGATCGGCTGGACGATCAGCCTGGGCACGCGAAGGTGTTCGTACTTCGCCGGGAGCTCCTCGAACCGCGCTTTGACGCGCCTGGAAAACCGCAGCACCTGAATATCCGTATACGTGCGTGCATGCTGAATTTCCTGCCCCAGCGAAATCATGTCCGAGGCGTTGCGCGTGACGAACTGAAAATACTCGCCCAGTTGAATTGTAAATTGTTCAACCCGCTCCATATCCCCCGTTTTGGCCATCGTGTTCAGAATAAAAAAGCTGTTAAACAGAAAATGCGGATTGATCTGCGATTGAAGCTGCTTCAGTTCGGCGCGCTGGGTCATGATTTTTTGTTTGTACGCTTGGTCGATCAACGACCGAAGGTTTGCGACCATCTGGTTGAAACGGCTGTACAAATAGCCGAATTCGTCCTTGGACGCGTGCGTGATGACTTGATCCAGATCTCCGTTCTCCACGCGCCGGAAGCTCTTCACGAGCCTTAGCAGAGGCTTGTGAATGAACTTGTATGTCGAGACGGCGTACAACGCGACGATCACCAGCGCCGCCGCCGCGAACAACCATGCCCACGTGTAGAACTTGTCCATCGGCTTGCGGATGACATCGGACGGAATAAATCGGTAAATGGCCAAATCAAGCTTGTCGGATGCGGCGTGGACCGTATAATACGCATGGCCCCCGATCTCCTGGGATTCCCCGTAATCGGCCTCCGGGCTTGCGTGCTGCTCTGCGAAAGCGGACGCCTCCTGCAGAAAGCGCTCGACAGCTCCGCTTGCGAGCTTGATTTCATGATGCGGCGAGACAAACAAGGTGCCGCTGCCCGCATACGTATTGAACTGGGCGAGCGATTCTCTCAGCTTCTGCTGGTCCAATTCGATCTCGACGACGAAGAGCGGCTGTCCCCCTGGGGTTCCGCTCTGCTTGGCCGCGCTTAGGAACAGCCCGTTTCGCCATTCGACGATTCGAGAGCCGCGGCGGCCGTAGACGGACCAAATGTCGGCATACCTCTTCTCGTCGAGCGAACGAACGCCGTCGACGGACGAAACCGCCCGGCCGATCGGGCGGATGTAGACGCTGACTTCTTTGATGTACATGCTGCTGTTCTGGATCAGATAGAGCCGATTTCGAAGCGAGTTGATCTTGTCGGTCCGCTCGATCGTCCCCATCCGATCCCACAGCAGCGTCAACGCGTTCAGACCATCATCCTCCAGCAGGCCGAATTGGAGCAGCTTGATCCTTTCCACCTCGTTTTCGAGGAGGGTCAGGTAAAACGAGGTTTGGGAAAGCGCCGTCTTGCCGATATCCGCCTTGGCCGTCTGTACGGACCACTGGTACAAATAAAGCCCGAGAAGGAGAAGCGGCATGAGGATCAGCAGAAACGTCAGGATCAATCGGAGAAAAAGGGTGTTGCGAATCGAAAACATCGGCGTATTGAACACGGCGCGCCTCCATGCTTTATCGTTCCTTTCGATCCTATCCTTTCACGCTTCCGGGCACAATCCCTTTCACGAAGTTCTTGCGCACGGATGCGATTACTTCTTCATGGAGGCGTAATATTCATTGGCCTCGGCCGTCATTTGCTCTCCGCCGATCTTGTTCCAGTCCTGCACGAATTTGTCGAATTCTTCGATCGGGGCGCCCAGAATAATTTTGACGAACACCTGGTTTTGCATTTTTTCCAGCGTCGATTTGCGTTCGACCATCGTCGGCGTAGGCGCGCCTACGAATTTGTCCAGCAGGAACTGCTTGTTTTTGTCATACTGATCGACGACGGCTTCCGCGCCTTCGGGGCCGTAAATGCGTTCCCATCCCCACAGCGCGAAGCCTTCCTTGGAGCCGGACGCGTAGGCGTCCAGCTTTTCCTGAATCGTCTTGGCTTCGCCCGCCAGCTTGGACTTGTCGCCCGTCTTGCGCGCCTCCTCGAGCGCCCGGAACGATTCCAGATTTTTCTTGACCGGCGCGGGCTGGAATGGCGACAGCTGCCAGACGCTTTCCGCATTGGGTGGAGCATAGTATTTTTCGATCTCCTGGGTCTCTCCCCAGTTCTTTTCAACGTGCAAGTTGAACAATTTGATGATGGCTTCCGGATGCGCTGCGCCTTTGCGTACGGCGAAAAACTTGGTCGTGCTGAATATCAGCGGAACCTTGGGCGCCTCGCCGGATGCGGTGACGATGGGGAATGCCCTCCACTGCGCGTTCGGTTCGTTATTTTTGTTCAGCTGCAGCGGCCAGATGGAGTTCCATTGTCCGCCATACTGCATGCCGATTTTGCCTTCGGCGATCGTTTCGGAGACTTTGCTGCCGTCTTTCACCCCGAACTCCTCGTCCAGCTCCCCGTTTTGATACATCTTCTGCAGCGCTTGAAGCGCTTTCTTCATCTCCGGCTGAACGCTGCCGTACACGAGCTTGCCGGTCGAATCCTCCAGCCAGATGTTCGGGTAGGCGCCGTAGCCGGCCATGAAGCCCTCCAGTCCCATCGCGCCGCCCCACAGATCCTTCGTAACCCCGAGACCGTAGGTGTCCTTTTTTTGATTGCCGTCCGGATCCCGTTCCGCAAACGCTTTCGAAATGGCTTCGACGTCCGCCATCGTTTTCGGCGGCTCGAGCCCCAGCTTGTCGAGCCAATCCGTCCGGATCCAAAGGAACATGGCTTGCTCGATCGACGAACCGGATTGCGGAATCGCCATCAGCTTGCCGTCGAACGTCGCGGCGTCGAACGGTCCCGAGCCTTCCTCCGCCAGTATTTTCTTGGTGAGCGGGGAGGCGTATTTCTCGTACAGCGCCGTCATGTCCTCGATCTGGTCCGAATCCGCAAGCTGCTTGAGCTGGGTGGCGTTGACCGGGATGATATCCGGGAGATCGCCGGAGGCCAACGTTACATTGAGCTTCTGCAAGTATTGATCCGAAGTTTCGTTGCCCTTGATGACCCAGTTGTATTTGATCTTGATGCCAAGCTGATCTTCATACAGTCGGGACCAGCGGTTATCTTCGAACGTTTCGTCCTTCAGCACGCCCAGCACGTTGTTCTCCACGACGTCGCTCAAGTTGCGCACCGTGGCGATCTCGATCGGCGGATCGTATTTGCCGAGCGGGTCTGCCACGGCGCCCGTCCCGCCGGTCTCTTCCGCCGACGGACCGGACGTATTCGCCGGAGAAGCGTTGCCGTTCGGGTTGCCGTCGTTGCCGCTGCAGGCTGCGAGCGCCGACGAGAGCAGCATGATCGTACTTAAGGCCAAAAGCGAACGAATTTTGTCTATGTACATAACCATACCCCTTTTTGGATGCAGTCTATAGACAGGCGGAAAAAGCCGAACAATGTCCGACTTTTTACATGATTCACCATCATTGACAAAATTTTAATCGCAATTATTCATCAAAAGCCGATCCTGATTCCTGCGCTCCCAACGGCTTGTTTTTCTTGAAATATTGCTTTACGAGAAACTTCATCGTATCTCTCGGCTGCTCCCTGGCAAACGCCGCTTGATCCGCGAATCGCATGCCGTACGGCGCTTCCGGCGTATAGGGCTCCCATCTCGGCAGGTCCTCTCCCGTCGAATCCAGGCCGTTCGGATCTCCGGTTCGGATGAAGTTCGCCCAATATTGGCACATCTGGCGGGCCAGATCGTAATGCTTGCCGACGAACGGCCTCCAGCATTTGGCAAGGGTCTCGAAGAAGAACCAGAGATCCACCGAGTGGAACGTTCCCGGGCGATCCCATCCCGGGATGTCCGCATCGAATTGGTAGTAGTACAGCGGGATATGGGCGCCGGTATCGGCATTGGCCTGCCCGGCAATGCGTATCGCGTATTCGATGCCGCTCACCGAGGCCTTGTTCACAACCTCGTCCAGGTTGCCCGAATGCGCATCGCAAAGCGAGAGAAACGCTTCGGCATCGTCACCGAACAGATCGACCGCCATGCGCTTGAATTCATCAAGCTTACCGACATCCGGAACGCTGAAAAATTCGGATGACGTATGGCCGAACAGCACCGGCACCATCCAGCGCTTGTTCTCCAGAAATAATTCGAACGCGTTGCCTACGCAGAACTTGCGATCGACAACGGTGCCCCAGAATGCTTTGGACTCCAGGTACTTATCGCGAACATATACCGCATCCAGCTTGCGTGCTTCCGCAAGCGAGGATACGCCGAGCGATTCGAAGAATCGCACGCCTTCCCGTTCGGCTTCCTTCAGATCGCGCAGAAACCTGGGCGAAGAGGCGCCCGGATAGAGCTTCGCGAATACCCCGCTTTGAACGATCGCCCTTTGAAAGAGCCCTTCGTTCTGAGGCGAAGCGAGCTGGCTCATCACGCTGCCGCCGCCGGCCGATTGTCCGCCGATGGTGATATTGTCCGGATCGCCGCCGAAAGCCGCGATATTTCGTTTCACCCATCGCGTGGCGAATTGTTGGTCGAGGTGGCCGAAGTTCGCGGGAGTTTCCGGACATTCCGCCGTGATCTCGGGATGGCATAGGAATCCGAACGCGTTCAGACGATAGTTGATCGTGACGACAACGATGCCCCTTCGGGCGATGCGTTCGCCGTCGAACTCCATTTCCGCTGTATGGCCGACCTGCAGGCCTCCGCCGAAATACCACACGTACACCGGCAGCTTCTCATCGGCGCGGCCTGCCGGCGTCCATACGTTCAGATAGAGACAGTCCTCGTCCATGGCGATGTCCGGCTCTACCGCCCATTCCCGGGTGTAGATGTTGTTAACGTCGATCTCTTGCCTCACTTGCATCGAAACCGGCGCGAATTCGAACGCTTGAAGATCGCCTTCCCAATCATGAGCGGGCTGCGGGGCGCGCCAGCGGTTGTCGCCTACGGGCGGAGCGGCGAACGGTATCCCTTTGAAGCTCGTAATCCGGGGGTCGGCTGCCGGCAATCCCCGTACCGTTCCGTTTTCTACCTGAACGACTCTGCGCATCTTGGCATCCTCCTTCATCGACCTGGTTAAATCAATTCGGAGGGGCATATCTTTTGGATATGTCCCCTCCTGATGAAGTAAAAGATGAGCTTACTTGCCGGCTTGCGCGTCGGCACGCATTTTTACAATTTTCTGTGCCTTGGCCGTATCGGCGGCCACAACGTCCTTCCAGCCGAGGCCTTCCACATCCTTCTGCATCTTGGTCCACAGCTGGTCGAATTCCGCTTGGTTTTTCGCGAAGACCATTTTCCAGGATGTGTTCTTCACATAGTCCGAGATCTGGCTGCGTTTGTTCTTGATATCCGAGGAATCGGTCCCGAGACTCGTGTTGATATTGGGAACGATGTCGATCATGTTGTTTTTCAGGTAATAGTCCGTCGCGTTCTTGGCGTTGTAGGCACTCTGCCAATCCGTCGTCAGAGCGGTCTTGTTCGCTTCGATGGTCGAGCTCCAGTAGTTGTTGTTATAGAATTCTCCCGTATCCGGATCGATGACGAAGTCGCTCATGATCATGCTGTTGATCTTGCTCTGTCCGTCCTGGTACCCGCCGCCGCCGTATTCGTCCGGAACGGGCGTATTGTTCTGGAAGGCGGTCTGACCGACTTCGGTCAGCTTGAACTTGCCGTCCGAAGTCTTCTCGTAATTAAAGCCTTCGAAGCCGTTCGTGTAGTAGCGCAGACCTTCCGGAGAGACGAGCCAATCCATGAATTCCATGATGCGGTCGGGATCTTTCGCCTTCGAACCGATCGCGAACACTCTTCCGCTGCCGTAATAAGCGTCGCTGCTCTGAATGATGCGAGTATCGGCAATCGGAACCGCCACGTTGCCGTCGCCGTTTTTGCCTCTCTCGATCGTATTGTAGAAGCCTCTCTGCCAGGAGTACCACAAGAGAAGAACCTGCTTGTTGGTCAGCTTCTCGGCGACTTTGTTCCAGTCCTGGGTCGGCGAGTCGGGGTCGACGAGGCCCATCTGGTTGGCGTCAAAATAAAACTTCAGAATCTGCTTGTACATGCTGTTGTCGTCGATAATCGGCACGATATCGCCCTTCGCGTTCAACTGGATCGTCGTGGTGCCGTCCGGCTTCTCATAGCCGTACCAGTTGCTGAGCCAGCGAACGTTCTCCATGGCGCCGGTACCGCCGTCCCAATCCTTCCACAGCGTGATCGGAACGATCGGCTTGCCGTCCGGCGTCTTCGGGTACTTGGCCTGCATCTGCTTCAAGACGTTCAGCAGATCGGTCAGATTGTTCAGCTTGGGAGCCCCGACTCCCTTGTAATAATCCCAAGGCATAATCGGGCTCGAGTAAGGAATCTCCTCCGAGAAGGTCGTGGGCGAGGTATCGGCTTCGAACGTCGGCAAGCCGTAAATCTTCCCTTCCGGATTGACTTTGTCGAAGGCAGCGTTAAACGGCTTGAAATGATTGTCCGCGTATGCGGACAAGTACTTCGTGTTTTTGAGCTTGTCCGTAATATCCATGACCAGTCCGGCCGGAATCAATTCTTCCAACTGGCTGTTGTCGACGATCAGAAGATCGCCCAGATCGCCCGCCGCCGTTCTCGTCTTGAACAGCTGATCGCCGGCCACCTGCGGAGAAAGAATGTTCAAGGTGATGTTGAATTTATCCTTGACCAGCTTGCCGTACCACCCCGTCTGCTCGCCTTGGTAATTGGCCGCGTTGTCGAAAACGGTGATCGTCAGCGGCTTGCTGTGATCGATCGCGCCGCTGCCTTGGGAAGCGCTCGCGCCTGCGCTTGGAACGGACGGCGCGGCGGATGGCGATGCCTTGCCGGAACCGCCGCTGCATCCGGTCAATGCCGCCGATGCGAGGAACAGACCCGCGATGGACGCGGCCATCGTTTTTTTTGCGATTTTTCTGCTTTTGCTCATGTTTACCCCCCACACTTGGTCAATGTATTATAATGGCACAGGCGCAAGTCAACCTTTCACCGCGCCGATCATAATCCCTTTTACGAAGAACCGTTGGAATATCGGGTACACCAGCAAAATGGGCGCCACGACGATAATGGTCACCGTCATTCGGATCGAAGTCGTCGTCTGCTTGGTCGCCAGGCTGGCCATAGCCGTCGAGCCGGCGTTCTGCAGGTTGACCATGGTCGACAAGGAACTGGCCTGATTGATGTAGTTGTAGAGAATAAACTGCAGGCTGTAGAGCTTGCTGTCCGTCACCAGCAGCAGCGTGTCCTGAAAGGAATTCCACTGATCCACGGCCGCGAAGATCGCGACCGTCGCCAAAATGGGCTTGCATATGGGCAGCATGATGCGAAAGAAGAGCGTCAACGTCCCGGCGCCGTCGATGCTGGCCGCCTGCTGCAGCTCCTTCGGCGTCGATTCGACAAACGTCTTGACCAGAATGATGAAAAAAGGAGCGACGATCGTAGGCAGCACATAAGCCAGAAAATTGTTGGTCAGGTGCAGCGACCTCATGGTCAAATACCACGGAATAATGCCGGCATTGAAGAACATCGTGATCACCGTGAACCTGTACCAGAACCTCCTCCCCCACATATCCTCCTGGGTGAACATGAAGCCCAGGAATGCCGAAGCCCCTACCGTCAACGTCGTTCCGATGACGGTCCTTCCCAACGAGACGAGCGCCGCGTTCCCCAGGCCCGGAATCTTAAATACGTCCAAGTAGTTCTGGAAGTGGATATGCTTCGGGAGAAACACGACATCGCCTTTGGCGCTGAGATCGTTGGCGCTAATCGTGTTAATGATGATGGAATAAAAGGGATAGATGCAGACAAGAGCGAACAGGGAAAACAGAGTATAAATCAAAACCGTCATGAACTTGTCCGCGGCGCTGACCTGAAACTTCATTTTTTTGTCGACTCGATGCGCCGGCTCGCGCGGCGCCAACTCGGCTGCGCTGTCGCTCATACGATGCTCTCTCCTCTTAACAATTTGGACAATCCGTTCACCGAAAAGAGAAGCACAACGCTGATCAAGCTCTTCAGCATGCTGATCGCGACGGACACGGAATAGCTGCCGCCTCCCATGGCCAGGTTGTAAACGTACAAGTCCAAAACCTGGATGTTTTCCTTGTTGAAGGCGTTCTGGAAGACGAAGTACTGCTCCAGGCCATTGTTGAGGAAGCTCGCGATCTGCAGCATCAACAGCACGAAATACGTCGGCAGCATGCTTGGCAGAACGACATGCCGGATCACCTGCATACGTGTCGCGCCGTCTACATGCGCCGCTTCGTAAAGAGAATCGTCGATTCCCATGATCGCCGCGATATACAGGATGGCCGACCAGCCCAACGATTTCCAGGTCATCCACATCCACATCGTCAGCCACACGTGATCGGAGCTTTGCAGGAACAGGATCGGCGAATCGGTCAGTCCGAGCTGCTTCAGCATGCCGTTGACGATCCCTTCGCTGGAGAACATCGAGAAGGCCAGCGAATAGACCAATACCCAGCTGATAAAGTTCGGAAGGGTGGTAACCGTCTGGATGAACTTTCGAAAGCGGACGGCTTTGATCTCGGTGAGGAAGATGGCGAAGATCATCGGAAGCCAGGAGAAGAGTAGGGCCAAGCCACTCATTCCGAACGTGTTCTTGATGACCTGCAGCAGTTGATCGACCTTGACCTGGTTCTCGACCAAGGAATGAAACCACTTGAACCCTACAAACGGGGATTCGGACAGCGGAATCGGCGGCATGTAGTCAAAGAAGGCATAAACCCACCCGTACAGGGGGTAGTAGGCGAAGACGCCAAGCAAGATCATAAACGGCAGGATGTAGAGAAATTTGCGTATGGAAATGCTTTTCTTGCTGTAAAGTCGCGTTTGCACCGTGTCGCTCCCTTCATTCTGTTGGCGATTATTTTGTTTACGCTTTCATTATAGAAAGGCGGAAACGGTCCGAACAACGCGCATCTTTTTACTTGCTTCACCATCGTTTACCTATTTGTAAGCGCTGTATATTCCAGACGATATCTTGCGATTGAAGGCAAGGGACCGAGCGTTACAGGAAGAGCGTTGCAGGATCGCTCTTGTGTCGCACGCAGAGAAGCAGGAACGTGAAAAAGGAGAATCTCGCTGGATTCTCCCTGAGAATGAATTCCGTGAAGATCAAGAGTCGGCGGCACTCTCTTTGGCGTACCGAAAGTAATCGAAGTCGGCGTAGCCGCCAATCTCTCGGGTCGCGTAGTTGAACAAGCCGATTCGATAGCCCATGAAATGATCGAGCGTATATTTCATTTCCAACGAGCGTCCGATGGTCTTCCACGCTTCTCCGTCGAACGAATAGGCAAAGATCGCGGAATCCCCTCCATCCCTGAAATTAAAATCGATTCTCAAAAGGATTCGATCATGCTCATACAGCAAGCTCTCAACGATTACCTCGCGGCCGTCCTCCCCTCGCACGCACATGGCAACGCGGCGCTCGCCGTTCTCGCCGACCCGAAGGCCGACGAAGCCGAAGCGGCTCTGCAGCGCGACCAAGCCGGCGCGATCGCCCGGCTTCATCCCCGCCGCGTCCAGCAGCGTCGTCCCGGAGCAGGCCGGGCCTTCCGTTCGCTGCGTCAGCGTATTGCGAGCCCGCTCGATCCGGTCGGCAATCGAACCTGTCTTCAGCCGCAGCCAGCCAGGCCGCTCCGTCACCGTCCACAGTCTGACGTCCGGGTTGTGGTTCCACTGCCAGTTCAACGCCAGCCGATTCTCGGCATAATCGAACTCGTCGCTGATTACGAGCGGCTTGGGCTCCGAGATCGGCAGCGGCACCTCGAACGTCCCCGGTACCTTGCCGTCTGAGCCGAGCACCGGCCAACCGTCCTCCCAAACCATCGGCACGACGCACGGCACGCGGCCGACGGCATCGCGGTCCTGAAATAGCACCGCGTACCAATCTCCGTCCGGCGTATCGACGATGCCCCCTTGGGCGACGCCGTTGTTGCGATAGCCCATGTCGTCGTCCAGGACGATGCGGCGTTCGTATGGCCCGAGCAGCTCTCGCGACCGATAGACGACCTGCCTGCGGCGGCGATTGCCGGTATTCGGCCATTCGATGAAGAACAAATAGTAGAAGCCATTCAGCTTGTAGGCATGACAGCCTTCGCAGCGCAGCATGATTCCTTCGCGCTCCGTCTCGAACAGCAGACGATCGATGCCCCCTTCTCGAACGGCGGTCGCGTCCGCCGTCAGCTCGCGGATGCGGATGTCGCCATTGCCGTAGATTACGTAGACGCGGCCGTCTTCGAACAGCAGGCTCGGATCGTGATGCAGCCCCGGAATGACGAAACGCTCCCAGGGTCCGTTTTCGATGTCCATCGTACGGTACACATAAAATTGGTTCATGTCGTTGCAAGAGAAGGCGACGTAATACACGCCGTCATGATAGCGCAGGCTGGCGGCCCATGAGCCATTGGCGTAAATCCCCTTCCCGTCCAGCAAGTGATGGGCGTCGTTGTCTTCAAGCGTTTCGAAGACGTAACCGACAAGCGCCCAGTCGTTCAGGTTCTCCGATTTCATGATCGGACAGCCCGGCATCGAATGCATGCTCGTGCTGACCATATAGTAGACGGAGCCGACCCGGATGACGCTTACGTCCGGAACGTCCGCCCAGATGACGGGGTTCGTTAGAATCGTTGAACACATCGTTTTCCTTCACTCCTTCTCGCCATGTCCGGTTACGGCATTCATGAACGCGCGACATCGATAACGTTCCAGTAAGACGGCTTGGGCTGATGAGCGGCATCGAACAGAAACGGCCAGTTTTTGCGCCCGCGCACGGGGAAATGATCGAGCCAGGTATAATCGTCGGCCGCGCCCCAGAAGGTCACGGAGTCGACATGCCCGTCGTATTCCTTGAACAACCGGAACATTTGCCCGTAACGCTCAGCTTGTCTTTCGAGCATCCCCGCTTCCGGCCGCTTCAGATCGGTTCGGCGATCCTCGTGCCGGAAGACGGATACATCCAGCTCGGTGACGTGCAGCTTCAAGCCGAGACTCGCATACCTTTCGATCGCTTGACGGATGTCGTCCAACGCCGGATGCTCCAGGTTCCAATGCGCTTGAAGGCCGATGCCGTGAATGGGAACGCCTTTGTCCTTGAGCGACCGGACCAGGGCGTAGATCTTCTCTCTCTTCTCGGGCACGGACTCGTTGTAATCGTTGTAAAACAACAAGGCGTTCGGATCGGCAGCGTGGGCGTATTCGAACGCCTTGGCGATGAAGTCCTCGCCGGCGATGTCCAGCCACTTGGACGGTCGCAGCAGCTCCCCGCCGCTGTCGGAGACGGCTTCGTTCACCACGTCCCACGCGTAGATCAACCCTTTGTACCGCGAGACGACCGTCTCGATATGGGATTGCATCCGTGCGAGCAGGGTCTGCCGGTCCGCCGGTCCGCCTTCCCGATGTTCGAACACCCACGCGGGCGTCTGATTGTGCCAGATCAGCGTATGTCCTCTGACGCCCATGCCGTGCGACGTTGCAAAATCGATCAGATTGTCCGCATGTTCGAACGTAAAGCGACCCTCTTCCGGCTGCAGTCGCTCGAACTTCATCTCGTTCTCGGCCGTCACGCTGTTGAAATGCCGACTTAGCAGCTCGCGCTGCGAGACCAACGTGACCGGATTAACCGCCGCGCCGACGCGGAAATGGGCCTGGAACGTTTCATGCAGGCTTGGAACGTTGTCTTTGGGTTGCAGTTGCGTCATGCGTTTCTTCCTCCTCTACTCACGATTTCGATATCCGTTCAGCATGCTTATTTGTTCCTCCACTTGCTCCCCGCCCTTTTCACCTGAAAATAAATCTGGTAGGGTTCGTACCCGATATCCCGAATCCTTCTGAGCGAGATGCCGGGGTCCTGATTAACCGTTCTGAAGAAGAATCGCCAGCTTCCCCACTCGCGCTCGTTCTCCGCCTCGATTTCGGAAGCAATGTCTTCATTCTCCACGTACAGCATTCTTTCGGCTTCGCATACGCCCGCCAACACTTCGGGACCATAACGGAAAGCGCCTATATTCTCATCGTCCGGCAGCGGAATGAAGCGGACTCCGATCGGCAGGATCAGGCTGATCGTATCCCCGTCCTTCCAGGTTCGATGCACGGAATAGAAGCGGCCGCTATCCGACGATTTCCCATGAAGGGTGCCGTTCACGTAAACAAGAGCCTCCGACTGGATCCACTCCGGAATCCGGCAATGGAACGTAAACGCGCTCGGCCCGGAAAGGCGAATGACGAAATCGTGCTTTCGATACGGCGGCCTATTTTCGTATCTCGCGGTCGTTTCGTTCAAGTCCTGATAACCCGCCGTATTCGAAGAATCCAGCATGCTTCCGCTCAGCCGATCTTGCGATTGAATGATTCGAACGGGGTCCCCTCCGAAACTCGCGGTCGTTTCGGAGTCGAAATATTGGCAAGCGAAGATGCCGTCCTCGTCCAGATAATAAAAGCCCCGACTCCAGGACGCGTTCGCTTGTACCATCGTACCGTGGCAGCAGAAAAAACTGTCCGTCTCCGTGCTCCATTCCTTGCGCAAGCCGGCCTTCATCGGCAGAAAATACGTTAACAGTCCGGTGGAAGGATGTTCGTGCTTGGACCCCGTCAAGGGATACTCCTGATAGTAGGCTTGCGCCATGATACCGTTATAGAGATTGTATTCGATATATTGGGCATAGGCGGGGTCGCCCGAATGCCGGAACAGAAACTCCGCCAATCGGATCATGTTGTAGACCGTGCAGTGCTCCTGGTTCTTGTCCCCCAGGCGGGCCTTCATCTTCCGCTTCGGCATCCACACTTCGCCGGCCGTCTGTCCGCCCGTCGCCAGGTAGCCTCTCTCCGTCACCGCGCAATTCCAATAAGCCTTCACGATCTCCAGCCACCGCGCTTCGCCCGTCACTTCGTACGCCCGGGCGCAGCCGAGCACTTCCGGAATCGTCGTATTCGCGTGCATGTTCGTCAGCGGGTCTTTTCCTTCGAGAAGGGGATCGAACAGCCTGCTTCGTACATAACGTTCGAGCAGCGTTTTGAATTTGTCCTCGCCGGTGATCTGCAACAGATCTGCCCAAACCTCCAGCATTCCCCCGGTCTCCACGTCCAGAATGTCGTCGAATTGCTCCCTGGAAAATCGACCGCTCCATTCCGCGAACCATTCCGCGAACGCATCAGCGATCTCCAGCGCTTTCCGGTTCCCCGCATAGAGATACGCGTCTACGAGTCCCATCAATAGCTTGTGGAGATTGTACTGCGGCGCCCAGATGCTCTTTCCGTTCGCGATCCAATGCAAGTATTTCTCGGGTATCGGCCCTATCCACCGCCCTCCGTTGTCTTTTTG
Source organism: Cohnella baijiui (assembly GCF_020731285.1). Lineage (GTDB taxonomy): Bacteria > Bacillota > Bacilli > Paenibacillales > Paenibacillaceae > Cohnella. The sequence goes on from NZ_JAJFOW010000002.1 coordinate 267,727, forward strand.
ACACTCGGCCAGTTCATCGATGATAAGATCCGATTTCACTTTCAGCTCCGGGTCGCCGGTTTCAAAATAATGGATGGCCGCCGCGGATAACCAGTGTCCCAGAAAATGCCCTCTCAGCTGGCAGACCGGCGACTCCCAGCCCCCGTGCGCTCCCTCGGGAATGCCCCGACCGGCATATCGGCCGGCCTCCAGTCTGTAATTAAAGAGCAGATGATCGCTGTCCAGCTTCATCAAATACGCCCGGTTTGCTGCCCGCCTGCGTAATAATTCGCCATCGCGCACGATGGCTTGACTTCCCTTCAGCTCTTTCACGAATCGTCTCCTCCAGTCCTTAGCTCGGGAACCGCTTTCATTCATTGTGATACCGCACGCTCACTAGCCCTCCACCACGACAACCATCGATACCTCGGCCCGTTCGGGAGCCACGTCCCGCCCCTCTGTCAGATCCAGCACCGGCTCCCCGTCCGCGGCGAAGTGAACGCGGCGAAGACCCGAGCATCTCGGCTCATCGATCCCGGTACGGGCGTGATATACGTTCCAGATGACGCCGTCATCGTCCGTCACGTAGGAGTTGTGCCCCGGACCATATTCGCCCGGCACGCTTCTGGAGGTCAGCAGCGGATAATTCCGCTTGATCCAGTTGGCCGGATCGAGCAGATCGGCCTCGGGATCCGCGCTGAGCAAGCCCACGCAGTAGGTGGCGTCGACGAGGGCGCCGGCGATGGTAAGGAAGATTTTCCGGTCCGTGATGAGGGCGAACGGCCCCTCGTCGACAAACGTCCGGTTGTTCGCCCAACCGTATTCCGGCCGGGAGAGCAGGACGGGATCGGTTCGCAGCTTCCACGGCTCGCCCGGATTCGTCTCCGCGATGTAAATCCAGGAACCCAGATCGTCGGGAACGAGCTGTCGCTGCGCCCACACGGCATAGACCCGTTCCTTCCATTGAATGACGGTCATGTCCAGCGTAATGCCCGCTTCGAAGAGGGGGCTGCCGTCCCTTCGGACGACGCGGACCGGCGCTTCCCAATCCGACGCTGCCACGGGGTTGCCACCCTTCTTCAGCTTCATGACGTGCGATTGGATATGGATGAATTCGCCCGTGCTGCCGGCGTGGAACAGATACAGCTCGCCGCCGATGGCGTGGAGCTCCGGCGCCCACAAAAAGCTTTTCAGATGGTCGTACATTTCCGTGTTCAGAATCGGCGTTTCCTCCGCCGCGATCAGTTCCGGGATCGTGTCCGCCTCCCGAATGGAGAGCGACCGATTCCCGTCGGCATCGTTGGTGGCGATAAAATAGAACTTGCCGTTCCATTTGGCGATGCAAGGATCGGCGCGATGGGGCGCGACGGGAAAGGGGAATCGATCCTGACGAATGCGGCCTGCAATCCGATAGGTGCCGGGTCGGTTCCAATCGATTTCCGTCGCGCGCCAATCGACCGGCTTCTCGGCCTTCGTCCCGTCGCTGTAGACGGCTATCGCTCGGATTGCGTTTAATTCGGCTTCCGACTGGGCGACGACGCGTTCCGGCACTTCGTTACGAATATTCGTCGGGACCGTAAGCTTGCGAACGAGCCTCTCCGCCACCTCGGGGGTGACCGAGATCGCGTTGCGCGGCACGATTCCTTCGATATCGGCGGATATCCCGCCCACGGCAAACGGCTCGGCCGGCTCGGGCGCCGAAGCTCCGTTTAGGCTTGCGAGATCGGCAATCACGTTGCGATAGGCATTCCCGTTTCCGTCGCTCCAGTGAACGATATAGTTGCCGTTTGCCGCATCATATTCGCACTTCACGTCCCGGATCTCCCGGTCTCCCTTCAAATTCAGCAGTCCGAGCTCCCGGTACTGCAGCAAATCCTCCGTGACAAACAGCAGCACCGAGCCCCGGCTCGAAACGTCGGGCCCGCCATCCGGCTCCGTACGCACGGCGACCACGCCGTAGGCGCCGTCGGCCATCCGAAACAGGTAGGGATGACGCAAGCATTTGGCGCTAAGCGACCCGTTCGGGTTTTCCGTAGCCAGGGCGAACAGGACGCCGGAGTTATGGTTCAGCGGCCGATAGCGTTTGCCGTCCTCGCTGTAGGCCAGATGCATGCTGTAGGCGAGCTTCGGCGCATAGATTTGCTCGTTCTGCACCTCTCTCGTATAGCAAAGAATAAAGGGGGAACTTTTCATATTGGCGGCACCTCGCGGTTTCGTTCTCGCATCCTTTTGATCTTTACGACAAACGTAGATTCGAATATAAAGAAAGTATAGGCGACTGCCATTCGATCAACAATGATGAATGCATTCATTAATTTGATCTATTCTCAGATCGGAGCTGGGACGATGACCACGATCTACTACGTCGGATACGATGCGGCCCACCCGGACGATTTCGTCTACGACATTCCGGAAGGCCATGATTTTTGGCTGCTGATCCTGACGCAGACACCGGCCGAAATCTGGGTCCGCGGAGACATCCGGGAGTATCCGGCGAACTGCGCCGTTCTCTTTCCTCCCCGGCAAAAAATCTATTACCGCGCCTGTTCGGACCGGTTCGTGAACGATTGGGTCCGCTTCAACACGGGCGAGCTTTTCTTGACCGAGACGACGCTGCCGCTCGGCATTCCGATTCCGATGCCCGATCCCGATTACGGCCGCAAGCTGTTTCAGCTGCTGGCGGTCGAAAACTTCCTGGACGGCGGCTACCGGGAACTGTCCATCGACTATCTGCTCCGAATCCTGTTTAACAAAATGCTCGAAGCGTCCCAATCGACGGAAAAGTCCCCTTATTATCACCGACTGCTGGACCTGCGCAAAAAAATCCACCAACAGCCCGGTCATCCCTGGTCCGTCGCCTCCATGGCGGAAGACGTGCATCTAAGCCCGGGCTACCTGCAGTCCTTGTACAAATCCGCCTTTGGCATCTCCTGCATGGAAGACGTCATTCAGTGCCGAATCAGGCTTGCCAAGGAAAGGCTCGTTCACGGACCGCAGCGAATTGCCGATATCGCCGCCCTTTGCGGTTACCCGAACGTCGAGCATTTCTCCAGGCAGTTCCGCCAGATCGCGGGCTGCACGCCCCGCTCCTTCCGCAAATCCGTGCTGAAAACCGCGGATTAATCGCAAAGAAGGGCGGCAGCCGCCTCTTACGGCACTTGCTCATCCCTCCCCTTTCTTATTCCGAAGGCAGCTTCGAAGAATCAACGACAGCCCAGAACGCAGGCTTCGCCCGAAGCTGCTTGTCGAACAGCAGCGGCGCTTCGGTGCGCGGGATCGGGAACGTGCTCAGCCAAGTGTGATCGTCCGCGATGCCCCAGAACGTGACGGCGCTGACGAGCCCCTTGTTCGCCTTAAGCGCGTCGAACAGCTCGCGATACCGGTCCGCTTGCCGCATCAGCACATCCTTCGGCACCTCTTCTTCGTAATCGCTGCGGTCGTTCCAGGCATAGAGACTCATGTCCAGCTCGGTAATGATATTATCCAAGCCGAGTTCGCGGAACTTCTTCATCGATTCGACGATCGCGTCCACGGGCGGATAGACGAGGCTGATATGCGTCTGATGTCCGATGCCGTCGATGGGCACGTCCTTGGCCAACAGCTCCTTCGCCAGTTCGAAAAGCCGGTCGCGCTTGATCGGATCGTCCGTCCCGTAATCGTTCATGTATAGCTTCAGGTCCGGTCCTCCCGCTTTGCGAGCTGCACGGAAAGCCGTCGCGATATAATCCTTTCCCGTAATCTGAAGCCAATCGCTGTTCCGCATGCCGTCCGGGTCCCCGGGTTCGATGACTTCGTTGACCACGTCCCACGACTTGATGTCGTTCTTGTACCGTCCGACGACCGTACTGACGTACGTGTCCAACCGTTTCAACAACAGCTTCTTGTTCGCTTCCCGCTTCTTCGCATCGGTCTCGTCGACCATCGGATGGCCTTCGGCGTCCATGAAGAACCAACTCGGGGTCTGGTTATGCCAGACTAGCGTATGGAACCGAACGGCCATCCCGTTCGCCTTCGCGAAGTTCACGATCTCGTCCGCCTGCTCCCAACGAAAGTCGCCTTCCGCCGGTTCGATCGCATCGGGCTTCATGGCGTTCTCCGCGACGATCGCGTTTACGTGCTTCTTCAGAAGCTCCCCCGTCAGTCCCTCGGTCTCATACGGCTCGATCGCGGTTCCGATCGGAAAATAAGCCTTGTACGTCTCCGCCACCGATGGAATGTCCGTCTGCACGGACGGGGTCGGAGACAAGGATGGGACGGACGACGGAGTTGCCGCGGCGAGTGCCGTCGCCGCGGGACTGGCGGAAGGTTGCCCCGGCACTATCGTTGCCGGAGTGCTGCCGCCGGGAGCGACGCCGCCGGGTTCGCGTCCGTCGCAGGCGGTTAATGCCGCGATCAGCGCCAGTCCCGCCAGGCTCGCTATTTTCCTTTTCATATGCATCTGCAGCCCCTCTGATTGTGGTTTTGAGAATAAATGTAATGCTTCCATCCTTGGCAAACAACCCGTTGTTGTATAGTTGTTGTGCCATGGCCGATGCTCGCGCAGCGGCGAGCCGATCCAACTGGTAAACAATTGCACCCTAAATAAAAAGTTGCACATTGCCCGTCTCGTTTCGGGTGAATCATAATGAAAGCGCAGTCATTGAATGCGGCTGCCATCCGAAAACCCTCTTTTGCCAGCCATTCCTAATGAAAGCGAGGTAGCTGTTTTGTATAAGGTGTTGCATGTAGATTCGGACGCGCAATCAAGGGAAGCCACGGAACGGTTGATCGACTGGGCCCGTCTAGGCTTTGAAATTCGGGCACGAGCCTCTCATGGCGCCGAGGCCCGCACTTTATTCGACAAGCTGAACTTCTCCCTCGTCCTGATCAATATGAAGCGCCTGCAATCCGACGGGTTGCAGTTATGCGAGCAGATTCGGCAGACAAGCCGGGTGCCGATCCTTCTTCTCGGGGGCAGCGCCGATTTTGCGCTGGTAAGGCAAGCGCTGATCCATCAAGCAAGCGATTACTTGGCCGAGCCCGTTCAGAGCTTCCATCTGACGGCAAGCCTTCGGAACGTGAGACGAGAATTGGCAGGCCGGACCGCTCCCGACAGACCGATTCCGGCAGAGTCGTCCAAGGAGCGCTCGACGCAGCCTTCGGTCGTGGAGATCGTGATGAATTACGTGCAGGCGGAAATGCACCGGAACATCACGTTGAAGAAAATCTCCGACGCCCTGCACTTTAACTGCGCTTATCTGGGTAGGAAATTCAAAAACGAAGAGAACATGACCTTTAACGAGTACTTGCTGCAGCAGCGAATGGAAAAGGCAAAGCGGCTGCTGGAGCAAACGGACATGCGAATCTACGAGATTGCGAACGAAGTCGGCTATTCGGAACTCGACTGGTTTTACAAAAGGTTCAAAGAATATACCGGAATCAGCGCGAACATGTACAGGAAGCAGCTTGTTCCTTCCTGAATCGCACGAGGCGGGGGGTGGGGGGGGGGGAGGGTTAAACTTTTACATTCCGAATGACAAATAAAACGGCGGCGAAGGGATGAGCTCCCTTGCGCCGCCATTTGAATGAAAGTCGTCTTGGATCCAGCCTTCTTGGACCGGCTGCTTTTTACTTCCCGTGCGAATCCCCCGCGTTATCGTCAAGCGCCTTCTGGAAAACGTTCTTGTGCGAGGCCGTCGCCGCCGCCGGCGATTTCTTCTGCGTCGTCAACTCATCGAGCATCGCGTAGAAATCATTGCTGTAGACCGACATTAACAGCGGATAGTTCAGAACGGCCAGATTTTTAGAGGCTTCGATGGCCGCGTCAATATCCTCTTGCTTCGCGTATTCCTTCTCCAGCCACGTTTGACCCAGGTATTCCTCGTCCGACGGCACGTCGTAGATCTTCCTCACCAGGTACAAGACTTTCTCGGGGTCCTTGACGCCCTTCGGAATGGTCCAGAAGTGCTCCCCGCTGTCGTTCGAATAGAATGCGGTAGCGGAAGGCCCCTTCGGGTACGGGACGAAGCCGAGGTCGATGTCCTTCATTTTCTGCTTCATGTCCGGCACTTGCCAGTTGGCGATATCCATCATCAGCACGTTGCCTTTCTGGAAGGCCGGCGTCGGCGCTTGCCAGTCCTTGGCGACGCCTTTCGGAATGAAGGTCGCGTTGCTGACGTCTTGCGTGAATTGCATCGCTTCGACGGTCCTCGGATCGTCAAGCGTCTGCTTGTTGGACTCGAGGTCGATCAGGTCGGCTCCGTTGGACAGAAGCGCGTTATCCAGAATGCTGCCGTTCCAGGAGGCGAGGCCGTACGAATCGCCTTGGGTGGCTTCCTGGGCTACCTTCTTGAACGTATCCCAGTTCCAGGTGCCATCCTTGACGTACTCCTGCAGATCTTTCATGTTCAGCTTCTGCAACAACGTGCGGTTATAGAGGATGCCGGTGTAGGTGAACACCCGACCCGGAGAGAACCCGTAGAGCTTGCCGTTATAAGTGGAGAGCTTGTTAATGATCGGATCGTTATAGGTTTGCTTGTCCATGCCGGCCACTTCCATCAGATCGTCGAGCGGTTGAAGAATGCCCTTCTTGATCATGCCCGGATAAATCCAGCTTGGGGTCAAGCGGACGACATCGGCGAAAGGCTGCCCTGCCAGCGCGGAGCTGACCGTCTTGTCGGCGATTTGCCCGTAATCCACTTGCATGAATTTCAACTTGAAGTTGTATTGCTTCTCATACTCGGCGATATTTTGCAATATCTTCTTTTCCTCTTCTGTTTCGCCCTTGGGCGTCGGATCCCACCACGAAGCGATCGTAATCGTGCGCCCGCCGAGATCGTAATCCACATCGTCCGAGCTTGCGGACGGAGAAGCTTCGGCGCTCGGATTAGCCGATGCGGAGGCATCGGGGCTCGCGCTCGGATCGGAACTTGCGGAATTATTGGTGCCGCTTCCCGCGCATGCGGTCAGCGAGAAAGCGAAAGCGGCGGTCAAACTCAACAGAAGCATCTTTTTTGTTCGAATCAACTTGCATACCTCCCCTATGATTTTCACTCCATATAACGACATTATCGTTATGAAATGGATTCTTGAATTATTGTAAAGCGCCATCGCAAGCGGCAACAATCCGGGTAAATGCACTTTTGACCTTAGCGATTATACTATTCGGAATCCGCTCTGCTAACCCACAAGTCCCGTTCGATCGATACTTTCAACGAAATATCGCTGCACGAACAGATACATCAAAATAAGCGGGAAGATCGAGAGCAGCAGCCCGGTGTCTACCAGCATCGACGCGTAGAAAGGATCGACGTTGCTGGCCGTCTGGTTCAGCATGACGTTGACTTTGTAGGGCAAGGCTTGCGTTGCGGTAGTCAGCGTGTTCATGCTTGGCAAAAAGTTGGAGGAGAAGTACGAATCGTTCCATTGCCAGACGAACGCGAAGAGCATCACGGTGACCATGGCAGGGATGGCGTTGGGAAGCATGATCGACCGGAAGCTCTTGAATACGCCCGCCCCGTCGACGAACGCCGCTTCTTCGATCTCTTTCGAGATGCCTCGGAAGAACTGCCGGAAGATATAGATGAACAAGCCGGACTTCAACGCATTGCCCGTAATCGCCGGTAGTATGAACGGCCAATAGGTGTCGAGCAGGTTGATGCCGTGCCCGGCGATCAAGTGGAACAGGCCGAACAAATCGAACGATTTGAAGTTGATGTAGCTCGGGACGAGAATCGTCTGCGGCGGCACGAGAATCGTCAGGATCACGCCGGCAAACAGAACGTTCATGCCCTTGAACTTCAGCTTGGCGAATGCGTAACCGGCCAGCGCGCAACTGAACGTCTGCAGGACGGTCGTGACCAACGACAGCGTAATGCTGTTGCGGATCGCGGTGAAATAGTCCATGACGTTCATCGCCAGCTTGTAATTGCTCCAAGAAGCGTGCTCCGGAATCCACATGACGGCCGGGTTCGTCAAATCCTCCATCGATTTGAACGATGCCGACACCTTGAGGAGGATCGGATACAAGATGACGAAGCACATGCCAATGAGAAGCACCGCCCGTACCAGCGACCAGAGCAGCTTCGACCACTTGTTCAGGTTCGTCACGCGTTTCTTGAATCGGTAGAGGTCGGACGTCGCCTCGGTTCTGTCGCCGGCAAGCCCGGCGCCTGCCTCCGCGTCGGTCGGATTGGCCACTATAGATCCCTCCTCAATCGTGATAGAACACCTTGCGGGACACGAGAAATACGCTGATCGCGAGGATCACGACAATGAGCGAGAAATACACCCACGCCATCGCCGAGCTAAGACCGAAATCGAGCGTCTGGAAGGCGATCGAGTTGATCTGCTGCGTTACCTTGTTATTGAGGAACGAATCGATGATCGAATACACCAGGTTGGTCAGAATGAGCGGACTGACCATCGGAAACGTGATTTTCCAGAACGCCTCGTAGCCCGTCGCGCCTTCGATCCGGGACGCCTCGTACAACGAAGGCGAGATCGACTGCAGGCCGGCGAGAAAGATAATGATCTGAACGCCGGACTGGCTGATAATCTCGTAGATCCGGTCGACGGCTCCCGTGAGATAGTTCACGATCGATTCCGTGACCCCGATATCGAGCAGCATCCCCTTCAGTTCGATGCTCTGCAGGAAGCCGTTGACCGTTCCTCCCGACGGATCGCCCGACGCCATGCTCGCGTTTAAGATCTGCTGCATAAAGCCGGCGTTGTTGATGCTCGCGATGACGCCGGACGCCAGTATGACCGGGAGGAAAAAGATCGCTCTCGTCAGGGAGCGCCCGAGAAATTTTTGGTTGAGCAGCACCGCGATGAACAAGCTGAATATGATGATAAGCGGCACGTTAACGATCATATCGGTGACGACCGACGTCAGGTTGCGAGTGAAATTCGCGTCCACGTAGAGCGCCTGACGATAGTTGGACCATCCTTCGAACGTCAGCGTGTATCCGTTGTCGGACGCCTTGAGATCGTTGAAGCTGTACCGGATCGAGTCGATAATCGGGACCAGGAAAAAGAATAGGAAACCCAGAACCCACGGCGTCAGGAAAAGCATGCCCGTGAGCGCTTTTCTTTGTTGGAACGAACGTTTGGCCAACCTCATCATCCATGCCCTCCAACAAGGAAGTCTTCGGCCGGAATGCGCTGGCCGTCCACGTCGACTTCATGGTCGTTGTAATTAACGGTAATCGTCTTGCCGCCTTCGAAGGTTGTACGGAATACGTTCTTGGCCAACTTCTCGTGTCCGACGATCGGCTTGTTCTGAACGTCGCCCAGCGCCTTCGACACCGTCCGGTACGATTCGACGGCCGTCTTCATCCAAGTTTCGTAATGGACGGAGTACAAATATTGAAAGTCGGTATTCCTCACTTCGCTGTTGTCCGCGTAGATCCATTTGAAATACAAGCTAGATCCGTACTCCAAGCATTTGAGCACGTAGCTCTTCACGTCCGCGACGCGAGACAGGTTGAGCGGCGCCCCCGCGTAATCGACATAGCCGTGAAGCACGATCTCGTAGAAAGGCACGGCTTCGTCCGTGACGTTATCCCCGTTGTTGGACATCGGCGCCTCCACGATATGCTTCGCGTACTTCAGCATGTACGCGTTGCCGCCGTCTGCCATCAGGTCGGGAAGCTGGCCGGCGATCTTCGCCAACTGCTGCCTGTCGATCTCCTGCGATTGAACCCGGTCGACGACGTGTCCGTTCCGATAATCGCCCTCGAGCTGGCTCCCTATATTGCGCAAGGAGATGCCGGTATCCCCGAATCGCTTGTAGGCGTTCAAAAAGCCGTCCACGACGTCCGGCAGCAATCTCGGCGACAGAGGCTGCGTCCAATCCGTCCGCTCCCATACCCAGGCAGCCTCATGATTGATATAACGGGATACGGCCTTGGCTTCGGTATATTTCCCGTCCGTCGCGTACAGGTGCGTAAACGAAACGTCGGGGTACAAGCCGACGCCTTGCTTCTTCGCGAAGCCGATCAGATTCCTGTAGCCGGAACTGCCTCCCAGGACGCCGTCCACCTTGACGGTGTCGGCTATCTTGTGGGAGTAGCCGCCGTTAAACCAACCGGACAACCGTACTTTCTGGTTGTCGATCCCCTGTTCCTTGAGACCGGAGACGATCGTCTGCGCTTGATCGAACGTCGTAAGCGGCACAATGGCTTTGTACGGAATGCCCAGAACCGACTTTCGCTTCGGGATGCCGCCGACCAGTTCGAGATAGAACGGCAATTCGCCTGTCGACTCCTCCTTCTTGCTCAACCATCCTTTCGACAACAGATCGTTCCGATAGTAGTCGGCCATCCCCGCGTAACTGGCCTCATCTCCCGACAGGAACGCATAACGAACGCTAAAGTCGGACATGACGGGCCTTTGCTGGAACACGGGAATGACCTTGCTGCGGTTTCCCGACTGGGAGGTTGACGTGAGGCTGACTTTCTCTTCGGAAATATATTTGAAGCTCGCATAGACGCTGTTGAAGGAGTTGCGCTTCCGGCTCACCTCGGCATGAATCGACGCGGCGGCCGCCCCTTGGTCGATCATCGCGACGAAGGCCTTGTCTTGCGTTTTGATCCCGTAAACGGGGAGCCGGATAGGCTCGATCGTCGGATCGTCGTCGTTCTCTCCGTTCCAGGTACCTCCGTCGTCCCCGTAGACCGGCTGGTCGAACGAATCGTAGCGCTCCTTGCCGTTGTTGAGGTAGATCAGGCTGCCGGAACCGTCGGGTACGAACATATAGCCCTGATCCTGAAGTCCGGCGGCTCCGAAATAAGGGAGCAGGGCAATGTCCGTGAGCGGATACGAGGCCGGATACTGAATCCCGCTGCCGATCACCCTGACGACGAACTGATCGCCCGATAGCGTATATTCGACCGGAATCGTGAACACTTGCTTTTCGTTGCTCCCGCCGTTTCCGTTTTCCTTGTCGTCCTTCGCCAGGTCCTCGGCCGTGTAGCCGGCTTCTTGGAAGGCTTCAATGACCTTGTTCAGCAAGAGAGCCGCCAGGCTCTTGTCGTTCCGTTCGTAGACGTTCTTGTTCTTATCGTTCTGATAAGCCTGGACCAAATACCGCTTGTATTTCTTGCCGACCTTGTCGAGAATAAGCTTCTGGTATCGTTCGGCGCTTATTTTCTTGGGCAGGACGTCGATCTCGCTGGTCGCCTTTCCCAGCGTGTAAGTTACCTTCAAGCCCTGCTCGAACGGTTCCGCGACGGCCTGCTTCAGTTGAACGCTGTCCTGGTTCGACGTCTTGTACGACTGTTGGCCGTTCTTGTCGCTGTAGTTGACGATAATCTGGGAGGACAGCTGATCCTTGACGGAAGCGTTTGCGATCCCGTCCTCCGCAGACGAAGGATTGGATCGCCATACGCGGCCCGTCTTGTCCCGAACCGCGATCTCCATCGTTTTCGGATCGTAATATAGAGACAGCTGTCCGTTGGATGCCACGCCTTCCATGCCTTCGAGAGGCGCGTCGGGCTTCGCGTAACGGTCTGACGCCGATATTTGCGGCTTGCTGTCCCGCAGATCGGGCAGCTCAGACTGGCTCAGCGCAGGCAGCGGCTTGTATCGGGCATACAAATAGAGTCCGGAGCCGAACACCAGGACGACCGCGACGGCTAATCTGACGATTTTCTTCAAACCGGTTCGGCCTCCCATCAACGAAATTGCAACTCTCGGTAAATCGTGAAGTAGACGCTGTACATCTGCTGGATCAAGCTGAAGAACAGCATGCACAGGAAGACGATAAAGCCCATGCACACAACGGTGAGGCCAATGGTAACGATTGTTTTGAGCACGGTGTACTGGTGAACGGTCATCGTCGAGACGAAGATCAAGTACAGAAACCAGATGATCGCGAACCCGTTCAAGTAATAGTAGAACGCCGTCTCTTCCTGCGTGATGAACCGGCTATAGATCGTAGCCGGAACGAATAACAGAAAGATAGGCAGCAGCGCATACGCGGATGCGACGACGATTTCCCCGAATTTGCCTTCCCCGTCCATGAGCGTCGTCAGCGACCAGTTCGCCACGCACCAGAGAAAGAACGGCAGGATGACGTTCCGAAGCTGAATCATGCTGTTGAACGAATACGGCGAATGAGGATTGACAATAAATCCGGCGTACTGATATTGGAACATCGAGGCCAAGGAGACCAAGAAAACGATCGCGAGCGCGACGGTCAAATGTCCCTTCTTGTCGTACTTCATTTCCCAGAAGCCCTTGAACGGGTGGACGATGACGTAAAAAGGAAACTTAAAGCGTTCGATCCACATGGGAGGCCCCCCTTTTTCTTCGCTTGAATGTCCGGACCCGGGTCCAGGCGATCCAAGCGGCGACGAGCGCCAGAATCGTCGTAAGAATCGTATTGAAGTGCCGTTTCAGGACGTCCGTGCGAAGGTGCTTATACGCTTTGGAATAAGCGTTCCGGTCCAAGGCGTACTTCGCTTCCTTCACGGCCTTCTCGTTATCCCCCGCCCGGAAATCGGCCTTGCTGATTCCGCTGTAGGCGAGCTCGTAGTTCTCGTCCAGCGAGAGCACTTCACGCCACAGCTCCGCGGCCTGCTTCTCTTTGCCGATGTAGTGATTGTGCACCGCATCGTTGACCAGCCGGCCGAACTTCGTCGCCTTGAACGTCGTGATCCGCGCCAGTTCTTTGTCCAGTACGACGATCGAGTCTCCCATCCGTTCGATGGCGGAAGGCGTCTTGAAGTTGCCTACCCGGTCGCCGTCGTGCCCGAAGACATACAACAGCTTGCCCTCGGAATCGTAGGTGAAGATTCGGCCGCGAATCACATCGATCGCGCTGTAGGTACCGTCCGGTCCGACGCTGATATCGACCAGCGTCGATGGGCCGCTGCGGCTGTCGTATTTGACGTCGCCGATCGGATTGAATAAGCCTTGGCGAAGCAGAACGTCCGTCCCCGACGGATTCAGCCGCTTGATCGGCGTTCCGTTCCGCTCGGCGTTGGTCGTAAAGACGAAGTCGATCTCGTCCAACGCCAGGTTCGTATATTCGGTCGGCACGAACTGCACCATCCTCTCCTTCTGGGCTTTGGTGGCGAAGTAACGCTTCCAGAAGTAATCGGCCGCGTTGTACGTAGCCCGGTTGGCGCCGAAGAAGTTCTGGAAGATGCCCTTCTCGTCGAATTCCATGATGCCGTCGAAGACCCGGTCGGCAATGACGAGAATGCGGCCGGCGGAATCGACGGCGATCTTCTTCGGGTCGAACACGTAGTCGCCGGCGAAGTACTCCGACTTCGGCGCGAGGATGATGAGGTCCGCCTCGTTGCCGCCTTGCTTCAAGCGGACGACTCTATGGTTACCCGTGTCGGCAATGTACAGATCGCCTTCCGGGGTTGCGTAGATCCCCCTTGGCTTAAGGAGCGAATCCGTTTTGCCTTGATGGATGAACTGGCCGATCTGGCGGACGAATTCATATTTCTCGTTCAGTTCGACGACGCGGTTGTTCTCGGTATCCGCGATGTAGACGTGCTTATTTAGGGATACGAACAGATCTTCGGGATTGTTGAAGCCTCCGATGCCGAGCGTCTCGCCGTCGACGACCCGGTCGGGCACGTAGGCCGCAGGCGACCATACCCGGTCGCCCCATCCGTCGTACGTATAGCCGATATAGGGCACGGCTTCGGCCTTCGCATAGCCGGAGAACATCAGGCATGCTGCGGTCAGCGCCGTCGATGCAACGATCGCGCGTATCCAGTTCCGTGTTGTTCTCATCGCTCTACTCCTTCATCCCGGAACTGGTCATCGTCTGGATGATGCTGCTCTGGGAAACGATGAAGATGGCGACGGGAACGATCATCATGAACAACGCGACCGCCGCTCCGGGGCCCGCCCGGACGATTCCGCCCTGTATGATCTGTCCAAGCGCATAGGGCAACGGCTTCAACTGCTCGCTATAGATGAAGCTGCCGCCCGACGTTCCCCATAGCGCTTGGAAGGACAAGATGATCAGCGTCAACCAGGCCGGCTTGACCAGCGGCATGACGATCCGGAAGAAGATCCGGTATTCGCTCGCGCCGTCGATCTTGGCGGCTTCTAACAAGGCATCGGGAATTTGCTCCATGAATTGCTTCATTAAATAGAGGCCGAGCGAAGCGGCGAATGCCGGCACGATAATCGCCGCGTAGCTGTTGATCCAGCCAAGCCGGGACATGATGACGTAGTTCGGGATGTTCGTTACCTTCGGCGAGAACATCAGCGACAGGACGACGATCGAGAACAGCAGCCTGCCGCCGGGAAAACGGTGCTTGGCCAGCGGATAAGCGGCGGCGGAAGCGAACAGCACATGGCCGGCCGTTCCCGCGAGCGTGATGAAGATCGTATTGAAGACATAGCGGCTGAACGGCACCCACGAATTGGACATCAAATGAAACAGATCGGCGAAATTGGTAAGCGTCGGGTGCCGTACCAGCAACGTCGGCGGGAACAAGAACAGCTCGTTCAATGGCTTCAGGGCGTTGCTCACCGTGAAGACGAGCGGAATGACCATGAAGGCGGCGAACACGGCCAGGAACAGAGTCAGGAACAGATCCCCCGTGAACGAACGGTTCAATCGTTTTTGGTTGCCGGTGGATATTGTGCTCATCGGGAATCAATCGCCTACTTTCCTCAGCAGTTTTTGCACGACGATGTTCGACCCGACCATCACGATGAACAGCATGGTAGCGATTGCCGAAGCATACCCCATTTCGAAGCGAATCGAGCCGTAATCTTCCAGATGCGTGACGATCGTATGGGCCGCGTAGTTGACGCTTGGGAAGCCCGCTAACTGCGTCGAGACATCGGCGACCGCGAACGACGCGGTGATTTGCATGACCGCGCCGAACATGAGCTGCGGGCGCATGGACGGGAGCGTGATGAACCACAACTCTTGCCAGCGGTTGCGAATGCCGTCTACGGCGCCGGCTTCGAACAACGTGCGGTCCACCGTCTGCAAGCCTGCGATGAATGCGAGGAAGCCGACTCCCAAGCTCAGCCACAGCTGAACGAGCAGCACGATCCAGAGCACGTATTGTTCGTTCTTCAAGAAGATGATGGGTTGTTGTATGATGCCAAGATCGAGCAGGAAGCCGTTGACGTACCCGTAACGGTCGCCGGAGAAGATGATTTGCCAGATGAAGAAAACATTCCCCGAGATGGACGGCGCGTAGAAGAACAGGGTCATCAGCGCTCTCGTCCTCGGCTTCAGCTCGTTGACCAGCCAGGCAAACACGAAGCACATCAGATAGCTTAGCGGCCCGACGATGCCTGCGAACAGGAATGTGTTCTTCACGGCGATGAGGAAGACCTCGTCTTCCAAGAACATGCGGGTATAATTGTGCCAACCCACCCACTTCGGGAACTCGAGCAAGTTAAAGCTAGTGAAGCTGATCACGATCGCTATCAATACCGGCAGCACCGTAAAAAGCAGGAACAAGATCGTGTACGGCGCCAACAGCACATAGGAATGCCTGTGCTTTTTCGCTTCCAGCAACCGCCATCTCAGCGCGGAAGGCAACATCGAACGCGCCGCCTGCTCCTGCCGGGAAGGCCCTTCAATTTCCGCCCTGTCCATCGACTGCTCCCTCCGATCCGCTTCCATTCAATCCGAATTCCTTCCGCTTGCTCGCGATCTCGTTGTTCATGAAGATGACTTGATCGTAGAGGGCATCCCGCGGGTTTAGGCCCGCGTTGACGGCCCTTCGGAAGGCGTTGTCGAGAATCCGTCCCGTGAAGTAGCCGCCGGGCACTTCGGGAATCCCCTTCACCCATTTCTGCTGCTCGGCCAACGTCTTGTAATCCTCGACCGGCCACGGCAGGTCGGACAACGCTTGCAGATTCGCCGTCGGATAGCGGGCGGATTCGCCCATCAAGCTTTCCATTTCGCGGCCGTACTGCACCTGCGTCTTCTCGTCGGTCCACCATTTCATGAATTCCCAGGCCGCCTGCTTCTCCTTGGCCGCCTTCAGCATCATGACTGCCGAGCCGTAGCTGGCCACCGAATGGTCCACGGAGCCGTCGTCCTTCTTCGTGCCCGGAACGAGCGTGAAGCCCCACTGGCCGCGAATTTCCGGCGCGAACACCGACAGCGTGTTGTAGGTCGTATAGGCGGCGAAGCCTAGCGGCACTTCGCCGAGCCGGAACCGGTTCACGAAGTCGTAGTCGATCGGGAACTTATAGTCGGTATACAGGTCCGTCAATTGCTTGAACGCGGACATGCCGATTTCGCTGTCGAGGTCGCTAGCCGAGCCGTCCGGTTTGTAGAAGCTGCCTCCGTGCTGGTAGAGGAATGTAGCGAAGGCGTCGTTGATCGGCAAAGCGCCTGCCTGTTGCGCCGTCGAGCTGACGATCGGCAGGCCGAAGTCCATGTTGTTCTTCTTGAGGAACGGAATGAGCTTATAGACGTCGTCCCAAGTCTTGGGCACCTTGAGGCCTAGCTCCTCCAGAATGTCCTTCCTGTAGAAGAGGACGTCGAAGACCTGCTGCTCCGGCAAGGCGTAGACGCCTCCGTTGTAGCGGTACGGGACCGAGGCGCTGTCGGCGAACCGCTTCGCGACGTCCGCGTAATCCGGGAATCGGCTGATGTCGTATACGGCACCGCGCATGGCGTAATTGATCGGATCGCCGTTGCCGACCATCATGGCGACGTCGGGCCCTTGCCCGGCCAGCGTCGCGGACAGCAGTACGCTCATGTCGACGAGTTTCAGATCGACGCCGATGTTCTTGTCCGGCGTGAACGAATCGTCGACCATCATCTTGATGACCTGGGCCTGATCGCGCCCGGCTCCGATCCAGACGGTGATCTTCTTGCCGTCCTTGGCCGTACTGCCGATCGAGTTGTAATCCTCGATGAACGAATATCCGAAGGAAGCCAGGTTATGCTCGACGGATGCCCAGAGCCCCTTGGTCGGGCTCGGCATCTTCCGGTCCGGACTGGATACGACCAAGTAGTCGACTTGCAGCGGCATTTCCCGAACCGTCAGCAGCCAACTGCCGAGCGAGCCGAGATCGAGCTTGAACTGCTTCAGGTTTTTCGGGATCGTCTCCGGATCGTCCGCGAACCTGCGAAGCTCATCCGCCATCAGGTAGAGAATCGACGTCTTGTCGCTCTTCTCTCCCGTGAGCCCCTTCAGCTTCTCGGCCACCGTATAGACGATATCGCTCTGCTTCCGGAAGATCTCGGGGATCTCCGGCAGCCGCTTGCCCAGCTGATAATCCCGAATCGGGTCGGGATCGGCGGACGTGATGACGATGATTTTCCGGTACATCCGGTTCAATTCCATCATGCTGGATTGAACGCTGCGAACGAGCGCGGACACTTCGCCAAGATCGGCCTCGAGCCTGATGGAATGCTTGCCTTTCGTCAAGTAGAACAGGTAGGGCTCCTTCTCTTTCCCCTCCCCCTTCTCCTGTCCCGGAACGAACATCTGCCAATCGGAATTATAATAAAAGGGCAGCGATTCCACTTCTTTAAAAGGCACGGCCCCATCGACATAGAGCTTCCGGTTGGAATAAATGCCTCTCAATTGATCCTGGCGAACCTTCAGTCCCAACTCGTAAAGGCCGTCCTCCGGTACTTCGACCTCCCACTCGATCCATTGGCCCGGCAGCTTCCAGTTCGTTCCGCCGATCGTATTGAGGCGGATCTTGGACGCGCTGTAAGGCTCGGTCGCCGGACTGGAGTGGTCCGCCACCGGGAAGAGCGTCGGCGAGGACTTGTATGCGGCATGCTCGGCCTGAACCTTGACGGCGACGCCTTGCGCCTTCGCATACCCCTTGGCTTCGTATTGCCTCTGAATCTCGGCGTAGGACGTCAATTCCGGTTCTTGATAGAGCTCGATATAATCGATGACCATCGGCTCCCGGAGACCCGTTAAAGTCAACGTATGATCGCCTTTGGCGAAGAAAAAGCGGAAAGGCTCGGCGTAGAGCCCCTGCGGATCCTTAAAGGGCTCTTCCAGCCATGCCGGTATCTCCTCCTGGCTGGGCCGGATCTCATTGCCGCGGTTATCCTTCTTGAACGCCTCCGTCGCGTTGCGCCACACTCGGTCGAACGTAAGGGAAGACGCTTCATCGAACGGGACCTTGCCGTCGATGGAGAGCTTGCGCTCGATCGCCGCGCTCTTGCCCGGGGCCGTGTAGTAACGCAGCTTCAGCTGATACAGCCCCTCCGACGGAACGTTAAAGCGCCACGTCACCGATCCGGAATCGCCGGTACGCAAAACGTTGCCTTCCGCGCCCTCGTAATCCTGCAAGATTTGACAATCGCACCCGTCTGCCGTGGAGTAGGACTCGCCCTTGATCCGGACCGGCTCCAACGGCCTGGCCGCTTCTGTGATGGGGTTGAGGTAGTTCTGGTAGCTTCCTTGCGAGTAAGCCTGCAGCTTATCCAATTCCGGAACGAGATTCGCGTGTATGGATCCGGCGGACGAGCCCGACATATACCAGGTCAACAGGCCGGCGACAACGAGGGTCCAACACGCGGGCTTAAAGTACCGATGACGCAGAAGACGCTTCAACACAATAGGTATCACTCTCTTTCGTCTACGATATCCGAATGGCACAAACCGTCGTGCCTCGATTGTAAAACCGGACACCGCTTCCAACAATCCGCGAGATTATACCCGATAACCCTAGCAACGATATCTCTTAGCGGAAGGATACCAAGTAAAAACGGCACCGCCGTCTTCCTGGACGGCGGCAGGGTTTTATCGGAGACCCTTTTAAAGATCTCAAATGCAAGTCTGTTCACGCGACAGACAGCTCTCCAGACAGCTCTCCTTAATCCCAAAACGTCGAAAACAAGAAAGGGCGGTGTTTGGGGAGATGATCCCTGCACCGCCATTTCTCGCTTTCGATTCACTGCTTCCTTCTTCAACAAAAGATGGGCAAGCAAAAGCCATCCGACCTCCAAGCTTACCTTCGGCAAGACGCAAAGCAGAAAACGCCGGAATCCGCTTTCCGTGTTGCCTACCCCGCATCCGGCGATTTAGATGCAAATGTACATCTAGTTTTGCTATATTCCTGCTTAACGGTCATTTAGTTGCAATTGTACAACTAATTAATCCATTTTCTGCTAATAGGACGGATTTCCGCTAAATTAGATGTACTTTTACAAGTAAATCGCTCCACCCTCCCGAAATGGCCCCAAATAGATGTACGAATGCAACTAATATACTGAGCGACCCCGAACCGAGCGCAAACAAGGAACCGATTGGCTTACACTAGTGGCGAACCATCGGCCGGAATCGGACGAATTTGCACCAAGACCCAACTGAGTCATTCGAAACCAGCTTCGCAAATAGCCATGCGTCCGAGGCGGCCGTCATGAGTGGAAAGATCGTCAATTGATGTCAATGAAGCCGCATTTAAAACCGCGCTGCCGACTCTCGGGTCCCCATACAACCTTATGAGATAGCCTCTTCTAAACGGCAAGTAAAACCAGCTCCGCCGTCCTCAGATGATGGCGGCACGTTTTTATCGAAGGTCATACAGAAATGGATAGGGCTAAAACTTATACATTCTGTATGACGGACAAGAAAAGCGGCCGTTCGGGAATCTGAACTCCCGAACGGCCGCTCTATACGCTGGAATTGTCTTACTCGCCGAACCGCCAATCGCCAAGCTTGAACAATCGGCTTCCGGGCTTGCCTCGGAAGACGAAGTAGATGTCGCGCACGCCTTCGGCGCCCGCGATTTCCGCCTTCGCTTCGATCCAATCCGAAGCCGGCGCTTGCGGAACGGAGAGCGTTCCGACGAGCTTGCCGTCCGGCTGGTCGAGGCGAAGCTCGATGGCGGCCGGTTCGCTTGCCGAGGATACGTCCGCATGGAAGGCGGAAGCCCCCTTCGAGCCGAAGTCGACCTTCGACAGGGCCATCCAGTCTCCGTCGTCGATGGCCGTAACCGCCAATCGATCGTTGCCGTCGGATCCGGCGCCGGACGCGGTGCCCGTCTCGACGCCCGCGCTCCATGCCATCGTGCCGCCGGCATGGCGGGTATAGGGATCGAGCGGCTTCAGCTGCGGAACGCCCCCGTAATCCGCCAGCACTTCTTGGATCGTACCGTCCGCGTTAAAATCGATCTTGTTCAAATGGGTCGACCGGTATCCTTGCGGAACGCCTATGGCATTGGATAGCGTCTGCGCGTGATAGGCGATGTACCAGTCCTTGCCGAATTGGAAAATGGCGTGATGGTTGTTCCCGCCTACGCCGAAGAAGAAGCCCGGATTCTTCAGAATCGTGCCGCGGTACGTCCACGGCCCCGTCGGATGACTGCTCGTCATGTAGGCGATCTCTCCTCCGGACGGACTCCCTTCCGGCCGAGCTCCGCCGTAGAAGTTCGAGCAGTACGTGTAGTAATAGATTCCGTTGCGCTTGTTGATGCCGGAGTCCTCGAACATGAACGGCGCGGGAATGACGGCGGCTTCGCCCGCGACGCTCGTCATGTCGGCCCCGAGCTGCATGACGCGCGCGGTGTTCGGCATCTCGTCCTTGCCTTCGGGGACGCCACCGCCGAAATAGAGATAAGCCTTGCCGTCGTCGTCGATGAAGACGGCCGGATCGAACAACCAGGTCACGTCCTCGACGCCGGGCGTCGATCGGGAGACGAGCGCTTGGCCGATTGGATCCGTCCATGGCCCCGTCGGGCTGTCGCTCGTCAGCACGCCGATTCCGCTTGCATTGTTGGCGAAGTAGAGGAAAAACTTGTCTTTGCCGCCGATGACCTTGTGAGCTGCGGCGGGCGCCCACGATTGCGTGGCCCACCTTGCCGCGCCCTCTCTTCCCGCTGCCGGAATTTCGCCATGATCCGTCCAGTTGACGAGATCGTCGGATGAGAAAACCGTGATTTTGTCGATATTGGCGAAGGTGTTGTCCTTCACCTTGCCGGCGTCGTCGTATTCCAGCACGTCGTTCGTCATGTACAAATAGACCCGATCCTTGAATACCAGCGCATACGGATCGGCTCCGAACTTATGGGAGACGAGCGGATTTCCGTTCGGCGGCACCTTGCCGACCGCCGCGGCGATCGGCGTCGATCCAACCGGAGAAGCGGACGGGCTTGGATCTGCGGCGATTTCTTGCGCAGAGCTAGCGGGGCGATTATCGTTCTGGGTCACGGAATGATCCTCCTTGTTTGATTTACAGGTATAGGAATAGACGGCGGCCCCAACGACGAGTATCGCGAAGACGACGTAGGACAGCTTGAATCTAAACATGAATGGACGGCCTCCTTAGCCGATCGGGATGGAATCCCGATACTCCTGCGGCGTCATGCCGGTCGCCTTCTTGAAGAAGCGGGTGAAGGAATGCGCCGCCTCGTAACCGACCGCCGCCGACACCTCGCGCACCTTGATCTCCCCGTCCTTCAGCAGCTCCATCGCCTTGCGGATGCGGCACTGATCGATGTAATCGGACAGATTGATGCCTCGCTCCTGCTTGAAGAACCGGGACAGATAGGTCGGGTTGAAATGATTGATCTCCGCAAGCCGTACCAGGGATAAATCCTCTCCCAAATGCTCGTTGACATAACGGCAAATCCGATCGATCGCGCTGGCTGCCCGTTCCTTCTCATCCAGACGCTTGAGGCTGAAGATGCTGTCCGCAATTCGGGACAGGTACTGAAATCCCTCCCGCATCGATGCATGGTCGTCGAGACGCATCAGTTTGCCGACTTCGCCGATTTGGCCGTGCAGCCCCCAGCGGTTCATATACCCGAACAGCGCGAGCGCGAGCGCATAATACGCTTCTACCGTCCGCTGGACATTCGCATCCGGATGCAGCATGCGGCTTGTCAGATCCTCCAGGCACGCGAAGAATTTCTCCTTGCGGTCCGCCTCCAAATGCGCGGCCATAATCTCCGCCTGGTTCGGAATCAGGCTGTCCTCCGTCGTTTCGAAGGTTTTGCGCGATTCGATATCACATTCGTCGCAATCGGTCAGCACGATGGACAATCCGTCGCCGATTCGGTGCTGCTGCAGTCGGCGAAGCCGTTCGTATTGCGACGTGAGCGTCTCCCACCCGCAGAAAGCGCCGCTGACGGTAATCGACATCGCAAGGCCCAGCGATTCGAGGCAGGATTCCTGAATCAGCTCCAATGTGCCTTCCAAATACCGGATCATATGGTTGGGGAACGCCTCATCGGCCTGTTCGGAGGGCTGGAGCATCCATACCCAATCGCCATTCTTGTCCACAATGCCGACATAGCGGGTCCGTTCCGACAGATACGAGCGCCAGATCAACCGGGAGGCGTTCAGCAACTCGCTTCTCCGGGAATAGGTTATGCCTTCCGGAAACATATAGCGGGAAAGGATCAGCGCGACGGGGGCAAAGGGGTCCAAGGCGATATTCAGTTCGCGGAACTCGTCCCGCAACGCGTCCCGATCCCGGCACAGCTGTTGGCTCTCCTGCAGCAAATGCCGAACGTAATCGCCTTGCGCCATCCATTCGAGCGCGTATTTCTGTTCGCGCGATTGTTCGGCGAGTTCGCTTAACCGGTTATTCCTATTGACGTCCTGAAGCGCTTCTCGCACCGTCTCGATGACCTTATCGTAACCTTCCGTCTTCAGCACATAGCGAGCGTCCGACATTTGGATGGCTTGATACACGTAGTCGAATTCGCTGTAACCGGTAAGGAAGATCACCCTGCATCTCGGCCAGTAAGCTTGAATCTCCTCGCTCAGCTCCAGTCCGCTCTTGCCTGGCATGCGAATATCGGTCAACACGACATCGATCCGGGTTCGCGACATCCAGTCAAGCGCTTCGGCGGCGGAGTAAGCTTTGCAGACGTCCAGCTGATCCGACATAAGCCGCGAGAATACTTCGTAAAGACTATCGGTGATAATCTCTTCGTCATCGACGATCAGCAATCGATACATGTCTCTTCTCCTCTCCCGTCCGGATTCGCACTTCTACCTTGAGCCCGTTCATCTCGCTTCGGGAAAGATAAAGTCCGCTGCTCTCGCCGTAGATGAGCGCGATTCGCCGATGGATATTGATCATGCCCGTCATCTCGTGCGCGTCGGATGCATGGGTCAACCGGTGCTGCAACCGTTCGATTTCGGCCTCGCCGATCGCGCCGTTGTCTTCGACGATGATCCGGGACTCCTCGGCATCCGTTTCGAAGGAAATGCGAAGCCGTCCGTCCTTCGTCATTTTCTCGAGACTATGCTCGTACGCGTTCTCGATCAGGGGCTGAATGATGAGCCGCGGCACCTGGATCGACTCCATCTCCTCCGGCAGCTCTTCGAATTCAACGCGGATTCGCCTAGCAAACCGAAGCTTCTGAATTTCGGTATACATGCGGGAGTGCTTTATCTCCTCCGCCAGCCGGACGTTGTCCTCGCCGTTTCGGGTGATGAAGCGGAAGTATTCACCGAGCATTTGCGTAAATTGCTCGATACGATCCAGATCGCCGGTTTTGGCCAAAGAATTCAAAATGAAGAAGCTGTTGTACAGAAAGTGAGGGTTGATCTGGGACTGCAGCTGCTTCAGCTCCGCCTTCTGCATCATCAGCTTCTGCTTGAAATCCTGATCGATCAGCATCTGAAGCTTCCGAAGCATATGATTGAACCGGTTGTACAGGTATCCGAATTCGTCCTCTTGCTTGTGCTCGATTTGGGTGTTCAAGGCTCCACCTTCCATTCTGCGGAAGCTCTGAATGAGCAGCAGCATCGGCTTGTGCACGTAGCGATACGTGGAATAAGCGTATATGACGACGGCGAGCAGGGACGTAACCGTAAACACCCACGCCCAGATCTCGAACTTGCTTAGCGGCCTGCTGACGTCCTTCTCCGGCAGGTAGGTGGCGACCGATAGCGACAATCGATCGGAATGCGCTTTGTCCAGATGATATCGTTCGCCGTCGACCACCCAGTTGGACGACAGGGCGCTGGAAGCCCGAAGCTCCTCCCCGCCCAACTGGAGCGCAAGATCGGCCTCCTTGTCGCTGCCGAGCGCGAAACCCGGCGAATCCATCAGCAGGAACGAGCGGCTTTCCGGATACATATTGACTTGCCGGAGCGACTCCTTGAGCTTCTCCGTATCCAGTTCGATCTGGACGATATATAGCGGAATTTCGCCTTGGACGCCGGTTTGCTTGGCAGCGCTCAGGTAAAGGCAGCCCTTCCAATGGATCAATTGTCCGGCGCTCTTGTTCGAGAAGGAGCTGAAGTAACGGAAGCTGTCGGCTTCGAAATGGTGCACGGCGCTGCCGGCCGAGATCGTCTTCTGAATGGAACGGATATGGACGGCGACGTCTTTGATGTAGATGCTGCTGCTCTTGAAGGTCGTGAGACGATGAACAAGATAGTTCATTGTAGCCCGCTTTTCGACGTTGTCCATCATCTCCCAGGTGACGGCAAGCCGATTCAATTCGTTGTCGTCGAGAATATCGAATTGTTGGATCTCCATCCATTCGACTTCGCGGTTCAGGTCCTTCAAGTAGTTCGACAATTGGGCCAAAGTCGCGCGCGACAGGTCCTGACTGGCGTTCCTGTAGCTCCAATTATAGAGATACGTGCCCAATGAGATCACCGGGAGGATTACGATCAGATACGTGATGACCAGCTTGACGAAGATGCTTTTGCGGAACGACCGAGCAGGGAATTTAAGCAAGCGAACGCCTCCGATGCATGGTGCCTGTTCAGTTCGTGCGGCTGCCTCTAATGGCATACCATCGGTTGACTTCTTCGGTGATCCGGTCCCCTCCCACCCGGCGCCATTCGTCCACGAAACGATCAAAGTCATCGAGAGGCCGTCCCAGAATGATATTGATGTACGTGTCGTTGAGGAGGTTGTCCAAGATGGATTGCTTCTCGATCATGGTCGGCGTCGGACCTCCGACGAAGCTCTCGTACAGGAGTTGACCGTTCTTCTCGTACCGGTCTAATATGGAGAAAGCGCCCTTGGGACCGTAGGTTCGCTCCCAGCCCCAGCCGTCCATCCGATTCACGCCTCCGGCCTGGTACGTCTCGATGTTCTTCTGAATGGACAAGGCTTCGTCCTTCAGCGCGGAGCCGTTGCCCGTTCGGCGTGCATCGGCCAACTGACGGTATGCGTCCAGGTTCTTCTTCGCCGGAAAAGGCGTGACGGGAGACAACTCCCATGCGGGCAGCGGCGTGCTGTAATAGGTTTTGTAATCGGCCGTCTCCCCCCAATTCTTCTCCAGATGAAGGTTGATCAGCTTCACGATGGCTTCGGGATGCGGATAATCCTGTCGGACGACCCAGAACTGGCTCGTGCTGAACGGCAGCGGCACCTTCGGCGGCTCGCCCGACTCTGAGACAATAGGGAAAGCTTGCCAATCGGCGTTCGGATCCCGCTCGGCGCTCCCCTGAACCCAGAAGGAGCTCCATTGTTGTCCGTATACCATCCCGATCTTACCGGCCGTCACGTCGTCGCGCACCTTCAGGCCGTCCTTGATGCCGAATTCGCTATCAATTTGGCCGGACCGATACAGGTCCTGCAGCGCCTTGAGCGCCGTCTTCACTTCCGGCTGAATGCCGCCGAAGACGAGCTTGCCGTCCCCGTCCTTCACCCACAAATTCGGATACGCCTTGTATCCCGCCATCAATCCCGATACGCCTGCAACGGGGTCGAACAAATAACTGGTCATGCCGAGGCCATAGGTATCGTTCTTGCCGTTGCGATCGGGGTCGCCTTCTGTAAACGCTTTCGAAATGACGAGGACGTCAGCCATCGTCTTCGGAGGCTGCAGCCCCAGCGTCTTCAGCCAGTCCGTCCGGATCCATAGGAAGTTGGCGCCTTCAATGGAGGAGGAGATATCCGGAATCCCCATCAGCTTGCCGTCAAGCGTCGCCGCTTCGAATGGGCTGCTCCCTTCTTGGCCGAGCGTCCTCTTGGCGAACGGGGTTGCGTATTGATCGTAGACGGTCGTCAGGTCTTGAATCTTCCCGGCAATGTACAACTGCCGCAGCTGCCGCGCATCCACGCGGACGACGTCCGGGATATCCCCCGAAGCGAGAGCGACGCCCATCTTCTGGAAGAACAAGTTGCCCTTCGCCGTCCAAACGTACTTTACCTTGATCCCGAGTACTTGCTCGTACAACCGGCTCCAGCGGTTATCCTCCAGCGTCTCGCCCAGCATGCCGAGCAAGTTGTCCAGATCGTCGCTCGTTTGCCGGGCGAAGGTGAGCTCAACCGGCGATGCGTACCGGCTTAGACCCGGTTCCGAATAAGAAGTCGCGCCTTGCTTGTCGGATGACTCCGGATTCGATACCGCATGGCCGCTCTGAAAACAGGAGGACCCAAGAATTACTAGCGAGATGGCGGGCAAAATGGACTTAGCCATCGATTTGACCTTGTTCATGACAAGCCCCCCGGAATGATTTCGGCGAATCAGTGAGGTTCTTTGAAGAGGTGCTATCCTCCATGATGCAAGACTCGAATCCGCGAGATCAAGAGCCAATTGTTGATTTCGTTACCGATTCTTTACCTGTTCTACATGGCCAAAGCGGCGGGGAGCTCCTCTTGAATACTTGATCTTCAGGTGTCTAGCCCGCTAACCAAATAAGAATAGAGATGGAAAAACAAATAACCTCCGTCGTCTCAGAGGCCCACATAAGTTGGACTTTTAAACTACGGAGGTTTGTGAGGAACCTGAACTTACGAGCTCTATTGACCGACTTTGCCGCCGAGCCGAGATGCCGCCGCCCCGGCGGCCTCGGCCGCGAGCGTCCGCATGCCAGCCTCCAACGTCTTGACGATCCGATCCGTGTCATAGACGCATCCCTTCCACGTTCCCCCGCTGGCAGCCTGAAGCGCGGCCCACAGCCGCGTATCGTCCGGCAGGTTCGGATCGGCCGCCAGACCGGTATGCGGCTCCCTCGCGTTCAGAATGGCCGTGCCGGTCTCATATGAATCCGGCTCCTTCCCGCACCCGACCATATCGATCCGGCCTTCCAGCTTGCGAGTGTCGATACGGATATCGACCCAATCGCCGTCCCGCAGTTTGCCTACAGGCCCGCCTGCCAACGCCTCGGGTCCGATATGGCCGATGCAGGCCCCCGTCGATACGCCGGAGAACCGGGCATCGGTGAGCAGCGACACCCGCTTGCCGAACGATAGATGCTTCAGCGCCGAAGTCAATTGATAAGTCTCCTCCATCCCGGTTCCGGAAGGTCCGCGTCCGATCAGCGCCATGATGTCGCCGGCGGCGATGTTCCCGGTTTTGATCGCGCGAATGGCATCGCGCTCCGCCGTAAAAACCTTCACTCGGCCGACGTGTCGGAATACGCCCTCGGCGTCAAGAACCGAAGGATCGAGCGCGGTCGATTTGACAACGGAGCCCTCCGGCGCCAAATTGCCGGTCGGGAACGTAACGGTTGGCGCCAGACCGGCTGCGCGCGCGCGGTCCGGATCGTAGATGACGCTGTCCGGATCGATCCCTTCCTTCTCGGATAACCATTTCCTCATTCGGCTGCGCCGCTCGGACGTCTCCCACCAGTCCAGCACCGCGCTCAACCGAACCCCGGTCGCCGTGAGCGCGCTCTCGTCCAAAACGCCGAGCCGGCGCAAATGCAGCATTACCTCCGGTACGCCGCCCGCCAGGAATACGCGCACGGTCGGATGCGGCACAGGACCGTTCGGCAATACGCTGACCAGGCGCGGGACGCTGCGGTTCACTGCCGTCCATTCTCCGACATCCGGAACGCGAAGATTCGCCGCCTGTGCGATCGCGGGAACGTGCAGCAACAAATTGGTCGAGCCGCCGAAGGCCGCATGGACGGCCATGGCGTTGCGGATGGAGGCGTCCGTCAGCAGGTCGCCCAAAGTCAAGCCTTGCTCCGCCAGCGACATGGCCGCGCGGGCGGATTGTCGCGCCATCGCCGTCCAAACCGGCTGGCCCGACGGCGCGAGCGCGGCATGCGGCACCGTCAGTCCCATCGCCTCCGCCACGACCTGCGCGGTCCCGGCGGTGCCCAGAAACTGGCATCCGCCGCCCGGCGTTGCGCAAGCGCGGCAGCCGAGATCGGCAGCCTCCTCCAACGACAGTTCGCCGTTCGCGTAGCGGGCGCCGATGGTCTGGATCTTGCCTGCGTCCTCTCCGTGCACCGGTGGAAGCGTAACCCCGCCCGGCACGATAACGCCCGGCAGATTCTTCATGCCGGCGAGCGCCAACATCATGGCGGGCAGTCCTTTGTCGCAGGTGGCCACCCCCAGAACGGCTTGGCGCGTCGGCAGCGAACGAATCAATCGCCGCATGACCATCGCCGCGTCATTGCGGTAAGGCAGCGAGTCGAACATCCCCGCCGTGCCTTGCGACCGGCCGTCGCACGGATCGCTGACATGGCCGGCGAACGGGATGTTCCCGGCTTTCGCGATCTCCTCCGCGGCGGCTCTCATGAGCAGGCCGATCTCCCAATGGCCGGTATGATAGCCGAGCGCCGCCGGCGTTCCGTCTTCATTGCGAATGCCTCCAAGCGTGCCCAGGATGAGGATCTCGCGCCCCCGCAACCGGTCCGGCCGCCAGCCCATCCCTACGTTCTGGGTCCAGCCGAACAGATCGCCGCTCGGCGAATTCAGCAGAAGCTCGGGCGTAAGCGGCAGCTTGCCCGAAGGTCCGGGCGCGTTCGTCTCCACCTGAAAATACGTCTCGTCGTCCGGTCCCATGACGTCCCGCAGCCATCCGTCCATGGCCTCTCTCCTCCCTCCTCAGGGTTTGACGAACACCGTCTTTACCGCCGTGTAGAACTCGATCGCCGCTTGCCCCTGCTCGCGCGAGTGGGAGCTGGATCCCTTCATTCCGCCGAACGGCGCCTGCAGCTCGACGCCCGCCGTTTCGGCATTGATGCGGACGAGCCCCGCTTCCGACTCCCGCACGAACGCCAGCGCGCTCGCGAGATCGCGCGTATAGAGCGACGCGCTGAGCCCGAATTCCGTATCGTTCGCAAGCTCGATTGCTTCCTCCAGATCGCGTGCCTCCATCAGCGCCAGCACCGGACCGAAAATCTCTTCCCGCGCGATGGCCATCCCGGGTGTCACCCGGTCGAACACGGCAGGCGTGACGTAGAAGCCGTCCGCAAGCGAGGGATGGCTCGGCCGTTCGCCGCCGACAAGCAGCTCCGCTCCTTCATCTCTGCCTTTGCGGATATAGCCGAGCACCGTTTCGTACTGCTTCTCGCTGGCGCAAGGTCCAAGCCAGGTCTCCGCATCCAGACCGTCGCCGACCGTCAGCGTCTTGATTTTGGCCAGCAGCTTCTCCTTGAACGTCTCGTAAACGTCGCGCACGACGATGACGCGGCTTGTGGCCGTGCACTTCTGGCCCGTCGATCTCAGCCCTCCGCTGATCGTCGCGTCCACCGCAAGGTCAAGATCCGCGTCGGCGGCGATTACGATCGGATTTTTGCCCCCCATCTCCAACTGATATTTCGCGCCGCGCGCCAGCGCGATCTGGCCGACTCGCTTGCCGACCGCGTTGGAGCCTGTGAACGTTACGCCGTGGATGCCGGTATGCTCGGCAATGCCCTGTCCGATCACGGCGCCGTCGCCGACGACCATGTTTACCGTTCCCGCGGGAAACCCGGCCTCATGGAAGCACGCCATCACAAGCGCGGCCGTGACGGCGGTCTCGATCGCCGGCTTCCAAACGACGGTGTTCCCGTAGATCAAAGCCGGCGCCATCTTCCAGAGCGGGATCGCCACCGGGAAATTCCATGGCGAGATCACGCCGACAACGCCGAGCGGAACGCGGGACGTGTACATGAGCGCGTCCGCGTCCGTTGACGGAATGACATCGCCAACCGGACGCATGCCTTCCCCCGCGTAATAGCGAAGGATGGCCGCTCCTCGCGCCGTTTCGCCCTTCGCTTCGCCGATCGTTTTGCCCATTTCGCGGGTCATCGCCCGCCCGATCTCGTCCATGCGGCTCTCCAGCAGATCAGCCGCCTTGAACAGCAGCGCTCCGCGCTGGGCGCCCGTCAGCTTGCGCCAAGCGCGCCGGGCCGCTTCGGCCGCCGCGACCGCCGCATCGAGGTCGGCCCTGTCGGAATCGGGAACAAGCCCGACCGTCTCGCTCCTGCGGGCCGGATTCAAGCTCGGCACTCTGCGGCCGGAAGCCGGCGCGCGCCAGCCGCCGATATAGTTGTCGACCGTTGCCGTCTCGACGTTTTGTTGATGCATGTTCATCGATATCGCCTCCTTAATTACGTGCGAGCTCATGTTCCAATTCGTCCGCATAGACTGCCGTGTTCGCCAACGTGCCGATGCCTTCGATCTCGATTTCGATCCGATCCCCGGACAGCAGGGTGAACTGATTCGGCGGGACGAGACACGTGCCGGTCAGCAGCACGGTCCCGTCGAACACCTCGTTGTCCCGTTTCAGGAAATGGACAAGCTCGTCCAATCGTCGTTTCAGTTGACTGGTGTTCGCTTTCTCGTCGACCACTTTCAACCCGCCCCTGTAGATGCGGCAAGCAATCCCGAGCGCATAGGGGTCCGTCACGGTCTCCGCCAACCGTACGTAAGGCCCGATGGCGCATGAGCGTCTCCAGATTTTGGCTTGCGGCAAGTATAGAGGATTTTGCCCCTCGATATCGCGGCAGCTCATGTCGTTGCCGACCGTATAGCCGACAATCGCGCCCATTCGGTCCAGCACAAGCCCCAGTTCCGCTTCCGGCACCTGCCAGGCGGAGTCGCTTCGCAGGCATACGAAATCGCCGGGTCCGACCGTTCGGGCCGCGGTCGACTTCATGAACAGTTCCGGCCGTTCGGCATCGTACACCTTGTCATAGAAAGTTTCCGTGACCTTTCCGTCTTCAGCGGCTTCGAAATTGCGGGCCTCGCGGCTTCGCTGGTAAGTAACGCCGGCTGCCCATACCTCCGGCGCATCCAGAGGCGCGGTCAGGTCGAGCGAATGCGCCGGAACATCGATACGCAAGCTTTCCCGCAGCCGCGACCGGACAAAATCCGCGGTTGTTTCGCCCGTCTCTCTTGCCAGCCAAACCAACGTCATCAGATCATGCGTTTCCAGCCGATACGCCACGCCATCTTCCGCAAGCGCTGCCAAATACAGATTCATCCCTTCCCGATAACGGAAAATATACATAAGAACGAAACCTCCAATTTGTTTTATATTATAAAACTTCGTTCTTGTATTATGACGCAGAGAGGCACGACACAGAAGCTTCTGTGCGCGTAGCCCTTATTGCCCTTATTTTCCGCGAAACCCAAGTCCCGCGGAGATGCGTTCCGCCGTCTCTTGCAACCGCCGGGCGAACGAAGCCAGCTCCTCGTCCCCGACCGTGGCTGCCATCGTTGAAATACTGATGGCCGCTGCAAGCTGGCCGGCGTGATCGTAGACCGGCGCCGCCGCGCAGCGCACGCCCGGCTCGTTCTCCTCCCGATCGTAAGCGACGCCTGTCTCTCGCACGGCCCGAAGCGCTTCTCGAAAAGCAGGTTCGCTCGCAATCGTATGGGGCGTGTGCCCGGAATATTCATAGTCCGCCAGCAGACGCTCCAATTCCGCCTCAGGCATAAAGGCGGCCAGAATCTTGCCCACTGCGCTGCTGTGCAAAGGAACGCGACGCCCGATCCGGGAATAGCGAATCGCGGCTTTGCTTCCCTCGACTTTGTCGATATAGACGCCCTGCGCCCCATCCCGAACGACCAAGTGCACGCTCTGTCCCGTTTCGGCGGACAGCTCCCGCAACGGCCCGTTGGCGATCTCGCGGATATCGAAGCCTTGCAAAAGCAGTTGTCCCTTCTCGAGGAGGCGCATGCCGAGCCGGTACAGGCCATGCTCATCCTGCTCGATATAGCGATGCAGCTGAAGCGTTTTGAGCAGCGAGTGCACCGTGCTCTTGTGCAAGCCGACTCGCGCGCTGATCTCGGTCATTTTCAACTCGCGATGATGCTCGTCGAACAAATCCAGAATGGTGAGCGCGCGGTCGAGAGACTGAATGATCGGCATAAAATGCTGTACACGCCCCTTTGTTTTATATTATAAAACTATGTTCTATTATTTCATTTTATCAAATGATCGGCATAAGGTCCAGTTTATGCGAGCCCTACCTATTCACCCTTTCAAGGCACGAGATAACCGCTGCGTACGTCAAGTTAGAGGTATAAAGAATAAAAATACGACACCTAAACCAAAAAATTTGGTCCGGATGTCGTATTTTTTTCCTGCCGCCCTGCGGCTCGGCCTTTTGTTCGGCGCCGTTCATGCCTTCCTGTAGTCGGAGGAAACGGGACGCGCAGGTTTTGCCGGGCGCTTTGATAACTGGAATCTTAGCGCCTGATAGATGTTGCCTGCCAGCAGGCCGATGTACAAATAGATCAACCCTCCAAACTGCCCGTAGATAACGGCGCCTGCAGCGCCGGCAATCGCACCGAATACGATTTGATCCGCCGTTTTGGCCGGCGAAGTCGGGGGATCGGTCAACATCAGCATGGCGAAAAACAGCGCAGCGTTCATAAACGGCGGGCGCAGCGCGTCATAGAAGCCACCCGTCCGCAAGCTTTCCGCGTGCAATGGGAGTATGCCGGCGTCCAGGACGAACAGCGCGAGGAGATAAACGGCCGCGAAAGTGAACACTTGAGGAAATTTCTGAATCCGGTTGGTCACCCAAAAACCGCCGATCAGCACGATAGGCAAAAACCAGCCCGGCAAATCCCCGAACGCCCCCCACCAGCTTTGCTGCGCATGAAAGATCGGAACGGACAGAAGCAGTCCGAACGCCGCCGGGTTGAACAGCGGTTTTTTCCGGTAGGCGAGCAGGTGCTTGGACAAAACGGAGACGGCGGCGGTTGCCGCGACGACGTACCAAGGGGACGTTACGCTCAGGATCAGGGAGACGATCAAGCCGGTAATGAACGCGCCGTCGGGAAAGATTCGCTTCCTTCGCTCGATCAGGCAGCAGCCAACGTCAAAGGCGACCGCCGATCCGACCGCAATCAGGGCATTCTTCGCGCCGTTCCAATCGCGGGAAACAACAGAGGCGATTCCCAGGAATACGAGCAGGATCAACAGTACGTTTCCTTTCGGCGACTTGAGCCATACCTTCGGTTTCATATTCTCACATCCCTCCAACCTTGACGATCCGCAAATCCGGCTTGATGAAAACGCCGCGAAGCTCCGCCCGTTCGAGGAGATAGGGGGCTTCTTCCTCCTTCAGCAGGAAAGCGGCGGTCGAAATGGCGTCCGCCAGCATGGCGTAGGGAGCAACGACACTGCAGCTGACCCAGGCGTTCGGCGACCGCTTCGTTCGCGGATCGACGATATGATGAACGCCATCGGCGGCGGCGCTTATTCGCTCGTAGCTCCCGGACGTGCAAATGGCTTCGTTCGAGATTTCGATCGTTTGAATGGTCTCGTTCCGCCGTTCGGGATGACGGATCCCGATGTTCCAGGCGTTGTTTCGCCCATCCGCCCCTCCCGCGAACAGATCGCCGCCGGCGTTGACGATGAACCGTTCGAATCGGCTAAGCTCCCTTGCGGCCAGATCGATGGCGAACCCTTTGGCCACCGCTCCCAGATCGATTACCATCGGCTTGCGCAACAGCAAAGTCCGGTTGTATGCGTCCAGTTCGATATCCTGGTAAGTGGCGGAATCGTCTGCGGGATTGTCCGCGATTTCGCCCGTCAAGTAGCGACGGTTGAAGCCTCTCTTCTCCATCGTTCCGCCTACCGCGGGATCGAAGACGCCGATTGACCAATCGGCAAGCTCCAACGCGAACTTAAGCGGTTCGAACAAGTAGGGCCCGATTGGCACCGGAACGCCGATCCGCCGGCACGCCCTCACGAGCTCGCTGTCGGGATGAAATCGGCTGCAGGCGTCCTCCACCTTGCGAAAAGCCGAGAATGCCCGTTCGATCGCGGCCTCTGCCTCTTCCTTCGACCGCTCGGTCGCTACCTGAATGTCGACGACGGTATCCATGTATAGTTTCGTTCTTCGCATCATCCCAACGTCGCCTATCCGATCTTGGCCTGCGATAGCGCGTCAGCCACCGCATCCTCGAAAGCCCGCGTGCTGTACGTGGCACCGGATACGTTATCCACCTGCGAGCTTTGCTTCTGCAGCACTTCGTCCGGCAGATCGACGACATCGCTCTCGGAGTAATGCATGGCGAAATCGCTGATTTCCACATCGGTAATTTTGTCGCGCTTCACCGTGACGGCGACTTGGATGTATCCCCGCCGATTGCTGCCTGTCCCTGTATAGGTACCGTCGTTGTAGCGTTTGTTGGCCGAGCTTGGAGTCGGACTCGCCGCCGGTGCGCTCGCGGATGGAAGACCGGGAGCGGAGTCGCGTGGAGGTCCGCCGTTCTCGTCCGAAAGAGCCGAATCGCCGGAAGGCGAATTGCCCGCGATGAGCGAGCCGTCTCCGGAAGCCGGACCATTTGGAGATAGGCTGCCTGACGCCTGCACGCCCGTCTCACCTCGACTTCCCGGTTGAGGCAAATATGCCTGGGCGTTCGACGCATAATACTCGGAAGCATAAATGACGCCGATTGCGGCGGAACATAGCACGATCCATTTCTTATTCATTTTGGCCATCTCTCATCCTCCTTCCGCCATAGGACCAGTGTAGCAGGGCAAAATTTAAATTTTCTTAAAGCCGGGCGTTCTGATAACATGGATGTGATTATGAAACCGGAACGGGTGGGATCAAGAATGCGAGTGCTGGTGGTGGAGGACGACGCTTCCCTGCTTCGGATCGTGCGCGATGTCTTTGAAGGCGAAGGGTTCGCAACCGACGGCGCGGAGACGGGCGATGCAGGCTGGTATTGGGCCGAACAGGCCGTTCACGATTTGATCGTTCTCGACGTGATGTTGCCGGGAATGAACGGAATCGATATCGTCCGCAAGCTGAGAGCGAAAAGCTTGGACATTCCGGTTATTCTCCTGACGGCCAAGGATGCTGCGGAGGATCTGGTGGCCGGGCTCGATGCGGGAGCGGACGACTACGTCACGAAACCGTTCGCAGTCACGGAGCTGTTAGCCCGCACCCGGGCTGTCCTGCGCCGGAGAGGCACGATCGGGCAGGAAGGCGAGCTGACCGGCGGCCCCGTCCGGCTTATTCCTTCGGTCAGGGCGGCGTTTGTTGGCGACACGCCGCTGAGCTTGACGGTCAAGGAGTACGAGCTGCTGGAATGCTTTCTCTGCAACAAAGACCGAATCATCACCCGTGACCAGATCTTCGATCGGGTTTGGGGTTTTGATTCGGCGTCAGGATTGACGGCGGTCGACGTATATGTACACCATCTGCGCAAGAAGCTCGCGTCTCAAGGCGCCGGTTCGGTGCTCCGCACCATTCGGGGCGTCGGCTACATGTTTACGGGTGAATCTGATGTTCGGTAACATCCGCACCAAGCTGGCCGTCTTGAATGCCGCGGTACTGCTGCTCGTTCTTTTCCTGCTCAGCTCCGTGCTTTTCGTTCATATGCGTCATCGTTTGTTCCATGAAACGGACGAAGTGTTGAAGCAAGCGATGCCCCGGATCGAATCGTTCCACAATTTGTCGGAGCTGATTCGCGGCAAGGATCAAGACCCCCAGCAGGATGAGAAAACAACGTACCTTTTCTGGGATTCGAACGGAAGCTTGATCGGACAATCTCCCAACCGGTCGCTCGATGCGGAGACAGCCGCGGAGCTGCGGGGTGCTGGTGCCGATCAAGCGATTCGGACCGTGACGGCGGGTGGCAAGCGTTATCGGGCGGTGACATTTCTCAATGCCAACTCCAGGCTCGAAGCGAATTCGATCTCCGTCATCCGAAGCTTGAGAGACGTGGATCAAACGCTCCGTTCGCTGCTGCTGGATCTTGCCGGCGGAATCGTGGCCGGCGCGGCCATCTCCATTCTAGCCGGCTTGTTTCTCGCGGAGAGGGCGCTCGTTCCGATCCGCCGCTCCTGGGAGAAACAGCAGCGCTTCGTGGCCGACGCTTCTCACGAGCTGCGAACGCCTACCGCGGTTATTCAGGCCCGTACGGAACTGCTTCTTCGTTATCCCGAACGTTCCATCGAGCAGGAAAGCCCCAATATCGCCGTTATTCTTCAGGAGAGCAAGCGGATGGGAAAGCTGATCGTCGATCTGCTCACGCTCGCGCGCTCCGATTCGAACCAGATTCAGATCCATACGTCCGAAGTAGCGCTTGATTCGCTGCTTGTCGAAGTGGCGGATCAATTTCGATTTCTCGCCGAAAACAAGAATGTCGAGATCGAAACGAACGTACAGCGGCCGTTAACGTTTAGGGGAGACGAGGCGCGCTTGCGCCAGCTGCTCGTCATTTTACTGGATAACGCATTGAAGTATACGCCGTTCTCGGGACGAATCGAGGTCGCTGGCGAGTTCCGCTCCCATTCGGTTTATTTGAGCGTTGCGGACACCGGATGCGGCATTCCGAAGGAAGATCTTCCGCATGTCTTCGAGCGGTTTTACCGCGGGGACAAAGCTCGCTCCCGCGCGCAGGGAGGAACCGGCCTCGGACTGTCCATCGCCAAATGGATTGTTGAAGCGCATCGCGGCACGATCCGGATCCGTTCCGAGGTCGGCTTGGGAACGAAGGTGGAAGTTTCGCTTCCTCGCGCACATGAACGTCAATATCCGATTCTCGCCAGACGGTTTGCGACGAGACCGAATCGGCGGCGGCGCTGAGCTGAAGTCGAATGTTGAATGAAATCTTTAATCCCTTATATGCTGATTCATCGCGCCGTGGCGGCTTTGCAGGTCTCCATCGTCGCAACCTTAATCGCCTTGTTCATTTTCGGGTACGTCATCTTCAGATGCTTTTGTCAACGCAAGCGGCCAGCCGGTTCTCGATATCGGAAGCAATGTTCATTAAGGTACTGTCTTCTGCCAGACCGATCAGCGAAGTTGGCTTCGGCATACCTATTTTGGTCATGCCGTTCTCCGCGTACACAATCAATTTGCAGGGAAGAAAGTAACCGATCAACAAATTTTCAGATAACACTCGCTTGGCTTCTACGGGATTACAGACCTCTAGAATGCGATATGGCGAGTCGAACTCTACGCCCTTCTCGTGAAGCTTTTCTTTTAAATCCAACTGCCAAAGGACCCCGAACTTCTCCGCCTTTAGGTTTTCCGTTAGGGCTTCGACTGCTTGTTCAGGCGTCTTGGTTGTTTCAACCGTATAATGAAACATCGTTTATTAACCCTCCATCTTCAACTTTTGTTCAAAATCAGTTCCGTCAGCGGCTCTTCACCAACAGCTCGACCGCTTCCTGTACCATTTTGCCCGTATCCGTGTTACCAGCCGCTTGCTCGGCTAGGATACACTGTTGCAAATTTTCGGCAACGATTTGGGCGATCGCTTTATCCGAAGCATTGCGGACGGCAGATAGCTGCGCCACAACTTCTCTGCAGGACTTTCCTTCTTCCATAAGTCGAAGCACGCCTCGTATCTGCCCTTCGATTCTTCTCAGTCGCGTTTTCATGGATTCCGTGTAATTGTATTCCATTGTCCGCTAACTCCCCTCTCTATATACATACCGGTATAGGTATAGTATAGAGCAAAAAACAACTGCTCGCCTATTAAATAAACAAATTTACCTTTCCGTTCGAGGCGTCTCCGAGATAAGCGGCTACTCCGGCGTATTCCAAACCATCGATCAGTTCCTCTTGCCGAAGCCCCAGGAGGTCCATCGTCATCGTGCAGGCAACAAGGTTCACTCCCTGCTCCTGCGCAAGCTCAATCAGTTGAGGCAAAGACAAGGCGTTATGTTTTTTCATGACTTGCTTGATCATTTGCGGCCCCAGCCCGTAAAAATTCATTTTGGACATGCCTAGCTTCCCGGCACCCCGCGGCATCATCCATCCGAATGCTTTCTCGAGCAAACCTTTCTTGGTTTTCACTGCCTCATCTTTGCGAAGCACATTCAAACCCCAGAAAGTAAAGAAAATCGTCACCTCATGATCATAAGTTGCCGCACCGTTTGCGATAATAAATGCTGCGATCGCTTTATCGAGATCGCCGCTGAACAGTACGATCGTTGATTTAACTGCCATTATCTAACAAACCACCTTTTTTATACTATAGGATAGATGCCCAGACTTTTATCGCGGTAAGGGCTATCAACGCAACCAATCCGTATCTCAGCAGCTTTACGTTGATTTTCGAACTTGCCTTGGAACCGAGCGGAGCGCCGATCAGGCTACCGATCACCGTAAAGAAAGTCGGCCAGAGCGGAATATCGCCCCCGGATAATTTCCCGACAACTCCGCCAATCGCGGATATCAAAACGATGGCGAGCGAGGACGCAATCGTCGTACGCGTCGGGATTTTGAGAACGGCAAGCATAATCGGAATGAGAATGAATGCGCCTCCGGCACCTACGATACCCGACACCAAACCCACGACAAAAGCGGTACCGACAGCGATCATTTTATTGAAAGGAAGATCGTCCGTTAGCTCTTCGGTCCCTCTGCGCGGAAGCAGCATCAGAATGACGGCAATAACGGCAAGAATCCCGTACATCAGATTGATGATGTCGCCATGCAACTTGCTGGATACAAAGCCGCCGATCAGGCTCCCCGCCAAAATACTGCTTCCCATATAGAAAACGAGTCCTTTGTGCAATACCGAAGAACCGGCTTTGTTTTTCTTCCGAGAGGCCAACACCCCTGCCAGGGAAGCAAAAAAGACTTGAAACATGCTGATGGAAGACACTTCGTGCGCCGTGAATCGGGCAACGCCGAATAATGAGGGCACATATAGTAGAAGCGGATAGTTAATGATCGCCCCGCCGATCCCCAACAAGCCTGAAAAGAAGGAGCCCGCCAGACCGAGCACGATCATGACGACAAAGAGCAAAATATCCATCGGTTCCTCCTCCTTTCTGATCCGGCGGCTCGCTCCGTTAACAAATAACAATATGCGTAGACTGCAAAATGGGCTATCATATAACAACTGCATCAAATCCTGTCCTCAGGGACACTATAAGGAAGAAATCTACTGCATGCTTGGCGTAACGTTTGTCTACGATGGCTTGAAATAAGCTGAAATGTTTATCGATCGTGAACCGCACAGCGGTTCGGGCCGATCTCCATTTCACGCTGCTCGTCTTCGTCAGGCATCAACTTGCCCATGTTCGTCTGCCGGATTTCCCGGTACGCATTCGGCTGTGGCGGCAGGTTCTCGGTGACCGTTCGCCGGAAGGCATCTTCATCCTGAATGTTGAGGCCCGGATTGTTGCGGTAAAGATCCGATAACTTGGCCATCACCCGGCCGCCTTCGCCCAATTCGGTGACTTTGCCGAAGTGAGCGGGCAGGACGGTCAAATCCTGCGACAATTCTTTGTATCGCTTGTACAGCGTTTCGCGAAGATCTCCCGTCCAATCCTCCGCTTGGCCGGCGAGGTCGGGGCGTCCAATCGATTCGATGAATAGAATATCTCCGGTGAGCAGGTAGCAATCGTCAATAATAAAAGACGTGCTGCCGATCGTATGACCCGGGGAGTAAATCGGCTGAATACGAATCGTCGAATTCCCCACCGTAATCTGCCGGCTTTCCTCCAGCTTCTCATAGGAGAAAGTTACTTCGCCTGCATCCTTCGGCGGCAGCCAATACGTAGCCCCCTCCTCTTCGGCCAGCTTCCTTCCGCCGGAAATATGGTCCGCATGCAGGTGCGTGTCGAGCGTATGCTTGATTTTCGCGCCTTGCTCCTTAGCGAATCTTGCATACAAATCGGTCATTCGAAGCGTGTCGATGACGGCAGCCTCACCGTCCGAGATCACCATATAAGACAGGCAGCCTTTGCCGATCCGCACGAATTGG
This sequence comes from Cohnella baijiui, assembly GCF_020731285.1. Taxonomy (GTDB): domain Bacteria; phylum Bacillota; class Bacilli; order Paenibacillales; family Paenibacillaceae; genus Cohnella. The sequence goes on from NZ_JAJFOW010000002.1 coordinate 307,461, forward strand.
TATAGCGATCCGCCGTCTTTCAAGCCGCCAATTTTCACCGGTTCCAGATGCTCGCTCCACGACTTCATGCCGTCTGCCAAATAGTGCACGTTGGTTCGGCCTGCTTCGACCATTTGCTCTGCGACGAATTTGGAAGATCCCTCCTTCGCACAAACAACAAGCAATTTTTTGCCGACCGGGATCCGATTCATCGCCTCATCGACACCATCCAAAAGTTCGAAATAAGGAATGTTGAGGATATCGATGCTTTCCCCTTCGATCTTCCAGTCGTTAAAGTCGTTCTCGTTGCGAACATCGAGAATAAATAGCTCTTCCTTGGCCAAGACGATTCGAGCGAGCTCTTTGGCCGTCATGATGTTCAGTTCTGTTGCGGCCTCCATCTTACGTTCCCCTTTACATGTTTTTATGATTCTTTTCGGTCGGTCCAGTCCATCCGGACATGCCGTCTTCAACATTCTTCACGTTCTTAAATCCCTTCTCGGCGAGTATCCGGCAGGCGAGATCGCTGCGGTTGCCCGTTCGGCAAATGACATGAATAGGGTCGTCCCGATTCAGTTCATGCATGCGGCTTTCAAGCTCGCCGAGCGGAATGGATAAGGCGCCTGGAATCCGATCGAACGCATATTCGGCAGGCTCCCGTACATCGAGGACCGTCGCTTTCTCGCCTGCAGCCAGCTTCCTTTGCAGCTCTTCGGCCGATTCGACATGCGGATGATTCTTCTCTTCCCTGATTTCGATCGAGCTGGACTTGCGAAGATAATGCTTCAGCACATTCCCTTCTTCTAAAGACCCCAGATACTGGTGGCCCGTATTCTTGGCCCATCCCTGAATGTCCGCAAGAGAACCCTTATCCGTTGCTTGAACCTCAATGACTTGGCCTGCCTCCAGTTGATCCATCGCCTTCTTCGTTTTCACGATCGGCATCGGGCAAGCAAGACCTTTGCAATCAAGCGTTTGATTTGACTTGATTTCCAGCAATGCGAAAACCTCCTTTGAATATGAATTCGTTCTGAAGTCATCTCAGGGTATTCGCACGAAAGGCTATCATCCTTCGCTTTATACATATACCCCTATGGGTATAATATCGATGACGTTTCTTTTTGTCAACTTCATTAGCCAGGAAAAACATCTCATCCCCAAACATAAAAATAAAAACCCTTCCGAAGAAGAGTTTTCGAGTCCCTTTATTTAATTTGTTCCGCCCCGTTTTTGGATAGCCCTGAACATCATTTTTTGCGACTACTCCAAGCCGGGCTTCAGAGCCTCGCCAAGCGGTATTTTTTTTATTTTCCGGCGGCTTAAAAGCTTGGTTGACCCATACATGACGTACACGATGACAAATCCGAGCAACAGATATACAAAGTTGATTTGAACTTGCATGTTGAAGTCCGTGCTCTGGGCGATCAACCGGAACATGGCGGAAAGGGAAACGAACAACAGCGGAATGCCGAGCAGAAAACCGAACGCAACGAGATAGGCGGAGCTGTTTAGAATCAATCTGTTGACCTCTTTTTTGTTATACCCGAGCACCTTCATCATGGAGATGGTCCCTTTATTCTCTTCCATTATCAAACTCGTTACAACGAAAATGACAGTCAGTCCGATGAGAAATGCAATCGCGGATGTCGTTCCAAGCACGACCTGCAATCGCCGCGAGAAGGAGTTGTAGGCCTTCTGAACATCCTCGATCGACAAAGCGCTGAATAGCTTCTCTTCGGGAATATCCAGATGATCCTTGCTCCATATGCCCAAATAACTGTCCTTAGGGTAATGCAGCATATCATTGAATTCGGCCAAGGGCATGTAGATAAACTCGCCGTTATAGCTGTCTGCAATACGGTCGACGGTAACGGTATACGTTCTGGAATCCGTCTTTCCTTCCAATTCAATCGAATCGCCAGGCTTTAACCGCAGCCGATTCGCGAGCGGTTTTGTCGCAATGACGCCGTCGTAATGGAATGCATGTCCTTTTCCATCCTCCAAGTAAATCGACTTCGTATCGGGATTGATCCCGAATACCGTCAGACTTTTGCCCTCGCCCTGCTTCAGCTTAAATGAGGCCAAGGAGAAGGGGTCCCCGGGTGCCGTTCCTTGTTGGAATGAATTAAAAATATACTCGTGCTTATACTTGTAAACGGAATCGGCTCTCATCCAGGAATCCAATGAGCTCTGGATCGTAAAGCCAAACAGCAGCAGCGTCGTGGCAAGCGCAACGCCTAGCAATAAGAACAGGCTGCGGGGGATACTTCTGAACTGCTCCCGGACTTTAAACTTGGTTGCGAAACCGAGCGATCCGAGTTTTACCCTTCTTTCCAGCCACCCGATTCTTCGCGTTCCCGATCTTCCTCTGATCAACTCGACCGGGGTGCTTTTCAAGCCTCTTCGCACGACGGTATAGCCGGTTGCCGTCAACAGGATGAGAGGCATCATCACGCTCGCCAGTAAGATGCTCACCTTGTAATTCATGCCGTCAAGCGGCATGTTGTAATTGGCAGTCATGGTCACCAGCATCGGGCGCAGCGCCGCCATCCCCAACAACGTTCCGATGACCGACGCCGACAGCGAGAGGAGGATCGGGTACTTCAAATAGTGCCTCGTTAATTCCGATTTGGTATAACCGATCGCGTACAAAGTTCCCATCATCCCCGCTTCCCGCTGCAGCATCCGCCACAATACCGTCCCCGTCAATACGCTGGTTAGAAGCAGAATGGCAATGGGGATGATGGAGCCCACCGTTTCGATGCCGGCAATTTCCGCCGCGACGCGCGTCACCCGAGGATTATCGGCAACGTCCGTCCATTGCAGAATGGCAATGTTTCGGTCCTTTAACGCGCTCTTGAAATGAGCAAGGTTCCGATCCGTCTCGCTCTCGCTGCCTGCTCCCCTTACGCTGTAATCATGGGTACCCGACGGGAAGCGGGCATAATCCTCCTTGCCGATCACTGCGAATCCGAAGTTGTTTTCGTCGATCAACAAGTCGCTTTCTTTTTTTAACGGATAGATGTAGTTGGGCAGCGAGATCAAGCCCGACACCTTGAAGCTAACGTCTTTGATCCGGATGCTGTCGCCAATCCGGATCTGATTTGCTTTCGCGAACGTAGGGTTGATGACGATATCTCCGCCGCTTAATCGACGTCCCTCTCTAACCGCGTATCGATTTAGCGACTCGCTCTCGGCAAACACGCGCAATACGGGGCCATGTTGGATCTCCTCGTCGAAATAAGCACTTTCTTCGATACGGATTCGGTAAGCGGATTCCCATTCCGAAAGTCCATCCAGCTTTTTGTCGGTCGTAAAGTGAGCGTCCTCGAGCGCATAATCATGCTTAAATGAATCGGAAAGAGCCTTCATATTTCCGGTTAGCAACAGAAAGGTTGTGAAGAGAAGACAACTCGCCATGATCAGTATAAATGAACTGATGTACGGGGCTTTGTTCGCCGCGAACGTTCGCTTGATTCGGCGGTCCAGTATCATTCCCATTCCATCCTCTCCGCGGAAATCACGGTCTCGTTCACAGCTTGTTCCAAGATCGCCCCGTCCTTCATTTTGAAAACACGGTGGGCCATGCGGCTGATTGCCGTATTGTGCGTAATGATCAGAATCGTGGTACCGTACGTTCGATTGACATGCTGAAGAAGTTCAAGAATATCCCTGGATGTAGCGGAATCCAACGCTCCCGTAGGTTCGTCGCATAGCAGAAGCCGCGGATTTTTGACGACGGCCCTTGCAATGGCGACTCTTTGCTGCTCGCCTCCGCTCAGTTCTGTCGGAAATCTGTTTTTTTTGTCCAGCAGGCCTACCGCTTCCAAGACTCGATCCAACGCCAATGGAGACTTGCTGATATACGTTGCGACCTCTACATTTTCGCCGACGGTGAGATTCGGAATCAGATTGTAAAATTGAAAGACGTAACCGATACGTTCCCTTCGATAACCGGCCAGCTGTTGATCATGAAGTCGTGAAATATCGACCCCATCGACGCGAACCTCTCCGGAGTCGCCGCCGTCAAGTCCGCCGAGAATATGGAGCAACGTCGATTTCCCCGAGCCGGAAGGCCCGAGAATGACGCCGATTTCACCTTGTTCAAGGCTCATGCTGATTCCTTTCAGTACGTCCGTCCGCGTATTGCCGCTCGGATAACTCTTGCGCAATTCGGCAACTTGAATAAACATATCCTCTCTCTCCCTTGTCATCGTTCCGATTTCATCCATTCGGCGGTGAGCCGGATGATGGCCATCGTTCTAAAAAACAACAAGAGCGCAATAACCGGGTGAAGCGCGGCAAACCATCCGATTTCCGACGAGAACATAGCGCTCCATACAATGAGGACGATCATGCCGATCAGCATGCCGGTCTGCGCGCGAAGCTTCGTCGGCAGGCGGGCGGCGAATGCCGTCACGAGCATGAGCACGGGAACCAGGGAGATGTAAGTCGCAAAGCTCGAATGATCGGTCCAATGCTTCGTATCGTAAAACAAGGCCATGCCGGCAAAAAGCACTTGAACGAGAATGCCGACGGCAAAAATCCAGGCCAGCCATTTGAAGAAAACACTTGCACGATGTGCAACGTTCATGGCTACACTTCCTCTCCTTCATTCATTTGTATTTATACAAATATTATATTTATACAAATGATTAGTCAACCGAAATTTGATCTCCGCATCATTAATGGTCCCGTGCGTTTTCTTTTGACGTCTTGAGGAAGTTGGCTCCCGTAACGCCCAAAATAATAAGACCTGCTCCGATGAGATGAGAATACGCCAGTTTTTCTCCCAGAAACGCGACGCCGCCGGCAAGAGCGACCAATGTAGCCAAATGATTAAATACGCTTAGCTTGGTCGCCTCGATTTTTGAAAAAGCGAAGTTGGACAACCAAGCGGTGACCAGCGTGGACAAGATGCCCAAATAGAGGATCGACAAGGTAAACAACGGCTTTTGAAACGGGATATAAAAGCTGGAAAGCGTTCCATTTGTCAGATGACGAATGACGGACAAACTGTTGAAAACAAGGAATCCGATCACGATGATCACCATCGTTAAATCCGCCGCCTTGAATGTTCGCGCCAGCTTCCTGGCCCATACGCTATAACCCGCAAGAGAAAGTACGGACAGCAGAATAAGCACCGTTCCCTTGATATTCGCCGTTTCCAAATGGAACCCGTTTCCGATGAACAAGTAGACGACGCCCGCAACCGATAGGAAAATAGATGCTTTTTGCCATGCGCTGGATTGCTCCTTCAAGAAATAAACCGCCAACGCCATCGTAAAGATCGGAACCGTCGCCTGAATGATACCCGCTTCGGATGAAGTCGCATTCACCATGCCAAAAGCCTGGAAGGCAAAGAAAAGCGCAGGGTAGAAGACAGCCAGCGGCAAAATGGAAAGCACATCTTTCGCCTTGACTTTTACTTTCATCCATCCAATCCAAACCGCAACCAATAGGGCCGCGAGGGATACGGTAAACCTGTGCGACAACGTATCGATCGGATCGGCTTCGGCCAATGCCGTCTTGACGAATAGGAAAGACAATCCGACGATACACGCATTGCCTACTGCAGCGAAATATGCCTTCTTGCTGTGATTTTGAATCATGACCGTCCCGCCTTTCTTCGAATAAAGACGACCGCTTGCCAGTCGATCGGCTACATTTATCGTATTTGTCCGAACGAAGCGGTACAATGAGGAAAAACACGATCTATACCGGTATAGATCGTGCGTAAAGGGGCTTTTTATGTATAAATATCAGCACCTGCTCAATGAATTGGAGAGCAAGTTGGAACGCCGCCTATTCAAAGAAGGAGACAAGCTCCCTTCCGTTCAAGCATTGACAACGCAATATGGTTGCAGCAAGAGCACCGTTCTCCGCATGCTCTCCGAGCTCGAAAAACGCCATATGATTTATTCCATCCCCAAAAGCGGCTATTACGTGGTAAAAGGGGCCCCTGGAGAAGAACAAAAGGCCTCATCTTCGTTCATCGACTTTGCCGCCTCCACGCCCGATCCCGACGTTTTTCCATACTTGGATTTCCAGCACTGCATCAATAAAGCGATCGATACCTACAAAAACAACTTGTTCCGTTACGGCACGCTGCAAGGGCTGCCGTCGTTGATTCGCGTCGTGCAAAAACATCTGGCCAGCCACCAGGTATTCGCAAACGAGCGCAATATCGTCATTACATCCGGCATCCAGCAGGCGCTAGCCATCCTCGCTGCGCTTCCTTTTCCGAATCGAAAAACGAAGATATTGGTGGAGCAGCCCTGCTATCATTTGTTCCTCGCGCTCTTGGAAAACGGGCGCGTCCCCGCCCTCGGCATTCAAAGAACGGCGGAAGGAATCGATCTGGAGCAATTGGAAACGATCTTTCGTACCGAAAATATTAAATTGTTCTATACGATGCCGCGGTTTCATCATCCGCTTGGCACTTCCTACTCCAGGCAGGAGAAAGAGAAAATAGCCGAATTGGCGCGAAAATACGATGTATTTATCGTCGAGGACGATCAGATGGCCGATTTGGAACAAGATCGGAAAAGAGATCCCCTCTATGCCTATGACCTCTCATCCCGCGTCATTTATTTAAAAAGCTATTCCAAAATCATCTTTCCCGGCTTGCGCATCGGGGTGGCCGTCGTTCCGGAATCGCTGGTCGGCGCCTTCGTTCATTCCAAAAAGCTTCAGGATATCGATAGCTCCATGTTGTCGCAAGGCGCGCTGGAAATCTATCTGAAGAGCGGCATGTTCGAACGGCACAAGGAGAAAATCCGCACCTCCTATACCCGCAGGGCCACCATTATGGCGGCCTGCTTGCAGGAGTGCGCCGAGCGGAGCAATGGACGGTTCACTTTTTCCCCTCCGGCGCAGCCCAGCATTCATACGCACATCTGCCTGCCACCTAAATTGCCGCTCCCCCCTCTGCTAGCCCGGCTCAAAAAACAGTCCATTCTTCTGGAGCCGATCGACAAGCATTATTTATCTTCTTTTCCAAAAGCAAACTTGCTAAAGCTAAACGTATCGCAGGTCAAAGAAGAGGAGATTGAACGGGGAATCCGAACCATCGCGGAGGCCATCGAAATGTAGACTAGATTAGCTTCGTTATTCGTGCTTGAAATGAAATTGTCTCATGATCGTTAGCAGCAACGTAACGCTATCTTCCATCGGTTTCAATTGCTGCTCCGGAACGTGCTTCAATAGTTCGGCACAGCCCCGGTTCATCTTCTCGTGAATTTTGTTCAATACCGAACGTCCGTCGTACGAAAGCTTGATTAATACTTCTCTGCGATTGTCCGGGTTCAGTTGGCGGTCAACGAGTCCCTTTTTGACAAGCGGATCCAATGTGCGCGTAAGCGTCGAAGGTTCAACGCCCAGCCTGCCTGCCAGCTCGCCGTGTCTGAGCACATTCGTGCCGATATCCATCACGATATGGACTTGTCTGGGGGTCAAATCGTCAATAAAGGACTTGTCCGATACGAGAATAGTCGACTTAATGAGGATTTCATTGAATAATTCGCCCAATAGGGAAGGATTCATCGCGCTCACCCGATTATGGTTTTCCCCAGTATACTGCGGAAATCTGCATATATGCAACAATTGCATGTTTGCACTATTGACATCCAAAACAAACCGATACATAATTGTATTTATACAACTATTATCTATGTACAAATATCATTCTGATGCATGGGAGGACTCGTATGATCAAATATATCCAACCGGTAGCTAACGAATCATTCCAGCCTATTTACAAACAAATTCAAAGGGACTTCGGGCTGATTGGGGACATCTTCCACATGCACTCCCCCTCTCCGGCTTTATTTGCAGCGGTATGGGCGGCGTTGAGAGAGACCCAACTCGTTGGTGCAGTTCCCCGGGATATGAAGGAAGCCGTTGCCCTCGCGGTTTCCAAACGCAATGAATGTCCATTCTGTGTGGATGCGCATAGCACATTGTTGGCTGCCGCTGGGAACAAGGCCGTTGCCAAAAAAATAAAAGAAAACGCCGTACACGAAATCAAGGACGCCAATAGGAGAGCGATCATCGAGTGGACGCTCGAGACGCGTTCGCCCGGTTCGCCGGGCCTGATCCGCCGGCCTTTTTCCGAACAAGAGGCGCCTGAAATCATCGGAACTGTCGTGATCAACAACTACATCAACCGAATGATGGATGTGCTGCAACACCCAACATCCATTCCGAAGAACGCTTTTTTAAAAGCCGTTTTTATGAAGGCCGGGGCGGTTTATTTGTCGTCCACCGTGAGGAGAAGAAAACAGCCCGGAGAATCGCTGCGGTTTTTGCCGGAAGCCCTTTTGCCGGACAACCTGCGTTGGGCAAGACCGCATTCTGCGATCAGCCGGGCATTCGCCTGCCTGTCCGTTGCCGCAAACGCCGCGGGAGAGAGCGCCCTGGATCCAAACGCGCGCATGGTTGTTCAACGGTACCTTGCGCATTGGGACGGCAAGGACCCTGGCTTGAGCCGACAATGGGCGGAGCATGCCGTGGAACGTTTATCCGGGGCGTCCCGTACCGCAGCCAAGCTCGCGCTGCTTACCGCCATTGCCCCCTACCAGGTCGATGAGGAATTGATTCGATTATTCAGAATGGCCTATCCCGAAGATGTGCAACTTCTTCACTTGTTATCTTGGTCCAGCTTCACGGCCGCTTGTCAAATCGGAACATGGTGCATGCTTCCCGATGAGCATTAATCAAAATCCTTGGCTCTATTTTCGATTCGTCTTAGATTGCTTTCCCCATGGACGGCTCTGTTGCATGAACTCCACTTTAGTTCATTCCAAGTTCCCATCTGATATTTGACTCTTCCATTATTGAAAAAGAGCGAGCGTTGCTTGGACCTTTGTACGGTCCCGGAAAAGCAAAAAAAGCCTCCCGCTAGTCGGAGGGCCGCATAAAATTACCGCTTAAACCGTCGACATCCCCGAGACGTCCTTGCACTAAAGTCACAATGGCAGAATCGGGGTGGCGGCGATCGACCGAGGTGTAAAGCCGGCGGCTAGATTCGCCGCAACTGAATTGCTAGCCGTATCGATGACCGTCACCGCGTTGTTTACCTGAGAGGAGACATAGACGAGTCTGCCGTCGGAGGTGACCGAGACGGACACCGGCCGGCCTGGAGTCGGAATATCGGTCAGCACTTCGTTCGTGAACGTATTGATGACCGTAACGGAATTGTTGACGTTACTTGCGACGTAAACCCGCGATCCGTCCGGATGGACAGCGATGCCGAACGGAATCGAGCCTGGCGGGAGAGATATCGTCGATAGGATGGCGTTTGTCGCCGTATCGAGAACCGATACCGTATCGTTTCCCTGATTCGCGACATAGACACGAGAACTATCCGGGGTAATCGCGACGGCGTCTGGAAGCGAGTTGGCCGGAAAAGGAACGAGGTCTGCGATCGCATTCATCGGCACATCGATGACGATGACTGCGTTGAGGCCTAGGTCGGCGACATAGGCTCGCGTTCCGTCCGGCGTAACGGCAATACCAAACGGCCTGCTTCCCGCTCCCAGCGGAATCGCAGCGATCATCGAATTGGTAATCGTATCGATGACGGCCACCGAGCCTTGGAAATCGGCGACGTACGCCCGCAAGCCGTTCGGTGTCATGGCGATCGAAATCGGTTGGCTTCCCGGAGCCATAGGAACAGTTGCCGAAACGGTATTCGATTGCGTGCCGATAACCGACAACGAGCTGCTGTTGAAATTGGCGACAAACACCCTCGTGCCGTCCGGTGTGATCGCCACGGCGATGGGCTGGCTTCCCGCAGGCAGCGCGATAGTGGCCGCTACCGATTGGTTTGCGGTATCGATAACCGTAATCGTATCCTGATCGATATTGGCATTATAAGCAAAGAACAGATTCTCGATAGCCGTTTGTTCGCCACGCAAAATAAGGTCCCCGACCTCATTTTGACCGCCGTCGCGCAGCGTCGCCGTAACGGTGACATTGTCGGCCCCCAGACCGCCCGTCACAATTCTAACTCCATAGACGTCTAAATCGGCAAAAACGGGATCCAACGAAAAGACGCTGCCGGCCGTTCCGAATGGAGACAGGGAAACAACATACAACGTATACACGACAGGAGTCTGAAATCCGGAACCGTTCGGAGCAACCGAATAAGCTTGAATCGATGCGAGGGCGGGCTCCCGCCCGGTATTAAACAGCTTTATGGTCAGCTCGGTCGTCCGGGGAAAAACCCGGTTATCAATTGGCCCTGTATCGAAGACACTCATGTTTTTTATACCACCTCCTTACCCGATCTTGTTCCAGTATATGTAATTTTCAAAAATAAGGGTTGTGTTATTGTCCGATCTTCAGCCTCGCTATAGCCTCCATATCCAGTATGTCTGACCTGGAAGCTGCCAAAATAAAATTGAAATAGAGGGGCAAAGAAGCTATTGTAAAGTTGTTCCATCATTCAACAAGCCAAGATTTATTAAGCAGGTTTCCATTTGTCGTTAACCTTTGCGGACAAGTTTGTCTATCGCCGGTCTTCTGATTAACTCCAATCATGAAGGAGGAGAAACAATGCGTACGGATGAATGGATTTCTGCCGGCACGCTAGACCAACTGAGATCAGATGGCGCTAAAGTCATCAAAGGGGGAATCGCCGTATTCGCCCATGAGGAAGGAGCGGCGGCAGTGGACAATCGCTGCCCGCATCTTGGGTTTCCACTCCATTTGGGAAGTCTCTGCAACGGCATATTGACCTGCCACTGGCACCATGCGCGCTTTGACATCTGCAGCGGCGGCACGCTCGATCCTTGGGCAGACGATGCGCTGGCTCATGAGGTCAAGATCGAAAACGGGGAAGTGTGGGTAAACCTAGCGCCGCGGCGAACCATGACGATTGAGAAGCTCAATCAACGGTTGCGCGAAGGCTTGGAGCAAAACATTGGTATTGTCATCGCCAAAGCTGTCGTCGGCCTGATCGAAGCAGGCGTATCCGAGGACGAGATTGTGCGCGTCGGCATCTTGTTCGGGACATCGCAAAGCGGCGGCTGGGGCAGCGGCTTGACTATACTGGCAGCCATGCGCAACGTGCTGCCAAAGCTGGATAAGTCCGGGCGTATTCTGGCACTGTACCACGGTCTGGTACACGTTGCCCGTGCCGGAGCTGGCCGCGCTCCCCGGAGGCTGCTCGGTCCGTTGCCGTCTGCGGACGCATCAGCCAAACGGCTGGCAGACTGGTATCGCAGCTGCGTGGAAGTACGTGATTCGCAAGGTGCGGAAAAAGTGTTGCTGACCGCGATCACCGCTGAAGTGTCTCCTGATCAGCTCGCAGACATGATGCTCGTTGCTGTCACGGACCATTTCTATCTGGACGGAGGGCATACGTTCGATTTTCATAATAAAGCATTCGAAACGCTCGAAGCCATTGGGCCGGATGCAGCCGAACCCATTCTCGCCGCGCTTGCGCCTCTGCTGAGTAACCCCTCGCGCAGTGAGGAGCAGCACCATTGGCAATCGCCGGTCGATCTTGTCACGCCGCTGAAGATAACATTCGAGCGGTTGCAGCGCGAAGGATTATCTACCCCTGCACATGCTGAGGCTTCCAATGTTCCCTTTGACGAAGAAGCCTTCGTAGAACAACTGCTTGGCGATCAGCCTCTTGCCACGATTCAGCAAATGGCCGACGCTTTGCTGGGCGGCCTCGATCCTGCACGACTGGCTCGGTTGATGGCTTTGGCGGCTGCGGAACGCATTGTGCGTTTCCATACCCAGAATGACTTTGGGGATTGGATTGCCGTGCTGCATACCTTCACCTATACTCATGCTGTGCATGAAAGGCTGCTGCGCTCGAAGAACCCATTGTTGCATCGCGCTTTGTTTTACGGGGCCGTTGCGATTTATCACGACCGCTTCCTCAATGTTCCGCGCGCTCCCAAACCAAAGAAGGAAGAATATACGGAAGGCATGGTTGAAGCGCCGACGGAGGATTTATTGTCGCTGTTGGATCGGCGGCAGCAAGTGGAAGAAGCGGCGGGCTGGGTAGCTGCCTATTTGGACTCCGGTCGCGACCATTCGCCATTGCTCCATGCACTAGGTCATAGTCTGCTGCGCGAAGATGCAGAATTCCACACGTACCAAATGTACGAAGCCGCCATTGCCGAATACGACCATTGGCATTCTTTGCGGGGGACTGACGCGTTGGCTGATCGCGCCGCAAATACAATGCTGATCGCATGCGCTCGCTATCTGGCCGCCCATGCCCCGACAGCGCGGGAGATGCCGCATACAGCACGCACTGCATGGCGGCTGCATCGCGGAGAGAGACTTTTTGAAGCTGAATGAAGATAGGTGCATGACAATCCCCCGTCGCGGACGGGGGATTGTTGTTATGCTTGATTGCGCTTACCGCCGCACGGACGCGAACGTTGCGGAACCCTCCGAGCCCGTTCACAAGCCGGCATCCCGCCGAATGCGCGGATCGGTGAAAAGGTCGGATTCGTCTCGGCTCATACTGGAAAACTCGGAGACGACTGCCCCATCGTCTCCCGCCTGAAACCAGTGGAGCGTATTGGGCGGGATCGTATACTGCTCGCCGGGGCGGAGCTCGACTTCATGGAAGACGGTATAGTAAGTCTCGCTTCCGACTGGCGGCTTCGTTTTCGGCGACGCTGCCGGTGTCCCTTCGACATACAGGTACACCTTGCCCCAACGGCAGCGGAACGTCTCCATCTTGCCCGGGTTGTTCGGTCCGAGCGGCGGGTGTCTGTGTTCCGGGCATGTCTGCCGGGGCAGCAGCACCAAGTCCTTCGCGCAATATCGGTCCGTGTTCACGTACGTGATGAGCTGCAGCCCGCATAGATGCAGCTCGCCAAGGCCCATATCCGCGACCTCGACCTGCGATTGCTCCTCCTCGGTGAGGACGATTCCGCTTCGCGACAACATGTCGATTGTCCGGCTTCTCGCTTCCTCCCGGGAAATCGGCGTCGGTATCGTCGGGGTCATCCACGTTCCTCCTTCCATTCTGCTGCGGCTTCGCCGGCGAGCCGCTCGAACCGATCCGCCATCCACAGGTTCAATTCCCACAGATCGGCTATCGGCTGCTTCGTATATGGCAGCGTCGGCATGTAACCGGGCGGTCCGAACTCGGGCGTAAACGTGACAGCTTCGGCTCCCTGCGAAATCCGCTCCATCACGACCCGCTTCCACCAGCCTTCATGGACGGACAGCTCGTAACCGTATTCGGGAGCGCGCGGATCGGCCACCTGGGGACCTTCCCGGTGCCCGATCCGGCCGTGAATGTGGAGCGAACGACGGCAAGCGAGCGTCATCCGCTCTTCGTGCTCCTCCAGCAGCGACTCCGCGACGCAGCACCAATGGCTGAAATCCGCGTTCAATTTCAGCCGTTCCAAACGGCCGAGGAGATAAGCCGCATGCCACGGCGTATACAGCGCCCGCCCCCGGTGCGTCTCATGGGCGACGGGGATGCCGATTTCAGCTTCCGTCTGCAACGCCCGTTCGAAAAACGCGAGCTGCCGCTCCGGCGAATCGCTGTCTTTGCCGCTCTGCGAGACGATGAAAAACGGCTCGAATGCGGAAGCCCGTTTCACTTGTAGATCGAAGGAAGTGGCGTGATCCGGACCGTCCGTCAGTACCTGGGCGATATACGACAAACCATATTCCCGCAAAAGCTGACGGAACAGCGGCTCCTGGTCCGCGACCGGAAGCGGACATTCGACGCCCTGATAGCCGGCTCGCGCGATCCGTTCGAATGTCGTCCCAATATCCGCGGGCATTCGGATCGCGAGCGGCGAACCCTCGAACCCGACGTATTCCCATAGTGATTTGAAGCGCAAAACCCGCATCTCCGATCACCCCTCGGATTTGCATTCGATCAGCGCGTACAGCGGCATCGATGGAATGGAAACGGTCAAGTAACCGTCCTCATAGCTCCAATCCGCGTGCAATCGTTTTTCGCCGAGCGTATGAACGATGACGTCGGTCACCGAACGGTCGGTCCTCATGCGGAATACGGCCCGTTCGACCGGAATGACCCGGTCCTGATCGCGGTTAAACTGATAGTTGACGAGATGGACCGCCGTTTCGCCGCCCCCCAGACGGTGCGGATGCAGGCCGATGTCCGGGTGTCCTTCGACCTCGATCTGGAACTTCCTGTCCGGGAGTACATCCCGGATCGACGTGACGAAGCCGTACAGCTTCTCGGCGGGATCGCACCGTACCGTTCCATCATGGGTCAGGATGCGGGCTGCAAGATCGGCGTCCCCCATCTCGTCGGCCAATCGTCCGTAAACGACGACTTTGCCGCCTGCATCTAAATAGTCGAGCACGGTTCTTAGTTGATCAGGTGTCATCTTGTTGTTGTCCGGCAGCACGAGGCATTTGTACGGCCGCAGCTTCGCCAGCGTAAACGCGTCGCTGAACAGGGCTCCGTCCGATGAGATCAGGACGTCGAACGGCACGTGTTGCTTGCTCAGTCCCTTGATGATGTCCCAGAACGGCATCACGACGTCCTTGTTCATCGTCGGCGACAGCATCGTCGCCTGGTTCGGATCGTTCTCCGCCGCATCGTTCTCGCGATAGTAGTAGCTCGGATAGCTGTAATTCACGACGATTTCCGCTCCGGAATCATGGGAGATGAGATGTTCCTTCGCCTTCAGGAATTTCTGGACGGCCATCGTCGGCTCCTTCGGCGCGTAGAACGCGTCGCGGATCGTGTTGCCCATCCAGCCGCCGTAAGGGACGGACAAATTGCATCCGAACGTTGTCGCCTCCAGCAGCATGAGCTGGAATTGTTCGGCCATCCTGCCGGCCTTCAGGTTCTCCAGAAGTTCCGGCACGATGCCGCCATACGGATTTTCAACGACGGTCATAGGCTTGCCGCCCGCGAAACCATTGGCGTAGCGATACCAATAAGCTTGTCGGTATAGGGTGTTGCGCATCTCGGTGGCGATGATGTCGACCTCCGGCTGCAGCGGCATGTACTGGTGCATGACATGGAAGAAGTTGCCGGATACGAGCACGTCCCGGCCTTTGGAGCGGCCGTAGGAGCGGATATAATCGGTCAGTTCTTTGAAGTAACCGGTCATGACCTTCATTTGGAATTGGAAATATTCCGTGAAGAACGGCGTTTCGGATGCTTTGCCCGGGAATTCAGCCCCTAACCCCTTCAGGTACTCCCCGTAATGGAACGTATTCAAGTCCATGTTCTGCAAGGCGGGCGGCAGATTGCCGAGCGCCTGGCGATCGATCAGGTATGCAGTGAATTGCTTCATGCAATCCTTGCAGAAGCAGCCGCCGTAGCCGATTGCGGTGATCGGAAGCTCGCATTCGTCGAGATGGACGCCGTGCACGCCCGCGTCGATCTGGATATCGATGATTTTCTTCAAATAAGCACGCCACACCGGATTGTTGCGGCACATCTGGTAGCAGATCTGCTCGTGGCCGACCACTTCTACCCAGGCGGCGTGAACGGGGGTTCCGTCCATTTTGCGCGCCGCGCATTCTTCCCACAGGTCGGTCACTTGTTCGCCGTCGCTGTTGATCAGACCGTCCGGGAAATAATCGCGAAACGTCTTCGGGAACAACTTCGGGTATTTGTCCTGGCTGAACTCGCGCAGGCCGTACCAATCTTTCTTGCCCTGGCCTCGCATCATGTTCAACCCGAGCAGCCGTGTCTCGTCCTCGCTGATTTCGGCCGGAAACTCCCAGCCTTGCACCTCGAACACGACGCCGAACACTTTGATGCCGTGTTTGCCGCATTCCCGGATGAATTCTTGATCGTTCATGTAACCGTACACGCGAAGCCTTGAGGGCACTTCGCCAAAGGCTTCCTCCTCCAAGTATGGAAGGGACAAGCTGCCTCCCCCGAGGGCCGACCAAACAAGAATCGTCGCTTCGTAATCCTTCAAATCTTCCACCATCTGCATCCTGCGCATCGGTAGGCTCGGGTGGAAGCAGTGCTCGTCCCGATACCATCCGTCAAAATAAATCCCGCGTTCCATGTTGGCCTCATCCTTCCTGTGCCCGTAATCACAAATCAACCGTAAAAGGGGTAAGGGCACATGCCCTTACCCTGACGGTGAGCAACGCCCATTCATTTCACGTTGACGTACTGGTTACCGGCGCGGTCTTTGCCGCGAGCCAAGAAAATTTGCCAGTTCTCGTTCTTCTCCGGGATTACCTTCGTATCCGCCGACAGAAATCGCATCGTATAGCCGCAGCGGCGATACGGGCTCGTGTTGGCGGTCGCTCCGTGAATGATCCGCGAATCGTGAAGCGAACATTCGCCTTTCTCGAGCTCGAAATAGACCGCTTTTTCTTCTTCGATGTTTTTGATTTCCGCATGAAAAGTGTTGACTGACATGTCCACCGACTCGTATTCGGAAAATCCATTATGGTGAGTGCCTGGAATGACGCGCATGCAACCGTTCTCCTTGTTGCTACGATCGATCGCCAGCCAGACCGTCACGATGTTGTCGTACTTGTCGAAGCGACCGTTCCAGTAGGCGGAGTCTTCGTGCCAAGGCGTTTGGCGACCTTTAAAAGGTTCCTTGCAGATGAAGTGGCTCGACCACAGCATGATGTCCGGTCCAATGAGCGGCTCTACCAGATCGAGCACTTCGTCCGCCAGCAGAAACTCGAGCAGGCGGGGATCGCGGAAGTGCGGCGTATCCAATTCGTCCGACAACTTGGAACCTTTCTGTGCCAGCTGTTCTTCAAATATCATTTCCAGCTTCGCCATTTTTTCAGCCGAGAACAGCGGCTTCTTGTAAAGGTGATACCCGTGCTCCCGATAGAATGCGACTTCCTGCGCGGTCAATTTAGCCACCTTCAACCTTCTCCCTTCGTTTTGCGATCGAGATGCAGGACCTTCGATTGGGTTGCATCTCTTGTCTTGAGTATAGGGAGGTATACGTTCCGATTTCTTGTTTTATCGGAACGTATTTTGTGCTATTTTGATATTCGGCCCATCAAGGCGCCGTATAATGAATGGTCAAATCCGACAATTGAATATAAGAATATCCAAAGCGAGCTTTCCGTTATTTAATAGGACAAGCATAGAACCAGCCGAATTTCCGTCAGAATCATAACCGGAAAACGCAGGTATGGCGTATTGCCCGTCCTCCGGCGGCCGCATGCCGTTAACAAACAAAGGGCACGGTTGCCCGATGCCCCATGCTTTACTTGCTGTCGATTAGACAGTGACGCAATGGTTACCCGCCAAATCGACGCCTTGCTTCCTTCGTACGTTTATTCGTTAGCGAGTAGGGCATCGGTTATCATCTTGAAAATAACAAGATCGTTCTTATAATCTTCCGGCGTCGTCTTTGGAGCGACTCCTTTTGTGACAACCTCGTAGAAATATTCCAGCTCGACCGTATACGGATCTTTCAGCGTGGGTCGATTCGTTGCTTCGATATAAGCCTCGCCAACCGTCTCCTTCACATTCAGCGTCGTCGGCAAGTGGCGAATATACGGCGTGTTGTATTGAATCGTTAGCGACTTGGAACGCCCGAACACTTCAATATGTGCATCGAACCGCCTTTGATCGTCCACCCCGGTCTCGAACGTCGCATAATAGCCGTCGAATTCGAGAATCGCCGTAATATAACCGCCGCCGTTCCACTGCTTCGCCGACACTACGCGCTTCGGCATACCGAGCAACTCGCGCATCGCGGATAAATCATGGCTGTTCAAGCCGCAGAGCAATCCATACGCGTTGTATATGTCCTTCGGAACGTCACCGATTGCTTCCTTGATCATCGCCGCGCGCCTCGTCCAGCGATCATTTATCGCCTCCTGCGGAATGTCGGAAAAACGGTACACCGTGCTCGACTGCTCAATGATGAGACGGTTCTGTCCGATGATATCGCGAACCTTGGAGTATTGAATCGGTCCCAGCGTCTTCAGCTCCTCAACCGCTTCCATGAACGCCGGGGCAAATCGCCGCATATACCCAACCATGACCTGCACGCCCGCTTCATCTCTTGCCTTGATCATGGCGTCCGCATCGGTCTGGTTAAGTGTCATCGGTTTCTCGATCAGCACGTGTTTCTTATTGCGCAACGCATGAATCGCACATTCCGCATGGTACTCGTCGCTGTTGAGGACGAACACAGCATCGAGATCAGCCTGCTCCGTTAATTGCTTAGCATCCGTATATAAGTTCCCTACTCGGTATCTTTCTCCCAATACGCGAAGCAATTCCGGGGAAATATCACATAGCGCTGCGATCTCGTAACGATCCGCTAAATTTTCCAAGATTGGCAAGTGGGTAATTTGCGCCACTTCGCCTAGACCAATTAGTCCAACCTTCAGTTTTCTCAAGGCAAACAACTCCTTCTAAAATGAAATAATGCCCTCATGCTATCTTCCCGCTTACTTCCATATTTCAACTCCGCTTTCTCCGCCGATAATCACCTCGTCGGCCATTCCCACGAACAAGCCGGTTTCCACCACACCCGTAATCGCTTTCACCTTTCGGTGCAAATCAGCAGGGTTAGGCACGGGGCCGAAATCGCAATCTGCCATATAATTGCCGTTATCCGAAACAACAAATTGCTGCTGTACGGTTCTAAACACCGGCTTGCAGCCCAGATCCCGAAGCTTCGCAAGCGTCCACTCCGACCCGAAAGGCACGATTTCGACCGGAACGGCGATGCTGCCCAATCGCAGCACCCGCTTATTCCCGTTCACGACGATAATTCGGCGGTCTGCACCTTCGGCGACCAGCTTCTCGCGGAGGAAGGAACCCCCGCCGCCCTTGATCATTTCTTTGCGAGGGTTGATTTCTTTCGCGCCGTCAA
The DNA here is from genome assembly GCF_020731285.1 of Cohnella baijiui. Classification (GTDB taxonomy): domain Bacteria; phylum Bacillota; class Bacilli; order Paenibacillales; family Paenibacillaceae; genus Cohnella. The sequence continues at coordinate 326,249 of NZ_JAJFOW010000002.1, forward strand.
TATACAGATCCAGACGCGGACATTCGTCGAAACTCGCGAGCGGTATTCCCCACTCGAATGCAAGCCTCTCCGTTGCTAGCGAAGTCGGAATCCCCTTCATCTTTAGTCCGCCCTTGATTCGGTCTGCCAGCTCGAGCAACGTCCAATAGAACGTCGTTCCGCTTCCCAGACCAACCAGCATTCCGTCTTCCACATACCGAGCGGCATATTGTCCGGCTGTTCGATCGCAACGTTCGTAACCCGTTGAACATCGCACGAGACATGACCTCCTAACTTGAACGGATTGTTTATTCAGATTTCACTCCGTCGATTATTTAACGGACTGGTACCACTCGTTGACTTCCTTCGTAATCTGGTCGCCGCCCGACGACTTCCAATTGGCGACGAATTTGTCGAAGTCATCCAAAGGCAGCTTGCCGTATACGATTTTGACGAATGTTTCATTCTCAAGCTTATCAAGCATGACACCCTTGCTTTCCATTGTCTTGGTCGGGGCGCCGACGAACTTGTCATGGACCGATTTGTCGAGATCATTGGCCAATATGGCGCCTCCTTCGACCTTCAGCGGCGGCAGGCCGGCTAACTTTTTCTCCAGATACGTTTCCGGCGTCTTGCCCGTTGCCAGATCCTTATATACGTTTAGTTCTACGAACGGAACATTCGGAGGATTCCAGCTAAGCATGTACTTGCCGGCATTGATATAGCCATCCGGCAGCTTCTCCGGATCGTAGACGGCTTTCCCGTTCTCCAGCACGTAATCGTAGCCTTCGGCAAAGCCGTACTTGAAGTCCGAATTCTCGTCATTGAACCAATAACCGAGCGTCTCATCGTAGTACTTGAAGAACGCATCCATATGTTCGAATTTCTTGTTAAAGAACATGCGGCTCTTCACGAGTCGCTCGCCCGGCGCATGTACGCCTTCGGGTCCTGTCGGCAATGGGTACGGCTTAATCTTTGCGCCCGGCACGTTTTTGAAAACATCGGGCAGTGGCCAGTCGCCCATCCAATACGGACCGGCAATAATTCCTACTTTGCCTTGATTGAACTTCTCGAATGCGGCGAACAAATCCGCCGCGCCCGTGTCTTCGAACAGATAACCTTTCTCGTACCATTCGTGGAACTTGGCCAATCCCTTCTTCATATCCGGGTTGATCGAGCCGTATTCCAGTTGCCCATCGGCGTTCTCGTGCCAATACTTAGGAAGTACGCCATCCTTGCTGTACGCGCCAAAGACGAATTTGCCATCCACCCAGGAGCTGAAGCCGTCGCGAAGCGTCAAAGCGATGCCCGCCGTATCCTTCTTGTTGTTGCCGTCCGGATCTTGGTTCACGAACGCATCCATGAGCGTTTCCAGCTCCTCCATTGTAGTCGGCGCCTTCATGCCAAGCTTATCCAGCCAATCTTGGCGGATCCACAGGATCGGGTCTTCTCCGGCACCGGTTTGAAGGATCGGGATCCCATATTTCTTGCCGTCCTTGGAGACGGATTGCCAGGCAGTCGGGTTTTCTTCGTACATTTTCTTCATTCGCTCGCTTGCATACTTTTCATAGGCTTCGCCGATGTCCATCACCCGTCCGGATTCCATAACTTGCTTGGCGAGCTGCGCATCTTCGACGATGAATACATCTGGCAGCGGCTCGTTCGAAGCCAGGGCAAGCTTGATCTTATTGTGGTAAGCGTCATACGTGCCCACTGTCCAGATATAATCAATATTGATGCCTAACTTGTCCTTTGCCCATTGGATATGGACATTGTTTTTCGTGTCTTCTCCCGTTTTGTACACAACGTCTGAAGCGACCGGTCTTGCCGTCGTAATCGTGACGGGCGGGTCGAATTTCCCGGAACTGCTAACTGGCGATGTAGATTCGGAAGCTGTCGCCGTTGGCGATTGAGTTCCATCCATTCCCTTGCTTTCTTCGATGTTGCTCCCCTTGGAACAGGCGACCATTGCACTGGTCAATAGCATAGTAACCGTCAAGGCCGATATAAACTTTCGGATCATGACTCCACCTCCCTGAGATTCTTGGTTCATTATATTACGGCCTGTTTTGGCGGATAAATATCACAATCTAAACAAAATAGCATTCTGTAAGATGATGTTTGGCAACGGTTTCAAGTTTGAATTCTCCGGTACTCCTGAGGAGTAATGCCGTATTGGCGCTTGAACACGCGGATAAAGTAATTGTTTTGATAACCTAGCGCGGCGGCAATCTCGTATATTTTCTGACGAGAACACTTGAGCAAGTGGCAAGCCTTCTCCATGCGAATCCGGTTAATATAGTCGCTTAATCCTTCGCCGGTTTCGAGCTTGTACACTTTAGACAAATAGACGGGATGCAAATAGACATGCTCGGATATCGATTGCAGCGACACGTCCGAATCGAGGTGCTTCTCAATAAATGAATGCACCTTCTGAACGATAGAAAGACGGTTGCCCTGCAAATCACCGGTCATTCTGGCTTCCATTTTGTTCAATACCCTGTAAGTCAGCAGTTCTAGAGCCCGAACCGAATCGTACGAGGGCTGCATCAACGCCGCGTAATCGTCATCGCCCAATACCTCGGACAGCAAATACCCGTTGTTATGAGCCGTCATCGCTACAGCGCTGCTAACCGAGAAATAGACCTCCATCAGGAACTCCCGATGTCGCACATCGATGCGGTTCAACTCGCTGAAGATTTCTCCAACCTTATCGTAGACGCGCTTCCAGTTGCTGACTTCCAGCAGATGAGCTACGGTCGGGTGCTCATGAAGACTGCGCAGCGCAGCAACGTGCGGCTTCGTCTCCATCAAGGCATGCAAGAAGTCCTCCGAATCGCCGACGTATTTAATAAGCGAGGACAGGGCCTGCTGATACAGCAACTTGAGATCTCCGGGAAAAACACCCCAATTGCTGATCAGGATGGAAACTTTGCTTTTCAAGTAGTGGCTAACCATGTTCTGGAACTGACTCGCGGCCTCCTCCAGAAGGCGCTTGCGCACCTGTATCCACTCTTCCTCATCCTCCTGCACCATTTCCTCCGCTCTAACCGACTTCAGCTTCATGACGAAAATCAGGAAACCGTGATTTACTTTGCACTTCCAAGTATGAAAGCTTCCGGACAACGCCTCTGCGGCGATATTGCCGATAGCGAATTCCGCCAAAGCAGGATGATCTTCTCCCAGACGGCCAAGCTCGTCCATCCGAACCAGCATCAGCGAGCATTCGTCTTCAGGGAAAAATGGAATGTCCAGCATCTCCCGCTTGCGCTCCCATTCCTCCTTCCGAATTTTCCCGCCTTGCAGCAGTTCGTTTAGCAGGTTCTCCCTTAAAAGCGGAAGGTTTTCTCTAAGCGCCTGAATCGAGCGCTCGTAGGATCCGATCTGCTCCCATTCCTGCCGAAGCAGCTCTTGGGCACGGTTGACCGCATCGATTAGCGTATTGTCGCGAATCGGCTTGAGCAGGTAATCGATGACGTTCTGCTTGATCGCCTGCTTGGCATATTCGAACTCGGCGTGTCCGGATAGCAGAATGATTTTCGTTCTCGGCCATCTCCGTTCGATTTCCTTTATCAGCTCGATGCCGGATATGCCAGGCATCTGGATGTCCGTCACGACAATATCGATCGCATGTTGATTCATCACATGTAACGCATTTTGGGCAGAGACGGCGATATACACCTGATCGACCTTAAGCTCCTCCCACGGAATGATCTCCTTTAGACCCTCTACGACCGGCCTCTCGTCATCAACCAACAGCAATTTGAACATTCCGTTCCCCACCTTCCGCTTGATCGTCTGGCCAATGCAGGCCGACAAGCAATCCGCCTTCGTCTCGAGAAGAGAAGACCAATCCGGCTTCCTCGCCGAACTTGAACTTCATCCGCTGGTGAATGTTCCATACTCCGCATCCGATTTCATCTTCTTCGTTCGCAGATTGCCGAATTAGACCGTTCAGATGGTCCACTTTCTCGGAGGACATGCCAACACCGCTATCCTCGATATACAAATGATGCCTTCCGTTAGCCGTTTCCCCCCCTATTCGGATCAAGCATTCTCCCGGCTTAGGCTCTACGCCGTGCTTGATCGCGTTCTCGACAAGCGGCTGCACGAGCATCCTCGGAATTTCCATTTCCAGCATATCCTCCGGCACGTTGATCTCATAATGAATCCGCTGCGTTCGCATCACATGGATTTCCAAATAATTACGGATGTAACTCAGTTCCTCCCGTAACGTGACCGTCTGACGATCCACTCGCGTGGCGTATCGATAATACTCGCTCAAATGCATACAGATCGCCTCGACCTCCTCTTCCCTTCCCCCCTTGGCCATCGTTTGGATGAAGAATAGACTGTTGTATAGAAAATGAGGGTTGATCTGCGCTTGAAGCTGCTTCATGACTGCTTCGTTCGTTCGTAACTTCTCCACGTACGCTTTCTCGATCAAATGTTGAATTTCTGCGGCCATTTCGTTGAATCGTTTGAAAATAAAGTAGAACACATTGTTCTTATCCGGTCGAAGCCGTACTTGATAATCTCCCTTCTTCAGCCGATGCATACTGTCGATCAGCTCGCCAGTCGGCCTCTGAACGTGGAAGAATAAGAGCAGCGCAACGACGAAGCACAAGATGAGCAGCATGCCAACGGAAATCCAGAAAAAGTTGCGCCCCATCTCGATTGGCGCCAGAATGCTGTCCACCTTGGCATAATCGGCCAGCGTCCATCCCATGACTGAAGAATGTACGTAGGTAATCAAATATTTTTTCCCGTTGATTTTTTCGGTAATATGACCCGCTTCTTGCAACTTCTCCTGATCCAATCGATGATTCAGTTGTTCAACTAACGGCTCATTGGTTGTGCCATTGACGATGGGCGGCGTGGAAGGCCGATAGAGGAACGGATCGCCGTCCCCCCCGACCTTCAGTTGCTCCAGCATCTGGCGAATATAAGATACAGGAGCTCTGACCTCCACGATGAGCTGGTTATCCTGATCGTCTTTGGGATCGGCCCCCGGGGCAACCGTGTGCTTATAAAACAAGTCATCTTGCGGGTTATATTCCCAATTTGGACTGAATTCGTTGGGCGTGAAGTTTCCCCGAAGCAAAATATTGCTGCTGAGCACTTCACTGCGGTTGTTGGAATAGATAAAGATTCCATTCCTCCAATGATTAAGCAGGCTGAGAAACGATATTTTCTCCATAATCTTGACCTTCAGCTCAACCAAATCATAATCGTCCTCGAATGTCTTCATGAACACGTCGCTGTTCACGTACTTGTGAATATCCGGATCTTGGACGAGCGCCAACGATATCAGCGACAACTGTTCGAAATCGCTTTCAAGTTGACTCAGTACATAGGACAGCTTGTTGAGATTGCGGTTGTTAATTTCTTTTTCCACGACTTCGACGCTGATTTGATTGGAATAGTAGTACAAAACGAGTACCGGAATTAAAAACAAAAAAATCAGCACATAAACTTTGCGGAAAATGTTGAAGTTCCAACTCATACGCATGATCGATTCATCTCCAACTCTATAGAAGTTGTTTTTTAACCTCGAATTGATTCTGCCTACTCCCTTTTTGATTAATATTGTGCTTCTATGTTTAGTTTTTGATATTCAGATAGTGGTGGCGCAGCGTATACCATAGGAATATAAAGAATCAAAGACAGGCGGTGGAGATAATGCACAGCTCAAAGCAGAAATGGAACTTGAAACGTACATGGCCGTTACACAGCATGGTTCTTCCCGGACTGGTAGTGTTGTTGATCTTCCAATACGGTCCGATGCCTGGCATTATGATGGCCTTTCAGGATTACAAGCCTTACACCGGCTTTACGGGTTCGGAGTGGGTCGGACTCGATCATTTCCGTGAGATAGCGTCTTTCTCCGATACCAAACAAGTGATTTGGAACACATTTGTAATCGCTTCCTTAAAAATCGTATTCCAGTTGGTCACGCCGTTCCTATTCGCCTTACTGTTGAATGAAGTCACGAAGGTTGCGTTCAAACGCACCGTACAAACGCTTGTCTACCTCCCTCACTTCATGTCCTGGGTCATTCTGGGCGGCATCCTGCTGGACATCCTTAATCCTCAAGGCGGTATCGTCACCCAAGTATTGAGCAGCTTGTTCGGCATTAAACCGATCTTCTTCCTTGGCGACGGAAATTGGTTCCGGTTTGTCGTCATTGTCAGCGACGTATGGAAAGAATTCGGCTTCGGGACCATTGTGTTCTTGGCCGCTCTTGCCGGAATCAACGGTGAACTGTACGAGGCCGCCGTCGTAGATGGCGCCAACCGTTGGAAACAGATCATTCACATTACCGTGCCGTTGCTGCTCCCGATGGCGATCGTCGTTGGCACGTTGTCTCTGGGCAACATTCTGAATGCAGGCTTCGACCAAATATTCAACCTGTACAACCCGCTTGTTTACGACAAAGGCGATATAATCGATACCTACGTCTATCGAATGGCCCTACTGAGTGGACAATTCAGCTTCGGTACGGCTGTTGGCTTGTTCAAGGCCGTCATTAGCTTCGTGCTAATCGTCATTGCCTACCGGTTAGCCTATAAATTTGCCGACTATCGCATTTTCTAACAAGGAGACCATGTCCATGCGCTACAGCTCCGGTTCCTATCAAACATTCAAGGTTTTCAATTACATTCTGTTAGGCGCCATAGCCATTACTTGTATAATTCCGATTGTTCACGTACTCGCCGTCTCCTTCAGCGGGAAAGAAGCGGCTGGGGCCAACCTGGTCGGACTGTGGCCGATCGACTTCACAGTCGATGCCTATGCGGAGACGATAGATAATCCGAACTTCTTGAATTCGCTGCAGACTTCATTCTTACGAACGATACTCGGGACCGTCCTCTCCATGATTCTTACAGTCATGATCGCGTATCCTCTATCCAAGGATGATATTGAATTCAAGGGACGCAAGTGGTATGTATGGCTGTTCGTCTTCGCCATGTTGTTCAATGGCGGACTCATTCCTTCCTATATTCTGATTTCGAAAATGGGACTCATGAATTCAATCTGGGCGCTCGTGCTTCCAGTAGCCATTAATTCCTTTAACTTGATTCTCATGATGAACTTTTTCCGGACCTCCGTACCCAAGGCGCTGGAAGAAGCGGCACTCATCGATGGCGCAGGTTATTTCCGAATTCTGTTCCAAATTTATGTTCCGATCGCGATGCCGGCCATTGCGGCGATTTCTCTGTTCACCATGGTGTTCCACTGGAATTCCTGGTTCGATGGCCTTATCTATATGTCCGATCTGGAGAAGTATCCGCTTGCCACATTCCTTCAGACGGTCGTCGTACAGCAGGATTTCAGTCGGTTATCTGTCGATTCGGAGTCGCTCAAAAACATGTCTCAACGAACGGTCAAAGCAGCCCAGATTTTCATCGGCGCACTTCCGATTCTGCTCGTGTATCCGTTCCTGCAACGCTTTTTCGTAAAAGGGATCGTGCTCGGTTCGGTGAAGGAATAAACGTAAAGGAGCCCGAACAACCGTTAAGGCCGTATCGGGCTCTTGATGCTTTCGGAGCAAGGAACAAGAAGACCGGCCCGAAACCATATAACAGTACCCATCCTGTCAATCAGCCCCTCATGGTCCGGTCAATCGATCTTGATGACCGATTTGATAAATCCTGGAGGCTTGGTCCGAATCGCGTCGTACGCCAGATCGACCTCATCCAAGGAAAAGACGTGCGTAATCATGTCCTTCATGTTCAATTGGCCGCCGGCAATCAGCTTCAGACCGGCTTCCATCTCCTTGACATGGACCTGGCTTCTGCGTTCGTGCGCGTTGATGACCGTCAGCGCTTTCCAATTCCACAACTCCATGTTGACGTTCCGCATGCCGCTGTTTCCCTGATGGTAGCCGACGATCGAGAGCACGCCGTGAACGCCCGCCATTTCCCCCGCGAGCTGAAGCCCGCCCTGGGAGCCGGACGCCTCGACCGCCACCTGAACGCCCGGGATTCCTTGATCCATGTGGGCCCATGCCGTCACTTTGTATTTCGCATTGACGTCCTGCGGCGCGAACCGTTCCTCCGCGCCGAAGCGCCGCGCATGCTCCAGGCTCTCCTCGCGCGTATCCACCGCGATCAGACGACCCGCCCCTTTGAGCCGCATCAGCTGTAGGAAGCCCAATCCCATGAACCCGGCCCCAACAACCGCCACCTCGTCTCCGAGGGCTACTGGCGTGCGGCTCGCTCCACTCATTAGGCACGATAGCGGCTCGCCCAGTGCTTCCAGATCGTCCAGCTCCTCCGGAACTTTGACGATTACCCGGTAATTCGCTTTCGCATATTGGGCGAAGGCGTGCTGAACCAAACCGGTCACGCGGTCCCCGATCCGGAAGCCCTCGACCCTGGCGCCCATCCGTTCGATGACACCGACCGGCTCATGGCCGAAGATCGGTCGTTTCCCGGGAGCTTCCAGCCAGCCCGCTCCTTCCATCCACGGATGAAGCTCGGAGGCGCACACCCCGCAAACCTTGACCCGAATCAGTACCTCTTCGTCGCCGATCGACGGCACGTCCGTCTCGACCAGCTCGCTCTTTTGCGGCCCAGTGATGACGCTCGCCTTCATTTTCATGCGATTCCCTCATTTCTTCCGCCAATTGTCCGGACTACTAACAATATAGCCAAAAGGGAGTTTTACGTCTTGGTTGCTCATGATAAGCCTTGTACTATTCTGACCTTCAGTTCGGAATGATGATCTTGCGGTGCAGTTTGCGATATTGCGCGGGGGAGGATCCGTAGTATTCCTTAAAACGGTGGTAGAAGTGGCTCAAATTTTTATAGCCGGCTTCCATACTGATCTCGATTACGCTCTCATCCGTATAAACCAGCAGATTCGCGGCGTATTTCAACCGCATGCCATTGATCCATTCGGTCGGCGTCTGCCCGAAGTGCTTCTTGATCATTCGACTCAGATGCTCCGGCGATTTGGGACACAGTTCGTTCAGGCGGCTGATTCCCTCGGAGAAGTTCTCCTTGTTCTGCATCTTCTTCTGAACCTGTTCGAGCCAATCCGGCATGCCGGAATCGATCTCCTCCATGGGACTTTCCGAGAAATAACGGACGAAGATTTCGGCTAGCAGCGCCCGAACCTCCCGTCTCATCCTCGGCTTGTCCTCCGCCGAGATGAACGTCAGCAGCTGCAAGCGCTCCTTCAAGGCGTCGAGCTCATGCTTGTCGATGAACACGCACGGCGATTCTTCCGGCTGCAGCAATTTTTCCAGCTCGAACCCTCCGCCGAGATATTGGACCAGCGCCTCCATAGTCGAGGTCGAGAAAGCCAGGTTGATCAATTCGCCATCGCGACGATCGTCATTCTCGTAATAATGAACGTCGTTCGGCCGGATAAACACCAGATGGCCCTCGGACAAATAGGTTCGTCGCCGGTTGACCTGATGATAGAACGCGCCCTTGGTAATCAAGAATACCTCGTAGAAATCGTGCGAATGCTCGCCGGTGACGGTGTTCAGCGATTTATGGTATGCGTAGTGCGCCTCCGTTACCGAATCCAACAAATCTTGTCCGTATAAATGGATCATCTGAGTTGCCCCTCCTCAAATGAACTTCGTCTTGCAAGCCCATTATATCATATGAACATAAATATCGTTGCCCAATTTCGCTATAAATTCGATTCGAAAATCAAAATACAACAAATCAGATCAGAAGCGCGGAAGATGGAATCGGCGCCATTTCCTATAATAAACCTATCCCAAATCAAAAGGAGGCACCACTGATTATGACCAAGCTGAACGAGCAAGAAGTCGCCTTTTACAAAGAAAACGGCTATGTGCTGCATAAGAAGCCGTTGTTCTCGGAGGAAAAGCTGGCCAAGCTGACGGAAATCTTTGAGGAGCAGTTGGCGCTCAAAGGGGCGAAGCTGTCGGATGAATTGGACACCCCGCATTTCCGTGACGAGCGGCTGCTTGATTTTCTGCTGAGCGACGAATCGCTCGATCTGGTCGAAAGTCTGATCGGACCGGACATCATTCTATGGTCCAGTCATTTTATCAGCAAGGACCCTTATACCGGCCGGCAGACGCCCTGGCATGAGGATTCGGCCTACTGGGAAGGACGCTTCGATAAGTACGACAACATCGTTACGATCTGGCTGGCGCTCGATCCGAGCAAGAAAGAAAACGGCTGCATGCGCGTCATTCCCGGCACACACCACAACGGGTTCTCGGAATACGAGAACGTCGACAAGAAAGATAACACCTTCCACGCCCAAATCAAGAACATCGACGAATCCCAAGCGGTCTATTTCGAGCTCGAGAAAGGCGAATGTTCGCTTCACGATTCGCGCATCATTCACGGCGCAACGGCCAACACCAGCCCTAACCGGCGCTGCGGCTATACGATGCGGTACATCTCTGCCGATACGAAGGTCGATCCCGAGCGGAACAAGGGCTGGAGATTTTGGCTGGCCAGAGGGCGGAATCTCGCGGGCAATCCTTGCGAGAACGTGTAACACTCCCATCCAAGCAAGAACCGCCGGAACAAGCCCCGGCGGTTCTCTCATTTCCTGCCAAGTGAAGCTGGATTTTGGAGTGATCGATCCTATAGGAAACATCAATGGACTTCTCGGGCTTGATATTCTTATGCAGTTAAATGCAGTGATTGACTTGAAGCAACTGGGCTTGACTTTAGAGAAACAAAAATAACCCTTCGATTAATTTCGAAGGGTTTCGTTTTAAGTATGGTGCGGTCGAGAGGACTCGAACTTCCACGGTATTGCCACCACTGGAACCTGAATCGCGCACGCGATTGAGACCCAAGCGGAAAACAAGTTAAGGATGAGGAATATAAAACCCGCGAAAAGCCTTGTAGAATCAAGGTTTTTCGCGGGTTTTTCTGTCTTTTCCAAGTGCCGCAAGGCTTCCCGAAAAGACATCAAAAAGCGGCCAATTCTGTACGTTTGCGAGAACTCGGAGAGAACGTCACCAGAATCAGCCCGCTCCCTGCTATTGACAAATCAAAGTAGAACTTTGACTCCAAGGAGGGTTTCAACAGATAAACTGCCCATCAGCATGTGCAATATTCTGGATGCCAATATGAGCGACAAAACGATTTCCGCGGCGGAGACTTTTCTGTATTCTCAAGACAACATTGACCTCATACCAAGCAACATCGAACTGTCCGTTTCGGAAATTAACCTGCGGGATGAAATGGGCAGCGATAAAATACTGGCCTCATTGCTGGAATCGATGAAGAAAACTACGATTACATTTTAATCGACACCAATCTCATTTGGGGGATCGGGAGTGAATCTTTGCTAGCGCTAGCATACCTTACATTTGTTGCATTACTTTAATGAGTTCTTCAATAGCACTCTTACCGTCGCCCTTGTATGAAGATCCATGCATAACAGCAAGTGTTTTAGGGTTTAGATCTGCTAGTTTACGAAGCATCTGCTCTGTATGTAAGGTATAGGGAATATAGTTGGAAAATGGACCTTGTGAGTTTTGTAACACTTCTTTAAACCGATCAATTAAACTATTCTCAGTGAGTGGTTCCACATCACCGTTTTGATGGAACAAGTCAGAAGTGAAGAGAGTCCGGTCGGTCTCTTCAAAAAGCAATCCTGCATCCCACCCATGCGGAAGATGGGGTGTGCGCAAGTAACGGAATCTTTTTTTCCCAGTACTGAATACCTCGTTGTCCTGAAGCGAACGAATCGGTCTAATAGCGAAATCCCCGTTTACCGCCGCCCCAACAATCCCGGTTACAGCCTCAGCTTGAGGTGCAATTGTGAGCCATTCATTGAGTGCACCGCATTCGTCCGATTCGAAATGACTGTAACTAATCCAGCGCAATTGTTTAAGATCAATTAGGCTAGCAACTGCTTGACTGAACTGAGAAAAAAGTGATTTTGGGCCTGTATGGTACAAAAGAGGCTCCTCGTCTCGGACTAAAAATGCATTGTACTGGAATCCGGATTCCGTTGAGAAGATTGAAAGACGAAATACATCAGACTCAATTTCATCAATACGCACCATAAGATTTCTCCTTTTTTCTTACGGATTTTACTTTTCAGGTTTGTTTATGTTCATTCGTTTCCGATCGAACCTTCAATGACCGTTTTCTTGTTGCGGCTCGGCAGGACATCAAGCAATATATGTTCTTCGATATTGGTCAAGACACAACGAGGCTTGATAATGTGAGTTTCATCAATACCGAGCCAATAAGAGCCTCAAAACGCAACGTTTCTTCAAGGCGGTTGATGTGGAGCTGATTTGTTCTACATTGTGCGTAATTTTGCAATTTTTCTTCGCAATCCTGTGTGTCAATTATACAACGGCTTCCTTCCATGCTTCCTGCCAAATCTGCTCCACAGTTTCCTCGGCAGTTTGATCGGAAGAGTTAAGCCACATACCGATCTTGGGCGTTTCTTCGCGCAATCTGCGATCAAGCTCAGCTATTGTCCACAAACCATACCCTTTTTTGGGTCGAGCCGCTTCCCTACATGCTATAATTTCCTGACTCGGTGTCAGCACGATAACGTATAACGGACGATTCCGAATAAAGTCTATGGTTTCCTGAAGCATAGAACCGATAATAACATCCTGTATCACGACATTAAACCCCGCTTCAAAGTAAGCGTCTGCGGCAGCGGCGGTAATTTGGTGGCGCAAGCGAAGCTGCTTGATCGCTTCTCCCTCCGAATCCTGCAGCATCTCCTCTCTTCCGCTAACGATCATCCTTCGGAATGTATCTCCGCGCAAATGAACTCCTTTATTAAATTTTTCAGCAAGCAGTTGAGCAACCGTCGACTTTCCCGAGGCCATTGCCCCAGTAATCACAATAATCCCTCTTTTTTCCTGCGTACGCACAGCTATCTCACCTTTCTTTGATCGATTGAATGTTGAAACTTGGTTTTTAGCATGAATTCGGCCAACGGATTTCCGCCTGTCAGATCCATCACTAAAAATAGCAACGTCATACTTCGGATCCATACCCCAGCGGATTGCAATAAGCGAATAAGGTCCCTCAAAGCGTGCGCTGCTAATTTTTTGTTTTATCCGTCAAATCATCGATATTCTTCTCCCCTTCATCCTTGATGTCGTCATAAACCTGCTTGCCGTTTTGGGAAACTTCGTTATATAAGCGCCTGCCCGTTTTATCTGCGTAACTCCACGCAAAACTTTTGCGTTCGCCAATTTTTTTACTGATATCGCTCCAAGGGAAATCATTTTCTTGCTTCATTTTTATATATTCAAGGGCCGCCAGCAAATTTGCATTTTCCTGGTTCACCAGACGCTGCATCGTTTCCCGCGTCTTATTGAGCTCACCTTGTTTCTTTTCCTTTTGAATATTGGCTTGCCCTGTTCCTTTTTCGATCCAAAGCGTCCACTCGCCGCGCAGTTTTTCATACGCCTTGATCAAGTAATTTTTCAGCGCTTCATCATTATCAATGGAAGCAAACTCTCCGCCGCCGGATGCAGCAACCTGCCGGAGCATCTTTTGACCTTCATTATCCACATCAAAGCCAATAATATTGACAACTGTCTTCACCTTGGATTGATGGAGCTCTTTGGCAACCTGTACGGGATCGCCTCCGCATGTCTCAATTCCATCGCTTACCACATATACGACCGAATCGGTTGTCTCAGGATCTATATCCTGCTTTACAGATTCCAGCGCATTCGCAATTGGTGTCCATCCGGCAGGTTTCACATCTTGAAGCGCCGCTTTTATTTGATCTGTCTGCACGCCTTGACCATGAAAGATTTCTTCCGTACTGCTGCAAGATATTTGTTTATCTTCATTGCTTCCAGTTCCCTTATGCCCATAAACCCGCAACGATGCCTCTGCATTTTTGGGCAGCTTATCCCCGAAGCTCTGAATGGCTTCTTTTGCGGAATCCATTTTTGATTTGCCATTAATCTTTGCATTCATGCTGCCGCTTGCATCCAGCAAAATTGAAATATGCAGCTTCCTACTGGTGGGCAAAGTAATTTTTGCATTAGGCCGCTGATTATTCACAGTAATATCGGATTCAAAATTAATGAAAGTGGACACATAGGGACGATAGTCTTCAGCCAACAGGAGGAGTAGTTCTTCCATATATTGATCGGCTGTCAGGTCAGTTGGCAATTTGTCCAAAGCCTCCTGAACATTCTGTTCATTATAGTCGATACCGGTAAGACGTCCCGGAGGTTTCATTAAAATTTGTTCATCCGTTAATACAATATGAGGTTTGCTTTGTTTCGAATCTATGGATTCCTGAATGTTTGAAATATTTTCTGCCGGTTCGTTATCCTGACTGGACTCTGACGGCTGAGTGTCTGCAGTATTCTTTTCAGGTTCGTTACTGCAACCTGCAAGGATTACGATTATTGTTAAAACGATGAAGATCGAAGTTCTTATCATTAACTTACCTCCGAATAATCTTCAAATATACGATCAAAAGCCATGAGCCCGCACACCGCCAGCATTACTACGCGAGATTGGATTCATCCTCCCCACATTTTCACCAAGGACTAGGAGCGAAGCTGCTTAGTTGTTTCTGGCCGCTTGTTCCCTCAATTGAGTATGAAATTCGTTAATGACTATTTTGCCGTCTCCTTGAAGGAGGAGCCGATACGATAAGAAGTATTTCTTTCCATCGATAATAAAGACCCCGGCTTTATATCTAGGCGAAGCAATGCCTGTTCTTTTTACAGCAGTCCAAGGGAACTTGAAATTTCCGGATTGTACTTCTTCTATCGAAGAGTAAGGAATGTGGATCGTTTTTCTCAAATTAGTAACCGCTGTCCATCCTGAAATATTCACTTCTACGCCACGATCACCTAAGACAACTTGAACACTCATCCTTTGCGTCCTCCTTTTTACATCAAGGCTACTGTTACGCTTATTTGGTCACGAAGCAGGCAACTCTTTTCGGGATAAATAGAAATGCGATAAAATCAGGAAAACGACGATAAGCAACAACGTGACCGCCGCTGTGGTCATAAAGTGAGGCAAAGCACTGCCAGAGATCATGATATGGACCGCATGGTTCGTCAAATGCGCAGGATTCATGATTTGAAATCCAGATCCCAATGCGGTTGCGACTTTCAAAAAAATGAGAACGAAAAGCGATACGACGGCAACTCCCGACGATCTGGATAGCAAGGAGCCCATCAGAAGCGTCAACGTTACCATAAACAGACACCAGGTGTAATAAACACCCAAGCCTGCGACGATTCTGGACAATGGTACAAAGCTGTACAAGTAGGAGGTATACAAGCCTGCTATCAACATACCGGTTGCGACAGCTCCCGCGACGATAGCAGCCTGCCCGATCCACTTGCCCAACAAGTACTCGCCTAAGGAGGCATTGCGCGTCAAAATAAAGGTCAGCATTCCATTATCCTTATCCGATACCACAATACTCATCATTCCGATGACGATAACCAATAAACCCAATTGGTCAAATTGATTGGTTACGGTCGATGCCAAAACATCTTCTGCCGTTATCTGGGGTAATGCAATATTGACCCCTTCAGGCAAGCCCCCGGCAAGCTCCAGGATTTGTGGCAGGTAATAGGACGAAAGAGGCTGAATGATCCCCAAAAACATGAACACAACAGGAAACCACAATAATTTGTAGCTTCTACTGGCTTCCAGCCATTCTTTCTTTAATAGAACTGACAAGTGGTTCACCGCTTACCTCACCATCCTGATAAAAATATCTTCCAGACTTTCTTGTACCAGTTCGAACTTTTGAATCGGCAACTGCAAACTTCTGATACGATCTAACAGCCATATTCTTCCGCTGGCAATGTCTTTAACACGCACTTTGACGAAACAGCCGGTTGGGTCAATCGATTCCACGATATTTTCGTTTACAAGCTTCGGGGCCCACTCATGAACGCGAGGCGCCTGTATGATGAAAATGGGTTGCTGATGAGATTCAAGCACCTGATGGAGGGTGCCACTGAAAAGCAATTCACCCTGATTCAGGATAAGGATTTTGTCGCTTAATTCTTCCGCATCGTGCAAAATATGAGTGGAAAAAAGAATCGTCGTATTCTGTTTGATGGATTTCAACAATTCCAGCATGTCTCTTCTGCCTAGTGGATCCAGTGCGGAAACCGGCTCATCCATAATAAGCAATTTCGGTTGATGGATAAGTGCCTGAGCGATGCCCAATCTTTGCTTCATCCCTCCCGAATAGGTTCCGATCCGTTTGTTTTTCGCCTTACTCAGCCCCACTAATTCCAGCAATTCGTGCATTCGCTGCTCCAAGCTCTCTTGATCGATATCCGACAGCCTGCCTAGAAACGTGAGCAATTCCTTTCCTGTCATCCACGAGTAGAAGGTGGGGTGTTGCGGCAAATACCCGATAAACGGACGTTTTCTGTCATGACGCTCTCCTTGAAATAGAATTTGACCGCCTGAAGGCTTCGTTATCCCGATGAGCATTTTGATAATTGTCGTTTTACCAGCTCCGTTCGGACCGAGAAGGGCTGAGAATTCGCCCTGTTGGATTTGAAAGCCAATGTCTTTAATAATTTCTTGTTCCCCATATTTTTTTTGGAGATGATTCACCTGGAGGATACTCACCTTAGCGATCCTTCCTTCCTAGGATAAAGTACAAAATCGGACCGAAAAGACTGACGAAAACAATGATTGCGGTCCAAATCAGCCTGTATTCTGTACTAAGATCTCTTCTTAACAAATCCCGTAATGCCACAACTAGTAGAATCAAATGTAGAATGAGAAAGGGTATAAGAAGCGGCAGCCATTTCCATAGTTCTTCTATCCCGATTGAGTAGCCGTAATGCATTTGCGAATCCTCCTTAGCTTTTTGACGAGTTTTGCGGAATAAACATGCCTGCGAAAACTCGAGCGGTTCGTTCGGGTGTCGGCTGTTTCTTTATCGCTTCTTCGATGCACTTGTTAACGGACTCGACGAGCTCGAGAAATTCTTCATTCGTCAGATGAAGAGGCGTATACCAATAACCGAATCCCTCATCTTCATACCGGGTTGGCGGCGCTTCCGTCAGATACGTTGTCACTAACTGAAACAAATTGCCGTGAAATGCCGTGAAATGGCGAATATGATCTTCCTGGGAAGTATTTTCAATTTCGTTTTCAGGAACTTTCAAGTTATCTTTCCGAATTGAAAACACTCGCTCTTCAGTTCCCTTCACATTTTTCTTATCGATGATCTCGATCAGATCCCCCTTAAGCAAAAGATTGATATGACGATATAAGGTAGCTTGGGGAACGTCGCCAAGCACATCTAACAGCTCAGCAATCGTCAACGGCTTGCCGAGAAGCAATTGTTGTATAATCCGCATTCGAACAGGATGAAGAAGCAAATCGGCTTTTTTTGTCATCGAAATTGTCCTCCATATTATCATTATATATAATGATAATAGTGCATTTTTTTGAAATTGTACATCGTTTGCTATCCGATTTAATTAAAACCACGCCGATTTCCGTAGAGATCTTCGAATACAACCTCAATTCCCCACGGTACCTCGTTTGGTTCACCGAAGAAATTGATACCGTTTGGCTTCATTTTTTGTCACTGCCAATACATAATGACCAACAGATGACGGCGTAAGTTGTCCTGCTGGTGACTCAAGTTGTCCGGTCCGAGATGAGAAGAAAGGGAGAATCATGACAATTCTCCCTGGATGACGCGCTTGATCATATGATCGTCGATGATGGGCGGATGAGCCTACTGGAGCTTTAGATACTGTGACATCGGAGGCGATAGCAACTTTGTTACGCAAGTAAATACAGACAAGCAAGTGACTATGGTTATCGTCACGCATGCGCGAAATGGTAGAAGAAACAAGCGGATGATAAGCCATGAGCGTGTTAATGCTGCCCGTTCCTAGATGATGCTGGATTCAGGATCGGGCAGCATTTTTGTACCTCCCGATGTATTTTGCTGCCCCTCTAGCATCCTTCATCTGCTTGACCTTTTGGTCGCTCAGAAACCATTTGAGCATCAGGTCCATCAGCAACTTCTGCATGACTTTCTCGTCTGGGCTATTTGTACTCAGGTCATTCAGTTTTTTACGATCAGCAAAGTAAAACTTCCGCAACTCTTTCGGCACAGTAAATACCGTATGTCGATGCGGAACATTCAATATCCGCTCTTCTTATTTCTCTGCCCACTCGTCCGTATACTTCTTTCCGCAGCCATGACAAAATCGGCTCTTACATGTAAGGCAATCAACACTGGTTAACAATAAAAAACCCTTCCCGAGAGAAGAGTTTGATTTTAAGTATGGTGCGGTCGAGAGGACTCGAACCTCCACGGTATTGCTACCACTGGAACCTGAATCCAGCGCGTCTGCCAATTCCGCCACGACCGCATGCCGCGAGTCCCGGTTGTTACCGTTCCTCTTTGCGACGACAAGGGATACCATACCGAATGCCGAAGCAAATGTAAAGCTGTTTTTCGCTTTCCTTAAAAATGTGCAAATCCGCCGCGTTAATGGGCGTGCGAGCCGGGCTTGCGATCGCTCTCCTCCCCGCCCGAGGCCCCCATCCGATATTCGAGCGGCGTCATGCCGACCATCCGCTTGAACAGCTTTTGAAAATAAATCTTGTCTCCGTAGCCGACGAGATGCGCGATCTCGTACACTTTCAAGCCGGGGTGGTCGCGGAGGAACTGCTTGGCTTTGCCGATGCGCACCCGGTTGAGGTAATCGGTGATCGTCTCCCCCCGTTCCCGGCTGAACAGCTTGCTGATGTAGCTGGCGTTGAAGCCGACCTGATCCGCGATGTAAGTCAGATCGATGTCCCGATGATACGATTGGTCGATCAGCTTGCGGATTCGCTCCGTCGTCGCGTTTTCGGCCGGCCGCGGCGCGGCGGCGGTTGGCGCGGCGGCACCTTCGCCCGCGGTGCCGGTCGCGGTAGGCTTGCGCGCCGCGCAGCGGTCCAGCAGGCGGAACACTTCGACCTTGTCGATCGGCTTCAGCAGATAGTCGGTCGCGCCCGCGCGCATCGCCCGCCGCGCGTATTCGAAGTCGTTGTAGCCGCTCAATATTCTCATGGGATCGGCCATTCCGCTCGCGCTGCTGGGATGGTCCGCCTTGTTCGGGAAGAGACGCGCGGCCAAAGCGGAAAGGACGGGATGAAGACGATGCCGGAACCATGGCCCCCAAAAACGTGCAGCATCGAGCGTTTAATTACCCGCGAGGAAGATCGGGAACGCGTCTTGTCGCGAAAAAAAAACGGCCGTCCGAAGAAACGGACGGTACGCGGATCCCGGCGAAATCATGACGATAAACGGAACTGCCTTCGAAGTGCATCGCGTGTATAGGCAAACTGTAGCGGACATATCTGACGAGGACGCCAGGACGGAGGGATTCGCCGATTTGGAAGCGTACAAGCGGTACATCGCGTCTCTCCATGCAGGCGCGGTTTGGTTTCCGCAAGCGAAGGTATGGGTGCACGAGTTTCGTCCCTTGTGATGGCTATCCAATCCGCAGCTATTCCCTTCCCTATTCGACAGGTCGGACGCTTCCATTTCTTTTAGAATCGCTTTTTCGATGGTCTCTTTTCGGTGGAAACCTTGGAGCACCTGGTTGCCGATGATGTAGGTGGGTACGGCCGTAGCGACTTCAGTCCAATCGGTACATAAGCCAAAATTGCGCGGTCCCGCCGGGGAGATCCTCCCAAGTCCCTACGCCCGCTCCGCTGTCGATGCTGGCTCCGCCTACATCGAGTGCTTTTCCCGTCCGCGCGTTTAACAATTTACAGTAGCCGTTACCGGTGTCGACGAGCTTCCATTTTTGCGTGTCCAGTCCCTTAGGCTCCGAGACGGCTACTCTTCCCCAAGGGGCAGATGGATCCATCACGGTAAGCGCTTTGCCGGAGTTTGGATTGATCATCGTATAGGTTCCGTCCTCGTTCTGGACAACTTTCCAGCGCTGTGCTGCTCCGCCGTCAGAATCGTCCCACATCTGGGTCCAGGTCCCATCCGCCGTACCTGCGCCCGTCACATCGAGCGCCTTGCCGCCGTTGGGGTTGATGAGCTTATATTCAGCCCCGGACTTGACCGAGAACGTGTTGCTCCCCGACGTCTCGATATAATCGATCTCGAGGGCGTGCTTGCCCTTTTTGAATTCGATAACATTGTCGTAACCTTTTTTCAGTTTGATTTGAAATGAGGCGGTTGCGAACTGATTGCTTCCCGTCTGGGGGAAGGACATCGTCGTCAGCTTGCCGTTCACCGAAACTTGTTCTGTAGCATTCGGGCCGGCGGCGTTCGAATATCGAACCGATAAAGTGTAGCTCCCTTCCTCCGGTACAATGACATCCTTGAACGTCAAGGAGCTATTTTCGTTATTCAGACGAACGATTTTACCTCCGGAGGCGGCTGCAGTATCCTTCACGTTCGCTTTAACCGGTGTGGCTACCTCCGCTTCAATCCGGAAGTCTCCGGAGGGAACGGAGAGCGGACCGTTCGTCGGAACGCCGAAATTCGGAGAACCGTCAATGTTCCATGTAAAAGGCTGTACACGGGACGGACGGGCGCCGCAACCTTGGCTGGGACCGCTGTTGCCGTGGTATACGATCAGATCTTGCGTGCCGTCCTTGGATGGGACGAAGGAGTTGTGGCCCGGGCCGAACACGCCGTTCTCCGGCGATTTGGCGAACACAGGCTGCGCGCTCTTCGTCCACGATGCGGGATTAAGCAAATCGCTTGTATCGTTCGCTGTCAGGATGCCGAGCGAATAATCGTCCTCCCAACAGGCGCTCGCGGAATAGACGAGAAATATTTGTCCGTTCCGTTTCAGGATGACTGCACCTTCGTTTACCGGCATTCCTTTCTTCTCCCAGCCGTATTCGGGCTTCGTCAAAATCACGTTGTCGCCGTTCAACGTCCACGGATCGGACATCGGCGCGATGGCGATCGCACTGCCATGGGCGCCGGACCAATTCCCGTATGCCGCATACAGGAAGTACAATTGGCCGTTATGTTCAAATACCGTGCCGTCCAGACCGGAATACTGCGTGTTCAGCTTTCCTTTGTCGGTCCAACCTCCCTGCAGTGGATCGGCGGAATCATTCTCCAGGACGTACACTCCGCGGCAATTATCTCCGCAGCCCGTATTCGCCGTATAATAGATGTACCATTTACCTTCGATATAATGGATCTCCGGAGCCCAGATGTCTTTTAATCCGGGAGGGGTTGTCCATACCGTCTTCCGTTGTCCCAGATCGATTGCGGTCATCGATCTCGATTTCCAAATATCCACTCTGTTGCCTAACGTGCGGGTAAAATAATAATATCCATCAGTATGCAGCATCACATAAGGGTCCGCTCCGGCTGTATTGATCGGATTCGAATAGGTCGAAGTGGATGCGGCGGACGATTCATCAGCACCAAAAGAAGTCAGGATTAGCATAAGCATGAGAACAAGCGCCGATAATTTCAAGCCGATTCCTTTAGCAGCGCGCATCGTTTCGTACACCTCCGTGAGCTTTTGATTATCCAATTTAATGGATTACAAGCATATGTCGATTGTTAATAAAGATATAAGCGCTGGTTTTCCCCCTCTCGAATCCAGACCTGCATAAAGCCTTCCTCCCGGTTATCCCAAGCATAGTAAGGAATTAAAAGACACGGTTTCCCATTTTCTTCTTTACCCATCAATACGGTTACGCCGCCAAGCAGATCCGGATGGTAACGAATATTTAGCGGTTCACGGGCAGAAAGGGTAAAGGTGTCATAGGTTAAATCCGGATTATCAGCTTGCTCTATACAATAAACAATGGGTCCACGCTGAATGGCAAGACGACCACGATTGGCTTCGACCTCCTCCCTGGCACGCACGACCTCCACAGGCATATCGAGTTCAAGTACGATGGAGTCTCCCTGCGACCATTTTCGATCAAGAATCAGATACCCCTGATCCGTCAGTGCCTCGGCTTCGAAGAGGCTCTCTCCACCGATCTTTAGCTTGTAGCCTCTGCACCAACCCGGTACGCGAAATCGAATGACGAATTTTCCCGTTCGTTCAGGGTGAACCGCAAGCTCGATCTTGCCGTCCCACGGGTAATTCGTCGTTTGTTTCAGCTTTACGATAAGCCCGTTGCCGATCTCGAATTCCGCTTCGCTATTCATGAACTGATTTATGGCGAGCCCGTCGTCCGTCCTTGCATAAGCATACTGGCCTATGGAAGGTAGATACCTTACCAAATTCGTCGGACAACAGGACGTGCCGAACCATTCTACGCGGTGGTGGCCTCCTTTCGACGCCAGCGGATTGACGTAGAAAAACTTGTCGCCGGACAACGAAATTCCAGCTAAAGCGCCATTGTACATTTCACGCTCCACCACATCGGCATATTTGGCATCACCGAACAGCAGGTTCATCCGATGATTCCAGAACACCATGGCGATTGCAGCGCAAGTCTCGCAATAAGCCGTTTCGTTCGGAAGATCGTAATCGTGAGTAAAGCCTTCATTATGCAAGGAGGGTCCGATCCCTCCCGTCACGTACATGTTGCGCTCCACGGTATGCGCCCAAACCCGATGCAGGGCATCGACGTAGGCCGGATCACCCGAGGCATGAACAACATCCGCCATTGCCGTGTATAGATACATAGCGCGGACGGCGTGCCCGGTCACCTTCTCGATGTTTCGAACCGGAACATCGTCCTGGCAGTATGCCGGCCCCCATTCTTCTTTATCCCATATCTCGCCTTTTCCGTGACCGCGACCACGTTCCTCTAACAGCCAAAGAGCGAGTTTCCAATAACGCTCATCATGAGTAACGTGATACAACTTCACGAGAGCCAGTTCGATTTCTTCATGCCCTTCAACCCAGTGACGTTTACCGGGGCCGAATATGCGATCGTAATGGTCAACCATCCTGCAGGCAACATCGAGAAGCTTGCGTTTGCCTGTCGCTTCGAAATAAGCGACCGCCGCCTCAATCAAATGACCGCCATTATACATTTCATGTTTTTCCATATCCGTCCATTTGCTCTCAGGCGCCACCAACGTATAGTAGGTACACAAATATCCATCCGGTTCCTGCGCCGCGGCTATGAGCTCGATAATACTGTCGGTTTCCGATTCCAGCTCCGGATCCCTGTTCGACATCAGCAGATAGGCTGCACCTTCGAGCACCTTGTACACATCGGAGTCGTTGAAGTAGATGCCTTCGAACGCGCCATCCAAGAGTCCGGCGGCCTTGGCGAAGTTCGAGATACGCCCGGTTTTTTCGCATTGGGCCAGGCAGGCTTTGATCGTGACTTTGCTTAGCACTTCAAGACGCGGACGCCAGAAATCATCGTCGATCGTTACCTTCGTAAAAGGAACGCCCTGCCAATTCATCAGTGGTGCTTCTGTCTGTATCATTCGGGTTATTCCTTTCCATCGTTATTTCATCCTTTTAGGCCGGTCAGCGTAATCCCTTCAAGGAAGTAACGCTGCCCGATCAAAAACACGATGACGCAGGGTAGCACGACAGCTGCCGAAGCCGCCATGAGCAGATCCCATTGCGCGGAATAGGAGCCTTGAAACATCTGCAGTCCGAGCGCAAGGGTGAACAGGCTGTCGCTTTTCAAATAAATGAGCGGTCCCATGAAATCGTTCCATGAGCCCAGGAAGCTGAACAAGGCGACCACGATAATGGCCGAGCGGCTGAGCGGCAAAATAATGCTCCTGTAGATTTGAAAATAAGTCGCTCCGTCCACGAAGGCCGCTTCATCGAAATCCCGCGGAATGGTTAAATAAAATTGACGCAGCAGGAAAATATTGAAGATGCCGCCGCCGAAATAAGCCGGTACGATCAACGGGTAAAACGTGTCATAGAATCCGACCATTTTCCAGCCGAGAAAGCTGGGAATAAGAGTGACGGCCGCCGGCAGCATCATGCTTGACATCAAAATGCCGAATACGGCGTCCCTTCCTTTCCATTGAATGCGCGAGAACCCGAACGCCGCGATACTGCTCGTAAGAACAGTGCCGATCAAAACGCCGGCCACGATGATAAGCGTATTGGTGAAGAAGGTGCCAAACGGCAGGATCGTAAGCGCTCTATGAAAATTGTCCCATTGGAACGGTTTTGGAATCCACTCCGGCGGCATGGTGAAGATTTGCGATAAGTTCATGAGCGAGCTTCGCAGCAACCATACAAACGGAATGATAAACGTGGCCGAGATCAGTAATAAAGCTGCATAACCTGCCGTAAGCATCAGCTTCGATTGCTTCACGCACGCTCCCCTCCTTCGTAATGCACCCATGACTTCGAGGTTTTGAATACAAAAAAGGTGAAAATCAGGATAATGACGAACAGCACCCATGCCAGCGCGGACGCATATCCCATTTCGGTATCCCGGAAACCTGTTCGCCAGAGATAGAATACATAAAATAAACTCTTATTATTCGGTCCGCCCTGCGTTAATATATACGCTTCGTTAAACACCTGGAAAGAACCGATGATCGTCATAATCGTATTGAAGAAGATCGTCGGCGTGACCATCGGAATCGTAATGTGACGCAGCTTGCTGTACCACCCGCCACCATCCACGTCGATCGACTCGTAATACTGCTTGGGAATGCCCGACAGCCCCGCGAGGAATATAATGACCGTCCCGCCGATCCCCCACAACGTGGTGATGACGACGGACGGAATTACGCTGCCCTCCGAATACAACCAATTGCCTGTCGGCAGATGCAACCAACTGAGCGCCGAGTTGATCAGGCCCAGATCCGGATTCAGCAGCCACATCCAGATCATGGCCGACGCGACCGCCGGCACGATGCTGGGCAGATAAATGATCGTGCGAAAGATGGATCTTCCTCTGACGTTCAGGTTAAGCAGCAGGGCAATCGCGAATGAAACGATAATAACGGCAGGTACTCGCAAAATGACGAAGTAGAAAGTAACGCCAAGCGATTTATAGAATAGTTCATCTTCACCCGAGAACAGCTTGGAATAATTATCGATTCCGACGAAAGCGGTTTGCTCTCTGAACACGTTATAATCCGTCAAGCTAAGCACCAAGCTGGCAATCATGGGACCCAATGTGAAAATGATAAACCCGAGTATGGCGGGCGAAGTGAACAATAATCCGTAAAATAGCCCTTTTCTCATGCATGCCTCCGATCTCGAAGCTTCCCGCTTGGGAAGACGGCGACATAAGCAAGAACGCCGTCTCCTCCTCATAAATGCTTTTTCTGAAACCTTATCCCTTCACGTCGCGGCGGCCCTGCACCTGCGCTTGCGCTTTTGCAGCGATGGAATCCATGGCTTCTTGAGCGGTCTGTTGGCCGAGCCACACCTTATCCAAAGCGGGATTTACGATGTCCATTATTTTGTTGAAGTTTTTCACATAGCCCGTTGGCGTTTGGTGGCTGTCATTCAACAGAACATCGACGATCGCGTCTTTATATCCCGATGGCCGGGAATCCAGGTTTTCCGTCCATTTGGCGAGCAATGCCGAATCCGTATACCAGTCTCGATAAGAGGGCATCCACGTCCCGGCCGTAATCAGGTCGATCGACGCTTCCGGGTCCATCAGCGCTTTCATCAGCTCCCAAGCCTCTTTCGGATGTTTGGTCGATTTAAACATGGAGAACATCCCGCTAACGACGGTCGTCATCGGTTTTTGCATAATCGGCAATACGCCGACGTTAAAATGGAATTTCGATTGCGCCAATCCTGCGCTAACCCATTGCCCGTCAATGGCCATGGCCACTTTTTTCGTCTGAAGCGCGACGTTCGGAGCCGGAATGTTTTTCGCTTGAACCGGAGAAGGCGCGACATGATGAACATTGAT
The DNA here is from genome assembly GCF_020731285.1 of Cohnella baijiui. Lineage (GTDB taxonomy): Bacteria > Bacillota > Bacilli > Paenibacillales > Paenibacillaceae > Cohnella. The sequence continues at coordinate 352,015 of NZ_JAJFOW010000002.1, forward strand.
CAAATCCGCGATTTTCTGAAGGGCCTCCACCGCAGCCGGCTGATTCAGCGCGAAGGTTTTCCCGTCTTCGGAGACGAAGTCCCCGCCGTTGGAGAAAATAAAGTTGCTGTAGCTTCCCCACCACGTTGGAAAGTTCACGCCGAATTGCTTGATGTTTTTAGGATCGAAGCCCGGATCGGTCACATTCCTGCCTTTGTTGTCAATCGTCAGCTTCTTGGCGACTTCGACGAACTCATCCCATGTCCACGCTTCCGACGCTTTGGCAGGCGGAGGCGTTAAGCCCGCATCTTTGAAAATATCTTCGTTATAAAACAAACCGAATGACTCGGGTCCCGGCCCTAAGCCGATCACATTGCCCGGTTCGAGTGAATACGAGATGTTCGGAACCAGTCTTTCTGCATTGATTTCCGGGTCTGACGAGAGAAAATCCTGGAGGTTGTAAAATTTCCCTTGCTCTGCAAGCGGGAATGCAATGCTGGCAGATTCCATCTGCGCGATATCCGGCACGTCATTGCCCGCCACCATCGTCGTGAGTTTGGTATCGTAGTCGGCGGCGATATGCTGAAGCTTAACGGTGATATTCGGATATTTGTCCTCGAACTTCTTGATGGCTACCTTGTAAGCAGCGACTTCCTCCGGCGCTCCCCATACCGTCATGCGAAGCGTGATCGGTTGATCCGACTTCTCTCCGCCTGCCGATGCCGAGCTCGCCGTGTTGGCGGGGGACGAGGCGTTGCCGCTTCCGGCGTTCGAGTCGGACTTCGAGCACGCGGATAGAACCGTAACGAGCATGATCAGGAACGCAAGCAGAACGGATATGGATTTCCTTTGTCGTGACATCTTCCGGACCCCTTTCGATGTTTCAACCCTCATTGATTCATAGCTGCAGTCTATGATGTTCTCATTATAAGACCGGATGCAGCGCTTACATAACCCGAGCCAGATTGGAATGGTGGACTTCGATTGGGTGTTTACAGCGGAAGCTTGATGGTCACTTTCGTTCCGGAACCCGGCACGGAGGCGATTGCGATTCCATACGCTACGCCGTACGTCATCCGGATACGGGCTATCGTATTCTTGATGCCGACGGAAGACGATTCCCGATATAAAATGGCATGAACCGTATCGCTGCTCATTCCCCGTCCGTTATCCGCGATCTCAAAATGCCGTGTGTCCTCTTCGATCCAACCGCGTATGCGAATGCGCCCTCCCGATTCGATCTGATCGAAACCGTGCAGGATCGCATTCTCGACAAACGGCTGGAAGAGAAGCCTGGGCACCTTGTGTTGGTAGACCGCCGAATCGATCGCATAACTGACCGTGAATTTGTCTTCGAACCGGACGGACATAATATAGAAGTAGTTTTTCATCCATTCGATTTCCTCGGACAGATGAACGGCTCCCCAGTCCTTCCGCGAAGTATAGTGCAGCATGTTCGACAAGCAGACTAGCATTTTGCTAAGTTCCTTCTGATCGTTCTCGATGGCCGTCCAATTCATTACGTTTAACGTATTGTATAGAAAATGAGGATTCATCTGCATGTTCAGCGCTTGGATCTCCGCTTCCTGTTCCTTTAACTTGATCTCGTAATTTTCCGACACCAATAAACGGATCCGATCGTTCATCCGATTAAATCGCTGGAGCAAAATGCCGAATTCATCGTTGGTGCTGACCGCAACCTGCGTCTGGAAGTCCCCCTCTCCCACTGACCTCATCGCGCCGAGCAGCTTCTTGATCGGATTCGTAATTTTGCCTGAGATAAAATAGGCGAAAACAAGCGCAACGATCCCCATAATGACGGCCAAAAGGGTCGTTGAGGCACGGATGACAGGGACCAGACTTTCTACAAGCGCGGATTCGGGCGTCATGACCATGGACATCCATCCGGTGATTTGCGATCGGTCGAAGCAGACGATCATTTTCACGCCGTCCAGCTTTATTCTTCGCGTGCCGCTGCCGGTCATTTGAAGCTGCTCCACCCAATTGTTCTTATACACTTGCGTTATACTGCCGGACTCGCTGCCGGCCAAGATGCGATTGTCCGGATCCAGAACCAAATAGCGGGAGCCTTCGGGAATGCTTTTCTCGTACAAGGAGTTCAATGTGTCCGATTTGAAGCTGATCGTCAGAACGGGTCGTTCTACTTTCGCATCCAGCTTCTCCAGGGTCGTATTGCTTAAATAGGAAAAATCAAGGACCCGCGTCGCGGAGAACAAATAACGGAAATCGATTGTCCCCTTCGCTAAGTACGGTTGATCGAACATGTCTACGAAATCGTAGGTGGGGAACCACACCATCTTTCCCCCAGCCTGCCGTGCCGCGCGATAAATATCCGAACGCGTCGGATCGCCTTGGGGCAGCGACTGGCCGAAAGTAAAATAAGACGTCCACAGCTGATATGCGAACACATCGTCAATCTGCGAGAAATATCCTCGTAGCCGATCGGACACGAGACGATCGGCGGCAAGCAGATCCGCCTTATTCTCCGGCTTCAAGCTATTAAAAACCCGGAACAAATCCTTGTCAACGAACATCGCCGCACTGTTCTGCTCGATGATCTGCAGCTTGTTGTCCATAATCTCGTTATTTTTCTTTACGATCTCGTATACGTTCTTCTGCGCTTGTTCCGTAACGACGCGCAGGCCGGTCCGATAGAAGAGGGTTCCCAGCACGATCAGCGGGACAGCGATAAGGACTATATAGCTGGCTAACAACCGGGAGCGGAAGGTCATCTTCATCCCTCGACGCTCCTTTGCGGCAAGGACGCGTGCTTATAAGCTTCCGGCGACATGCCATATTGCTTCTTGAACACCCTGCAAAAATATTTCGTATCCTGATAGCCGCACTCTGTGGCGATTTCGTATATTTTCAGCCTGTTCGCCGCCAGCAATTCCTTTGCCTTCCGCATTCTGGCCTCCGTTACATGATCGGAGAACGTCCTTCCCGTCCGGCTTTTGATCAAGGTGCTGAAGTAGGAAGCATTAAAGAAAAAGTGCTCGGCTGCCCGTTCAAGCGTCAGCTCTTCCTTGGCATTTTCCCGAATCCATCGCAAACACTCGGTAACGACCATTTCGCTTTTATCCGATTGAGACTCCCTTATCGAATCGTGTACCTCCCGGAGCCGAGTCTCCAGAATCGCCATAAGTTCCTTATAGGTTCGGCAACCCGGAACCTCCTTCAAAGCCGAATCCGTGAGAACGTTTCCAATCCGCCGTTCGACATAATTGCGCATTCTGCTTTTAATCTTCATAAGGGTAAGCGCGGCGCATTCTTTGATCTGATCCGGAGCCGCATGTCCGTTAGCGGCAAGCTGATTAAACGCACCCCGGCACATCTCGATAGCCGATTCCGCAGCCCTTCCTTGCAGGGCTTCGAACAGCTTTTCCCCATCAAGGAGGAAGGGGGCCCGGACAGGAAGAAGTTCGTCATGAAACAAAATGCCGTTCCAACAATCATGGAAGTTATATTGATGGGCCGTTTGCGCCGCCCGGTAAGCTTGAGGCGCTTCCGTCCATAAACATCGGCAATCCGGACCGACTCCATGGGAGAGCTGTCCGTACTTTGCCCACGCTGCCCCTAAGGCGGAAACCGTTTGACGAATTTCAGGCTTTCTTTCGCGTGCAATCTGAGGCGTTCGGACGATCGTAACCGCCTGGTAGACTTCCTCATGAAGAACGTTTAAGGGAAACGTATTCGCTTCGCCGAATTCCGACCACACCAGCTCCAAACGCTGCAGCCATGCCGTTTTATCCCATTGCGCTCGAGATCCCGGTTCGATTCGGAATTCCGAGAAAATAACCGTGCCGCTTCCATGGACCCACTCTAGCGCTTCAAGTTCATTACGTTCCGTAACCGTCAAGCTTCCATTCAGCCAGGACATCAGAAGGCGGCTGCGATAGGCAGGAGAAGTGAGGTTCAGCCGATGCCTTAACGCTTCCGATTCCGAATGCTGCCGGGATTCTTCGATAAGCTGCTGTTCAATGCGGCTTAATACGTTCTCTACCTTCTCGGCTTCCACCGGCTTCAAGAGGTAATCGTAAGCCCCATGTCGAATCGCAGTCTGGGCATATTCAAACAGATTGTAAGCCGAAATCATGACAACCTTGGTCCGAAGGCGTTCGACTTCAAGTATTTTCAGAAACGAAAGACCGTCCAAGTTCGGCATCCGAATGTCGGTTAGTACGGTATCGGGCTTCTCGGCTCTGACGAGTTCCAAGGCGCTGGCCCCGTCATTCGCGACAAGTACTTGATCTTCAGGCCGCAGGGCATGAATCATGCTCGCCATTCCTCTGCGGTGTCTTGGCTCATCGTCCACGATTAATATTTTCATCCCGCTCAGCCCTTTCGCCCGTGCTCTCGTAAGATGAATAGAAAAAAGCCCCTTCTTATGGACAGGCGCTTTGAATTCCCATTTCGTTTACAAGCCAGTATGATAGAAGAACGCATACACTTCTATTATAGACGGGTCATCGGGATATAAAAATGCCGATTATGATTAGAAAGGTGGACTAATATATGGTTTTCCCACCCTTCGATAAAAAGTCGAGCCTTTTGTTCAAAAACAAGGCTGCTTCGATTTGACTCAAAGCAGCCTTGTTCAAATTCTCTTTACTTGTCTTTGTACGCAAGCACTCTCAGCAGCACCGTAACAGCCTCTGCTCTTGTCGTTTTATCGCCCGGAGCAAATTGGTTCGCGCCTTTGCCTTCGATCATGCCCAGCTTTTTCATCTCCGCCACTGCGCCTCTCGCCCAACCAGGAATGTCCTCGTCATCCGCGAAGCCCGTTGCGGTAGTCGTTTCGCTTGACTGCCCCAAGGCTCTAGCGATTGTCGCCGCCATCTCGGGGCGGGTGATTACGGCATCCGGACGGAAAGAGCCGTCTTCGTAGCCCTTAATAATGCCTGCTTGCACCGCTTGCGCTACTGCATTGTGCGCCCATACGCCGATCTTCTCCTTATCGGTGAACGTCAGCGCCGCTCCATTGCCTTGCGGCTTGAGGACATTCATCAGTATGACCGCAAACTCTGCGCGCGTAACGGTACGGTCCGGCTTGAACGTGCCTTCCGGATAACCCTTGATGATTCCGGCGCTTACCGCTTGCTTGATATTCGCCTCCGCCCAGTGTCCGGAAATATCGCTGAATTGGATCAACTGATTCGTGTCATCCGTTCCTTGGCCTATGCCGAATACCGCATACTTCGTAAGGTGGTTAACCTTTACGGTGATCGTATTCCCGTTTACCACTCCGCCGACTTCCACCCAGATTCGCTTCCATTCGTCATAGTAGAATACGGATGGCTTTTGGCCTTTCTTTAACTTTGTCGGATCGAAGGTAAAGGTCAGTGTGATCTCCTTGCTGAAGTTCTCCGGGAAGTTCTTCAGAATTTCGAATACTGGGCTGACCAAAGTGTCTTTGCTTGAGAGCAGGTTTTGCGCGTCTGCCACAATGTCGATCGTTAGTTGCAGGTCTACACCGAAAGCATCGGCAGGAATAACAATCTTGGCCACATCGCCCAAGCTAAGTTCGCCCTTTTTGCCTACAGGAAGTATGATTTTTCCGTTTGTCGAAATAACTGTATCTATCTGGGACGTTGGCGATGAACCGTTTCCTGAAGATCCATCCGTACTTCTAAGCACCCACTTCGCATAAAGCGTCACATTCGCCTCTCCTATGGTGAATGATGCGCCGGGAGCATAGCTCATCCCGCTTCCGTCCGCGGCTGAATTCCAGCCTGCAAACGTGTAGCCCGTCTTCGCCAGATTTCCCGTGTTACCGTACACCGACACGATATCTCCCGGCGTATAGGTGCCGCTGTCGACCGGCGCACTGCCCGACGTAGCGCCGTTGTCGGTATAAATCACTGAAAGGTTGAGTTTAGGCGTTGCGCTAACTTCGTTAGAGTAGCCGCTGCTTCCTCCCGCATTGCTCGCCTTCACGGCAAAATAATAAGTTGTGCCGTTCGTCAACCCCGTTGCCGTATAGCCGTAGGTCGAGCTTGTCACCGTGGCGACAGGCGTCGAGCCGTACGAACCGGAAGCGGTCCCCATGTAAACACTATAGGTTACTGATTCCGTTCCTTGTACAGGGTTCCAGGTTAACGCGACATGGCCGTTCCCGGCCTTTGCCGTCAGGCCCGTCGGAGCGTTCGGCACTTGTACCTTCGTATAGATTTTTAGCCAATAATCTCCGACGTGGGATTCGTCGACCCAACTGCTGCCATCGTATTTGCCGGATGAAAGATCCTGCCCATCCTGCCGGACCTGCGGATTTTGGGCGTCGGGCTTCCACCAGTCCGGGTTGCTCGTGTCTGCGGACGCAATCCAGTGATAGTCGCTTCCGTCCTCGGCGATCGTCGCTTGACCGAGCACAATGGCATATTTTTGACCGGCGACCAGGCCTGCATAATTGAGATCCGCGTGAACGATCGTGGCGTTACTGCCGACTTGGTCCTTGGCAATCGTCGTATAGGCCAAAGCCGCTCCGGTCGGCAATCCGCTCTCATTTACTTCGTAGAGCTCGACCGTCGCATGGTCCAGCGCATTTTTATTCATAATCTTGACGTCAATGCCAGAGAGATTCGTATAGCCGGCGCGAGCGATAAAGGTCTGATAGCGCTTGACCTGGCTTCCCGATATAGTCCCAAAGTCGAGATCCGCGTTACCGGCATGGGACAGATCGATGGCAGACAGTTCCGGATTAACGAAAGGCTCGAGTCCGTCGATGGCGGACTGAAGCGCTTCGAGCGCCGCATTGACATCCGCCTGGGAGGCGCTTGCGTTATGATTGACGAGAATTGCCGCATCAAGCGCTGTCTGTAATGCCGTCCATGAGACCGCCGAGTATTCCGACTCGCGCAAGCTTTGCGCTGCGGCGATCTTGTTCGCCAAATCTCCCTTGTTCACCGAAGCTGACGTATAAATTTTCAGCCAATACGTTCCAACGTGGGACTCGTCTACCCAACGGTTGCCGTCGTATTTTCCGGAAGGCACATTTTGTCCATCCTGCTTGACCTTCGGATTTTGGGCGTTGGTTTGCCACCAGTTCGGATCGGTCATGCTCGCGGATGAATACCAGCGATAGTCGTTGCCATCCGAACTAAGCGTCTTTTGCCCAAGAACAATCGCATATTTCTTCCCGGCATTCAGTCCCTGATAGTTCAAATCAGCATGGACAATTACGCCGTTTACGATATCGGATTTTTGAATCTCCCCATAGGCCAGCGCATTGCCGGTCGGAAAGCCGTTCCCGTCCACGGCATACAATTCGACTGTCGCATTATCCCGCGCATTCGCGTTCATTAGCTTCAGGTCAATCCCAGACAAATTCGGATAACCGGTACGTGCGATGAACGTCTGATAACGCTTAATCTGGCTTCCCGTTGAAGTCCCGAAGTCGAGATTCGCATTTCCGTCGCTTGAAAAGTTAATGATAGACAAGTCCGTCCTTATGGTATAAACCCTGCTCGTTGCCTGATCCTCTGCAGTCACGATGATTTGGTAGCCGTTCTGAATATCCGTCGCCGGCGTTACGCGGTCAGCCTTAACGACTTTGACGGAAGCGCCAGGCGAGGCTTGGAGCGCTGCGAGAAAATCATTCAATGCATCATCGTTAACGCCGTCTATCGTCATGGTTTGATCGTTAACCTTGTAACGAATCGATGTAACCGCCGCTTCCACGGAAGGCTCGTTCGTCGCTTTGGCGTATACTTTTAGCCACCCTTTACCAACGCTGGATTCGTCTACCCAGGCGCTTCCATTCCATTTGCCGAGTTGTTGAGTTGGAGACGCTGACGCTATTGCAGCAGCCCATGCATATCGGGAAGACGAGGGCGATACTTGGCTTAGCACGATCGCATATTTCCCATTATTTATTAAGCCTGAGTAGGCAAGCGGGATGTTGACTACCGAATAATCGTTGCCAATCGCGCTCGCCGATACGGTGCCGCTAGCGAGCGGCGCTCCTGTCGGCACATTGCCTTGGGTTGCGTATAGCTCTGCCTTCAGATCGCTTTGACCGGCTCCTCCCGTCTTCTTCACTTTGACATAGATACTGTGCAGAATACGATTCGCATTGGCGGTGAAAGTCTGATAGCGCTTGACTTCGTCGCTCACATTGCCGAACCCGAGACTGGTTAGGCCGGTATGCGACAGATCGATTACTTCCGGATTGGCATCCTGAGCCGCGCTCGCGAGCATCTCCGCCACGCGTCCCGACGCGAAGTTGACTTCGCCGGCCTTCAACAATCCTGTATCCGAGTCACTGTAGCTCACGCTTGCGGTTCCGCTCGCTACCGTTACGCTGCCAGTTTGCGCATTCCAGACGATATGCGCCAGCTTGTCCACCGTTGCGACACGCTTGCCATCCATGTAAATCGAGAGGCCTTCCGGCACCCCCGGGTAGGATGCCGTTCTGCCCGGTTTGACCCAGACGACGGAAAGGTCGCGGTTATGATATCGAATGTTGTTCACCGCGAAGTGATCCCATCCGATATCCATCGGATTTAGCTCGATTGAATTGTCCGTTCGGGGCACCAGTCCGAACACATCCTCGATCAGTCGGGTATTGTAGGTAGAATGGAAATTGTGGTGAATCCATGAACGCCACATGTCGGTGCCATTCCAATCGCTGAAATACTCATTGGTATCGGGATAGTTCGAATTGCCGTTTACATACATCGTCCATGTATACCAATACAACGAATTTTTGTACATATCGGTCGTAATATAGTCGGTTGGATATTGTTTGATGGCATTCGCGAAGATACTAAGCGTCACCGCCGATATGGCAGGCGCAAAGTTCCGCGACGGGTTTTTTCCTTGGGCTTTCGCCGCATTATAATCCTGCAGATTGCTCACATAGGCCGGGAACGGAGTAACGAACTGATCGTTATCGCTCCATGGCTTTAACGCTTCTCTATAGTCAGGATTGTCGACGGGGACCATGCCTTGCTGGAAAACATAGTAATTGTTAATATCCCTCCAGGGATTAAGCCGGCCGTCGAGTGTCTTGTTCAGAAATTGCTTGCTGGAGGGATCCCACAAATGGTTTAGCAGCGCATCGCGAAATCCGTCCGCCATCGTCTGCACAGCAGCAGCCTTGTCATGAATCCCTCCGTAGGCATACATCTGGGCTACCGCTTGCGCGTTGGCCCACTCCGCCGAAGTCGCATCCACCTTATCCTGGTGGGCAGAGAAGAAATTGGCGACAGTATCTCCGTCCCAGGCGTCGTATTGATCTTCCAACAAGTTGTTGCCGTTGGAATCGCGCCGCTCCTTATTCGTTCTTACGTCGTTCTCGCCATATTGGGCCACCAGGTTCAAGAAGCTGGTCTGTCCTCCGAACACCTTGTAGCTTTCCCATCCGGCCTTGGAGATATATTGGAAGCTATGATCCATTTTCCATTGCGGATTTCCGGGATTGTCGGTGAAGTTGGCTCCTTTCGCGGTCCGCCCGGCCAGCAGCCAGGTCCCGTAATTGTAGAGCGGATCGCGCAAGTACCGACCTTCTTCGAGCTGCCAAGGGAGGGATACGGGAATCGAGTTGTTATATCCGAGCACCCCTTCCATATATACCGGGTACTTGTAATTGGCCGAGCTGGCGTCCAATGTATTGAACCGGACAATCCACCATCGGTAGTAAGCCATCTTCTTCACATAAGGATCCGGTACATCGATATAAGGTACATTGTCGCCCCACCATGCGTTATAGGTCTGGACATGCTTCTTGAAAGCCGTGTTGTTGGCATACGACTTGAATGCATCGTATTCAGCAGCGGATTCGGGAATTTCCGGCGTGATGAATCCCATGATGACCTTCATGCTTTGCGTCTGACCTGCAGCCAGTGCGAGCGTACGGGTCAGCTTGCCGTTGCCGGATGTCATCTCGTCGCCAGACAGCTTAGGGTAAATGGTCGTATTGTTGAACGGGGCATTGTATTGGCCGCTCAATTCGTTCCCGTTGGCGGTCTTGGCAAGCTGCGAGCTTGCCGTCACGTCGAAAGTCTTGGCGGAGCCGGACGTATTCTGTATATCCAATAGCGTAATGGCGCTGTTATGATCCGTGATAAACTTTCTAACCGTTACCTTCAAGCCGTTTCCGTTGTATTCGCTTGTCCAGTAGCTTGGGTAATCGACCCGCTTCGATACATTCTCTACGAAGCCGCCGGTCGAAAAAGCGATGCTATAGGCCTCGGGCCCCGCCTTATTATCTCCCTTGCCGTTCTCGGTAGGGGCAATATAAGCAGAGGCGCCTCCGAAACCGATAATCGAAGGATCATGGTAAGCCATATAGAACGCTTTGCCTCGCGACATCATCCCCCCGTTCGTTCCATAGGAAGGATCGTCCCCCGGTCTGGCTAACATTCGATCCATAAAGAACGAAGTGCCGTCTCCAGCGCTCAAATCCGCATCGTAGATTGCCCGCATCATATTTCCTGTTGTATAACGAACCGGCTCCGTAACGGCGCCTGGACCGGTGAACGTCGGCAAAGTCGCTGCCGAAGAAGCCGTGGCCGGCGGCACAACGAGAGCGGATACGGCCACTGTACCGGCAATAACGGCCGATAACATCTTTTTTATTGACATCAATGCAGAACCTCCCGAAAAAAGTTTGAATATCCTTTTGTCATGCGATCGGCTCACAACTGCGCACACCCTTTGTCAACCTTTGACGGCTCCCGCCGCAAGTCCCGATACGACCTGCCTCTGCATCAAGACATACACAAGTATGCTCGGTGCAATAACGACCATCGTGGCAGCGAACATCACACCGTAGTCGCTGGCGAATTGGCTCTTGAAATAATACAACGCCAGCGGCAGCGTTCGGCTGTGGTTGCTTGTCGTGAGGATAACGGCAAACTGAAATTCATTCCAGCAGAGCAGAAATTGCAGCACTGCTGCCGTACCGAATCCCGGTCTCGAAATGGGAAGAATAATCTTGAAAAAGGTGCGGATGAATCCTGCACCATCCAGATATGCCGATTCTTCCATCTCCTTCGGGATCGTAAGGAAGTAGCTTGACAAAATATACAGCGAGACTGGCAGACCGAAGCCTGCATAAACGATAATCAAACCGATCAGCCGGTCCTGCAGCCCGATCCCATTCACTGTCAGGTATAGTGGCTGAAGCATCGCTGCGCCGGGAATCAGTAGGGATAGCGACAAAACGACCATTAGCAGCTTCTTTCCGCGGAACTGAAACCTCGCCAAAACATAGGCGGACATGCCCAGAATAAGCAAATTGAGAGCAGTCCCGAAGATGCCGACGATGACGCTATTGATATAAAATCGGGATATCGGTGCAATCTTGAAGGCCATGGCATAATTGGAGAAACGAAAATGGGAGGGCCATCCGAGAGAGTTGGTCAATATCTCTGCATTCGTCTTGAACGAGGCCATTAGCATCCACAAAAAAGGTCCAAGCGATATCAGAACAATGAGAAAAACGAACAAATATTTACAAACAGACCATGCAATTTTCATGCTTTCACTCCAATCGCCCCGTTTACACTTCAGAGCTGCCTATTCTGAACAAATAACGGGCCAACAGCACAAAGACAATCCCGAAGCCGATAAGGAAGACGCCCACTGAATTGGAATAGCCGAAGTTGTTTTCCATCATGGCGGTCTTGTAGATGTACATCGGCAAATTCAACGTTGTATTGCCCGGACCGCCACCGGTTGTCATCATAATAATATCCATCTTCTGCAGCATGCTTGTGCCGGCCAGTATCACGCAAGTTCCGATGATATTGCGAAGCATGGGAATGACGATAAACAAGTTGATCTTTAGCTCGCTGGCCCCATCGATTCTGGCCGATTCGAACAGGCTGTCCGGGATCGCGGCAATCTCGGCCAAGATCAGAATTGTCACGACTGCAGCATAAGGCAGCCATGTCATCGTAACGGACAGGAAGGCCGTAGCGTAATCCATGAACCAGTTCTGCGCGTAATCGGAATGGCCGAATAGCCGGGCGATGCTATTAACCGCTCCGAAGTTGGGATTGAGCATACACAGAAACAGCATGCCAACAGCCGCTCCCGAGATGATATTCGGAAACATAAAGACGGTCCTTGCAAACTTCCAGTAAAATTCTTTCATATTCAGAATGATCGCAAATACAACACCGATCAGGACGTGGACCGTCGACTGAAGTAGAACCCATACAGTCGTGTTCCAGAATCCTTCCTTAAAGCTCGCATCATCGGAGAACATTTGAATGTAATTGCGGAAACCTACGAACATTGGCTTTAAGCCCGTCGACCATTCGGTAAATGAAGTTCCGAACAAAATCACGAGTGACACGGCATAAACCAGCATAAACAAAGCGATCGTCGGGACCAAAAACAACGTTATATATCCTTTGTAGTTGATCATTCGTCAAAATCCTCTCAGACAACCGGACGCTGCCGACTGAATCGGGAGCGTCCGGTCAAGATTCTCGCATCCTTCTCCGGCTATTTATTTTTGGCGGCGATCTCGCTTAGCTTCTTCGCGATCTCTTCGGCCGTAGACTTGTTGTATACCAACTCCGGATACAACAACTTCCAAGCGTCCGATACGTTCGGATAAACGATGGAATCGAATGAACCGTAATGAACTTGAGATTGATTGCCAACCTGGATCGACTCCACAAGCAGCGGATACTTTTGCTTCAGCTCATCGGACGGCTGCACCTGATCGGATACCGGCACGACGTTGCCGAATTCAAGCGCGATGCGCTGCCCTTCCAAACCGGTCTTGAAGCGAATGAATTTTTCGGCTGCATCGCGCGTCTCCTGCGTCTTGCCGCCGTTCATATAGCCGACCTCATAGGAAGAGATCATGCCGTTCCCCGGGAAGGCGGCGATGCCGACCTTCTGATCGAACCCGGCGGCGCATTTGGTCGTATCGCTGAAGTCGCCGATCATCCACGGTCCGTTCGCGATGATGGCGGCCTTGGCCTGGCAGAAGTTGTTGGCGGCATTCGCATAACCGGCGCCAATCGCGTCCTTGGTCGTGTATTTTTCCAGCATGGTTTTCACTTTACCGAGCGCGTCGATCATTTCAGGCGTATTGAAGTCCGACGGGTGCAGCGTATTCATGAACTTGTTGCCGGCCTCTCCGCTGGTGCCTACGATCGAAGCCAGAATCAGGTTCGTCGTCCATGCATTTTCGCCTGTCATCAGGGCGAGCGGCACGAATCCGGCGGACTTGAGCTTTTCGTTGTTGCTCATGAATTCGTCCCAGGTCTGCGCCGGCTTGATGCCGGCCTTGTCGAACATTTCCTTGTTGTAGAAATAGCCGACGGTCTGCTTCTGATCGCTGATCGACCACACCTTGCCGTCGCGGGTGTTGGCCGCAAGCGCCTCGTCGCCGATCTCCTTCGCCCATTCGGGGTCTTGGCTCAGGTAGTCGTTGAAAGGGGTTGCAAGATTGCCCTTGATCAGAATATCGTTGATTCCGTTTTTGCCCATGACCACATCCGGGATATCCCCGGAGGCCGCCAGAATCTTGATCTTGTCTTCATAAGCCGAATCGCTCGGAATCTCTTCTACCTGTACTTCGATTTCCTTGCCGTATTTCTCATTGAACTGCTTGATCTGCTCCGCTTCCAGCTTGGCCGAAGCATGCGTGCCGACCCGGAACGTCAAATACTTGATCTTGACCGGCGCCTTAGCCGCCGCCTGATTGCTCGGCTGCGCCGAAGCCGTCGCCGAAGCCGACGGACTGCCGGACGACGGCGCGCTGCTGCCCGACGACGAATTGGACCCGCACGCCGTCACGGACGCGAGCAGCATCAGCACGCCTGCGATGGTGCTGCTTGTTTTGTAGAACGTTTTATTCACTTTGCTTCCCCCTTCAAATATCCGATCGCCTGTTGCAACCGCTCGCTTGTTTTTTCCTGTAGCGCTACGAGCTCATTATAAGATAAAAGGGGAATCATTTTTCGACATCATGACTTGCGTTTTTTTGATGTATTGCTTGGGCGAGGAACGACGCGGAGCTCGCGGCGCGAATGTTCTGCCGATATTTTTATCTTCCTTATGTTTTCTTGACTTTCTGCCCGTTACGAGCCCGAATAAGCCGGATTCTTCTACCCGAGTGCGCGCAATTGGTATTATAATAGCTTTTGCATCAGTACCCTTCGTCAAGGAGCAGTCATCATGCCGAACGCCCGAATTTGTAAACCCTTTCAACGATTGAACTTTTGGATGAAAATCCCGATCCGGCATAAGATCATTCTTGCGGTTTTCCTTCTCATTCTTCTGCCCATGACCTTGGCCGGCATCTATTTTCACTGGAGCATCTCCTATATGCTGACCAGAAACGCGAATGAAAACTTATCTCAGCTGATTCATCAGACCAATGACAATATCGAAAATTCGTTTCAAATTATCGATAACACGTCGCTTCATTTTCTGTCCAACAAAGCGGTCAGAACCTGGTCCATCGAGGACGTCTCCCTTGGGGACGACTTTTATAAAAAGTTTCTGAACAAAAGCGAAATCGAAGAGGATCTCAAGTACAGCCTGATGTTCAACAATGCCTGGAATATCAGCCTGCTGTCGACCGCCTATGTTTTTTTCGATGCGGATAACTTCATCTCCGTCCTGAAGTCGCAACCTAATATCGAACGGACCAACCATCACAATCTAAACGTTTATCAGACCGTTAGCGACAGCAAGGTCAGGGGAAAGGAAATTCTTCCGCCGACCGCGAGCGATCCGACCGTTTACTTCACCCGCAACGTCTCGAATATCGATATTCCAAAGCAGCGGCTTGTCCTGATCTTCGGCACGAGCGAAGCCGACTTGTCCGCCAAATACGCAGAGCTCGTCAGCTTCCCCGGTTCAATGGCCTACATCATCGACAACCAAGGCATCGTGTATTCCAGCTCGGATAAGCAGCTGCTCGGACGCCAGGTGCAACCGTCGATACTGAAGCTTCAAGACAGCCCTTCGGCGAGCGAAGTCAATCTGGAGGGACGCAAGTATCTATTCGCTTCGCAAAGCATCGGCGGCACCGGGTTGACCTTTATCGTCGGTATTCCTAGAAAGCAGATTCTCTCCAAATTATCCGACAGTATTCGTAATTATATATGGATGATCGTGCTGATCACCTCCGTATCCACCGCGGCCGGCATCCTCATATCGCTTCGATTCACCCGTTTCATTCGCGATTTGTTCCATAGCTTCAACAAAGTCAAGATGGGCGACTACAATACCGCCATGCCGACTTACAAAGATGTCGAACTCAATCTTCTAAGCGGCACATTCAACAAGATGACAAGCGAGATCAAGCATTTGATCGGCCAGGTATACGAAAAGCAGTTGCTCGTCAAGGAGTCGGAGATTAAATTTCTTCAATCGCAGATGAATCCTCATTTCCTATTCAATACGCTGATCACGATCGGCTATAAAGCCCGGTTGTCCAAGGACGAGACGGTGTACAAAATGGTAACCGCGATGACCGAACTGCTGCAAGCCGGCATTTATGCCAGCGGATCGGACATGATTACGATACGTCAAGAGCTTGAATTCATTCAATTTTATCTTTATTTACAAAAAGAAAGGTTTGACGATAAAATCGAGTACTCGATTCTGGTTGAAGATGAATCGATACTCGACCTGCTGCTTCCCAAGCTGAGCATCGAGCCTCTTGTGGAGAATGCCATCGTACACGGGTTGGAAAAAAAGGTCGGCAAAGGTGCGCTAACCGTATGTATCCGTAAGGAAGACGATTCCATTTGTTTCGAGATCACCGACAATGGATTGGGGTTTGAAAGCGAAGATATGGAATGGAACAATCGCGAAAGCGCTGTCTTGCGAAAACCCGGACACAATAACATTGGCCTGATCAACACGCATAAGCGAATTCAGATGATATACGGAGACGCCTATGGCATCCATATCGAGAGCCGCATCGATCAAGGCTCCAAAGTAACGGTTCGCATACCAGTAGATCGGGGGGAATCATCCTATGTATAAGGTCATGATCGTCGATGACGAAGCCGTTATCCGTAAGGGACTCGTCCACTTCATTGACTGGCCCGCACTGGATTGCGAAGTGGTCTGCGAGGCAAGCGACGGGCTCGAAGCCGCCGAACGACTTGCCGTTCATGAGGTGGACATAATCGTAACGGATATTCGAATGGCCGGCATGGACGGAATCGAACTGTCGAAATTCGTATATGAAAACTTCCCGCATATCAAAGTGATCTTATTAACGGCATTCGCCGATTTTACATACGCACAATCCGCAATCAAATACCAAGCTGTCGATTTTGTCGTGAAAACAAACCCAAGCGAGAAAATTCCCGACGCCATTAACAAAGCCAAGCAGCTTCTTATGAAGGAAAAGGATCACGAACGAAAGCTCATCCAGTTGGAAAATATCATCAAGGACAGTAGAAGCGAGGTCCGCGAGAAGTTCCTGAAGGATGCCGTATACGGTATTATCACCGAAGAAGCTGAACTTCTAAACGGAATCACAAAGCTTGCCATCCTGCTAGATCATTATTACGTCATTCATATCGAGATTCATGACGATTCGGACCCTAACGGGATGGAAAGAAGCGCCTCCGAAGAATTTCGCAAATTCGCAGATTCCATTCAACAATTTTTCTTTCTCGCTTTTGAAGCGGATCCGCATGATGCATTCGTTCTCAATCATAGCTCGCTTTTAGCCATTGTGTCCTTTCCGGCTCGCCATACCTCCGACTGCACCCGGACGCTCTTGTCGACTTGCAACGAAATACTATTCATGGCCGAGAGCTTCATGCGATTCTCCGTTAGTATCGGTATCAGCAGTATGCATCGGGACATATTAACGCTCTCATCGGCCTACGCTGAGTCTTGTCAAGCGATGGAAGGCAGCTTCTATAACGAAAATCATGTATCGTTCTATGCGCCCCGCTCGGGACAGGCCCCTGCGCTTGAATCCAGACCTTATGACGTGGCCCAGCAAATCATCGAATGCCTGCAAGAGGGACAATGCGACACCGCCATCCAGCGCTTGAATCAATTGATGGAGAAGTATAGGAGCGTCAAAGAACCGATCGAGAATATCAAGGCCGCATGCTTGCTGATCGGTTCTTACTGCTACAAGCTATTGGAAGCAAGAAAGCCCCTCTCTTCCTATTCGACCGGCGACGAGCCCTCGCTCTACAAACAAATTCAAGAAAGCAAGAGCATTCACAACCTGCTGCACATCATCGAAAAGTTAATCGTCGACCTCTCGGATGTCCTATCCGTAAGCGATCGTCAGCATAACTATATTGTCGTTGAGACACAGAAGTATATCCGGGAGAACTTCAACCGAAATTTGAGCTTGCAAGTCATCGCAGACCATATTCATGTCAACAGCAGCTATCTAAGCCGCTTGTACAGAAGGGAAACTGGCGAATCCATCGTCGATGCCATCAACAAGCATCGAATCGAAATCGCCAAAAAATTGCTCAAAGACCCTTCCAAAAAAGTATTCGAAGTAGCGAGTGCCGTCGGAATCGATCCTCCTGCTTACTTCACCCACGTGTTTACCAAATATACAGGAATAAGCCCCAAAAAATATAAATTAAAATCCACATAAACTGCCTATAATGGCAGTTTTTTCACATTTGTCACGCCCCATTTAAAAAATGACAAAATAGGTATTGCAAACGGAACGATGTTCCGATTATAATTGGAACACCGTTCCGCTTATGCTTGTCTTTAATCCAACAAGGCGACGAACCCAATCCGATGTAATAAAGAGGAGATGTTTGCATGATGGAAATCAAGGTTAGCGCGCCAACTCCAGTTGTCTCGGTGAAGCCGGTCGTACTATCGGCCCCAGGCCGTGAAGAGGATCTGCAGGTGCGTGTGACTGCGCCCGCGACTGGGAGTGAATTGCCTATTATCGTATTCTCGCACGGCTTCGGCCTGTCGATGGGGAGCTACGACCCATTGGTCGACTTCTGGTCTTCTCATGGCTTCGTAGTCATTCAACCCACCCATCTTGACTCGAGGACGCTGAACCTTCCTCCGGACGATCCACGTACACCACTAATCTGGCGTATTCGAGTCGAGGACATGAAACGCGTCCTCGACCAGCTTGATCTCATTGAAGCTTCCGTACCTGGCCTCAGTGGACGTCTCGATCGAGATCGAATCGCCGTAGCCGGACATTCCTGGGGTGGCCAGACGGCGAGCATGCTGCTCGGCGCGCGAGTCCTCGATCCCGAGGGAGAACCGGGAGAGGACATGACCGACTCGCGGATCAAGGCGGGCGTATTGCTTGCCACGCCTGGCAAAGGTGGAGCTGACTTGAGTCCGTTCGCGGCTGAGTACTTCCCCTTCATGCACCCTAGCTTCGAGAATATGAGCACGCCTGTCCTTGTGGTAGCGGGGGACCATGACCAGTCCCCACTGTCCACTCGGGGGCCGGACTGGTTCACCGATCCGTACTTCCTGAGCCCGGGCAGCAAGAGCCTGCTCACTCTCTTCGGGGCAGAGCACTCGCTTGGTGGAATCCACGCGTACAACGCCAAGGACACGACGGACGAGAACCCCGAAAGCGTGGCTACGCTGCGGACGCTTGCCTGGGCCTATCTCCGCACCGCGCTCTACCCTGAAGAACTTGCCTGGCCTGCAGCGTGTGAAGCGTTGATGGACGCATCCAATCCGCTCGGTCGTGTCGAATGGAAATGAAGCTCTAAGAAGCTTACTATGCGCTATGTCTGACGATTGCCGTCGAACAGAAATTGGCAAATGAATAGGGTTGTGAAGGACGCAACCCTTTTCATTTGCCTTTCTGAGCGGCGGCATATTCACTTCTAGCGTGGCAGCCATTTCTCATCTAACGGGTGCGGGAGACCGAGCGATGATTAGCCAGATTGGATCGGAGCGACAAGCGCTAGGAGGGCGTGCTTGCCGACGAGCTTGCGCGGTAGCGTAACCCATCTACGAGCAGAGCAACCATTTGCCGAGTAAACTTAGAATCGCCGTTGTGTATTCCCGTACAGAGGCTCGCGGCAGCCCGCAGCAGATCATATGGCTCGACGTCGGCACGCACTTCACCGACAGCCGACGCGGTTTCAAGCAAGGTTCTCAGCACGGGATTTAGTCGTTTTTCGAAGTAAGCAGGCAAGGTCTCGTATTCCGGGTTGCCTGAGCCTAGAGCTGACGCGAGCCCGCGTTTATTCGCAATGAAGTCCACATATCGCTGCATCCATCGTGCCAGTGCCTCACCGGGTTCATACTTGGCGGATAAATCCGCAGCTGCATCTGCGCAAGCATCGACTTCGTTGCGAAAGACGGCCACGATAAGATCCGAGCGCTGTGGAAAATGGCGGTAAACCGTGCCGACGCCAACACCGGCCTTCTCGGCAATCTCCCGCACTGGAGCGTCCACTCCCGAGGTCGCGAACACCATCATCGCGGACTCGAGCAAAGCATTGATGTTGCGCTGTGCGTCGGCGCGTACACGTCGATTCGTGTGTTCGTGAGGCTCCATGTCATTACTGGGGTCTTCCGTTTTATCGTTCATCAAGTTGTCCCCCATAAGTTTAATCCTCAATTTATATTTACGGCATTCATCCCTTAAGTCTTTTTACCATTCAATCCCCGTACCCGAATAATAATACTATTAACATTAACATGACTCAAACATAGATTGTTGTCAACATGGCGGAAGGGCTTTTCCTTTGTCCGGAAAAGCCCCAAAATTCAGTTGTACCTTTTCAATTGTTGTCTAACGACCTAGCTTCACTACATTCCGATCAGGTGGGGTGAGCTCATTAAGAATTCCCGCACCGTGATGGCCGGTCGTCCAATCAGACTCACGAGCGTTGGATCGGCTGGGGCAAACTCGCCCGCTCGGCTGGCCAAGAAGAACGTCAAAAACATATCGGCCACATGGTCTTGTAAGCCTTGGGATATTAATTGGGCGCGAAACTCATCATCGGACACGACGACACGGCGAATGGACCGGCCGGTCAACTCCGTGAGGATAGCCGCAATATCTTTCAGGTCTAAAGCTTCCGAAGCCGTGAGACTTGGCGTTAACCCGCTCAGATTCTGCTCGCTCAAGACCGTTGCTGTTGCTGCGGCCAGATCGGCGTGGGTCGTCCAGGCAACCGGCCCGTCCTCTGGCGCAACCAACTCCCCCGTCTTAAGGGCGTCGCGGAGAAACCAGGGCAAGGACGCGGTATAGTACCCGTTTCTCAGGGACGTGAATGGAACCCCCGAAGCTTTTAACGCTTCCTCGGTGGCGGCGTGGTCCACCGCGGGAGGGAATAGCGATGTTGGCGACGAGCTCATATGGCTTGTGTAGAGAATTCGACCGGCGCCTGCCTTTTTAGCCATATCGATTGCGGTACGATGCTGACGAACGGCCTCATCTCCCAAGACATTGCTGGAAACGATGAGAACCTGCGACGCCCCCTCAAAAGCGTGAAGCAGACTACCGGGATCCGTATAATCCCCCCGCCTGACGCGAACCCCTCGTTCTTGAAGTTCCTTCGCTCGCTCGGTATCACGGACACTTACACCTAAATGGTCTGCGGGAACTCGTTGAAGCAATTCCTCAACGACGGCTTGCCCGAGTTGTCCATTAGCTCCTGTTACAATAATCATCAGAAACACCTCCAAAAGAATGGGTCTACTAAAACGACAGCGTTGTTTTAGCTACGGGTATACTGTAAGCTGTTCAGATAACCGTCGCAATCGACAAACCCTTGCCACCGTAGGATAAACAACACGCTCGTCCAATTGTAGCCTTTTAGTAAGTCATTTAGGCGAATTATACGGAGTGGAGATGAGTTGAAGGATGCCAGTGAACGCAAACGATCCACGAGTAAAGCGTACACGTGATTTGTTAATCCATTCTTTTCAAGAACTTCTCGAAGAAACAAACAATGTTTACGCCATCTCTGTGCAGGATATCACGAAGCGGGCGTCAGTTAATCGTGCCACCTTCTATGACCACTTCGATGACAAATACGCATTCCTTGAACAATGGATGAGAATCAAGTTTAAGCAGACGCTCGAGTCCCAATTAAAGGGCGCTTCGATTTTGGATATGAACGGCTTACACACCGTCATTCTGGCAGTGTATCAATTTCTCGATAGATTCCGTAGAAACTTTGCGCCTGCGAATGGTCGATTCGAGCCCCTATTTGAAGCGGCGATGCAGAAGGAACTGTTTCATCTTCTAATACAGTGGTTAAGCGAAGTGTCAGACTCAGAAGTCGCAAGCGAAGTGTTGAATGCTACGGCCATCTGCGTTAGTTGGAGTATTTTCGGGTCAGCCCTGCAATGGTCTCGTCAACCTGAGAATTGCAATATGGAGTCAAGCGTAAGAAACGTAATGGTGGTTATAGCGGCAAGTTTAGCACCCGTTATCGGCTAGGTTGTAGCATGCCCGGTCGGCGTGGCAGATTCCACAAAGGGAGCTGCCGGATGGGCTTTTGGTACACCCTCCTTTTTTATGCAAAGTAATGCCCTTCTTCGAGATCGGCGATCAGTCCGGGCTGCACAGCTCCCGCGTTGGGAGCTGTCGCAGTTAGCTCCTTCGGTTATTCTATTCGCCCATATTCCGCCCCTGACGATAACCTGATCAATCTCTTTGCTCCGATCACGGAGGAGGGGCTCGAACGGTTCAGCAGCAGGGCTTGACGGACAGCCTCGATGCTCATGGGCCAACTGAACTATTTTTGAAATAATATCCCTGGTTAATATCATCTATCAGCGCAGGGTGTACGGGTTTCCATCCCAAGCGTTCCTGCGTCAAAGCGCTGGACGTCGGGTTATCGACTGTCGCGAAAAGTCCAAGCCATCCGAAGTGTTTACCTGCTTCTTCAACACTTATACTTTTGACCGGCAAGTTCAGATGGTGCCCCAGGACTCCGGCAATCTCACGAAACGGAACGCCCTCTTCACCCACCGCATGAAATCGCGACTCTGCCGGTGCTTGCTCCAAGGCGAGTCTAAAAAGGCGTGCCACATCGAGACGATGCACAGCCGGCCAGCGGTTGGACCCGGAACCCATGTAGGCGGAGATGCCCTTCTTGCGAACGATGTTAACCAGACTCGGGAACAAGCCGGTCCTATCGCCCTCGCCGTGCACGATCGGAGGGATGCGTACAATCGAGGAACGAATACCCCGATTCGCTAAATCCAGGGTTGTTTGTTCAGAGAGAACGCGTAAACCGCCTGGGGATTGATGATCCCCCGCGTTGTCCTCCGTCCCGAGACGGTTGGGAGTGAGCGTCATCGTAGGCATCGCGACGACAAGAGGGCGGTCACGGCCGGAAAGGGCGGTGCCGAGTGTCTCGATGGCGCGCCTGTCAGTCTCGACAGCAGCTTTCATGAATCGCAGCATCACATCACGAGGACTCCCGCCAAGTAAAATTCGAAGACGAGTTGAGATACTCGCATGAGAAAACTTGTGGAAGTAAGCCAGGTGAATGACGCCGTCCACAGCAGCAGCCCCTCTGCGCAAGCATGCGAGATCCTCTATCGAACCGACTAGCACCTTAGCGCCAATAGCAGTAAGCCCTTTGCCAGCCTCTTCGGAACGAGCAAGGCCAACTACTTGGTGACCGGCATCCAACAGCTCGCGAACTACCGCAGCACCGATGAAGCCAGTCGCTCCTGTAACAAACACACGCATTCCGAAAAACTCCTTTCTTTTGTCAGTAGTGTTTAACCTTAGTATAGAGGATCGATCACCCGGGTCTTTGCCTTTTCCGCCACAGTTTTTGCCTGATTCAACAGAATCTGCTCCTGAGAAAAAAAGAATCCCGCTAGGCCCTATGCCCGCGGGTATTGGAAAAGCCGCTTTCGTATCGGTTCACTTCAAATGCTGTCTTTCTTGACGCCATCTGGCAATATCCCTACTCGGAGGGCTTCCAAAGAAACGGCTGTAATCCCGGTTAAATTGGGTATCGCTCAAATACCCCACAAACCTGCTTGCCGTCGTTGCATCCATTTGGCTGGACAGCATCAGACGCCTCGCTTCTTGCAGGCGCAGCGCTTTTTGATATTGTAGGGGGCTCATCGCAGTAACCGACTTAAAATGCTCACGGAACGAGGACTCACTCATGTGGACCATCTCTGCCAAATCTGCAATTTTCAATTGCTGGGGAAAGTTGTTCTGGAGCCAGTCAATTGCTTTCACAATCCGCTGCACACCGGATTCCGAGAAAACCGTCTCGGCAACATAAACACCAATAGGGCTGCGGAGAAGCCGGATATAAATCTCATCCTTCACCAGCGGAGCAAGCAATTGATCGTCACCGGGATGGGATAGACAGTCTACCAATCTCGCCACGGCGTTAATCATAGCCGTATCAGCGTTAATGACATAACCCGCACTCCGATTACGGACTTCAGGTAAACCCTGTGGAAATACTTTTGGCACCAATTCAGCAATCCTTTGCGGATCGAGGTATAACCCTACTCCCAAGAACGGTTCGGTAGGGCTGGCCTGTATGGTTTTCATCGCGACCGGCAAGGTTACAGGAGCAATGAAAATACGCGCCCCGCTGTACTCATAAACCTCCTTTCCCACGGTCATGACTTTTTTCCCTTGCGCTGCAATACCGACAGCAGGCAAATTGATGGTATGCACGTAATCCGTGGCTTCTATTCTCGAATACCGATTGACATACAACCCAGGGATCCGCACGCCATAGCTCCCATCATGCGAAGTATGAGCATCAATCAGACTTGCCAATCGTGCCGTTTCTGCATCAAGCGCCCCCTTGGCATTATCTGACTTCGCGGCTAACGTTGGCTCATCCAGTATTTTCATGATTTCGAAAGCAACTCCTTTCTAACCTTGCGCATCAACCGACATGGTGCGCATGAGCCAATAATTATGAAGAGGTTCATTCATTATTTATACTCTAATGGTATCATATGAAGTTCGAAATTTCACAATCTTTCAATGGTCTCTTCAACTCTCCGCTTTACCACTATTTGTGATAAGGTTCAGCGTATCATCAATAGAGCGTGGATCGATAATTCTAATGTTCTTGTGATTTTATTAGCTGTACTCAATTGAATGCATTACTTCGTAGATTTTTTGTTAGTTAAAAGCAAAGCAGGAACGAGCATTACCAAGCTAAGGACTAAGGCTAACAGGAAACCATCGTGGTAAGCAGTGGTCATCAAGGGCACCGTTGGCGTGTGGCCTGCAAGTGAAAGACTGACAACCGTTGCAAGTACTGCCGAACCAAATGCGGCGCCAATATTTTGAACAAGGCGCGTTCCGACACTAGCTTGCGCGATTTCTTGCTTAACCATACCCGTGTATGAGTCAGTCATCATGGGAATGGTGGCGCCGCTGATACCTATACCGCGTACAAACAAGACGACACTTATAACAATGAGTGAAGATGCCTCATTGAAAAAGACAAAAGGAATCGTACCAACAATGGCGAGTGCCAAGCTTACCAAGACAACATTACGCGCACCCAATTTATCGGTCAGCC
Organism: Cohnella baijiui; assembly: GCF_020731285.1. Taxonomy (GTDB): domain Bacteria; phylum Bacillota; class Bacilli; order Paenibacillales; family Paenibacillaceae; genus Cohnella. The sequence continues at coordinate 376,473 of NZ_JAJFOW010000002.1, forward strand.
TGCCGATCAACGGGCGGGCAACTAATGTGCCTATACCTTGCGGAATCAAAATCAATCCGGCACTCAAAACCGAGAAGCCTTTGACATTTTGGAAAAACAAAGGTAATAACAACATAGGGCCATTGGTGGCAATTCCCGCAAGGAACAAACCAACCATGGCGGCGCTGAAATTTTTCGACTTGAACAAATGTAACGGGAGAATCGTTTGTTCCTTTTTGATTGCGGCATAACTCATGTAAATGCTTAACATGGCGGCTCCGGCAACAACAAACCCAATAGTCGTACGGTTGTTAGACGCAGCAATCCCATAAATCAACGAGGCTGAAGCGGCGCCCAATAAAGCAATCCCAATAAAGTCGAAATTGGCTTTACGATTAACCGGAGTGAAATTGGGCAGCTTCATAATCATTAAAGTGATGGCAAGAATGCCAACGGGAATGTTGACAAAGAAAATGTAACGCCACGATAAGAACTCAACAATCACAGCCCCGATAACTGGACCAAGGATTGGACCTAAGACCATTGGGGTAGCAACGGTGGACATTATACGTCCCATTCGTTCCCTTCCGGCGAATTCAACAACCAAGGTAGTCAGCAATGTCATGATAAATCCGGCGCCTACACCTTGAAATACCCGAAAAATAATCAATACATAAATACTGCTGCTGAATCCCAAAGCAATCGAAGCCGCTAAGAATAACATATTTGCGCCAATCATTAACCATTTGCCGTTGAAACGCTGAACCATCCAACCGACAAGCGGTACCGAAATCGCCATAGCTAATACGTAACCCGTAATTGCCCATTGAATGAAGTCAAGTCCGACATTGAAATCGACACTTAAATCCTGGATGGCGATGTTGACCATTGTTGAGTCAAGCAGCGGCATAATTGCTCCAAGCACTAAAATCCAAGCAACATTCATGATGCTTTTGGGGATCGGCTCAAGTGCCGGGGCTTGTTCCTTCTTGCTCATCATAAATCCCCCTTATTTTGATTAGTTGCAATACTATATAGAAACTAAACAATATGATCAAATAAAATGCTGTCGTAAAGACAGCGCTTTTCGTTAACAAAGGCTCATGTTTCTTTCAGATTTCTATCTATTGTCTTTTCCATTTCAGAAAAAAACTCAATCATGTCTCTGTAGGAGGATTCTGGCATATCCCTTAGCACTTTTAACGAACCATCAATCGCTTGATTATGGTATTCAATGTGCCCAATATAATTTTTCTGCCCCTCTTCCGTAAGATTCAAAACGACCTCCGTGTCTGAATCGGGAGATACTTTTTTTTCAATCGTACCCTTTTCCACCAGTTTGTAAATCATTTGTGAAGCGGCACCTTTGGTTATGCCTAAAATATCAGCCAGCATGGTAATATTGATTCCCGGATTATCCCCCACAGCTGCTATTGTATGAATTTCCGCTCTGGACAATACGACATCTGTCCCATAGGAGCGCTGCTTATTTTCCATCCGATTGTATTTACTAATCACCCGTTCGAAAAGTGTGATAAACTTCGTACTATCGTTTATTTCGATCACCCCGTTTAGTTTAGTTTCTATACAGTATAGAACATATATGATTTTATCATACGGAAAATCTTTTGCCAAGTGTGTTTGATAAACCAAAGCCGATGACGATGACACACATGTGATCCGTTGTCGAATTCCCGCGAACCAGTCAACACAAGCCCAGCTACTCCACATTCCTTCCCAAGGTTGCCCCTCCCAACCCTCCCGCTTCAACCTTGACGGCTTCTTCTGCCTATGAGATTTATCCGAATCCGATGCCGCACAACCGGCTTAGGCATTAAGCCTAATTGTGATTTACAGCAACCGCAACATCCATTGCTGAGAACTCGTGCCATTGCTGTCGTATTGCTGAATCGGCGTCCCGGAGGCTGGGTTCCCGTTCGTTACGTCTAACACTCTACCGCTTCTTTTGGAATGAATGATGAAATAACCGCCGCCAACGTCGGTGAGCGACCATCGTTGCGCATCCGTCCCGTTATCCACAAATTGCTGGATCGCCGCTCCATTAACCAATGATCCGTCCTTAACGTCCAATATGAGACCGCTATTGATATTGGTGAGTTTGTAATACCCGTCGCTCATCAGATCGATCTTCCAACGCTGGGCATTCGAATTGTTTTTCGTATATTGTTGCACAACGGCACCGGAGCTCATGGACCCATCTCTTACATCCAAGCACATTCCGCTTAATTGGGCACACAACTCGTAGAAGCCGCCGGATACGACAGGCTTAGTCAGGGTTGCTCCGATCAGCGTAATATTTCCGTTCGGGTCATTTTTGGATACGAGCTCGTGCTTCACCGTTAACGTCTGATTGCCGGAATTGGCTCGATAGAAAATATTGTACACCCGGTAACTACTATTGCTCGGACTGTCTAAATATTCGACGTCGATTGGCGCGCTGCTGTCGCTTAACGATACCGTAAGTTTGCCTTTGCCCCTCCAGGCGCTTGTATAAATCTTCAGCACCCGATCCGTAGTGCTAGCCGGAACGGTAATTTGCCAACCGCTGCCGATCTGCAATGCCACAGCGCCGTTGGTCGTATTGCTCACACTGGAAGTCGGATTTCCGTCCGTCCACGATACCGGAATCTGACTGTCCGTGAATTGTGCGGTCAGTCCGGAACCGATCGGAGCGTATTGAATGGCCGGCGTCGGGATGTTCTTGCGATTGATGGACCCGGCATTGCTCAATCCGAAGTGGACCCAATCCCCGTTGCCCTCGGCGGTAAAGTTCACGTTCCCGGTTTGATTCGTCGCATAGACGTCCAAGTTGCCGCCCGTCGCGGCTGTCGAGACCAGATTAACCGTTACGGTTTGAACATTGCTCGGAATGGTCACCGTGCCGGTATCGTTATCAAACGTTCCAACGCTGACCGAGCTAATGTTATTCTTAAATACAGGCAAATTAAATAACACTTGATTTTGTGGCGTGCCGGAAACCGTTAATGTGATCGATGAACCGGATGATGCAACATGGATACCAAGCCTGTTGTTGTTTTTGCTTGGTATATTACTCAGGTCGATCACTTGACCCGCTGTCGTCCATTCGTCCGGAATCCCTCGCCCTATGATCAAAGTACCGTCTACTCTCTCCGATACGATAGAATCGATAAGAACCTTGGATGCAACCGATTGTCCCCACATATGCGGACTGGAGCCTTGGCCCCCAAGCGCGTGCATGCCATTCCAAGGCATGCCGAGATTCGGATAGCCTAAGGACTCCCACCAACCGTATGGAGCGCTCGTAGTCCGATTGATCATAAATTGGTAGCTTTTGATGCCTTGCGTACGGTATTTTTCTCCCCGCAGTCCCGCGCTCCCATAGCCTGCATTATAGGCGGAGGAGTAAAAAGCACCGGGGTATCCGCCGAAATTGTCTTTCGGAAGAACACCCTTCAGTCGATTGAAGCCGTAGTCATACGTCGCGTCGATTTTGTCTAACGCAACGCCGGATTGCGTCCCGCCGAATAAGTAGCCATCCCACGCCCATCTTCCGAACAAGAACGGAGAAGCCCAATTGGCGTCCCTCGGCTCCGAGCAACGGTTGGCTGTATTCGGTTCCACCATCGAGCACGGCATATAGTTAAGGCCGTATTGTGACATCGTTTGCGATAGTTTTGCGTTCACCGATGCGAGCAGATTGTTGTATAGGTCATTCGCCCACGTAACCTCCGCGGAGTCCCCCACTCGCTGCGCCAGGTATTTGTAGGTCAACAATCCGAAGAGCGCGGAATAATTATCGACCGTCCAATAGCCGAGCGAGTCAATGTCATAAGTCTGCATCATAATGCCTTCAGGCCCTGTTCGATCCGTCTCGATCGTATGCGTATTGGTCTTAATATTGCTCCACTGTTCTTGAATGAATGCAATATCCCCGGTTCTATAATAATACATCGCGAACGGCCAGCTAAACTTCCATTTCGCATCCTGATATTGCAATTGCGCCTGCAAAGCAGACAAATACGGTTTTACATTTGTATCGCCAAGCGTCAGAAGTCCCGCCATTATGCCGATTGCATCGTGATCGAATACGACATCGTACCCGTTCTCCCCTACGTTTAAGTTATTGCCGTCACTAATGATATACGTATAGATATATCCGGCTTTGTAGGCATTTATCAAGTTGGTGTCCGGCAATTGATTGATTTGTACAATTCCGGCTAGTTTTGCGTTCCAATAATTCTGCATATGGGTAAAATGGATATCCCATCCCCCTGCGGCAAGAAGCTCGGCAGCAGTCGGGTAACTATAGCTGTTCCCGAAGCGGTCCGCTCCGACTGCGTAATCGTGATTGACGGTTTGGCCCGGATTTACTGTAAAAGAGTTGGCGGTTAGCGGTATAAGACCCGTGGAAGCTTGCGGATCCAAGGTGACGGGGGCGCTGCCATGGTTATATATCGTTACCCGGCTGTATACGACGACATAATTTCTCCCATTGATAGATACTTTGTCTCCAAAGTTCATAAGGGTCACCGTACTGTTATTTCGTTCGAATTTCGTAACGAGCGCCGGCAAGTAACCGTTTTCATTATACCACTGCAAAGAAGAGGGGTGATTATAAATCCCGAAACCGTACGTCGCGTTTATTCCGTCCCGAATCCCAAAGCTTCCGTCCATGAAAGCAATGACACCGTCTTTATCTCCTTCCCATCCGATGACTCCTGGACTCCTGTCTTCCATGCTGTTCGGTTCTGCGGCATTTGCTTGATAGCTGGGGAACATTCCAATAATGAGAACGGCAACGAGCATAAACAATGTATACCTGTTCATACGTTTTGCTTTAACCATGCTCAAACCTCCATTATAGATTTCACCCTATTTTTGCCAGGTGTACTTTCACCATAAATCAGGCCGGGCATCCTATAAACAGAGGATATTTACGATCCATCGAGGATTTTTACTCACTCGAGACCGGAACGAAATAAAGCCCGAGGGACACGTAAAGCAACGTGTCGTCCCTCGGGCTTTAGCTTCCAAGCTATCGATTACTTTTGTCCGTATTTCTCTTGCAGCTCGTTCAGCAACACTTCTACCGATTTCTTGCCGCCTTTGAAAATAATTTCTTCGACACCCTTAACGAGATCCGCGTTGAACATCTTCGTCTCTTGCGGATACGCGAACGGCATTCCGGATTTCTCCATGTTGTCGAACACCGGTTTCAGTTCCGGGTACTTCTCCAGATATTTCGGCAGCAGGGAGGATACGGCTGGAGAATAACCGACGGCCTCGATCGCGTTCAACTGCGCTTCGTCGCGCAAAGCGTAATTGATGACCTGCATGGCTTCCGGCTTATGTTTGCTTCCGTTCAGGATGGACAAGCCGTGCGAGTATGCGCTTTGAGCATCCACGGTACCTTTAGGCATCGGTAATGCGATCAATTGCAATTTAGGATTCGCTTCTTTCAGATATCCGACGTACCAAGGGCCGCCCGTCGACATTGCGCCTTTTTCTTTGGCGAATACTTCGCCATCCCATGGCGCGCCTACTTCGATCGGCGCAATCGCTACTTTTTCTTTCAAGAACAGGTCCGTGAAAAATTGTACGCCTTTGACGTTCTCCGGCGAGTTGATCGTCTTGCCAAAATTCCAATCTCCGCCGAATGCATGTACGTACTGCGTAATGTGGAACGGATCGATGCTGCCGACGATCCCTTTCATTCCGTCTTTCGTCATCGCTTTAGCGAGCGCTACCAGCTCATCCATCGTCTCAGGGTACTTCGTAATGCCCGATTTGTCGAACAGTGCCTTGTTAATGGCCAACATCGAAGTAGACGAGTCGTAAGGAATGCCGTACAATTTGCCGTTGTCCGTCCAGCCTTTGTAAAGGGAAGAGGAAATTCGGCTCTTATCGAATCCGGCTTGGGCGATCAAATCATCCAGAGGCTCAAGAACGCCTTTGGCGATATACTCGTAGTTTCCTTCGTCCGACATGGCAATAATGTCTGGTCCTACGCCAGCGGCGATTGCGGCCGGAACGGCTTTCCAGAATTCGTCGCTGGTCGGATATTGCTGCATAACGACTTTAATTTCCGGATGTTCCTTCTCTAGACCGTTGACCATGAATTCGAAGTTTTTCTGCTCGGAGGCGTTGGCCCAATAAGCCATCGTCACTTCGACAGGATCCTTCTTCTCCTCTTGAGACGGAGACGGCGTAGAGGAAGCCGACGGAGAGGATTCCTGATTCGTGCTCGGACTCAAGTTCGAATTAGAGTTCGTTCCGCAAGCGGAGACTACCGTTACAAGCAGGACGGTGCTTAGCAAACTAAACCATGATTTCTTCATCTTTCGTACCCCTCATGTCAGATATATTCGCCTGCATTCGGCGTACTTCAATCATATGGAATTCACGAGAACCGAAAAATCGTGAATCTTTACATTCTATCGACGATTTTTACTTCCCCGTTCCCTCCAATATCGATTTTCGATACTCGTTGGGAGGTTGGCCGTACACTTTTTTGAAAGCAATATAGTAGTTATCGGCGCTATTAAATCCTACTTTTTCCGCAATCTCGTAAGTTTTGAGTTTGCCGGCAAGCAAGTCGTCCAGCGATTTCTTCACTCTATATTGGTTGATGTAAGGAATCAGCATCATCGATGTCTGCTCTTTGAACAGTCGGCTCAAGTAACTGCTGTTCAGACCGACATGATGGGCCAGCTCCTCCAAGGTCAGATCGTGATCGAAATATTTATGAATGTAAGCAAGCACCTTCTGGATTTTCAAATTCGTCGATATTCCCGTCTCCTGCCGCTTGCCGCGAAGGTAAGCCAGCTCAGTGGCCAACAATTGTCTGACCAGCGCCAGGTTCTCTGCCCCCATAATATCCTCGATCGAGGGAAAACCGCTTCCATTCGCGTTCCGATCCGCTTCCGAACACGTTTCCAATAACGAATAATGCAGACTGACGCTCAGATCCAGCGTCTCCATCTTGCCGATATCGCGTTTTTTTTCGATCGTATCGAAAAGGGTATGAAGGCTTGCATCCGCCTCCTCCCATTTGGCCGCTTCCGCTTGCGTTCGAATCTGTTTGGCAAGGTCCTCGTAACCGCGTTCGTGGTTCGCGCTCTTTCTGCGCGGTACTTTCTCATAGAAGACTACGCTCGATTCGCCTTCGAAGAACAGGTCTTCCGACGCTCGAAGCGCTTCTTCGTAAGCTGCCGGCACTTTAAGCAGTTGACTGTGCAATGCGCTTACGCTAAAGCTGACGCCGATGTTCATAAATTGCTTGAGCGCCGTTCGGATCGTCCGGATCAAATGCCATTGCTGCTCAAACACGTCATTCAAACTGCGCAGCTTGGCATACGATTTAAGGATGGCGAATTGATTGCCGCTCACTTGAAAAAACTCCAATTGCTCGAACTTGCGAAAAATTTCCCTTAGGATGTTGTTCACAGAGAACCCGACCAAATGATCGAGCGGCTTCGCGTACCGCTTCTGAACCGCCTCGAAATTATCGATAAATAAAAGCATACAGCAGACGTTAGGCTGTTTAAGATCGATTTCCAGTTGCTTCGTTTTCTGCTCGATTTCCCATTCGTGCCTAACGGAGCCTTCGATCCACCCTTTGCAAAACAACGCCTTCAAGTCCGGCTTGATTCGCTTTTCGTTACGCCGCAACTGCTCGAACTGGTCCGTTTGCTTGCGTTCCTCGTCGACGAGGCTGCGTACGCGATTCAACGTCTCGAAGACAAGTGCGGGGTAAAGGCTGGGTTTGTGAATATAATCGACGGCTCCGAGCAACATCGCTTCGCGAACGTAATCGAATTCATTATAGCTGCTTAGAATAATAACCTTGCACGGATCCGATCGGGTATTCAATTGACGCAGCACTTCCAGTCCGTCCATAACCGGCATCCGAATGTCCAGGAATACGATGTCCGGCTTCAGTTCCGCCAGCTTATCGATCGCTTCCTGTCCGTTACGGGCTTCGCCGATCAATTGATACCCGTGTCCCTCCCAATCCATGAACGATTTGAAATTCATTCGGACGAAATTTTCGTCATCTACGATCAATACCTTCATTCGCCTCGCCCCCTATTCCGTTAGCGAACGTTCCGATGCTATAACGGGAACCCTGATGACAACGGTCGTGCCCGATTTCCATTCGCTGTAGATATCAACCCCGTAATCCGACCCGAAGTGCATCTGAATCCGCTTGAATACGTTGGAGATTCCGATAGAGTTGATTTTTTCCGAGCCTTCTTCCACATGATGGCGCAACTGCTGCATTCTCTCTTTCTCCATGCCGACGCCATCGTCCCGAATGGTGAACAAGATCGCGTTATTTACCCGTTCCACGTCGATGGTTAGCTTGTACTGCCGGGATTCCTCGATGAATCCGTGGAAGACGGAGTTTTCAACGAACGGCTGTACGATAAACTTCAAAGTCCGGTAAGAAAGAACTTCGTCGGAAATGCGGCACTCGAATTCGAACGCATGGTAATAGCGTAGTTGCAACAGTTGCATATAGTAGCGGATGAACGTCATTTCCTCTTCGATCGTGACATACTCTTCCGTGTTCCTCGTAGAGAACGTCAGTATTCGAATCAAGGCATCCAGCACCTCGGTGATGTTATCGGCCCTTTGCGCCTGGGACATCCACTTGACCATCGTTAACGTATTGTACATGAAGTGAGGGTTGATCTGGTTTTGCAACGCATTTAGTTCCGCATTGCGTTTCTTATACTCCTCGTCCTTGATCTGGCCGATCAAGGATTTAATTTCCCTTGTCATTTTGTTAAAGGCGCGCCCCAGATGACCGATCTCGTCCCGACTGTCCGAAGCCGCTGTAACGTCAAATTCCCCTAACTCTACCCGCTGCATTTTCCTGCTCAAGCTGAGGATAGGGGTTGATATTCTCCGCGATAAAATATAGGCCGCAAAGAAAGCGGTTACAGTTAAAGGAATGAGCGTGTACAAGGTTAGTCTTCGAATTTGATTCGCTTCGCTGAACAGGCTCCCTTTGTGAATAATGCTATAGAATTTCCAGCCGCTTACCGCTGATGAATCGCTTACGATATAGTAATCGCCGGTTCCTCCTCCCGTACCCTGGGCAGCAGCGGAAAGCTTCGGATCATAGCGCATTAACACCGAATCAAAGGAATTGCCGATTTCGCTCTTTTTCGTCGAGAATAATACCGTGTCGTTCTCGTCCACTATAACCTGCTCGACATCGGAGCTGAACTTAAGCCCTTTGTACAAGCTGCTTAACGCATCGCTTTTCAAATTGATAACGAAAACGCCAAGCTTTCGATAGGAATTGGAATCTACGATGACTCTCCCTATGGATACGACGTTTTTCGCAGGAGAACTGACCTGCTTCTCCGTATGCAGCCCGATGACGACCGGAGCTCCCCCTCTATCGATGATTCTCTTATACCACGCCTCATGATCCGGAGAATAATCGTAATTGAAGATGACCTCGTATCCTCTGCGGTAAACATAGTTGCCCATCTGCGGATAGATGACCAAGGAGTCGATATCATCGTTGAACATGAGCAGATCCTTGAAGAACGTATCGTTCACATACCGGTAGGCTTGGCTGCGCTCGAACATCTCGTACTCCATGATCGAATAATCCTTCGCCAGAATGTCGACAAGCTGCTGGTCGTAATACGGCTTCTCCGATATTTTCAGCATGTTTTTGAGAAAGGTGTCGCTGTTGGAGATAATCTGTTGATTTAAATCTTTGAAAGAATTGACGATTCTATTTTCAAATGAAGACATGAATAACGTATAAGAAACGAAATTAATGATACCAAGCGGCACGACGATGAGGAGCACGTAGGTTGAAAACAGCTTTTGTCGAATACTCCAGTCCTTGACTCTTTTCATCTCATCGTGCTCCCCAGGCTGCTTATTCCAAAGCGCTTATGTTACTCCTATTGTAGGTTGAAAAGAGGTCGCGCTCAATCTGTTTGATTATGGTCCCGATTTTCTTCCAGGTTAACCTTTAAGCCCGGTAGTCGCAATGCCCTGTACCAGATGACGCTGGAAAATCAGAAAGACGATGATGATCGGAATCGTCAGAAGAATGACCCCTGTCATCGTCAAGTTCGGCCACTCGAAATAACGATTTTTCAAAGTATTCAAGCCTACAGTCAGCACGTACATCCGGCTATCGTTAACAAGCGTCACCGGCCAAACGAACGAATTCCATGTGCCCGTATAGCTGAAAATAATCTGCGTTCCGATCGCCCCTTTCGACAGAGGGAGAATAATCCGGAAAAACGTGCCGATCTTGGTCACCCCGTCGACCTCGGCCGCTTCCTCAAGCTCCTTGGGGATGGTGAGGAAAAACTGGCGCATCAGGAAGACCAGAAAACCTTGGAAGAGGAACGGTAAGATCAGACCTTCGTAGGAATTAAGCCACCCCAGCTTAACGATCATGGAATACATAGGGATAATCGTCACCTGATAAGGTATCATCATCATCCCGATAATGAGGAAAAAGATAAGACTTTTGCCCGGATATCGAAGACGCGCAAGCGAGTAGGCAGCCGTTGTATTGATGAATAAATTGCCAATCAGAATCCCAAGTGTAACGATAATGGAGTTTTTGTACCATGTCGGAATTTCGGAGTTAAACAGAATGTCGGAGTAATTGGAAAACGTAAGACGGTAAATCGGAACGAGCTTATCGATATCCGTTTTAGATAATAAGGAGGTGTAAAGCGCGTATCCAAAAGGTACTACGAAAACGAGCGAGCACAGCGCAAGTAACGTATATCGCAGCCACTTGTTTTTTCCGTTTTCCATCTCTATATGTCCTCCCGCGTGAACCGCTTCTGTATCAAAGTAGCGATGACGATAAAAGCAAAAATAATAAATGCTGCGGCGCTTCCGTACCCTGCGCGATTATAATTGAAAGCTTGGCTGTAGAAGTATACGACGATCGTGCTCGTTGCTCCTGCCGGACTTCCGAGAGATCCGTTACGTGCCAACGCATAGGGTTGATCGAATATTTGCATGACATAAATGATGCCCGACATTAACACAAGGAAGGTCGTCGGCTTCAGCATGGGCACTGTAATTTTCCAAAACTGCTGCCAAGCGTTAGCGCCGTCCACTTTGCTGGACTCATACACGTCCTCGGGAATCGTCTGCAACCCGCCGAGATATACGACCACAAAAAAGCCGACGTAAGTCCATACGGTTAAAATGATCAGGAAAGGTAGCGCGTAAGTAACACTAGCGTACCATGATACGTCTTGCAGTCCGAACAAATGGAAAAACCGAGTCGCCATACCGTCCTTTTGCATGAACAAATACATGAAGACGGTTGTGACGGCAATCGTTGACGTAATATAAGGCATGTAATAGAGCGTTCGGAACAAGCCTTTCATCCGAATCCCTTTATTCAGCCCCACGGCGATAACGAGCGCGAGCATCGTTTGAACAGGCACCGCGATAACCGTGAGGATGGCCGAATTGCGGAAAGCGTTCCAGAAATCCGGATCATGCAGGATAGCCTTATAGTTATCCAATCCGATGAAACGGGCTGCGGACGGATTCAGGAAGTTAATATCCTGAAAGCTGTAGATGAAGGAACGGAGCAGCGGATAGTAAAACCAGCACGCCATCAAGAGGATGATAGGAGCTACGAACAGATATCCTACGAAAATAGGCGAACTGGCCAAGGAGATGTACCCCTGACTCGTCCTCGTTCCCTTTCCCTTTTCTTTTTTCTTTTGTATTGCATTCATCGACTCGTTTCCCTCCCGGTGTCTTTTTCTGTCTCTATCATAAAAGGAAGGGCATCTCCCTAGAACGGAAGATATTTAACAATAACCGAGGATTTTTACCTGTAGAAATCGAAAAGCCGACGTCTGTATGGATAGACGCCAGCTTTCCTGAATTGCTATTTTGTTTTCAAATACTCCACCATCTTAAGCACGAGCGTCACCGCTTCCGCTCTTGTCGCTTGATCGTTTGGAGCGAACCGATTATTCGATTTCCCTTCGATCAGTCCTGCCTCATAGGCGGCCGCTACATAAGATTGTCCCCACTGCGGGATTTTCTCCGCATCCGCGAAAGGCGCTTTTTCCTTCGCATCCGTCTTCAAATGAAGGGCTCTGACAATCATCGCGATTAATTCCAATCGGGTAATCTTTCCATCAGGGTGGAAATTCTGATCTGGATAGCCTGTAATGATCCCGGATTGTACCGCTTTCGCAATGTACGGCTTCGCCCAAACCGGAATGAGGCTCGAATCCCCGAAGGAAAGACCCGATTCATCCGTCGAGAAATTCAGCGCCCGGACTAGCATAACCGTAAACTCACTGCGATTAACGATTGCATTCGGACGGAATGTACCGTCTGGATAACCACTGACGATTTTTTGTTCAACAGCCGCCTGTATGAACGCTTGCGCCCAGTGGTTCTGGATATCCTTCATTTTGGGCTGATTCGTCCCGCCGGAATTGCTGTTGTTTCCGTTGTTGTTTCCGTTGTTGTTTCCGTTGTTGTTTCCGTTGTTGTTTCCATTGTTGTTTCCGTTGATGTTTCCGTTGTTGTTTCCATTGTTGTTTCCATTGTTGTTTCCGTTGTTGATTCCGTTGTTGGGATTGTCCTCATCTGCCTTTTTCAGGACCTTCAATGCGAAAGTCTTCTGCAGCTCTTCACTTTCTTTCCGAAGGGTTGCCGTTAAGGTTACCTCGACCGAGCTGGATGGGCGTACCACTCTCCCCGTATTCGAGATAATATCTGGCTTATTTGACATCCAAGTGATTTGGCTACCATGCTCTCCCTCAGTCGGCAACATGACGTCTTGGGTTACAGATTGACTGGAATCTCCGTTCGCATATCCGATTTCCAGCGCTTCTTGATCCAGTTCCAAATCCGTATGCGCGGGCAGATCGCCTAAAGTGATGGTCACAGATTGCGTACTAAAGGGGACGGTAACCGAACCTTTTGCGTAATCGACAACACCTGTCGTAGCACTGACGATATTGTTCACCATGCTCGGCAACTGGATGCTGAAACTTGCGTTGCCGGCGTCAATCTTAGCTTGCTCCATGTGAGTGTTCAAAGTCACCACGAGTTGGTTGGCGTTTCGAACAACAGTATAGCCTACTCTACCACCTTGAAGCGCAGGGTAGTTATTTACCTTTGCGACTACATTATGATTGTTGGCTGCATCAAGAACCCATTCTTTCGGAATGCCGCGGCCCACGATGATTTCATACTTCTGGTTTTGGTCGTAAATTCTCTCGGCAATAAGCGAGTCGATGAGTACTTTCGAATTGACGGCCTGCCCCCACATATGCGGGGCCGATCCGCCGCCACCCGGCGTATTCTGAACGTTTAATTTGTCGTTGGTGCTGGCCCATGGGCTATTCGCCGCAGGATACGCGATGCCTTCCCACCAGCTGAACGGCCCGCTCATCGATTTTTCGATCATAAATTCGTATGCTTTGATCCCGATATCCCTGTAGGCTTCCCCACGCAGCGCGGCACTGCCGTAACCGGCATTGTACGCGCTGGAATAAAATCCATGCGGGTACCCGCCGAAGTTATATGAGGAATCCGTCGTGCGTTCGTCCAAACGCCTGTTGATGCCATATGAATACGTATCATCCAGCATCGTTAGATTTATATTGTTTGCAGGCTGTTCGGCACCATACAAGTAACCATCCCATAACCATCTTCCAAATAAGTACATGGATGCCCAGTTTGCATCTCTTGAATCTTTCATACGGTTTTCATCATTGCTCTGCGTAACGGATGCCGGAATATAATCCAAGCCTTTTTCCGCAATCGTTTGCTGTAGTCGCGTCGTAAATTTCTTCAGCAGATCGTCATATTGCGCTTTGGCCCATTCCGCTTCGTGCAAATAATAATCATCTTGATTGATTCGGTATAATTCACGGGTAATATATTCATATGCCGTTAGCCCCATCAATGCGGAATAGTTATCGATGGTCCAATAACCCTCGCTATCGATGGCCCACGTTTTTTTCATGATGCCTTCGTTCGTCCGATCGCTTTCGATACTTCTCGCGCCTACCTTTACTCTCTTCTCGAATACGGTGCCAACGGACCCGTCATCCGCGGTCATCGTTTCTTGGAAGAGTGACGCGTCTCCCGTTTTACTCAGATAAACGGCGTAAGCCCACGGCAGCTTCCAGTTCGCATCCCAGTACTGATCGGGGTCTACCAAGCCTGTCTCGATATTGATTCCGCCCGTCAGCGGAATGCTTTTCAAATATTCCTTCGCATAGTGGAAGTCCCCGCTCTGGATCAATTGAACCATAATGCCGATCGTATCATGGGAAAATAATCTGTCGTATCCGTTCTCGCCAACATGCAGATAAGTGCCGTCTTTAATCGTCATCGTATCGATATAACCCGCTTTAAAGGCATTTACGAGTTCTTGATTAGGTAATTCAATATCTACCAGCTCCGATAGCCGCGAAAGCCAATACGCTCTCATTTCATCGTAGTTATCGGCGAAGGAACCTTGCGACGCGACTTGTTCCCTTGTCAAAGAAGTATAGCTGGTGACATTGTTGTCGAAGTATTCAAACTTGTCCGCCTCGATTGCGAACTCTCTGACGACGGTTTGACCGGCTTTGATCACATACGCATTCTGAGCAGCTTCGTTTAGGGGGATCAAATTGTTGGAGACGATCGGCAGCAGTCTAGTTTCATTCGAATCGTTAACCGCCGTTACCCGGGAATAATCGACGACATAATCTTTGTTGTCCACCGAACGTTTATTCGCGAACGATTCGATCTTATAACGTACGTTATCTTTGGAGTATTCGCTGATAAATACGGGCAAATACCCTTCTGCGTTATACCACTTGATTTCACTCGTGTCCGTCACGCCGAACGTAACCATCTGTTTAGGAGCGACCGGTCCACTTTGCATAGGTCTGCCTCCGCCAATCTGATAAGAACCATCCGCAAACGCGAGCGAAGCGTTCTTATCCCCCTCGAAACCAAAGGCTGCCGTCATTCCCCCGTTCGTTTCGTATTTGTATTTCCCTGCCGCTTTAAGGTTGGCAAGCGTGTTTATCACACTCGAATACGCTTTGATTTTATCGGTATCCGAAGCGTTGACATCCAATGCTTTTACGACATTTAGCGTATCGTTCAAAGCGTTAATCGAGCTTTCGGTATACCCTTTGATAACCGCGCGACCAATCGCATCCACTTGCGCCGCTATATTCTCTAAGCTTGTGTACAGCTCCAATTGAGCTGCGGCGGATTCCAACTGTGCCAGCGCAGCATCCATCACTTCTTGGGAGGCATCGACATTGTTCATAACGGCGGTCGCCTGCTGCAATTGGCTCTCCAATACCGCCCAGGACTGCAGGGTGTACAGCCTGCTGCTGTATTGGCGAAGCTCCTCGATTCGCGATTGCAGGTCAGTGCGATCGACGAATGTATTTTTTACGATTCGCAATATCCCCGTACCGAGCCAAGCTTCTTGCTGGAAAGCGCCCGACACCGACTTGCCGAAATATTCGCCGTTCGTCTCCACGTTCTTGTTCATGACGAGCCAGCGATATTGATCCCGATTCAGTACGGTTTGCGACAGCACGATAGCATACCGTTTATCTTTGACAAGACCATACTGGAGTTTGGCTGTCGTAAAATCGCCATCGGCGACCCATTTCTCGCTGACCGTAGCTTCCGCGAGCGGCGAACCCGTAGGCAATCCTACCCCCGTTGTGTTGTATAGCCGTACAACGAGATCGCTCGGAGTCGTCCCTATCTTCTTAAGTTTGAATTGAACGAGCTCCATATCGAAGTTTTCTTTCGCCGTGAAGGTTTGATAACGGTCTTGTTGATCGCCAGGGCTTCCCAACTCGTATTCTCCATTTACGGTCCCCGCATAATCGATCATGATATTCGTTACTCTTCTGACAAGGGCAGTTTGGGCGGCCGAGAGTGCGGATATGGCTCCGTCAACTTCCGCTTGCGTCGCGTCCGTTTTATCCAGGATGATTTTCGCCCCGTCTCTTGCGTCTACGAACGACTGCCACGAGTCATCCGTATACAATCCTTGCACGATATCTTTCACTGCTGTATAGGCATTCAGCAAATTCGTTTTCTCAGCAACCTCCTGGCTGCTGACAGCCATTCCGGAGAAGCTCATGTTGCCATCCCGAGCAAGCGTCTTGGTTTGTCGGACCTCTAATTTCAACGTTACGCCTGCAGGCAATTTGATTTGGTACTTGTACACTTGCGCAGTTGATCCCGCGCTTACTTTCTTGGTTCCATAAAGTAAGCCGTTCGCATAGATGTTAACGTCCACTTCCGATTGCCACATCCCGATGCCGTATACGACCGTTGATTCCCGAGGCTGCTGAGCTACCGTAATATCGTAACCTGAACCTATTACCGCTCCCGCATTCCGGTTCTGCGGAAACAGGACTATGAAACCGGAATCATTGTTGCCCGTTTCATAGCCAGCCATGCCGTCGTTCCAGGAATATGCCAAATAATTTGCATCTCCCCCTCTATCCATCTTGCCTTCAATATCCACAGTTCCATACGCGTTAAAGGCAATAGAGCTCGAACCCGCTTTTTTAATTTGGGTAAAGTTATTGAGACCGTTGCCCTTCATATGCAACCAATCGATATCGCCGATCTGGGATAGATTCATCGCATAGTCGCCGGACAATAGGTTTTGTTTCACATCGAGAGTAAATTCCTCCTCCGCAATGCCGACAGCGAGTCCGGAGAAGCTCATGTTTCCCCATTGGGAGAGCGTTTTGGTTTGGCGGGCTTCCAATTTCAATGTTACCCCTGCAGGCACTTTGATTTGGTACTTGTAAGCCTGCGAAGCTCCATTCGCGCTTACCTTCTTCGTCTCGTAAAGCGCGCCGTTGGCATAGATGTTCACGTCCACTTCCGCCTGCCACATGCCGATGCCGAATACGACCGTCGATGCTTGAGGCTGCGGCGCTACCGTAATATCGTAGCCTGTATCCGTAACATCTCCCGGGCCGCGGTTCTGCGGAAACATGACCATGAAACCAGTATCATTCGCGCCCGTCTCATAACCTGCCATACCGTCGTTCCAGGAGTATGCCAAATAATTCGCATCCCCCCCTCTATCCATCTTGCCTTCGAACCCTGTAGTTCCATATACGTTAAACGCAACGGAGCTCGAACCCGCTTTTTTAATCTGGGTGACGTTATTGACACCATTCCCTTTCATATGCAGCCAATCCACATTGCCTGTCTGTGAAAGGTTGATCGACTCTCCTCCAGACAATTGGTTTTGCGTGACTTCAAGAGTAGCCGGCATATCGGCCCCATGCGCCACCCTAGTTCGGCCTATACTCATTGATGAGATCACCAGGAAAAATGACAATACAATTGCAATTAACCTGATGAATAGCTTTTTCTTCATGGATTCATCCTCCGTCCATATACTAGATTCAAAAGAACGCAGCTTCATTTTAAAGCGTTCCAATGAAGCGAAATATAGAGGATCTTTACATGATGCTGAAATTTTTTACTTCTTCTCGCCGGTAAGACCAATCTGGGTCTCGAAATCCGTAGAAAGGCAGTCGATTCGTAGGATCAGGGCAGCCAAGCCCAACCCGTATTCTATTTTCAGATTTCATGTTGGAATGGTTTGAAATTTTATGCTCGACTTGACTACAGTTCAAAGATTTCGTCGGCTCGAGTCATGAGCAACGCCTTACAAATCCCAATCAAACAAAAAGCTCCTGAACCGTCACAAGGACAGATTCAAGAGCTAGTTCATTCTTAGGGTGGTACGGTCGAGAGGACTCGACCCTCCACGGTATTGCTAACACTGGAACCTGAAACTGACGCGCTAAAGGGAAGCATGTGGAATGTACATCCCTCTAAGGGAACCAAAAAACCCTGAAAAGCCTTATAGAATCAAGGGTATCAGCACTTTTCGTCGTCTTTTCATACTGCTACAAGGCATCTCTGAAAATCATTAAATCCATTATATAGGATAGTTGGCCTGTGGGCGCACTTCATTTCAAAATTGCTTCTCTTGTTGCTACCGTCAAGAATATTATAATAATAGCAAGCATGATTCGAATTGTCGTTTTACAAACGACGGAAATTTGTCATTTCCTACGATTTACATAATTTCTTATCGAATTCGTGTCTGATGTTAAGATAGGGATTCTCCCATCGTCGGATTAATGTTGCCGCCGTCGAAGGAGAATCCCTTTATGGCCTTACCCATTCTGCAAAACCCGGCAGCCCACTATTCGCCGCCGAATCCAATGCGCTCGATGCCTTCGGTCAGAAATCGTTGAGCAAACAATTAAATCGTAAACAAAGCCGCGACAACTAGCACGCACCACCATGCTGACCGGTTCGTTCAACGTGCTATCTGGCATTCCGAGGAATATCAGTCAAACGTGAAGCCGAGCGATTCGGCAAAAGAAGCCGTGTGGTCATATGCCGTATTGCCCTTCGAATTCCGGAAAAGCAAAGAGAATCTAAACTTGGCATCTTCTTCATACCACATAGGAAAGTTCGTTCCCCAGAGGTTGTTGTACAGCACGAAGTGCATGCCGCCATCGAGCGGCACGAACGTATTGTCAAACTGCAGCAACCTTCTTTCCCCAGGTGCGACCAACGGCGCATCCGCTGTTTCGATTACGACTATTCCGTCTGCACCATGGTAATAGATACCTGTGTTCACAGCGTGCAAATTCCGGTTGCCGTCCTTTACGACTTCGAACGGGGAAATTCTTTCTCCCATCTTGTCCATCATCCATAGATTTGGATTATCGACTTTCGGAGCGAAAGAAAACCAGACAGCTTCAGGCAATCGATTAGCTTGCTTATCAAACCATTGCAGCGTTACGTCGATCTTGGCGGTTTCGTGATAAAACAAATACTCGATTTGGACCTCTCTGGGAGCCCCGTACTGTTCTACTGCATTGGCTGGCAAGCCAAGTAGAACCGATGCCCGATCGGCTTGTGCTCCAGAAGTTGTTCGCAGCGCTACGATTGCGGGCGAATACCTTTGATTTTTCGGTCTTGGCCGTAGAAATTCCATACCGGGCTTTCCGAAATCGGATTCGGCCCAGATATAAGTTTTGTCGATATTTTCGATATATTGTTCAAACCAGGCGTTATAGTTTTCAACCCCGAACGTTTCATATCGCAGGACGCCCAGGGGATAGTCCTCATTCGCCCACGCTTTCCCGCTTTGATCAGTCAACCTGGCAATTGAGCCGTCTCTGGCGAATTCTACCTGAAAACACCCTAAGTCATAGGTCCTTTGAAGATCAAGCGAAGGGACATCCTGAAAGTCGGCACGGACCGGCTCCAACTCGTTAAAAGCCCTCCTTGCTTCGGCTTGTTTGTCGGCATCCAATGCACGGATAGCCGTAGCCAGGTAGTCTCGCTGCTCTTGCCACGAGCTTTCGAACTTTCGGTAAGACTTGGCAGCTAAGTCTGTCGTATTCAGTCGATCCGTCGGCTGCGCAGATTCATCCGCCCAAAAGTATCCAAAGTAGCTATATTTGGCGGGAATCGCTTCTCTCGTCACGATATCGCGAGCTCTTGCAGCCTTAAAATCGTTTATTGAATAATTGGTAAAATCGGAAAGATGCGTCTTCTCGTCCATTCCCCAAGTGTGCTCGGCAATCAACAGCAAATTTGTGGAGAATTCCTTGTACTCATCTCCGTCCAAATCGAATCGCTCTTGTTCCAGCCACTGATTACGAAGTCGCATTAATACCCGGTACTGAGCGACTTTTTTCGGATCGGTGGCAATGCCGTGAATCCAAGTATCGCCGATTTCTTCATGCACGACCGGGAACCGGTCTTTCACCGCCATCAGTGCTTCGGCATAAGCATCCATCGTCGAGGCTCTAATGTCGGCTCCCGGAAAACTGCCCGCCAAATCAGAAAACGTCCTTTTGATTTCTTCCGCGGAAGGTGTCCCGCAGTTGTCCCCCGTATGGGCGAAAACCATAACATGATCGAAGCCGTCGATCTCGAGCACGTTCCCGTAATCGTCCGCGTAGTTGACGACGATCTCCGAGCCGTCCTTGCCTTTCCAGACAAACAGTCTCGGCACGCCAGGAACTTTGGAAGCGGGATTCACACCCAAGTGCAAATATCGGATGCCATGCCTGGCCAGATGGGGAATGATCGCTCTTGTGTGACCCGGCACATCGGTCATTTTGGCTGCAATCGTCGATTTGCCGAAATTTCGGTCCAAGCTTTTGGAAATCGATAATCCGAAAGAAAACAATCCGGGGTCCAGCAATTCGGTGTGTGTCGTAAACGGAAGCCCGTGCCAAACGATATGACCTTTGGCAATGGAATCTTCAAGCTTTTTTCGCTCCTCTTCGCTTGAGCGCCGCAAATATTCATTAATTAACCATGAACCGGTTGTCCATCGGAACCCAGTTGGCCCGCCTTCGGCGGCCAGCTGGTCTGCAAGTTCGATCGCACTTGGAATATAATCATGCAAATATTTATCCAGTACATTTTTAGCCAAATCTGTAAATCCAATATCCAAGTGCGTCTTGAAAATAACGTGAACCGTCTTACCGCCCTTCATGGATGAACACCTTCCTTCACGTTCAAGAAAATTGAAGCAAGTAAGATTTTTGCGCTTGAAACATCGCATCGAACAGTTCCCCGGCAAGCTTAACATCGCCCACCAGCGGGTCCATAGCTATCGCTTGCACGGCAATCTGACGGGAGCCGGCAAGCGATGCTTCCACAATCAGCTCCTGTTCTTCGGCGATTCTCCGTACAAGGCTATCGAGACCACGCGGCAATTCACCCATTACAAGAGGATGGCAGCCGTGACGGTTAATGACGGCTGGAACCTCCACATTACACTCGAAAGGCAAGTTCAGAATTGCGCCATTATTGCGGACATTGACGTGAACGATATAATTTTTGTTCGTGTGCAACGCTTCGATGATTTCGATAATTCTTTCATAAGAGTGATTGATTTTCATCGGGTTCGGAGAGTTCAACTCGCCAAGGATCGTATTGACGATGCCTTGGCTTGCTTCAATGTGGCTGTAAGTCGCTTCCTGATTCAATCCGTTCGATTTGCCGTACTCTCTGCGGGCGTTCAGGAAGAACGGCACGAATTCTACCGGATGGCGATCCCAGTTGACCGGGAACAACCCGTAAGCACGCCACAATTCATAGAGGGAAGGATGATTGACCCGAAACGACTCCGCATGTTCCTCGAACCGCTTCATGCCATCCTTGCCGTCGATCAACACGCTTTGAATAAATAAAAAATGGTTGACACCGTAACCGTACAACTCGATTTGATCGGGACGAATCCCAAATTCATGAGCCAGATAGCCTTCCGTATCCTGTACTCCGTGGCAATAGCCGATCATTTTGATTCCGACTCGTTTCTCGATCGCTCGGCAAAGCGGCGTCATCGGATTTGTCAATTGTATTGTCCACGCGTCTGGGCATATGCTTTTGATGTCCAGCGCGATTTCTAGCATGACCGGCATATGCCGGAATGTTCGGAAAATACCGCCGGGCCCGATCGTATCGCCTACCGTTTGCATAATGTTGAATTGTTTCCAAGGGATTTCGATATCTTGCAGCCAGGCGTCGTTGCCGCCGACACTGATGCTGATGATAACGTAATCCGCGCCGACCAACGCCTCCCGACGATCGAGCGAAGTCTTGATCTCAAGTCCAGCTCCGAGATCATTAGAAATTCGCCTTGAAAGAGCGCCTGCGGATTCCAATCTCTGTGGGTCGATATCGACGAGTACGACCTCGGAACCGTGAAGCGTTGGCGTCAGGCTTAAATCTCCTACAATATTTTTGGTCCAAATGGCGCTTCCGCCGCCGATAATGACGATTTTGAGCAAGTGATCCACTTCTCTCTTCAAAAAATAGTGAGTCGAACGAAGATGACTGCGTACGGTACCAACTAGAACGGTTCGACGTTACCTTCAACATTTACGGCCACTGCCACTTATCTGCTAACATTCCCTGTGACAGTCACGCTTGCACCGGCCTGATTGACGATATCGAAGCCGCCCTTGTAGGTACCGCCGATAAACCTTGCGCTGGCGATCCCGGACGCCACGTAAGCATCGCTTGACGTGATGATCGGCGAGACGATATTATCGATCCGCCCCCCCCCTCCATATAGCTTAAAGTTGCGATCAGAGCCCGGCCCCGGCAAATAATATTGCTGAATCACGCTCGTACCTCCCCAAAGCTCGAACGGAGCAACCGGTTTGCTGTTCGGATCGCCTCCCAAGGAATTGAACAATCGGAACGTACCCGAATGGCTTGAGCCGACATATACGTATCCTCGTGTGCTGTCCGTACCCCCGGTGTAAAAAATGCCACCGATCATATCCACGCCTTTCGTTCCGGACTCATCGACCTGCACGCCCATTCTCTGGGAATCGAGTCCCGGCAAGTAAACGATGGCGTTCGTTTTGCCTGTCCCCTGGGCCTCCGTCCGAAACCCCGTATCACCTCCGAAAGTGAACAACGAGAGGGCATGCTCGTTCCCTGTCTCCCCAAGGGTGAACGATCCAAGATTCTGCATCATATACTGATAGATCGTCGAAAACCAGTCCCCCTGCGGGCTGCCGATGAATGGCGAACGGAACCAATAGTGCGGGTTCATATGAATATTTTCCAACCAGCCTTCAGTCGGGCTTTTGCCAGCGTATATGCCTTGTTTAAGGAAGGTGCCATGAACTCCGCTAATATAGTGATTGTCGGCGTTATTCGTCAACCCGAAATCGATCCCTTGGTAAGCGTTGCTGAACGTCACGTTGATGACGTAATCATTCGAGCCGTTGCTGCGAATCGCCCACGGATAGGCGCTTATATTCGTGTAATCTTGTTCGGGGTAGTGAATGGTCAATCCCCTTACCCCGCTATTGGCCGCAAGCGTAATGAAAGGCGTGCCGGATGCGTTGCCTTTGCCTGCGGTCGAAAACAGCACCGATCCTTCTGCGAGCGTATGATGCGCCGTGTCGAACACGCCGCGAAGCTCGACGTTCGACGGAACGCTCAGCGTGCCGCTGACCAAGTACTTGCTCGGAGGCACATACACCGTTCCTCCCCCAGCCGACGACGCTGCATTCAGCGCGTTCTGGATGGCCGACATGTCGTCTGTCGTGCCGTCTCCGACCGCATTGTACGGGGAAGACTTGATGTTGTAGAAATTGGAATTCGGCGGTTTCGGCATCGACGGACGGTATATGTGACTAGAATAAGAACGCGCGTCGAAGCTGAATCCGGTATGGTCGATTTGCAAATAGGTACTGTTCAGACCGCTGGTGTTGTCGATTTGAGGACTGCCGTTGAAGGAGTTCCCCATGACAGTCGCGGATTTGAGACCGCTCGCCAGCAGGATGGCCTTGGCGTTTTTGGAGAAAGTGCTGCCCGCCACGGACAAGCTTCCGTCCTTCGCCTCGATGGCATATGTTCCGCCGGAATACCCCCAGTCGTCGAACGTAACGTTCTGAAGGGATATTGTGCCCGTACCCTCTTTCAACACGGCAGTTTGGGGGGATCCCCCAACAACGCTATTGCTGATTCCAAGGTAATTGGCATAATGGGGTGTCACCTTGACCGCAATCGGGTTCGTACCGCTTGATGCTTTAATAGACGAATCGCTGATCGTGTATCCCGAGACATTGGCATAATCGGCCAGCACACCGATATTCCCTTCGGCAATGTCCAGCTTCGCCATATTAACTGTTCCGCCGGCCTGCCCTCCGTAGGACGAGAATTCAAAGGCGAGATTGACGCCGATTTTGAATGAGCGCAATGTCACATCGTACACATTGCCGAAATCGACCCGCCCGATCCGCAGCCCTTCCGCATTGGCGACCATGTAGTTTTTCAATGCCGTCAAATCCGCTGGAGAAGAAGGGGACCCTGCCAGTCCGGAAGCGCTCCAGTAATCGGGCTTGAATTTCACGTTTTCAATGCGGGATACGTCAGAGATGAATCCCTGTTCGATGCCCTTGTGCAAAATCGTACCGTACACGTTATGAATATACTCCAGCTCATTCCAGTTGGGTCCCAGTTTGATTCCATTATAAGAGTTGACCAGTGTGACGTTTTCCACCGCCGCATTATCATGGAACAGTACCTGAATCGTCCACGGAAATGCCTGCACGTTGCTCATGCTTTGCTCCGGATACCAGATCGAAACATTCGTGAGTGCCGAGCTGCCGTACATCGAGATGAACGAAACGCCATTTTCGTTTCCTTTATTTTCGTATGCTTTCAATATCGTACCTTGGCCAAGCCCGCCGCTGTCGGGATTTTTCCAGTCGCCGCGCAAGGTTACTCCCAAAGGAATGTAAAGATGTCCCTTGATCGCATACTGACCGGCCGGAGCGAAGACGACGCCGCCCCCGTTCTGGTCCGCCGCGAACAGCGCTTGTTGAAACGCGACAGTGTCATCCGTCGTCCCATCTCTGACGGCGCCGAAATTCATGACGTTGTAAGAGGCGATCGGCACATCTTCAGTAGGGAAAGTCGTGGTCACGACGGCGGGCGTCCCTGCCGCATAACCCGCCAAAGGCTCTTTCGCCATTAGCGCGAAGATCGCGTTATTCCTGTACATCTCCTGATTGATCGCCGGATTGCCTCCGGAATAGCCCGTCGCTCTTACCGTACCGGAGCCGTTCGTGATCGTGACATTGTCCAAATACCCTGTCGTGAAGTCGTTCCCCATGTTCGTTTCATTGGCAACGATCCATTTGGAGACCGTTTTCCCGACCAGGGAAGCGGGAATTTTGATTTTGCGGTGATACCACCGGTTTGCCGTATAGCGAAGCAGGTCGGTCGACGGGTGAGCGCTCAACCCGTGCTGGTCGTAAGCGCCGGAATCTCGCAATGTCGAACCGTCTGTAAACTGAAGATCGGCGGCAAAACCCGGTCTATAGGTAAAATCGATATGACTGACGTCGTACTCGAAATAGTCGTCGCTTTGGATCGTATAAGCTTGATCTGAAAATGCCCAGTACGAGTACTTGTTCGAATAGGAGCCGAAAGGGGTGAAATCCGGCTCGGCCGCCATTTGGGTCGTAAACCCGAGAACATCACCCGAAGGACTTCCCGTAGCGTCCGCATAGGACACCGCCGTCAAGGTGCCCGTAGCGTTGCTGGTCAGCGCCGAGACGTTAAGCGAAGGCGCCCCATCCGCATAGGCGGACAGCTTGGTTGTTCCAGATCCGTTCGTTACTATGACATTATCATATATGGCCAAATAGGATGTGTTCGCGTCGTCGTTCTCCCCGCCCAGCATCCAGTAACTGATTGTTTTTCCGACCATAGACGAAGGAACCTGCAGCTTGCGATGCAACCATGTGCCCGCGGCATACCGACTAATGTCGGTCGACGGATGACCGCCATTGCCGAGCTGATCCATCCATCCGGCAGCGTCTCGGAACGCGGTACCGTCCGTATTGACAATGTCGATGCCACCAGCTCCATAAGCAAGCGAATCGTTTAGCAGGACATCGTATTCAATGTAATCGGATGCTGTAAAAACATAGGAATTCGCGCCAGCGTTTGAAAACTTGAGATAACTATACTTGTTTGTTCCCGTCGTTGAATTATTCGTTACTTTATAATGCAAGACATCTCCGGATGGCAACCCCTTCGTAAAGGAAGCTTGCAAACCCTCGAATTTAACCGCCGCGATGCCATTCGAATTCAGGACGTTCTGAAAAGGAATGGGTCCGTTACCGTAGGCTGTCAATTTCACCGTCCCGCTCCCGTTCGTGAGCGTCACATTATCGTAGTATGCCGAATATACGTCGTTCGGAATGCTGTTATGTCCGTATAACGACCAGCTTTCGATCGTCTTGCCGACCACGCTCGCCGGGAGTTTAAGCTTGCGGTGATACCATTGGTTTGCGGCATTCTTGATCGAATTGGTCGCGCTTCCGCCTATCCCGTTCTGATCGTAATATCCGGAAGCATCGCTTAACCAGGACCCGTCGGTGAACTTAATATCGACAGCTCCGGCAGAGTTCGGCGCCCCATCCAGCTTGACATCATATTCCAAATAGTCGCCGGAAGCAATAGTCGTGCTCGCTACGGAAAGCTTAACACGCACATATTTATCGTAGTTTCCGGTATCTGTCGCGTCGTTAACGACCGTAAGTTTCAGCACGTCTCCCATTGGAGCGGCAGCAGCCTGCGGAGTCGCTCCCGGCAAAATCAGAAACCCGCTATAAATCATCTCCATACACAATACCACCGCCATGATCCAGCTTATTTTTTTCTTCACTGTACACCTATCCCATCTGTATAGAATATAAGGCATAGGGCGTTACACCTGAGGAAAATTGGTGTTTAAGACTTGATAGCCCCGGAGGACAAGCCTTGAATGTAATATTTCTGCATGAAGAAAAAGACCAGGATGACGGGAGCGATGGAAATAAGCGAACCGGCCATCAGCACGTTCCATTGACGGAACACGCCGGAGTCAAGCAACATAACCGCCAACGGAAGCGTAAATAAATCTTTGTTCGTCAACATGACCATGGGCAGAACGAGCGTATTCCACGAGCCGAGAAAATTCATGATTGTGATGGTCGCAACGGCGGGAAGCGATAGCGGGAAATAAATTCGCCACCAGATCCGAAACAACCCCGAGCCTTCCAGCTTAGCCGACTCGTAGATCTCATGCGGAATCGAATGGAAATAGTTGCGAAACAGAAACATGGCGAATGGTCCCGCACCGTTAACCATAGGTAAAATGAGTCCGAGATGCGAGTTCAGAATACCCAAGTAATATTCCGTCAAATAGAGCGGGATCAAAATCGTAATGCCCGGAACAAACATCATCGCCAGAAATCCATAAAATATGGCGGTTTTGCCGGGAAAGTCGAGCTTCGCGAACGCAAAAGCTCCGAGCGAATAAATGAAATTCACGCCAATCAAGGTGAAGAAAGTAACGTTTACGCTATTCGTAAAGTATTTGAAGAACTTCAGTTTGTTCCAGACGTCGACGAAAATTCCCCAATGCCAAGTTTCCGAAGGAAAGAGAGAGTACGATTGCATCACTTCCTGACTGTTCTTCAGCGATGCTCCGATCATCCAAAGAAGCGGATATAAGCATATAGCGGACCAGACGATAAGAACGGCCATAATCGTTATTTGTTTGAGCGATTTGTTTGACATGAACCGTCCTCCTTTACGTTTTGCTACGCAGAGCTTTTAGACTGATTAACGAGAACAGGAAGGTAACGAGGAATACGGTCCATCCCATGGCATTCGCCCTGCTTAATTTGCCCGATGCAAAAGCGTCCTGATAAACAAGCACGTTGACGACCTGTGTCGATCCCGCCGGTCCGCCCTTGGTCATGAGCCATATATTATCGAAGATTTGCATCGCCCCGTTAATCGTCATAATGACGGCGATCGCGGTAATCGGGCGAAGCACCGGCCAAGTAATGTGCAGCAGCTTTTGAAGTGCAGTCGCGCCGTCGATGTCGGCCGATTCGTAAAGATGGGTATCGACGGACTGCAGTCCTGCTACGTACAAAATGAGCGTCGCAGGAATGGCTCCCCAGCACGTTTGCGCGATGATCGCGGGCAGCGCGGTATTGATTTCCCCAAGCCAGCCGTTTTTCGCCACGAGCGCGTCCAGCCCGAAGGCGGACAACGTCGTATTCAGCGCGCCCGCCGGGTCATAAATGCCCTGCCATACATAAAAAATGGCCACGGACGCAGTCACCATAGGGATAAGAAAAATCGTCCGGAATCCCTTCGCGAACCATCTGATGTTTTGCAGCAAAACGGCAAGCACAAGGGAAAGCGGAATGACGATCACGATGAGAGATGCAGCGATGATCAAATTGTTCTTGATCGCGCTAAAGAACATGCCGGTCGCGACCGAATCTCCGCCCCATAAAAAATCCTTGAAATTATCGAACCCGGCGAATTTGGCAGAAGAGATCAGCGAGCCCGCATTCACGTGTTGAAAAGCTATCCAAATCGAAAACAGAAGCGTGACCAATCCGACCATTAGATATAAAAGGATTGCCGGCGCGATCATCGCATACCCGGCGACCATTTCTTTTCTTTTGTTCATTTACTAGCACCTACTCTAGGAGAGAAATCAGGTGGAGGGAAATTAAGCCCTCCACCTGCATTGCTTTATTTTTTTTCGTTCGCTTTCTCTTTTGCCACCGTACCGTCGAATGACTTCGCCGCATCTTCGGCTGTGAGGGAACCGAGTAGCACTTTCTGCTTCAGCTCGTGGAACTTTCTCCACTCCGGATTCGTGAATACTTTGTCGCGAATCGGTCCATTCTGGGACCACCAGTTGTCTTCCATCGATAACGAAGACAGCATCGATTCGATTGCCGGATGCAGCTTCGATTTGTCCTGCACGTTAACGGACGGAATGTCGAATGCCGCGTTCGCATAGAGTACCATTCCTTCTTCGGAAGTAAGGAACTTAACGAAGTCGACTGCTTCTTTCACATGCTTTTTCTTGTTGTTGACGATCAGTTGCACAAGTCCGAACGGAACCGCGGTAACGTCCGGTTTCACCGAACCGGCGTAAGCAGGCACGCGAAAACTGATTACGTCTTCCGACTTCATGCCCAACGCCGAGAAATTCGCGAACGTGAACGTTCCGCCCAGCGAATAGGCCGCGTCTCCGCGGGCAAAGAGCTGATCCGACTGGTCGATGTCGAGATTGACCATACCATCGGGGAATAACTTCGCTTTCGCCAGATCTTCGATGAATTTGAGCTGTTGGAGATGTTGCTGGTCTGACATATTGCCTTCGCGATTCATCAGCTTTGTAAAGCTTTCTTCCCCGTTTTTCATGTAATCCTGGAAATTGGCCATCCAGTTCTCGTAGACGGAATCCGTCTTGCCGGAGAAGACGAAGCCGGCTTTTCCCGTTTTTTCCTTGACCATCTTCATCCGTTCGATCCACTCTTCGACGGTTGCCGGAGCGTCGGTCGGGACGCCCGCTTCTTTGAGCAGCTTGGCATTTCCATAGATGGTGTAGAACGTTCCTACGTCGATCGGCAGGCCGAAAATCTCATCCACCTTGCGGTCTTTCAGCCATTGGCTTATCTTTTCATCCTTTTGCCATTCATCGATATTTGCTTGGGCAACTGTTTGTCCGGCTAACGCGGACGGGAAGAAGCTGTTTTTCCATTCGGGATTCGCGTTTAACTCCTGACTCCATTCGTAAGCGGTTCCATCAAATGACCCGGCAGCCGGACCGTTCCAGTACAAGTACAAGTCGGGCAAATCGTTCACCGTGGCGGCAGCTTGGACCTTCTGGTTGTACGCGTCGTCCGGAGTAATGATTTGGGTCTCCACCGTAACGTCCGTTCTTTTCTTGAATTCATCTGCAACCGCTTTGAATCCAGGGTCGAATGCAACCTTGAATCCCCACATCGTCAATTTGACATCACTTTTAGGATTCACATTTTCAGTATTGTTTTCCGATTTTTCCGAATTTTCTGTATTTTCAGATCCTGCATTCGCTGCCTTCTTTTCTCCGCAAGCCGCTAAAGTAAACACCAGGATAAAACAAAGCGCAATCGTGATCCATTTGAACTGAGTTCCTGATTTCTTCAACTTTTGCCACCCCTTCGTTTTTCACTATGATGTCGTTTTGTTTTGTTGTTAGCCAAATTATATAACGCTTACAATCGGAAAGTCTTCGTTTCATATCCCTTTTTGGTATCCAATATCACGGCTTGTTGATAACTAGAGATGCGCAAAATTGACTTAGACTGACGCCCGTCATTTTTTTAAACATTTTCCCGAACGCGTGAACGTCGCCGTAGCCGACTTTCTCAGCAATTTCGCCTATCGACAGCCCGGTGTTCAACGCCAATTGCTTTGCCCTCTCGACACGAAGCAAGCGAATGTGCTCGAACGGAGTAACGCCGAACTGCCGCCTGTATTGCTCAACTAGATGATTGCGGCTGTATCCGGAAACCCTCTCTAGCTCTTCAAGAGAAATGTTGCGTGTAAAATGTTCGATCAAGTACCGCTGAATTTGAACCAAATTTGCTTTTGTCTTCAAAACTTTATGGGACAGATCATTACCAACAGCTGCCTTCTGGATCAATTGTCCCAATATCTGTAAAAGGAGCCCTTGGGACATCATACGATCTCCGAGCTCAGTACTATGGTATATGGCGGGAATTTGCATCAATTGCTGTTCAACCAGATGATGCTTGAAATTGCCAAGATTGTTGGGCAGAAGCTCGCTCAGCGGCAGCTCTGCCGTGCCGAAATGAAACACGATGGAGACGCAAATATACGGTTCGCCGGGAATTGTCCGAACAGCATGAACCTGTTGCGGGTAATATAGCGCCAAGTCGCCTTTAGTCGCGACGATACGCTGACCTCCGATCTCGTACTCCGCTGTTCCCTCCACAACATATTGAAACTGGTATTGTGACTGCTTACGCGGCTGGTGCGACCACCCCGGCTCAGCATTAAAAACGTGTGCCAGTGTAATATAAGGCGGGAAATACATCTCTCTCAGATAGGGAATCGTATCCTCCGGCTGCAGCGTTTCAAGCCAGACCGTCTGTTTCAGCGTTTCCTTTTCCTTATCTCCGAGTGAGGAGCGCCGGTGTTTCTTTGATGTCATTCCAAATTCCCCCTCATTTGAATGATCGTCCTCTATCACGGTAAAAATAAAAACCCTTCGTTAGAAGAGTTTCGTTCGAATCATCATATCCAATGGTTTCGCCAAATCGCAAACGGATTGGGATAGACAGCCATATTGTACCATACAAATCAACGAATACGAGTATTCAATATTAAACCTGCGTATTAACCTTCGCAGTCCAATTTAATATCCAAATGCCACTCGATTGTTTGATCCGGATCAATCCGAAGCAATTCCTTCATGATCGGACAGCACACAATTCGTCTTATGAAGGACATTCAATAATGGCTCGGGCATAGCCATTATTCTACGACGGCTAACATTTATGCTCATCTTGACTACAGTTCAAAGATTTTGTCGGCGCAAGTCATGAGCAACACCTTACAAATCCCAACATGCAAAAAGCTCCTGAACCGTCACAAGGACAGATTCAAGAGCTCGTTCATTCTTAGGTGGTGCGGTCGAGAGGACTCGAACCTCCACGGTATTGCTACCACTGGAACCTGAATCCAGCGCGTCTGCCAATTCCGCCACGACCGCATGCCGCGAGTCCCGGTTGTTACCGTTCCTCTTTGCGACGACAAGGGATATCATACCGAATGCCGAAGCAATTGTAAAGCTGTTTTTCGCTTTCCTTAAAAATGTGCAAATCCGCCGCGTTAATGGGCGTGCGAGCCGGGCTTGCGATCGCTCTCCTCCCCGCCCGAGGCCCCCATCCGGTATTCGAGCGGCGTCATGCCGACCATCCGCTTGAACAGCTTTTGAAAATAAATCTTGTCTCCGTAGCCGACGAGATGCGCGATCTCGTACACCTTCAGGCCGGGATGATCGCGGAGGAACTGCTTGGCTTTGCCGATGCGCACCCGGTTGAGGTAATCGGTGATCGTCTCCCCCCGTTCCCGGCTGAACAGCTTGCTGATGTAGCTGGCGTTGAAGCCGACCTGATCCGCGATGTAGGTCAGATCGATGTCCCGATGATACGATTGGTCGATCAGCTTGCGGATTCGCTCCGTCGTTGCGTTTTCGGCCGGCCGCGGCGCGGCGGCGGTTGGCGCGGCGGCACCTTCGCCCGCGGTGCCGGTCGCGGTAGGCTTGCGCGCCGCGCAGCGGTCCAGCAGGCGGAACACTTCGACTTTGTCCATCGGCTTCAGCAGATAGTCGGTCGCGCCCGCGCGCATCGCCCGCCGCGCGTATTCGAAGTCGTTGTAGCCGCTCAGCATGATGATGCACAGGTCCGGCAGCCGGGCCTTGGCCTGCTCGATGAACTGGAGACCGTCCATCATCGGCATTTCGATATCGGTGATGACGACGTCCAGATCGTCAGGCCCCATCCCCGAGATTTGCACCATCGCCTCCAGCCCGTTGGCATGCTGCCCCGCGATCTCGAGCCCGCCCGGGTATTTGGACAGAATCTTCGCGATGCCGAGCCGGATATGCGCCTCGTCGTCGATGACCATAACCTTCAACATGGCTCCGTCTCCTCCTTTTCTCGGATCGCGGGCAGCCGGATCGAGACGACGGTCCCTTCGCCCGCCCGACTCTCGATGTGGAGGCCGTACGCCTCCCCGTACTGCAGCTTGATCCGCTCGTGCACGTTGCGCAAGCCGATGCCTCGCCCCGGTGCCGCGAGCGCCCGATGACCGGCCACATGCTCGCGCAGCGCCTTCAGCCGTTCCTCGTCCATGCCCGCTCCGTCGTCCGCGACGGTGAACACGACGTCCATCCCTTCGTGCCGGACGTCGATCCGCAGCGTGCCTCCCTCCAGCTTGTGCTTGAACCCGTGATGAATCGCGTTCTCGACGATCGGCTGGAACATCAGTTTGACGCAGCCGAGCGCGCGATCCCGCTCCGGGATGTCGACGACCAGGCGATACCGGTTCGAGAACCGCATGTTCTGCAGCGCCAGATAATTGTTCAGGTGATCCAGCTCTTGGCCGACGGTCGCGAGCTGCTCCTCGTGGTTGACACCGTACCGCAGCAGCTTGCCGAGCGTGAACGTCATCTCCGCCACTTCCTCGTCGTCGTTCAGCTCGGCCCGCATCCGGATCATCTCGAGCGTATTGTAGATGAAGTGGGGATTGATCTGGCTCTGCAGCGCCGCATACTCCGCTTCTTTCTTGCGGGTCTGGGTCAGCTTCACTTCTTCCAGGAGGTCGCGGACGCGGGTCACCATGATGTTGAAGTGGCGGCCGAGCATTCCGACTTCGTCCCGGTACTTTTGATTGAAGCTGACGTTCAGGTTACCGGTTTGCACTTCCTGCATGAGCGTCTTGATCTTGCTAAGCGGACGAGTAAGCGCATACGAGATGGCGATGGCGATCGCGAGCGCGATCGTCACGAACACGCCGGACGTGAGCAGCGTCGCATAACGGGTCGCGGCCGCCTGGCGGGTCGCTTCCTCCAGCGGAATGTAGACGAACATCTTCCAGCGCGTCAACGACGACTTGGCGTAGGTGCAGATGTAGTCCCTGCCCTCGATCCGGATCGGAAAGGCGCCCCGGTCCCCCGTCGCTTGGCGAATCGACTCGGCGCCGGACAGATCCTGCGTCGTCAGCGCGCCGTCGCTGTCGTACACGACTTTGTTGTTCGCGTCCACGAGGATCGTCTTTCCCTTCGTGACCGCGTCCACGTCCCGGATTTGCCGGCTGATGGCGGATACGTTCGTATCGAACGCGATGAAGCCGATCGGATGGAAATCGGTCTTGACGCTCTTCAACTGCCGGATAACGGAGAAGGCGTAGTACGCCTCCTTGTCCGTCGTTACCTCCTGCGTGCTGACGAGCATCGGCCGGCCGTCCCCCGCTTTCGCGATGTCCGCCCACTCGCCCGACACCTGCTCGAGATTGCTGCGTTTGCCGCCGGACTTGATATTGTAGTCGATATGCCCGTAATTGTCGAACACGTAGACCGACACCGTGTCCGGCTTGATTTTGTTCAGGTTTCTGATATACAGGTCCATCCCCTGCGACTTGGCGAGCGTGGTGTCCGGATCGGCCAGCCACTCGAGGAATTCCTGGTTGTACAGCGGCATCGCCGACATGTTGAACAGGTCCGTCACGTAGTCGTCGAGATGCAGCACCATCTTGGACGTAATTTCGGTGGCGTAGGCGGTCGTGTTCGCTTTGATCGAGCGCGTGTACGCGTTCGAGGAGGCGTAACTGATCATGACCAGCGGGAGGCAGACGAGCGCCAGAAAGACGACCAGCAGCTTCTGCTGCATGTTCAGGTTGGCGAAGGAAACCCACAATCCCTCGAACACCCGTCTCGCCGCTCTCCCCGCGCTTCCCCGCATGCCCGTTCCCCCTGTTGTCCGCCTTTCGAAGTATCGTTATTTTACTGCACCGGTCGCGATTCCGGCAAACACGTACTTCTGGAAGAACAGGTAGACGATGACGATCGGCACCATGATGAGCAGAATCGCGGCCGACATCATCTCCCATTCGGTGCTGCGCTCCGACGAGAAATTCATCAGGCTGGTCGAAACGACGGTCAGCTTTTGCGCGGGCATGTACAAGTACGGGATGAACATGTCGTTGTAGATGTCGATTGTCTTGATAATGATGATCGTGGCCGTAGCCGGCGTGAGCAGCGGGAAGATGATCGTCCGGTAGATGCGGAACAGGGACGCTCCTTCCATCATCGCCGCCTCGTCCAGCTCCTTCGGAATGTTGTTCAAAAATTGCAGGTAGATGAAGATCTGCAGTACGTTCGTTCCGAGGTGAAGCACGATCGAAGCCCACAGCGTGTTGTAAAGGTGAAGGTGATGGATGACCGTAAACGTCGCGACCTGCGTCGTGATCGTCGGCACGAACGAGACGGCGATATAGGCGCCCATCACGGCTTTCTTCAGCTTGAAGTCGAAGCGGCCGAGGATGTAGGCGACCATCGTGCCGAGCGCCACGTTGCCGATGACGGCGACGACGATGATGATCAGCGTGTTCCGGTAGGCGCGGTCCAGATGGGCCCGGCCGACGACGGAGATGAAATTGTCGAAGTTAAACAGGTTTTCCGGCAGCTTGAAGACGCTCGTCTGGGCAAATTCCTGCTTCGTCTTGAGGGCGTTCAGCACGAGAATGTACGGCGGGAAGACGATGATCGCGACGGCGACCCACAGGATCGCGTGCTTCAGCAGCGACAGCGGCGTAAACTTGCGCGCGCTCATTGACCCCACCTCCTCGTGACCATTCTCTGGATGCTCAGGACGACGATGACCGCCGCGATCAAGGTGATACTCATCGCCGAAGCCATGCCGAAGTTGTTGAAGTGGAACGCCGTCTCGACGGTCTTCGTCAGGAACGTATCGCTCGCGCCGAGCGGGCCGCCCTTGGTCAGAATAAACGGCAAATCGAAGATTTCGAGCGTCCCGATAATCGTCAGGAACAGGTTCAGCTCGATGACCTTGGTGATGTTCGGCAGGATGACGTGGAAGATCGTCTGGCGCCGCGTAGCGCCGTCGATAAGGGAAGCCTCGACGATCTCGGACGACACCGACTGCAGCGCGGCCAAGTAGATGACCATGTTGAGCCCCATGAACTTCCACAGCGTAATGAAGCCCAGGACGTGGTTGACCGCCCCCGGCGAGCCGAACCAGCTGATGGCCAGCGAGTCGAGCCCCATCGTCCGCAGCAGCGTATTGAGCGACCCGTATTCGGAATTGAACACGTAGTTGAACATATAAGCGACGGCGACGCCGTTCATAATATAAGGCATGAACAGCATGACGCGGTACGCGTTGCGACCTCTCAGCCGGGAATTGAGCAGCAGCGCGAAGAACAAGCCGAGTCCGTTCTGGATCAGTCCCCAGAGCAGGTAGACCAAGTTGTGCAAGAAAGTCTGCCAGATCTCCTTGTTGGAGAACACTTCCTTATAGTTGCTAAGCCCCGCCCACGTCTTCTCCGGGCTGAAGCCGTCCCACGTCATCAAGCTGAGATATACCAGGTAAGCCGCCGGATAAAGGGCGAATACCGCCAGCAGGGCGATCGGGACGAGCAGGAACAACAGGATGAGAATTCGTTTTTGCAAGGCGTAGGACATGTTGCCCACCGCTTCCACTCCTTTCGTGCTGCTGCAAGTAAAAACGGCTTTGCCGTCTTCCTAGACGGCGACACGTTTTTATCGTCGGTCATACAGAAATGGAAAGATGTGAAAACTTACAAATTCTGTATGACTAGCAAAGACGACAAAATGGACGATCCGCGGGACCGGTCATCCATTTTGTCGGTCTGTAGGTCCGCGCTCGGCGCGGATGGATCTAACTCACTTGCCCAGCGCCGTTTTGGCGTTTTTCCACTTCTTGTTGTAGCCGTCGAAGACGTCCTGCATTTTGCCGACCGTCACTTCCTGGATGAACTTGAACGGGTTGAACTGCATTTTGTTCTCGACCGCGGTGACGTCTTCGCTGACGGATTGCGCCTCCAGCATGGTCGGCTTGTAGCTCATGAAATCCGTAATTTGCTTCAGGCTTTGCTCCTGATCTTTAAGCGGCGAGATGATTTTGTGATCGGCGTAGTCGCCCGACTCCTCGATCATGAACTTGACGAACGCCTTGGCGAGCTCCTTGTTTTTGCTGGTCGAGCTGACCGCGTACGCCCAGTCGTTGCGCATCATGCCTTTGTACGTGCCGCTGTTGTCGTAGGGGAGCGGAACGAAGCCGATGTCGTCGAGCGAAAGACCGTTGCTCTCGAGGTTCGAGATCGCCCAGTTGCCGATGTACATCATCGCAGCTTTGCCGGTGGCGAGATCTTTTTGCGTTTGATCCCAAGTGGCCGAGAAGACGTCCTTCTCCAAATAACCCTTGTCGTAAAGCTGCTTCAGGATGCCGAGACCTTGTCCGTACGCGTTGTCCGTCGTGAACGGCGTATCCGTCTTGATTTTGTCGTTGCGCAGATTCGTGCTGCCGTAGATGAACTCGGCCGGGTCGGTCCAGTATTGGAGCGTCCAGGCGTCTTTGAACGCGGTGGCCATCGGAACGATGCCCGCGGCTTTGAGCTTTTCGGCGTCGGCGAACAGCTCGTCGAGCGTCTTCGGCGGTTCGGCGATGCCGGCTTTTTCGAACGCCTTCTTATTGTAAAGCAAGCCGTTGATCGCCACTTGCTGCGTAATGCCGTACAGCTTGCCTTCGTAGGAGTTGTATTCCTTGAAGTAAATCTTGTCGTTCAAGCCCAGATCGTCGAGCGGCTCGTAAAATTTCGGCAGGTCCGGCTTCGTCGTCTCGACGAGGGACAGCACGTCCGGCAGCTCGTTGGCGGCCATCCGCACGCGGATCGTCTGCTCGTAATCCTTCAGCCCTTCGATCTTGACCTCGGTGCCCGGGTATTTCGCCTGGAACGCATCGACGTACTTCTTCAGGTCGGTATCGACCAGCTCGGTGCGGTGCGTCGCCCACGTGATCGAGCCCTTGAGCGCGGAACCGCCGCCTTGGGCGCCTCCCGTTTCGGCGGACGCCGTAGGCGAAGCCGATGCCGATGCCGACGGCGAATTCGCCGCGTTGTCGTCCTTCCCGCCGCACCCCGCCAACAATCCCGTGCCGAGCGTCAACGCCATTCCGATAGCTGCATGTCTTTTGTTCATCTCTCTGATCCTCCCCAGTTGCGAAGCTGATTGGCTTAAAGCAATCATATGTAAAATAAAATCACATTCAAATGGCCTCATTTTGTTTTTGTTAGCTATTTTTTGTCTCTTGGATTTCGGCTAACCGTTTTCATTTCCGATGGGTTCGCTTTCATTTTTTTCTGAAAATCGTGCAACCGGATACACTCGAAATTTCATGTCACTATTTGTAACTCAAAGGGGCAGAATCACGACAGAGGTGTCTCCAATCGCGTCCCCCGCTTAGTTTATCACAGGATCGAACTCGCCATCGCATCGCCGGACATCGCTTAAACGCATTCTTTCGAACTTTATTCCGTTTTGGAATAAAGGTGGTATAATGAACTGGAGGAACAAGGAGGGCATACAAGATGAATGCAACGTGGAAATTAACGGGCTCGATATTCCTCGCCTTTTTGAAAATGGGACCCTTCACCTTCGGGGGAGGCTACGCGCTCATCCCCGTGATCGAACGCGAAGTCGTCGAGAAAAAGAAATGGCTGCCCCCCGAGGAGATCGCCGACATTTGGGCGATTTCCGGGTCGGTGCCCGGCGCCGTCGCGGCCAATTCTGCGGCGATGATCGGCTATCGGATCGCCGGCCTTCGCGGCTCGCTCGCCGCGCTGTTCGGCATGCTGTTCCCCTCTTTCTGCCTGATGATCGCCCTTTCCGTCTTTTACGTCCAATTCAAAGACAATGCCAAAGTCGAAGCCGCCTTCACGGCGATCCGGGCGACCGTCGCCGCATTGATCGTCTATGGCGCCATCCGGATTTGCCGCACTTCGATCGTCGACTTCGCCACCGGCGCCATTGCCGCCGTCGGGCTGCTGCTGCTGTTCGCCCGGCTCCATCCGCTGCTCATCATCGTCTTCGGCGCAATCGCCGGGATCGCCGTCGTGAAGCTGCGGGACCGCTTCGGCAAGCCTACCAAACCGTTGGACGAGATGCCCGCGCCGGACTATATGATATAATTTGTACGAACGGAGAATCGCGATGCTCTTTTCCCTTTTCGTTACCTTTTTCCTGGCGGGCCTCGTCTCGTTCGGCGGCGGCTACGCGATGATTCCGCTGCTTCATCGGGAAGCGGTCGTTCGCCATCTGTGGATGGGCGCGGACCGGTTCTCCGACTTGGTGGCGGTCGCCGGCATGTCCCCCGGTCCGATCGCGACCAATCTCGCAGTGGCGGTCGGCTACCACACCAAAGGCTTGGCCGGGTCGGCCGTCGCCGCGCTGGCAATCGTCCTGCCCTCGTTCGTCCTGATCGTGGCCGCCGGCCGAATGTTTTCTCGGCTGCGGCATCAACGGATGTCCAAAGCGGCGTTTTACGGCCTTCGGCCCGCCGTCTTCGGCCTGATCGTCTTCGCGGCCGTTTCGTTTGCCGGGCAAGCCGGCTTGTTTGACGGTTTCACCGCGTTCGCGAACAGCCAGCTGCTGATTTTCGCCGGCTCGTTGTGCGCCCTGATCTTTTTGCATAAGCATCCGTTTTCGG
Source organism: Cohnella baijiui (assembly GCF_020731285.1). Lineage (GTDB taxonomy): Bacteria > Bacillota > Bacilli > Paenibacillales > Paenibacillaceae > Cohnella. The sequence goes on from NZ_JAJFOW010000002.1 coordinate 415,205, forward strand.
TGCTGATCCTGTCGGGCTTGGTCGGCATCGCGGTCTACAGCTAAGCCGGACGAATCCGACTTCCCGCCGCTAGGAGATGAATACAAGTGAATTCAAACTTGCCGATCCGATCTTGCTGCTCCGCCAGCCGTCCGCCCGAGCTCGGGGACGCCATCCCGGAGCTCCCTCTTACACCAACTCTCTTCACGATTGCCGGGAAGCCCGGACCGGAGGGAGTCCATCGGATGATCGATCTGCCCGGCGGGACGTTTACGATGGGGACAAGCGCGTCGGAGGGGTACCCGGCCGACGGCGAAGGTCCTGCCCGGAGCGTCAGGGTCGATCCCTTTCGGATTTCCGCCTGTGCGGTGACGAATGCGCAGTTTCGGGCATTTGCGGAGGCGACCGGATACGTCACCGAAGCGGAACGGTTCGGATGGTCGTTCGTGTTCCACCTGTTCATCCCCGATTCGGCGATGCGGGAGCCGGGCCGGGTGCCGAGCCAGGCGCCTTGGTGGCACGCGGTCGACGGCGCCTGCTGGTTCCGGCCGGAGGGACCCGGCAGCGGAATCGCGGACCGGATGGACCACCCCGTCGTCCACGTCTCCTGGAACGACGCCGCCGCCTATTGCCGCTGGACCGGGCAGCGGCTGCCGACCGAGGCCGAGTGGGAATTCGCGGCGAGAGGCGGACTGTCCGGCAAAACCTATCCTTGGGGCGATCTGCTGAAGCCGGACGGAGAACACCGCTGCAACATCTGGCAGGGCAAGTTCCCCGTCAAGAACAACGCCGCCGACGGGTACGCCGGCACGGCTCCAGTCGACGCCTACGCGCCCAACGGGTACGGCTTGTACAATATGGTCGGCAACGTGTGGGAATGGTGCGCGGATTGGTTCTCGCCCGCCTATCATGCGTCGACGGGCCGGGCGAATCCGAGATTCGACCGGCCTACGGGCGTCCGATCGACGCGGGGCGGCTCTTATTTGTGCCACCGCTCCTACTGCAACCGATACCGGGTCGCCGCCCGAAGCTCGAACACCCCCGACAGCTCCACCGGCAATTGCGGATTCCGCGTCGCGGAATCGGTGAAATAAATCGCGGGACCCATGGAAAAGGGGAAGTCGCATGACGACGTTTAAAACGATGGTGAAAGTAGCGTTGGCAGCGATCCTCCTCTTCGGAATCAACGGTTGGATCAATTTATCGCTGATGAAGCCCATCGAGGGCGGCACGGAACCGTTTCAAGTATTTCGCCGACATCTGGACGATGCCGCCTTCGTCCTTCTTTTTGTTTTTGTAGCGGTCGTCTTCTGGGCGATGTTTATCGTTCTCCCCCGGGAGCGGGGGTATCTCGTTCTGGGGACGATCTCTTTATTGACTTCTCTGCAGCTCTTCTGGGACTGGGAAGAGAAATCATTGTTGTTCGGCGCTTTCCCGGACGTTCCTCATGGCTCGCTGGCCATCAAAAGCCTCATTACTTTCCTGATCTTCTCCTACGTCGCTTCCTACTTGCAAACCGCGAACAAACCGATCGCCCGCGCGCTCATCCGGGCAGGCGGACTGCTTTGGGCGGCGATTATGTCGGCCTTGATCCTATCCGCGAGCGATTTTTCATTCCACATCCTAGAGGGATTGTTCCTGATTCATGTTTTCTTCACCATGTCGCTCTTTATTTCTCAAATCATCTCTTTGTTGCGCCGGGAGGAGCATCGGGAAGAATTCCGGCGGATTGCGGCCGGATTCTTCTTGTTCTCGCTCGTCCTTCTGCCCGATCCGGTGAAAGATGTATGGGAAGCCGTAATGGGGCGCAACATCGGGTATCGAATGGCGTACTGGGAGGAATGTCTGGAGGATACGTTCCCTTGGGCGCTGCTCGCGCTTTTGACCGTATTCGGGGTCGTTTTTTTCCATAGGTTTATCCAAACGATGAAAGACATCAAGACCGTCTCCGATGAGCTGCGGTCGAAGAATGCCGCTTTGGCGCAGGAGGTGGACACCCGGCAACGGTTGGACCAACTGTTGTCCGTGCTGCTGCGGACCTATCGGGTCGCCGATTTGGAGCAAAGCGTTGTCCGGGAAGGACAACGCTTTTTCAAGCCGAACGACTTTGCTTTGGTAAAGTACGATACTGCCAGCGGCGCTGTCGGTTTCGAAGGAATCGACGGTCCTTCCTCTCGGGAAAGGGACATCGGCGAAACGCTGCGATCCAGGAGCAATCGGACGATTTCGGGAGAGGCGATCCTGACTCCCCGGGTGGTGCTGGGGGCTGCAGGAGGCACGGACGAGACGAGGCTTTTTCTGGCGGTATATGCTGCGGACGGCGATCCGATCTCGCTGGAGGAACGGGATAAGTTCGCGCTATTGCTCATGTCGAAATACGTATCGATTTTTTACGAATATTTTCAATTGCTGGAGAGCCGATTAAAGGAAATGGAGCAAAAGCAAACGGAGCGTGCCCCATGGCTTTCGAAGCTGTTTATGCAGATCGCGGAGAAAGAGCGGAAAAGGCTGGCCTCCGATCTTCATGATGAAGCGCTGCAAGAATTGCTTCATATCCGTCGATTATTGGATCGTACGCCGGCCGAACGATGGATGCAAGAAGACAAGGAGCAAATCCGTCTCGCGGTGGATAACGCCGAATTTGTGATCCGGGAAACTTGCCATGAATTGATACCGCCGTTCCTGTCCGAACACGGGGTGCTGCAAGCGGTTTCCCATTTGGTGGAGAAGACCCGACTGCGGGCGGATTTCCAACTGGATTTTCGCGCCTTGCCGATAACCGCGCCGCTGAGCGACGAGCAAACGACGGCGATTTATCGGATCGTACAAGAACTGATTAACAATGCAGTGAAGCATTCGGATGCGGGCCGGGTGACCTTGGAGATCGGACAGGAGGAGTGGGTTTTGCATATCCGATATGCGGATGACGGCAAAGGCATGGAGACCGACGTCGCGTTGTCTTCCAGCCGGCTTGGCATAAGAGGCATTTCGGAACGGGTTCTCATGCTCGGAGGGGATATCTCCATGCAGTCGGCGCTCGGTCAAGGGACCAAGGTGCGTTGTTCTTTACCGATCTAGCAGGCAAGGACAAGCACCTGCAGGGATTCCATCCCAGCGTCATGCGTCCAGAACCAACCACTTCGACTCGATCCCCTTCATGACGGCCTCTTGTCGCGAGGATGCCCCCAGTTTTTCGAACAAACGAGAGATCATATATTCGACATTGCGCTGGCTCATAAAAAGCCGATCCGCGATGTCTTTATTTTTATGCCCTTGCGCGATCAGCTTCAAGACTTCAACTTCTTTAACCGTTAAAGTCCGATTCAGGCCGCCGGCATCCGGGATGGGGTCGGTATAGCGGCTTTCTTTGGTTCTCAGCCGCCTGGCGAGATGAACAGGAAGAACGGTTAAGTGCTGCATGGCCAAATGAAGGCTGCCGATAAATTCAGGCTCGCCGAGCGACTTCTCCAAGATGCCGACAACCCCGATGTCGATCAGCCTGTCGTAATGCTCCGATAGGTCCTCGCCAGTCAAGATGACAATGATCGCTTCCGGATGGCGCTCCAGCGTTGCTTCGGTCAATTCGAAGCCGTTCATGCCCGGCAGCTTCAGATCGTACACGTACAGATCGAACATACACGATTCCAGCTTCGCGATTGCTTCCGCGCCGCTTGCTGCAGTCGTCACGCGGAAGCCTTGCTTCTCCAGTATGATGGCGGTGCCGGCCATAAATGTCCGATGATCGTCTACCAATAGGATATGTTTCATATCGAATTCCCCCGAGATCGTGCATGAGAATCATCCTTACTTTACCACATCCGCTATCAAGGGGCACCGAATGAGGGAACAGCCGAGATTATTCTTGCGCGACCGAAAGAAGGTTTGCGCGGTTGCGCCCCATTCTTTCGGTGATCTTATTTAGTTGCCGTGTTACCGTAAAACATGAGATCGATAAAGGGGGGCTAAAATGGAGAAACGGTTACTTTATCTGGATCGGTTAAAAGTATTTCTGACGGTGCTTGTCGTCTTTCATCACACAGCCATTACGTATGGAGGGGCAGGAAGCTGGTATTATTATGAGCATCAGGACAATATTGCAGTCAACGCGCTGCTATCCACATTCACCGCCGTTAACCAATCGTTTTTTATGGGGTTGTTTTTCTTTATATCCGGTTATGTTACGCCCGCTTCTTATGATCGACAAGGCGGTTTCCGATTCCTGAAGTCGCGCCTGATCCGGTTTGGCATCCCGATTCTTTTCTTCATGCTGGTCATTGCCCCTCTTCTTGGGTACGTAGCTTCCGGCTACAAGGATTCGCTGGGCGCGTTTATACGGGAGCAAGCCGTCCGACATCCGTTTCAAGGCGTTCGCGAATTTGCGGTTGGGCCGTTGTGGTATTTGGAGGCGCTGCTGTTGTTCTTCGCGGCGTATGCCGTATTTCGTGCCCTGACCGCGAGCAAACGCCGCGGCAAACCTTTGGCGCTGACGCCGAGCTTGATGGCCCTGTACGTTGGAATCGTCGCATTGGCGAACTTTATGGTACGTTTGGCATCCCCCGTCGGAACGGAATGGATCCATCTGCAATTGGGCTATTTCCCGGCCTATATCGGCTTGTTTATGGCCGGAATTGCGGCCTATCGCGCGAATTGGCTGCGGCAGCTCCATGAGAACGCAGCCCGGAAGTGGAAATGGACGTACTTAGCGCTGATCCTCGTGATGTCCGCGGGGATGGCGCTCGGCGGCGCAATGGAGGGAGATGTTTCGGTATTCATGGGAGGAATGAACTGGCAATCCGCTTTCTACGCGCTGATCGATCCGCTCATGGGATTGGGGATCTCTTACGTATTGCTGGTGTGGTTTCGCGAACGCTGGAACGGCGCGGCAACGAAGCTTAGCGGCTGGCTTTCCGCCAATGCGTTTCTCGTTTATATCCTTCATGCGCTGTTTGTGACCTATGTGGCCTATGCGCTTCGCGATTTGGCTTGGCATCCGATCGCGAAGTTCATCATGTCGGGTTGTACCGCCGTCATTCTCTCCTTTCTTGTGGCATCATTCATCCGGCGGATCAAAGACGCCACTAAGAAAATAAAAAAGTTTACCGGAACCGTCGATTCTATCGATTCCAGTACGTTGTAAGAGCAGAGTCCGAGTTCAATAGTAGACCAATCATTCTCAATTGATGTATTCGAATTGTAAGAATTCTAAAATGAAAGAGGGATTGAAAATGGGAAGAATCACCGCATCGATCTATTTATCTTTGGACGGAATCATGGAGGAGCCGGGGCTTTGGCATATGCCGTATTGGGATGATGAAATGGCCAATTTCCAACGCGAAGTGTTCTATCCGAGCGACGCGCTTCTTCTGGGCCGAGTTACTTACGAAGGTTTTGCCACAGCATGGCCCAAGATGAAGGGGGAGGGCGCCGACGAGATGAATGGAATGCCCAAGTATGTGGCCACCGCCACGCTGGAAGAACCTCAATGGAACGCCAGTTTCATCAAAAGCAATATTGTAGAAGAAGTGACTAGACTTAAGCGGGAAACGGATCATCAATTTCTGATCTATGGTAGCGGTCAATTGATTCGCAGCTTGATGGAGCATAACCTTATCGATGAGTATCACTTTATGGTTCATCCGGTCGTATTGGGTCAGGGCAAACGACTCTTTAAGGAACAAGATAAGAGAGGATTGAAGCTGGCAGGCGTGAAGACAACGACAAAAGGCGTGGCCATTTTATCCTATCAAGCCTCGGAATGAGTCGACAAAGAAGTTCAAGGCGAGTGTCGCAACGCGCCTTGAGCTTGCGGAACCTGAGCGATTAGAGGTTTTCCGTCCAAAACGTGAATGCGATCGCGAGAGATACAAGATCTTCTTGCATCGCTTTCGCGGTGTGGCCTCAAAGTAATTGAACCACTATGCCGCGTATCATCGTTTCTTGGACGGAACAACCTCGTTGTCTGGCCTTACTCGGGACTCACACGGGTAGAGACTCTCGAGGCCATGCCTTGCCTCATGCTCCAAGCGGTGCCATGACCTCGAGCGCGTATATGGACGTGGGGCGCAGCGTATATCCGCGCCTCCATTCGTCCGCCGCCACGGCTCGCGTCGTACAGACGATATGCGCGGGATCGAATACGGAATTGATGTCGTCGAAGCGGTCCGCCGTAATCTCATACAGCCGCGTCTCTTCGGATGTCTCGAAGGCCGGCATGTTCAGAACGACCTTCACCTCCCGCAGGCTGCGGTTCACGATGAAGACGGTGACGACGGTCTGCGCTTCGTTCGCGCACGCGACGACGTCCAAATCCGGCAAGGCGTCCAGCGCGACGGACGTCGGCTTCGCCGCTGGAACGGAGAAAGTGCCGCAGATCGTCTCGACGGGCAGGAGATGCCGGATATCCCGGTTCGCGTACAGCTTCAACACCTCGTAAGTCGGCGTGCCGTAAATCGTCAGCGGCCGACCGCTCCATCCGGCTTCCCTGCCGCGGTATTGATCGGCATAGAAGTCGCCGACCCGGATGCACCCGCCCAGCCAGCCGTTCACGAGATCGGAGAAGCTGCCGATGTGCACGATGTCGCTGCGGCGGAGCATCTCGTTCAGGTTCGCGGCGTTGGCGACCGCGGCGCCCAGCGTATGCTCGTTCGGCAGTCCTTTCCGGATCGTATTCGGATAGTACATGGTGTTGTACTCGGTGATGGCCAGCTTCACATGACGGTGCTTCTCGTCGGCGAGGATGTTCGCTTCCGTTTGGAGGACGATGTCGCGGGTGAACTCGGGGAAGGCGGCGATCGCCTTGTAGCGCTCTTCCGCCGGCGTCTCCCGGGTCATCCCGAACGGTCCGTAGCCATGATACAGATGCAGCGTCAAATAGTCGATGCGCTCGCCCGCCGTCGCGAGCACCGACTTGTTCCATTCCTGGTCGTAATGCCCGCACGCGAGAATGACGAGCGACGGGTCGGCCGCCTTCATCGCGCTCGCGAAGGCGACGCACCGCTCGGCGAACGCGTCCGCGGAGCAGGTCCCGACCTGCCACTGGCCCCACACCTCGTTGCCGATTTCCCAATAGCGAACGTTGTAGGGTTCGGGATGTCCGTTCGCCGCCCGACGGGCGCCCATCGGCGTCTCGACGCTTCCGTTGCAGTACTCGACCCACCGGGCGGCTTCCTCGGGCGTGCCGGAGCCGTCGTTTACGCAGATGAGCGGCTCCACGCCGAGCGTCCTGCAGAACGCGATGAATTCGTCCGTGCCGAAATACCGGCACGTCCACCCTCCCCAAGCTTCGTTGTACATGACGGGGCGCTCCAGAAGAGGACCGACGCCATGCTCCCAGTGATAGGCGCTGATGTAGTTGCCCGCAAGCCTCATCATCCCCGCTTGCAGCGCGCGCGTCATCTCGACGACCTCTCGCTTCACCATCCCGACGCTGTCCGCCGGCAATAGCGACACGTGGTCCAGCCACAGCATCCCGGTGGAGACGTGATCGACCCACCTCGGGTGGTCGGACGGTACATACACCCGGATCTCGGCGTCGGTACACGCGCGGGCGACGCGAAGCTCCGCCTCGTATTCCCGCCAGTTATGGCTGCCGAGCTCGACGCGCACCCAGCCGAGCCGTTCCTCCGTGCGCCGGTCCACCGCTTCGACGTCCAGGTAACGCAGCTCGACCGATGCCCTCGCCACCACCTTGACCGCGTACCCGATCGGGCCGTTCAACGCAGCCCGCTGCGCGATGCCCGCGTACGCCTCGTCGTCGCTATGGAGCCGGATGCGCTGCGCGCGACCCGAATGCCGGGGCGCCGGCGCCTCCAGGGCATATTCGGTAGTCCTCCCGTTCGTATAGGGATACCATTTGCCCGAAACCGCCTTCGCGGTCTCGGGATCGCTCTCGAAATCCATATCCGTCAGCGGGTAGGCGAGCATCGCCGGCATATGGTCTCGGATGTCCTCTACGAAGTGCCCGAACAAGTAAGGGTTGATCCGATGTTCGCTCGCTCGACTGTAGTCGATGTTAATGGTCGCGTTCATTCGCGATTTCGCCTCCTAACCTTTCATCGCACCGATCATGACGCCCTGTCCGGACGGTCAGCGGCGCGGCTTTGAAATACGTTTTGAATGCCCTGGTGAAGGAGTAAAGGCTCGGGTAACCCAGGGACAGGGCGATTTCCGTCACCGTCGCGTCCGTCTCCCGCAGCAGCCGCATCGCCTTCTCCATTCGGATTTGCTGGAGATACTTCATCGGAGACATGCCGACCTGCTCGGTGAACACGTGGGTCAAATAAGAGCGATGCACCCCCGCGAACGCGGCCACCTGCTGCACGGTGATGCCTTCCGTCGCGTGCAGCTCCATAAAATCGAGACACGCGCGAATCCATCCGACCGGCTCCGCCTGCGGGGAGGGCACCGCATCCGAGACGAGTCCGGCCATCAGCTCGCAGACGAGGCCCTGAAGCTCCAGCGAAACGGACGGCTTCCACCGTTCGACGTCGGCCAAAGCTTGAACGACGCGCCGGACCGCTTCCTCCACGCGAGAGGTGATCCTTCGCTGAAGATAAGGCCGTTCCGCCGTAAGTCCCGCCATCGCAAGCAGCGGCTTCACCCTTTCGCCGTCGAGCGCCAGCCAGCTCAGTTGCAGCGGCGGCTCCGACTCCAGCAAGGAATAGTAGTAGGTCCGTCCGGGAAACAGGCAGAACAAGTCTCCCTTCTGCAGGTCGACGCGTTTGCCCTCATACGCCAACCGGACCCGCCCCTCCGCGACGAAGTGCAGGCTGTAGCATTCGATTCGTTTCGGTCCGACCTTGTAATTGGGCTTGGCCATGCTGCGCCCTGCCCGCACCGGCCACATTCGCGCTTCTTTGTCCATCGCTCCCGGCGTATAGTAGATGAACTCCGCATATTCGTACTCGTATTCCTGCAGCAATGCCGCCCTCCCCTCACCATCCGTCGCATCCCGGCGAAAATCCAACAAAATGACAATTCCAACGTCACAACTTGCTATTTTGATATTGGCGCTATTTCAATATTATCATAATGGGAGGAGATGTCTTTTGTCGAGTAGACCTAACATTCTGTTAATCACAAGCGATCAGCAGCATTGGAATACGATCGGCGCGTTCCAATCCGAAATCTCGACGCCGAACCTGGATCGCCTGGTCCGGCAAGGAACGACGTTTAACCGGGCCTATTGCCCGAATCCGACCTGCACGCCCAGCAGAGCCTCCATCCTTACGGGCACGTATCCGAGCCAGCATGGCGCCTGGACGCTGGGCACGAAGCTGCTGGAGGACCGCCCAACCGTGGGGCAAAGCTTGCAGGAAGCCGGATACCGAACCTCCCTGATCGGCAAAGCGCATTTTCAGCCTTTGACCTCCACGGAGGCGTACGAATCGCTGGAGGCGTACCCCGTCCTTCAGGACTTCGACTTTTGGAGACGGTTCAACGGTCCGTATTACGGCTTCGAACACGTCGAGCTCGCCCGCAATCATACGAACGAAGCCCATGTCGGCCAGCATTACGCCTTGTGGCTGGAGGAGCAGGGCTGCGCCGATTGGCGCCGGTATTTCCTGCCGCCGACGGGCACGATGGATCCTTCGCTCACGTACAAGTGGCCGATCCCGGAGAAGTACCACTACAACGCCTGGATTGCGGAACGCACGAACGCCCGCTTGGAAGCGTACAAGGACGAAGGCGCCCCCTTCTTCCTGTGGGCCAGCTTCTTCGACCCCCACCCGGAATATTTGGCGCCCGAGCCTTGGGACGAAATGTACGATCCCGATGCCTTGACGATCCCAGCCCTCTTGCCCGGCGAGCACGACGCGAATCCGCCCCACTTCGGACTGACGCAGGAGGAAGACCCGGATTTTTCCCATCTGGCCGAGACCGGGTACGGCATCCACGGTTACCGTTCGCATCATTATTACGAGTACGGCTCGAAGTTCCGGTTGACGGCGTACGACAAAAAGAAGCTGGTCGCCGTGTATTACGGCATGATCAGCCTGATGGACAAATACATCGGCAAAATCCTCGATAAACTGGACGAACTGGGATTGGCGGAGGACACCCTCGTCGTCTTTACGACGGATCACGGGCACTTCTTCGGCCAGCACGGGCTGCAGGCCAAGGGAGGATTTCATTACGAGGATCTGATCAAGCTGCCGTTCATCGTCCGCTATCCGGGGCGCGTTCCCGCGGACAGGCGCTCGGACGGCATCCAGTCTCTCGTCGATCTGGCGCCGACCTTTCTCTCCTTCTGTGGCATTCCGATTCCGATCGCCATGACGGGAATCGATCAGAAGGAAGTGTGGCTCGGAACCAAGCAAGCGGCAAGGTCGCACGCGATCTGCGAATTCCGGCACGAGCCTACGACGATTCACCAGAAGACGTATGTGGACGAACGGTACAAGATCACCGTTTATTACAATCAAACCTACGGCGAGCTCTTCGATCTGCAGGAAGACCCCGGAGAGTTCCGCAACCTGTGGAGCGAACCGGCATACGAGCGTTTAAAGGCGGAGCTGCTGCTCAGATACATCTGGGCCGAACTGGGCAAGGAACCGCTGCCGATGCCCCGAATCCATCACGCTTAACTGTTTCTAGGTAAAGGGAAGGCCCATGCGGGGAGGCATGGGCCTCTTGCTGATTGGCCCCAGAAATCCATTTCGAGTTCATCGGTCCCGCCGGCGAGCGTGCTTAACCCCAATCACATAATTTTTCCTGCTTTGGACATGCTAACCGCCGAGATGAAACGGAGGCGAAATGCAGCATGAAGAAGCGGTTGCACGCGGACGAGGTGAACCTTTCATCGAAGACGAGCGCGCCGCTCTCTCTGGACGAGCTCCGCAACCGGTTTGAACGATGCGAGGATATCGTCTTCCATCCGGTCGAAATGTCGGACGTGCGCGGATGTCTCGTTTATTTCATCGATCTGGTCTCGGCCAAAGCGTTAAAGGATATTCAGAGCGTGTTGATTACCATGAACTCGGAGTCGGATTCCGCGTCCCGATCTCCGGCGCAGCTGCTTCACGCGCTGCAAACCCGCTTTTTGTTAGGCAGAGCAGTGCCCAATTCGCCTGCGATTATTAACGAGATTTTGTCGGGTTTGGTTTCCGCAAGCGAAGGTATGGGTGCACGAGTTTCGTCCCTTGTGATGGGATATATACAAGAAAGGACCAGTCATTCCTGTAAAATGAGCCTCCAACTTACCGGCAATTTTCATCCCATCCGCAACTGCCCCCCTCCCTTTTAGACAGGTCGGATGCTTCCAATTCCTTTAGAATCGCTTTTTCGATCGTCTCTTTGCGGTTGAATCCTTGGAGCACCTGGCTGCCGATGATGTAAGTGGGTACGGCCCGAACTCCGCTTTCAACATAAGCATGATGCAACGCTTTCCGATGGGCCTCTTGGTAGCGCCTGGTCTCCAAAGCTTCCTTGAACTCCTTTTCGTCCAGACCAAGTTCAGCGGCCAATGCGGTCAATACTAATCAAAAAAAACAGTCACCCGTCATCTCCGCCTTCCGCCTTCCGCCTGTCGGTCTTCTATATAATCTATTGGCGTGATACCGGGACATCATGTCCCGGCATCACTCATAAATTGGGATTTTACGTCAGGGATGAAAAGGACGCCGGTCACATCACAGCAGAATTCCCTATTTGTATACTTGTTGTCATAGTGCATCATGCGCTAAATCGTGTGGAAATAAGAAGGAGGAAAAAGAATGCCTACTGCAAGTTTAAATCGATGGAGCGGCATATTTTTAGGGTTAGGGTCCGTGCTTCTTGTCGTTACAGGGATCATACCGTTTTTCATCAGCTTGAAGATCAATATTTCAGAAGTTACCATGCAGCATATCAATTTGCAAAGCGCAGCGTTTGTCATGTATTACGTGCTATGCTTTGTTGCCTTCTCATTCATTTTGATCGGACTTCCTGCTTTTTATTTACGTCAGTCCGCCCAAGTCGGGAAGATGGGGCTGATCGGCTTAATGCTCTATGTATTTGGCGTCTTGTTGAACATAGCGGTTACCGCATCCTTTACTTCGGTTCTTCCTATGGTGGACGAAGAGGTGCCGCACCTGATCGATCAAATTATCGATTCCAACTTTTTCATCTACCCTTTCGGCAGCTTCTTCCTCTGCATCATCGGCGCCATCCTGTTTGGCATCGCCGTTATTCGGGCTACGATATTCCCTGCTTATGTCGGTGTGCTGTTTGCGATTGCGCCTATTTTTCATACGGCTGAAATGTTCGTTACCAATGATACCGCCTTTGCCGTTCTTGACCTACTCGCCGCCGTTTCTTTAGGCGTTGCGCTCACTACGGTTGGCTCGAACCTGATATCAGATCGACATAGGATCCATACAGGTGCGTCCATAGACAATTAAAAGTTTGGGTCGCCGATCGGGTGGGTTATGGTAAAATAACGGCAAAACCGCTCTCATAGGAGGCGTACAATGGGGATTGAATCCGCACAAGGAATCAAGAGAACAACTTCAATCGCCTTGCGTCTCCTATGGCTGCTTGCGTTTCTCTTTAACATCTATATTCTGATATTCAACTATCCGAAGTTTGCCGCCTCGCTTTTTACTGCTTGTTCGGACGCAACCGGAATAAGCTGCAACAGGTTTCAAATCTTAGATTCGCAATTGGCCGCACTCGCGAAATACGGAATCACACTCCGAGAGTATGCGATTTATGCGCTTGTCTGCGATATCGTCGCTACGCTTTGTCTGATTGGAACGGGATTGCTGATCTTCTGGCGAAAATCGGCGGAACGCATGAGCCTGTTCGTTTCGCTCCTCTTGATCACATTCGGCTCATTTGGGATGAACGAAATCCATATCGTGCGGGATCCGCCTTTTATCATGATGCTGATTAGCATGTTGTTTATTCTTCTAAAATGGCCTGCGCTCGGTATGTTTTTCTGCACGTTCCCGGATGGGCGCTTCGTTCCGCGCTGGTCTTGGATGCTCCTGTTTCTTTTTGTGATGCAATTGGGCCTCTTCATCCTGCTGCCGTATCCATATAACATCGAAAATTGGCCTCCGATGCTAAGCAGCTTGGAGTTGTTCTTGGTTTACGGAAGCGTGGCCTCCACGCAAGTTTATCGTTTTTTTGCCGACGCTTCGCCCCAGCAGAAACAGCAGATAAAATGGCTGGCATTCGGATTCGGAATATCCGTATTGCTCATGGTGATCATGAACCTCCTACCCGCCATCTTTACCGATCTCCATGAACCGGATTCGCTCTATCAGCTGGAAGGCCCGCTTACGACGATGCTTGCTTATCTTCCTATACCGATAGGTATCGGCATTGCCTTGCAGCGTTATCGGCTATGGGATATCGATGCCGTCATCAATCGGACATTGGTCTATGTCGTCTTTTCGGCTTGCATCCTCTGTTTGTATATTCTCGTTGTTTTTGGCGCCAGTTCCCTGCTGCAAGTGCATAACAATCTGATTTTCTCTGCGATGGCTACTGCCTTGATCGCAGTGATCATGCAACCGATGCGTCTGCGATTGCAACATGCGGTTAACCGGTTGATGTTCGGCGACCGTGTCGATCCGTATCGCGCACTCTCCAACCTTGGGAAAAAGCTTGAAGAGTCGCTCCCCGCCGATGCTCTCCTTCCCAAAATCGTCGAAAGTGTCGCACATGCGCTCCGACTTCCGTATGTGGCCATCGTTTGGCATGGAACGCGGAAAGCTGTGGATGCGGATCCGATCCGGAGGACCGTTGCCTATGGCGTCTCCAAGGACAGCGAAACGCACCATCGCATTCCCATGGTTCACCAGGGGGAACAGGTTGGGGAGCTTATTCTTTCCCCGCGCCAGCGCGGAGAAGAACTGACATCGGCAGATCTTCGTTTGGTGCGCGATTTGGTTCCGCAGATCGGCATCGCCGTCCATTCTGCCCGGTTAACCGACGACCTGCGACGTTTGACGGACGATCTGCTGCGTTCGCGCGAGCGGCTCGTAACTGCGCGCGAGGAGGAGCGGCGACGTCTTCGCCGAGACTTGCACGACGGTTTGGGTCCCATGCTTTCCAGCCAAACGTTTACGTTGTCGGCGGTCAAGAAGCAGTTGCGGGAGAGACCGGATGTCGCAGAGAATCTATTAGCCGATGCGATCGTTCATACCCAAGAAGCGATATCCGATATTCGCCGGTTGGTTTATGCGCTCCGTCCGCCTGCGCTTGACGATTTGGGACTATTTGCTGCGTTGCGGGAGCAGATCGCACAGTACCAAACAAGCGGTATCGACATGGAACTTGACGTGCCGGAATCACTCCCGCCGCTGCCTGCGGCGATTGAAATGGCTTGTTACCGGATTGTTCAGGAGGCATTGACCAATATCGTCCGTCATGCGCATGCCACAGCGGCTTCAGTTAGATTACGGATACAAGACGCTCTGATCATTGAAGTAACGGACAATGGACAAGGATTGCCGCCGGCAACGCGCGCGGGTGTCGGCTTCCGTTCGATGCATGAACGGGCAGAAGAATTGGGCGGTATATGCACCATCGGTAATTTGCCGCATGCAGGAACGAGAGTGTACGCGAAACTTCCTTTTTTATACGCAAAGAGTGAAGATCGCGAGCCGGTTACGAGAGGAGAGATCGTGTAATGAATCGCATACGCGTCCTAATCGCTGACGATCATCCGGTGTTTCGATATGGTTTGCGCGCTCTGTTGCAGGCGGAAGCGTCAACGGTGGAAGTGGTCGGGGAAGCCACCACGGGAGAGGATGCCATCTCCATGGCGGCAACCTGCATGCCGGACGTTATTTTAATGGACTTGAATATGCCTGGCCTGAATGGCATTGAGGCGACGAACCGCATATTAGCTTCAACGCCAAAAATGAGTATATTGGTGCTTACCATGTTCGAAGACGATGAGTCGGTCTTTGCAGCCATGCGCGCGGGGGCACGCGGCTATCTGCTCAAAGGCGCGGAAGGAGACGAGGCCATTCGCGCCATTGTGTCGGCCAGCAAGGGGGAAGCCATATTCAGCCCTGCCATTGCGAACCGCCTGTTCGACTACTTCGAGCGGCCGCGACGACGCCTGTCTGATAACCCTGCCCCTCCATTTCCCGAGTTGACGGATCGAGAGCGCGAAATTCTAACGCTAATTGCACAGGGGTACACGAATCCGGCAATTGCCGAGCGCCTCGTGCTTAGTCCCAAGACCGTGAGAAATCACGTTTCTACCATATTCAGCAAGCTGCAAGTAGCCGGGCGGTCGCAAGCGATCGTGCTGGCAAGAGAGGGCGGTTTGACAAAAGATTGCTGATCATTTTAATGGATGCCTATGATCCGGCATAAAATCGGTGAGTCGTCAAATATAGTCTACTCCACAAAATTCCGGGCATGCAAAAAGGCTCATAAGTGGCGTTTCCGCCATTTATGAGCCTGATTTGTATGTATGGTGCGGTCGAGAGGACTCGAACCTCCACGGGGGGTTAGCCCACTGGAACCTGAATCCAGCGCGTCTGCCAATTCCGCCACGACCGCGTGCGTGATATCAAGGAAGGAATCGCGGCTTGGCCTTTCGGCGTCGTCCGAGCATTTCCGTCGCAATCACGAGATTTATCATAGCACGCGGCCATGCCCCAAGTCAAGCCGCCTGACGAATTTCCAATTTTCAGTTAATCGGCCTGTGCCCCTTCGTCCGCGATCACGTCCGGTCGGGGCTCGGTAACGGGCTGGATCCGGTAGCTGCGGTCCAGCTTGACGATGCGGCGGTTCGGTCGGCGGATTAGGACGGACGTCTCGTCCCATGCCACCACGATGCCCGTCACGTCGTTGATCTCGAGCGCGTCACGGACGACGCGCACCTTCGTCCCTTCTACCCGGAACCGGTCCAATTGTTCTTCGGAAATCATGCTGCCGTCTCCCCTTTCGGAAACTCGATGGCTCGTCCCGCTTCGGGACGGCCAAGTAAAACCGGCTTCGCCGTCTTCCCGGACGGCGGCACGTTTTTATCGGAGGTCATACAGAAATGGATAGAGGTAAGATTTATACATTCTGTATGGCGAAGCAAAACCCGCGCAAGACGGCGTCTTGGCGGGTCTCGAGTCGGCTAAGCTCGGCGTGCCGGTCAGCCGACGTGCTCTTTCGATTCGTTCGTCTCGTACCAGTAGTCGAGCACCTTGCTGGACATGACGCGGTTGCGGATGTATTCGGCTTGGCGATCGGTAAAGTGCTCCGTCCACGGCATCTCCAGTTCTACGGCCAGCTTGACGATGGTCAGCAGCTCGGACCAAGCTACGTACCGTTTATACCAGAAAAATTGCGGATGCTCGATCATATAGGGGTAAAGATCGTCAAACTCCGTATGCTTGCAGTCAAGTGCGCGCTCGAAATGGATTTTGGCTTGCTCCAGCTTATCGGCAAAAAACGCATGCGACGGTTCAACGTTTCCCATTGCTTGCTCGCCTCCTTCCGCAACTTACTCCTATTATAAAACATCTTGCAGGCTGTAGAAAAGAGCGGCGGCGTCCCGTTTTCGAGGAATCATTTTCCCTGGCGTTCGGTCAATCCTCGAATACGATCTCGTTGCCTTCGAGCGAGGCGATCTTGACGAGCGACTCCACCTGGAATCCGAGCTCGCGCAGCGCCTTGCCGCCCGCCTGGAACGACTTCTCGAGCACGATGCCGATCCCGGCGACGCGCGCGCCCGATTGCTCGATGATCTTGAGCAGCCCGCGTGCCGCGTCTCCGTTCGCGATGATATCGTCGATAAACAGGACGGAGTCCTCCGGCCCGAGCAGGTGGCGGGCGACGAGCAGGTCGGTGACGATGCCCTTGGTGAACGACGGCACCCGCTCGCAGTAAGCGTCCGGCTCGTTCAGCAGCGTTTTCTTGCGGCGGGCGAACACGAGCGGGACGCCAAGCGTCAACGCCGTGGCGAAGGCGACGGGAATGCCCGACGCCTCGATCGTGATGACCTTCGTGATCGGATGCTCTGCATAGCGGCGGGCGAACTCCTTGCCGAGCTCCATCGTCAGCTGCGGGTCGACGCCGTGGTTCAGCAGCGAATCGAGCTTCAGGACGCCCGCGCTCACGACGGTCGCCTCTTCGCGAATCCTTTGTTTGAGAATGTCCATGGCGTTCTCTCCGTCCGTTCTTTTCCGTTTAAATTACCATATCCGACTGTTTCGTGCAATATGACGCAGCCCGGGTCGATCGACCTAGTTCCGCAGCTTCATTTTCGCGGAAACCGCGCGCCGAAGGAACGGTTTTCGCGGCGAACGGTTTTTGCGCCGAAACTTTTGGGTATATATAGTTGTCCAATAAATAGAAGGCGATTCATGGCTTCATCCGCCCGGTGTAACGCGGTGCCGGAAGGATGGGCATTCGCCGCAATCGGCAACAGGGGAAGCCGGAGAGAGGGGGAATGACGATGCCGCGAGTTCACGCGTTGCGATGGCTGGCTGTCTGCTGGCTCGCGCTGCAGCTCAGCGCTTGCGGTTCGGGCTCGCACGGCGTCGCTCCGACCTCGACCGGGCCCGATTCGACCGCAGGCGCTAACGTCTCGGGCGAAGCCACCCCATCCGCCTCTCCTGCAGCGACGCCTGCGGACAAGGAAGGGAAGGAACGGAAACCCGGCGCCCCCTCCGCATCGGCCCCGGAAACCGATGTCGGCACCTCTGCGTCGCCCGAGCGGTCTCGGCCGCCGATCGCCGTCGCGAGCAGCTTCGACGCGGAACGGCCGGCCCTCGGCAGCATCGCCCTCGGGGCGGACGAAACCGCCGTTGCGGGGGCATACGGATCGCCCGCGTCGCACTACGCGCTGCCGGACGGCCCACAGCGCATCGAGATGCGCGAGTACGAAGGGCTGACGGTCGGATTCGATCCGAACGGCAAAGTCGTCTACGTCGAAATCACGTCGGAGCGGACGGAAACCGGCATACGCGGCTTATCCGTCGGTACGGGCGCGAAGGATGCCGCCAAGGCGCTCGGCCTTTCCAGCCCGACGGACACGAACGTCATCGCCGCCCGAGTGAACGGCGGCTTGCTCAAGCTGGATCTGGATCCCGGCAGCCGGGACGTCCTGTCGATCAAGCTGATCGGCGACGCGGATCCCGCCTCTTGACGAAGCGATTCCCAAATACGTAATCAAGGCGATCTCCCGGTCTAACGGACCGGCGGGATCGCCTTTTCGTTTCTTCTGCCGCGGCCAAGCTTGTCATGCCGGTTCCCCGAGGCGAATAGAATAGGTAGAAGGATCTGGGACAAGTGCCGGGGAGGTTCCGCAGATGATCAGACAATGGGGCTTAAGCTTGCAAGTCGCCTTCACCTTTATCGGAACCGTGGTCGGAGCAGGCTTCGCGACCGGGCGGGAAGTGTTGCAATTTTTCACCCGATTCGGCCATTGGGGCGCCCTCCTGATCGCGACGTCCACCCTGCTGTTCGTCTGGCTCGGCGCCAAGATGATGCTGATCTCCGCCCGGATGCAGGCGAGATCGTACGAAGATATGAACAAGCACCTGTTCGGCGATCGGCTCGGCGTATGGATCAGCCATCTCATGCTGATCGTCCTGCTCGGGGTGAACGCCGTCATGCTGGCCGGGGCGGGCAGCCTGTTTTCCGAGCATTTGAATCTCGGGTATCAGAGCGGCCTCCTGATCACGATGTTCGCCTGCTTTTTGCTGCTCCGCAAAGGGATGAATGCCATCCTGACGATCAACTCCCTCGTCGTCCCGCTCATGCTGCTGTTCACGGCCGTGCTCGTCGTCGACACGCTGCAGAGCCCCGGCGCGGGCCGCTGGCTCGTCCTCGAGACGGACGTCTCTCCTTGGGCCGCCTGGATGTCGCCGATTCTGTACGCGGCGTTTAACCTGTCGATGGCCCAGGCCGTGCTCGTGCCGCTCGGCGCCAAAATCGCCGATCCGGTCGTGCTGCGCCGCGGCGCCTGGATGGGCGGGCTCGGAATCGGCGGGATGCTGTTCGCGGGCCATCTCGCCTTGTCCGCCCACATGCCGGGCGTGCAGCAGTTCGATATTCCGATGGGCGATCTCGCGCGGGACCTGGGCCCGTGGATCCACTGGATCTTCGTGTTCCTCATCTTCATGGAAATTTTCACGACGCTCGTCTCGGACATTTACGGGTTGACGCTGCAGTTGCGGGAGCGCATCAAAGTGCCGACGAGCCTGCTCACCGCCGTCGTGCTGCTCTTTTGCTTTGCGGCGGGGCAATTCGGCTTCGGACCGCTCCTCTCGTTCCTGTATCCGCTGTTCGGCATGCTGAGCTTGGGATGGCTTCTGCTGATGGGCCGCGACCCCGGACTGCCCCGGCAGGACCGGCCTCAGCCGCCGCCGGGCGATTCGCGGGCGGCTTAGCGGGCGGCGGCGTCCTCGCGGCCCGGGAGGGTGACGAAACCTGCTTCGGGCAGACCTTGCCGGAAGGCGTGCGCCACATGCGCGTGGCACGTGAACAGCAGCGTCTGCCGCTCTCGCGCGATCCGTCCGACCACCTGCACCGCACGTGCCAGTCGGTCCGCATCGAAGTGGACGAACAGGTCGTCGAGCAGCAGCGGCAGCGCCTGGGAAGGCGATGCTGCCGCCGCCAGCGCGAGGCGAAGCGACAAATACATCTGCTCCTGGGTGCCCCGGCTCAGGAAGGAGCTGTCGACAAGCCGCCGGTCAGGCGTCTCCGCGAGCAGCGTCGCCTCGTCTCCCGGCGCCACGATCCGGACATAGGCGCCGCCCGTCATCTCCGCGAAGTGGTGCGATGCAGCCCGAAGCACCTCCGGTTGGCGCTCCTCTTCGAACGACCGCTTCGTGCGGCGGATCAGCTCGGCCGTCAGTGCCAGCATCGCATAGCGATCCAGATGCCGGTCCAACTCGCTCCGGCATTCCTCCAACGCCTGCGTCCGTTCCTCCAGTTCCGCCTCCCGGCGCAGCCGCTCCAGCTCCTGTGCGAGCCTGCCTCGCCGATCCAGCGCCTCCGAACGTTCCGCCTCCCGATCGGCCAAGTCCGTCCGCGCTCGCTCGGCCATCAGCCCGAGCGCCGCTTCGTCATGTCCGCCGAGCAGCGCCGCAAGCTCGGCGAGCCCCGCGGCGTCGCGGCCCGCCTCGAGCCGCAGCTCCGCTTCGCGCCGGGCGAGCCGCAGCGCGCGGCGGCGCTCGTCCACGCGCAGGCGCAGCTCGTACGCGTCCGCGCCGGGCGCGCCCGCGCCCGCGAGCGCCCCGCGGCCGCCCGCT
>NZ_JAJFOW010000020.1 GCF_020731285.1 Cohnella baijiui
CGGCGCCGGCGGTCGCGCCTGGTGCCGCCGGCGCGACCGGACGCGAGGCCGCCGTGCCGGAGCTCGCGCTGCCGGAGCCTGCGCCAGGCGTAGGCGTACTCGCGCCTACTGCGCCGGATGCGCCCTGCGCCGATGGCGCGCTAGGCGCCGGACGCGGCGCAGTCGTGCCGGTGCCGGCGGCGTTTGCGCCGGTCGGCTCGGCGCCGCCGTTGCCGTAGGCGGAGCCGCCGTTCGCGGCGCCGGTCGGCCGCGCGCCCGTCCCGGCATGGCCGGACGAATAGCTCGGGCGCGAGCCCGCATAGTTGCCGCTCGGGGAGGAGGAGCGCATCGGCGCTCCCGTACCCGT
The DNA here is from genome assembly GCF_020731285.1 of Cohnella baijiui. Lineage (GTDB taxonomy): Bacteria > Bacillota > Bacilli > Paenibacillales > Paenibacillaceae > Cohnella. The sequence goes on from NZ_JAJFOW010000020.1 coordinate 347, forward strand.
GCGGGTCGTTCCGCCCGTATAACGGCTCGCGTTCGAGCTGTATCCGGCACCGCTGCCGGTCCCTCCGCCGCCGCTGCTGTAGGTGGTAGCCGTGCCCGAGCCGGTACGGATCGGACCGCGCCCAGCGGAAGGGCCGCCGGACGATTCCAGCACGGTCAGGAACTCGATGTTCGTCTTCGTCCCGGCGAGCTTGCGCAGGAACTGGTCCACGAACTCCGGAGAATCGTTCATGCTCTTGCGCAGTGTCCATACCCGGTCGAGCTCTTCCTTGGTGAGGAGCATCTCCTCGCGTCGCGTGCCCGAACGGCGAATGTCCAGCGCAGGGAAGATGCGACGCTCCGCCAGCTTGCGGTCGAGGTGCAGCTCCATGTTGCCCGTTCCCTTGAATTCCTCGTAGATGACGTCGTCCATCCGCGAGCCGGTCTCGACGAGCGCGGTCGCGAGGATCGTCAGGCTGCCGCCCTCCTCCACGTTGCGCGCGGCGCCGAAGAACCGCTTCGGACGGTGGAAAGCCGCAGGGTCCACGCCCCCGGACAGCGTGCGCCCGGACGGCGGCACGACGAGGTTGTACGCGCGGGCGAGCCGCGTGATGCTATCTAGCAGGATGACGACATCCTTCTTCTGCTCCACGAGCCGTCTGGCCCTTTCCAGTACCAGCTCCGCCACCTTGATGTGATGCTCCGGCAATTCGTCGAACGTCGAGGCCACCACTTCCCCTTTGACCGAGCGCTGCATGTCCGTCACTTCCTCCGGCCGCTCGTCGATGAGCAGCACGAAGAGCGAGATGTCCGGACGGTTGGTGGAGATGCTGTTGGCGAGCTCCTTGAGCAGCAGCGTCTTGCCGGCCTTAGGCGGCGCTACGACCAAGCCGCGTTGGCCAAGCCCCACCGGCGCTAGCAAGTCCATGATGCGGGTCGACAATCGGGTGGGGGTCGTCTCGAGCACGAGTTTCTCGTTCGGGAACAGAGGAGTCAGGGCGGGAAAATGGAGGCGTTCGGCGGCGACTTCGGGGGAATCTCCGTTTACGGCATTGACCTGCAGGAGACCGAAGTACCGTTCGCTCTCCTTAGGCGCCCGGCACTTGCCGGACACGAGGTCGCCGGTCCGCAGATCGAACTTGCGAATCTGGGAAGCCGAGATATAGATATCCTCCGCGCTGGGCAGGTAGTTAATCGGGCGAAGGAAGCCGTAGCCTTCGGGCAGCACTTCCAGGACGCCTTCGAGGAACATATGCCCGCCGCGCTCCGCCTGCGAACGCAGGATCGCGACGATGAGCTCTTTCTTGATCATTTGGCTGTAATTGCTGATCTGATGGTCCTTGGCGAGCTTATACAGCTGCGTCAGGGTTAACCCTTCCAAATCGGACATCATAAAATCCGTCAATACAATCCCCACTTCATCGTTAGAATAAAGGCGAGGGACGCCGCATCAAGCGGCGAACGCCTCACCCTTCTCGCCAGACGTCCGCGCCGAGATTGCGAAGATGCTCGTCTAATCTCTCATAACCGCGGTCGATGTATTCCAAACCGGTAATTTCCGTCACTCCTTCGTCTACCGTCAGCGCAGCCACGACTAGCGCCGCTCCCGCGCGCAAATCGGCCGCCCGTACTTTGGCCGCATTCAGGGGCCCGCCCTCGATGATGGCCGACCGGCCCTCGACCCGGATTTGCGCGCCCATGCGCGTCAGCTCCGGCACATGCTTGAAGCGGTTGCTGTATACGTAGTCGGACAGGATGCTCACGCCGCTCGCCTGCGTCAAGAGACTCGTCATCGGAGACTGCAAATCGGTCGCGAAGCCGGGATAAACAAGCGCCTTGACGTCGACAGCTTCGTAGTTCGGCTGGCCAACCACGCGGATCGCCTCGTCCATTTCGTAGACGTGCACGCCCATTTCTTGGAGCTTGGCGGTAATCGCCTCTAAGTGCTTCGGAATGATATTGTCGATGATGACGTCGCCGCGCGTGGCGGCTGCTGCGATCATATAAGTGCCTGCTTGAATCCGGTCGGAGATGATCGAGTGACGGCAGCCGTGCATACTGGACACGCCTTCGATGCGGATCGTCTCCGTGCCGGCCCCCTTGATCTTCGCGCCCATCGCGTTCAGGAGCGTGGCGACGTCGATGATCTCCGGCTCCTTGGCGGCGTTCTCGATGATGGTGGAGCCTTTGGCTCTGGCTGCTGCCAGCATGATGTTGATCGTGGCGCCGACGCTGACGACGTCCATATATATTCTAGCCCCGCGCAATTCTTGTGCCTTGATGCGGATGGCTCCGTGTTCGTTCGTTACGACCGCGCCCAACGCTTCAAAGCCTTTGATATGCTGATCGATGGGACGGGGTTCGAAATTGCATCCGCCCGGCATGCCGATGAGGGCTTCGCCGAAACGGCCCAGCAGTGCGCCCATCAGATAATAGGAAGCTCTTAAGAGCTTTACGCGGCCGTTGGGCATTGGAATGGATTGAATGCGGGTCGGGTCAATCGACAGGGTGTCTTCGTTCCAAGTCACTCTGCAACCTAGCTCTTCGAGCAATTCTCTATAAATTTCTACATCGCTGATATGAGGAAGATTGTCCAGCCTGACTTCGGATTCCGCCAGGATCGCTGCCGGCAGCAGCGCGATCGCGCTGTTTTTGGCGCCGCTGATTGAGACTGTTCCGCGGAGCGGGCGCCCACCGCGTATCATAAGTTTCTCCATGAATGCATGGTCCTCCTAGTATTCTGCTCCATCTGCCCGCTCTTTAAGCCGTCGTGCGGATACAAATGAAGGAAAAGGGAAAGACGCCGCGGACGACGCTTTCCCCGAGCTGGAGCGGTTGCCGCAGGGATACAAGGCTGCGACAGCCCGCGGGACGTGCGGAATAATAGGGAATTAAGCTTGGTTGCTGCTGCCGAAAAGGCGAATCTTCTCTTGCACGACGGCTTGCATCGCGTTGCGAGCAGGCGTGAGATATTTGCGAGGATCGATCACTTTGTCGTCTTTGCCGAGAACTTCGCGGATCGCCGCGGTGCAGGCGACTTGGTTCTCGGTGTTTACGTTGATCTTGCCGACGCCGGATTGGATCGCTTCGCGGATCATTTCGTCCGGCACGCCGGAGCCGCCGTGCAGCACGACCGGTACCGGAATTTTGGCGACGACTTGCTTAATGATATCGTAGTGGATCTTCACTTCGCCCTTGTACATGCCGTGCGCGGTGCCGACGGCGATCGCGAGGCAGTCTACGCCCGTCTCTTCGTAGAAACGGATCGCTTCTTCGGGCTTGGCCAACTTCGCATCCGCTTCGTCGACGCTCAGGTCGTCTTCGACGCCGCCAATGGTGCCGAGCTCGCCTTCAACGGAGACGCCCATCGCGTGCGCAGCCTTGACGACTTCTTTGGTCAGGCGGATGTTGTCTTCGAACGAGTGGTGGGAGCCGTCGAACATGACGGACGAGAAGCCCGCGCGGATACACGCCATCGCGACTTCGAAGCTGCTGCCGTGGTCGAGGTGCAGCGCGATCGGCAGTCCCGATTTCTTGGCCGCCGCTTCGGCGATCGCAACCGTGTATTCCATGCCCATGTACTTCAGCGCGCCTTCGCTGACGCCGAAGATGAAGGGAGACTTCTCGGCGATCGCCGCGTCCGTGATCGCTTGGGCGAACTCGAGGTTGTTCATGTTGAACTGGCCCACTGCGAACTTGCCGGCTTTTGCCTTAGGCAAAAATTCGTTCATTGACACGAGTGGCATAATGTGTGATTCCTCCTGCGATTCAGATAAGCTGTAAGTCGTCTCTTCGCCGACTTGCATACTGCGCTATTATAACACAAAAAGACTTTTTATTGTAAAACGGCCTGTCCCGCAGAAAAACGGCGGGAACGCCCTTGAATACGGGAAAAACGGCCGGAAACCGCCTCCCGCAAGGCCCCGCCGCGGCCGCTCTCCGGCCGCGGGAAGCAGATTAGAATTTTCTCAAGCGACGCCGGGCAACTTGTCCGGGCGAATCCAGGCTTTGAAAGGAATCTTCCTTTGGCACGGAAAGCGGGTGCGGACGCCGTCGGGGAGGCCGCCCAAGAGAGGAGGAGGCGGAAAATCGGCAAGCGAAGCGGCGGGGGGAAACAAGGGGCCGTCGGCGAAAGAAGCCGGTGGTGAACAGAAGGAAAGAAAGCTCTCAGGACCCCGAGGCGAAACGGGGCGAAGGGCCGCCTTCCAATTGCATGTTCACGGCGATGCGGAGCTCATCGATGTCGAACGGCTTCGTAAAGTGCATCAGCGCACCGAGATCGGTCGCTTCCTTGATCATGTCGAGCTCTCCATAGGCGGTCATCATGATTACTTTGATCTCACGGTTCATTTCCTTGATCTGTTTCAGAATTTCCAAGCCGTCCATTCCCGGAATCTTCATATCGAGGAGGACCAGGTCCGGCGTGTGGTTGCGCACGATCTCGAGCGCCGCGCGCCCGTTCGCCGCCTGGAACGTCTCGTAGCCTTCGACGCTGAACACTTCGAGCAGTAGGATTCGGATACCGATTTGATCATCGACAATGAGCAGCTTCTTCTTAGGCATCAAATAATCCTCCTCCATAACCTTCTAACCTGTATCCTCCCGTATTCGCGGTCTCGACATGGAAATCCTTCCGCACCCATGGAAAATTGTGAAAAAATAGCGACGGCCTTCGCCGTCGCTGTTAGATAACCTGCCTTTTGCCTTAGCCTTCCGCGTGAACGAGGGAAGCTTTGACGAAATCGCGGAAAAGCGGCTGCGGACGGTTCGGACGGGACGTGAATTCCGGGTGGAATTGCACGGCGAGGAACCACGGATGTCCGGGCAGCTCGACCATTTCCACGAGGCGGCCGTCCGGCGAAGTGCCGGAAATTTTAAGCCCCGCGGATTCGATCTGTTCGCGGTATTCATTGTTGAATTCGTACCGGTGACGGTGACGTTCGTACACGAGCTCGTCATCGTAGCATTGCGCCGCAAGCGTGCCTGGCACGACCTTGCAAGGATAAAGGCCGAGGCGCATCGTGCCGCCAAGATCCTCGATGTCCTTCTGCTCGGGGAGCAGATCGATGACCGGGAACGGCGTTGCCGGGTGGATCTCCGAGCTGTTGGCGCCGTCGAGGCCGACCATGCTGCGGGCGTATTCGATGACGGCGACTTGCATGCCGAGGCAAATGCCGAAGAACGGGATCTCCCGCTCGCGCGCGTAGCGGATCGCGGTGATCTTGCCCTCGATGCCCCGGTCTCCGAAGCCCCCCGGAACGAGGATGCCGTTCACCCCGCCCAGCATGTCCTCCACGTTGGCGGGCGTGACTTCTTCGGCGTTGACCCAGCGGATCTGCACCTCGGAGTCCGCGTCGATGCCGGCGTGTCCGAGCGACTCCACGATGCTAAGATAAGCGTCGTGCAGCGCCACGTACTTGCCGACGATCGCGATTTCCGTCGTCTTTTTCAGCGATTTCACGCGCTGGACGAGCGCTTCCCATTGGGCCATATCCGGCACCAGTTCCCCGCCGAGACCGAGATGCTTGACGACGTAGTCGTCGAGCCCTTGCTCGCGGAGCATGAGCGGCACTTCGTACAGCGTAGAAGCGTCGCGGCACTCTACGACGGCGTTCGCATCGATGTCGCAGAACAGCGCGATCTTGCGCTTCATGTCCTCGGCCAGCGGATATTCCGTCCGGCAGACAATGACGTTGGGCTGGATGCCGATGCTGCGCAGTTCCTTGACGCTGTGCTGGGTCGGCTTCGTCTTCACTTCGCCGGCCGCCTTGATGTACGGGATCAGCGTCACGTGGATGTACATGACGTTGTCCCGGCCGATGTCGCTCTTGATCTGGCGGATCGCTTCGAGGAACGGCAAGCTCTCGATGTCGCCCACCGTGCCGCCGATCTCCGTGATGACGACGTCGGAGCCGGTCTCGCGGCCCGCGCGGAAGACGCGGTCCTTGATCTCGTTGGTGATGTGCGGGATGACCTGAACCGTACCGCCGAGATATTCGCCTCGGCGTTCCTTGCTGATGACCGTCGAGTAGATCTTGCCGGTCGTCACGTTGCTGTTTTTGGAGAGATTGATATCGATGAAGCGTTCATAGTGGCCGAGGTCGAGGTCGGTCTCCGCGCCGTCGTCGGTCACGAACACTTCCCCGTGCTGATAAGGGCTCATCGTCCCCGGATCCACGTTAATATAAGGGTCGAATTTTTGAATCGTCACCTTAAGGCCGCGATTCTTGAGCAGCCGTCCGAGCGAAGCGGCGGTAATTCCCTTGCCGAGCGACGACACGACGCCGCCTGTCACAAAAATGTATTTGGTCACCCTGTATGAAACCTCCCACCACGTGCCGATCGGCATCGTTCTTAGATTGCCCGCAAAACAAAAAAGTGACACCCAATAAATGGGGGCACTTTTAAAATTTACACCCTATAGAAATGCTCGCTTGAAAAGCCCAAGCCTAAGTTTAACGTCTGGTCTGGTGGGTGTCAAGCCTGACGAGCGCCTACTTTTCGTCTTCCTCTTCGTCGTCCAGGTCGCCCTCTTCGAAGTCTTCTTCTTCTTCCTCTTCCGCTTCTTCTTCGTCGATCTCTTCCTCGATGCCGGACTCCTCGTCCTCGTCGATCGCGACTTCTTCGTCGGCTTCGCTGGCTTCCTCGCCTTCGTCGAAAATCTCCTCGCGGTCTTCGTCGAACAGATCGAAGCCTTCTTCGCCTTCCGTGAAGGTTTCTTCCTCGTCCTCGCCGTACAGATCCTCGTCGTCCAGATCGTCGTCGTCGTTGATGATGCGAGGACGCTTGGCGCCGCCGGTGACCGGATCGTCGGAACGATCAACCGGATACCAGCGCTTTAAGCCCCATACGTTGCTGCCTACGCAGGCGAAGCGGCCGTCGATGTTGATCTCGGTATACACCTGGGCGATGGATTCGTTGATCTGCTCTTCCGTAAAGCCGCGCAGCTTGGCGATCTCCATCATCAGATCCCGGTAGTAAAAGGGGGTGTTGGCCGCCTTGAGCACCTCGAAGGCGAGGTCGACCATCGGCATTTCCCGGATTTTTTCGGCGTCGAATTTCAGGACGTATTCCGCGCTCACCTTAAGTCCCCATCCTCTCTGTATGTTAACCAAAAATCTTGATTCGCGTTGGTGTCAACCAATAGTTAACCGCATTTCCTGTGAAAATGCAAGTTTTCGGAACGCGAAAAAGCGAAGGCGGGTCCGCAGACTGCGCCTTCGCTTTTCGACTGTACCCCGGCCGCCTCCCGCGGGAGGAACCGACGTGGCTAAGAGTCTCGCCGGGAAACTCTCCCTTCATCGTATGTGAAGCGCCGCCGTTTGACACAGAGTGACGCCCATTTCCGTCTAAAAAACGCGAATTCCCAAGCTTTTGCGGAGGTGCGTTCATACAATAGGGAAGCTCATTTCGTCGGGAGGGGTTACAAGCCAATGGACACGAGCGGCTTCCTGAAATGGCTGCAAGGCGCTCTCGCGGCTTCCGGCAAAAACGCCGGCCGTACGATCCTTCGCGTCGCCCAGCCTTCCGATTACTTCAACCTCCTGTCTGCCTTGCGTCGGGCGCGGCGAAGCTCCAAGACGCTCCGGGCCGTGCGCCAGCTCGGCATCATCCGCGGCTTTTCCTTTCCGCTGCCGATCGCAGGCATCCCCGAAGCCTATCGAGGCGCCTTCGTTTGCGAAGAGGACCCGATCGTCACCGTACGCGCGCCGCTCCGGGCTACCCGGTCCGTCCTCGCGAGCGATCTGAATATCCCCTGGGGCGTCAGGCGGATCCGGGCGCCGCTGGCTTGGAACCGGACGACGGGCCAGCGCGTCAAAATCGGCGTCATCGACACGGGTGTCGACTTTCAGCACCCCGACCTCCGGCACGCCTTGGAGCGCGGCATCAATCTGCTGCAGCGGACGATGCTGCCGCATGACGACAACGGTCACGGCACCCATATCGCCGGGTCCATCGCCGCCGCCAATCCGATCCGCGGCATGATCGGCGTCGCCCCGCGCTCGTCGATCTATCCGGTCAAAGCCTTCGACCACAACGGCACCGCTTTCGTCTCCGACATTATCCTTGGCATCGAATGGTGCGTGCGCAACCGGATCGACATCGTCAACATGAGCTTCGGCATGCGCACCAGAAGCAAGGCGCTGCTGAGCGCCGTGAACAACGCCTACCGCTCCGGCGTGCTCATCGTCGCTTCTTCCGGCAACGACGGCAAGCGGGGAGAGATCGACTTTCCCGCGCGCTTCGCCAACACGGTGTCCGTCGGCGCGCTGAACCGGCAGGGCCGCATCGCGAAGTTCACGAACCGCAGCGCGATGGTGGACATTTATGCGCCCGGCGAGCAGATCGAATCCGCCTGGCTGCGGGGCCGTCGCCGCATCATGAGCGGCACGTCGATGGCCACCTCTCACGTGACCGGAGCCATCGCGCTGCTGCTGGCCGAAAAGCCGGAGCTCACGCCCGGGGAGATCAAGGATATCCTGAAGGCCTCCTCGCGCCCCCTACAGCGCACGACAGCTCCCCGGGGAGCCAGGGAGCTGGACGTGATGCGGATGCTGCAAATCGCCGACGATCGGCAGTGACGCGCCGCCCGCCGGGTTGCCCGGGGCGCCGCGGCCGAAGCCGGGCGCCCGGGCGGCTACATCCGGTCCGGGGCGGACACGCCAACGAGACGCAGGCCGTTCGCAAGCGTATGACGGAGCGCTTCCAGCAGCTGAAGGCGGGCCTGGCTCTGCTCCGCGTCTTCCGTGATGACCCGCTCCGCCCGGTAGTAGCTGTGGAAGAGCGAGGCAAGTTCGTATACATAGCGGATGATCTGGTGCGGCGCATAGGTTGCCGCCGCGTCGGCGACGGCGGCTGGCAGCTCGCCCATCTTGCGCAGCAGATCGTATTCGTGCTCCGTCGTCAGGAGCTCCAGCTTGGCTTCGTCCGCCGGCAGCAGCGCGACGCCCTGCTCCTCTGCCTGGCGGAAGATGCTGCAGATGCGCGCGTGCGCGTACTGGACGTAGAACACCGGGTTCTCGTTGGACGTCGAAACCGCCAAATCCATGTCGAAGTCGAGATGGGAGTCCATGCTCCGCATCGTGAAGAAATAGCGAATCGCGTCGACTCCGACTTCGTCCATCAGATCTTCCATCGTGACGGCTTTGCCGGTGCGCTTCGACATTTTGACCTTTTCGCCGTTCTGGAAAAGACTGACCATCTGGGCGATGAGCACGGTCAGCTTGTCCGGGTCGTTGCCGAGCGCGGCCATCGCCGCCTTCATCCGCGGAATGTAGCCGTGATGGTCCGCGCCCCAAATGTTGATCATCTGGTCGTAGCCGCGGCCGTACTTGTCCATATGGTAGGCGATGTCCGGCGTGAGATACGTGTAGCTGCCGTCGTTCTTGACGAGGACGCGGTCCTTGTCGTCACCGAACGGGGTCGTCGACAGCCAGACGGCGCCGTCCTGCTCGTAAACGTGGCCGGTCTCGCGAAGCGCGGCGAGCGACCGCTCGACCTTGCCCGTCTGATAGAGCGATGTCTCGCTGTACCAGCTGTCGAACTGGACGCCGAACCGACCCAGGTCGCGCTTGATCTTGTCCAGCTCCCGCTCGAGCCCGAAGTCGCGGAAGTACCGGACCCGCTCCTCCTCCGGCAGCTCCAGCAAGCGCGCGCCTTCGCGCTCCGCCAGCTCCTTGGCGAAGCCGACGATGTCCTCGCCGTAGTAGCCGTCTTCCGGCATGTCCGCCTCTTGGCCGAGTGCCTGGCGGTAGCGCGCTTCGATCGACTTGGCCAGGTTGGCCACCTGGTTGCCTGCGTCGTTGATGTAATACTCGCGCGTCACATCGTAGCCGGCAAACGCGAGCACGTTGCACAGCGCGTCACCGACGGCGGCCCCGCGCGCGTGCCCGAGGTGCAGGCTGCCCGTCGGGTTGGCGCTGACGAACTCGACCTGCACCTTGCGCCCTTGGCCCGCGTCAGTGCTGCCATACCGGGCGCCCTGCGCGCGGGCGGAGGCGATGACCGGATGCAGATAGCGCTTATCCATCCGGAAGTTGATAAAGCCCGGTCCCGCGATTTCCGCCGACTCGACGGACGCCCCGGCTTTGTCCAGGTTCTCGATGATCGCAGTCGCGATCTCCCGCGGGTTTTTCTTCGCGATGCGCGTCAGCTGCATCGCCGCGTTCGTCGCGAGATCCCCGTGCGCCTTGTCGCGGGGCACCTCGAGGACGATTGGCGGCACGTCCTCCCGCGCCACGATCCCCGCCTGCACGATGGCGTCCGCGATCGCTCCTTTTAATGTTTCGTGCGCTTGTTCCAATACGTTCATGACCCTGATTCCTCCCGAATGTCCAGCCCGATCTCAAAGCGGCCCATATCCTGATCTTCCATCCGCATCTCGTAATGCCAGGAGAGCGTCCCCCCGGCGTCCGTCAGCTCGGCCTGCAGCTCGTGCGTATATGCTTCGACCGGGAGCGAGCCCCGGGGCGTATGGATCGCTCCCGGCACGGCCGCCCCGAGACGAAAGGTCATCTCGACGCCGAACTCGCCCTGCCGGACGACGCGCACGTCGCCCTTCAGTACGGAGACCGTCATCGCGTCCGGGCACCGCAGCACCCAGCCCGTCGCCAGCCGATACCATTCGCCCGCGAGCCGCTCTTCGGCCCACGGTCCCTCCTGGCGGCTGCGGAAGACGACCGCGACCCTTCGTTTTTCCGGCATGCCCTGCACCGTCTTTCCTCATATCCTTTTTACTACTATATACAGAACGTCCCGTCAATTCAAACGAAATGCGCGGCCGTCTTCCCGGCTGCCTGTACGGACCTTGACGGCGTCACTCGCATGTACTCCTCGCCTAGATAACCCGATAATCGGATTATCGCCCCGCTCCGAGCGGGGCTAGGCCGTCATTATCCGTTTCCCGCCGCGGGCCTGTCTCCTCAAACTCGGCAGCCGCAGATCAGTCAGGAAAAGGAACATTACGCAGCAACAGCTCCGGGATCGCCCCAGAGCTGTTGCTCTTCTTTGATATGAAGGAAACTCATCATGCCGACCAAATCGGGCTTACTTGCCTTCGTCGGCCCTCCACAGCGCGACGCGGTCCTGTACGTATTTCGTGTATCCTTTTTCCATTTTCTCGACGCCCGCCTTGACGAGGTCCTGCTGATAAGCGTCCCAGATCTTGTCGAAGTCTTCCGGCTTCGCCAAGATCGCTTCGGGCACGCGTTTCCAGGTGATGTCCTTCATCTTGTTGCCGAGGATCGACACCTCGTCTTCGCCCGGAATCTGGATGTTCCAGGCCGCGCCGTACGCTTTTTCCTTGAACTCGGTTTCTGCCGGGAACAGGTCCTTCCAGATCGTCGCGTTGTACGCCTTGAGCGTCTCGCGCTCAACGTCGCTGTAGCCGACCGGGATCAGCTCGGGGTTGTTCTTCGTGTAGTAGTCGCCGTTCGCGTCTTTGGCGCCGTCGCCGTAGTGAACCATGATGTTCCAGTAGAAGCCGATGCCCGACTCCTTGGTGAACGCCGTGTTATCGTTGTTGATGCGTTCCTGCACTTCCTTCGGCACGACGCGCTTGCCGTTTTCGACGATGTAGTGCTTGCCTTCGATGCCCCAGTTGTTCAGGATCTGGCCTTCGTCCGAGGCAAGGAAGTCGAGGAACTTGATGATGCGGACCGGATCCTTCGCCGTGCTCGAGATCGAGATGCCGTAGCCGCCCATGAAGCCCGTCGGCCAGAAGGAAGGCTCCTTGATGTCCGTGCTCATCGTGACCGGATAGTGGCCGTACGTCTGGTCGAATTTGCCGGCCGCCTTCAGCGCTTGTTGCCCGTCGTTGTAATCCCAGTCCTGGTCGATGAGGCCGAGCACGCGGCCCGACGCAACCTTCGCCTTGTATTGATCGTACTTCTGCACGAAGCTTTCCTTGTCCAGCAGCCCTTCCGCGTTCATGTGGTTCAGCCAGCGGAAGTACTCCTTCTCCTCCGGGCGGCGGAAATGGTACGTCGCTTCGAACGTATCCTGGTCGACCCAATACTCGCCGTCGTCGGAGCCGCCCGTGACGGCGACGGCCGGGTTCGTGACGGAGATGTACATGTGCCAGTCGTCCGCGTTCAGGGAGACGCCGACATTTTTGTTGCCGTTCTCGTCGGTCGGGTGCTTGGCGAGATAGTCTTTGATGACCTTCTCGTAATCTTGCAAGGTGCGGATTTGCGGATAGCCCGCTTCCTTGACGACCCGGTGCTGCAATTCGAAGCCGCCGCCCGCGACGAACTTCTGCTCGTTCACCGCCGCCCAGGTCGGGATGGAGTAGATCGCCTGGTCCTTGGTCGTATACTTGGCTCTGCTCAGGTAAGGCCCGAGCACGCGCTTGATGTTCGGCGCATACTTGTCGATCAGGTCGGTCAGATCGATGACGCCGCCGGCGTCGACGAGCTTGCCGATGTCGCCCTTGGCCGCGATAATGTCGGGATACTGGCCGCTCGCCGCCATCAGCGCGACTTTCTGCGCGGGATCGCCTACTGCGTACTCCGCGTTCAGCGTGACGCCCGTTCGTTTCGTGATTTCCTTGGATACGTCGTCTTGCATGTTGTTCCAGTTCGGATTGGGGTCTTCGGAGAAATAGGTGAAGGTAACCGGAGCGAGATCCTCCGCGGACGCGCTCGGGCTGGAGCCGGCGCTGCCGCTGGGCGCGGCGGTACCCGGCGAAGCCCCGCCGTTCCCCTTGTCCTTGCCCGCGCAGCCGGCCAGCATGCTGACCGTTAGCGCGATCGCCATCAGTGCGGCGGCCGATCTCGATCTCTTGTTCGCCATGCAGTGAACCCTCCCATGTGTGTTCGGTTGTATTGTATAAACAGGAAACCTGTCGATACCGGCGGCGATTGCTCAGCTCTTGACGGCGCCGAGCGTCATGCCTTTGACGAAATACTTTTGCAGGAACGGGTAGACGACGAGGATCGGAACGGTGACGACAATCGTGATCGCCATCTTCACCGATTCGGGCGAAATCTGCCGCATCACCTCGGTCATATTGCGGCCCCGGAAAGAGTCGGCGTTGGTAGTCGTGCTCTGCAGCACCTTCATCAGTTCGAACTGCAGCGTCGTCAGGTGGGGCGACGAGCCGTTGTACAGATAGGTGTCGAACCAGGCGTTCCATTGTCCGACGGCGAGAAACAGCGCGATCGTCGCGAGCGCCGGCTTGGTCAGCGGGAGGATGACCCGCCAATAGATCGTCCAGTCGTTCGCCCCGTCGAGCTTGGCGGACTCCTGCAGCGCGAACGGAATGCCGTCGATAAAGGAGCGGATGATGAAGACGTTGAAGGCGCTCACCAGGCCGGGCAGCACGTAGACGGCGAAGGTGCCGATCATGTGCAGGTCGCGGATGAGGATGTAGAACGGGATCAAGCCGCCCGACACGTACATCGTCAGCGCCAGGAACGTCGAAACGAACCGGCGTCCCTGAAAGTCCGCGCGGCTGATCGTAAAGGCCAGCATCGACGCGCTGACGAGCCCCATGAGCGTGCCCGCGACCGTCCGCAGAATCGAGATTTTCAGCCCGGTCATAAGGCCGCCGAAGGCGAAGATCGTCTCGTAGTTTTTCAGCGTGAAGACCCGAGGATAGATCGTCAGACCGCCCCGCACGCTGTCCGTAGAATCGTTCAACGAGATCGCGAGCACGTTCAGAAACGGATAAAGCGTGACGACCGTGACGATCGCCAAGATCAAGTAAATGAAGACGTCGAAGGTCGAAATCGACCAAGCGGCCCTGGATTTGACGGTGTTCGAAGCCATGCAGGCACCCCCCTTTTCAGAACACGCTCTCTTTGGTGATCCGCTTGAACACGCCGTTGGCGACGAACAGCAGGAAGAGGCTGATGATCGAGTTAAAGATGTTGATCGCCGTACCGAACGAGAACCGCCCCATCGACAGCCCGTAATTAAGCGCGTACAGGTCGAGCACCTGCGCATAGTCGCTGACGAGCGGGTTGCCGAGCAAAAATTGCTTTTCGAAGCCGATGCTGATCAGATGGCCGATCGAGATGATGAGAAGAATGATGATCGTGGAGCGGATGCCGGGCAAGGTGATGTGCCAGATCGAGCGCAGCCGCCCCGCACCGTCTACCTTCGCGGCCTCGTACAGCTCCGGACCGATGCCGGAGATGGCGGCCAGGTAGATGATCGTGTTCCAGCCCATTTCCTTCCACACGTCGGACCCGGTCACGATATACCAGAACAGGTTGCCCTTCGCCATGTACTGGATCGGCTGATCGATCAGATGAAGGCCCATCAGAATGCCGTTCACGACGCCGTCGGTCGCCAGCATCTTCGTGACGAGCCCCGCCACGACGACCCAGGAGACGAAGTGGGGCAAGTAAGACACCGTTTGCACGAAGCGCTTGACGGACATCGAGCGGACTTCGTTCAGGACGAGGGCGAATAGGATCGGCACCGTGAAGCCGGCGACGAGCGACATCGTGCTCATCGCGATCGTGTTGCGCAGCACCAGGTAAAACTGCGGGTCGTGAAACAGCTCCCTGAAATACTGCAGTCCGACCCATTCCTGGTCGAGGAAAGGACGGCCGGGGCGGAATTTCTGGAACGCCATCGTCCAGCCCCATAGCGGGAGATAGCTGAAGACGAACGCCCAGGCGATGAACGGCAGCGACATGAGGTATAAGTAACGTTGCTGGATCAAAATGCGCCAAAATCGTCGGCCGGCGCGTTTGGCCGGTTTGCTTTCCAATTCGGCTGCAGCCGCTTCCATATGGATTTCCCCTCCTTGATGCATGCCCTAATGATAGTGGAATCGCCAGACATGCAGTACCCGAGTGATTGCGACAAAAATCCCCTCCAAATTAGCGATTTCAGAAAGCGTTTTCAGAAAGAAGACGCGAAAACGGCCGCTCCCGGGCGAAACGCTTCGGAGCGGCCGTTCTCGGCTTGCACCGTCTGAGATGTCGTCTTTGCTGTTCGGCGCTTATTGGTTCTTCCTCTCGATCAGGAGTGTTTTTTGCGGTAAGCGGTCGGGGGGACGCCTACGTATTTCTGGAATTTCGCGCGGAAGTAATCCACCTCTGCGTAGCCCACCCGCTCCGCCACTTCGTACACCTTCATCCCCTCGTCCAGCAGCTCTTTCGCTTTTTCGATTCGCACTTTGTCGAGATAGGTGTTGAAGGCGTCCCCCGTCGTATGGCGAAAAAGCTTGCCCAGGTAAGCGCTGTTGTAGCCCAAAGCGTCCGCCAGCGCCTCCAGCTTCAGATTCTCCCCGTACCGGAGATGGATGAGGTGGATCATCTGGCGGATCCGCGGTTCGGAGCCGGCGCCCGCGATCAAGCCTGCGATCTCCTCCAGGAGGACGGCGATCATCCGGCGCAACTCCCCGTAGGACGGCGAGCTATAGACGGCGAGCGCGCGTTCCTCGTACGCCGGAAACCGTTCTCGCACGATCGCGTGCTTCTGCGCCAGCCGGTTCAGCGTATGCACCAGCAGTTGTCCGTACCTGATCTTGATCCCGCTCTCGTTCTCCCCTGCCTGGAGCATGCAGCGGCCCGCCTCCTCGAGCAGATTGGACAGCGGCGCCCTGCTGCCCGCTTCGATCGCGTACGTGATCTTGTCCTTGATTTCGTCAAGACGCGCGGCGGCCCCCGGGTCGGGCGTCTCGGCGGGTAGCGGCGGCCGGGGCGTGTCCTCGTGGATCAGCGTCCCGGCTTCGTAGAAAAACCGGACGCGCAGCCGCTCGAACGCATCGGCGCAGGCGTCCGCCAGACGCTCCAGCCCGTCGGCTACGCCGCCTGCCGCCGCCACGAACGGGACGCCCTCGCCCGACGCGGCGTCCTCGATCAGGCGCAGCAGGTCGCGCCTCGCCGAATCGGCGCGGAGCGGGCTCTTGAGCAGCAACCCGTCGTATGGCTCCGCCCGGAAGACGACCCCGCCCTCTCTCGCAAGCGCCCGGCCGAGCCGTTCCAGCACCCGTGCACGCGCCTCTGGGTCCGCCGTATCGGCTGGCTTCAGATAAAGCAGCACGACTTGATAGGCCGCCCAGTCCAAGCCCGCCTGGGCCGCGGCATAGCGCAGCGATTCCGGGTTTTCCCGGAATCGGCCCGCCGCCAGCGTCTCCACGAGCAGTTCGGGGCTCCAAACGGCCTGCAGCTGGTCTTCAGCCTCGGCGCGCCGTTCCTCGTCCAGCGCCGTCTTCACCGCGGCCAGCGAGGCCGTCAGCTCGTCCTCGTCCACCGGCTTCAGCAGATAGCCGTCGACCCCGAGGTGGATGGCGAGCTTGGCGTAGCCGAAGTCGGCGTACCCGCTCAGCACCAACACGTGCACGCGCTCCTCCTCGCGGCGCAGCTGTTGGATCAGCTCCAGACCGTTCATCCCCGGCATCCGGATATCGACGATCATCAAATCGGGCCGATAAGCGCGGTACAGACGGAGAGCCTCCTTCCCGTTCGCCGCCGCGCCGATGACGCGAAAGCCCGCATCCTCCCATTCGATCAACGCTTCGAGGCCTTCCCGAATGGTCGATTCGTCATCCACGATGAGCACGCCGTACATGAATCAACCCTCCTTCCTGTTGATGCGGGATGACGAATTGAACGCGGGCGCCCCGCCCGGGCTCGCTTTCGATGCGCAAGCCGTACGCGGGCCCATAGGAGAGCTGCATTCGCAAGTGCACGTTGCGCAAGCCGATCCGATGTCCCTCGCCCTCCTCGTCCGGCCCTTCCAGATGCCCCTTCACCTCGTTCAGCCGTTCCGCAGACATGCCCGCGCCGTCGTCGGTCACGGACACGCGGACCCCGTCCCCCTCCCGCCGGGCCTCGATCCGCACCGTCACGCCCTCCTCTTTGTTCTCCAGGCCGTGGATGATGGCGTTTTCCACCAGCGGCTGGATGATCAGCGCGGGCACCGGGACGTCTTCCGCCCGGGGATCGATCGACAGCTCGTAGTTCAGACGCTCCCCGTACCGGAACTGCTGGATTTCGAGGTAGCACTTGACGACGTCGATCTCGCTGCCGAGCGGGACGCTGCTGTGGCCGGCTTCCAAGCTTCGGCGCATCAGCTTGCCGAGGAGCCTCACGACTCTCGCGATTTCCTTCTCCTTGTGCAGCACCGCCTTCATCCGGATCGATTCCAGCGTGTTGAACAGGAAATGCGGATTGATCTGGCTCGCCATCATGCGGAACCGGATTTCGCTCTGCCGCTTCTCGAGCAGGTTCTTCTGCGCGTTCGTATCCTGCACTTCCATGATCAGCTCGTGGATGCTGCCGACCATCGCGTTGAATTGGCGGGAGAGCTGGCCGATTTCGTCCCGCCCGTCGATCTCGAGCGCGGCGTCCAGCTTGCCGGAGGCGACGCGGGAGAACTGCTTGCTGAGGCGCAGCAGCCGGCCCGTCAGCAGGGACGAGAAGCCGTAGATGAGGATCAACGCGATCAAAATGCTGATCGAGATGACGACGACCGCGAGCCGAATGATGCGATTCGGCTCCTGGACGATGCCGTCGACCGAGAAGACGGAAATGATCCGCAGTCCGTTCAGGCTGTCGGCGGAATTCCAGGTGTCGATCAGGATGCGGGACTTTTTGCCGTCCACGACCGTATCGAAGGTGCCGTCGCTCCGATCCGCGATGTCCCGGCCGAAATGCGCGTCGGCGAGCGTCTTGCCCGCCTGGCCCGGCCGGTTCGCGGCGACGATATGATCGTACTCGTCGACGATCATCGTCTCGAACGTCTCCTGGCTCAGGATGCCGTTCAGCATCGCCGAGTTGATGTTGATGACGAGAATGCCTTTGGCGTTGTTCTCGGTAAAGTCGAGCCGGCGGATCAGGCTGAGGTTGTACTGCCCGTTCCGGTCGTCCCGGATGTAGTTCCAGGCGATGAGTCCGTTTGCCTTCATGGCGCGCTCGTACCAGAACGCCCCCATGACGTCAGGGCTCGGCTGGAGAAACTCCCAGTTGTTCAGCAGCGTCGGATTGTCGAAGTAGAGTCGGATGCCGGACACTTCCTTGTACAGATCCTCGTATTCCCGAAAGTCGGGGTAGCTCTTGTAGGACTTGACGACACTGTAGATGGAGTCGTATCTGCGCGTCGCGAGCTCCGACAGGCGATGGTCGTTGTAGAGCCGATAGGAAATATCGTACGCAACCTTGAGCAGATCGGACGTCCGTTTCTTTACGCGTTCTACGTTGGCCGTCGTCTGGTCCACCGCGTTGTCGAGCGCCATCCGCCGGAGCTCCACAGTCAGGTATACGCCGACGATGAGGACGGGTACGAGGACGACCGCAATAAAGGAGAAATAGAGCTTGTTGCGGATTTTCATATGATTCGTCAAATGATGCACGAGCCGCATCCGCATCCCCCCTGTGTTCCTCTGCCACTACCTTCCCGAATAAAGCGTTTTCAAAAATGATGGCGAGCTGCGATTTCGATTGTGCCCGCTTCCCTTTCCGCGGTTCCAGGAAGTTTTCTGTTAGCTAGGTTATATGAAAAATTAGGATAATATAAATCGATTTTGCCACACGAATGCGCCGTATTCAAGCAGGAATTCGGAGCGCTTGATGGCGGGCCGGCGAAAGAAAACGCAAAAAAGGCGGCACCCTCCAACGGATGCCGCCTCCCGGGACGGTTATTCGATTACTTGACGAAGCCGAGCAGCATTTCTCGGATCAGCTTGGACGCCGTGATCGGCGTTTGCTCCGTCGGATCGTAGATCGGCGCGACCTCGACGACGTCGGCTCCAATGACGTTTGCGCCGGACCGGGCGATCAGGTGGACCGCTTCAAGCAGCTCCTTCGACGTGATGCCTCCCGCTTCCGCGGTGCCGGTGCCCGGCGCGGCGGAAGGGTCCAGAACGTCGATGTCGATCGTGACGTAAACCGGGCGTCCCTTCAGCTCGGGCAGCGCCCGGCGCAGCGGCTCGGCGACTTCGAACGGATGGAAGTTGATGTTCTCCCGCGCAAAGGCCCACTCCTCGCGGCTGCCGGAACGGATGCCGAACTGATAGACGTTTTTGCCGCCGATCAGGTTCGCGGCCTTGCGGATCGGCGTCGAGTGCGAAAGCGGCTCGCCCTCGTAGCTCTCGCGCAGGTCGGCGTGCGCGTCGATATGAATGATCGCCAGATCCGGGTATTTCTTGTACACCTCTTGGAGCACCGGCCAGGTGACCAGATGCTCGCCGCCGAGACCGAACGGGAACTTGCCGTCGGCGAGCACGCCGCTCACGTATTCCCCGATGATGTCGAGGCTCTTGGCCGCGTTGCCGAACGGCAGCAGCAGGTCGCCGGCGTCGAAGTAGTTCAGCTCCTCGAGGCTGCGGTCCAGATAGGGGCTGTACTCCTCCAGGCCGACAGAGGCTTCGCGGATGCGGCCGGGGCCGAACCGGGAGCCGGGGCGAAAGGAGACGGTATAGTCCATCGGCATGCCATAGATGACGGCTTTGGCCGAGGCGTAATCGTCGGAGCTCAGGATAAAGACGTTGCCCGAATATTTTTGATCTATACGCATGTGCGGCTAATCTCCTTTATTATCGATCGCATTTTGTTGCAAAAGTACAACTAATTTCAGCCTTTTACCCTTCAAATGCTCATCTAGTCGCAAAAGTACATCTAATTTGGCCGTTATTCGGCGTTTCGAGGCTTTCTCGCAAAAATAGATGTGCTTTTGCAAGTAATCTGCCTCGCGCCCCCGCCAGGAGCCAAATTAGATGTACAAATGCAACTAATCTTGAAGGACCCCGGCGAAGTCTACAGATTAAGCCTCATCGCAACCGTTCATAGCCAACCCTTTGCATGCGTCGCCAGATCCCTAAGCCTGCCGAGGCACCCGGTCGCAGCCGCGCCGTCAGCGGAGAAGCGCATCTCCTCCGCATGCTTCGCCAGATCCCTAAGCCTGCCGTGGCACCCGGTCGCAGCCGCGCTGCCGGCGGAGAAGCACATCTTCTAGCGTACCTCGCTTAATCCCGGGCCGTTTACTTGATCAGGTCTTCGACGAACTTCGGCAGCGCGAACGCGGCGTGGTGCAGGCGCGGCGTATAATACTTCGTGTCGAGTTCGGCGATGTCCTCGGTTTTGACGTTCAGCGGATCGTGCGTCTTGCTGCCCATCGTAAACGTCCACAGCCCGCTCGGATACGTCGGGATGTTGGCCGCGTAGACGCGGACGATCGGGAACACTTCCTTCACGTCGCGGTTGACGCTGCGGATCAAATCCGATTTGAACCAAGGATTGTCCGTCTGCGCGACGAACAGGCCGTCTTCCTTGAGCGACTCGTAGATGCCTTGGTAGAAGCCGCGCGTGAACAGATGGGCCGCCGGCCCGACCGGCTCCGTCGTGTCCGCCAGGATCACGTCGTATGTATTTTTGTGATCCAGGATATGCTTGAAACCGTCGTTCACCTGTACGTCCACGCGAGGATCCTCCAGCTTGCCCGCGATGGACGGAAGATATTGCTTCGAATATTCGATGACCTTGCCGTCGATGTCGACGAGCACGGCCTTTTTCACCTTGGGATGCTTCAGCACTTCGCGGATGACGCCGCCGTCGCCCCCGCCGACGACCAGCACATGCTCCGGATTCGGATGCGTGAACAGCGCCGGATGCGCAACCATCTCGTGGTAGACGAACTCGTCCTTCTCCGTCGTCATGACCATGCCGTCGAGGACGAGCATATTGCCCCACTCTTCCGTCTCGATCATCGCGAGCTCTTGGAAGTCGGTCTGCTCGTGAACGTACGTACGCTTGATCTTGGCCGTTATACCGAAGTTTTCGGTCTGCTTCTCGGTATACCACAATTCCATGGAGGACATGAGAGAACCCTTCTTTCCCAGGTAGATTCATCCGCCTTCGCGGCGGGAGGACGTGCGGCGCTTGAACGGGATGCCGGGTCTTCCGGTCTTTGGCCTATTGTACCAAACAAGTTGTATTATATGAAATCACCGTCAAAAAGCAACCGAAGATTTGCGCGCGTCCTGCCTGCGGCTCCCGCGGGGGGAGATCGACGTCACGCGGCGGTCCGCAAGGAGGAATAAGACGGGGTCCGCTTTTCCATAATAAGGGGAGATTGGCGGCGGCACGTCCGTCTGGAAAGGAGGCCCCGCATGCGATCGAACTCGGACAATCAACTGCCGGATCCCGCGATAGCCGGCAAATCGCCGCATAAGCTCCGGCGGACCGGAGAAGGCAAGCCCGGCCGGCGGTGGCGGTGGGTGCTGGCGACGATCGCGGGCGCCTTTCTCCTCCTCACCGTCGCGGCCGCGGCGCTGCTCAAGTTCGGCAGCTTGCCTCATGCGGCGTTCCCGCAGTCCACGCAGATTCTCGACGAGCGCGGCCAAGTGCTGTCGTCGCTTTCGGGCGGCGTAAACCGGCGCACGGTGGCGCTGAAGGACATCTCCCCCTGGCTCGTGAAGGCGACGCTCGCCGTCGAGGACCGGCGATTCTACGAGCATGCCGGCGTCGACTTCCGCGGCCTGGCTCGGGCAGCCTGGATCGACATCCGCCACGGCTCCCGCGAGCAAGGCGCCAGCACGCTGACGCAGCAGCTTGCGCGCAATCTCTATCTCTCCCACGAGCGGACCTGGACGCGCAAGGCCAAGGAAGCTTGGTACGCCGCCATGCTGGAACAAAAATACGCCAAGGACGAGATTCTGGAGATGTATCTCAACCAAATCTATTACGGGCACGGCGTCTACGGAGCCGAAGCGGCGGCGCAGCTGTATTTCGGCAAGTCCGCCAAATCGCTCACCCTGGGGGAGAGCGCGCTCCTCGCGGGCATCCCCAAAGGACCCCGCTACTACTCGCCCCATTTGCACCCGGATCAGGCCAAGACCCGCCAGCGCACGGTGCTCCAGGCGATGGCGGAGACCGGGGAGATCGGCCGGACGGCGGCGCGGCAGGCGGGGCGGGATCCGCTCGCGCTCCGGCCGCTGCCGGAGGATCAAGGGCAAACGGCTCCCTACTTTGCCGACTATGTGCGCAAGGTGGCGATCGAGCAGTTGGGTATCGACGAGCGCCTGCTGAGCGAAGGCGGGCTGAGGATCACCACGACGCTGGACGCGCGGATGCAGCGCGAAGCGGAAGCCGCCATTGCGGGCGAGCTCCCGGAATCAAGCGGGATGCAGGCGGCGCTCGTCGCGATCGATCCGAAGACGGGCTATATCAAGGCGATGGTCGGCGGGCGCCACTATCGGAAAAACCCGTACAACCGCGTTTTCGCCACGACGCGCCAGCCGGGCTCGTCCTTCAAGGCGATCGTCTACGCCGCCGCGCTGGACAAGCGGGCCGTCACCGCCGCCACGCGCTTTCGGAGCGAGCCGACGGTGTTCTACTACGACGACTATCGCAAAGTGTATCGGCCCAGCAACTACAACGACCGATACTTCGGCGGAGAGATCGGGCTGCGGCAGGCGATCCGCTCCTCCGACAATATTTACGCGGTTCACACGATTACGGAGATCGGGCCGGACGAGGTGGTCGGGATGGCGCGCCGCCTCGGCATCACCGCCAAACTCTCGTCCGTGCCCTCGCTCGCGCTCGGCACGTTCCCGGTGAGCCCGTACGAGATGGCCGCCGCGTACGCGGTGTTCGCGAACGGCGGCACCCGAACCGCGCCGACGGCGATCCTCCGAATCGCGGACAGGGACGGGCGCACGCTTTATTCGGCGCATCCGCGTACCGAGCAAGTCCTCTCGCCCGCGCTGGCTTACGTCGTAACCGATCTGCTGAGGAGCGTATTCGACAGCGGCGGGACGGCCCACCGGGTCGCCCACCTGCTGAAGCGTCCGGTCGCCGGCAAGTCCGGCACGACGAGCTCGGACGCCTGGTTCGTCGGCTATACGCCGGAGCTGGCGACGAGCGTCTGGGTCGGCTACGACCGCGGGCGGGCGATCAGCTCGTACGAGGCGCACCGCGCGGCGCCGATTTTCGCTGCGTTTACCGAGGCCGCGCTGGCCGCGAACGCGCCGCAGGACTTCGCGATGCCGGACGGCGTCGTCCGGGCGAGCATCGATCCCGCGACGGGGCTGCTCGCCGCGCCCGGCTGTCCCGGCCGGGTGCAGGAGACGTTCCTCGCCGGCACCGAGCCGACGGATACGTGCGCGCTTCACGGTAGCGGAGGCGGGAACACGCCGGGCGGAGGCGGGAACACGCCGGGCAGCGACGGCAAACGGCCGTCCCTGTGGACGCGGATGCGGCGCTGGTGGCGCGGCTAGGCCGAACGCCCCTAACGCCAAAAAGCGGTTGGCCTGGACGGCGTACGATCGTCCGGGCCAACCGCTTTTTCTGTTCCTTAGGCTGCAAGCCTATTCGCTTTAGGCGAGCTGGTCCTTGAGCGTTTGCGGCGAGCGGTCCCACCACTCGGCGTTGTGCTCCTGCAGCAGCTTGCGCAGCGCGACTTTGTCTGCAGGGCCGAGGTTGTCGAGCAAAAAGCGGCGCTTGATCGCCGCATCCATGCGGTTCACGTGTTCGGCGAGCAGCTTCCAGCCCCTCCGGGCTTCCGTGTCGACGAGCATCTCGCAGGCGGACGCGCCGCCGTAAAAGCTGCCGTGCTCGTCGCGGTCCACCGCGACCCACACGATCCAGACCTGGCGTCCGTTCGGGACGTTGGCCTTGTCCGGGGAAAACTTGATGCCCTTCTCCACCTTGCTCTTGGCGTGCATGGCGCCGACGTCGATGTAGGCCTCGTCCCCGTCGATGATGACGGGCGACACTTGACTGAGATCGATGCTTCCGGCACCGAAGCCTTTATGTTCCTTGTTGCTGACCACGTTCAGGGACAGCTTCTTTTTCATCGGTTGCGATTCTGGGATTTGATTGTTGTCCACGATCCATCCTCCACCCTTTCGGACTACCCCCATTTTAGCGAAATTCGGACGGAAAAGCACCCTCTTCCGTCGGTTTCGTCCGAAGAGCGGCGCGATCCTCCCGCTTCGCCGGCCGCAAGCCCGCGATACCGGCGAGACAAGAAGCGATGCCCCGACGGCTATCCGCCGGACAGCGTCAATACCCGGGGATGGCGACCTGCAGCAGCGGCTGGCCGTTCTCGTCGCAGAGCGTCTCGGCCGTCTGGACGTAAGCCCCGTCCTTCAACCGGTAGGTCGTCTCGAGCTGCGCGATCGTATCGGCGTGGAATGCCCCGATCACCCGTTGGATCGCGACGATCTCCTGGACGCCGTCCCGGTCCCGGTCTTCGAAGCGATAGCCCGATACGGGATCGACCCAAGCATCGATTTTACGGAACGCGGCTTCGGATTTCCCTTGATCGTCGTCGTACCGGCGTACGTCGAGCTGGATCGTCGCCGCGAGACCGGTCGTCCTGTCCTCGAAGGCGAGGGCGCCTCCGCCTTGATAAGAAACGGCGTAGCGGTCCCGGCCGGCCGACCCCTTGAGCGTCGGATCCACCAACTCGAGCAGCGGCTTCCATCCGTCGGCGGGACGGTACACGCTGAGACCCTGGGCCCCGTCGGAGCCGGTGCCGTTGCGGAAGATCAGCACCTCGGGCTTGCCGTCGCCGGTCAAGTCCGCCAGCTTCACCTCCGCATCCTTCCCGTACGGGATCTCCGGCTGCATCATCGCAAACAGCGTCCGCCCGTTCGCCGCGACGCGCCAGCGGATCGGTTCTTGCTCCGCGGAAAGATCCGCGTAGACCGCGATGCCCGTCCGCACGCCGTCGCCGTATAGATCCGCGCCCTCCGCGTAGATCTTCTCCGTCTTCGCGATCGGCAGCGTGCCGCCCTCGCTCGTCGCCCTCGCGATCGGCACCCCGTCTTCCGCCGCCGACGCGCTCCCGAGCGCCGCCACAGCGAACATTCCGGCCGCCAGCATGCTTGCCATCGGTGTTCTCCAAGTCATGTCCATCCCTCCTCTTGGTATTTATCTTTACCCCATTCGCCCATTTGCGCCTCCGGGCCTTTCGGGAGGACCGCCCCGCAGCCACCCCCTGAAGCTCGTACGAACCCGAAGATATAATCCGCGGACAACCAACATATACATCCCCTAGATGCTTGTCAACGGGAGGGTTATCCGTATGCCCCATCGCCGCACCTACCGCATGATCGTACTCGCCGTTTCGGCCGTCGTGCTCATCGGCTCGATGCGCTTCGGGTTTTCCGACGCCTGGAAGTCGCAGTTCGCCCCGCCCGCTTCCGCCAACGCGCTCGAGGAGCCCGCGTCGGCGCAGCCGAAGGCGAACCCGCCGGCGAAGCCCGCTGCGGAGTCGGAGGTCGTCCCCTCCGCGCCCCAGCCGGTCGCCCTCAGCAACCGGCTCACCGAATACCACATCTCCGTCCGGCTCGAAGACGACGGCACGCTGATGGGCGAGCAGACGCTGTCCTGGAAAAATCCGGGCCGCAAGATCGTCTCGGATCTGTACCTCCACCTGTATCCGAACGCCTTCTCCCCCGGAAGCACCTTCCTCTCGGAATCCGGCGGCCAACTTCGCGGCGTCAAAATGCAGCCCGGCGGCGAAGGCGCCATCACGCTGACGGAGCTGACGACCGATGAAGGCGAGACGCTGCTTCCCCGCGTCCACTACGTGCAGCCCGACGACGGCAACGTCAAGGACCGGACGCTTGCGACGCTGCGCCTGCCCGAGGCGGTCCGTCCGGGACAGACCGTGACGCTCAAGATGAAGTTCACAGTTAAGCTGCCCCAGGTGTTCGCGCGGATGGGCAAGGCGGGCGACTTCGTCATGGCAGGCCAATGGTTTCCCAAAGTCGCCGTCTACGAAACCGTCGGCACGCGAGGCCGCGCGACGGAGGGCTGGAATCTGCACCAGTACCACGGAGATTCCGAGTTTTATTCGGACTTCGGCATTTACAGCGTGAAGATCGACGTTCCGGATACCCACATCGTGGCCGCGACCGGATTTCAGACCAAGACCGCCTCGGCTAAAAACGGGCGCAAGGTCTACCAATTCTACGCCGACGACGTCCACGACTTCGGCTGGGCGGCCTCCCCCCGTTTTACGACCGTGGAAGACTCCTTCTCCTCCGTCGGCGTCCCGGGCGTGCGCATCAAGCTGTATCTCGATCCGCAGCACAAGGACCTCGCGGACCGCTACATGCACGCGGCCAAATCCGCGCTCGCCAAGCTCGGCGCCTGGTACGGCGACTACCCGTACACGACGCTGTCGGTCATCGTCCCGCCGGCGGACGCCGAAGGCGCGGGAGGCATGGAGTACCCGACGTTGGTCACTGCGGCCGCGGCCAAGGACGACCGGCCCGGCTACGATCTCGAGCGCACCCTCGTTCACGAGATCGCGCACCAGTACTGGTACGGCATCGTGGCGACGAACGAATTCGAAGAGGCGTGGCTGGACGAAGGCTTTACTTCCTACACCGAAGACAAGCTTATGTCCTCGATCTACGGCGTCTCATCGAACACGCCGCTCGAAGCCAGCTATCTGACGCATCCGGAGCCGCTGAAGCGCGACGCGTGGCAATACGGCAGCTCCAACCGTTACGCGGAGAACGTGTACATGCGCGGCAAACTCGTCCTGAAGGCGATCGAAGCCAAAGTCGGCGAGTCTGCCATGAACAAGATTATGCGCGCCTATTTCCAAAAGTACCGCTTCCGCCATCCCGGCTCCGCCGAATTCCAGAAGGTCGTCGAGAGCGTAACGAAAGACAAGTGGAACGATTTCTTCCAGGCCTACGTCTATCGGGGCGAGATGGCGGACTTTGCCGTCGATTCCATCCGCACCCTGCCCGCCGATAAAGGCGGATACCAGTCACTCGTCGTGCTCCGGCGCAACGGCGGCAGCGCGCAGCCGGTGACCGTGCTGTTCCATTTCGCGGACGGCACCGCCGTGCGCAAAACCTGGGATGGCGTCCAGAACCACGTGCAATTGGAGCTAAAGCACGCCGTTCCGCTGGACTACGTAGCGGTCGATCCGATGTATGACATCGTCCTGGACAACTACCGCTTCAACAACTATCTGAAAGCGGAAGTGCCGAAGAAAGAGCGGACCCGGCTGAACGTCGGCATCAGCCAATTGATCGAAACCGTGCTTGGCACCCTGGCTTGGTGAGGTGAGGAAATGAAAGGCGCTATCCGCAAAGGCTGGACCGTTACCCTTCGCCACAAATACGCGCTCGTCGTGCTGTTTCTGTACCGGCTGCTCTGGGGCTTCTTCCTCTATCGGTTCGTCGACTCGATCGTCTCGACGGTGCTGTCGCGCTACCCGGACCCGCATCCGAACGGAGGGGCGGCCCGGCTGTTCCTCATCGAAGCCCAATTCCGCCTGCTCAAGACGGATCTCGTCGACGAAGTGCTCTGGATGCTGGCAGGCATGCTCCTTCTCCGCATGATCGTGACGCCGCTGCTCAACGCGGGCCTCTATTACTCCTTCCAGCACGCGGACGATCGCGAGGGAACGCGCGTCATGATGGGCATCCGCAGCGCCTGGAAGCCAGTCACGCTCCTTTACTGGATCGAGAACGTGCTTGCCTTGCTGCCCGGCGCCTGGCTTATCCCGATGGCCAAAGCCAGCTACCTCTCCGGCGCGGCGGAAGACACCTGGCTGCGCGACATGCTGCCTTACGCGGGGGCTTGGATCGCATGGGCGTTCCTCCTGCATTTGCTCTTCGTCTTCATGCAGTTCAGCGCGGCTGCGAAGGACGGGCTGCTCTCCGGCATCGGGCGCGCCTGCCGACGGGCGCTGCCGCTCTTCGCCGTATCGCTGCTGCTGTTCGCCGCCGGCGCGATCGCCTCGCTTGCCGTGACGGCCAGCTCCCTTTTGTGGACCGGCTTTCTGACCGTGGCGCTGCATCAGGCCTTCCAGCTCGTACGGTCACTGATCACGCTCTGGACCGCGGCCTCCCAGCACCAGCTCTGGAAGTCGGACCCTGCCGCCTGAACGGGCTTGCCATCTTCCGCATATGAAAAAAGAGAGCCCCGAGCGGTTTCGGGGCTCTTTGCATTTATGGGGGCGCGCCGGAGAATGCTCCGTTCCCACCTCTTCTCCTTCTTCGGATCGATGTGAGAATTCTCATTTTTTGCCGCCAAAACATGGCGAATGCCGCCGCAAACCGCGTCGAACGCGCTTTTGTCGCGGGAGCATTGCTCCCATAGCGCAGTCAGACCTATACCCTTTCCCCGCCTCGATCCTTTCTCTTCCCGAAAGCCAAAAAAAGCCCGCCGTTACGCGGTTTTCCGCGTTCCTAACGAGCGTCCCCACGCCTTCCGAAGAGCCGACAGCATTTGATTTTTCAGCCTTCGGCCGGGGTGTAAATCCGCCTTTAGTCGGGGGATTTCGGGAATATTAAGGAATTCTAATTTCCTCGAGGCAGGAAAACTGACCCAAAAATCGAATTCCTAAAGACATGTGCGAAAACTGCCGAATTCCCGCGCACAGGGAAATGGGGGAACCAGTCAATACCGGGTGAATTGACTCTGCGCCGAACGCAGGAGTCATAGGGAACCTTCAACCGAACCCTCCAGCTAACCTCGTAGGCAATTGGAAGGAGCACGTCCGTTTTGCGCAAAGTTTCAGTCCTCATTCTTGCTTTAACCGTTTTCCTCGCTGTAGGAGCAGGCGCCGCCTCCGCGGCTACCAAGCTGGACAGCACCGTTTCCAAGCTGATCGGCATCGACTACGATTACGGCGGCACGACGACGAGCGGATTCGACTGCTCGGGATTCACGTCCTATGTATTCAAGAAGTTCGACGTGAAACTGCCGCATTCGTCGAAGGAGCAGTTCTCGCTCGGAGACAAAGTAGCTCGGGAAGATCTCCGTCCCGGCGACCTCGTGTTCTTCAACACGAGCGGCAACGGCGTGTCCCACGTAGGCATCTACGTCGGCGACAACAAGTTCGCTCATTCCGCATCCAAAGGGGTTACGATCTCGGATCTGGATGAGAAGTACTACGCCAAGCGTTACCTCGGAGCCCGCCGCGTGCTGGATTCCGATACTTACAAGGACGTAGCCATCGAACACGTCTAATCGAGGGCCGTACCTTGCATTGCGACTTAGACCCGCTGGCAGGCGGGTCTTTGTTGCGTTTACAGGGGTGAATGGGGGGCTGGTCTTTTTGTACCCTTCTACACATAGAACGAAACAAGCGTGGGTTTAGTTGCAAAATTTTTGAAGCGCCCATCGAAAAATTTGCCATCGGGACGAGAGGGCCAGTGCCTCGCCCGTCATCATCATTTGATTCGCCGTTCGCGGAATAAAGGTTGTTGCCGGGGCGGGTGCGGGGGTTGCCAAAAAGCCTGCGCGGCTTGCGCGCAGGCTTTCAAAATGGCCGGTGAATGCGATCAGAATCCGAAGTACGCTTCGGCGTTGCGGTAGCTGATATCCTGCACGATGCCGCCGAGTAGCTCCAGGTCGTCCGGCGCTTCGCCGCGCTCCGCCCAATCGCCCAGCAGGTCGCAGAGGAGACGACGGAAGTACTCGTGCCGCGTGTAGGACAGGAAGCTGCGGGAATCCGTCAGCATGCCGACGAACCGGCTCAGCAGGCCCGTGTTCGCCAGCGCCTTCATCTGCTCCAGCATCCCGTCCTTCGTGTCGTTGAACCACCACGCGGAGCCGAGCTGCATCTTGCCGGGTATGCCGCCGCCCTGGAAGCTGCCGATCGCCGTGCCGAGCACGTACAGGTCGTTCGGATTAAGCGAGTACACGATCGTTTTCGGCAGCACGTCATCCCGCTCAAGCGCGTCCAGCAGGCGGACGAGGGCGTCCGACACCGGACCGTCGTAGATGGAGTCGTAGCCCGTGTCGGGGCCAAGCTTCTCGAACATGCGGCCGTTGTTGTTGCGCGACGCGTGCATGTGCAGTTGCATCGTCCAGCCCAGCTCCGCGTACCGCCGCCCCAGGAAGCGCAGCGTGTACGATTTGTACCGGCGCTCCTCCTCCGCCGACACCGGGTCGCCGGCGAGCGCCTTCCGGTAGACGCCCGCGGCCTCCTCCCGCGTCGCCTCGGCGTAGCCCATCGCATCGAGCGCGTGGTCGGATACCCGGCAGCCCGTCTCGTGGAAAAAGTCGATGCGGCTGCCGAGCGCGTCGAGCAGCGCTTCGTACTCGGGGAGCGGGATGCCCGTGGCTTGCTCCAGCGACCGGATCCACGGCAGGAACGTCGCCCGACGGATCTCCAGCGCCTTGTCCGGGCGGAACGAAGGCAGCACCTTGACGTCGAAATCCGGCAGATCGCGGATGAGGCGATGGTATTCGAGCGTGTCGGCCGGATCGTCCGTCGTGCAGACGACTTTGACGTTCGACTTCACGATCAGGTCCCTCGCACCCAGGCCGCTTTCGGCCATCTTGGCGTTGGCCTGCGCCCAGATGGCAGGGGCGGTCCGTTCGCTCACGAGCTCCTCGATGCCGAAATAGCGGCGCAGCTCCAGGTGGGACCAGTGATACAGCGGATTGCCGATCGTGCGCGGAACGGTGCGGGCCCAGGCCAGGAAACGGTCGTAGTCCGCGACGCCTTCGCCCCCGGTCACATAGCGCTCCTCGATCCCGTTCGCTCGCATCGCCCGCCATTTGTAGTGATCGCCGTACAGCCAGGCTTGCGTCAGGTTGGCGAATGTCCGGTTTTCATAGATTTCTTGGGGGCTGAGGTGACAGTGATAATCGATGATGGGCATCGCTTTCGCATAGTCATGGTACAGCCGCTCCGCCGTCCGGCTGCCGAGCAGGAAGTTGTCGTCCAGAAATACGCGCATCCGGTCTTTCCGCCTCCCTTTGGTTCGGATTAGTGGAACTTCACGAGATCCGCGACGCGGACCGCCTGGCCGGTCTGGATGGAGCGGTTCGCCGCGATGCCGGTCAAAATCGAGCGGGCTCCGTCCACATGGTTCGCCGCGCGATGGAACGGGTCCTCGACCGGCGTGCCGAAGATGTCGTTCAGCAGCACCGGGTCGCCGCCGCCGTGGCCGCCCTCCCCTTCTTCGACAGCCACTTCGTACGGTGCGCCGAACATCGGCAGCACCTTGATCGCTTGCTTGTGCAGAGCGCCCTCGTCCTTTTTCTCCCCGCCGGCGTTGACGTAGGACTGCTCGACGACCTCCATCTCAATGCGGCCTTTCGTCCCGTTAAACGCGATTCGGTAGCCTTCCCAAGGCGCATTGGCGATGAGCGAATAGGTAAGGATCGCCTGGTTGCGGTAGCGGACGATGACGCCCATCGTGTCCTCGATGTTGATTCCGTCGCCGAAGACGCTCTGGTCGCGGCGGTAGCCGTCTTCGTGCTCGGCGTCGAGGTACATCGCCTTCAGGTGCACGTTGTCGTCCAGATGCAGGGCGAACGGATCGTCCTTGGCGAGCGGATTGCCGGTCGCGCGCTCGTAAAACTGCGTGACACCGCGCTGCTCGGCATTTTCCCGGCCGTAGAACAGCAGGTCGCCGAACGCGAACACCGTCTCCGGCTGAGAGCCGATCCAAAAGTTCACGAGGTCGAAGTGGTGCGTGGATTTGTGCACGAGCAGGCCGCCGCTGTTGCGCTTGTCGCGGTGCCACCGGCGGAAGTAGTCCGCGCCGTGCCTCGTGTTCAGCAGCCACTCGAAATGCACGGACTGGATGCGGCCGATCGTGCCCGATGCGATCAGTTCGCGGGCTTTGGTGTGATGCGGCGCGTAGCGGTAGTTGAAGGTAACCCGGACGCTGCGGCCGGTCCGCTCGACGGCGTCCAAGATGTCCTGGCACTTGCGCTCGTCGACGGTCATCGGTTTTTCCGTAATGACGTCGCAGCCGAGCTCCATCGCGCGGATGATGTAGCGGTGATGCGTGCGGTCCACGCTTGTCACGATGACGGCATCCGGCTTCTCCCGTTCGATCATGGCGTCGAATTCGTCAGACAGATACGTCCGCGCTTGCGGGTAATCGTATTTCTCCGCCAGCAGCTTGTTCGCGTAGTTCATGCGCGTGCGGTTGATGTCGCAAAACGCAACGAGCTCCGACGTCTCCCTATATGCGGTTGCAATCGCGCCGTAGAAAAACTCCGCGCGTCCGCCTGTTCCGACCAGTACGTACCTTTTCTTTCCGCCCATTGCCGTGTTGCTCCCTTCGAGAATGTAAGATAGCTTCATTGTAGGACATGAGAGTGCTATAATTCTGCTAAAATGATGCCCGATTTCGGGAAAACCCCGCTTTTGTTGCGGGAGCGAGCCGACTTCGAAGAAGTTGAGGCTTAGGTCATATAGGAGGAGAGAAAGGGGGAGCCGGGGATGGCCGATCAACCGGAAGAAGCGCGATACGGGACGGAAGACAAGCTGTATCTGGAGTATCGGAAGCGGACCGCGCCGTTTACGATGGCGGCGGACCATTACCATTCGTATTACGAGGTCTACTATCTGCTCTCCGGCAGCCGGGTGTATTTCGTCCGGGACCGAACCTATCCCGTCGAACAGGGCGATCTCGTCTTTATCCCGAAAAACGAGCTGCACAAGACGATCCAGGCGGGCCAGGCGACGCACGAACGCATTGTGATCCATTTCGGCGACGCCTTCGTGTTTTCGCTGGTCGGGGTTCCGACCGACTTTTTGCTCGCTCCGTTCGAGCAGCCGACAAGGGTCTTCCGCCTGCCGCGAGCCGAACAGATCGAGATCGACCGGCTGCTGCGCCGAAGCGTCTCGGAGCTCCGATCGCGCGCCCCGGGTTACGAGCTGGCCGTGCGTATGACGATCGCGGACGTTCTGCTGCGAACGGCGCGTTACGTGCACGAGCACGAGCCGCTCCCGGTCGGTTACGCGACGCCGATGCACGCCAAGCTGACGGAGATCGTCCGCTACGTGAACGCGAACTACGCCGAGCCGCTGCGGCTCGGCGGTTTGGCGGAGCGGTTCTATATCAGCCCTTACCATTTGAGCAGGTCGTTCAAGGAGATGACCGGCTTCACCTTTACCGACTACCTGGCGCTCACCCGGGTCAAGGAGGCGCAGCGGCTGCTGCGCGACACCGACCTCCGGATCGCGGACGTCGCCGTCGCCGCCGGGTTCGACAACTTTTCGCACTTCGGCAAGACGTTCAAACGGATCGCCCGCCATTCCCCCCGGGACTACCGCAAGCGGGAGCGGGGGTAATGGGGTTGGGCGCCATCGCTCACCGCTTCTCCCACGGGTACTCGGCCACGAGGCGCTCGATCTCGTCCGCCTTCACCCCGCGCCCGCCGTAGCGTGCCTGGCCATACAGCTCGAGCAGCGCGGCCCGCGCGCCGGCGAACCAGCCCCACAGGCCGCCGCGCCCCCCGCTCGGCGCCGCGCGGCCCGCCTGCCAAGCCGCGAGCTCGGCCGCCGTTTCCGCGGGCGTGTGCGCCGGCCGAAACGCGAAGCCCTCGCGCACGCCGGCCTGGACGGTGTCCTCGTACAGCCGGCGCACGCGCGCCTCGGGGGACAACCCCGCCCACTCCTTGCGCCCCAGGCGTTTCGTCCCCCGGTCCATCCAACGCTCCTGCCAGCCGCGCAGTACGCGCTCCACGTTCAGCAGACTCTCCCGTTCTTCGGTGTATCCAGTATCGTCAGCCTTCCGCTCCCGCCGCCGCAGCAGCTTGGCCATGATCGCCCGGACCCGTTCCGCCACCGCCCGCAGCCAGGCCCGGTTCAGCAGAAACTTGCGCAGCAGCAGCCAGACGACGTACAGCGCGGCCGCCGCCAGCAAAGCATACCCGATGTAGTCGAGCAGCCGCCAAAACCAGTGGCGTTTGCCGTCGGCCGGCGGGAGCATCGGGGGCGGACCCTGATCCATCGGCATCGGGTCTTGAACCATCTCCGGCTGCTTCGCGCCGTGCGGCAGCAGGCCGTTGATCCACCGGGCGATTGCCGGCCATACCGACAAATCCGTCGTGGCTAGAAAGACGAGGAGCGCCAGCACGACGAGAATCGTCAAGTATTTGCGGCTGGAAGCGGCCACGGACCGCGTCACAATGCCGCTCTGCAGCCCCGCGGAAGCCATCATGCCCGCATTCCGAACGTACAGAAGCGACAGGAACCAGCCTACGCCGACCAGCACGAACCACAGCCGCTCCCGCGCCAGCTCGTGCGTGAGCGAAGCTACGATGAGGCACACAGCCGCGACGACCGTTCCCATGCTGCACAGCCAGGTCCAGATCACCCTCGCGCCGGCCACCCAGGACGCGATGCCGAGAATGGCTCCGAGCGCGGCAAGCTCGGGATCGATAAAGGCCGCGCCCGCGACCAGGACGATCAGCAGGACGCTATTCATCAAAGCCGGCGGCAGGCGGCGGACGGCGTTCGGGAGCATCCTGCCCGCCCAGATCGCCGCCCAGGCGGCGACGAGCCAGACCGCAAGCCCGATTTCACCCGGCAGAAAGAAATGCACCGTGGCGAGCACCGGCGCCCAGGCCAGCAGCTCCGCTACGCTTCGCAAGACGATTCTCATGCGCTCGCCTCCTTTTCCCGGTACAGCAGCAGCCGTTCCACCCGGTTGCCCGCCTGGCGCAGGCGATCGATCAGCTGCTCCTGCTTCGGCGTCAGAAACGCCGATACGACGAGCAGATTGGTGCCCCGCATGCCGGAAGCCGCCATCTCCTCGAGCACGTAACCGAGCTCGCGCCGCGTGACCGCCTCGAACCTCGCCATCAGGTGCAGCATCCGGTACAGATGCTCTCGTCCGGCGCGGGGTTCGAGGACGAGGGGAACGGCCGATTCCCCTTCCACCTTGCCGTTGTAGATCAGGCCCACCTTGCCCCCGCTCGCCAGCAGATGACGCGCGACCGACGCCGCGTAGCTGATCGCCTCCTCGAAGTCCGCCGGCTGGATGCGGCGGTTCTCGGAAGCATCGTACAGCTCCGCGTTGAGCAGGATCGTCACGTCGTTGTCTACCATCGTCTCCCGCCGGTTGACGAGCGTGTGGCCCGTCTTGGCCGTCGCGCTCCAGTTTACCTGCTTGAGCGAATCCCCGCTCCGGTACGGTCGGACGCCCGCCATCTCGTAGTGGTCTTCCCGGAACGCCTCGTGCATGCCGATCGCGCTCTGCATCCACTTGCGCGCGGACAGAGGCAGCTGCCGCGCCTCCTTCAGGCGCGGGAAGACCGTGATGGCGCATCCCGACTCCCGCGTGTCGGTCGCGCCGGGGGCCCCCGTCAGATCGCCGAGCGTGAGCGACAGCGACGGAACCCGGTAGACGCCCCGGCGCACGCAGACGACCTCGTGCTTGCGAACGACCTTCGTGAACGGCGCCAGGCTGAACAAGCTGGCGTGATTTTGCAGAAGCTGGCCCGAACTGATCGCGAGCTCGGCGTTCTGGTTTTTGAACTGCAGCGGAGAAGGCATCATCGTCTCGACGCGGAGCCACGGCAGCGGCATCCACTGCCGGTTGACGATCCGCTCCAGCATATACACCGTTTCTCCCGCAAAGGCGTGCGGCTCGCTAAAGGCGCGCTCGTAGGCTACGCGGCGCAATACGCGGCGGTTGAAGAGCAGGCGCTGCAGCACGAAGAGGACGGCGAAGATGGTGAGCAGCCAGACGATGATCATGCTACCGGCGCTCCAGCTGCGGCTCGGACGGAACCGGGATCTGCGCGACGATGCCGGCGAGCAGCGCTTCGGTACGCCTGTGGTCGGACCCGAGCATGTCCTTCAGCAAGATCCGGTGCGCCAGCACGGGCGAGACGAGTGCCTTTACGTCGTCCGGCGACACGTAGTCGCGGCCCCGGAGCAGCGCACGCGCTTGGGCGGCCTTGACGAGCTGCAGACTGCCGCGCGGACTGACCCCGCTCGCGATCTCGTCGCTCGTGCGCGTAGCCGATACGATCGAGAGGAGATACTGCAGCACGTCCGGGTGGCAGGCGACGTTCGGAACGTTCCCCTGGAGACGAGCGATGTCCGCTTGGTCCAGGACCGGAGCCAGATCCGGCAGCGGATCCCGGCCCATGAACCGGCGCAAAATTTCCGTTTCTTCGTCCCGGGACGGATAGCCCATCGAGACGCGCATCATGAAGCGGTCGAGCTGCGCCTCAGGCAGCGGGAACGTGCCGTGGTTCTCGATCGGATTTTGCGTCGCGATGACGAGAAAAGGCTTCTGCAGCGGGTAGGTGTCCCCGTCGATCGTCACTTGGCGCTCCTCCATGCACTCGAGCAGGCTGGACTGGGTACGGGGAGTCGCCCGGTTCAGCTCGTCCGCCAGCAGAATGTTCGTAAATACCGGTCCGCGGCGCAGCTCGAAGCGGCCCGCCTGCTGGTTGAAGAAGTTGATGCCGGAAATATCGGATGGGAGCAGATCGGCCGTGAACTGGACGCGCTTGAAGTCGCATTGCAGCGATCTGGCGAGCGACTTGGCAAGCAGCGTCTTCCCCGTTCCCGGCACGTCCTCGAGGATGAGATGACCTGAAGCGAGCAGCGCGATCAGCACCTGCTCTACGACTT
Source organism: Cohnella baijiui (assembly GCF_020731285.1). Taxonomy (GTDB): domain Bacteria; phylum Bacillota; class Bacilli; order Paenibacillales; family Paenibacillaceae; genus Cohnella. The sequence continues at coordinate 36,610 of NZ_JAJFOW010000020.1, forward strand.
CTTCCTTACCGACGACGACTTTCGCAATCTGGTCCTTGATGGCCTGCAGCCGGGAACCGACTTCCTGAATTTCGATCATGGACGCACCCTCCATTTGGCAAAAATCGATAGAATGAAGACACGGCGAGTATAGCGCTTTCAAGGAAACGAAAACGACGGCGCAGCGAACGCCCGCAGCCATCCGTCCCCCGCGTTTCCTCCATTTTACAAGGGGGCGGCCGCCATGGCAAAGAAAATAGACGCAGGGCTATTTCTCCTCCCCCAGAGAAATAACCCTGCGTAATCGATCGTATTTATTGCTGAGCCCCCATGCGCTCCGCAGGATTCTCCTGCGCCTTGTCCCGCAGCAGCTCAGAGACGGTCACGAAGCGGTAGCCGTCCTCGGTGAGCTTCGGCAAAATTTGGCGAAGTGCGGCGATCGTCTGGGTCGGACCGTGAACGTAGTCGTGGAACAGGATGATGTCCCCGTTGCGCACGTCTCCGAGCGCGCCCCGGACGATATGGCCGACGCCCGGACGCGACCAATCGTCGGTCGGATGGTGCCACGACCAAAGAACGGTTTTGAGCCCGTGCGCCTTGGTCGCCTCCAGCACACGCGCGTCGAAGAAACCCTCCGGCGGGCGGAACAGAACCGGCCGCACCCCCGCCGTTTCGGCAAGGATGTTCTGCGTCTTGGAGATCTCTTCTTGGATTTGCTTCGCGCTGCAGCGTACGAGCACCGGGTGCGTGTAGGTGTGATTGGCGATTTCGTGGCCCTCCAGGGCTTCCCGCTTGACGATCTCCGGATGTTCCTTCGCTTTTCGCCCCATGATGAAAAAGGTCGCTTTGGCATGGTATTGCTGAAGCAGGTCGAGAATCTGAGAGGTATCTTTCGGATCCGGACCGTCGTCGAACGTGAGCGCGATCACTTTTTCCCCGACGGGTACTTCCCAGATCACTTCGCCAGTGGATTCGTAGTACGACCGGGGCTTCGGCACCGCTTGCGCCGCGTCGGATGCGCCGGCCGCCAGCAGGAAGGCGGACAGCCCGCACACGGCCGCCGCCCGGCTTCGCTTCGCCCATCGGCCCCAACGGGTATTCATTTCTTCATCTCCCTCTTCTGCAGAAAAGGAGTTCCGCGCGCGGAACTCCTCCGTTCTCGTCCTGCTTAGAAGCCTTTGTATTGCGGTTCTTCGTTCTCCAGTTGCTGAATGCGGGAAGACACTTGATCCACGATCTGCTGCGTCTGGGTCGCCGCGTTCGTGAACAGCGTCTTCGCTTCTTGGTTTTGCGTGTTCAGAGCGAACTGCTCCAGGCTGGCTTGCGCGCTTTTCAGCGAAGCGACGCAGGTTTTTACTTGAGACGATACCGTCACTCGAGATCCCTCTTTTCAAATATTTTGCTCCCGGAAGGGCCAACGTTACTTTCCCCCAAGCCAGCCGATTTCAAAATGTAAACATTTGGTGGTTGTAAAACGGCGCTTTGGAGGAACCCTCTGGAGAGATTGGTAAAGGAGGTCCCCGGCCATGGCCAACCAGAAAAAGAAAAAACTCACGCCGACCCAGCAGGAGTACCAGGAGCTCGCCCTGCGCAGGCAGCCCGCCAGACCGATGGCGATGAACTGCCTTCGCGCCTATGTGATCGGGGGGTTGATTTGCGTGTTCGGCGAGGTCGTGCAGCAAGCGTTCGTCCATTGGGCGGGAATGACCGAAAAGGAAGCCGGCAGCCCTACCGTGGCGCTGCTCATTCTCCTCTCCGTCTTCCTGACCGCCATCGGCGTGTACGACAAGCTTGGCCAATGGGCCGGCGCCGGGTCGGCCGTGCCCGTGACCGGCTTCGCCAACTCGATGGCGTCCGCGGCCATCGAGCACCGCAGCGAAGGGCTCGTGCTGGGCTCGGGAACCAATATGTTCAAGCTCGCGGGGTCCGTCATCGTCTTCGGCACCGTAGCGGCTTTTCTCATTTCGCTCATTCACCTGATCTTCGAATACGGAGGTTGATTCGCGCGCATGCTAAAAGGCCATCAAAGCTGGGTATTCCGATCCAAGCCGGTTATCGTCTCCTCGGCGACGGTCGTCGGCCCGTTCGAGGGAAGGGGACCGCTGGCGAACGACTACGACATCGTTCACGACGATTCCTTCGTCGGTCAGGATAGCTGGGAAAAAGCGGAGAAAACGTATCTGGAGGAAGCCGCGGCCATCGCGATCGAACGGTCCCGACTGACGAAGGAGCAAGTGCACTTCTACGTCGGCGGCGACCTGCTGAATCAGATCACGAGCACGAGCTACGCGGCGCGGACGCTCACGATTCCGTATCTGGGTGTGTTCGGCGCCTGCTCCACTTCGATGGAGAGCCTGTCTCTCGCTGCCTATCTCGTGAATTCGGGCGGGGCGAAGCATGTGCTGGCGGCTACGTGCAGCCACAACTCCAGCGCGGAAAAGCAGTTCCGGTATCCGACCGAGTACGGCTCGCAAAAGCCTCCTTATGCGCAGTATACGGTGACGGGGGCGGGCGCGGCGCTCGTGAGCGAGCAAGGCACAGGGCCCGTCGTCACCTCCGCCACGATCGGCAGAGTCGTGGATATGGGCATTAAGGATCCGTTCAATATGGGCGCGGCGATGGCGCCGGCCGCCGTCGATACGATTACGGCCCATTTCCGCGATCTGAACGTCGGCCCGGACCACTACGACATGATCGTGACGGGAGACCTCGCCAGGGTTGGGCACGAGATCGCGACCGATCTGTTCGAGAAGCACAACATTCCGATCCACAAAACCCGCTTCCGCGACTGCGGGATGATGATTTACGACTACGAGACGCAGATGGTGGAGGCCGGCGGCAGCGGATGCGCCTGCTCCGCGGTCGTCACGTACGGCCATCTGATGAAAAAGCTGCGCGGCGGCGAGCTGCGGCGTATCCTGGTCGTCGCCACCGGCGCGCTGATGTCACCGATTTCGCTGCAGCAAGGCGAATCGATTCCCGGCATCGCGCATGCCGTGGCGATCGAAGCCCCGGACGCGGTCGGCACGAAGGAGTGATCGCCATGCCCGAATGGTCCGTGATTATATTCCGCTCGCTGGGCGCGCTGTCGATTCTGTTCCTCATGACGCGCATCCTAGGTAAAAAGCAGATTTCGCAGCTGTCCTTTTTCGAGTATGTGCTCGGCATTACGCTGGGGGAACTCGCCGGCTTCATCTCGACGGACATCGAAGGCCACTACTTTTATGGCGTTCTCGCCATGCTGGTCTGGTTTCTCGTTCCGTTCGCCCTGGAATTCCTCATGCTCAAGAGCAAAAAGCTTCGGCACATGTTCGAGGGCAAAGGCCGCGTCGTCATGAAGGAAGGCAAGGTGCTCGAGGACAATCTTAAAAAGGAGCGGTTGACCGCCGACGAGCTGATGGAGCAGCTGCGGGGGAAAAACGTGTTCAACCTGGCGGACGTCGAATTCGCCATCATGGAGACGAACGGCGAGCTGAGCGTGCTGCTAAAGAAAGAGAAGCTGCCGCTTACGCCGAGCGACATGGGGATGAAAAAAGTGAACGAAGTGGAGCCGCAAGCGGTCATCATCGACGGCAAAATCCAGCTGGAGCCGCTCGCCACGATCGGGCTCAGCCCCGGCTGGCTCACGACGGAGCTGGAGAAAATCGGCGTCAGCGTGGACAATGTCTTCCTCGGACAGGTGGACGCGTATCAGCAGCTCTACATCGATCTCTACGACGACAATTTGAAGGTGCCCGCGCCGCAGAGCAAAGCGCTGCTGCTGGCAACGCTGAAGAAAACGCAAGCCGATCTGGAGCTGTTCGCGGGATCGACCCGCAGCCTCGACGCCAAGGCGATGTACGAGCGCAATTCGGCCGAGCTGAACCGCGTGATCGAAGCGCTCAAGCCGATGCTGCAGAATTAGCGGTCAATAGGACGGCAGCAGATGATGCTCCAAGACGTGCTCCAAGCACCGCCCGGTGCGGGCGTATGCTCGAATCTCGGATCCGATATTCGGATAAAGGACGATGTCGTCCAGCTGCGCGAGCGGCACCCATCTGGCCCCGGTCTGCTGCGGATCGGGGCTTGCCGGCGTCGGCTGACCGTCTTCCTCCGCCGTGCAGGCGAAGACGAGGCTCAGTTCCGCGACGCGCCCGATGCCGGATCGGACCGGCTCGTTGTCTAGCACCATGGCGAGCGGGCCAACCTCGACCCGTACGCCGGCTTCCTCCCAGGCCTCGCGGCAGACCGCTTCGCGGACCGTTTCTCCCGGTTCGACGCCCCCCGCCGGCAAATTGTAGTGCAGGCCGAATTCATCCTCAAATTCGGCCAGCAGAACCGCCCCGTCGCGCAGGATCAGCGCGCAGGCGCGGACCCGGTGCCAAGGCGCGGGCGGCGGCGCCTGCTGCAGGCGCGCATGCCGTTCGTTCGTTGCTTCCGCGTTGTCCATTTCCTATTTCCTCCTTGGATCGCGATTCTGTTAAGGCCGACGACCGTCGGCGCTTGATCTCAATAAATGCGATGGATGACGTCCTCGAAGTCTGGCTCTTCGACGCGCACGTCGTCGATCTCCCCCCACTCGCCCAGCTTGCGGAGCACGTCCATGACGCCGGTCTCGCTGCGGTTGCAGCCGACGGCGATCTCCCGTTCCCGCCGCTCCACGATGCGGAAGCCGGCGTCTTCGGTCTCCTGCCATTCTGCAGGGAGCCGATAGTTGTCGCGGTAGGTGACGCGAATCACGGTCGGCAGACCGATCCGGTCGCGCAGCTCGGCGAGATCCCCGTCGTACAGCCGCTCGCCCCGGCTGATGACGATGACCCGCCGGCACAGCTGCTCGATATCGTCCATGTCGTGCGTCGTGAGGAGGATCGTCTTGCCGTACTCTTCGTTCAACAGCTTCAGATGGGCGCGGATCTGCCGCTTCGCCGTCACGTCCATGCCGATCGTCGGCTCGTCAAGCACGAGCAGCTTCGGATCGTGCAGCAGCGCGGCGGCGAGATCGCCGCGCATGCGCTGGCCGAGCGACAGCTTGCGGACGGGCGTCTCCCAGAATTCGCGCAGCTGCAGCACCTCCTCCAGCTTGGCGAGCTGCCGCTCCTTCTCCGCCTGCCCGAGCCGGAACATGGCCGCCAGAATGTCGAAGCTGTCCTTTAACGGCAAGTCCCACCACAGCTGTGAACGCTGGCCGAACACGACGCCGATCTGGCGAACGACCTTGCGGCGTTCCCGCTGCGGACTGTGGCCGGCCACCCGGACTTCTCCCGCGCTCGGATGCAGGATGCCGCAGAGCATCTTGATCGTCGTGGATTTGCCCGCGCCGTTCGGGCCGATGAACCCGACGAACTCGCCGGGGGACACGCGAAAGTCCAGCCCCTTGACCGCCGTCACCGTCCGTCTCTTTCTGGAGAATAGCGCGCGCACCGCTTTGAAGCGGCCAGCGCGCGGAACGGCGGTGGCGAAGGTTTTCTCCAGTCCGATTGCTTCCAGCATATGCATGGCTTGATTGACTCCTTTCGTAGGAAAAAACGAGCCGGGGAGCCGCGCTCCCCGCTACGATCCCGTGCTTTGATATTTGGTCACGCCGATGCTCCACACGCCCAGCGCGACGAGGAGCGCCGCTCCGGCCACCCCCGCGGTCGCGCCGAGCGTCCAGATGCCCCACTCTCCCCGCACGATGTGCATCGCGGGCACGTAGTTGATGAAGCCGAACGGGATGACCGCTAGCAGCACCGTCCGCAGCCACTGGGGAAACAAGCTGAGCGGGAGCTGGCAGGCGGTCGTCGTCGCGTTGTCCGTCAGCACCGATAGATCCTCCGTCCGCGTGATCCAAAAGCCGCAAGCCGCCGTAACGAGACCCGCCGCGAACATGATGACCGTCCCTGTGCAGACGATTAACAGCGTCTCCGGCACGACCAGCCAAGTGACCTTGCCCTGCGCCAGGAGATGCCAGATGCAGGCGACGAGCACCGTCAGGCTCTGCAGCAGCTCTCCCCCGACCATCCGGGTGCGCGAGGTGATGACGGCCAGCAGCAGCGGCATCGGCCGCAGCAGGAGCTGGTCCAGCGTTCCGTTCACGAGATAGGGCTCGAAGTTGTTGATCGCCGACCCGAAGGCACGGTACAGGAACTTCGCCGTCATGAGAACGCCGTACAAATAGCCGATCTCCCAGACGCTCCAGCCTCGGATGGCACCGAAGACGCTGAGCAGGACGACGAGGCCGAGGAACTCGGACACCGTCACGAGGGCGGCGAGCAGCGTCGAGAGAATGAAGTTCAGGCGGTATTGCATGCCCGCCCGGACGTTGATCTTGTAGAGCATCGCCGCGATGCCGAGCCAGTTCATCCGCCCTGCACCTCCACCTTGCGCCGTACGGCAGCCGACGCTGCTATACAAAGAAGCGTCAACGCCAGACACCAGAGAATCGGAACGAGCAGCGAATCCGGCCCGGCCTTGCCCAAGTAGAGGCGGGTCGGCACATAGTTGAAGATCGGATAGGGCGACGCCTTGGCGATCGTCTGCAGCCAGCCCGGCATCCACTCGAGCGGGATTAGAAAGCCCGATAGCGTAAAGTTGACCGAATAGTTCAGCAGGCTGAACCAACGGCTCTCGACGGTCCACAGCGCCGTCACGCCGATCGCGTAGGCGATGCAGATCGCGGTGTACGCCCCCATCGCCAGGGCTGCGCAGGTCCACAGCCATACCGCGGGTTGCTGCGGAATCGGCAAGCCGAAGCTCAGCGTATAGACGACATAGAGCGGCAGCGCCGTGAACAGCGCGTTGTACGCGATCGAGCCCGCCTCCCGGCTCGCCGCGAAGGCGAACAGGTGCAGCGGCCGAACGAGATCGAGCGCGATCTGCCCCGTCCGTACCCGTTCCTCCAGCCCGAGTCCGTGGTTCGTGAACGTCACCCACAGAATGACTTGGTTAAAGGCGATATAGCTGACCATCCCCGCCGTCCCGTAGCTGCCGAGCTCGCGCTCCGCGCCGATGCCCTGCCAGATCGAAACGTAGATCAGCCCGAAGATGATGCTCGCGACCGTCCGTACCGCATGCGAGGCGCTGTACTGCAGACGGCTCTCGTACATGCTTCGGGCCAGTACCCATATGACCATCGTGAACCCCTTCCTTCTCGTATTGGCGGCCTCCGGTCGGACTTGATCGAAGGGCAAAAAAAATCATAACAAAAATGCCAAAAAAGACTAGACTATTCTTTTTCTTCGTGTTATTCTAATATTATAGAAGTCGAGGATATACATTTCTTATCCGCTAGTTAGCCAACTAGCCCCCTGCTTAGAATCTGTCAAAAATCCGCATTCGGCGGCTTTTTTTATTTTTTGCCCCCTTTTCCACTCCCTTTTCCCGCTTGTTTCTGCCCTTATCACTCCCTTTTCTTTGCTCGTTTCTGCCTTTTTCGCTTCGGACTTTCGTCTACGACTCCCGTTCCATCCTCATGCGTGGCCGGGCGCGGCAATCCGATGACGGGGCCCTTCTATGTGGAAGGGGCGCAGCCCGGCGATACGCTTGCCGTACGGCTTGAGTCGATGGTGCCGAGCCGGGATTGGGGCTGGACGTTTAACGCGCTGGCGCCGAACGTCGTCGATCCGATTGCTTCCGCAGCTTTGCCGCCACTCGACATTGTGCGTTGGACTGTGGATGCTGAGCAAGCTTTGGTTGTTTTGGAAAAGCCGACGTCCGGTTTGACCGGATTGAAGCTGGAAGCGTGTCCGTTTCTGGGCTGCTTTGGCGTAGCTCCTCCGCAAGATCAGGCGATTTCAACGGCGACGAGCGGGCAATACGGCGGGAATATGGACTACAAAGGTCTTGTAGCCGGTGTTACCGTCTATTTTCCGGTTTTTGCGGAGGGGGCGCTGTTCTTTCTCGGGGACGGGCATGCCGTTCAAGGCTGCGGGGAAATTGTAGGCACCGGAGTGGAAATATCGCTTGACGCCCGTTTCACCGTTCAGGTATTGAAGGGGAAAACGATTGGTTGGCCGCGAGGCGAATCGGACACGCATTGGTTCTGCATTGGCAACGCCAGGCCGCTTGACCAAGCGCTGCGACACGCAACGACGGAAATGCTGTCTTTGCTGACAAAAGACTTCGGTCTGACTCCCTCGGAAGCAAGCCTTCTCCTGGGCCAGGCTGTGGAATACGAAGTGGCGAATGTGTTCAACCCCGCTTACAGCGTCGTTTGTAAAGTTCCAAAAGCCGTGCTGTCCATGCTATAAAAGCACGGTTTATCCGACAAAATGGCGATCCCCTCCTAAGGTCCCGCAGACACGCCGTCGAATCGCCCGGAAGGAAATTAAATGTTGTCGAATTGTGACAATCCCGTTACAATGGGGGTGTAAATTAGAGGAAGAAGAGGATGAACATCTCTTTATTCCCAAACTTGACGCAAAGGTGGATTCACGTACACATGCCGACCAGTGCCGCGCTTCGCGCACAAGCCAGAGAAAGTTTAAGGGGAAATTGGTTCGCCGCCATCTTGACGACCCTGCTCCTCTACGCCGTGTTTTTCGTCCTGGGACTCATCAATATGATTCCCGTCATCGGATGGCTTGCCGATCTGTTCCTGGCAGGACCGCTCATCTTCGGGTTATACGCCTACTTCCAAGACTTCGCCAGAAACCGCATCCCGGACGTCTCGGTCGCGTTCAGCGGATTTAAGCAGTTCATCGACGTATTTCTCCTTTACCTGCTCATCTCGATCTTCACCTACCTGTGGACGCTGCTGCTCGTCATTCCGGGCATTATCGCGGCTCTCCGTTATTCGCAGGCTTACTATATCCTGAGAGACAATCCGGAGATCGGCGCGCTCGAAGCGCTGCGCCGCAGCAAACAGATGATGGCGGGACACAAAGGGCGCCTATTCGTCCTCGGCCTGACCTTTATCGGCTGGGCCATTCTCGCGGCCATCCCGTTCGGGATCGGGTATTTGTGGCTTGCGCCTTATGTCCTGACGACCCTGGCCAAGTTCCACGAGGACTTGAAGGGCCGGTCGTTCGCGCATATGCCGCCGCCCCCGCCGCCGCCCATGCCGGGCAGGCCGCCGTTTCAACCGTAACGCTACAAATTCCGATCTAGGGGCACGCTAACGCGAAAGGAGGAACGCCAATGGAAGATCCACGCCCGGAATCGCAGCAGGGGCCGGAGGCACGACCGATTCACGGCGAACAGCCTCGGGCTCATCAGCAGCCTTATCCCTATCCGCCTTATCCACCTTACCCGCCCTATGCGCCTCCGGCGAAAACAAACAGCAAATCGATCGTCGCGATGATCCTCGGCATCATGTCCATCGTTGTCCCGTACGTCGGGCTCATCATCGGGATCGTCGCCATCGTCTTCGCAGCCCTCTCGTTTAAGGAGCTCAAACGCACGGGCGAGCAGGGCCGAGGCATGGCCGTCGCCGGTCTCGTCTGCGGCATCATCGGCACGACGATCTATTCGCTGATCCTCCTGTTTATCATCATCCTCTTTGCTTATTCGGGCTCCACCACCTGGGAGAGCAACCTGACGACGTTAAACGCTTGATCCGTCCGTCGGTCGTCCCCCGAAGCCTTCGCCCCGGCCTTGCCGCCGGGCGAAGGCTTTTTTTCATCGGATGGCGCAGCCCGCTTTTCTTGCGCCAAGGGCACGAAGGACCCGCCGCATTCCGGCCGCGGGTCGATCGTGATAAAATGAGGACATCTCGGCCTGAGGGCCCGAAACGGCAAATATCCGGAGGACCGTATGGACACGATGGTGTTGCGGGTCGCCCGCAACTTGAAAAAGATCCGCAAAGCGCGGAATTACAGTTTGGACAAGCTGTCGGAGCTCACCGGCGTCAGCAAGACGATGCTGGCCCAGATCGAGCGTGCGGACTCGAACCCGACGATCACGGTGCTTTGGAAAATCGCGAGCGGTCTCCGCATTTCGGTCACCGACCTGCTGGAGGAAGAAAAGCCGGCCGTCACGCTCGTCCGAGCGGGCGATGCCGAAGCGATCTCCGCGGACGAGGGGCGCTATTTGTCCTTCCCTCTGTTCCCCTACAGCGACAGCTCGCGATTCGAGATTTACCGCGTTGTGATGCGGCCCGGCTGCCACTATGAGGCGGAGCCGCATCATGAAGGCGTGACGGAGTACGTTACGGTCGCGCGCGGGACGCTCCGGCTGCAGATCGGCGAGATGACGTACGCCGTCTCGGCGGGCGAAGCCATCCGCTTCGAAGCCGATCAGCCGCACGTCTACCGCAACGCGTCCGACGAAGATACGGAGCTTCAGAGCGTGATCTTGTATCCTTTTTGAGCGCTCCGCTCCCGCTTCGCCCCCTAGGGCACGCGCCTTGGCAACCTTTCGGCCGAAAGGTTGCTTTTTTGTTGTTTACAAACGCCGAAGGCCTAATATAATATTACATAAGGATTGTTCCATATATTGAACATTTGTGCGTTATAGCGATCATCCTGACCAAAGGAGAATGCCGGATGAAGTCTGCCATGACCGGTCTGGTAAAGGCGGAACGCAAGGCGGGGGCCGTGCTGATGGAGCTCCCGATCCCGGAGATCGGACCCGATGAGGTCCGCATCCAGGTAAAGGCGAGTTCGATCTGCGGGACGGATATGCATATCTACCATTGGGACCGATGGGCCGAGGAAAACGTCGTGACGCCGAACGTATTCGGCCATGAATTCGCGGGCGTCGTCGACGCCGTGGGCAGCGCGGTCGCCGGCATTCGTCCCGGCGATTCCGTATCGGCCGAGGGGCATATTTCTTGCGGGACGTGCAAGCCCTGCCGCTCCGGCCAAGCGCACGTCTGCACGCGCATGCGGAGCTTTGGCATCTCGGCGCCGGGCTGTTTTGCCGATTATGCCGTGACGAAGGCCGCCAACGTCATCCTGAACGATCCGGCGCTGCCTTTCGAGCAGGCATGCCTGCAGGACCCGCTCGGCAACGCCGTGCAGGCTGTGCTCGCCGGCGACATCGTCGGCCGGACGGTCGCGGTCGTCGGCTGCGGACCGATCGGCCTCCTGGCGATCCAAGTCGCCCGGGCCGCCGGCGCCGGGCATATCGTCGCGGTCGACCTCCACGACTACCGTCTGGAGATGGCCTCCCGGCTCGGAGCGGATCATATCGTCAAGCCGGCGGACGGCCAGCGCCTATCCCGGACGCTCCTTGAGCTGACGGGCGGCGAAGGCGTCGAGGTCGGCCTCGAAATGTCCGGCAGCGCCAGCGCCATCCAGGAGCTGCTGGAAGCGGTCGCGAACGGCGGCCGCGTCTCCCTGCTCGGCATCCCCGCCCGGGAGGTACCGGTCGACCTGGCCCGCCACATCATTTTTAAAGGTGTCCAGGTTCACGGCATTACGGGCAGGCTCATGTACCGGACCTGGCACCAGATGCAGGGGCTGCTCGCCGCCGGGCGCATCGACCTGAAGCCGTTGGTGGATCGCACGTTTACGCTGGATCGGTACGAGGAGGCATTCGCGCTGATGGGCTCGGGCCAATGCGCAAAAATCGTATTCAAGCACGAATAACGAACGGCAAAGGAGTGAACGAAATGAGCGGATTGGACGATTTGAGGCTGGAGCTGGAGGAACTGAAAGCGCAGGGCCGCTACCGGCTGCCCGCCGTATGGGAGAGCGGCTCCGGGCCGTGGATGACGTTGAACGGGCGCCGCGTGCTGCAGATGGCGTCGAACAACTACCTGGGACTGACCGGCCATCCCCGGCTCAAGCAAGCCGCCATCGACGCGATCGAGCGCTACGGCGTCGGCAGCGGCTCGGTCCGCACGATCGCCGGCACGCTGGACATTCACGAGCAGCTGGAGCTCGAGCTCGCGGACTTCAAGGGAACGGAAGCCGCGCTCGTCTTTCAGTCCGGCTTCACGACGAACCAAGGCGTCTTCGGCACACTCCTTCGGGATACGGACGTCGTCATCAGCGACGAGCTGAACCATGCGAGCATCATCGACGGGATTCGTCTCACCAAGGCGGCGAGGCGGATCTATCCCCACAAAGACATGGACGCCCTGGAGCAGGCGCTGCGAGGGGCTTCCGCCTATCGCCGGCGGTTCGTCGTGACCGACGGGGTATTCAGCATGGACGGCGATATCGCCCCGCTGCCCGAGATCGTCGCGCTCGCGGAACGTTACGACGCCGTCGTCTGCGTGGACGACGCGCACGCCAGCGGCGTACTTGGGTGCTGCGGCAAAGGCTCGACGGATCATTTCGGCCTGCACGGCCGCGTGCATATCCAGATCGGCACGCTGTCCAAGGCCGTCGGCGTCGTCGGCGGCTATGCGGCGGGCAGCCAGGCGCTCAAGGAGTATCTCGTTCACAAGGCCCGCCCGTTCCTCTTCAGCACATCGCAGACGCCGTCCGTCGCAGCGAGCTGCCTCGAAGCGATCCGCGTCCTCCGCTCGAGTCCCGAGCTCGGCGAACGCATGTGGGCGCAAGCCGGCCGATTCCGCGCCGAGCTGCAGGCGGACGGCTTCGACACCGGCGCCAGCGAGACGCCGATTATACCAATCGTCGTAGGCGGCGCCGCGGAAACGATGCGTTTCTCCGAGGCGCTGCTCGGGGAAGGCGTCTATGCCCCCGGAATCGTCTATCCGACCGTGGCGGCCGACAAGGGCCGAATCCGCCTCATCGTCACGGCGGCGCACGGGGACGACGATCTTGCCTTTGCCCGTGCGGCGCTGAACAAGGTCGGCCGGGCGCTCGGAATGATTTAGCCCGGCGCCGCCGCGCGAAAACAAGCCCCTCCCCGTCCGATGGACGGGAGGGGCTTGTTGGGCTGTTGAGAAGTGCGGAACATTAGAATCCGAAAAATCCGCCGTTGGGCCAGCCGAACTGCTGCGATCCGCGATCGAAGCCGAACCCGAATGGCGAGGACGAGTCGCCGGACGGGCCGCCCCAGCGGGAATTCGACGAGGAGCCGCGATCCGGAGAAGAAGACGACCCGGAACCTGACTTGTCCTTGCTGCCCGATCCGGTTGGGGCCTTGGAGCCGGTGCCGGACGACGACTTGGAGCCGTTATCCGACGAAGACGGAGAGGCGGACGGCGTCTTCTTGGCGGACGTATCGGCCGCCGCCTGTCCGGCGCCTCCGTCCGGAATGACGCGGCGAGCGGTGACGAAGGTTTTGTCCCACGTGCTGCCCGCGAAGTCGGAAATCGTCACGCCTATGCCGACCCGATAGGTGTGAAGCAGTTGGCCGCCGCCCATATAGATGCTGACGTGATTGACTTTGCCGTCCCGGTTCGTGTCCGAGAAGACCAGATCGCCCGGCTGCAGATCGCTCTTGGACACCTTCGTGCCTACCTTGGACTGCGCCTGGGAGGTACGCGGCAGGTCAATGCCGTGTTTGCCGTAGACATACTGGGTGAACGACGAGCAGTCAAATTCAGACGTTTTGCCCGAGCTTGCACCGAAAACATAAGGGACGCCCAAATATTGTTTGCCGGTCGCGATGATCTGATTCGCGACGGTCGCTGCGGATGCCGATTGTTGGGATTGCGCCGCGAAAGCGGACGCTGGCGCTGCGATCGCGCCGGTACCCAGCGCGAGGGTCAAGCTGAGGCCGATGCCGATGAACGATTTGCGGATGGGAAGCGCGATGTTGCGATTCATGGTGGGTCCTCCGTGTTCGTCTGACTTAAGGGGATTCGAGGCGTTCCCCGCGTGAGACCACTATAACACGGATCGGATTTGCACCATTTCCCAAAGAAAGCGCAAACGCTTGCCGGACGAAGGCAAGCGCCGCTAAATGAGAAATAGATGAACAAATTCTAATTTCCGACCTCTTGCTTTTTGAGGAGACAAGGTTAACGCGCCGGCGATGCGTATACGACCTCCGTCCCCGCGATAAAGTCGTGTATGGCTCGTTTATCTTCGCGCAGACCGACCATAAAAGCGCTCACGATCGACCCGATGCCGAACGTCAGCCCATAGATCAACCCGGACACGACCGTCCGCAGCAGCATCGTGACGATCGTAGGCGGTGCGCCGTCCAGCTTTTGAATCCGGATGCCGCAGATTCGCTTGCCGATCGTAAACCCTTGCCAGAAGACCGGAACGAGCAGTCCGTAGAGCAGGGCCACCGCATCCGATACCCGGCTGTTGCCGTCGCCGAACAGCACGGACGACAAAATGTACAGGGGCAATCCGATGATGATCCCGTCGAGCAAACTCGCGCCGAGGCGGATCCAAAATCCGGCGTTCACAGGCACCGCTCCTCTTTTTGAATGAGATAGGTTCCCACCTTCCCCTATTTTCATTATATCTGAAGATGAGATCTCCATGCTCATCCTGTGCGTTCGTTTCGCGTTTCCATGTCCGCATTCTGCAGAAAATCTCATCCCTTCTCCGGCCATTTCTGCTATTCTAAGCGTACTGGGGGAATCGTGCGTGAGAACCGGCTGCAAAGGATGTACCGAGGACGTCAAACTGACGATGGAGCAGATCGCCCGGATGGTCTCGAAGCTCGATCGTTTCCCGGAGACGTGCGCGGAGGAAGAAGTATACGCAACACGGCTCGCCGCGTGCCGTGCGTGCCCGTCGCTGCAATATGGCACGACGTGCGCGCATTGCGGCTGTATCGTGCAGCTTCGGGCCAAGCTGCGCGACAAGACTTGCCCGGCGCCAGGCGGCAGCCGCTGGGTCGGTGACCGGCTCGAAGCGAATCGCATCGCGTCCGAAGCGCAGAAAGAACCCCGCGGCTGCACGCCGCGGGGTTAAGTTCTATGCTATCAAAAAGGGGGGTCGAGAACGATTATAGACAAATAACCTTAACGGAAGATGAAAAACAAATTTCAATCCGGTTACAATTGAAATCCTTTCCTTTACAATAGAAGAAAATCGCGGGCGCCAAAAGAGGAGCAGCGCGCCGCCATCGAGACCGAGCTCGGCCGGTTGAACCGGCGGATCAACGAGGTCCGCGGCGAGCGCTTCGGACCGTTCGAAGGGGACGATGCGGCGGCGGCTTCGTCTTGACCGGCCGCGTTCGGCGCGATGATGCAGGCGCTCTTGGCCGACGCCGGGAGGCTCGGCGCCCGATTGCCGGCCTCCCGCGAGGAGATCGAAGCCGAATTGGCGCGCCGGCTTCCTCTGCTGGCCGAGGTGACCGAGCCTCGTTTCGTGCATTGGGATTTGTGGAGCGGCAACGCGCTTATCGCGGACGGACGGATCGCCGGCATCCTCGATTGGGAACGCGCGCTGTGGGGCGACCCGCTGATGGAATATTACTTTCGCCGTTTCGAGCGATCGGAAGCTTTCTTCGCCGGCTACGGCGGCCGGTTCGACGGACCGGGCGAGCAGGCGCGCAAGCGGCTGTACGACCTTTATCTGGATCCCATCCTCGTCATCGAATGCTACTCCCGCCAGTACGGGAACGAAGACCATGTCCGCTGGGCCCACGACAACGCGGCCCAAGGCTGGGCCGCGTTTTTGGAAGGCGCGCGCGGATGACGCGCTATTTCGATTTTTTCTTCGCGGCGGACCGGCCCATCTTCTTGGGGTCGTCGGACGGCGGTGCGGCATGCTGGGAGCCGTTCGGTTTGATCTCGCGGGTCATGGAGTGCGCTCCTTTCCGGTGCGAAATGGATGTCCCGCTCATTATGCGCGGTTCCGGTCCGGCGTATGCCGATCCGCAGAGTCTCGCCTCGACAGCCGCCCGGCAAGATGTCTCCCCGCGGCTCGAACGCGATCGAAAAGACGCAGAATTACCCGATAGCACCCGGTATGACCTGCGCGAATTTCCTCGGAAATACTCAAATCCCGAACGAACGATCACGCCGTCGACTTGGGCTTTCGAGGCCAGAAGGTATAGCTGAAGCTAACGACAAAATCGATGCCCAAAATGACCGACCACAGCCGGATCAGGTTCGTCAACGACGTTGTCCGATCGGCCGCGCCGACCCAGGCGGTCATGCCGAGGAGCAGCCCGCACCCGATCGCCCAAGCGAGCAGATGCAGCAGCCAGCCGCGCCGCTCTTGGCGGGCGTGCTCGGCGCCGTGCTTGGCCTTCTTCCGCGGCGGGGGGCCTCCGGCGAAGCGAAAGGCGAACCGTTCGTCCGCCCATCGGATCATCCCGTGGCCGAAGGCGATCGACACGCCGATATAGATGGCAGCGAGGCCGTGGAAAAATCCCGCATCCGCCCCGCTCCGCAAGTCGAGGGCGGTCGCGACGAGCAGTGCCAGATCTACGATTGGGGTACAGACGAGAAGCAGCGCGCCCGCCCGCTTCCATCCGAGCAGATAGCGGCAGACGAGGCCCGCCAGGACGAAAACCCAAAAGGCGACTTCGCATCCGATGATAAAAGCCAGCAAGCTCTCCACATCCTTTTTAACACAATTGTATTATTAAAACCTCTCTTTATTATAGTGCAATTGTATTAAAATACAACTGTGCTATAATCGGTGTATGCCTAAAATCGTGGATCACCAACAACGAAAAGAACAAATCGCGGAAGCTGCCTGGCGCATCATCCGGCAGGAAGGCCTCGAGGGCGTCTCCGTCCGGCGCGTCGCGGACGAAGCGGACGTCTCTCTCGGATCGCTCCGCCACTACTTCCCCACGCAGAACGAGCTGCTCTTCTTCACCATGCAGCTTGTCACGGAGCGCGTGCAGCAGCGCATCCGCAGCCTGCCTTTCACAGGGGAGCCGCGCGCGGATATCGAGATGGCGATTACGGAGCTCGCCCCGCTCGACGATGAACGGAGGGCCGAAGCCAAGGTCTGGCTGGCTTTTGCCGGGAAGGCGATCTCGGATCCCGCCATCCGGGAGATTAGCCGCCAGGTGCACGAAGCGTTGTACGACGGCTTTCGCGGCATGATCGAGCTTCTCGTTTCGGAGCGGCTGACGAAGGAAGGCCTGGATCCCGAACGGGAAACCCGCCGGCTGCATGCGCTCGTAGACGGTCTCGTCGTACATGGCGTGACCTATCCCGAGCGGATGAGCGGCCAAGAGCTGATGCGCATCATCGCGGATCATTTGGACGGCCTGCTGGCCGAGTCCCCCTCCCCCTCTGCCGAACGGGATTAACGACTCTGAGAAACGGCCGAACCCGACAAAAGCGCCCCGAACCAAGGTTCGCGGCGCTTTTGCAGAACTCCATTCTCTATATCGGATCGGCCGGTTAGCGGCTCGTTTCTTCCTTTCGTTGATCAGCCCATTTGTACAAATCGCGAAGATCGCTTGTTTGCCAAATTAACTTTTCGGTATCGAAAACCAGCAAGGTCGGACTTTTTTCGATGCCGAATGCTCGAACGGCTTTTTCCCGGGTTTTGTCATTCATGCTGATGACCTCCACTTTGCTAAAACGAACGGACGACATCACTTGATCGGAATTCACAATACTTAGAAACTCCTTGCTTAATTCATGGACGTCCGAGTCCAAATTCCAGAATAAGTAACCCGCATAAGTGCCGCTTTCCTTGGAAATGAATTCGCTACTTATGTCATGGTTGCGGCTTGAGGCGCAAGCGGTTGCCAACAGAATCGCAGCGATTACGGCCAGGGAAACATATGCGACTTTTTTCAAGAACCCCACTCTCCTCCCTCAGCGCACGGCCGTTTTTTAGCTTCATTTAGAATGGCGGTCCCGATTTACTGATCTCATGCTTCTGCATTTCAACGCTTAGGATGGGAGTAATCTGTTTTGGGGGATTTGCTACCGCGCGAAACGATTCTAAATCCTCTTCTGACTGCCAATACTCAAAATTGTTGATTCGCGATGGATCGACCGGATCAGCTGTAATTGCCAGATCAAGACATCCTGGCGCATGCCGAGCGCGCTTCACGAGGTCTTCATGCGCTTTAACCACTTCATCACGCTTATTCGGGTCAACTGTAAACCATCCTGCGATGATCACCTTATGTGTATTCATTGCATTCCCTCCCTCTTTATTTTAACCCAATATGGAATTGCGATTTCTTTTAGAATGCTATTTTCTCGCCATTACGCATTTTCCTCCGAATTGGAACTTTTTGGTTAATTGAAGGTATAATCCTGGGGAGGTGATGTTATGAAAAACTTACGTATTGTGTTTTGCTTAGTGGCATTGGTTTTGTTGATCTCAGGCTGCGAAACAAATCAGCATTCTAATGTTGAAACTTCGCAACCTTCCACCGTCGATACTCCAAAAACGTTTAACAATAGTGCCTTATCCATTAGTTCCGAAGGAAACAAATGGAATGAAGATAAGAATGCACTACCTTTTGAACAAGTTATCGATAAAGTTTCGTTCAAAGTAAAAGAGCCAGAAGTACCGTTTGAGGTCACACATAAAGCGGCTAGTCTAATAACCGATCCGTTTGTTGTCATTCAATTAACTTATGCTAACGAAAAAGTTGGGTATCAACTTGTTTTAGCTGAATCCAATTCCGATAAATTTAAACCAGGCGGGAAAGTAGGACCACACCTCAAGGATGGAACTGAAACCAAAGTTCAAAGCAATCAACATTCAAGTGTTTTGGCTTGGAGGAAAAACGGGATGACATTTACATTAATCACCACAAAAATTGAAGATGGGGAATTTGTGCCGCTTTATGATGTTTCAAAATTAAAAGAGATAGCGAATAGCATAAACGAGATTGAATAAGCGAAATTTGCAGTTTTTACAATGAATGATCTCAAATGGAGCCCCCTTCAAAATGGATTCATTGTATGAACGACTTATCCCCTAAAAAACTAACGATATTTTTATTTAACGTAGCAGCACTCCCTCCCTTATCTCCGTCGTGCCTGCAGCCCAGCGCACATAAAGAAACAGAGCCCCGCTTTGCGGCAGCCCTGCTCTTTTGTGCCCTAGAATCAAACACCAACGCTAGCTCCGTCCAATTACCAGCCGAAATCCATCGTCTTGCCCGTCTCGACGTACGTCTTGATGTTGGAGAGGATCATCAGCCAGCTTTCTTGCGTGCTGGCGTAGGAAGGGTGCTCGTCCGGCCATTCGTCGTTCACGATCGTGACTTTCGTCGTTTGACCGACCTTCTCGAGCGTCATCGATACCCGGGTCTTCCAATTCGCGTGGTCTTCCCGGTAGGACGGACCCGCATGCTCCGTGAAGCTCAAGAACCGGTACGGCTCGTATGCCAGTACCTGACCGTACACGTGGACGGTCTCCTCTCCATCCGTGCCGGGGCCCACGTACTCGTAAGAGGCGCCGACCTCGAACGTCGAGCGAAGCTCGCTGCCGAAGAAGATCGCGCGCGTCGCTTCCGCATCGGTATAGATCCGCCAAATTTGCTCGGGCTCCGCATTTACGTAGATCGAATACTTCAAGTCCGGTTGTCCCATGATTCATTCCTCCGTTTGCCGCTGGATGGATTTGTGCAACTGAAGTTCGAGTGGTACTCTCGAGTATAGAGCGAAGGCCACGCATGCGTATAGTAAAAACGCGACAAACGACAAAGAAAACGGAGGGAGCGGCATGGAGACGATCGCTGCGGCGACGAACCGAGGCATTCTGAGGGCCGATGCCGGCATGAAGCGCTTTTCCCTAACACGGTACGCGCCGAGCCCGGAACTGGCCTACTTCGTGAAGCATTATTGGGTGGTACGCTGGGACTTGCGGGGACAGGCGCCCTACCGCCAGGTGAATCTCCCCTTTCCCAATCTGAATCTCGCCTTCGAGCGGGAGTCGTCCGGCAAGTACGCCGGCGTATACGGCATCTCCAGCGAGAGCAGCTTCCGCATACTCCGCGGCGAAGGCCGGGTACTGGGCGTCAAGTTCCAGCCGGGCGGCTTCTACCCGTACTTCCGTCAGCCGATCTCCAAGCTTGCCGATACGCGGATCGGCTTCGACGAGGCGTTCGGCGTCCAGCCGGACGCGCTCGAGGCGGACATCTTCGCCCGTGACGACGGGGCCGATATGGCACAGATCGCGGATCGGTTTCTGCTGTCCAGAGTGCCGGATCGGGATCCGAACGTCGGTCTAGCCACGGCGATCGTCCAAGCCGTCATCGATGATCGTGATCTGACGAAGGTGGACAGGCTGGCCGAGCGGTTCGGCCTTCACATGCGGACGATGCAGCGCCTGTTCAGCTGCTATGTCGGCGTCAGTCCGAAATGGGTCATCCAGCGTTTTCGGCTGCAGGAGGCCGCGGACCGGATGGAACGGGGCGAGGCGACGGATTGGCCGAAGCTGTCGCAGGACTTGGGCTTCTACGATCAGTCGCACTTCATCAAATGCTTCAAAGCGATGATCGGCCGCTCCCCGGAGGCGTATCTTGAGGAAATTCGCGAGCCGTAACGACAGGCAGAACCGATCGTTGCGGCATGTCCCTCGCTCCGCATCGTACGATTCGCGCGCAAACAAGGACCTCGTCCCGCGCCCGGCTGCGGAGATGAGGTCCTTGTTTGCGTCCTTGATTTCATCATGATTTGCGCCCTGCGATCGGCCTTGTTCGGATCTACCGGGCCGCGCCTATGCGTCCGCTTCCCCTTCCGTCTCCGGGTCGGAGGCGGGGACCGTCTTCTCGTAGTAGAGACGGAGCAGAATGTCCTGCTTGTAGTTGCCGAAGCCGCTGCCGAACAGCGTCACCCCTCCGACGTTGCGCGACGCATTCTCCACGGCGATCTGCAGCGTCCACTGCTTGTCCCAGATGCTCACCTGATCCAGCGTCACCCCGGAGATGGCGTTGCCGTCCATGCGCGTGCCTTCGTTGGTGATCGTCAAGTGCTTCAGCAGCCCGTATTGGTTGATGTCGTCCGGCCACCAGGAAGGGTTGTACTTGCCGCGCTTGTCGCCGTAGTCGCCCGGGCTCGTCCATGTGCCCAGCTTGACGTTGTTCAGGTAAAACGTAATGTCGGACGGCCAGTTGTTGTTCGTCAGCGGCGCCTCCGACGCGATCTCCATCGAGATGACGAGCTCCGTCGGATGCTCCGTGGAGAGCAGGAAGTTCGGAATCTTGTATTCGATGAAGCCCTCGCTGAACCAGAGAATCTTCGCCTGGAACCGCTCCGGCGCGAGGAACGACCGGGGATCGTCGACGATCCCGATGAACTGTTCGGTCGTCGCGAGGCCGCAAGTCGGCTCCACGTTGACATCGGTGAAGTGTCCCACCGAGATTTCGCTCTGATGGTACTCGCGGATATGCTCCAGCTTGTTCGGAAAGACGATCTCCGCTTCCTCCACCTGAAGCGAGCAAACCTTCTGCATGCCGCCCCGGCTGGGCTGCATCTCGCTGCGGACGATGCCGGCCTTCTCCAGCTTTTTGATATGCATGGTCATGATGGCGCTGCTGAGCCCCACCGCTTCGGAGAGCTCCCGGATATTCATCGGGCGTTTGGCGAGCAGGCGAATGACTTTCAGCCGGACGCTGCTCGCGAGCGCCTCGTAAACGGGCAAGGATTTGTCGGAAATGTCCAGGTTCATGCTTGTCCTCCCTATCATGTCGGACCTCGGGACGATGTCCTCTCCATCATAGTATTTTATTAACATCCCCGCAACGCTATGAGCGGCCGCTCCCCCGTCTTCCGCGTCCTGCCGCCTTTTAATTAATATATTTATTAATGTTTAAATATTTTTACTCACAACCTTATTGACTTGTAAGCGCTCTTTTGTTATCGCTAATACACGAACGATATATTTGTATAATTATTAACGTATTGCATCGACATCAAGCGGATGGTGAGGATGGAACGAATGAGCGAAGCAATCGAGACGCCCTGCCCCTACGACAACCCGATCGTCAGCCAGCGGGCGGATCCCTGGATCTACAAGCACGCGGACGGCTGCTACTACTTCACCGGATCCGTGCCGGAATACGACCGGATCGAGATTCGCAGGTCGCCCGTGATCGGAGGGCTGGGGCAAGCCGAGACGCGCATCGTCTGGCGCAAGCGAGCGGACGGCGAGATGAGCTCCCATATTTGGGCGCCGCTGTGGACGAAGGACGGCTGGCCGGTCGTCTCGCCGGAGCGCTATGCCAGGGAGCGGATGCAGCGAATCCCCAAGAGGGAAATCCCCGGCGGGTGGGAGCGGCTCGTGCAGTTGCGGTGGATCGACGGTCAGGCGCCGTCCTCGCCGCTGCGCCTGCTGGAAGGTGGGCAGATCGACGTTGCCGACGGCAAGGGCAACTGGTCGTTCGACGGCGACCATACGCTCACCCTGACCTGGGCCGAAGCGGACGGTCGGACGACCGCCGAGACCGTGCTGCTGCTGCCGTCCTGGGATTGGGAGCTGAACCGGCCCGCGCTCGTCTTCACCGGCCTGGATGGCGACGGCCAGGCGGTGTGGGGCAAGCAGACGAGCCGGCTGGCCGGATGACGCGGCCTTGACGGCACCGATCGCAAACAAACAGGGCAGTTTCCGCCGGGGTCGCCGGCATGGAGCCGCCCTGTTTTTCTTTGTTCTCGCCGCAGGCTGCTCCTCCTCCTTTTCTCCTATCTCGTATCTCGAGTTATACAACTTGTATCCTAAAATTTTCTAAAAATTTGGTGATAATGTATTTACAATCGGGCGAAAATTGTATATTGTTGTCAGGGTATTTGGTATTTTGTAGGTTGATTTTGATAGAGATGAACAGGGGGAGAAAAAAATGGAGTGGAAACAATCGAAACGCTGGTTGAAATGGTCGATCCCGCTCGGTCTGGCCATCGTGCTGGCCGCCTGCGGCGGCAAGTCCGACGATAAGAAAAACGACGCTTCGCCTTCGCCTAGCGCCTCGTCATCCGCAAGCGCGAGCCCGTCCGCGAGCCCGAGCCCAAGTCCGAGCCCGAGTGCTAGCCCCAGCGCAAGCCCGAGCGCTTCCGCCGGCGCGCTTAAGGAAGGCTATGTCCTGTACGACAACACGGAATACAAGATTCGCATGCAGTATCCGAAGGATTGGACCATCCAGGACAACATCCCGGGCGTCGTGGCGGCATTCCTCTCTCCGCTCGAAAACGACAAGGATACCTTCCAAGAGAACGTCAACCTCGTCGTTCAAGATCTCGGCGGGCAAGAAATCACGCTGGAGCAATACGCCGATGCTTCCAAGCAGCAGCTCCAACAGCTGATTACGGACTACAAGCTGATCTCCTCCGAGACGTCTACGGAGGATGGCGTGCACTATATGGAGTACACCGGCAAGCAAGGGCAACTGAGCCTGCATTGGGAACAAGCGACGGTGTTCGATTCGGGCAAAGCGTACGTCATCACGTACACGGCCGCTCCGGATTCGGTGGACAAGTTCGAAGATACGGTAGCCGAGATGGTAGAAACGCTGGAGTCGTACAAGTAAGCAGGAATTGAATAGCGTGACCCTCAGGGCCGCTTCCTCGCCAACCGGCGAAGGAGAGGCCCTTCCTTTTCCCCATGCTAGACATTGGCATGTGGATCATGTAGCGTCCCTGCTAAGGCCGCTTCGCCCGTTCGCACCGTCGCGGCACGCTTCGCAAGCCCGTCGTCCGGCAGGCCGCTCGGTCTCCGGACGGAGCGGGCTCCGCCGCCGGGGACGGCCATTTCCCGCTTGACGTCCGGCATCCCTCCCCCACCTGCGCCTGTCAAAAAGTTCCACGCCCTCCTGTAAAGTGAGAATCAAATCTCACGCGGAAGGGTGCATGGATCATGCAAACGAAACAAGACGGATTCACCGGCGCGGCCGTTCGGCTTTTCAAAGCCGAAAAGGCGCTGGTCCTGGCCGGCCTGCTCGGCTTCGCGCTGGCAGCGTTGTGCGCGGTATGGGTACTGCTGTACGGAGGTCCGGTCGGCCCGGACGGCGACGTCTCCAAGGCGTTCTCCTTCAACGCCGCCATCGGCATTTTCCTGCTGTCGACGGCGATGATTCTGCCCTCCTCGGGCTTGGGCCGCAAGGGAAAGACGACATTTCGAACCGTATACGTCCTGCTGGCGCTCTTTTCGTACTTCGCGGAAACGACGCAAAACTTCCGCGGCGCGAACCCCCGCTTCCTGAAGGACGGCGCGTCCGCCTACGACATCGCGATCGGCGCGGTCTTCGGTCTCGTCGCCCTGCTCCTCGTCGTCTTCTACCTCTTCCTGGCCGCCCGATACTTTTTCCCCAAGGTCTACAAGCAAAACCCCGTTTGGGTGCTTAGCATCCGTTACGCGATGATCGCCGTCATGCTCTCCTTTGCCGCAGGCATCTGGATCTCCATGCACCAAGGCCGGTATGTCGGTTCGCACGGCAATCTCATCTGGCTGCACGGCCTTGGATTCCACGGGCTGCAGGCGCTGCCGTTCGTCGCCTGGCTGACGGGACGCGCGGCGATGGACGTTCCGGCCCGGCGGGCGCTGGTGCACCTGTCGGGAGCCGCCTACGCGCTTGGCCTCGTGGCGATCGGCTGGCAGACAATGCTCGGCCAAGCCGTCCTCTCTTGGTCGTACCTGACGTTCGCTGCCGCCGGCTGCTTCCTCCTCGCCCTCGTCCCGGTCGCGCTCATCTTGCTGCGGCGTCCCGTCCGGCGGCCGGAAGCCGCCTCCTTTCGGAGCTGATCTGCAGCGCCGGGCCGATTGACGGCCGCAAATCTCAAATGCTATGCTTCCTAGTAATAGGAAAACGAACGAACAGCACGGTCTTCGTCGGACGCGTCCTGAAGGGGAGAGAGTATTGGCGGGCAGGAAAGTAACGCTCAAGGATCTTGCAATCAAAGCCGGGCTTTCCGTCAACACGATTTCCCGGGCGCTGAAGGACAAGGAAGATATCTCGCCGGCCACCCGGAAAACGATCCAGGATCTGGCCAAGGAGATGGGGTATGTCGGCAACGCGCTGGCCGGCTCTCTCCGGTCGGGGCTGACCAAGACGATCGCGGTCATCGTCAGCGACGTGGCGAACCCGCATTTCGGCATCATGGTCAAAGATATCGAGAAGACCGCCCGCAAGCACAACTACACGATTTTCGTCATCAATACCGAAGACGACTACGAGATGGAAGAGCGGGCCATCTACACGGCAATCGGCAAAAACGTCGACGCGATCATCATCTGTCCCTCCCAGCGGAGCACCGACAACATCCGTTTTTTGCAAAAGAACGGCGTCCCTTTCGTGTTGATCGGAAGGCGGTTCCGGGAAGAACCCGACTTCGACTACGTCATTTGCGACGACGAGAAAGGCGGCTATCTCGCCACGAAGCATCTGATCGAGAGCGGTCGCGAGCGCGTCTTGTTCCTCAACGGGCCCGGCCGGATTTCGAGCGCGCAGGAGCGGTTGGAAGGATACAAGCGGGCGCATGCCGAAGCCGGATTGCCGATCCGCGACGAGTTGATCGTCGAAGTGGGCGCCTCCGCGGGAGATACGCGCCAAGTCGTCAAACGGTTGATCGAGCGGGATGCCACGTTCACGGGCATTTTCGCGTTTAACGACGTGATCGCATGGGAAGCCGCGTACGTTCTGCAAAAGCACGGCTATCGCGTGCCCGACGATTTCGGGGTCATCGGCTTCGACAATATCCAGTCTCGACTGTTTATCCCGTTCCAGCTGTCGTCCGTCAGCCCCTCCAAAGGCAAAATGTCCAAGCGCGCGGTCGACATCGTGCTTCATAAAATCAACCACCCGGAATCGAAGACCCGATTCCGCGAGGTTATCGATACGGCGCTGGTGCTGAGAGAAAGCACGAAATAAGCGCATCAGTCCATAGAACGGCTCGTCGGTTTTCCGACGAGCCGTTCTCTTTTTCATCAGGATCGCAACCGTTCCCGCTCCGATTTTCGGCTGACGGCAGCTCCGAAAAACGATTGACAGCGTCAAAACGCGAATGTTACATTATCGTTAATGTTAACGTTAAAAATTTCCTGAAGCGGAGGCTGAAACAAATGAGCCATGCCCTCGATGTGCCCCGGAAAATGACCGTCCCCTTATTTGTCGGACAGGGGAAAATCGAATACGGAGAGAAGCCCGTCCCCGAACCGGGCAAGGGACAGCTGCTCCTTCGGGTGAAGGCCAACGCCCTGTGCGGCTCCGACCGAAGCCAGTTCTACGACGGCAGCCGTACGACGCCGGGCCATGAGGCTGCGGGGATCGTGGCGGCAGCCGGCGAAGGAACCGCGACCAAAGCAGGGACGCCCGGCGTCGTCTTCCTGATGGATTTTTGCGGGGAATGCCGCAGCTGCCGGCTCGGCTTCACCAACCAATGCCTGCAAAAAAGAGCGGATTACGGCTTTACGCACGATGGCGGTTACGGTCCTTATATGGTCGTGAACGAAAACGTCTTTTTTCCCGTTCATCCCTCCCTCCCGCTCGTCGAAGCGACGATGCTGCTCGATATGATGGGGACGGGCGGACATGCGATCACGCGGGCC
Organism: Cohnella baijiui; assembly: GCF_020731285.1. Lineage (GTDB taxonomy): Bacteria > Bacillota > Bacilli > Paenibacillales > Paenibacillaceae > Cohnella. Next base: position 62,787 of record NZ_JAJFOW010000020.1, read on the forward strand.
CAGCTCGTGCATCCGGACATCCGTTCCGTCCTGGTGGCGGGCGCCGGTCCGATCGGCCTCGGCGTGCTTGCGATGGCCAAACTGCTGCTGGGCAAAGACCTGCCGGTCTTTATCATGGATTTTGTCCCCTACCGTCTCGAGCTGGCCCGGAAAATGGGGGCGATTCCGATTCCGCTGGCCGACCGGCCGGTATCGGAAGTGCTGCAGGAGTCCGGCCACCGCGGCGTCGACGTCGCGATCGATACGAGCGGCAAAACCGCCGGACGGCACGCTGCCCTGCAAGCGCTTCATCAGCGCGGCGCGCTGGTATGCGTCGGGCACGGTCAAGAACTGAATCTTCAGGTATCCGGCGACCTCATCGCCCCCGAGCGCGCCGTGCTCGGAAGCGAATACTTCCAGTACCGCGAGCTGGCCGACAATCACCGGCTCCTCCTCGACAATCTGCCTTACCTTGAGCAGATCATCACGCACCGGTTTGGCATCGATCGCATCCAAGAAGCTTATGAACTGTTTTTCCACGGCGAAACCGGAAAGGTGATCATCGAACCATGACGTCCGCGAAAAAGGTAAAGGTGGCGCTCGTCGGCGCGGGCGGCTCCGCGGACGGCCTCGGGTGGGGCGACGGATTTCGATCAGCGGGCAGTTGGGGGCTGCAGCACGCGCGCATCTGGTCTTCGCGGCCGGACGTGGACTTTTGCGCCATCGTCGGGCGGGATGCCGCGCGAACGCAAGCGCGTGCGGAACGGTTCGGCGCCAGGGCGTACACCGGCATCGCGGACATGCTCGAGCGGGAGACGCCGGATCTCGTCAGCCTCTGCCTGCCGAACCAGGGGCACTTCGACGCCACGCTCGAGGTGATCCGGGCCGGGGTGCCCTTGCTCGCGGAAAAGCCGCTGGTCTTCGACTTGCGGGAGGCCGACCGGCTGCTGAACGAAGCTGCCAAAAAGAACGTATTTTTCGCCATCAATTTCAACCACAGGTTCGCCAAGCCGGTCGAGCTCGCGCTGGCGGCGATCCGGGCGGGTCGCCTGGGCGAGCCTACCTTCGCTTCCTGGCGGTTTGGCGGAGAGGGCGCGAGCGACCATCCGCACGCCAATCTGATCGAAACGCAGTGCCACGGCTTCGATATGCTGGAGCACTTGTGCGGACCGATCGAATCGGTCATGGCGGAGATGACGGATCGGACGGGCGGCGGGTATCGCACGCTGTCGCTGGCCCTCCGCTTTCGCAGCGGCGCGGTCGGCAGCCTGATCGGCACCTATGACTCCTCTTACGCCTACCCGGACGCCCATCGCTTGGAAATCGACGGTACCCTCGGTCGTTCCGTGATCCATGATACGGTCAAGCGGTATACGTTCCACGCCAAAGGCAGCGAAGTCGGGGAAAGCTGGGAGCCCGGCTACTTCAACGACGCGGACCGCGAGTTTCACCGGACGTTCGACAAGCACGTCGATGCGCTGCTAGGCGCGTTTCGCCGCGGGGAACGGCCCCCAATCGAAGCCGAGGCGGGATATCGCGCGCTCCTGCTGGCCGATGCCGCCGTTCGCTCCTTCGAGAGCGGAACGCGGGTGAAGGTTCCGACGCGAGAGTAACCATTCATACGAAGGAGGGATCCATATGCTGTCCCATCAAACGGCGAAAAACGCCATGCGACCCACGACTTACAAGCATCAGGCGGTGCAAAACCTGCCGGTCCGGTCCGTCCGGATCGACGATGCGTTCTGGTCGCCCAAATTGCGCATTGTTCGGGACGTTACCGCTTATGACGTGCTTACAAAGTTCGAAAGCGACGGCGCCATGCAAAACTTCGATTTCGTGGCGGATGGCGCCGAAGACGGGTACCATTGCGGAGAGCCATGGTTCGACGGATTGATCTACGAAACGATCCGGGGCCTTTCCGATTTGCTGGCCGTCCATGACGACGAGGAGTTGAATCGGAGGGTCGACGCCGTCATCGCCAAGATCGTCCGCGCGCAAGACGCGGTCGGAGACGGATATCTCAATACGTATACGCTGCTGGATCGGCCGGAGCAGCGTTGGGGCGAAAACGGGGGAAACCTGCGGTGGCAGCACGACATTTACAACGCCGGCTGCCTGGTCGAAGCCGGCGTGCACCATTACAAAGCGACGGGCAAAACCGCCTTGCTGGAGGCGGCCGTGAAAATGGCGAACCATATGAGCGATCGGATGGGCCCGCCGCCCAAACACAATCTCGTGCCCGCGCACTCGCTGCCGGAGGAGGCCCTGCTCAAGCTGTATCAGCTGGCTGTGGACGAGCCGGAGCTTTCCCGCGTTCTGCCTGCCCCGTTCGAAGCCTCCCGCTACCTGGAGCTGGCGGAATTCTGGATCCGGAACCGGGGCCATCACGAAGGACGGCAGTCCCACGGGGAATATGCGCAGGATCATCTGCCGGTACTGCAGCAGGAAGAGGCGGTCGGCCACGCCGTCCGCGCGACGCTGCTCTATACGGGAATCACGGCGCTCTATCTGGCGACGGGCGAGACCGCGTATCTGGAACGGGCCCAAAAGCTGTGGGACAACATCGCGTATCAAAAGTCGCACGTAACCGGCGGCGTCGGCGCCGTGCACGAGGAAGAGAAGTTTGGCGGCGGCTATGAGCTGCCCGACGACGGGTATCTGGAAACTTGCGCGGGGGTCGGGATGGGGTTTTTCAGCTGGCATCTGTATTTGGCGACCGGAGAGGGCCGGTATATCGATCGGTTGGAAACGATTCTGTACAATATCGTGCTCGCCGGGCGTTCCATGAACGGCCGCAAGTATTTTTACGAAAATCCGCTGGCGAGCCACGGCGGCCATCACCGGTGGGAGTGGCATAGCTGCCCGTGCTGCCCGCCGATGATCCTCAAGCTGCTGCCCGAATTGGGCTCCTACATCTACGCTTATGACGGCTCAGGCGCTTTCGTCAATCTGTACGTTGCCAGCGAAACCGAGCTGAAGATCGGCGAGGTTGCCGTCCGCTTGCGGCAGGAGACCGAATACCCCTGGAAAGGAGCGGTCGGCATCGCGGTGTCGCCGGAACGGGAGGCGGCGTTCGCGCTGCGGCTGCGGATTCCCGAGTGGTGCGGGACCTACGCGATCCGGGTGAACGGCAAGCCCGTCTCCTGCGAGGTTGATCGCGGCTATGCCGTTTTGTCCCGAACGTGGAGCCCGGAAGACCGAGTGGTTCTGGATCTCGATATGCCCGTCGACCTGATCGAGGCGCATCCGAACGTGACGACGCACGCCGATAGGGCGGCAATTCGACGAGGCCCTCTGCTCTACTGTCTCGAATCGGTGGACAACGAGAAGTATGACAAGGGAGTCGCCCGGTACGCGCGCGAGGCGCTGGATCCGGCCGTGCGCGCGGGCCGCAAGCTCCCGGCGTCGCCCGAGTTCCAAACGTTCTACGACCCCGATTTCTTCGACGGCGCCGTCACGATCCGGACCGAAGACGACCGGGGCCGCCCCCTCGTCGCCATCCCCTACCCGTACTGGAACAATCGTTCGCGCGGCGCCATGGATATTTGGCTGGCCTACGATCATCCGAAGACGGGGACCGGGTGGGAAAACAAGCTGTATCGGAAAATCCCGCTCGGCTAAGCCGGATCCCGTACCGGATAAGGAAGATCCGCCCACAGCCGGTTCAAGACGTTGTCGCTCTCGACGCGGCCCCGAAATCCGTCGGACGTCGTCACGTATCCTTTTTCGTAGACATAGAGGAGGCTGGATCCGTCCGCGAGATGGATGTTCAGCGTATAATCGCCATCCATCGGCTTCCCGCGATCGTTCGGCCGAATGCGGTCCAGCCGGCTCAGCACTTCGGCGATTGCCGGCGGTTCATCGATCGTCATCATCGCTTGCGCTTCCGATCCGGGAGCGGCCGTGCCGGACCCTTGATACATTTCGACGCTTACTGCGTCCTGCGGCTGGATGGCGAGGATGCCGCGATCTTTTTCCGTATGCCAAAAAGCAAGGACGGCGATCGCCGCAGCGCCGAACCATCCCGCCAAAAGATATTTCTTCACGCGTAACTCCCCTTTCCCCGGACTTTCCCATTTTACGACGAAAGCCGGCGCCGGTCCAAGGGCGGGCCAAAGAAAAAAGACGCCAAAGGAAAGAGGGAGCCTCGAATGTAAGTCTGTTCACGCGACAGACAGCTCTCCTCGATCCCTATGCGTGTGAAAACGAAGAAATGGCGGTGTTTGGGGAGATGATCCCTGCACCGCCATTTCTCGCTTTCGATCCACTGCTTCCTTCTTCAACAAATGATGGGCAAGCGAAAGCCATCCGACCTCCAAGCTTCCCTTCGGCAAGACGCGAGGCAGAAAACGCCTGAATCCGCTTTCCGTGTTACCTATCCCCCGCATCCAATGGTTTAGATGCAAATGTACATCTAATTTTGCTATATTCCTTCTTAACGGTCATTTAGTTGCAATCGTACAACTAAATCGTCCGTTTTCTGCGTACAGGACGGATTTACGCTAAATTAGATGTACTTTTACAAGTAAACCGCTCCGCCCTCCCGAAATGGTCCTAATTAGATGTACGAATGCAACTAAATTAGACGTACGAATGCAACTCATTTACTGAGCGACCCGAACCGAGCGCAAACAAGGCCCATTGGCATACACCAGTGGCGAACCATCGGCCAGAATCCGACGACTTTGCACCAAGACCCAACTGATTCATTCGAAACCAGCCTCGCAGATTGCCACGCGTTCGAGGCAGCCGTCATGCGTGGAAAAATCGTCAATTGATGTCATTGAGACAGCGTCTTTCGTGTTCGCCGACTAACGGCCGCCGCCGTCCCCGGGTCCCGCCCACAGGCCGTCCGCGATTTGCCGCCAGTCCGCGAGCGGCAGCGCCTGGTCCCGGCGGGCCCAGCCGGCTTGCATGCGCCGCTGCACGTCGTCCCACGAGGGCACGCCGCTCACCGCGTCCGCGCGTTCGACGTTGCAAGCGCCGACGGCGACCGCGCCGTTCAGCACCGCTTCGGGTTCGGGGGAAGCTCCGTGCCGCAGCAGCCCGGTCAGGAAGCCCGCGATCGTGCAGTCGCCGGCGCCTGTCGTGCCGGCGGCCGTCACCCGGTAGCACGTCGCCAGCAGCTCGCGATCCCGCCATCGCTCGGTCTGCGCCGGGGCGCGGCGCCCCATCCGCGCGAGCCGGTCCGCATCCGCCGTCGTGCGCAAGTAGAGGCCGTGCTCGCCCAGCTTCAGTACGACGATCGCCGCGCCCATCTCCAGCAGCTCGTCGGCGAGCGAGCGAAGGAGCGCGCCGTCGGCGTGATGGAGCAGCTCCGCCGCTCCGTGCGCCTGCGCCATCGCCTCGTACCGATCTCTGCGCAGCATATACAGGATCTCTTCCAGACTGGGCAGGAAGAGATCGACGCTCGGCAGCGTCCGCCGCAAAATCGCCCGCCAGTCCGCTCGGCCCGCCTCGGAGTCGGGGTCCGGCCGGGCGAGATCGACGGACACGGTCGCGCCGCCGGCTTTGGCCCGCGCCAGCAGCGCGGCCAGCTCCGCGCCCTCCCGCTCGTACATCCGCCTCATGAGCGGCGGATAACCGAAGTGGAACAGCTTCACGCCTTCGAGCGCTTCGGCGGGCACATCCTCCGCGCCGAACGTGTCGTTCGCGCCCGTGCAGTGCAGGAAGATGCGATCCGTCCGCGGCGGGCTGACCACGACCGTATACGACGTGTGCTCGCCCGGCGCGCGGATCATCCCCTCGGCCAGCGCCGCGTCGTAGCCGCGCAGCGTATCGAGCACGGCGCCGCCGAACAGGTCTTCGCCAACCTTGCCCATGAGGCGCACGCGCACGCCGAGCCGGTGCAGGGCGAGTCCCGTATTGGACACGGCGCCGCCCGTGCCGATATGCGCCGGTCCGACGAGCGCCAGCTTGCCGGGCACCAGGGCCGCGTCGATCCCCTGGTTCGCCCCGTCCATCTGCGGCAAAAGATCCAGGCAAATATGTCCGGCTACAACGACATCCGGTGCCTGCGCTCCCACTTCAGTCCCCCCAATCGATCGTCACGGTCTGACCCGTGCGCTGGGACGCCAGCGCCGCGGTGAACACCCGATGGCTGCCGGCCGCCTCCTCCGGCGTGGCGCAGCGGAACGGCTGCGTCATCGCGTCGCGGTGGGCCAGCTCGTCGCAGAACGCCGCCCACATCTGCAGGATGGAGTCCGAGAAGCCGAATTCGAAAATGCCGCCGGTGATCGTCTCGTAGGCCGAGCGATACGGCGCATCGATGACGTGCCATGCCTGCGGGCCGCCCGGTTCGTAGGGCAGCGAGGCGACCTGTTTCGGATTTTTGGTCGTAAACTCTGCCGAGAGCGCCGTGCCCTGGATGCGGATGAACCAGGTGTTGGCGTGGCCGGGCGCAATCCGCTTCATGGACAGCGTCATCGGGAAGGCCTGGTTGCCCGTATCGACGTCGCACGCGAGGATCGCGTTGTCCCACGTTTCGCACGGCGCCATGCCGCCCTTGCCATCCGGGCGCTCGGACACGATTTGGCTGAGCAGCGCGCGGACGCTGCGCGGACGCCAGCCGAAGCGGAGCGGCAGGTGCAGCACGTGCATGCCGAGGTCGCCCATGCAGCCGTATTCGCCGTTCGTCCCGATGCGGCGCTTCCAATTGATCGGCTTGCGCGGGTCGAGATCGCTGGAATGCCAGAACCCGGCCTCGACCTCGATGATCCGTCCGAAGCGCCCCTCGGTCACCCATTGGACGATCTGTTGCGCCCCCGGGAAAAAGGGGAACTCCGATGAGCAGCGCACGAGCACGCCCGGCCGCTCGGCGAGCGCCGCCGCGATCCGGCCGTTCGCCTCCGCGTCGATGCCGAACGGCTTTTCGCCCAGCAAATGCTTGCCCGCGCGGACGATATCCGCGTAGAGCTCGGCATGCAGGTTGTGCGGCACCGCGCAGTAAACCGCATCGACATCCGGATCTTGGAGGAGCTGGCGGTAGTCGTCATAGACGGCTTTGACGCTCGGGATGCGCTCGCGGAACCAGGCCGTCGCCGCCGGATTCGCGTCGCATACGGCCACGATCTCGGGCTCCACGTCCAGATTCGCCAAATGGAGCCAGCGCGCCGCGGCGCTGGCGAATTCCTTGCCCATGAGGCCGCACCCGACGATGCCGAAGCGGATTGTCTGCTTTGCCATTCTTATGCTCCCTCCCCGTTCAACAGCGCCAACGCTTCGTCGGCAGCCGCGCCGTGATGGACGATCGCCATGAGCGCACGGGTCATGCCGGCCGGGTTCGGATGCTGAATGACGTTGCGCCCGTAGACGATGCCGGAGGCGCCTTGCTGCATCAGCGTCACCGTCCGGTGCACGATCTCCTCATCGCTCGCTCGGCCGCCGCCCCGGACGAGGACCGGCACGCCGGAGGCCGTCTCGATGACCCGGTGGTATTCGGACACGTCGTCGCACGGATCGGCTTTGATGACGTCGGCGCCCAGTTCCACGCCCTGCCGGACGAGCGCCAATATTTTGCGGATATCGCCGTCGACCATGTAGCCGCCTTTGACCTCATTCGGCAGCATGACAAGCGGCTCGACCATCAGCGGCATGCCGTACGCTTCGCATTTGCGCTGCAGCAGGGTAACGTTCCGGACGCACTGATGGTGCAGCTCGGGCTGACCGGGCAGCAGCAGCAGATTCACGCACACCGCGACCGCGTCCAGACGCACCGCGTGCTCCACCGCTTCGTCGATCAGCTCGCTGAACAGAAAGCGCGGCAGCTCGCTGCCGTAGATGTTCGCCGCGTCGGCACGCAGCACGAGCCCGGGCTTGCGCTTGCCCGGAATGGCCTGGAGATGCCGTGCCTGCCCTACGCTCAGCTGAATGCAGTCGGGGTTCGCGTCGACGATCGTGGCGATCGCGCGCGGCATATCCTCGATTCCCGCCAGGAAGGAATATTCGTTAAAGAACCCGTGATCGATGGCGACGTCAAAACATTTTCCCTGCTCGCTGAACATTCGGTTCAGTCTAGGTTTGCTGCTGCTGGACAACCCGATCATCCCTTTCATGTTATATACAAACATAAATATGTTTGTTTTAAACATTACTATAAGGCACATTGCCGGATTTGTCGATGCTTTTGTTCGAAAAGATCAGATGAGGTCTAATCTCCTGTCCGGATCGAACGTTGCTATGCTTGCAAGAACGGCATCCGGGAACCGCCTTAATCGCAGACGACCCACTCGACCGACGCTTCCTCCAACGCCTGCCGCAGCTCGTCTTCCTCCCCTTCCGGCGCGTCGGTGAACAGCCGGTCCGCCCGGGACAGCTCGGCGAACGAGAACAGATCCTGCACGCCCCATTTGGAACGGTCCGCGACGATGTTCACTTCCTTCGCCCGGGAGACGGCGACCCGCTTGATCTCGGCTTCGTACATGTTCGAGTTGCTGAAGCCGTGCAGCGCCGTCATGCCGGTCGTGCCGAGAAAGATGCGGTCGAACGCCATCTTCGACAGCGCTTCGACGCACACGGGCCCGATCAGGGTGGACGTCGTGTCGAGCAGCATGCCGCCGGAGACGAGCGTCGGGATCTTCTTGTCCATCAGCTCGGCGGCGAGATTGATCGCGTTCGTGACGACCGTAATCCGCATCTCCGCCGGCAGGTGGCGGACGATCTGCAGCGTCGTCGTTCCCCCGTCGAGGAACACCGCGTCCCCCGGCTGGATGCTCTCCGCCGCGCATCGGCCGATCCGCGTCTTCTCGGCGGCGCGGACGCCCGTGCGGTCCGAAAACGCGACGTCCCGCGTCACCATGATCGCGCCGCCGAACGTACGCTTCACTTTGCCCGTCTGCTCCAGCTTCTCCAGGTCCCGCCGAATCGTCATCTCCGTGACGCCGAACTGCGCCTTGAGATCGGGCACCCGCACGTCGCCCGTCTGCTCCAGAATCGCCAGCATGCGCTGCTGGCGCTCGTTCAACCGCTGCAATCCGCTCATATCGTTCCTCCCAGATGCTTCCATGTTCCAAATGAACAGTTGGTTCGTTCCTTTTTTACATTGTAAAAAAACTCCTTTCCGCTGTCCATTCCACATCTGGACATCGATCAAGTTTGCAGCATCGCCGCCCGGCACCACCGCGTCACCGCCGAAAGCGCCAAAACCCCGGAACACGCCCGCTCCGGGGTTTGGCGACAATCCGCTTTTCGTCTATCGGTCCAGTCGGCCCTCTCTGCTCCGGTCCGCGTATCTCCACCAGCCGATCGCCGCAACCAGCGCCGGACCGCTCTTACGGATTCGCCATCAAGCCTTCTCTTTGACGGCTTTGGCGATGTCCCCGTCGCCTTGCAGCGGAAGCGCCAGCCAAGTCGCGGCGCTCGCCCCGGAAGGTGAAATCCTTGGCGAATTCGAAGTAATGGAGCGAGATCGGATGGCTGACCTCAAACGGTAATCCCAGCGGTTTCGGGACAAAACCGGGGACGGAGCCGGTGCCGGGAGCCGTCAATGCCGCCGCCCTCCTCTGCGTCGATCCTTTGAACCGAATTTAGCTTAGGGCGGCGGATTTTGTCCGGTACATTTGCGCGGGCAAGAAGCCGTCTTCGACAGCCTCATTCCCGTTGCGGGATCTCGCCTACTTCTGTTTCCGTTTGCCGGCTAGACGCCCTCGGGAACCCGGTACAGCACATACTTGCTCGTCCAGTTCGTTCCCGTGACGATCGCTCGTTCCCTGTTCGGATTAGCGAAGAAAATACCCGCGCCGTCGATATGCGTGTAGTGATATCCGCGGAGCTCCATTTCTTCGACGATCCGCTCCCGTCCTTTCTGCTGGCTGCCGCGGAACCCGAGCCAGCGGTAGCCCGGGCGGGCCGCAAGCTCCACCAATGCCCCGTCGCCGGCCGCAAGCTTCGCCAACGCTTCCCGCTTGGACACTCCTTCGAACGGAAGCGCCGGATAGTAGGCTTTGCTGACGAAGAGCCAGCTTCCAGCCAGCAGCATCGCCGCAAGCGCGAATCCGGCGGCCCAAAGAACGGTCCTCTTGACGGCCATGGGGACAAGCCTCCTTTTTCGTTTCCGTTTGGTGAAATAGACGTGCCTACCCTGCTGTAGGTTGCCCCCGAAACGAAAGATAGAGATTAACAAAAAAGACTGCAACGAATGGACCTTCCCACTCCGTGCAGTCTTCATTTCGCGCTCCAGGCTTTCGCTTCCGGGGTTCTACATCACTTTTTCTTCTTCTTCGCCGCTTTTTCCTCGTTTTCCCGCGCCCTGTACTTCGCCAGCTCGCTCACCAGATCCAGCGGCAGCGGACGGTCCATCGGAAGCTGGATCGTCGTCTTGGACACCTCGTACGGCGCCAGCTCGGATTGGAACGCCTCGAAGATGCGGAACGGCGGAGGGAACGACAGCGAATAGTGGTTCTTGTAAGCCGAATAGTAGATGAGCATGCCATGGTATTGAAAGGCCGGCAACTGGTAGCTGATGACCTCTTCGGCTTCCGGCACGGCCTGCCGGATCGTCTCCCTGAGCTGCTCCAATCCCGCCTGTACCTCCTGCGGAAAGGAGCCGATATACGCATCGACCGTTTCGAATTTCGTTTTCTCGGACAAGCTGTATTTCCCTCCCGACGAGCGCGCAAAGCGCTTTGCGAAAATGGTATTTCCTAGCATTTTCGTTTCGCCAAGAGTATAGCATGTCCCGCCCTCGCATCGCTACAGGGCTATGTTCGCGAACGAATCTCCCCCACCAAGCCGTCCACGGCCGATTGAAGCAGTTCATGCGCAGCTTCGTCTATCAGTTGCCCCTCGCCGTTAAACTTGCCGGATGCATGCGCAGTCCGCCGGTCCGTCAGCTCGTCAACTGCACGAACTCTTGCGGCCGAGAGCGGATATAGATCCCGATGCGGGTCAGCGCTCCGCGGACTTGCGACTGAAAGCGCTCGAACAAAGACCGGATCGCGGATTGGATGGCCTTCCGGTCCTCCCCGGCCTGCTCGATCCGCTTCGCCGCGAGCACCTCTCTTGCGTCTTCGAGAAGCCGCAAGAGGTCCGTTTCCCCCCAGAACCGCAAACCGCCGTGAACGCCCTGCCAATATGCGGGCTGCTCCAGCAGATAGGCCGTCCAGGCTTCGAAGTCCGCCTCCGAAGCCTGAGCCGGGTACAGCACCCGGAACATGCACAGCGCCTGCTGTCCCGGATTCAAGCCGGAGATCGTCTCCGCTTTCAGCGCCAGGCTGTGCCCGCGCATGCGATCGATCGCCGGTTCCGTGCATGCCAGGAACAGCGCCTCGTCGTCCAACGCCTCGAAACGGTCTTTCTGCATCTCCACCAACATTCATGTACCACGCTCCTTATCGCCATTTTATTTTTGACTGAGTTAAAAGTCAATATTAAAACCAAAAAAATCATCCCTGCCGAAGCAGGGATAAAGCGGACGACACGACCTGATCCAGCACCGCATCCAGCCGATCCTCCGGCGCCGTCCCGGCGTCCTCCCGCGCGGCCAGGCGCTGCTGCGCCTGATCGAGGTACGTCATCCCCTGGGAGACGGCGCCCCAGAACTGCATCGCCATCAGCTGCGTATCGCCGGGCGGGATGTCGCCCTCCGCGATCCCCCGCTCGACGGTCCGCGCCATCGGTTCCATGAAGCTCTTGACCCAGTCGAAGGGAGAGATCTCGTCCGGCGCGTACAGATGGGGGAGATCGAGACCGATCCGCGCGTAGAAACGGGAGATGTCCGGCCGGTTCAGCACGCGTTCGCAGACGGTCCTCGCATAGCCTCCGAGCAGCTCCAAAGCCGGGGCGTCCTGCGCGAAATAGGATTCGGTAGCTCGCTTCGACTCTTCCCTCATATACGTGTAAAGCTCGCGGAACAGCGTCTTCTTGTTTTTGAAATAGTAGAAGACCAGCCCGTGGGCGAGTCCCGCCCGCTCCGCGATTTCGCCCATATCGGAGGCGGCGTAGCCCTTCTCCGCATACACGGCGATGGCCGCTTGCAAGATCTCCTGCTTTCGCTGCCTGCGAATCTCTTCGTTCTGTTCTCGGGTCCGGGGGGACATTCGCTTCACCTGCTGCTTGGACTTGGATAATTGCTGTAATCATAAGGAAAAGCGTTCCGGCTGTCAATTCGGCTGATAAAACAAGCCGAGCCTATATTTCTCTATTCGACCTTCGTGAGGCACCCCTGATACATTCGTAATCGACACTTCGTGGAGCTTTGGATCCAAAGCATACTCCAAATCACATCCGATAGCTTATCTCAAATGATACAATCTTCTACTAGATCAAAATCGGATTATGCTCAGAGAGACAGGTTGGATACTTTCCTTTGACTGATTTACGACATTATGTGATAACTCTCATCAAGATGAAACATTATATTAGACAACATATTTCTAAGTTGCTATGATTTATATATTCTAATGGCAGGAGCTTAATTATGAAAAGACTGAAAGAATTGGATTCTTTAAGAGGATTGGCAGCGTTAACCGTATTATTTGCTCATATCATAACTTTATTCTATCGATCTAAAGAAAGTTTCGATCAAAGTAAGTTTCTTTTTTACATGTTATATACACCTTTTAAAGTTTTCTTCTCTGCTCATGAAGCTGTAATTTTCTTCTTTATTTTGAGCGGTTTTTCCTTATCTCTTCAGTTTTACGAAAAACAATCAACATCTTTGAAGACCTATGGGAAATTTATAATCAGACGAATTACTCGGATATATATTCCTTATTGCGTAGCGTTGATTCTTGCAGTTACAATCGTTTTTAGAAACGTATCAATCTCCAGCGACATCCTCATAGGGCATTATTTGCTAATTGGTAGTTTCAATTATGTTGCCATTATGGGAGTCGTTTGGTCCCTGGCTCATGAGATGAGAATATCTCTTATATTCCCATTTATAATGTCCGTTGTACGAAGAGTATATTGGTTAACAGGTATTTGTATCGCCTTTGCTTTATCGTGCGTTGCTAGTTATATGGCTAAAAATCATGCCTATTTTGATCCGCAATTACCACTCACTAATTACTACTCCACTTTGCATTATATTTCTCTATTCATAATTGGTGCACTACTAGCAAAGCATAAGGATGCTCTTGTAAAGATGTTTAATACACAGGGGAGTTTCTCCCGTTTATTTGTTTTGGCAATTGGAGTAATTATGTTTACGAACATAATTACTCAAGCCCCATCTACTCCTTCCAATTACCTAAATGATTGGATAGTTTCTTTTGGTGTTTGCATCATTATTATTGCTTCGCTTTCGATGAAGAACTTTTCAAAATTTTTATTGTTCACTCCGATCCATTTCATAGGAAAAATATCATACAGTCTATACCTAACCCACCTCTTGGTACTTTATTATTTTATGAATCATTATTCGTCTTATTCGACTTGGCTATTAACTTGCCTGAGTATCGTAGTTGCTATAGTTGTTTCTGCGCTTATGTACTACCTTATTGAGAAGCCATCTATTCTTTTGGGCAAACTATTAACAGGGTATAAACCAATGAAAAATGCCCTCATCAACAATCAAAAGAAAAAAGCCAGGGCTGTGTAAGGCCCTTGAAAGCACAATAAAACCCTTACTCATAAGTATCACCTATGCAAGAAATCAGAAAGAGGCAGTTTGAGACGCCTTCAACAAGACGAGCCCTACACAGCTGGGCGCGGATAAGCCGTAGCTTCTAGCACCGCCTTCATTTTCTTCGCCTTCCATGATAAGCCTGACTCATTTACCGAGATATTCCTTGAAAAGGCATTGCAGCCAAGAGCAATGCCTTTTTCAATGCGAATAAAAGGTGACGTGAGGGATAGCACGACCGCATAAATTCAGATGGTCACTCTTTCTGCCAGTTCTCCCGAGCCGCCAGCATCCGGAACAGGACGATGTAGAGCGCCGCGCCGATCATCGTGCACATCAGGATGATCCCAAAGACGGCCGGCGGCGACAGCCAGGCGGAGAGAATGACGGTCGACGGCGCAAGAAACCTTCCGCAGGCGAACTGAAGACTGGCGGCCCCCATATAACGGCCCCTCGACGCTTCGGGCGCGTAGCGGCTGACGAAGCTCTGGGTGACAGGCGAGCGGCTCACCTCCCCGATCGTCATCACGATCGTAAAGGCGAACAGCAGCCATGCATTCGTCGTGCAGCCGATCAGGAACATCCCGATCCCGAACAAGAGCGAGGAAAAGACGAACACGTTGCGGTCGCTCCAGGCGGACAGCCAGCGGGTGAGCGGCAGGACGCCCACAACGAACAGAAGTCCGTTGATTCCCATCATCCAACCGAACACGCCCATGCTGCTCAGCGCGAGCGAACCGCCTTCCCATGCAAATAGCGTCTGGGCGGGCACATAATCCTTTACGTAGGCGACCAAGTACAAGTCCAGCTGCATAAAAGCGAAAGTGACGAAGATGCCGGCGGCGATGTAGATGGCGAACAGGCGGTCGCGGTAAATGACCGCATAGGCGGCTCCTTGGTCCTTCAGGAGCGAGAGCACGCTCTGCGGCGGCTTCGCCGCCCGCGCGGCCGCCGGCAGCGTCTCCCGAACGATGAACCAGATCGCGATCGCGTACAGCAGCGACACGCCGGTGCACGTCCAGAGCAGTTCCGTCCGATAGCGGAAGAAAAAGACGGCGCCGAGCGCAGGTCCGAAGACGGCGCCGATATTCATCGCCGTGACGAAGGTGGCGAAGACGACGCGGCGATCCCGCTCCGGTGTCAAGTCCGCCACCATGGCGGAGCTGGCCGGCCCGAATATCGAGCCGCCCAAGCTAATTCCGATAAAGGCGAGGTAGTCGGTCCAATCCGTTAGCGACAAGGAGAAGATCGCGAACATCCCCGCTTGGGTAAAGGCCCCTAACAGCATCGCGAACCGCCGTCCCATCCGGTCGGAGAGATAACCTCCGAGCAGGCTTCCGAAGATACCGACCAAGGGCGGGACGGACATGAGAAGCCCCGCCGTTTGCTCTCCGAATACCGATCGGAAGTAGAGCGTCATGTAGGGGAAGTACATCCAAAACAGCAAATTGAAGAGCGTCTCGCCGACGATGCGCGTACGCAGGTTCAGGTCCCATTTGAGCCATCTCACAGCGGGGTACCTCCTTCTGTTCTTGCGTTGCTCCCGGCCCGGGCTTTCCTACTGTAGACGATTTTTCGGCAAAGATATAGACTTATATTGGCCGGTCGTTTATACTAATATTATTGAGGGCGAGGTATGGCCCTTCTCTTCCAACTGCTTCAATTACAAGTAGCGGCACGATTTCGTGGCGTTTTTTTTGTTGTCTTTTGGGCCAAATGCAGACGCTTCACGAGGAGGAAACATGGTTATCGACCCGCAGTCGTACGAGGCCAGAGGACTCCGATACACGATCCGTTCCGCCGAACCGGCGGATGCGGCGGCATTGTCGAAGCTGCGGGTGCAGACGGGTCGCAGAAACGAACGCGAGAGCGATCCGATTGTACGAGGAGTTCGGCTTCGTCGTGGAAGGACATCTTCGACACGACCGGATTCTCTCCGACGGAAAATCCGAGCACACCGTCCTTATGGGACGTTTTCGCGAAGAAAGATAAAAGGAGGCGGCCCGGACGGGTTGCCTCCTTTGCTTTCAGCGCTTTAGGTTCCCTTTTTCCGCTGGGCCTGGATCTCCGCTTCGCATTTCTCGGTCCAATCATCCGCTAACGGTTGGAATTGCGCTTATTCGGCTCGTCATGCTTCTATTCCATTTCTAAAGGGTGCTGACAAGCTTATTTCTCGGTTCTTCATCAAGAACGTTCTTTTTTGCTCGAATAACGTCCCTCAGAACCGTTAGATTTGTAAAAAGCGTATTTTCCCGGTAGTAGCCGCTGTGGCACTCGTTAAAAAAATCGCAACCATCGCACCACCCCATGAACCGACCAACCGATTCCTCACCTCAACCGCTCCCAAACACCCTATTCCTTCATCCGCGCGAAGCGGCAAGTGCGCTTTCGCCTTTTCCCGCTTGCCTAGCTTAATTACAAAGCTTTATGTACGATTGCGTCTAGACAGTCGCTATCCCCAGCGCCCTAGCTCGTCCTTTTGCGCGCCCGGATCACGAATCGCCGGGCATTCGTCCGGACCCCCTGATCGCAACCTTGTTCCCGGACGAAGCGGTCGAATTTTTCGAAATCCCCCGGCGCCTTGCCGAAATCGGGAATGATCGGAGTATGCTTCAGCAAAAAAAGAAGATCTTCCGGCGTTCGGTAATACTCGATCGCGTCATACTCGCTCGTCTCGAGTTCAGTAAAGCCTGCTTCCGAGAGACGTCTCGTATACTCGAGCAGCAGCGTGCCCTCCGGTACCCCGTAGCATTGACCTCGGCCGAACGCCGCCTTCAGGTTGGCTTTGTCCCCTTCGCCGACCTGCTGCGTCAGGAAGACCCCTTCGTCCGCGACGACTCTGGCAACCTCGGCCGCGTCGAAGGGCGCATGACGGCTGGTGGCGATGTCGAAGAACCGGTCGGGAAACGCCAGCCTCTCCGCGTCCATGCGGACGAAACGAACGTTTGTCGCGCCGGTTCGCGCCAGATTGGACGCAGCCGTACAGATCATGTCCGCCGAACGGTCGATTCCGACCAGCAAGTGGACTGCGTCCCGGATGCCCAATAGCGCTTCTCCGCCGCCGGTTCCGATATCGAGCAGCAGATCGGAGGACCGGGCGATCCCCCGCGCTTCTTCGTACAAGTCGGGCGAGCTGCCCTCCACATGGACTTGCACGCGGCTGAAGTCCCAACCGTTGGCGCGGCCGACGCGATCGTAGAAGGCGCGATAATCGATGTCGCTCATGAATGTTTCGTTCCTCTCCTTGTTGCTAAAATCTACGATTTCATCTTAAGCGGGAATAGGGGAATCGATCAAGATTTTCTAAATGATGGTATGATAGTGGCATAATCATTCTCGATAGGAGGGATCGGGCGTGAAAATCGAATCCATGGAGGCTTTTCGCCTCATCGGCTTTCAGGTGCAATGCGAGGGGGAACGGTACGCGGTCGAGATCCCGCGCACGGCGTCGCTGCTCCGCCAGCGTTGCTCGGAGATCCAAGGGGCGATCCGTCCGGAGCGATTCATCGGGGCTTTTATCGTAGGGGAGGAGCCGCCGGAGAAGGACGGCTACTGGATCGGAGTCGAGGCGGAGCCCGGCAGTCCTGTGCCGGAGGGGATGACGGACTTGGCAGTCCCCGCGCGGCGCTACGCCGTGAGTAGGCACGACGGCGACCCGGCATCCATTCGCGACACTTATGCGGCTTTGCATGCGTGGATGGAGGCTCAGGGACTCGAACGGGACCTGACGGGCTGGCATCTGGAAATTTCGACGGAGGGCGAGAGCCCGATCGAGCTGTACGATACCATTCGCTGATTCGCATACCGACAAACGCATGGTCCGCATGTCCGCAGCCCTGCCTGTCTCCGAACGCGATGTCGAGGGCGGCGGCTAAAGGACCGCTTCGCAGGCAAGGTCGCTGTAACGATAGTTTCTTTCGTTAACTCACGCGGACGCGCTCCTAGAGTCACGCAGCCCCCGGGCTGCGAGCAGCCCTCGCAGGATCATGCACAACAAAAAAGAGACGGGGCGCATGCCCGTCTCTTGGGATCGTCCTCGCTCAAGCCTTGGCGTCGGCTTGCGAGGACTGGCGAATCTTCAGCTCGAACGGTACCGAGATCTTGACCGGAATCGGATACCGGCCGTGAATGTAGTCGATGAGCATCTTGGCGGCGATGACGCCGATCTCGAACTTGGGGATGTGGATCGTCGTAAGCGGCGGCGAGCTGTATGCCGACAGCTCGATATTGTCGATGCCGACGAATGCGATGTCGTCCGGAATGTGCAGGCCGCACTCGTTTGCCGCCCGCATGGCCGAGATGGCCATCATGTCGCTCGCGGCGAAGATGGCCGTGGGTCGCTCCTTGCCGTTCTGGAGCAGCTCCTTGGTCAGCCGGTAGCTCGTCTCGACGTCCCACTGCGAATTCAGCATCCACTCGGCCGGCGCCTCAAGGCCGGCTTCGCGGAGCGCTTCCCGGTAGCCCCGGTAGCGCTTCTCCTTCTCCATGTCCTGGGACAAGCCCGGACCGCCGATGAAGGCGATGCGCCGGTGCCCCTGCGCGAGCAGATGCTGCACGGCCGCCTTGGCCGCCTGCACCCGGTCGTAGGTGACGCGAGGGATCCCGGGATCGGACACGTCCACGCCGACGAGATACTTGACGCTCTTGCGGAGCGTGTCGTAAAGGGGAGCGTCCAATCCCTCGACGAGGATCAGGCCGTCCGCCGGATTCTCGTGCAGGATCCGGTGCAGCAGCGCCGGATTGCGAAGATCCTCTCCCGTCTGGATATAGGACAGCTCGTAGCCGTTGTCCACGAGCCCTTTCTCGATTCCCTCGAGGATGCCGGAAAAGTAGGGGTGATTGTATTTGTTCTGCGTAACCGCCACGATACAGCCTACGCGGGTCGCGACGGACGGGGCGGTCTGCCCGCCCTTGACCAGCTGGCGCGCCCACTTGTTGGGCTGGTAACCGAGCTCGGCAACGGCATCCCATATCTTGCGGCGGGTTTCAGGATTGACGGAACGGGTCGCTTCGTTGTTCACTACGCGTGAAACCGTCGATATGGAGACGCCAACGTGCTGAGCGACGTCTTTCAGCGTTGTCACGTCTCGATGTGCACTCCTTTGCAAAGCGCAAGGATAAGTTTGCGCCAAACGTTTACACTCATCATAACGGAACGCCCGCAGCTGTGTCAACTTTGCGGAGGAGCTTATCGGCTCGCGAAAGCCTTCCCCGGCAAGGCGTTTGTCGTTTTTTCACAAAGGCGGAGGCGTCGCCATCCCGAAGTGAAAACGAAGCCAAATTCCACGCAAACGGCCTCCGCGCCTCTCCCCTATCGACGGTTCGGGCAAGACGCGAAGGCCGTTTTCCATCCCTAATCTACCGACAATTTATGCTCTCTGGCGCTGGGCCGTGCAAGCGGCCTCGCCGCCTCACTTCGTGATCTGCAGCTTATCCAGCGCCGTCCATCCGTCCGCCCGCTCGCCTTCGACGGCCAGGTGAACGCCCGGCTTGCCCGTGTCGGGATCCAGAATCGCCACCGCCAGCCGATAGGCGCCGGGAGTCAGCTTGGCCGGCACCTCGTACTCGGCCTCCAGCGCCTGCTGCCCGGGCAGCCACTTGCGCACGTCCGCGCCGCCGAGGCGCCGAACGCTGCCGTCCACGAGTTTGCCGCGCTCGTCGATCAGCGCGAGCGCCAGCGGCCAAGCCGCGTAAAACGGCGCGACGCCTTTGTTGTTCCAGGTCATGCGGACCGTCGTACCGCGTCCCGCGGCCGCTTTGGCGCCGTGCGACACGGATTCGAGCACGAACCGGTACCCCATCGTATTGTGCAGCAGATCGATGTTTGCCTGCACGCCTTCGTCGATGTCTTTGCCGAGCTTATACGGCGCCGGCGAGGAGGGGCCGAGCCAGGAGGTATGGCTCGCGCGGGCCTGCCGCAGCGTCTCCATGATCGTGTCGTTCGTCAGGGAGAGCAGCGGATTGCCGTTGTAGAACTCACCGCCGGAGTAGTTGTCTTTCCAGAAGTCCGGCATCTTGGACGCCGCCTGCGCCGCCGCCGGATCCTGCCCCGCGTCGACATAGGGTTCGATGCCGTTCCATCCTTCCTCCGTCCAGTTCAGCCATTCGTCCGTCGCGCCCTTGCTGCCGAAGACGTCGTTGAACAGCCCCAGCCGCTTGCTTGCGGCGATCGGGAACGGCTTGCGCATGCCGATCAGCTTGTGCGGGAAGGCGTGAAGGTAATGCTCCACGTATCGGTCCGATACCGAGAGGTTCGGGAAGACGCCGGACACTTCCTCCGGCCAGTTGTGGAACTCGCCCCAATGTCCGAGGCTGCCGATCTGGACAAACGCGATCAGCGGGTCGCCGTCGTAGCGTTTGCCCAGCTCGGTCAGCACCCGTTCGTGCTCCGCGATCAGCGTCTTGCTCGCATAGTTTGGCGCAAACCCTTTGCCGACGACCGTATCCGGCGTATCGTACCGCTTGCCGGCGCCAGTCTCGCCTTCGGCCTTCACGAGCTCGTCGTACAGCCACTGCGGGATATCCATATCCGGATCGTCGCCGGGATCGTCGAGGACGAACCGGAGATTGATCCGCGTCCCCTCCGCCCGCCACTTGGCGAATTGGAACTTCCGCTCGATGCCGGCCCAGTCGAACTTGCCCTTTTCCGGTTCCAGATCGCGCCAGGCGATATTGGCGTAAACCAGCTTGTGCGGCTGCGCGAGCGGTTCCGAGGCGTTCGCCCAGCCCGCCCAGCCCATCAGGGGATTATCCAGGACGCCGAACGTTTCCCGGGGGACATAGGTCCCCTTGTCGGCGGCGCCCGAAGCGGCAGCTTTCTTCAGGACGAGCGCGCTCCCGCCCGCCGCGGGAAGGCGGTAAGCCTCCTGCCCGACGTAGCCGACGGCCAGCTCCCCCGGCTTCTTCAAGCCGAGCTGATCCCGGTAAAGGTAGAACAGCGCGCGGCCCGCCGATACTTCCGCCCGTACGGGACCCGCTTCCTTCCATCCGGCCGTCTTCTTGTCGTAAAGGTAAAGCTTGTTATAGGCAATCTTGGCGTCCGCACCGAAGCCGGTCCACGCCGTATCCCGGGCCCCGGTCTTGGCGTTCGCGTCCGTATCGAGGTAAAAGACGTTGCGCGTGTCGACGGAAGGCGCTTCCACGAGCAAATATACTTTGTCGCCGTCCTGTGCCGCGGTCAGCTTAACCGTTTCGCCCGCGCCGGTCACACCGCCGTCGACCGAGGCCCAGTCGTCCGGCCGGCCGTCAACCACGATCGGCGCGCCGCCGCGGCCCGAAGCCAGCGCGTATTCGCCCTCGGGATCGACCGCCGGCGCGTAATCTTCGCCGACGCCGATCGCGACCCGCATCGACCCGCCTGCATGGGGCTCGGCGGACAGATCGACGCGCACCTCCAGGCTTTTCAGACCGTCCGCGTCGGCTTGGGGAGAGACCTGCCACTCCGCCGGCCCGATCTCCTCCCAGGCCCAGCCCGGTCCCGCGTAGCGGAACAGCTTGCCGTTCTGCACCAGATAATCGGCCCCGGTCCGCTTGTACTCCCAGCCGTTGTATCCGGTGCCGGCGTTGTTGTCCGCGTCGATGAACAGATTGGTCTCCGCGTCGAAGGAGGCCGCCTTCGCCAGCACGGTCAGCGTCTTGGCGTCCGCGAACGCCTTCAGCAGCTTGGTCCGGCCCGTGCCGACGGCCGTCGTCGGCAAGCTCGCCCATTCCGCCGGATCGCCGTCCACCTTAAACTTCGGCAGCGGAGGCAGAACGAGCGGGGGCTGCGTATCCGCGGGCGGAACCGTGACGTCGCTGGAGGTAAACCCGACAGCGATGGCCTTGGGCGCGGCGAGTCCGATCGCGGACAGAGGAATCCGGTATTCGACCGTCGCCCGATCCCCCGATCCCCCTTGCTTGTAATCGATGTTCGCGACTTCGACCGGCCCCCAGTTCCAGCCGGCGCCGGTGCTCTTGAACAAGGCACCGTTCTCGATCAGCCAGTCGCCGCCGAACGAGGGCCATCCGACATCCGCATATCCGGTATCCGCGCTACGGTCGGTATCGAAATAGATGTCGTTGAATTCCGCCAGCTTGCCGGTCACGAGCAGGACGAGGCTGTCCCCCTCCTCCGCGGCATAGAGGACGGTCTTGCCGTCGGCGGATTGCGCGGCCGGCTTCACGCCGCTCCAATCGTCCGCCAAGCCGTCCACCGTCACCTTGACGTCCGGGCCGAACTCGGCGCCCGCCGCCGGCGGGGCGACCAGCATCCGAGCGCCCGCCGCCGGCAAATACTGATCGCCGTCGAGCCGGAACGCGGTCCGCATGATCGCCGACTCGCCCGCGCCGAGGGCGGCCAGCTCCATCTCGACCTCCGTCGTATCGCCCGCCGTTTGGGTCAGGGCGGTTCCTGCCTGCACCCACTTGCCGTCCGCGGCTTTCCATACCTTCCCTTCGGAAATTTTGAAGTCGATGCCGCCGCCGTTCGCCCAGTAAGGAACGCCGATACCCGTCTTGTCGTTCCCGTCGGCGTCGATGTACCATACGCCCTTGCGGTCCAATCCCGGCCCTCGCGCCATCAGCTTCAGCTTGCCGTCCTGCTGGATCGCCTTCATCTCTCGGAGCGTCTGCTTCAGCTCCGCGTTCGCCTCCGTGCCGCCGCGCCAAATCGCGGCCTCCTCTTTCCCGCCTGCACCCTCTCCGGCCGCGGGGGCGGCTACCGCCCCTTGAACGACCAGAGAGGATGCCAGGACGGCCGCCGCTCCCGCTTGCAGCCAACGCCGCTTGCGATTCGCTTGTGCCATCTTCCGCATCCTCCCTCTCAACGCTTGGATTGGGGTTCAACCGGTGCCGTTAAGCTCGTCGATCATTTGCCGTACAGCTTCGCGATCTCCTCGATCGCCTTGCCGACGTCGCCTTTGCCCGACAGCGGCTGCTGAAGCTTCTGCGGGACGATCTCCCACATCAGCTTGTCTTTGCCGTCGAAGAATGGGGCGGTGATAGCGTACTTCTGCGCTTCGATGAACGTTTGCTTGTTGTAGCCGTCGTCGATGCCCAAGTAAGCCGAGGCCGCCTGTTTGTTGGCCGGAATCGATTGGCCTTGCTCGGCGAGCGCGATCTGCCCTTCCGGACCGGCGAGCCAGCTGAGCAGCGCCCATGCGGCGGCTTCGTTTTTGGAGTTCGGGCTCATTGCGTTGCCCGCCACCTGAACGACCGTCTTCGTTTCTTTAAACTTCGGAGGCAGCACCGTGTCGAAGGCGATGCCCGCTTTTTTGTACTCGTTGGCGCTCCAGCTGCCGCCGAAGCTCATCGCCACCTTGCCCGTCGCCAAGGCGAGGAACGGATCCTTGGACAGCGTCTGGCTTTGGCTGAACGAGGGGGTGACATGGTCGGTCGCGACGAGGCCGGCGAACTTGTTCAGCACCTCGAGCGCCTCCGGCGTATTCAGGGCAAGCGACTCGTCGTCGTTCACCATTTTGGCGCCGTTCGACCACAGCTGCGGCTCCAGCACGGAGTCGGCCGAACCGGCCGCGTCCATGACGAAGCCCCACTGGGACGTCTGCGCTCCGTTGAAGCCGGCATCGCCCGCCGTCTTGCCGCTCTTGTCGATCGTCATTTTCTTCGCGATGTCGATAAGCTGATCCCATGTCATGTCGTTCGTCGGCACCGGGGCGCCGAGCGGGTTCGTCTTGGCGTCCTCGAACAGCTTCTTGTTGTAATAGAGGACGATCGTGTTCGAGTCCCGGGGCAGCGACACCTGCTTGCCGCCGGACTGATGGGCGGCCAGAACGCCGGGCTCGAAGTCGCCCAGATTGAAGCCGCTGCTGGCAATGAGATCGGTCAGATCCTTCATCGCGCCGAGCTTCGCGTATTTGTCCACGTACGCATAGCTCATCTTGTAGACGTCGGGCAGGCTCTTGGACGCGGCTTGTGCGGTGATGGCGGTCCAGTAGGTGCCCCAGTCCTTGGAGACGACGTCGACTTCGACCTTCGGATACTTCTCGTTGAACTTCTTCAGCAGATCCTTGGTCTGGTTAACCTCCTCCTCGGTGCCCCACATCATGTAAGTGACCTTGCCGGACGGCTCCGCCGGCGCGGAGGCCGACGCCGACGCGGAGGGCGAAGCCGAAGCGTCGCCGGAAGCGGAAGGCGAGGGGCTGGCGGACGAATCCGCGTTCGAGTTGCCGCCGCAGGCGGCGAGAATCAGGCCCAGCGCGGTCAGCGGAGCGAGCGTCTTGACCGCATTCTTTTTCGTGTGTGACATCCTTGTTCTCCCCCATTTAATTGGTGTCTTGCGCTTACTTGCCGTACGCTTTCCGGATGTCGTCTATGGCTTTCTGCAGATCGCCCTTGCCGGACAACGGATTCGTCAGCTTCTGCGGGATGATGTCCCACAGCAGCTTCTCTTTGCCGTCGAAGAACGGCACGGGGATCGCGTACTGCTGCGATTCGATGAACACCTTCTTGTCGTAGCCTTCATCCTTGGCGAAATACGCGTCCGCGGCCTTTTTGTTCGCCGGGACGGACTGTCCCTGCTCGGCCAGCGCGATCTGCCCTTCCGGACCGGAGAGCCAGTTCGCGAGCGTCCAAGCCGCCTGCTCGTTTTTCGTCGTCGGTCCGATCGCGTAGCCGGTTTCCTGAACGACGGTCTTTTCTTCCTTGAACTTCGGGGGCAGAATCGCCTCGAAGTCGATGCCCGCCGTCTTGTACTCGCTCGTATTCCAGCTGCCGCCGAAGCTGATCGCGACTTTGCCGGTGGACAGCGCGAGGAACGGATCCTTGGAGATCGACTGCGCCTGGCCGAAGTTCGGCACGACGTGCAGATCCGTGATCAGGCCGCTGAATTTGCGGAGCACCTCGAGCGCTTCGGGACTGTTCATCGCGAACGACTGATCGTCGTTCACGAGCTTCGCGCCGTTCGACCACAGCTGCGACTCGAGGACGGAGTCGGCGGAGCCGGCCGCGTCCATCATGAGCCCCCACTGCGCGACGCCGGACGGATTAAAGCCCGCGTCCGCCGCCGTCTTGCCCGACTTGTCGAGCGTCATCTTCTTCGCGATGTCGATCAGATCGTCCCATGACATTTGCCCGGTCGGCACCGGAGCGCCCGCCGGATTCGTCTTCGGATCGGCGAACAGCTTCTTGTTGTAGAACATAACGATCGTGTTCGCGTCGCGCGGCAGCGCGTACTGTTTGCCGCCGGACTGCAGCTTCTTCAGCACGTTCGGCTCGAACTCGCTCGCGTCGAAGCCGTTCGCGGACATCAGGGCGGTCAGATCCTTCATCGCGCCCAGCTTGGCGTATTTGTCGAGATAAGCCTCGTCCATCTTGTACACGTCCGGCAGCGTCTGGGACGCCGCCTGGGCCGTGATCGCCGTCCAGTAGGTCTCCCAGTCCTTGGAGGCGACGTCCACCTGGATGTTCGGATACTTTTCGTTGAACTTTTTCAGCAGCTCTTTGGTCTGGTTGACTTCTTCCTGCGTGCCCCACTGCATGAACGTGATCTTGGCCTTGATCCCGGCGGGATCGCCTGTCGCGGCGGCTCCCGACGCGGAGGCCGACGGCGCGGGCGATGCGCTCCCCGTCGCGCCGTTCTCTCCCTTGTCCCCTCCGCAGGCGGACAGGGCAAGGGCGAGGCCGACGAGCGCGAGCCCCCCTTTCGTGCTTAACGCCGTGCTGCTTCGTACCATGCGATGCACTCCCCTTTTCTCATTTGATCCCCGACATGACGACGCCTTCCACGAAGTATTTCTGCGCGGCAAAATAGATCACGGCGATCGGCAGCAGCGCAAGGAACGAGCCTGCGGCCATCATCGGAAGATCCTGCGAGTTTTTGCCCATGATCAGCTGCAAGCCGACGCTCATCATCTGGAGCTTCTCGGATTGAATGAAGATCAATGGGGTGAAGTAGTCGGTCCAGGTGAAGACGAAGGAGAAGATGAAGCCCGAGATGAGAATGGGACCGGAAAGCGGTAGGATGACTTTGCTATAGATCGTCCAGTAGCCGCCGCCGTCCACGTAAGTGGCTTCGTCCAGCTCGCGCGGCAGCGTGAGGAAGTATTGGCGGAACAAGAAGATAAAGTAAGGGCTGGCCAGCAGGACCGGAATCGTGAGCGGGAGCCACGTATCGTACCAGCCGATTTTGCTGAACAGGATGTACATCGGGATGAGCGTCACCTGGGACGGGATCATGAGCGTCGACAGCACGACGACGAACAGGGCCGGCCGCAGCCGCGACTTCATCCTCGCGAAGCCGAACGCGATCAGGGAGCTCGTCACGATGGTGCCGAGGCCGTTGATGCCGGAAACGATGAACGAGTTCAGAATCCATCTGGGCATCAGCGTCATCGTCTCGAAGAGCCGGCTGAAGGCGCTTAAAGTAAACGGCTGCGGCAGCAGCTTCGGCGGAAATACGTAGGTCTGGTCCTGCGTCTTCAACATCGTGGAGACGAGCCAGAGGAGCGGACCGATAAAGACCAGCAATCCGAGCAGGAGCAGCAAATATTGATAGGTGCGGTTTGCGATTTTGGCCGTGCGCATCAGCTGTTGCCTCCCCCTTTCTCGTCGCCTTCGTAGTAGACCCAACGATTGGAGGACTTCATCAGCACGACCGTAATGATGAGGATGATGAAGAACAGCACCCACGACTGCGCCATGGCGTAGCCAAAGTTCAAATCCCGGAAGGCCACTTGATACGTATTCATCATGTAAGTCTGCGAAGCGTAGTTGGGGCCGCCCTTGCTAAGCAGCATCGCCTCGGTGAACATCTGGAAGTAATAAATGACCTGCATGACGACCGTGAACAGAATGGACGGCGTCAGCATCGGCAGCGTGATGTTGAAAAAGGTGCGGAACGGACCGGACCCGTCGATGCGGGCGGCTTCGTAGAGCGGCTTCGGGATGCCCTTCAGACCGGCGAGGAATACCAGCACCGATCCGCCGGACATCCACATACCGATCGTGATAATGACCGGCTTGATCAGCCCTTCGCTGCCCATCCAGTCAATCTGCGCGCCGCCGAACCAGAGGAGGATGAGATTGACGACGCCGTCTCCGGAGCCGAACAGGATCAACCAGATGACGATGGTCGCTACGGGCGGGACCAGGTAAGGCAGGTAATACAGCGTGCGGAAATAGCGAATGCCCTTTACCTCGACGTTCAGCAGAAGCGAGAGCAGGATCTGAAAGCCGACGGTGACGGGAACGCCGATAAAAACGAAGTACAGCGTGTTGCGCAAGCTTTGCAGATAAACCTCGTCGGACCACAGCTTCGCATAGTTCTCGAAGCCGACCCAGATCGGCGTCGTGATGGCGTTGTATTCCGCGAAGCTGTAGATCAAACTCGCGGCCGCCGGGCCCACGAAAAAGGCCAAGAAGCCGATGATCCACGGGGAGATGAACAGCAGGAACGCCCCGTCTTCCTTCCATCTTTTGACCACTCGATTCCCTCCCCTTCGTCTCTCCTGGCGTTACTTGAGTTCGTCCAGGTAGACGTAGCGCTCTTCCTTGATCGAGCGCTCGCCCGCGAGGGCGATGAGCAGCGCGTCGCGGCCGACCTGAAGATCGGCGAACGGGCGCGCTCCGGTCCGGACCGTGTTCAGGAAGGCGTAGCGCTGCTTTTGGCTGCCGGTATGGCCGCCTTCCACCGAGTCGCTGACAATGTCCAGATCGATATGCTCGCGGGTAAAGTCGGCGCCGCCGAAAATATCGAGCGTCTTGTCCTTCTTGGCGACCATCTGCCCGCCGTTGCGGCCAATGAGACCGATTTCAAGACCTTCGTCCATCAAGTTATACGGTTTCAAATACATGCAGAGGCCGAGCATCGCCTTGCTTCCGTTGTCGTAGTCGACGGTCACCCACGCATGGTCGATGATCGTGCTCGTGCCGATCGGCTTCGGCGCGTAGTGGGTGTAGTGGTTCGTGATAAGCACATCCTCGCCGTTGCGGATCACGTGCTGTCCGCCGGAGGCGAACACCCGGACCGGCTTCGCGCCGATCATCCAGTTGAAGATGTCGAAATGGTGGCAATCCTTCTCGACGAGGGCGCCGCCGGACTTGGTTTCGTCGTAGAACCAGTCAGCCGGCGGGAATGGATCCCGAAACTCCTTGCACCACATCATCGTAACGTCGCCGAGACGATCCTGCCTTAGCTCCTTCGCCATGCGTGTGTAGACGTTGGAGTAGCGATACACGAGGCCGATCTGCACGGGCACGCCGCGCTCCTCGGCCGCCCGGATGATTTCGTCGCATTGCGCGAGCGTGGGCGCGACCGGCTTTTCAAGGAACAACGGCTTGCCCAGGTAGATGAAAGGAAGCGCGACGTCCCGGTGCAGGTAATTCGGCACGGAGACGACGACCGCGTCAAAGTCGTCGGTGTGCGCGAGCAGCTCCTCATGCGTGGCGCAAACCTGCGGCTTGTTGTACTTCAGATAGCCCAGCGCGCGCGCCAAATTGTCCGGATGCGGATCGGCAACCCATGTGATCTCGCACTCTTCCGGAATCCGGTCGAAGCCGTACAGATGCCCCGCCCCCATGTCGCCTACTCCGACTAGCGCCAACCGAATTTTCTTTTTCAAGCGGCTCCCCCCATGGTTGAGAAATAATCTAATGTTTGCGGCAAATAATAAGTATAATCTACGAAAATTTGCGCAATTAGTCAATGGTTTTTGCGCAAGTTTTCCTGACGATAGATGTGAGTTTGCGTAAATTTTGCGTAAAGCGGCTGTCCGTTCAGCCCGCCGAGCCCATGGGACACCCGTCCATGCGTTTAGCCATGCGCCTGCTGCAGCAGAAAAGCCCGGCCTGCGGCCGGGCTTAAGGGGTCTAGCGGTACGAAGGAAACTTCGGCTTCGGCTCCGGATCGGGCGGATCAGGCGCTTTCGTCCGCCCCGATATCGACGGAGCTTCCGCTCACGCGGGCGTCTCCGTCGATATCGGCCGTGCCGATGATCGCCGTATCCGCATAGCCGGCATTGATGGCCGGGGAAGCGGCGGCTAGATGGAAGTTCGCGGCCGCGGCGTTCACGAACAGCGGGTCCGCGAACAACGAGTGCGCGTCGTTGCCGGAGCCGATCTTGTACGCCGCGAAGCTGCCGTAAGAGACGGTCTTCCAGATCCAGGTCGACCCCGACGCCCCTCCCGGTCCGTAGTACAGGTTGTAGTCCACCGTATTGCCGGTGTTCTGGGTATAGCCGTTCTGGATGAGAATGCCCGAGGCGCTCGCGACCAGGATGTTGTTCTCGATCACGTTGTTGCGGGTGTCGAACTGGACGAGCAGCTGCCCGCCCTCGTAGCCGACCGTGTCGTTCTTGTACAGCGTATTGTTGACGATCTTGCAGCCGATCGTCGAACCTCTCTGCGTGTCGTATCCGCCGATGGCGATGCCCGTATAGCTGTTGTTGTAGACCATATTGCTGCGGACGGTGATATTGCTCGTAGATTTGCCCGCATGTTCGCTGGCCATCTCGATGCCGATGTCGTTGCTGTAGCTGTAATTCCGCTCGATGACGATATCCTTGCCGCCGTCCACGTAGATGCCGTCCGCCGCATAGCTGCCGTTAGGCAGCGATTTGCCGTAGGCGGGGTTGTTGATGGAAGTGATGTTGTACACCGTATTGCCGCTGATCGTGCCGTTGCGGGCTTGATCGTTGCTTGGCGCCGTGCCTTCGAAGCCGATCGCGTCGATGCCGATGTTGTCGTTGTCGTGAATGAGGTTGTTCGTGATGGCGAAGCCGTTCACGTTGCCGTTGACGACCAGCGATTCGCTGGAGCCCAGGACGAGCTTGGTCAGCGTGTTGCCGTCGATCACAAGGTCGCTGATGGCGGTCGCGTTGGTCCCGTATACGGCGATCCCGTGCGCGTCGCGGCCCGACAGGTCGGAGCGGACCGTCGCCGTGCTCTTGATATCGTGAACGAAGTTGTTTCGCAGCTCGATATGATTGCCCGATCCGTAGACGTAGATGCCCATCGGCACCTTGTCCCGCGTCGAACTCGCGTAATTGCGGATCTCGAAGCCCTGGATCTTCACGTAGCTGGCGTTGCCGATCTCGACCAGGCCCTCGCTGTCGCCGACCGACAAGCCCGTGCCGTCGATGATCGCCGTCTGGTTCGCGTAGTTCTGGAACGTGATATACCCGCCGGCGGAACTGCCCGAAGTCGAGATCTTCAGCTTCTGGTTGTAGGTACCCCCCATCACGTAGACCGTATCGCCCGGCCCTGCGGTGTTGGCTGCCTTCTGCAGCGTCTTCCAGGCGGTCCCGGTGCCGGTCCCGGCGTTGCTGTCGCTTCCCGTCGTGGATACGTAATAGGCGGTACCCGCGTGCGCCACCGACTGCGCGCCCAGCGGCAGCAGCAGCGCCGTCGCCACCAACAGCGCCGCGGCGGCGCATGCTCCCGCTTTCTTGCGATAGTGCCCGATAGCTTCGATCATCAAACTCATCCTCTCCTCTTCGTATGGGTATGGATTGGACTAACCATGATCTTGTGAATGACCGCCACGGCGCACTGCGTTCGGCTCTGTTTCTCCTCCCTTCTTTTCCTCAAATTCTCCAAAAGGCGCGAATGTTTGGCGCAACTGCCGCATGCATGCAAAAGCACGAAAAGGAGGAGAAACGTTGCGCGAAGCTAATCGCAATACTCGCAGGCTGCGAGTTGCAGCATTTTTCCGACTTTTCACACTATTTTCCGCAAATTTGCGCCAAAAACATTCTGATCATTTTATATCACAACGCGATTTTACTGTCAATTGTATCCATCCCATTCGAGCGAATGCAGAGCGCTAGGCAAGATGAACCGGGTAAAGCGGATTCGCCGTCCTCGGAAGAGGTCGAGACAAATGGTGAAAAGAGACGAGCTCCGCGCCCGTCTCTTCTTCAACGCGCCAGGCAAGCCTGCCTGCTGCCGTCTTGTGGCTGGGACCGAATGTCGGATTGGCGTATAATGGGGTGACACGCCCCGCAACGATTACAATGTTTCGGATATGCTTGCAAATTCATCCGGCTGAAACGCATAAGCATTCCCGCATATATGGCAGACGATTTCGATCGGACGGCCTGCTGCGTGCGCATCCTTCAACTCTTCCTTGTCCAAAGCGTGCAGCATCGGGAATAGTACCTCCTTGGAGCAACCGCAAAACAATCGAATCGGCTCCTTGCCCACCACTTGCATGTCTTCCACTTTCGAGGTGCGCAAATCGTTCTTAATACGATCGATTAGCTCGGTCGGCGCCCCGGGGAGCAGTTGGGCCAAAACGCCGCGGCTTCGAACGATGTCTCCCGATGCACCGATGTCGATTGGCAAGGAAAAGAAGGTGGGTGTCTGCTCGCTTTGCCGAAAATAATGCGAGAGGTCGTCGACGATATTTCCGTATGGCATATCGGTGATCCCGGTGAACGTGCCTTGCATTCCGATATCCTTCGTCATTTGAAGGCTCCCTTTAGATCCGATCAATTGCTCGAGCGAGAGATGGCGCAAATACGCAGGAGGCGCGTTCCGCAATTCATCGCTTAGATAGCCGCGCACATTGCCCCATGCATCGGCATCCGCGAAGATTTTGCCATCCTTTTGGCCGGTTTTGATTTTCAAACTGATTCGTTGATGGTCCTTTAAAGTTCCGGTAAGCAGGCTCGCGGCCGAGACGGTCCTGCCCAATGCGATTTTCAGCATGTCGTTCATCGGACGCGGACATACCGCTTTGACGAGCTCCGTATTTTCAACAAATAGAAGGCGGGCCTGACTACGATAGGCCAGCGCTTTCACCAAATAATTGGGTTCGTACAGCATGTCCCTTTCCATCTTCTTTCGTAAAATTTATGTTGTTCCCGGGATGGAAACCATTA
This sequence comes from Cohnella baijiui, assembly GCF_020731285.1. GTDB lineage: Bacteria > Bacillota > Bacilli > Paenibacillales > Paenibacillaceae > Cohnella. Next base: position 94,146 of record NZ_JAJFOW010000020.1, read on the forward strand.
TAAATCCTGACGCTACGTCAGGTTCAAGTCATCCTAACGCATGGGAGGAGAAACCGTCGTGAACGGCAGTTGGAAGGTTGGAGAGCTCGCCAAACGTACAGGCACGACCGTTCGAACGCTCCACCACTATGACCGGATTGGATTGTTATCCCCGTCCCGGACGACCGAATCCGGACACCGGTTGTATACGGATGCCGATGTCGCGAAGCTGCATCACATTTTATCGCTGAAGCAATTGGGCCTTGCGCTCGAGGAAATCAAAGCGATGATTCACAGCCCGTCTTTCCGTCCGGAGGAGATGCTGAAGCTGCAGCTTTCCCGCTTGAACGAGCAGATCGGCATGCTGGCGGAACTGAAAGATCGCGTGCAGTACATTCTTGATCTGCTGCAATCGGGTCAACCGATACCCGAAGAGCGATTTATGCTCGCGATGCAAATGATGCGGATGATGCAAAGCTCGCATTTTTCGAAGGGCCTGGCCGAAGAGCTGAAAAGTCGGAGCAAACGGATCGGACCGGAAAAGCTAAGGGAGATCCAAGCGGAAGGGCAGATTTTGTTAGCCGAATTTCGGAGCTGTCTAACCGGGGGAATGCCGCCGGATGATCCGAATGTCGCCAAGTTGGCAAAGCGCTGGAAGGCAGCCATGGATGCTTACGCCCCTGCGGATGCGGCCTTTGTCCAGGCGGCGGAACAGTATTACGGCGATCATCCGGAGGACGCGGTTGTCCATGGCATGGACGGCGATCTCTATTCATATATCAAGACGGCCGTCTCTTTGATTTAGGCTCTGGTGGGCTGGGCTTGTTATGCTATTCAACTCGTTACTTCGATACTTGCTTAAAGGCTTCCGTCTCTTCGGAAGCCTTCTTTTAGTTCGTATTATGTATGTGCTACAAGCATGCTAGAGTCATCTCGTCCGTTCAAGTTGGAGGGTTTTCGGCTCAACCTGAATGCGGTGCTTGACCAACGGGTTAGCCTCGAACGAATGACCGGTTTGGAACATTCCTACGCTAACGGTTGTGATAGCGCCTAATCGGCCTAAAAAACGGAGGTTTCTTTTCTAACGGTTGCATGCGCGCTTATTTGGACGAAACAGCCCTTCTGCCTACGAAAAACGGGAAATAGGCTCGCTGGCAACCGTCACATTTTGCAAACTCCATTTTTACCTAAATAGCGTCGCTCACAACCGTTAGAATTTTCGCCCGCTTTTACGCACGCCCATCTACTCCTCTGGTCAAACTCCCCGGGTTGGAGCTTAAGTACGTTATTTCAGGATCTTCCTACTAATAGATCGCAAGCCGTGATACTTGTCCACGCACCTGAACAAGCGATTACATACGATACATCATTCATTAATTTGATGAAGAAGGTGTATCGGAATGTCATGTTCGTGTGGATGCGGCGGGAAGAAACGCAACAAACCCGCACGTAAAGGTTGTAAACGTCGTCGCAGAATCGAAAGAGATCCGGAAAAAGAAGGGGAACGATCAATAACTTTTCAATCACAGGAAGTGCCGATCCATGCACTTCATTAATCTCAGTAGGAAAAAGTTTTGCCGACGCCAGTGCTTGTCTGTTGAAAAACCGTTTTTTTGTAGCGGGCGCATCGGATACAAGTACGGCATTTACAAGAATCCGCGGCAATAGGGCTCGGAAACATTTTCGTTAACTTTAACCTTTTAAGAGCCTTGATTGAAGCCACGAGGGAACGGGATGAAACGACGCAAGGGCCGCCCCGCCATCGGCAGATGGCTCGGGTGGCCCTTGCTGCTAGCTAAGCTAAGATTTGCGGACGCCGGCCGGCGCCGGCGCCTCGGCCTGCTTCAAATCCTCGGGCGGTCGCTGTCCCCATTGAAGCTGGCGGATCGACAGCCCGAAGTCCATCTGAAGATGGGGGTAGTCGGGAAAGTCCTTCCAATCCCCGCCCCATGCGAAGCCAAGGCGCTTGGCGATGGCGACGACCTCCATCCAGTCGGCCTTCCCGTTGCCGTTGCCGTCGTACTTCATGTCCCAGACGATCCGGCCATCCTTGGCGCGGAGGGCGAAGTCGATGGCCAAGCCGTAGTTGTGATACGACTCGCCGCCCCGGGCGTTGGTCACGATCGCGCCGCCGCCGTCCCGTCCTTTGCGGTAGAGCGCTTCCTGCTCCTCCGAGCTGCGAAATCCGTCCGTGATCGCGATCGAAATCCCCTGCGCCTTGGCCTCGGTCACGAGCGTCTTCATGCGCGCCTCGACGATCGGGTGCAGGGACGTAACCGGCGGAACGTCGCGCCAGAGGCTGACGGGCAGCCAGCGATGGACGGCAGGCAGATTCAGTGCTGTCAGCAGGACGAGAAGGACGGCGATCAGCAGCAACAAGCGTTTGCGCGCGCGCGCGGGCGCGGCTCTCTTCCCCGCCAGCGCGGCCGTTCCGGGCATCTCCCGATTCATGCGTTCATTCCTCTCCATCCGGCGATCGGATTCGGTCTCCGACCGCGTCTCTCTATCTATCTTCCCTTTCTAGTTTCCCCAGGCTTGCCTCTCATTATAAGCGAGAATCGGCGAATGTCCCAACGCGGCAGCCCACGCTATGCACCTTTGCCGCCCAAGGTGGCCAGCTTGACCTGCTCGACGCCCGCGATGAGAGGTCTGGCCCGTCCGATCATCTCCGCAGCTCCCTCCGCCTGCAAGGACGCCCGGTGCGCTTCCGCATCCCGCCATACCTCCGTCACCCACACCGCGTTCGGCTCCGTATCGGCATAGTTCACAAGATAGATCTCGCATCCGTCGACCTCGTCCATCGAGGCCGCCGCCTCCATCAGAATCGCCGCCAGTTCCTCCCGCTTGCCTTCGACGGTCGTAAATTTTACGTACATGCCAAATTTGCTCATTGGGTTCCCTCCCTTTATGGATTCAAATCGGTGCCGCTGTTCTTAGCATAGCCCATTTCCCCTGACAATCCGAGTCAGGGATCGCGCAAAGTCCAGCCTTCGCCTCGGACCTAAGTCGGGCTCCGATCTGAACCTCCGTTCGTTACGGCGGCGGGGCCGTCCGCGGTATGCTGAGGACAACAGCAAACGAGCGAACCGGAACGCGACAAGCCCGAACGGAGGAACCTTAACCATGAACGCCACCCATCCCGTCTACATCGTACTGACCGACACGGGGACGCTTTTCACCCGGATGATCCGCCTGTATACCAAAGCCCCGATGAACCATGCGTCCCTCGCGCTCGACGGCGACCTGGAGCAGGTTTACAGCTTCGGCCGGCGCAGCCCCGGCAACCCTTTCAGCGCCGGATTCGTCAAGGAGAATCTGCGGGGCGAGCTGTTCCACCAAGCGACCTGCTCGGTCTATCAGTTGGACGTCAGCGAGAGCGCATATAATCGGCTTCAGCGGATCATCCGCCGCTTCCAGGAGAACGAACGCGAATACAGCTACAATCTGCTCGGCCTGGCGACGCTCATGCTGAACATGCCGCTCGAGCGGGATCGCGCCTACTTCTGCTCGCAGTTCGTCGCGAGCGCCCTGTCCCGGGCCGGCCTTCCGGTAACAGACAAGCCGGCCTCGCTCGTCAAGCCGTGCGACCTCGCCGCTTCCCCTTCGCTGACGCTCCGCTACCGCGGCGAGCTGCAGGGGTATCTCAACCTCCGCCTGGCCGGCAAGGCCGCTTAGATCGCAGGCGGCGCCACATGCTGCGGTCCCAGCTGCAGAAAAAAAGAACCTCGGCTTCCGCACTGCGGGCGGATGCCGAGGTTCTTCCGTCTTTAGGACTTCTCCCGGAGCGCCAGCGCGCGCCAGATGACGGCGGCCGCCTCCGCCCGGGTCGCCTGCCCTTGCGGCCTCGCCGTGCCGTCCGGATAGCCGCTTAGCAGCCCGTACTCCGTCGCAGCCGCCAGCACTTGCTTGGCCCACGCGGAGATCCGGTCCCGGTCGGCGAAGGGAACATCGTCCGACGAGGTCTTAAGCTTCAGCGCGTTCGCGGTCATGACGGCCATCTGCTCGCGCGTGATGCGCCGGTCGGGTGCGAACGTCTCCTCGTCGATCCCTTGGACGATCCCGTTCGCGTACGCCGTCGAGACGGCTTGGCTGGCCCAATGACCCTGCAGATCGGCGAATGCCTTGCCGGTCTGATCCGCCAATCCGAGCGCCCGCACGAGCATCGCGGCGTACTCGGCCCGCGTGACCGTGCGGTCGGGCCGAAAGCTGCCGTCCGCATAGCCGTTCACCGCGCCCGCCGCCGCCAGCTTCGCGATCGTCTCCGCCGCCCAGTGCCCCTTCACGTCCGCAAACGGCGCGGCTGGCTCCTCCTTGGCGACGGGGTGGGCAATGACCGCGAACATGGTGAAGTGCCTTGTCGTCCCGCTTGCGCTGTGCCGCTCCGGATCAAAGCCGGGCGAGCTCAACGGTACCCAGGCGCCCGAGGCCTCGTCGTACCAGCTCAGGAGATACGCGACATCCTCCGCCTCCTGCGTACCCCCGTTCAGCAGCAGACGGATCGTGACGTCTTTGGCAAACGTCCCAGCCAAGTCTTTGGTGAAGGAGAACGCCCCGCTGGCCAGCCGGTCTCCGCCGTTCGCGGGCGGCACGTCGCCCGGGGCGACCGGTTGGATCATGAGGAGGAAGGACTGCGTCGTCGCGCCCGCGGGAATGACGATCTCCCCGCCCGCGAAGACGATCGTGCCGCCCTCCGTGCCGACCCGATACGTATGGTCCGGAAGGGACGGGCTTCCGCCGCCGGAAGGCCCGGAGCCGGACGGGACGGTCAGACGGAAGCGGCCGGAAGTCGCGACCGTCTCGTTACCGGCGCGATCCCGCGCCCGGACGTGCAAATACCAGTCGCCGTCGGCGCCCGTCTTCGCGAGCGCGCTCCCGTTCGCGAACGTCGTCCAGCCGTCGGCCGGGGACGAAGGATCCTTCGTCCAAACATACTGCAATGAGGCGGCATCGATGCCGCTCCACGTATCCGTGGCGGAGACCGTCGGCGCCACCGAGGCGGCCGTGTCGCCGCCATTCGGGGCGATGGCGACCTCTGGCGGCGTCCGGTCGACCTTCACCGCCAGAGTCAAGGCGACGGCACCCGCCTCGTCCGTCGCGCGGAAGACGAGCGTGTGCACGCCTTCGTCCGCGACGGCGATCGGGACGTCGTTCGCATAAGCGATTGCGTCGCCCCCGTCCAGCGTATAGACGAAATCGGCGATCTCGCCCGCGCCTCCGGCGGCATAAACGCTGACGGTCACGCTGGCGTTCGTCCACTCGCCGCTCCTGTATGCGCCCCCGCCCTCCTTCGTCAGCGTCGGCGTCAGCAGCAGTCCGCCAGTGCTGATCTTCACGGTGCGGCGTTCGATCGCCTCGTTGCCTGCCGCATCGACCGCCCGAACCGCGACCGGATGGATCCCGCCGTCCCGCAGGACGATTTCTCCCGCATAGGGGGACCATGACGCTTCGCCGTCCAACGAATACGTGACGGAGCTGACGCTGCCCCGATCGGAGACAGCCGCGCTCACCGTCACGGCTTGATCGGTCCAAGCGCCGTCTTCATAGGCCTTCCCATCCGCTGTGGTCATCGCGATCGCGATCTGCGGAGGCGTCCGGTCGACGAACGCCGCCACCAGATTCGCGAAGCTGCCCAGCGGATGGCCGGCCAGATCGGCGATCGCGCCGGCTCCGGCGTCGTAGGACAGATCGACGGCCTGCCCATACGCGACGGGTGCGTCTATGACAATCGTCAGCGCCTTCGTCCCCGAACCCTCTACGCGCGCGATCGGCACGGAGATCCCGTCCGCGCGGATCGTCATCCCGCCGGCGCCTACGGCGGTCACTTCTTCGTCAAAGACCGCGACGACGCGGTCCGGCCGCTCGACGTCCACCTCGGCGCCCGCCACGGTGGGCGGAGCCGCATCGAGCGCAAGGTTCGCCGGGATGCTCCGCAGGACGGGGTACGCCTTGCCGGCTTGGAGCGTCCATGTCTGTTCGAAGTCCCAAGAAGCGAACGTCTCCTGCCGCTTCATGTCCGCCGTGCCGGTGCCGCCGGACCGGCCCGTCGTCTCCCGGTCGAAATAGCTCATCGTCGCCGTGCCGAACGCTCTGCCGACCAGGCCGCCGACATCTTCGGAGCCCGTGACGCGGCCTGCCGCATAAGCGCGCTCGATGCTGCCGACGTTGCGTCCGACCAGCCCGCCCACCTCGAATTGGCCTTCGACGGGACCGACGGCATAAGCGTCGCGGATCTTCGCCTGCTCTTCGGTCCGTCCCGCAAGCCCGCCGACGAAGCTTCTGCCGGCTGCGCGGCCGGTGGCGTAGGCGCGGTTCACCGGCCCGTTCAGCATGCCGACCAAGCCGCCGATCTTGTCGCTTCCTTCCACGCTGCCGGTGGCGTAGGCGTCGTTGATCGATCCGGACGCGGTCGTTTCGCCCGCCAGACCGCCCGCATGGACTTGCCCCTCGACGTCCCCGGACGCGTAGGCCCGGTTGAGCGGGCCGGAGAGCATGCCAACCGCGCCGCCGACCCGCTCGTCACCGCTAACGCGGCCGGAGGCATAGACATCGTCGAGCCGGCCATCCGCGCTCGAAACGCCGACGGCGCCTCCGATTTGATACTGCCCGGACACCGGACCGGTCGCGTAGGACTTCTCGATGACGCCATCGGCATTCTCTCCGACCAGACCGCCGATGTTGGAGCTTCTTGTACCGCCATCCGGCTGGCCGGTCACGCGACCGATCGCGTACGATTCGGTCACCAGTCCTCCGCCGGCCAGCCGATAGTTGAACCCGACCAAACCGCCGACGGATGCGTTGCCTGTGACGTCGCCCGACGCATAGGATTGCAGGATCTTAGCGTTGTTGCCGTTGTTGCCCGCAAGTCCACCCACGTATTTCGTCCCGCGGACCGGGACGTTCGCGTACGAAGATTCGATCGTGCCGGCATTGTTAAAGCCCACCAGGGCTCCGGTGTTCTCGCCCCCGGTGACGGAGCCGCCTTCCATGCCGACGTCGCGCACGATGCCGTTTGGCCCGAGCAGCATGCCGAACAGGCCGACGCCGTTTGCCCCCGGACGGTGGATCGTCAGCCCCCGGACGACGTGACCCTGTCCGTCGAACCGTCCTTCGTACGCCCAGTAGAAGTTGTTCCCGAGCGGCACGAAGCCCAAGCCGGAGACGGTCCCGTCGGAAGCCGTGTTCGTGGCCCACATGTCCGAGCGGCTGTCGTCCGTAAAGACGTCGCCGAAGTCGATGTCCCGGGCCAGCGTGTAATTCGTCTTCAAGTCCATGGCAACAAGCTGGAGCTGGTGCGCGTTTCGGATCGTCGCCGACCACTCCGACCGCAGAAACGGCCGGGTCGACCCGTCGATCATAAACCAGGTGCGCTCGAAGTCGAAGCCTGCATAGCTGGCGGCCCGGAGCGCGTTGAGGGTGAACAGCGCGGCCGCGGAGAACGGGCTGTCCTCCAGCGTCGCGCCGGCCCCGATCGGCACCCCGGTCGTCTCGATGTCCCAGTAGCTGGTCTCCACCATGGCTTTGTTGTCGTTCAACCCGACGATCCCGCCGACATAGGTACTGCCGGACACGGCTCCGCTGACATAAGAGGTTCGGATCTTCGCCTCGTGCAGATTGCGGCCCGCCACGCCGCCGACATACGCGGTACCCCGTACGCGCCCGCCGAAGTATGCGTCGGAGACGACCGCCTGGGCGCTCCGATTGTACCCGGCCAATCCTCCGGTGAATTGATTTCCGTCTACGGTGGCGGTCGAATAGGCTTCCGCGATGCGGCCGTCTTCGTTCCACCCGACCAGACCGCCGGTATAGTCGTCGTGCCCCGACACGTGTCCCGTGGAATAAACGGCCGACAGCTCGCCGCCGATCATGTATCCGACGAGCCCGCCGACGCGCCGCCCGCCTTCCACCTCGGCATTTTCCAAGCCGAGACGACGGACTTTTCCCTGCCCCAACACGCCGAACAAACCGATATTGGTCGCCTCGGGCCGCTTGATCGCAAGCCCCGCGACGAGATGTCCGTCTCCGTCGAAGTCGCCCGTAAACGGACTTTCGTAGCTGCCGATCGGCTCGAAGCCCCGGCCGCCGTCCCAGCCCGCGGTCTCCGAGGCGTCGATATCCGCCGCCAGCCGGTAATGGGCGGACAGATCGTTGCGGACGGCGTTCAGCTCCGCCAACGTCGTGACGATGTACGGACGCTCCGCCGATCCGTCTCCTTGCGCAAAATCGCTCGATGCCGCGAAAGCGTGAATCGGAATGATGCCGATCGCCAGCATTAGTGCCGTAAACCATGAGAGGACGCGCCTCATCTGCTCGACTCCCTTTCCTGTCTGATCTTGATCTGCAGTCATCATTCCGATTATAGGCCCATCCGGCGCCAGCCGAATCTAACCGCGGTTATAGGCCCGGTTATAGGCGCATGCAAGTAAAAACGTGTCGCCGTCTTCCCGGACGGCGACACGTTTTTATCGGAGGTCATACAGAAATGAATAGGGTAAAACTTGTACATGCTCGTCCTTGCGCTTACTTGCCCGCCTGCCCCTGCAGCGCTTTGCCCCGCTTGATCGCTTCGACGCGGCTCGTCGCCTGCAGCTTGCTGTAGATGCGATTGATATGCGCCTTCAGGGTGCCCATGCCGATACCGAGCGCCTCCGCGATCGCCGGATTGTCCATCCCTTCCTCCATCTGGCGGAAGATCGTGAGCTCTCTCGGCGTGAGCAGCGTCTCCAGCGCGGCCGCCGCCGTACGGCCAGTCTCGGGCGCCTCCCCGAAGCCGGCCAAAATCTTGCGCACGTAGGCGAGCGGCGGCGCGTGCTTGTCCCGGATGTTGCCCTTCTGCCGCTGCTGAACGTAAGCCGCGAGCAGCTCGGCGACGGGCTTGCCTTTGTCGACGAACACTCGGATGTAGTCGTCCGGCAGCGCGTGCTTGAGTGCTTCTTCTAGCTTGAGCAGCGCCTGCTCCGGCTTGCCCGCCCGGTCCAGCATCACCGCCTGGAGCACCTGCAGCTCCAACGCGTCCATCGGGCGGTGGCCTTTCACCGCGAGATGGAGCAACCGCTCCGACAGCCGCCACGCCTCGTCGCCCGCGCCCGTCTCCATCAGCGTCCGGACGAGGAACAAATAGACGAATAATTGATAGACGGAGACCGGGTCGTCCGCCGTCAGCCGGTAGCGCTCCCGCCAGGTCCGGGCGGCCGACGCATCATCTTGCTCCAGCCGCAGCGCGGCGCGCTCCGCTTCGAGCAGGATCGGCGCGGCTGCGGCCCCCTCCGACTCCGCTCTGGCGAGCGCCTCGGCCAGCCATTGCTCCGCCTGCGCGGGATCCCGCCGGGCTCTGGCGATGCGGGAGAGGAAAAGGCTCGCAGGGACGTACACCTTTTCCGGCTGATAATGCGCCTGGCTCTGGCCGGACAACCCCTCCTTCAGGTACCGTTCCGCAGCCTCCAGCTCTCCCCGCTCGTACAGCAGCTCCCCGTAGCAGACAAGCACCGAGTCGTGCAGCCCCATCTGCCGCATGAATCCGATCATGCTGTGGAAGAAGTCGTCCGAAAGCCCCCGGGGCAAGTGCTTGCCGCGTTTGCCGTTGTACGATCGGTAAATGGAGGGACAGAGCGGCATTTCCGGGGAGGCGAAGATCAGGTCCGTCCCGCCCGGGCTGTGCCGCAGGGAAAGACGGATATACTCCAGCCCCTTGATCATGTCCATCTCGTATTGGGTCGCCTTGAAGTTCCTCGCGAAGTACAAATAACCGAGATAGCGGTCTCGCTCCTCCTGCGTCCAGCCGGACGCGGCGGATTCGTAGTAGCGCTCGGCCCGCTGCAGGTGCCGCTCGGCCCGCTCCAGCTCAAGCGTCCAGAGCAGGGAGAGGATGTAGGAGAAATAAAGATAAGGATGCCGAAGCAGCATCTCCTCCGGGATGGCCGACAGCCAGACCCGCAGCGTCGAGAATTCGCGACGGATCATCAGGCTCCGCATCTCCTCGAGCAGCCGGATCGCTTGGTCGTACTGAGCGCCGGCAATCCGGTAGTCGATCGCCTCCTCGAGCAGGCCCTGGGCCTCGCACCACTCCGCCGCGGCCCGGTACAGCCCGTCCGTCCTCCCCGGGTCGCGCCGCCGGAGCATGTCCTGCAGGAATTCGCCGAACAGATGATGGAATCTGTACCACGTCTTGCTCTCGTCCAAAGGAACGAGAAACAGGTCGATCCGCGCCAGCGCGGCGAGACGCGCGGCGCCGCCCGTTCCGGCCACCGCTTCGCATAGCGATCCGTTCATCCGTCGCAGCACGGAGACGTCCAGCAGAAACTGCCGGTCGCGCTCGTCCAGCGACTCGACCACTTCCTCCATGAGAAACCGCTCGATTCGTTCCCCGCCGGCATGCGCGAGCTTCCTCGCCGTCGCCGTCGCTTGCGTACCGCCGCGCATGGACAGCAGAATCAGCTTCAGCCCCGTAATCCAGCCCTCTGTCCGCGAGAGGAAGTCCTCGATCTGATCGCGGTGCGTCTCGCGCTCGCCGAACCGGCGGAACAGCTCCATCGCTTCCCCCAGGTCGAAGCGCAGATCCGCGGCCCGGATCTCCCGAGCCCAGCCGCGGCTCAGCCACCTCGCCTTGGGGAACCGCGTGCCGGTCCGGCTCGCGAACAGCAGGTGCGTGCCCTCGGGCAAATACTCCATTAGATAGGAAACCGATTCCGCAATCTCCTCGTCCGCGATGACGTGCCAGTCGTCCAGCGCGAGAACCACCGGTTCCCGTACGGCGCCCAGCTCGTTCAGCAGCGCCACGAGAAACGGCTCGTACAAGCCGGGAGCCAGCGTGGCGGCCGCCGAACGGAATGCGTCGGACAGGCCGTCAATTGCCTGCTCGAGGACTTGCGCGACATAGCTCCAGAACCGGACGAGGTCGTTGTCTTTGTCGTCCAGCGACAGCCAGCCGACGCGGGCGTCCAGCCGACGGATCCAGTCCGCGGCCAGCGTCGTCTTGCCGTAGCCGGCCGGCGCGGCGAGGAAGGTCGCCTTGTTGGCGAGACCTTCATCCAACAGGGCGCGCAGGCGGGGACGTTCGACGGTCGTTTCGCGCGGCTGCGGAATCGACAGCTTCGACAGGAGCAGGGTTTGGTTTCCGGGGGGCTCGAAACGCATGGATGACATCCTTTCCGTTTGCCTAGGCCGTATCTTTTGACGGAAATGTACCATAACCCGTCCCGGCCGACAAGAGCCTGGCGCCAAATCTTGGGGATCTGCAGACATGCACGCCGGGGCACACGCAACCGGAGCATATACCGACCGTCCCCTTCATATAGATGCATTGACAGCCTTGCGGATGATCTACATGCCAGCTTTATCCCCATTAAGCAGCTTCGCATAGGAGGGATTGGGCAATGGATAAGGTCCACAACAATCTGCTGCAGGCAATCGAGACCAACTGGCTCAGCTTCGTCATATCTGTCGTCGTCTTCGGCATTCTGTACTACCTCGCCCGGCGAAGGCTCGGCTTCGGCACGCGCGTGCTGATCGGACTCGGGCTCGGCCTCCTCGTCGGCATCGTCATTCAGAACTGGGACGTCGAAACCAAGGGCATCACGACGTTCGGCAGCATCTACGTCAGCTTGATCCGGATGCTCGTCGTGCCCCTCGTCTTCGTCCTCGTGCTGAACAGCATCGCCTCGCTGACGAATCTGGAAGCGCTGCGCAAGATCGGGCTCAAGACGTTCGCCTGGTTCCTCGGCACGACGGGGGTCGCCTCGATCATCGGCTTGCTCGTCGCGCTGCTCTTCAATCCCGGCTCGGGCATCAAGCAAGCGGTGCCGGAAGGCTTCAAGGCCCGCGATATCCCGACCTTCTCCGACGTCATCCTAAGCCTCGTGCCCTCCAATCCGGTGAACGAAGCGGCTCAGGGCCAGGTGGTGCCGCTGCTCGTTTTCGCCATCTTCATCGCCGTCGCAATCCTCAAGGTCGGCGCCAAAAAGCCCCAGGCCGTCCAGCCCATCCGCAGCCTGCTCGACTCGCTGACCCAGGTGCTGCACCAGGTCGTCCGGTTCGTCATCCGCCTGACGCCTTACGGCGTGTTCGCGCTGATCGCAGGCATGACGGCCAAGTACGGCTGGGATACGCTGCAAGAGCTTGGCAGCGTCATCGTCTCGTCGTACGTGGCGCTCATCCTGCATTTCGTAATCGTCTTCGGCGGCCTCGTCCTGCTCGTGGCGAAGGTAAACCCGCTGCGGTTTTTCCGCAAAATTTATCCGACGATCGCCGTCGCCTTCACGACCCGCAGCAGCTATGCGACGCTGCCGGTCAATCTGGAGGTCATCACCAAGCGGCTGCACGTTTCGCCGCGTATCGCGAGCTTCGTCGCGCCGCTCGGCGCCTCCATGAACTTCAACGGCTGCGGCGGCGTCTGGCCCGCGATCGTCGCGATCTTCACGGCGGAGGTCTACGGGATCCATCTGACCTTCACCGACTACCTCCTCCTCGTAGCGATCAGCATCATCTCTTCGATCGGCGTCGCCGGCGTGCCCGGTCCGGCCACCATCTCCACAACGGTCGTCCTGACCGCTCTCGGCCTGCCGCTCGAAGGGATGGCGATCGTCGCCGGCATCGAGGCGCTGATCGACATGGGCCGCACGGCGGTCAACGCGACCGGCACGACCGTGACGTCCCTGCTAGTGGCCCATTCCGAAGGCGAATTCAACCGCGCCGCCTTCGAGCGGAACGAGGAAGACGAGGAGATTTCGCTGAACCCGGCTTGATCGCCGGGTGAACCGAGCGCCGGCATCGGCGACAGGAAGAGCCCCGGACCGCCTTCAGGCGGATTCCGGGGCTCTTTGTTCGCGCGCATTACAGGGCTTGCAGAATTTGAGCGATTTCTTTTTCCGCTTCGGCGTCTTCCGCATCGTCCAGATGCGCCGGCCGGAACAGCTGATACTTTTTCGACCGATAGTAGTCCATCAGCGCCTGCTTCGCCGTCAGATCGTACTTGATGGAGAAGGACGGGTCGACGATTTGCCGCAGCGTCGCATCGTCCTGCACCAGATAAAGCGTCGCGTTGATCGGATTGAAGAAGCCTTGCCCGATCCCATCCTCGAAAAAAGCCTCCAGCGAACGATAGCGCCGCTGCTGCGCCGCAAGCAGCTCCTCCCACAGTGCCGGATAGGCATCCTTGAGATCCTGCAGGAACAAATCGCTGACGTAGACGACGCACCGCAAGGACGTCTCGAAGACGCGCCGAAACCGCTCCGCGAACGGCCGGCTCCCGTCCAGCGCAGCGGCGTCCGCGTCCAGCAGGTAGTCCGCGTAGTGACCGACGACCGCCCGGATCACGTCGTCCCGGGACGCGAAGTGCTTGTACATCGTCACCTTGCTGATGTCCATATGTCTCGCGATATCGTCCATCTTCATTTGGCTGAATCGAAACTTCCGAAGAACGGGCTTGATTTTCTCGATATATGTCGCGCTGCTCGTCGCCGTCTTCATGGCGTCTGCCTCCTTTGCCGCTTCGGCCTTTTTTGCAGCATGGGCCGATTCGCCGAATGGGCTTTTCCCCCGCATGGGCCGTTTTTCCATTATCGACTTTCCCCGTATGTGCCGTTTTGCCGCATGGGCTTTTCCCTGCATGAACCGTTTCGCCGTATCGGCTGTCCCGCCGGGCCGCCCTTCGCACCCTAATCGCTCGAGGCCCAGCCTTTTTCGCCTTCCGCTTGCCGTTCCGTTTCAGCCATTATACCGTTCGCCCGACAGCGAAGTAAACACAGCGTATATAGATTATTAATTTTACTATTTTAATTAATTTTGTTTACTTTGTTATCTTATCATCGTATAATCGTCTCACATCCCCTTGGATAGGAGGCTTTTTCCATGAACACGATTTTGATCACGGGCGCGTCCTCCGGCATCGGCCGGGCCACCGCGCGGCATTTTGCGCAGCAAGGGTGGAACGTCGTCGCCACGATGCGTGCACCTGAGCGGGAGACGGAGCTGAACACGCTCGAACGCGTGTTGGTCGTACGACTGGACGTCGAGCAGCCGGAAACGATCGAACGGGCGGTGTCGCTCGGAATCGAGCGCTTCGGCCGGATCGACGTCCTCCTTAACAATGCCGGCTACGCGGCCTTCGGCGTCTTCGAAGCGGCGGAGCCCGCGCAGATCAAGCGGCAATTCGACGTGAACGTGTTCGGCACGATGCGCGCCGTCCAGGCGATTCTGCCTCATTTCCGCGCGAACGGAGCGGGTACGATCATCAACGTCTCGTCCGTCGGAGGACGCGTCGCGTTTCCGCTGCTGTCGCTTTACCACGCGAGCAAATGGGCGATCGAGGGCTTCTCCGAATCGCTCTACTACGAGCTCGGAACGCAAAAGATCCAAGTCAAAGTCGTCGAGCCCGGCAACGTCTCCACCGACTTCACCGGCCGGTCTCTGGAGCTCCTTTCCGGCGAGTCTCTCCCCTCCTATCGCGATTACGCCGAGGCGGTGACGAAGAAGCAGCTGGACAGCTTCCAGGCGAACGCGTCCGCGCCGGAACGCATCGCCGAAACGATCTACGAAGCGGCGAACGACGCCGGCGGACGTTTTCGCTATCTCGCAGGGGACGACGCGGCGTTTCTCATGGGCGCCAGAGCGGAGCGGACCGAGGAGGAGTTCATGGGCTTCATCGCAGCGAATTTCCGCTAAAGATCCACGCGGGTCCATGTTTGTACAGGCCAACCGGCTGTCCGGTTGGCCTATTCTTTTGGGGATGGGTGCGTGATCCGGAGCGTCCGGCGGAAGGCGCTTGCGCCGGACCCGCTTCCTAGTGATAGAATGGAGTCACAAGGATCGATCGGAGGATCAAGCATTGGACTATATCGTATTGGACATCGAATTCAACGGCCGCAAGTTTGCGAGCGACCTCCCGATGGAGGTCATCGAGATCGGCGCGGTCCGGCTGGACGCGTCGCTGGCGTTGACGGATACGTTTTCAGCCATGGTGAAGCCGGTTTATTTCTCCAAGCTCAACAGCTTCATCAAGAAAAAAACCGGCATCGCCCAAGAGGAAATCGACGCGGCGTCCGGCTTCGTCAAGGTAATCGGGGATTTCCAGGCGTGGCTCGGCGGCAACGACTCGTTCCTGCTGCTGACATGGGGCGGCGAAGATCTCAAGCGCATTATTTTCGATACGCGCATGCACAAGCTCGATGACGCGTACTGGCTCGGCGTCGACTATTTCGATCTGCTGAAAGGGTATTTGCGCTACAAAAACGTCACGAACGACGTAAGCGTGGAGGCGGCGCTGCAGGATCTCGGCATCTCGGCCGAAGGCTCGGCGCACCGTGCGTTGGACGACGCGCGGATGACGAGCGAGATTTTCCGCAGCATTTATCCCTCGCTCGACATGACGCGCATCCAGCGGTTCAAGGACACCTTCACCAACGCCAAGGAGCGCCGTATGGTGAAGAACGCCATCCGCGCGATGGCATCGCAGAAGGTCGCCCCCGACTGGGAGCTGCTCGTGGAGTATCACCTGAAGGGAAAGATCGAGCTGACCGACCCGCGGAAAGCCGAGGAGCTGAAGGCGTACTTCGAGGCGGAGCGCGCGAAGAAGAAAGACAAGCCCGCCGCTGCGGCCAAACCGCCCCAGCCGGTCCGGTCCGAGGAGCCGCCTGCGGAGACGGAGTAGAGGCTGGGGCGCGAGGACGCGTGCTGGGGCGGTGTAGGGATCGGAGCGCGTGCTGGCGGCGGTGTAGGAACCGGGGCGCGGTAGGCAGGGCTGAGTTGGGTGCGAAGGTGCGTGCCGGATGCGGCGTAGGGACCGGAGCGTGGTAGGCAGGGCTGAGTTGGGTGTGGGGCGCGTGCTGGCGGCGGTGTAGGAACCGGGGCGCGGTAGGCAGGGCTGAGTTGGG
>NZ_JAJFOW010000198.1 GCF_020731285.1 Cohnella baijiui
TTATCTGCGGTGCCATGCTATTTACATTATTGAAAGCGGAACAGCATAAAAAGCAGTACAGAAAGGCCTAGATGCCTCTTAGCTAAAGAATCTAACACCAGCAGAAGGGACTGAGATAGTAAAACCAGCCATCCTGAAAATATAGGACGGCTGGTTTTTACTGTGTATTTGATTTAACTTATAGCAAGTAATGTCTCGCCTAGTGTTTTCCTTTTCATTTAATATAAAATAAAAGATGTTATATTTTATTAGAAAGAGGGCATCAGGCTTTGTGGTATAAGCTGTGATTATTTTCTTCTTTTATCTTGTCCATTT
>NZ_JAJFOW010000199.1 GCF_020731285.1 Cohnella baijiui
GCTTCATTGTAGAGGTGATGAAGCGTGTATGGAAGGCAGTAGGAGAAGAGTATACGGTGGGCATCCGCATGAGTGCGGATGAGATGACGATGGACGGGGCAACAGTAGCAGATGCTGTACGTATTGTGGAATACCTGGTTGAGCAGACACGGGTTGATTTCATCAATGTTACGGCAGGTGATTCGAGTACGTATGCTGGTTCTACACATATCGTGCCACCATCTCCTATGAAGCATGCCTATCTTGCTGCGCATGGATTTAAGATTCGGATGGCTGGGGCCGTTCCTGTATTCGTTGGCTCACGCATTGTTGATC
>NZ_JAJFOW010000200.1 GCF_020731285.1 Cohnella baijiui
TCCGCAGGTACGCTTTCCGGAATACTTTACTGCGGCGTTAGCCGTCGTATTTGTTAGCTTTCTCGGGATTCGAGGCAGCCGCTCATTGGCTGAAGAAAAAGAGCTGGGGATGCTTGAGAGGTTCCGCTCAGCTCCGTTTGGCATGTGGCAGGTATTTGCCGGGAAATTCCTTGGTATGTTTCTGATTTTGTGGCTGCAGACAGCCGTGCTTGTAATTGGAGCGAGCCTATTGTTCGGCAATTATATGGGAGGGCAGCCTACTTCATTTTTGCTCGTTTTTACGACTACGGCTTTTGCCGTAGCGGCCTGGGCGTT
>NZ_JAJFOW010000201.1 GCF_020731285.1 Cohnella baijiui
TACACCGCAGCCTCCCCCGCAGTCAAAAGTAGGCACAGTCTCATCGAGCTTCAAGGCAGATCTGGGTGATCGCTGGGATACTGTCAGAAAAAAGCTTGGTAACGAAAAAGCTGCCTATACTGGAGTAAAGCAGACCAAGTGGTGGATATATGATAAACAATGGGTCGGCTTTCGTGATGGGCATGTAGCGGAACTGTTCTCTAACGATCCCTCAGCACAGTATAATGGGGTGAAGATAGGAATGAGCCGCGGCGAGGTAGAAAAAAAGCTGAAATATGTGGCAAAACCGGAATGGGAATTGTATGGAGCGAAG
>NZ_JAJFOW010000202.1 GCF_020731285.1 Cohnella baijiui
ATAATGTGCGGGGCTCATTCTTCTGGGTAGGCAAAAATATGACTGACGAATCCGGGGGATGGGGGCGACAACTAGTAGAGAACGGCCACATTATCGGCTCTCATACGATGTATCATGAACGGTTAGGCAATAAAAATAAAGAGGCACAAAAGCAGGAAATGAGCGGATCTACTGATTTTATTGCTAAGAAAATCGGGCATCCGATCACCTATTTCCGTCCGCCCTACGGCTCTGTCAATGCCGCTACGAAAGAAGCCTCCCAAGAAACGAAGAAATATATTATGTATTGGCAGGTTGATAGCCTAGATTGGAA
>NZ_JAJFOW010000203.1 GCF_020731285.1 Cohnella baijiui
GCAGAGCGGCCATGTGCGGACCCATTTACCGTACATCGGCACGCGGAAGCGGCAGAGCGGCCATGTGCGGACCCATTTACCGTACATCGGCACGCGGAGGCGGCGAGAGCGGCCATGTGCGGACCCATTTACCGTACATCGGCTCGCGGAAGCGGCAGAGAAGCCATGTACGAACCCATTTACCGTACATCGGCTCGCGGAAGCGGCAGAGAAGCCATGTACGGACCCATTTACCGTACATCGGCACGCGGAAGCGGCAGAGCGGCCATGTGCGGACCCATTTACCGTACATCGGCACGCGGAAGCGGCAGAG
>NZ_JAJFOW010000204.1 GCF_020731285.1 Cohnella baijiui
CGAAATCATGCAATGATTTCGACATATATGCGAACAATACGCCGACTTGTAAAGAACAGTCTGTCTTCGTGTTACGATTCGGAAAAATCATAACACAGATTATAGGAAAGTAAAGAAGATAATGTCATAAAAAAATAAACGGAAGGAACGAGGACAAAGACAGCGGCACCGAGTTTACTCTGTTTTATCTGCACGATCGTACAGAGGAAAAAAATTTTTTTGAATGCCTCTTTTGTTCAACTGACAAATCCAGACGGCCAGCTGTAAAGAAACCCCATCCTGAAATACCTGCGGATTCAGCCCTGTTTCCT
>NZ_JAJFOW010000205.1 GCF_020731285.1 Cohnella baijiui
TTGCGACTAACCAATGCCTGCAATGAAGAGTGGCCGCCTGTATGGGCGGCTTTTTTGCTTATCGAGCTAAAGCGGAAATAACGAATGTTTTTCTTTTTTCTTTTGTTAATTGTTCGTTAATTGGCTTGACGAAGCCGAAATACCTTGCTACACTAAAGGTGAATTGAGTGGAAAGTGAATCTAGGGTTCCGAAGCCACAAGAGCAAGGCATCGGTCCGAGCGATTCAGGCGTACAATAGTGCGCTACACCGTAGGGATAAAAGCCCAGGCGGTAGGTTTCTCACAGTAACAGGGAGAAATCTACCGTCTG
>NZ_JAJFOW010000206.1 GCF_020731285.1 Cohnella baijiui
CGGGAGGAACGATTGATAAGTTGGAATCGGTACCGGGCTTTCATGTAGAGATTGATAATAAACAGTTTAACGAGCTGGTGAATACGAATAAAGTAGCGGTAGTTGGACAGAGTGGGAACCTGACTCCTGCGGATAAAAAGCTGTATGCGCTGCGCGATGTGACAGCGACTGTCAATTCCATTCCGCTTATTGCAAGTTCCATTATGAGCAAAAAGATTGCCTCCGGAGCCGATGCCATTGTGCTCGATGTTAAGACGGGCAGCGGGGCTTTTATGAAGGATCTAGAGCATGCCCGCGAATTGGCAGAGGC
>NZ_JAJFOW010000207.1 GCF_020731285.1 Cohnella baijiui
GGTTTTGTAAGCTCTCCCAGCACGTTTTCATTGGAAAGTTTAGAACCAATTAATGTATCAATTTTTGATTTTATAATACGCTCCATACAAGCAACTTTAGAGACAGTTACTTTTGTTCGGTCTCTTGCGACGAGAACACAGACCTGTTCGTGGCTTATTCCTCTATGTTTGGATTTATCACCACGTTTACGAGGTTACCTGTGCTATGGTAAGAAATAATAAAGATAAGAGGAGACGATAGCCCCCTCCTTTTATGCTACAGATAGTTTTTTCCTTGAAACTGACATAGCCGCCGGAAGCGTTGACGATC
>NZ_JAJFOW010000021.1 GCF_020731285.1 Cohnella baijiui
TTCCGCACAACTCGGCGCGATCGCAGCGCAGCAGCCCGGAGTTATGCGGATTTTCCGCACAACTCGGCGTGATCGCAGCGCAGCAGCCCGGAGTTATGCGGATTTTCCGCACAACTCGGCGCGATCGCAGCGCAGCAGCCCGGAGTTATGCGGATTTTCTGCATAACTCGGCGCGGCCTCCACGAAACGCACGCCACCGCCTGACCGCCCCCATCCAAATTCCAAAAAGCTCCCCCACCTGACGCGGTCCGCCCGGACTGCGTTTTTCTTTGCTTTTGATGACGTTAGCGCTGCAGGATTGTGCTATTCTAGGATTAATTTAGATGATAAGAGGTTTATGCCGTTGAAGGTGGCTGAAATCCCCCTGTTTCAGGGGCTTACGAATATGGAATTGGCGAAGGTGCTGGGTCGCCTGGAAAAGCGGACGCTGCTCGCGGACGAGCTGCTGTTCCGCCAAGGGGAGCCGGGGGACAGCATGTTTATCGTGCTGCACGGGCAAATCGCGCTCTACCTGGATGCGGAAGGCGGGGGCCGCCGGGAGCTGGCTCGCCTGCACGCCGGAGACACGTTCGGCGAGATGGCGCTGCTCACCGGAGAGCCTCGCTCAGCTGCGGCGGTGGCGTCCGCCAAAACCGTCCTCTACGAGATCGGAACGGAGGCGATCCAGGAACTGATCGAAGAGCATGCGTCGCTGTCCGCCTACTTTATCCGTCTGCTGTCGGGACGCGCTGCTCGGCGTGCTGTCGTTCATCGCGGGCGGGCTCGTCGCACCGCTCGTCGGCATCGGCGGCAATACGACGGCGGTACCCATGGGCATCGTCATCGCCGTCGCGGATATCGGCGCCGTGATCGTATATGCGCTCATGGTCGGCCGCCGGGGGCGCACGGCGAACGAGCGGGCAGCCTAATCTTGGGATTAGAAGAACGACCCTCCCTAGAGGTATAATCGACTAGACGGAGTTGTCGGACTTTTCTCAGTCATACAGAATGAATAAGTTTTACACCATCCATTTCCGTATGACCTCCGATAAAAACGTGTCGCCGTCCGGGAAGACGGCAAGCCGTTTTTACTTGAGACGAAAGGCGGCGAAGATGGAGACTGCATACGCAACGACGAATCCCCCGATCGGCAGCGGGCGGCCCGGACGGCCGTCCGGACTTGCGCGGTTGTTCGCCGGGACAGGCAGACATTCGATCGCGGTTCTCGCCGGCTGCCTGATCGCCTGCGGGCTGTCCGCCGCAGTCGTGGCCGCCGGGGCGCCGACCGGCCTCGGCCGCGCGTTCGACGCGTGGTCGGCCGCAGCGATCAGCGCGGTAGGTCTGGCGCTGTCCGCGGTTTTTGTAACGTGGCTGCTCTCGCTTTTCCGGCGCCCGCTGCCCGGTACGGCGATCGGCGGCACGCTCTATACGGCCGTGCTGGTCTACTTCCTGCTCTACTTGAACGGCTTGGGCGTCGTCGCGTCGCTCGTGTTTTCAGCCGGCTATACGATGCTCGCGTCCGCGCTCGGCTTCTGCGTCGGCATCGCGATCGACCGTCGGAGAGGTTGGCGGGCCAGGGGAGCGGCGCTCGCGGCGCTGGGGCTCCTCGTCTCGTTCGCCGTTTATGCGGGAACGGCGGCTCGCGGCGAGGAGCCTCTGCCGACGTTGAACGCGGCGGACCTGCCGGCCGATCTGCCCGCCGTCCCCGATCCGTCGGTCCCGGGGAACTACGCGTTCGATATTTTTGCTTACGGGAGCGGCGCCGACAAGCATCGAACCGTTTTCGGCAAAGGGGCGGCCTTGCGCTCGGACCCGGTCGACGCGTCGGCCTATATCCCGGCTTGGCCGTTGCTGCGGCGATGGTTCTGGGGGTTCGACGCCCACCGGCTGCCGCTGAACGGACGGGTTTGGATGCCTCAGGGGGACGGCCCGTTCCCGCTCGCGCTCATCGTCCATGGCAACCACGCGATGGAGGACTTCTCGGACGCGGGATACGCCTATTTGGGCGAACAGCTCGCGAGCCGGGGATACATCGTCGTCTCGGTGGACGAGAACTTCTTGAACTACTCGACCTGGTCCGGCATCCCGGAGCAGGATATGAAGGCGAGAGCCTGGCTGCTGCTCCGCCACATCGGCCAGCTGCAAGCGTTCGCGGCCGAACCCGGTGCGCCGTTTTACGGCAAGATCGACTTCGACCGCGTGGCCTTGATCGGCCATTCGCGAGGCGGGCAGGCGGTGGCGATGGCGGCGGATCGGGCGCGCTGGTTCGCGGACGATCCGGATCTTCCGGCGGCCGGCACCTACCGCGTGCGGGCGGTGGCGGCGCTGGCGCCGACGGACACGGAGGTGGACGGGGCGCAAGCCGAGATCTCCGATATTTCGTACCTGACGCTCCAAGGGGCCAGCGACGCGGACGTGAACAATTTCTACGGCGAGCGGCAGTTCTCACGTGTCTCGTTCACCGGCGCGGCGACCGGGGCGCTCAAGGCCTCGCTCTACATCGCCGACGCCAACCACGGCCAATTTAATTCGGATTGGGGCGCCACGGACAGCGCTTGGCCGGCGGGGCTGTTTCTGCGCAAGCCGAGCTTGAGCGGATCGGATCAGGAAAAGATCGCCAAAGCATACGTGACCGCGTTTCTGGAAACGGTTGTCCGGGGCGACGACGCGTACCGGGATCTGCTCCGCGACTACCGGGCGGGCCGGGGGTTCCTGCCGGATACCCGTTATTTTAACCGCTACGAGGATGCCGGATTCAGCCCCATCGTGCGGTTCGACGAAGCGGCGAGCGCGGGCCGGCCGGCGCCGGAGGTGGTTGCCGAGGGGGCAGGCTTCCAACGGTGGGAGCTGACCGAGGCGCTCGATCGGCAGCGATATGGCAAAGGGACCAAAGGCACGGCGCTGGAATGGTCCGAAGACGGCGGCACGTACGCCATCGAAGCCGACAAGGGTGCGGCTTTCGAGATGCCGGATCTTGCGTCGGCCGACCAGGCGGCCCTCGTCTTTTCGATGGCCGACCTGTCCCGGGAGTTGGAGGAGCCTGCGGAGTCGGCAGCGGCGCCGCTTGACGTGCGGATTCGGCTGGAGGATGCCGACGGCGTCGAAGTCACGCTTCCGCTCGATGCTTTCATGTCTCCCGAACCGCTGCCGGAGACGTCGTTTACCTGGTCGGCCTGGCTGGCGGAACAAATGGAGGACGGCAAATACGAGGAGTCCGTGGAGCCCGTCTTCCAGACATACGCGCTTCCGCTTCAAGCCTTCCTGGAGGAAGATGCCTCTTTTTCTCCCGACGCCATTCGCAAGATCTCGTTCCTCTTCGCGGGCGGGCCGGGCGCCGCGATGCTGGGCGACATCGGGATCGCCGCGTCGGCGGGATGACGGCAGCAATAGAGAGGAGCCTCCGGCAAAAGGGGCTCCTTTCGTTTGTTTCTTATTCGATTCTCCGATTGACAGCTTCCCGAACGGCGCTTATACTGTGCATGTAATAGCACAGTTTATCCGGCATAGACGCAATGTCATTGCTTCATTCTAAAAGGGCGGCTTCGGCGTTTAACTATGCAATATTTTAGCATAGTTAAACGTTTGCGAAGTAAAATCCCTTATCCTACATCCCTGGGAGGGAAACCCATGTCCGTCACTTCTCTGGAAACGATTCAAGACTACCGGACCGTCGTACGCGAGCGCCATTCCGTCCGGCATTACGATCCGAACTGGCAAATTTCCCAAGCCGAGCTCATGGAAATTTTGGCCGAAGCTTCCTTGGCGCCGTCGAGCAGCAATACGCAATCCTGGCGGTTCTTCGTCTTTCACGACAAGGAGCTGAAACAAAGGCTGCTCCCGATCGCCAATAACCAGCAGCAGGTCGTCGACGCATCCGCCACGGTCGCCGTCCTCGGCGATATCGAAGGCTACAAGCGGATCGGCGACATCAACGACATCGCCGTGGCAAAAGAATATATGACGCCGGAATTCGCCGAGCAATTCACGGCGAATTCGCTGAAGCTGTACGGGGGCTTGCCTCCCGAAGTGCTTACGCGCATCTCGCTGGTCGACGGCGGCCTCGTCAGCATGCAGCTCATGCTTTCCGCCAAGGCAAGAGGCTACGACACGGTGCCGATGGGCGGCTTCAACGCCGCCAAGCTCGTCGAGGAATTCAACATTCCTTCGAACCTGGTACCGGTCATGCTGATCGCGATCGGCAGAGCGGCCACACCGGGCCGCAAGACCTCCCGCCTGCCGATCGAGCAGGTCACGTTCTGGAACGGCGAAGGCCTGTAAGCCGCGTCGCTTCTCGCGCCTAGCCTCCGTTTTTACCTTATAGCCGTCCCCACATGCCGCTGTGCGGCAGGGGGCGGCTATTTGGCGTTTTAAGCGTTTGTTAAGCGGAAATTGGGAGAATGGAAGACAGCTTAAGAGATAGAACGGAGTGAAGGGCATGCGGGGCACGGTGGTGATCGCGGACGATGCGGCGTTCATGAGGGCTTTTCTGAGAGATCTGCTGCAATCGAACGGCTACGAGGTGGTGGCCGAAGCGGCGAACGGACTCGAGGCGGTGCAGTTGTACAAGGTTCATCGTCCGGACGTAGTGACGATGGATCTGACGATGCCGATCATGGACGGTCTCGCGGCACTGAGGGAGATTCGGTCGATCGATCCGGCGGCCAAAGTCGTCGTCTGTTCCGCGATGGGCAACCAGCACCTCGTTGTCGAGGCCATCCAAGCCGGCGCGCGCGACTATATGGTCAAGCCGTTTCAGCGCGAGCGGCTGCTGGAATCGATGCGATTGCTGATCCATGCGTGAACCTGGGAGGAAGCGGAAAATGATTTCGCTACCCCCTGCGCGCCGTTCGATTTACAATAGATCATAGACTTCCGAAACCGGTAAACGGGTAGGGTGAAAACAAGTTGAGGCTGCCGAAGATCATCCGATCCGCTTTGTCCGATCGCTTCCTTCTGCTGCTGGGCGCGGGCATGGCCCTCGCGCTGGCTTTGGTATATGGGGTCGGCGGCTTCCCTTCGTCGTCGCCGGTCGCGCGTCAAGGCGCACTCGACTTGTCGGGGTGGGATCTGGCCGTTCAGGGATCGGTGAAGCTAAACGGGGAGTGGACCTTCTATCCGGGGCGGCTGCTCGAGCCGATGGACTTTGCGCGGGGGGCGCCGTCCGGCCAAGTCTATCTGCAAGTTCCCGGCACCTGGGACGGCAAGCAGATGAGCGGGAGGGGCTACGGCACCTATCGGCTCGAAATCCGCCTCCGGCCGACCGACCGCCTGCTGGCGCTCCACAAGCAGGTGATCCGTTTCGCCGACCGGATTTACGTCAATGGCAAGCTGCTGTCGGAGTCGGGACGGCCGGGCACGAGCCGGGCGGCGTACGAACCCGGCAATACGCCCGCGACCGTCGCCTTCTACGTGCCGGACGACCGGATCGAGCTCGTCGTTCAGACCGCAAACTACGACTATCCGAGCGGCGGCATTGCGCTGCCGATCAGCTTCGGACTCGAGTCGGACTTGCAGTGGGCCCGCCAGTCTCAGTCCATCCTGGAGTGGGCGGGCGTCGTCGTGCTGCTGCTGTTTTCGATTTTTTTCCTATCGCTGCACGTCTTTTTTCAGCGGGACAGCGCGTTTGTGCTGTTCGGCGGCTTTTTCTTTTGCTTTTCCGTGATGCTGCTCTTCAACGGGCAGCGCATGTTCATGGAGCTCGTGCCGGAGTTCCCGTTCGAGTGGCGGTACAAGATCAAGGATCTGTCCCTCTTTTTGACGCTGCCGTTCCTCTACGGCTTCACGGCGACGATCTATTCTACGCGCGCTTGGCGCGTCGCGTTGGGTTGGCCTGCCGCGGTCATTTGCGCCTACTGCGCTTTGATCCTGGTTTCGCCCTACCGCGTCTATTCTTGGCTGTTCGTGCCGGCGACGGCGCTTTACGCGTGCTGCATGGCTGGGATGACTTTGCTGGTACTCGGCGCTTACGCGGCCGGGCGCTATGGACGGATCGACAAGCGGGAGCTCCAGTTCTACATCATGGCGCTCTGCTGCCTGATCCTGACGACCTTGAATTCGGCGTTCCGCAACCGGGGAGACGGGACGTTCCTCTCGCAGTCCCTATCCGACGCGTTCGTCCTGCTGTTCGTGCTGTTTACGACGTTGATGCTGGCGTACCGTTATTTTCAGACCTACGCTGCGATGGTGAAGCTGACGGAGCGCCTGCAGGCCGCCGATCAGCTGAAGGACGACTTTTTGCTCCGGACTTCGCATGAGCTCAACACGCCGCTGCATGGCATCATGAACCTGTCGCAGGCGATGCTGGAAGCGCCGGGCGTGCCGCCCCCGGAGCGCGCGGAAAGGGACAAGCTGCAGGCGATTCGCAATACGGCCTACCGTATGTCGAACCTCGTAAACGACATTATCGACCTTGCGCGGATCAAGGACGGACGTCTGGAGGTGGCCCACAAAACGGTGGACCTCGCGACCTGCGCCGCGATCGGCTTCGAGGTGTGCGGATTTCTGGCGCGGGAGAAAGGAATCCGTCTCGACAACCGGATCCAGGCGGAAGCCCGGTATGCGACGGCGGACGAAAACCGGCTCATGCAGGTGCTGTCCTCGCTGCTGGACCGGAGCCTGCGCCTGCCGAATCTGACGTCGGTCGCCGTCGAGAGCGAGCGGTCGAACAACGGGATCTTGCTCGCCATGACCGCTTTCGGCTCCGCGGAAGCCGCTCCTGCCGAAGAGGAGCTCTTCGGCGCCGGGATCGCCGTCGCCCGCGAGCTCGTCCGGGAAATGGGAGGCAGTCTGAAGGCGGAACCCTGGAGCCGGACCGGCGAGCTGCGCTTCGCCATGGAGCTGCCCGCCGCCCCCGATCCGGCGACGGATGCGCCCGCCGGGGCACGCGCGGCGGCAGGCTCCGCGGAGGCCGCGGCGTCCGCCGAATCGGAGAGCAGGCTGCCGAATAGCGGCGCTTATAGCTATACGGTGCTGGTCGTCGACGGAGAACTCGTGCATACGGAGCTCGTGGTCGGTCTGCTCGCCCGGGAAGGGTACCGCGTCTTGACCGCCCATACCGGCGAAGAAGCGCTGCGCATCGTGGCGCAACCGGACCGTCCGGACATCGTGCTATTGGACGTTCTGCTCCCCGGCGGGCAGAGCTACGAGATCAGCCGCCGGATCCGGCGCCGCTTCAGCCCGATCGATCTGCCGCTGCTGTTCGTCACGGGCCGCAGCACGCCGGCCGACGTGGAGGCGGGGCTGGCGGCGGGCGGCAACGACTTTCTCAAGAAGCCGATCGATCCCGGCGAAGTGCGGGTCCGCATCCGCACGTTGCTGGCCATGAAGCGGCTGGCGAAGGAGGCGGCGCAGAGCGAGATGGCGTTCCTCCAATCGCAGATCAAGCCCCATTTCCTGTACAACGCCTTGGGCACCATCATGTCGCTGTGTTATACGGACGGGCCGCGCGCGGGCGAGCTGCTCTCGGTGCTGAGCAAGTATTTGCGCATCATTTTCCACGAGGATCACAAGGAGGACCGCGTCCTGCTCAGCAAGGAAATGGAGCTCGTTCGCGCCTATGTCGATATCGAGCAGGCCCGCTTCGGCCAGCGGCTTCGCATCGTCTTCGACGTAGACGAGGCGCTGCTTGGCTGCCGGATCCTCCCCCTCACCGTTCAACCGCTTGTCGAGAACGCCATCCGGCACGGCGTCGCCAAGAAGGTGAGCGGCGGGCAGGTGAAGCTGACCGTCCGCCGGCAGGAGAAGGACGTAGTCATCGTGGTGGAAGACGACGGCATCGGCATGACCCGGCGGGAGATCGAGGAACTGACCGGCGCGGACCGTTCGCAGGGCGGCGTCGGATTCGCCAACATCATGAAGCGGCTCGCCAATCAGACCGGGGACAAGCCGCTCGTCGAGAGCGAGCCGGGACGCGGCACGCGCGTAACGATCAAGCTTCCCTATACCGAATCGGCAGAGCACCCAGACGGAGGAGATTGAAATGATACGGGCTTACTTGGCGGACGACGAAGAACATGCCTTGAACCTGCTCGAGCTGCTGCTCGGGCGGACGGGCGAAGTAGAAGTGGTGGGGCGCTGCGGCAACGGCTTGGACGCCTTCGGCGAGATCGGCAGGCTGCAGCCCGACGTCGCCTTCCTCGACATCGAAATGCCGGGCATGAACGGAGTCGAGCTGGCGGAGAAGCTCGGATCGCATTATCCGGACGTGCAGATCGTGTTCGTGACCGCTTACGACCGTTATGCAATCTCGGCGTTTGAACGGGATGCGGTGGACTACC
This sequence comes from Cohnella baijiui, assembly GCF_020731285.1. Taxonomy (GTDB): domain Bacteria; phylum Bacillota; class Bacilli; order Paenibacillales; family Paenibacillaceae; genus Cohnella. The sequence goes on from NZ_JAJFOW010000021.1 coordinate 8,256, forward strand.
TGCTAAAGCCGCTGGAGATGGAGCGTCTTTTGCGGACGGTGCAGCGCGTGAAAAGGGAGGTCGTGCGACTGCAGGCCGCGCTGTCCTGGATCGAAGCATCCGAGGGCGGCGACGCGCGGGAGAAGGAGCGAGCGCCCAAGCCTCAGCTGTATGTGCAGCTGCTCGGAGAGACGCAGGTCCTGATCGGGGACCGGGACAGGCTCAAGTGGCGCACGGCTAAGGAGAAGGAGTTGTTCGCCTATCTCGTCGTCCATCACGGGCAGCGGATTCACCGCGACGTGCTGCTTGATGAGCTGTGGCCGGAAGAAAACTATCAGAAAGCCAAGGTTTACCTGCATACGTGCGTCAGCTACCTGCGCAAGGATCTGAGGCAATGGGGGGTGGAATCGGCCGTGATCTACGAGGACGAGAAGTACTGCCTGGGACCGGATTTGTCCGGGTCCGACTATCAGTCGCTGCGGTATGCGCTGCACGCGGCCCGCGCGGCGGAGGAGCTGCCGTCGGCGGAGCTGGCGAAGGTTCTCGCGCTGTATACGGGGCCGCTGCTGCGGGACGAGGACTACCATTGGGCCGAGCGGGAAGTCCGCCAGCTGGAGACGACGATGGAGACGCTGCGGCTGCAGCTGGGGCATCTGTACGAGCAGGAGGGCGCTTATGCCCAAATGACGGAAACCGCGCGGGAACTGCTGGCCCAGTCGCCGTACAACGAAGAGGCCTACCGCCTGCTCATGCGCGGCTATGCGGGCAGCGGCAAGCGCGACGAAGTGTTCCGCGCCTACGAAGAGATGACCGAGCGTCTCCGGGAGTTGAGCGTGAGCCCGTCCGAGGTGTCGCGTCGGCTCTACCGGGAGCTGACGGAAACCGGGTGAGGCACCGGCGGCGCTTTTTCCCGTTCTCCGGGCAAAAGAAAAAACCTGGAGCGATCCAGGGTTAAGGCAGTTATGGCCGGTGGTCTTCGGCCTCTTGCAAAAGCGTCTCTAAATGAGACCGTAAACGAGGGTCTTCCGCTTCGGCTGTCTGCAGGTGTGCTGTGAAAATAAAGTGTTGGACTGAAAAATAAAGTATCAGACCGTGAAAATAAAGCTGTAGACTGGCAGCCGGCATTACGCTAACGGGAGGATAGTTTAAGATCATTCGAGGTGAACCGTATCATAAGTAAGGGCAAGTTTTTTGCAGGTCTTTCGCTTGTTGCTAAACAGCCAATGAAACAAGGAGCCCGTTTGGAGGCTCCTTGTTTCCGTTATTTTTGATATTCGTTTCGAAGGATACTCACCAGAATGCGATCATACTGATGACCATCTCTCAGCACAGATTCCGCATCGTACCTTCTACTTGGAAACCGACTTTTTGGTAGGCACGGATCGCACTTTTGTTGTAACTGATGACATCCAGTCCGATTCGATGTAAGTTCAATTCGTTAAATCCATACCTTAGGATCAATTGCAACGCATCCGTGCCGTAGCCCTTTGTTTGTCATGGTCATTATTCGGAAACTATGCCTGAATATTTTGCGATACGAATAATTCACATCACTTTTGGACATGTTTTGATGAATGTAACCAAATTGTTATTCATAATGGAGGCATCCATAATGAGAATCAGACAAATCATTTTGCACACTCGTCAATTTGAGGCAATGAAGTCTTTTTACGGTTCCCTACTGGGACTGGAAACGCGTGAGGACAACCCTTGGAACGTTTTGTTCCGAGTCGGACGGTCGACGCTAACCTTACAGGAAAGCTCTCCCCAAGAAAATCCGTACTATCACGTAGCTTTCACCATCCCGACGAACAAGTTTGCCGATGCGAAGCAATGGTTGAAAGAACGGGGCATCACGTTATTTTCCAAGGATGGGAAAGACGAATTTCCGTTTGAAAGCTGGAATGCGACTGCCCTTTACTTTTACGATCCCGACGAAAATTTGATCGAGTTTATCGCTCATCATTCGCTGGACAATGCGACGGATGAAGCTTTTGGACCGAAGCATTTACTGTGGATCAGCGAAATCGGACTTCCTGTCGATGATGTTCCGGAAGCGGTTGGGAAGCTCGCCGCCGCGTTTCAGATAGACTTATGGGGAGGAGACGGAAAGCAATTCGCGCCGCTCGGAGATGCGAAAGGATTGCTAATCTTGGTGGATAGGCGCCGACCTTGGTTCCCGGATGGACGAACGCCGAGTGTGTTCGAAACCAAGGTATCGATAGAAGCAATGAATTCAGCAGCTGCTGTAGTCCTTCAAAATGGCTTATATGAAGTTCAAGGCTCATAATTAATACCGCTTTATTTTTACGAATTAAGTACTGTTTTTTCGTTAAAAAAGCCAATAAGCCATTTCGTTAATTGTTGATGGGAGCTGCTAATAAATCGATCGGCACAGTACACTAACTCCAGATGACGCACAGGCGTTGGCCCTGTAATAGGGATAATAGCAATATCCGATCGTTCCGAATGTTGTCTGAGCAATCCTTTAGGCTGAATAGTAGCCCCTACGCCGGCAGAAACCAATTGCAGCAACGAAGCGGCTGAACTGGTCTCCATAACCGTAGTTAATTCTAAACCTTCATTTATGCAAACTTTATCAACCAAATCACGACCCAAAAAGCCTTTCGGATACATAACTAAGGAATGATGCTCCAATTCTTGCAGTTTGATTTCCTTCCTCTTAGCGAGCTCGCTTGCTGAATTAACGAATAGATGATACGGTTCCGATCCAAGCGGAACTTGTATTAATCTCTTATCGGGCGGACCTTGTAAACCGATCCCGATATCGACATTATGGTTAAGCACTTCTTCTTGTATGTGTATTGTGGAGAAGGCTTGCAGCTTGATGCCCGGATACTTCAACTTAAACTGAACGAACAGAGGAACGAGCTGAAAATCCAAATCAGAGGGCAGGACTGCTAGCCGTACAGTACCTCGATCCCCGGATAGAAGCTCTATGATAGCATTCTTGGCGTCCAGTTCTGCTTGCAACATCTTCTCTCCATACATTCGCAGAAGATTGCCGGCTTCCGTTGCGACAACCTTTTTACCAATGCGATCAAAGAGAGGCGTGCCGAACTCCGCTTCAAGAATACGAATTTGCTGGCTTAATGTAGGCTGCGAGATTCCAAGCTCTTCGGCAGCTTTCGTAAAATGAAGATGCTTATAAACGGCCATAAAATACTGTATATTTCGAGTGTCCATGCAGCGACTCCTTCACTTCAATAGTATTTTACTATCATAATAATAGAAACTATAGCATTGATCAATGGAACTTGGATTAATATACTGAATATGTGATTCACAGATAAGATAGAAGGGGGCAGCAAAGATGAAAAAGTTTTATTTATTATTAGCTATATTTATTGCGGCATTGAATCTAAGACCGATTATTACATCTGTTGCTCCTTTACTTGGTACCTTGCGAAGCGATCTGGGAATGAGCGGCCTAACGGCAAGTCTGCTGACTACATTTCCTGTACTGTGCATGGGGCTTTTTGCTCCTGTGGCAACCGCACTGAGTGATCGACTAGGCCTTGAGCGTACTGTTTTTACCGCATTATTGCTCATTACAGGGGCAACCGCCTTGCGGGGGATCGTTAGCTCAGTCACGATATTGGTTGTAAGTGCCCTGGTTGGCGGGATCGGGATCAGCTTGGCAGGTCCACTGCTGTCCGGATTTATTAAAAAGTATTTCCCAACAAAGCCCGGTATAGTAAGCATTTATTCCGCTTCCATGACCGTCGGGGCAGCAATCGCTTCCGTATTTTCTATTCCTATATATAATCGAAGTAATCAGAGCCTAGCGTTGACCCTGTCATGCTGGGCAATTCTAGGCGTTATTGCGTTATTCGTTTGGTCGGTTTTTCTTCGAAACAGAGCTAATAAAGAAAGCTTAGTACGTTCTAAGCTTCCAATCCGTAATAAAAGAGCTATTCTTTTAACTTTATTTTTTGGATTAATGGCAAGTATGTTTTATTCCGTTACGGCATGGATTTCACCGATTGCGCACAGCTTCGGGTACAGCGCAGCAAGTTCGGCTATGTTCCTTACCATTTTTACCATTATTCAAATTCCTGTGTCTTTAACGATCCCCGGACTTGTTGCCAAATTTGGAAAACGGAGGTTTTTCCTGATCTTTTGCAGCGTGTCTGAGTTTATAGGAATGGTCATCTTACTACTCCACCTACCCATGTTGCCGGCTGTAATATTTTTGGGGATTGGGGCAGGAGGATTATTCCCGCTTGCGCTTATGCTGCCAATTGTTGAGACGAATACATCAGAGGAAGCCGGGGCATGGTCGGCTATGTCTCAATGCGGCGGTTACATCATAGGTGCGATGGGTCCATTATTAATTGGAGCGATTTATGATCACAGTGGAACCTTTAATGCTGCGCTTCTCGCCATGCTTGTAATTATTGTTGCAATGATTGGAGTACAGTTGCTCATCACCGGTCGTAAGGCTGAAGTTCAAACGTGCTGAATTTCCAAGTCAAAGCCGGTAAAAGTCGGCAACCTTTCGCTTAATATCTTTGCAATTTATACAAAAGACATGACAGATTGGTACAATAATAATTGTTGAAATTGGTTCTTCAACCAGTCCGCTCTTTTGCTTATTTTTTATTAAAAGATAAAATTTTTGAGAGGAGAAAATCATATGTATATACCTACGCATTTTAAAATTACGGATACATCAACTGCCTACAAGATTATGAGAGAAAATAGTTTTGCTACTTTGTTTTCTCAACATGATGGGACACCATATGCTACCCATTTGCCATTAATTCTCGATAAAAATCATATGTACCTATTCGGGCATTTTGCTCGTCCAAATCCTCAATGGAAAGATATTAGGAATCAAATTGTGTTAGCAGTTTTTCATGGTCCTCATTGTTATATCTCTCCTTCTTGGTATGAGACGGATAAGGCAGCTCCAACATGGAACTATGTGACCGTTCACGTATACGGGGAAGTCGAACTTATAGAAGACGAAAATGAGTTGATGGTTTCCTTTAATGATATGGTATTGAAATACGAAACCCCTAATAGTTCCTACAGGTTGCAGGATGTAGACCCTGACTTTCTAAGTGATTTGAATAAAGGAGTTCAGGGCTTTAAAATGAAAATAAACAGAATAGAAGGGAAAGCAAAGTTAAGCCAAAATCATCCAATACAACGACAGGAATTGATTATTCAACAGCTAGAGAAAATCGAAAATACAGACGAGCAAAAAATCTCCTTTCTTATGAAACAAAATCTTAGGTCATTATGCTAACGCCCTCGATCCCAATTACGTAGATGTGCAGGTTGTTTGGTAATTGTACGCGCAGGAGCCGTTCTTCCGAGCCGGCGAGGTCGCTGTCGACAATTTCAATCGGTAACCTCAACTGAGGAAAATACCAGTGCCGCAAGTCGTGATACTGCTGAAATCCCAATTCCCGCAAAATATCTAAAGCGTCAGCCCGACCCCTAAGTACAAGGTCCACGTCTTTGGTCGTATAAAAGCCTTGAGTGTAGGTTTCAATGGCATGTCCGCCAACGATAATCGGCCGGATTCCTTCGGCTTCGAATACGGCAGTAAGATATCCAACAGCCATGAGATTGCGCTCAAAGTCGGACACTTGCAAAGCAGGCAAAGCAATCAAAGCTTCATTAACGCTTGCTCGTAAGTTGCCATTGGCGGCCATGCTGCACCAGCTCTCCCGACTCCAACTTGGCCTGAATTAAATCACGATTCGCTCGCAGCAGCAGACGAAGTTCGATGGGATCGCGTGTCGGTGAGTTCACGGCGCTTTTAGACAGCAAGCTCGGGACGATGGGCTTGGGAGCTAGCAAATCGGCGAGAGCAATCGTACGCAGCACTGGGCCCCTTTCGCAACCGATTTTCTTCATCACCATAACCGGTATGAGGAGTCCATTTCCCCGATGGCCCTCCGCGTTCACCCCGCCCGAAGCGCTTGGCCGCATCGGCCGCAGTATCGCGCGTCGGGCGGGGAGAGCGTCCCGCAAGCCTCGCAAGCCAGTTCGCCCCCCGCTTCGCCGGCAGCCGCCCGGTCGGTCGCAAGCGCCGGGTTCAACGCCGCGAGCGAACGCAGCTCCTCTCTCGCCCCGGAGCGAAGCAGCAGCAGGAGGAGTCCGATGCCCGCGGCCCCGACGACCGCCATGCCTGCGACCCGCCAGCCTCCGCCCGGAAAACGGAAATCCCAGAGCGCATGCAGCGCCACGCTCGCCGCGAGCAGCCCCGCCGCCCGGAGCAGGCGCGGGGCACCGGACGCCCCCCGCCCGAAGGCGTGCCAGACGCCGACGGCGGCGATCGCGGTCCAGGTGCCATGACCGAAAGGGGACAGCAGCGCGCGCAGCCAGAGCACGGCCAGCATGCCGCCGGTTGCCCCGGTTTGCAGATGCGTCCAGCCGTACAAGATGCTCTCGACGGCGGCGAAGCCCATCCCGACGGCCGCACCGAACACGACGGCGTCCATCCGAAAGCGCTGGCGCCGGCTTCGCAGAAACAAGAGGCAGACGAGCAGCTTGGCCGCTTCTTCGATGATGGAGACCGCGAGCGGAATGCGGAAGTCGTCCATCCCCAATCCGTCCGAACCGCCCCCGCCGCCGACGAGCCATTGCCGTTCCGCAAACCAGGCGATCGGCACCGCGACAGCCCCCGATGCCAGAAAAGCGCCGGCCAGCCGAATCGACCGGAACCCGAGCAGTTGGGCGCTTCTCGCGTAGGCAACGAACGAGACGGGGCCGGCCGATCCGCCGATCAGCAGGGCGGCGACGATCCAGATCGTCTGCTGCAGCCAGGCCGCAAGCGCGGTAAAGACCGCGAACAGCCCGCCCATCGCGAGCAGGAGGTCGATCCAGCGTTCGCGCTTCGGCAGCCGGAGACGCTTTGCTTCGGGCACCGTCTTGCCGGAGGTAGTCGCGTGCTCCTCCGGGGTCAGCCACCGGGCTTCGGCTGAGGAAACCAGATCCGGTCTGCGGATGCGAAGCGTCTCCAGAAACTGCCGTTTGACCGGCGGATACTGCAAGAGCACGAAGCGGAATTCTTCCTTCCCCATCGTCAGCAGCTCCCCGTCCTCCATTGCGGCGACCGTGCCGGCCCGGGGGGCATCCGCGAGCAAGGCGATTTCACCAAAATAGTCTCCAGGGCCGAGCACGGCCGCCCGTCTGCCGTTCGCGCGGACCTCGAAGCGGCCGCTCGCGATCATGAAGAACCGGTCCGGCGCCTCGCTTTCCCGGACGACGACCTCTCCCGCCTTCGCCCGGCGGCGCACCGTGATCTCCGCCAGCCCCCGCAGCTCCGAGTCGGGGATGGCGGACCAGATCGAGCCTTTGCTGAGCATGCCGTGAAGCTGGCGGATGTTCGCCGAATACGTCAGGCTTTCGTGAAACAAGGGGCTCACCGACGAGAGGCGTTCGAACCCCGCCCGATCCAGCCGCAGCGCGTCGACGGGGCTAGACGCCGTGATGCTCGCGGTGCGGCGTTCGGTCCGCAAGAGCGCGATTTCGCCGATCAGTTCTCCAGGCCCGAGCTTCGCCAACTCGACGATTCGGCCGATCAGGCTGCGCGAAGTTACCCGTACCCAGCCAGATACGAGAAAGTAACAGGTGTCGCCGGGCTCGCCTTCCGTCAGGATTCGCTCGCCTTCGGCGTACCTGACGCGCGTCATGGCCCCGGCCGCCGCTTCGAGCTCCGGCTCCGGGACGCCGCGAAGCAGCGGGTGCCCTCGCAGATAATCCAGGGTGGTGGAGATGGGGGTCGTCATGTCCGCATCCGCGCCTCTCTATAGAGTGGAAAAGGAACCCGCCTCGGCAGGTTCCTTTCTCGTTGGCCGTTTGTTCAAACCAGTCACCCGTTTACCGCATGTTGCCGATGATGCTGCTGCGGCTGTCCTGCATTTTCTGAATGAAGTTCGTCATGATGTCGAAAGCTTCGTTGCGTTTGTTCGTCAACGACTGCAGTCGGAGCATATCCATCTGCTGGCTGTTGCCTAGACTGTCGAGCTTGCTCTTCAGCGCTTGGATGAAGCCGTCCAGCTGACTCGCGTCGTACGAGCGGTTGGAGGCGTTCGCGGCGACGCCCGCGGCGTTCAGGCGCGTTTGCTGGTCGGCCGTGAGCACGTAGGGCGATTTGCCTCCCCGCAGCAGATTCAGCTCGCTCAGCAGCAGGTTGAGCTTGGCGATTTCATCGTTGCGCGCCTGGACATCCTTCAGTTGCTGGGTGAGCTGCTGATCCACCAGCTGCGCGCGCTGGCTTTGAACGGCAGCCAGGGCGGTCTCGATATCCATGGAGCTCAACTGGACGGCCGAGATTCCTCCCAAGCCGACGCCGCCTACGGCGTTTTGCGTCGTCTGCTGTCCCAACGCCTCTTTGACCGAATCGTATGCCTGATTATTCAGCATGATCGCGACGCCGACCGCCACTCCGACCACTAGCGCGCCTACCATGCCGAGCACGGATTTTCTACTCAATCTGTTTGTCCTCCCCCGACATATTCAACTCCCTTAACTATAATCCCCGCAAGCAATTTATGGCAATAAAAAGCTGACGAAAGGCGGGGCAGGGGGCAGCGAGGGGGAAAAGAGACGCGTTTAATGGATCAGGCCGCTCTCCTGCGCTTTGCGGACCATGCCGGCGGCGGCCCGGTTGATGGGGCGCTTCAGCGCCAGTCCGACGACGAGCGCGATCGCGACGTAGACGGCCATGTACAGAAGGTCCCGCCGGACGATGTCCCACAGGATGCCGCCCACCGCCTCCCGCATCATGGAGATGGCATAGGTGAAGGGCAGGTACGGATGGATCGCTTGGAAAAAGGGCGGCGTCACCTGCACCGGAAACGTCCCGCCCGCGCCGGCCAGCTGCAACACGAGCAGGACGATGGCCATCGCTTTCCCGACGTTGCCGAACACCGAGACGAGCGTGTACACCATCAGCATGAACACCGCCGACAGCAGCATGCCGAAGAGCGCGAACCACCCTTTTTCCAGCACGTAAGTCCCCAGCAAGTACATATCGCCCAGCGTGACGCAGACCGACTGGAGCACCGCCAGCGTGCCGAACGTCAGGTAGCGGCCGAAGTAGATCTGCCAACTGCGGTAGTCTGCTCCGGGCTCGTGCACTTCGACCGTCAGCACGGACACGAGCAGCAGCGCGCCGACCCAGAGCGACAGCGTCGTGAAAAAAGGCGACATCGCGGACCCGTAGTTCGGGATCGGATACAGCCGATTTTCCTTGAGCGCGACCGGCGCGGCAAAAAACTCGCTTTCCTTGCGCGCGTCGTGCCGCAGCAGCCGGATGATCTCCCGAAGGTTGTTGGTCTGCTCAAATGACCGGATTTTGGAGGCGATGTCTTTGATTTGACGCTCGACGACAGGTAGATCCTGCCGGATGCGGGCCAGCTCTTTGCCGCCGATCTGCGTGCCTTTGGCGGCGTCGGCCAGCAGCTTGTTCACGTCGGGCAGGGCGGAGACGGCTTCGCCGAGCGCGGCTTGCGCCTTGGCGGCGGTCTGGGCGGCCTTGTCCACCGCCGCAGAGACGCGCGGCGCGATCTCGCTATCGTAGCGGCCGAGCAGATCGCCCAGCGCACCGGCGGCTTGCCCGGACAGCGTGTTCAGCCGGTCCACGAGCGCTTTCGCGGGCTGCTGGCCGCGGCCGGCGGCATCCGCGACCGCGCGTAGCGTCAAGGCTTGCTGCTTGAAGTTCGTCTGCACCTGATTCAGCTTGGAGACGGCCGAAGAGAACCGGCCCGTCCCGCCCGCGAGACGATCGAGCTGGCCGAACAGGGCCGAAATCCGGCCGGCGACCTGACCGGCCGTATCCAGCCGATCCGCCGTTCGGGCGGCGGCCTGCCGGACGGCGTCCAGGTCGGGTTCGGCGGCGGCAAGAAGGCCCGTCACCGCCTGGGCGGCCGTGGCGGTCTGCTGCAGGTACAGCAGATCCTGCTTGATCGCCGGATTCATCTGCGCGAGCGCGGTCTTGCTCGTCTTCAACGCTTCTTCCGCCCGGCCGGCGAGGCTCTGTCCCTCCTTGGCCAGCTGGACGACGGCGGGCAGTTGCTGCTGCGCTTTGCCTACGATGCCGTTCAGCGTTGCCAGATCCGACTGGGCGGTATCGACCGCCTGCCGGATTTGGGGGAACGCCGCCTCCACCTGGAACAGGATCGCCTTGACCTTCTCGATCGTCGGGAGGTTCGCCTCGAGCTCGCTGCCGACCTCGTTAAAGATGCCGAAGATGATGCCGTTCGCCGTCTTGACGAAGTTTGCGCTGACCTCCTCCACGATGCCGCTCGCCCCTTTGGAGGTGATCTTCGGCGCCACGGCGTTGATTTTCTCGTTTACGTAATAGTCGATCTCGGCCTGCTGGGGATTCGCGGCGAGCACGGTGGCGAGCCTCGCGGAGAAGTCTTCGGGAATGAGGATGCTCGCGTAGTAGTCGCCATGCCGGACGCCGCTCATGGCGGTCTTCTCGTCCGTGAACACCCACCCGATCTTGCGGTTGTCCCGGAGGGAGGAGACGATCTCCTTGCCGATGTTGATCGGCTTGCCGCGCAGCGTCGTGCCCTTGTCGTCGTTGACGACGGCCACGGCGAGGCCGCCCGTCTGCGAATAAGGGTCCCAGGACGCCTCGATGTTGAACCAGGCGTACAGCGAGGGCAGGGCGACGAGTCCCAGGATGATGACCGCGGCGGCGGGGTTGGTCGCGATGCGGCGGATGTCTCGGGCATAGATGGCGAACAGCGATCTCATGAGGCCGGGTCTCCTTACCTGAAGCGGGGGTTGTTGGTTATTATCTCTGTACCCAAGCCGGATCATCCCGAACGGGTTCGTTCTTCGCGGCCGCAAGCGGGCGTCGAAAATTGACGTCCTTCCCCGGAGCGCTACAATGAAGAGGAAGAAAGGGCTTTCGAAGGGGACGAGGGGAAATGAAAGGATTGCGGAACGTCGGTCTATTCGCGCACGTCGACGCGGGCAAGACGACGACGACGGAACAGATGCTGTACCGGAGCGGGCGGATTCGCGCGCCCGGCAGCGTAGATGCGGGCACGGCACAGACCGACTGGCTCGAGGTGGAGCGGGCGCGCGGCATCTCGGTGCGCGCGGCGGTGACGCGGTTCGAATGGCGGGACGTCGGCGTCAATCTCGTCGACACGCCCGGCCATGTCGACTTCCTGTCCGAGGTCGAACGCTCGCTGCGGGTCATGGACGGCGCCGTCCTGATCGTTTCGGCGGTCGAAGGGGTGCAGGCTCAGACGGAGGTGATCTGGCAGGCGCTGCGAGAGCTGCGGATTCCTACTTTGATATATGTGAACAAAATGGATCGGATCGGGGCCGATCCGGCGGCGGTGGTCGCGCAGGTGCGCAGGCTGCTGTCGGCGGACGCCGTGCCGGCGCAGGCGCCGCAGGGGGCAGAAGCGACGTTCGCGGGGGCGAGGTCGCTTACGGAGAGCGACGAGGCGCTCGCGGCGGGCGGTCCGTTCGGCACGCTGCTGGCCGAAGCGGTCGCCGAGCGGGACGAGCGGCTCCTCGCGCACTATCTGGAGGAGGGGACGCTGCCGTGCGCAGAGGTATCGGCTGCGTTGACGGCACGCGCGCGCCGGGGCGAGTTGTTCCCGATCCTGTTCGGCGCTTCGGGCAAAGGGATCGGGGTCGGCGCGCTGATGGACGCGATCGTGCACCTGCTCCCGTCGCCCGGAGGCGACCCCGACGCGGACGTGGCCGGTGTCGTCTTCAAACTGGAACGGGACCCGGTCATGGGACGCGTCGCTTACGTGCGGCTTTACGGCGGTACGATACGCAACCGCGACACCGTGCGCAACGCGACGCAGGACACGACGGACAAGGTGACGCAGATCCGCAAGATCGACGGCCGGAAGGCGGAGGACGTCGGCTTGCTCCAGGCGGGCGATATCGCCGCCGTCTGCGGATGGAGCCGGGCGCGGATCGGGGACTTCGTCGGCTCGCCCGCAGGAGTGCCCGGGGAACGCCGGATGGCCGTGCCGCTGCTGACGGTGCAGGCGCATTGGCAAAACGAGGCGGAGTACCCGGCAGTGGTGGCCGCCTTTCAAGAGCTGGCCGACGAAGATCCGCATCTCGATCTCCAGTGGCTGCAGGACGAGCGGGAGCTGCATCTGAAAGTGATGGGGCCGATTCAGACGGAGGTGCTTGCGAGCGTGCTGCAGAGCCGGTTCGGCCTCGCCGTCACCTTCGGCGCGCCGTCCGTTATCTACAAGGAGACGCCGGCAGGGATGGGCGAGGGCTACGTCGCCTATCTCGCACCGAAGCCGTGCTGGGCCATTCTTCGCTTCTCGATCGAGCCGCTGCCGCGGGGAAGCGGTCTCGTATACGCGTCGACCGTGCGCGGGGAGCGTCTGCTCGAAAGCTACCGGAACGAAGTGGCCCGCCGCGTGCCCGAGGCGCTGCAGCAGGGGCTGCGCGGCTGGGAAGTGACCGATCTCAAGGTGACGCTGATCGAAGGCGAGCACCACGTCTGGCACACGCACCCGCTCGACTTCGTCATCGCGACGCCGATGGGGATCATGGACGGCCTCGCCCGCATCGGGACCCGGCTGCTGGAGCCGCTGCTGCGCTTTCGCCTGTCGGTCCCCGAAGAATTCGGCGGCAAAGTGATGAACGAGCTGATCGTCATGCGCGGCGTCTTCGAGACGCCGGTGCTGGCCGGGGAGCGGATGGAGATCGAGGGCGTGCTGCCCGTCGCGACGTCGCTCGATTTTCCGGCGCGTCTCGGTTCGATGACCAAGGGGCGCGGCGTGCTGTCGACCTCCTTCGGCGGCTATCAGGAAAGCCCGCCCGATGTGGACGCCGAGCGAAAGCGCCGGGGCGCGAATCCGCTGGATCAGGCCAGGTACATCCTCGCCGCCCGCAGCGCGCTGTCGGCACAGTAAGGCGGGGAAGCGGCCCTATTTCCGCAATATTGTCTTATTGATTCACAAGATTGTGGCCTATACGCGAGCGGCGGTCGGGCCTACAATGAGACCTGAGGAGAGATGGACATGGAAAATCGCAAGCTTCGCTGGGGAATCGTCGGGGGCGCGAACATCGCGGTGAACGCGGTGATGCCCGCCATCGCGCAAACGGAGCTCGGCGTGCTGGAGGCGGTAGGCAGCCGGGACGCGGCCAAGAGCCGCGAAATCGCGGACAAGTTCGGCATCGCCAAAGCTTACGGCAGCTACGAGGAGCTGCTCGCGGATCCGGCGGTCGACGCCGTATACATTCCGCTGCCGAATCATCTGCACCGGGAATGGGCGATCCGCGCGGCCGAAGCGGGCAAGCACGTGCTCTGCGAAAAGCCGCTGGCGCTGGACGCGCGGGAGGCGCAGGAGATGGCGGACGCTTGCCGCAATGCCGGCGTGCACCTGGCCGAGGCGTTCATGTACCGCCATCATCCGCGGATGCGCAAGATCCGCGAGCTGATCCGCAGCGGCGCCATCGGAGAGCTGCGCGCGATCCGCGGCGCGTTTACGTTCAACAACGCCGGGGATGCGGCCAATATCCGCTACCGCGCCGAATGGGGCGGCGGGGGCTTGTACGACGTCGGCGTATACCCGCTTACCGCGGCCCGCTATCTGTTGGAGCGAGAGCCGGAGGCGGTTACGGTGCAGGCGTTTTTCTCGCCGGGACACGACAACGTCGACATGATGGCGTCGGGACTGGTCGAATTCGCGGGCGGCGTGGCGCTGACGTTCGATTGCGGCATGTGGGCGGACTTCCGGAATTTCGTCGAGATCGTGGGGACGGAAGGGCGCATCGAGATTCCGGAGACGTTTCTGCCGCGGGCGGATTCGCCCGACTATATTTTGCACGCCAAGGGAGAGCGCCGGGAAGAGCCGGCTTCCCGGGTGAATCAGTACGCGCTGCAGGCGGACAGCTTCGCCCGAACGGTATTCGGCGAGGCGCCGGCCTTCGAGCCGGAAGATGCGGTGCTGAACATGAAGCTGATCGACGCCTGCTACCGGTCGGCTAGAGAAAGAACGCGCATTACGCTCTAATCCAGAGAGAGGAATGGGGGACAGATGGCGGTGACTAGCATGAAGAGGGTGGACATACCGGGACTGGAGCAGGGCTGCGCGCAGCTCGTGATGGGGTCGATGATGCTGAGCGACGAACGGATGGCGTATTCCGCGGGGCTGCTCGATGCGTATTTCGGCATCGGCGGCAACACGATCGACACGGCGCACGTATACGGCCCGAGCGGAGCGCGCGCGATCGGCCAGTGGATGAGGGAGCGAGGCAACCGGGCAGACCTCGTCCTGATCGGCAAAGGCGCGCACCACGACGAGAACGGCCCGCGCGTGACGCAGGAGGCGATGGAGCGGGACCTCGCGGACACGTTCGAGCGCATGCAGACGGACTACGTCGATATTTTCATGCTCCACCGCGACGATCCGGCGCGGCCGGTCGGCGAAATCGTGGAGGCGCTGAACGCGCAGCTCGAAGCGGGGCGCTGTCTTGCGCTGGGCGCGTCCAATTGGACGGCCCGGCGGATTCAGGAGGCCAACGACTACGCGGCCGCGCATGGCTTGACGGGCTTTGCGTGCAACAGCCCGAACCTCAGTCTTGCGAAGCCGAACGAGCCGCGCTGGCCAGGCTGCATTTCCGTTGACGACGATTACGCCGCCTGGCACGCGCGCACGCAGCTGCCGCTGCTGTCCTGGTCTTCGCAGGCGGGCGGATTTTTCACCGGCCGCTTCTCGCCGGAGCGCCGCGACAACGCCGAGGCCGTTCGCGTTTACTACAGCGACGCCAACTGGGAACGGCTCGACCGCGCGCGTTTCCTGGCGGCTCGCAAGGGCGTCGACGCCAACCAGATCGCGCTGGCGTTCGTGCTGCGCCAGCCGTTCCCGACCTGCGCGCTGATCGGCCCCAACGAGACGTCGGAGCTGCTGTCCAGCGCGGGCGCGCTGTCCGTCTCGCTAACCCCGGCCGAGATGCGGTGGTTGGACTTGACGGACGCGGAACTGCATGACGGCGAGTGAAGACGGCAAAATGGATTGAAAAACCAGGGCTGCGGCCCTGGTTTTTTGCAGTTGGGGAGGGGGGGCGATGCCGCCAATCGACGATGTAGGTAGTTTACATACGCACATTCGTCGATTGAAGCTGCCGACCGTCGATGTAGGTAGTTTACATACGCACATTCGCCGAAAGAAGCTGCCGACCGCCGATGTAGGTAGTTTACATACGCACATTCGCCGACAGAAGCTGCCGCCCGCCAATGTAGGTAGTTTACATACGCACATTCGCCGATTACAGCTGCCGACCGCCGAAGTAGGTAGTTTGCATACGCACATTCGTCGATTGAAGCTGCCGACCGCCGATGTAGGTAGTTTACATACGCACATTCACCGAAAGAAGCTGCCGATCGCCGATGTAGGTAGTTTACATACGCACATTTGCCTAAAGAAGCTGCCGACCGCCGAAGTAGGTAGTTTACATACGCACATTCACCGAAAGAAGCTGCCGACCGCCGAAGTAGGTAGTTTACATACGCACATTCGCCGAAAGAAGCTGCCGCCCACCAAAGTAGGTAGCCTACATACGTACATTCGCCGAAAGAAGCTGCCGCCCGCCGATGTAGGTAGTTTACATACGTACATTCGCCGAAATAAGCTGCCGCCCGCGGATGTAGGTAGTTTACATACGCACATTCGCCGAAAGAAGCTGCCGACCGCCAATGTAGGTAGTTTACATACATACATTTGCCTAAAGAAGCTGCCGACCGCCGATGTAGGTAGTTTACATACGCACATTTGCCGAATGAAGCAACTGGCCGCCAAGCTAGGTCGTTTACATACGTACGTTCTAACGGCTTGTAACGACTGCTATCGTCATTCGTTGTTCCTTCCATGTGCCACTTTGCTTTTTAAGGAGAAGGAGTAAAATACCGCAAGCAAACTTAACATGATGCTCAATGCGCCAACCCACCCCAGATTCAAGACGGAAGTTCGGCTCGTCACCCATCCGCCGATTCCGGCTCCGATGGCGATTCCGAGTTGCAGGATGGAATTGTTCAAGCCGAGCGTTAATCCGGACATGGACGGGTCGGGAGACAGGGAGACCAGATAGTACTGTTGCGCAGGCGTTGTCATGTAGGCGGAGCCTATCCATACGGTCAGGAGGAGCAACGCTCCGGCGAAAGTGGCCGCGGCCCAGGGAAGAAGGGCTAAGGCGGCAGCGTGAAGCAGCAAACTGACGAGCAAAATCCGAAAGGCCCCCCAACGATCGGCGCCGTATCCTCCGAAACGCGAGCCCAGTACCGCAAAAAGGCCGGATAGGAAAAGCGCAAAGCTGATTTGCGAATAATTCAAATCGGCGGTCTTTTGAAGGAAGGGGGAGATATAGGTGAACATGGTCTGATAGCCGATGATCCAAAACAACGTGATGAGCAGACTGCTCCCGATTCGCCGATCCCGCAAAGCCGCAAGTTGGGTTTTCAGCGAAACCGATTCAGGAGGCTCCAATTTGGGAAAGAGCACCGCGATTCCGATAATCGGCAAAGTCCCTACTATAAAAATCAGCAAAAAGATGGCGTGCCAGCCCCAATAGTCGCCGATTAGCGTTCCCAAGGGAACCCCGAGAACCAATGCCGCGCTTGCTCCCATCACAATGGTGCCGATCGCGCTTCCGCGCTTTTCCGGGGCCGCCAAACTCGCTCCCGCCGTCAGAGCGATGACGGTAAATACGCCCATGCTTGCCGCTTGAATGATCCGGGAAGCCATGAGAACGGGGAATGAATAGCTGTAAAAGGCGACCAAATTGCCGGCGTTGAACACCGAATAGGAAAGCAGCAGCAGCTTTTTTCGCTCCAGCTTGGAAGTTAGCGACAGCAGAATGGGCGTGCCCACGGCGATGACAATGGCATAGGCGGCCACCAATTGTCCGGCAACGCCGACGGACACATGCAAGTCCCGCGCGATCATGGGCAGGATGCCTGCCACCACGATTTCCGAAGACGCCATGATAAATACGCTAAAAGCAAGCAAATAAACGACTAGGTACTTGTTCATGTACCATTCTCCTCTACGTTTTATTTTGAACGACCGTTAAAGAATGAAGCGCGAAAATACGGCTGATGGCGATGTCCTCTGGAACCGACGAAGTCCCCCAGCTAGGTGGCGATGTCCTCTGGAACCGACGGAGTCCACCAGTTAGGATGTTGGGGGCAGCAAAGCGGGCGATCTGGAGGAGAGTGACAACGACATGCGCGTCCACCCATGATCCGGCAATGGCGAGCGTCCTTGCCCATTTTTGAATGATCACTAAAAAATAGATCAAAAAACATCCGCTTTCAATCGAAGATCGAAAGCGTGACCTTCGCGATGTCCTCTAGAACCGACGGATCCGAAACGGTTTTAGCGGTCACCGTTAATCCCCCTTGGGCGTTGTGCAAATATCGCGCCAGCGCCATCAAATCCGAATGTCGCTTGGGGATATCCCCCTGTTCCTTAGCACGAAGCAATGCCTGGTAATAAGCGAGTTCGCTGCGTGTTCTTTCCTTTTCGATAAATTCGGCAATCTCGGGATCGTGCGGGGCGAGTTCGACGGAAGTATTGAACATGAAGCATCCCTTTTTGCATTCCGAGCGGGCGAGGTCGTCAAGCAAATCGCGAAACACCTTGACGATCGCTTCTTTTCCCGAAGCCGTTTGTTCAAGTGTAGAAATCACCGTGCTTTGGCGCACATAATTCCGAAGCGACGCTAAAAATAAATCCCGCTTGCCTCCATAAGCGTTATAAAGACTTTGAGCCTTGACCCCGAGATGTTGCACCAAATCCTGAATCGATGTGCCTTCATAACCATGCTGCCAGAAGTAATCCGTCGCTTTATCAAGAACCTCCGTCATATCGAACTCTTTGCGCCTGGACAAGATCATCCCTCCCACCAGAATAAGGTAGCATTACTTTAATGACTATTCAAGAAAAATTGAGAAATCAGGTTCGTTTGCGATCGGCATTAGGAACCGGGTCCGCGGCTTCTGCGCGCCAACAGCCAAGCGGCAGCGAGCGCCAACAGGAGCAATCCCGCCGCGCCGCCGAACCACGCGCCCGTATGGGAACGTACTCGTTCGCGCAAGGCGGTCATCGGCGTGCCTTTGCCCCCGGCATACTCCCCCTCGTAAGCGCATTCGACGTAGCTGCCGGAATCCGTCCGCACCGCGATCGCCTGCCGCATATCTTTTTCTTGAATGGCGAAATACGGCGTCCCCTTCGGAAACGTATTCGAAAAGTTGCCGGCATACGTGCCCTCGCGGTCGGAGTAGCGCGTGACTTCGCCGATCCGATCGCCGATCCGGTCCGGCTCCACCAAGGTATCCGTTACCCGGTAGAGATGGCCGTCATAGACGACGAAGCGGAAAGCCCAGTCCGCCGAAGCCGTCGGCGCTTGCGCCAAAAACAACAGGCATACTCCCATCAACCCCAAACGGATGATCCCCCCAAGCAGCGAACGAAACTGTCTCCTCATTCCAGCTTCCTCCTCGTCCAATCCGATCGAAGGGGCGCGAACCGCACCCTCGCGTCCCAGCGCCGGTTGGAGCAAAATGCTCCCTTCAGCTAGGTTCTTCACCCGCAGGTGGAATCGCCCTCAAACCGTCACTTCTAAGACGCACCGGCACCTTCAAGGTTGCAAAAATTCCAATATACTGGGAGTATCTCAACCCCATTCCTTGAACAGGAGGTCTCCGCATGGTCTGGAAAAACGCAGTCTCATCCCGTTCCTTCCTCCGCTTCCTCCTCGTCGCCGCCTTCATCGTGGCCGCTGATACGCTGATCGCCCGCGCGCTGCCGAACGGCCCGGAGGACGATCGCCTGCTCGGGTACGCCATCTTGTTCGACTTCATGCTCGTCATCCCGCTCGCTTATTGGTTTCTCGTCGCCCGCCGGCCGGGCGCAAAAAAGTCCCGCGTGCTGCTGCTTCCCGCCGCCGGCGCCGCGGCGGCCTGGTTCATCCTGCCCACCGCGATGCGGGGGACCGTGTGGCGGACCGCTTGGTACGTCGAGCTCTTGATCATTGCCGTAGAGGCAGCTGTCGTCTTCTACGAAATGCGTGTCGTTTACCTGATCGTCCGCAGCTTCCTTCAGGCGAGACGGGCACAGCCGGATACAGCAGAGGCGCTGCGTGAAGCCGTCGAGCGAACGGCCGGCATCGGCAAACTCGCCTCGATTTGGCTGCACGACATTCTGATGGTTTACTACCTCGTCTTCTCGTGGAGACGCCGTAAGCCCGTCTCGGCCGATGAACCGCACGCGTTTTCGTATCACAGGCACAACAACCACGGCCTGATCCTCGCCATCGTGACGAAGATCCTCGTTTTCGAAGCGGTCGGCGTACACTGGGTTGCGGCGTTGTGGTCGCCCATCGCGGCATGGATTCTGACGGCGGCCAGCGCCTGGATGATCGCCTGGCTGTGGGCGGATTACCGCGCTTCGGTCCTGCAGCCGGTTCGCATCCAAGGCGACCGCCTCCGGCTGCGCTACGGCCTTCGCATACAGGCGGACGTCCCGCTGCGTCGGATCGCGGCCGTGGAGCCGGTTGCGCCGGATACGAAGCTCGATCTCGGCATGCGCCGCATCTCGGCCGAGCCGGTGTTCGGCCAGTCGAACGTCCGCGTGACTTTGCGCGCGCCGCTGCGCGTTTCCGGCTTTTTCTTTTTGCCCCGGGAGGTGATCTACTTGTACCTCTCCCTGGATCATCCCCGCGCCTTTGAAGCTGCGGTGCGTGAGGTGGCCGGTACCGAGATCGAGGCGGGCGAAAAGGCGGACACGGTTTGATACGATGGTCCGATCGGGTTATGATTCGGTAGAGGGCGGAGAGGATCATTCCGAATCGCAGCCTCGAGGAAATCAGGCAGGAGGCAACATTCCATGGACATTTTCGAAGCTATCAAGGGCCGCCGCAGCATCGGTAAAGTCAAATCCGATCCGGTCCCCCGCGAGCTCGTCGAGCAAATCATCGAGGCGGCCGTCTGGGCACCCAATCACTTTCATACGGAACCGTGGAAATTCGTCGTCATGACCGGCGAAGGCCGCCGCACATTGGGCCGCGCCTACGCGGACATCGCGGCGGAAGGCTGGGCGGCCGATATGCCGGCCGACGAGCGGGCCGACCGGATCGCCCGCGAGGAAGCGAAGGCGTTCCGCTCGCCGGTCGTCGTCGCGGCCATTAGCGCGCCGACCGGCGAGCCGCGCGCGATCCTCGCGGAGGAGCGAGCCGCCGCCCATGCCGCGGTGCAAAATCTGCTGCTCGCCGCCCACGCGCTCGGTCTGGGCGCGGTATGGCGGACGGGGGAGCCGGCTTACCACCCGAAGATGCAGGCGGCGTTCGGTCTGGAGGGCCAGGAGGAGGTCGTCGGCCTGGTCTACCTCGGCTATCCCGACATGACGCCGGCACCGGCGAAGCGCGTACCCGGCACGGAAAAGACCGTCTGGCTCGCGTAGCCGGACGGTCCGTCGGTCATCTTTATGCTTGACCGCGCTTGAACGCATGACCGCACGGCAGACCGGCCGCGCGATGTTTGACGGCAGAACGGCATGCCTGCAGGGCAGAACCCTGCGACCAGGAGCCAGCCCCCAAGACGTTTCCTTGCCATCCCCATGGCTGGAAGCGTCTTTTTTTGTCGCGTCCGGGCCTGCATGAACCTGCCGGAGGCGGCGCAACTTATGGGAACGCGGAAGGTTAGGTTGGAGGGGGAGCGAATCATGACGCGGGTATTGACCATTATGGTTGCGGGCGTAGCCCTTATCGCGCTGCTGTTGATCGCGATCAGTCTGTACTTGTACCGTCTAGGCGTCGGCCGCAACCCCAAGGCGTTTCTTCGCACGGACCCGAATATGCCGCAGTTGGAGGAGAGCGCCTGGGAAGCGACACAGCGCTGGTACGAAAGCCAGCCGTTCGAGGACGTCGAGATCCGCTCCGAGGACGATCTTCATCTGCGCGGGCACTTTCTCCCGGCTGACCGTCCTACGGATAAGGTAGCCATTCTGGCTCACGGCTACTCGGGCCAAGGCGAAGACATGGCGGCTTTCGCCCATCTGTACCACGAATCCGGCTACCACGTGCTGATGCCGGACAACCGCGGACACGGCCACAGCGACGGCACCTACATCGGCTTCGGCTGGCATGACCGCAAAGATTATTTGCGCTGGATCGACTACGTGGTCGAGCGGATCGGCGAGCAGGTTCAAATCGTGCTGCACGGCGTATCGATGGGTGGCGGCACCGTCCTCATGGTCTGCGGAGAAACGCTCCCCGAGCAGGTCAAATGCATCATTTCCGACTGCGCCTATAGCTCGGTTACCGGCATCCTGAGCTATCATTTGAAGCAAATGTTCAAATTGCCGTCGTTTCCCTTCATCCCATTAACCAGTCTCATCTGCAAGCTGAGGGCCGGCTTTTTTTTCGGGGAAGCTTCTGCCCTCCGGCAAATCCGCCGGGCGCGCAAGCCGATTCTTTTCATCCACGGGGACTGCGACACGTTCGTTCCGACGAAGATGGTGGAGCAGCTGTTCGAGGCGGCCTCCGGCGAAAAACAAAAGCTGATCGTCCCGAACGCGCAGCACGGCATGTCGTTCGTCACCGACCCGGACGGCTATCGCAATACGGTGTTGGGCTTTATCCGCCGGTATGTGGTTTGACGACCCGGTAAAGCTTCCAGTAGCCGCCGAACGTCATCTCCAGCGCCGCCCAATCCGCTCCTTCTTCGTAAAGGCGCGGGTAACGTTGATTAATGGCGTCAAGGGTCAGCACGGCTTGCGGATTGGGCAGCAGCACATATCCGGCTTGGCTCTTCGCCGGATCCTCCAGCGATTCGGCGAAGTCGCGGTCGCTCGTCACGATGAAGCGCCGCGGGCGGTCGCTGTCCATGACGATCCGGAAGCTGCTGAACGAATCCGTGAGGACGAGCCCTTTCGGCGCCCGATCGTTCAAATAGGCGGCGACCTGCTTGCCCGCCTGCTGCTCGGCGTACAGCTTGCTGCGGTGAAACGCCTCGTATTCGTCGGATGCAACCTTGGGGTCGGTCATGAGCAGCCCCATCACGGCCGCGCTGGCGAGGAAGCCCAGCAGCAGAACGACCGTCCCCGTCCGGCGCAGCTTCAATTGGCCGATCTCGTACGGGAGCCAGGCAGCCAACACCGGAAACGGGTACAGATAGTACCGGATCCAGGCCGCCGATCCTCCTTTCAGAAGCAGCCCGTACTGCATGGCCGGAATCGACAGCACGAGCGCAAGCAGCACGGCGGTGTCTACGCGGAACAGCCTGCGCTCGACGAGCCGCAGAAGCAGGACGAGCAGCAGCGGGATGCTGAAGTAGGACAGCCTGTGTCCGACGAAGAGGGCCGTCTCCCACGGATGGCCTGCCAGCTTGGCGAAGACGGGATTGTCTTTGATCAACTCGGCCTGTCCCAGGTTGCTGTAGGACGAGGTGAGGAAGTATAGCGGGTCGCCCATGATCGTAGCGTTGAAAAAAATCCAGAGCAGCCCCGAAAAGACGACCGGCGCGAGCACCAGCATCCACGTCCCCTCCGTCTCGTGCCAGCGCTCCCGCCGGCTCTCCTCGCTCCGGCGCCAAATCCACAGGCCGACGGCCAGCGCGACGCCCATCCCGAACGTGACCGTCTCGTACCGCGTCCAGAACGCCAGCGCCAGCGCGAAGGCGACGACGAGCAGCGGACGAACTTCCGCCTTCGCCATCCATTGCAGCAGATAAACGACGCAAAGCTGCACGAAGCTGACGAAGACGGCTTCGGTGAGACCGTTTGCCCCGTAGTAAAACATATACGGGTTCAGCGCGTAGAGGAGCGCGAACAGCAGACTGACGCTCCGGCGCAGCCCGAAGACGAGACCGGCCCGCATGAGAAGCGCCGCGGACCAAGCCGTGAACAGGCTGCTGAGCAGGACGGCCGCGAGTCCCGACGAAGCCAGCGGCTTGTAGATCGGGTAGAAGATCAGCGGAACCAACTCGAGCACGCTCGGCAGCGGATTCCACACGAAGCCGATGTTGGCGAGCGCCGGAAAACGGCTGTACAGCACGTAGAAAGCGTTCGCCACGCGGCTCGAGGCATCGCCGGACATAAAGCCGTAGATGTGCGCCAAATAATAGCCCGTCCCCAGCTCCAGCACGAAGACGAGGAGGAAGACCAGGCGGGGCCAGCGGCTTTGGATCGGAGTGGTCATAAAAGCCCCCATTTTCGCCTGAAGCAGGCCTTGATTTTCGTTAGAGCGACGTCTGTCCCGGCATTCCCGCGGGCGGTTCTTCGCCGGTCAGGCCGTGCGTCGTTTTTTCCCAGTAGAAGGGCTTGGTGATTAGCTGAATGCCGGCTTTGACCGCCGCGATGCTGATCAGCACCCAGTAGACCGGCGTCAGCAGCGTGTATTTGACAAGGGAGAATGAAAATGTTTTGTCTTCGGCAAGGCGCATTTCCTTGGTTACCCAATAGAATCCTGCGGTCTGGCTGTAGATGAACAGGAAGTTGCCCACGAACAGTTCGACGGCGGCAAAGTAATAGACCGGTCCGGGGAAGAACATCGGGATGAACGACAGCTTGGCGCCGTACCAGAGCAGGATCATGAGCCAGAACACGGGATTGAGCAGCGGCAGCATCGGCGTGGCGAACACCATGACCTGAAAGCCGAGAAAGCCCTTCGTCCCGAGGTCCCGCCACAGGCGCAGCGGATGGCGCATATGGACGAGCCAAGTCTGCATGTAGCCCTTGATCCAACGCGAGCGTTGGCGGATCCAGTTGCCGTAGCGGCTGTTGGCCTCCTCCCACGTGCGGGAGTCCACGATGGCCGTGTTGTAGCCTTCCTTGTACAGCCGGATGCCCAGATCCGCGTCTTCGGTCACGTTGTACGGGTCCCAGGCGTTGATTTCCTTCAAGGCCTTCATCTTGAAATGGTTGGACGTGCCGCCGAGCGGAATCGGGATATCGAGCTGCATGACGCCGGGAAGCAGCAGCTCGAACCACATGCTGTACTCGTGGGTAAACCAGCGGGTCAGCATATTCTGCTCGCTGTTGAAGTAGTTCAGCTTGGCCTGGATGCAGCAGCACTCGGGCGGACTGCTTTGGAAGGCCAGATGGACCTTCTTGAGCTGGTCGGGATCGGGCCGGTCCTCCGCGTCGTAGATGACCACGTATTCCCCGCGCGCGCGGATCAAGCCGTAGTTGCAAGCCTTGGGCTTCGTCTTCGGCAGGCTGTGCGGAATGACGAGCACCGTGTAGTAGGAAGGCAGCTTCATCGACCGGAGCAGCTCTTGCGCTTCGACGTCGTCCTCCTCGATGAGCAGGCGGACGTCGAGCTTCGCCTTCGGATAATCGAGGCGCTCGATGTTGCGCAGCAGATGCGGAATGACGTTGCTCTCTTTGTACATCGGCACGAGGATCGTATACACCGGCAGCTCGCGCTCGTCGACGGCGGCGATCTCTTCGGGCGCAAACCGCAGTTGGGCGCCGCGCTTCGTTCCGAACAGAATGATCGCAAACTTGATGACGGACATCGTAAAATAGACGAGCTGGACGGCGATATTCAGGACGATAAGCGTCCAGAGCCAGTTCCACGCCAAACAGCCCGCCAATACGAACAGGACGGCGAACAAGACGACTTTCTGACGACGGGTAAAGGTGACGTGCGCCGAATTTTCCGGCTTTTCGGCGATCAGTTTCGAAGTGCTTTCCTGCATCAGCTCCGCTTCATAGACGGACTTCCAGAAAAACTCCATCTCGCCGGCCGTAGCCAGTACTTGTTCGACCGGCATGCCCAAGTACGCTTCGACGGCGCTGCGCCGTTCGTCGTCCAGCGGCTCGCTCACGGCGAGGAGGATGCGGTTCGCGTACCGGTGCACGACGATCGCGCCGAACGAGCGGGCCATCGCTTCGGGCAGTTGGAGCTGGGCGTCGAGACTGATTTCCGTTCCGATCCGCCCGATGCCGTGCTGCGTCGCGATGGCGCGGTACAGCTGCCCGGGCTCCAGCATCTGGAGGGAGAGCAGGATGTCGCCCAGCAAGCCTCCGCTTTTTTGTTGAAAAGAGAGGGCTCTGTCGAGCTGCTCCTGCGTGATATGCCCGGCATCCACCAGCATGTCGCCGAGCCGGCCTTTGGGCGGCTCGGCGCTGAAGAACGGCCGAAGCCGATCCTCGGTCGCAAAGCCCATATCGAGCAAAATATCGCCGAGCCGCCCGCCGTAATCCCGCTGCCGTGTCATCGCCGCGTCCAGCTGCGCCCGCGTGACGACGCGTTCATGGACGAGACGGTCCCCCAGCCGGGCGCGGGGCGCGTCGGCAACGGACGCGTCGGCGGAGGCCGCGGGCGGATTCGTCTGCGCTGTGCGCAACTGGACGATGCGTCCTCGCGTATCCGCGATCTGCCGCTCCAGATCCTTCGCATCCAGATCCATTCGCAGGAGACGGCCGGCATGGTCGGCCTTCACCCGCTCCAGCTCCTGGCGTGCCGACGCCAGGGCGGCCGCCTCCTGCGCCAGTCGCTTGCGCGTCTTGCTCAGGCGCAGGCCCCGAAAAGCAAGTCGAAGTCGTTTCATTCGTCGATCAATCGCCTCTCTTCGGCGAGCGCCGCTATCAGCGCTTCCCGGATCCTCTCGTTCCGCTCGGCGCGCCGGCGGCGTTCGGCCTCGAAGGCTTCTTCTTCCGAAGCGATCGATCGCTTCACGTCCTCGAACTCGGTGCGGAACATCTCGAGCGCCTCTTCCACGCTCCCGGGGTCGTACCCGATGAGGGCATACCGGTGCCTGCGGACGGCCCGCTTTTGTCTCATCGAAGCTTCATCTCCTCGCAGGAAAAGATAAGGGAGCACGCCTAAACCTATCAATATGGAAAGTTTACCCCATGAAAGACGGCGGCGAATAGCAAAAAACAGAGCCGCTCCAAATCGGAGCGGCTCTGTCGCATGGCAGGGCGATTTTCAGGAGGAGGCGGTCTCTTCCCGGTCTGCTTGCTCGTAAGCAATCAAGGTCACCTCGTGACCGTTCGTCTCGCGCAGGCGCTGCTCGAGCTGGCGGATCCGTTCGACGTCTTCCTGCGGGAGGCTGGCAAAGCGGTAAGGCTCGGTTTGCATGCGTCGATCGCGCTCCTTTATCGGGTCGTCTCGTATCTTTCCCAATTAGTATGGTTGCGGGAAAGCCGGTTCATTCACAGAACGGACATTTGACGTTCGCGCTTGGCCTTTGATATAGTTCATCTGTAGAACCATTCGCCTATGAAACTATCTATGAGAAGGTGAGACCATGATCGACTGCAAGCTGCTGAGTCAGATTATCAGCCGTTACAAGTCGGCGATGTTCACGATGCAGCGACGGCTCAACGCCTTGATCCGGGACGAAATGCCGCAGGATCTGACGGTCGACCAATTCGCCACGCTCGAATACATCCGTTCGCGAGGGCAGTGCACCTCCTCGGAGCTGGCGGAAGTGTTTTGCGTCGGCAAGAGCTCCATCACGGCGATTATCTCGCGGTTGTTCGACAAGTCGCTCATCAGGCGGCTGCCCGACGACAAAGACCGGCGTGTGACCTATTTGCGATTGACCGAGGAAGGCGAACGTATGGCCGTGGACATCGACGGCAGGCTCGAAACCCTCCTCAGCCGATATATGGGGCACTTCGACGAGAAGGAAGCCACACAGTTCATAGAGACCTATGAAAAGCTGGCGCATGTGTTGGTCCAACCGATCGAGCAGGACGCGCCGGCGGGAGAGGAGAAGCGTCAAGAATGAGAGCGATGGTGAAGTTCAGGTGGATCGTGCTGGCCCTATGGCTGGCGGCGGTCGCGGGGCTCGTGCTGACGGCGCCGAACATGGCCGATCTGGTCCGGGATAAGGGGCAGATCACCGTGCCGGACGGCTATTCGTCCACGAACGCCTCCAAGTGGATCGCCGAGATGAGCGCCCAATCCCAGACCAGCCAGCGCGGGGAATCCACGGTGCTCGTGTTCGGGGGCAAGGAAAAGCTGAACGACGGAGATCTCGCGGAAATTCGGCGGGGAATCGACGAGCTGAAGGCGAAGCAGGAGGAACTCGGGATCTCTTCGGTCACCACCCACTTCGACACGCCGGAGCTGGCGAAGCAGATGGTATCCGGGGACGGCAAGACGGTTCTCGTGCTGCTGAACGTCGACGCCCACGGCAAAGAAACCGCCGACGCGCTGTACCGAGCCGTCGCGGATGTGAAGATCGAGCACTACTATACGGGCAACTGGCTGATTCAAGAAGACGTCATTCAAAGCTCCGAAGAAGGGCTGAAGAAGACGGAGTATATCACGGTAGCCTTTATCCTCGCCATCCTGTTCCTCGTGTTCCGCTCCGCCATCGCGCCGTTCATCCCGCTTCTGACGGTCGGGATCAGCTACGTGGCGGCGCAATCGGTCGTCTCCTACCTGGTCAAGTATGCGGAATTTCCGCTGTCGAACTTTACCCAGATCTTCATGGTCGCGGTCATGTTCGGGATCGGGACGGACTACTGCATCCTGTTGATCAGCCGATTCAAGGAAGAGCTCTCGCATAACGGCGGGAATAAAGTCCAAGCGATCCTGGATACGTACCGTACCGCGGGTAAGACGGTGCTCGTTTCCGGTCTCGCCGTCCTGGTCGGGTTCGCGTCGATCGGCTTCTCGACGTTCGGTCTGTACCGGTCGGCCGTCGCGGTCGCCGTCGGCGTCGCCGTGTTGATGATCGCGCTCGTCACGCTCGTGCCGTTCTTCATGGCTACGCTCGGGTCGGTCATCTTCTGGCCGGCGCGAGGCTCGCTCGAGCACAAGCCCAGCGGGCTGTGGGGCGCCGCCGGACGCTTCTCGCTGCGCAAGCCGCTGTGGGCGTTTATCCTGCTGCTTGTCGTGCTCGTTCCTTTCCTCAGCTTCTACAAAGGGACGACGTCGTTCAACTCGCTGGACGAAATCGGAGACAAGTACGACTCGGTACGCGGCTTCAACCGGATTTCGGACAGCTTCGGGCCCGGCGAGTCGCTGCCGACGAGTGTCGTCCTGAAGACGGACCATGCGCTCGATACGTCCGAAGGCCTCGCGATGATCGAGCAGGTATCCCGCGAGCTGGCCAAGGTGGACGGCGTCAAGACGGTCCGCAGCGCCACGCGTCCGACGGGCGAAGCGCCCTCGGACTTCCAGGTCGCCTCCCAGGTCGACACGCTGGGCAGCGGTCTGAACCAGGGCGCGGACGGCATCGACCAAGTCGCCAAGGGGTTGTCCGACGCGAGCAAGGAGCTGGAGAGCAACGCGTCCAAGCTGAGCGGAGCGGCCGCCGGCGCCGACAAGCTGGTGGACGGCACGCAGTCGCTGAAGCAGGGCGTCACCCAGCTTGGCGATGGTCTAAAGCGCATCGAGAAAGGGCTGCGCGACGGCTCGGTCGGCGCCAAGCAGCTGAGCGACGGGCTGGCGCAGGCCAAGGCGAGCGCCGATCAGTTGGCGGCCGCCAGCAAGCAGCTGGAGGACAGCTACAAGCAGCTGGACGGGGGGCTCGGCCAGCTCGCGACGGCGTATCGCGATCTCGCCCAGCAGCAGCAGGGGCTGACGCAAGGGCTCGCGGATCTCGGCCAAGGCCTCGGCGGCCTGGCCGAGAAATATCCCGAGCTCAAGCAGGACGCCGACTTCCAGCGGGCGCAGGGCTCGGTGACG
Source organism: Cohnella baijiui (assembly GCF_020731285.1). Classification (GTDB taxonomy): domain Bacteria; phylum Bacillota; class Bacilli; order Paenibacillales; family Paenibacillaceae; genus Cohnella. Next base: position 36,885 of record NZ_JAJFOW010000021.1, read on the forward strand.
CAGCTCCAAGCGGGCTCGGCCCAGCTCGGAGAAGGGCTGAAGCAATTGAACGACAAGCTGGCCGGCGTCAACCAAGGGCTGTCCCAAGCGAACGCGGGCTTCGCGCAAGCGGCGGACGGCCAGGCGAAGCTGGCCGCGGGACTCGCCAAGCTGTCGGCGGGCATCGCCGATTTGCAAGCCGGCATCGCGCAGGCGGCGGACGGCCAAGGCCAAGTCATCGCCAAGCTGCCGTCGATGTCGAGCGGCCTCGACCAGCTGGCGTCCGGCCAGCAGGCTATCGGATCGGGCTTTAAGCAGCTCAACGGCCAGCTCGGTCAGCTGACCGACGGGCTGAACCAGAGCGTGGACGGCCTGACCAAGGTAACCGGCGGGCTGAAATCCGCGCAGAGCTACATCGGAGAATTGACCTCGACGCCCGACAAGCAGCTGAGCGGCTGGTTCATTCCCGACGAAGCCATCCAAGATCCGGATTATCAGAAGGCGCTGGACGTCTATCTTTCGCCGGACCGCAAGATCGTCAAGTTCGACGTCATCTTCGGCGGCAATCCGTACGCGACCGAGACGATGGCGAAGACGCCGGACGTGCAGGCCGCAGTCGAACGCGCGCTCAAGGGAACGGCCTATGCGAAGGCGGACGTCGCGGTTGGCGGCGTAACGAGCATGAACCACGACCTGAAGACGATCTCGTCCGGCGACTATACGCGGACCGTCGTGCTTATGCTGGTCGGCATCGGGCTCATCCTGATCCTGATGTTCCGCTCGCTGGTCATCCCGCTTTACCTGATCGTGTCCCTGCTGGCCACGTACTTCACCTCGCTTGCGATCAACGAGCTGGTGTTCGTCCGGATCTTGGGCTATGCGGGCGCGAGCTGGGTCGTGCCGTTCTTCGGCTTCGTGCTGCTGATGGCGCTCGGCGTCGACTACAGCATCTTCCTGATGGACCGGTTCAAGGAATACCGCCATCTCCCGCCGCGGGAAGCGATCCTCAAGGCGATGATGAACATGGGCACCGTCATTTTGTCGGCGGCGGTCATCCTGGGCGGCACGTTCGCGGCCATGCTGCCGTCGGGTGTCATGTCGCTGCTCCAGATCGCGACGATCGTGCTGGGCGGACTGTTCCTGTACGCGCTGGTCGTGCTGCCGCTGTTCATCCCCGTCATGGTGCGGTTGTTCGGCGAAGCCAACTGGTGGCCGTTCATGGGACGGAACCGCGAGCCGCGCGAGGACGGCGCGGCTGCGCATGCGCCATCCTCCCGCCCGGTCCATGACAATTAATCGCGGCTGAATCGCGAGCCGAATGTTCCCTTTAAGATTTGAGAGCCTCCCGACCGCGGTTCGCGCGGCGGGGGGCTCTTTGCCGTCGGGCGCATGCGATGGAACGGACGACAAAGCGGGGGATCCAGATAGGGGATGGCGCGCGGGCGGCGAATAGGTTAAGCATAGGATTTCGATGCGAATCAGCGAGACTTGGGGGGAACGACCTGCGATGAGTCATTCAAAAGGAATGGGATGGAGCGTGCGCCCGCTGTCTGCCCCCGACGGCCGCGGGACGCCCGGGACGCCCGGGACGCAAAAAGGAATGGAAGTGCACGCGTATCTCGACGCCTGCGAGGATCGGATGGGGAGCTTTTTGCCGGCGGCTCGTCAGCTTGCCGAATGGCTGAACGGATGGTACCGCGAGGGACGGCGGGCGCCGGCCATCCGGACAAATCGATTCGTCATCCGGCCGGAGGAAGGAGAGGGGCTGAAGCTCGCGCTTCCGGACTTCGCTTCCAACGAGGCGTACGCGCGCTCGGAAGCCGATCCCGTCTATTCGCCCCCGGAGGAAAGCGGTAGCGCGGCTAGCCGCGACGAACGTGGAGATCTGTACGCGCTCGGCGTTGTTTTTTACGAATGGCTGACGGGACGGCTACCGCTGAGCGCGGCCGATGCGGCCGAGTGGGCATACGTTCGCAAGGCTGTCCGGCCCGAGCCGGTTCGGACCTACGACCGTCTCATTCCCGAATCCGTCTCGGCCATCGTGGCCAAGCTGCTCGCCAAGTCGCCCGAGGAACGCTATCAGAGCGCGGCTGGGCTGCAAGCGGATCTGGCGCGCTGCGAGGCAGATTGGGCGAGGGAGCGGCGGATCGCGCCGTTTCCGCTTGGGACGCGCGACCGCTCGTCGGCGCTCCGCCGGTCCGGGCCGCTGCGGGGACGAGAAGCCGAAGAGGCGCGCTTCGAGGAGATTTGGACCCGCTGTGCGGGCGGGAGTGCCGCCGCTTTGATGATCGCCGGCGCTGAAGGCGTAGGCAAATCTGTCCTGGCGAGCGCGCTCGTCCGCCGCGTCGAGGGGGAGGCGACGGTTGTCACCGGCAAGTTCGACCCGCTGCTCCGCGGCAGGCCGTACGAGCCGCTCGCGGAGGCGCTGCGGGTCTGGGTCCGGCGGCTGCTGACGGAGCCCGAGGAGCGGCTCGGCGCCTGGAAGCGCAAATTGCAGCGCGGGCTAGGCTCGGGGTGCGCCTTGCTGGCCGAGCTCGTGCCGGAGCTGAAGCTGCTGGTCGAACCGCCCGCGAAGACGGAGGCGATGCCGGAGGCCGCCGCCGAGCGTCGGTTTCAAGCCGCGTTTTTGAACATGATGCATCTGTGCTGCGAGGCCGCGCGTCCTCTGGTTGTGCTGCTCGACGATCTGCATTGGGCGGACAAGGCGAGCTGGAAGCTGCTGCAGGCGCTGATGGCGGACCGGCGGATAAAGGGACTGCTTCTGATCGGCACTTATCGTCCTGCCGAAGAGGAGGAACGGGAGGCGGCGACGGGGGAGGATCGGTCGCGCGCTTCAGGGCGCGCCGATGGTCTGGAGGGGCCGACTCGGCCGGACCCGGAGGAAGAGCTGCGGGAGATGTCGCGGCACGCCGGGGTGCACCGCCTGTCGCTTTTTCCGCTGCCTCTTCGGGAGCTGAACCGGGTCGTCTCCGACGCGCTGGGTTCCGCCGAAGAGGAGGTGTACGGCCTGTCGGCGCTCCTGTTCCGCAAGACGGCGGGCAATCCGTATTACAGTCGCCGGCTGCTGCAGAAGATCCACGAAGGCGGGCTGCTCCGTTACCGGCCCGCGACGGAGGACTGGATCTGGGACGCGCAGGCGATCGAAGAGACGGAGGACGACGAGTCGCTCGTTCGATTCATGGTTCGCGAGATTCGCCGGCTGCCGGACGGTACCCGGCAGCTGTTGACGATCGCCGCCGCGCTCGGCGGCGCGTTCGAGGCGGCCTTCCTGGCCGAGGTCGCCGGCCTCCCGTTGGCAGACGTCTTCCGCGGGTTGGCCCCCGCGGCGGCCGCGGGACTGCTCCTGCCGGACGGGGAGGCGGAGCGTGCGCCGGCGTTCGGCGGCGAAGGAGACCCCGGGACGCCTGCCGCGGGGCACGGCGGCTTCTCGGCGCCCGCCGCTTACCGGTTCGGACACGACCGGGTCCGGCAGACGGCGTACGCCGAGCTGACTCCCGACCGCCGCAGGGACGTTCACGCGAAGGCGGGCCGGCTGATACTGGCGCGCAGCGAGGGCGACGAGCGGGAACAGCGGCTGTTCGAGATCGTTGGCCATCTCAACCTGGGGATGGGCGGGAAGGTCGGGACGCCTGCAGGCGAGTCGGATACGTCCTTGCTTGCCCGGCTTAGCCTTCGGGCCGGCCGGAAGGCGAAAGCCGCGTTCGACTACGGCGCGGCCCGGCACTACCTGTCGTCCGCGGAGTCGCTGCTCGGCCCCGAAGCATGGGAACGCGACTTTGATGCGCGGTTCGAGCTGGCGCTCGACCGGCTGTCCTGCGAGTACGCGCTGGGCGACCTGGCGTCGGCGGACGCCATGGCGGGGCAATTGATGGCCAAAGCGCGCCGCAAGCGAGACCGTGTTCGCGTGTATAAGGTTCAAATGGACCACCATATCAACGCCAACCGGCATCGCGAGACGATCACCTGGGGGTTCAAACTGCTGGACGACTATGGCGTCCGCCTGCCGAGGCGGGCCGGGAAATGGACCGCGCTTCGGGAGCTGGCGCTCACGCGGGCGATGCTTCGGCTGCGGATTTCCCGCATCGAGCGTCTGCCGGAGATGCGCGAGGCCGATCTGCGGAGCGTGTCGGAGGTGCTGGTGGCGATGGCCAACGCCGCCGGCTTTTCCGACGACAAGCTGCTCGCCGTCCTCGTCTCGAGGGCGGTGCGGCTGTCGCTCCGCCACGGCAACGGTCCGGTCTCGCCGGAGGCGTACGCGGCGTTCGCGGGCATCGTCGGCCTCGCGTTTCGGGACGAGCGTCAGGCCGACCGGCTGGCGCGGGCCGCGCTTCGGCTGGCGGACGCGCCCGGCGTCGGCGTCTTCCGCAAAAACAATGTGTACGGAGCGCTCTACCCGCTCATGATCCGCCTGCGGCCGCTTCGGCACATGGAACCTTACCTCCGGCAGCTCGAGCAATTCACAGAGGAGAGCGGATCGACGTATTCTTCGGGCATCTTGGCGAGCATGCGGGCGGGGGTGAACTACCTTTCGGGCCGGTTGTATCGGTTGGCAGGCGACCTTCCGCGGGGGGAGGCGCTCGCGGAGGAGCTCCGGGATACGTTCCTTCGCTCGCTGTTTCGGCTGTACGGGGGGTTCCTCCGGCATTTGCAGGACCGGGCGGAAGAACGGCTGCTGTTGGCCGGGGACGAGGCGCGGGAAGCGGAATGGGTCGCGGACATCCGGGCCGACGAGACCCGCACGCTGCTGCTCAGCCAGTATTATACGCTGCGCATCCAGCTCGTCTGCCTGCTCGGCCGGCCTTCCGAGGCGGTACGCCTGGCCGAGGACGGCCGTGAGGCGCTGCGGGCGGTTCCTTTTGTGCCGTACTACCGGGAGTATCTGCTGTACGCCGGCGTTGCCGCCGCCCAAGCGCTCGCGGAGGGCGCCGGGCCGCTTGCGCGAACCGCACGCAAGCTGCTCGCGGACGCGCTGCGCCAGATGAGGGCGGCCGCCGCTGCGGTTCCCGACAACTACGCGCACAAGCTCGTGCTGCTGGAAGCGGAGACGGCCCGGCTCCACGGGAAAGGACGTCGGGCGGAGGTGGCCTACGAGCGCGCGGCGAACCTGGCGCGGGAGCAGGAGGCCTACCTGGATGCGGCACTGGCGGGCGAGCGGGCGGCTTCATGGTACCGGGATCGGGGACGGGCGACGACGGCTTCGGCATTCGCTTGGTCCGCATACCTGGACTATCTGCGGGCGGGTGCAACCGTCAAGGCGGAACGGATGCGGGAGGCGTACGACGGATTCGGCCGCTCACAGGCCCCGGTCGCCGCGACGCTGAGGGAGGAAGCGGCACCTGCGGCGGAACTTGTACGAGGTCCGGACCGGGAAGGGGAGGGCTTTGCAGGTCCAGTGAGAGAGAATAAGGTCGATGCCGAGGACGGCGACCTTGCCGCGGGGGCGGAGGGCGCCGAGCGCCACGCGGCCGCCGCTGCGTCGGACGCGTGGCGGGACATCCGCCTCCTCCGAGGCATGTCCGGCGTGCTGGCCGCCGGACGGCCGGTGGACGAGCAAGTCCGCGAGCTGCTGCGTCTCCTCGCGATGCACGCCGGCGCGCAGAAAGCGTGTCTCGTCGTCGGCGGCGATCCGAAGTCGGCGTCGGTCGCCGCCGTTTGGTCCGCCGGGCGGTATGAGCGGCCCGACCCGCCTGTGCCGGTCGAGGACAGCCCGGACTTGTGCGCGGGCGCCGTGCAGTATGCGCTTCGCACGGCCTCGGCTCTCGGGATTGAAGACGCGGCGGGGGATCCGACGTTTGCCGGGGATCCCTATGTTCGGCTGCATCGCGTCCGCTCGCTTTACGCGCTGCCTATCCCGTCCGCCGCCGGTCGTCCGGGACTGCTCTACCTGGAGAACGCGCTGATCGCGGGCGCGTTCGCGGAGCCGCAGCCGGAGCTGTGGCATGTCGTGGCCGCTCAGACGTTTTCGCTGCTGTCCATTGAAGCGGGGGACGCGGCACTTGCAGAGACGGGAGCGGAGCTGGATCCGTTGACCGGACGGGAGCGGGAGGTGCTGGCCGTGCTCGCAGCCGGTTTGTCCAACAAGGAGATGGCCGCGCAGTTGGGATTGACCGAAGGCACCGTCAAGGTGCATATCAATCGCATCTATTCCAAGCTCGGCGTCAAACGCCGCACCCAGGCCGTCGAGGCGGCGCGTCGGCGGGGGCTGGTCTAGTCGGGCCTGTGTAGACGGGGCTCCGAGAATTCGTCGGTATTTCCGCACATCTCGCTGCCGAAGAAGCTTCCCTGCCGTGAGATCATCGGTTTTTCCGCACATCTCGCTGCCGAAGAGGCAACTTGGCCGGGAATTAGTCGATATTTCCGCACATCTCGCTGCCGAAGAGGCCACTTGGTCGGGAGTTAGTCGATATTTCCGCACATCTCGCTGCTGAAGAGGTCACTTGGTCGGGAGTTAGTCGATATTTCCGCACATCTCGCCGCTGAAGAGGCCACTTGGTCGGGAGTTAGTCGATATTTCCGCACATCTCGCTGCCGAAGAGGTCACTTGGTCGGGAGTTAGTCGATATTTCCGCACATCTCGCTGCTGAAGAGGCCACTTGGTCGGGAGTTAGTCGAAATTTCCGCACATCTCGCTGCCGAAGAGGCAACTAGGCCGGGAGTTAGTCGATATTTCCGCAAATCTCGCCGAAGCCGCGGCAGATGCGGGATTCGAGCATTTTTTTTCGGGGCGTATATCTTTCGATATACGCTTTTTTTGCATGCGCCTGCTATCATCTGGGTTCGGCCGGATATGAAAGCGAGGGAGATGCGATGAAAGAAAAAGGAATCATCGAAGCGAAACAAAGGGGAAGGAGGAGACGCGGCCTCGCATGGCTGCTGGCGGCCGCCATCGCGGTTCAACTGCTGGGAGGACTCGCGGGGCCGGGAGCCGGACAGGCCTTGGCCGACGGAGGGACCGTGACGGACCCGACGTTCGCGGTCAGTTCACCGGACGGGAGCGGGCGCGTGAAGTGGACGATCGGCTTTACGACAGGCCGCGAGCTGATCGGCTTTCACGCGATCTCGATCGCCGTGCCGAACCGGATGCTCTCGGGCACGGGGTACGCGGTCGCGGCCGGCGGCGCGACTTACGCGATTCCCGGCGGAGCCGTCCAATACAGCGGCAATACGGTAACGCTGAACGGCTCCTTTGCCATCGCGGCCTCCACGTATGCGGAAGTAACGCTGACGACATCCGCCGTGCCCGTCGCCGGGACGTACCCTGCGAACGCCTTGGCGGTCTGGACGGACGTCGACCCAAGCCCGGCGCACCCGGCCGAGGCGTTGCGAATCGCCAACCATCCGTCTACCTCGGTATCGGACGTGTCGTTCTCCGCAAGCCCGCCTCTTCGCGGGGCGGAAGCGACCTGGACGATCCGCTTCTCGACCAGCGCCAAAGGGGCGATGTCCTCGGGAGTGGAGACGATCGCGGTGGCCGCTCCGGACGGCACCCGATTCTCGTCCGCCATCGAGCACTACGCGGTGAATGGCGTGGCGCCGAACGCGGTGCGGGTGAGTCCGACCGGCAACCTGGCGGAGCTGACCCTCCCTGCGAGCGTTCCGATCGGCAATAACGGCTACGTAGCCGTAACGGCTTCGCATACGCTGAATCCGCAGAGCGCGGGCACCGTGGACGATTATGCGGTGTGGACCAGCGTCGACGAGACGGCGGCGCATCCTGCCGCCGTCCCTCCGCTGCAATCGGGCGTAGGCGAGCCGACCATCGAGCCGGACCGCCTGGACGCTCGAGCCGAGGCGACCTGGACCGTATCTTTGGTCGCCACAAGCGGCCTGACGGCAGGTCAGCGGCTTTACCTCGCCGCGCCGGAAGGCACGGTATTTCCCGAAGGCGCGGACAGCTATACGCTGGATGGCAAGGCGCCGAGCGCTGTCGCCTATGTCGGGAGCGCGCGCAACCGGATCGAGATCACGCCGACGAACGCGCCCGGAGGGGCGCCTGCCGCCGCGCCGGGTCAACGCATAACGGCCGCGATACGCGGCGTTGTCAATCCGCCGGCCGGCACATACGGGACGGCCGATTACCAGGTTTGGACGGATGCGGATCCGATCCGCGTATTGCCGGAAGTTCCGCCGGCTTTCGCCAACCGTCCGGCCTCCGCGGTAAGCGGCGCGTCGTTCTCGCTCACGTCCGCCGAAGCCGGGGAGCCGTCCGTCTGGACGGTGAGCTTCGCGACCGGGCCGGCCGGCGCGCTGCGGGCGTTTGCCGATACGATCGTGCTGGAAGCGCCGGCGGGAACGGTATTCGGCGGCACCGCCCGAGACTATGCAGTGAACGGTGCTCGAGCGAGCAGGGTGGAAACGACCGGCAGCAAGGTTGTGATCGCCCTGCCCGTCCCGATCGGCGACGCCGGCCCCGTCACCGTCGAGGCGCCCGTACGGAGCAATCCGCCCGCAGGGACGTACGGGGCCGAAACGCTGACGGTCCGAACGAGCGTGGATCCGGTTCCGGTGCATCCCGAAGCTGGACTGGAGGTGTCGCCAACGCCGCCTGACGTGAGCTTCGCCGCCGGTTCCGGCGCGCCGGAAACGGCATCGTCCTGGACGATCCGGTTCAAGGCGGACGGGCGGCTTGGCCCTTGGGCCACAGTCTGGGTCGAAGGACCGGCCGGCACTGTGTTCGTCGAAGACGCATCCCGATACGCGGTCAACGGACGGACGCCTCTGCAGGCGTTCTACGACATGTCCGGCGCTGCCCATCGGATCGGTCTCGTGCTGCCGGAGAATTTTCCGGCCGTGTCGGCAGGCGGCCGGGTAACCGTCGCGGCGGACGGGACGGTGAGCCCGACTTCCGGAGATTATCCTGCCGAGCGCTTCGGGGTATCGATCGACAACGGCGCAAGCTGGCGCCATCCGCCGACGGGACTGACGTTCGGCTACGCGCCGAGCGGCGTCGACTTCCGGCCCGACTCCCTCTATGCGGGGGAAAAGGCGAGTTGGACGATCGTCTTCCGTACCGGCGAACACGGCGCAATGACCGGCGGCAGCGGAACGGTACTGCTGACGGGAGCCGAGGGGACGGTCTTTCCGGCCGCCCCGGAAAGCTATCGGGTCGGGGGCGCGCCGCCTACCGCGGTAGACGTGCTAGCCGATCGCCGCGTTCGGCTCGTCCTGCCGCAGGATGTCCCGGCCCGTGGTGAGGTATCCATACAGGTGCGCGAGGTGCGCAACCCGCCTGCCGACACCTATCCGGGCAGCCGGTTTACGGTTGCGACCGGCGCCGAGATCGTGGCGGCTCCGATGGCGGGCGCGCTCGCGTTTGCAACACGGCCGGTCGATCCTCCGGTCGATCCGCCAGTGGATCCCCCTGTAACTCCGCCGTCGACGGGCGCTCCCGGACCTTCGGCGCCTGCCGATTCGGCGCAATTCTGGGTGTCGGCCGAGCAAGGAGGGGCCTACACGTTCGGCGGATTCACGATCTCGATCCCTCCCGGCGCGGCGGAGCGCTCGTTTTGGCTCACGATCCGCAAGCTCGGGAGCGTCGAAGCGTCCGCCGACCGGTCGCTTGCGCCGAAGAGCGCGGCGTACGAGGTGCTGAAGAACGTCGCGGGGGACTTCCTGAAGCCGGTCCGCATCGTCATGCGTCCCGACGAGGCCGCGAAGGACGGATTTACGGGCGCGATTTACGCCTACGACCAAGCGGACAAAGCATGGCGCCGTCTGGACAGCACCCCGGGCGAAAACGGTGTCGCGGCGACCGTATCGCGCGTCGGGACGTTCGCCGTCTTCGCCGCCGATGACGCGGTGAAGCCGGAGCAGCCGGCCGAGACGCCGCGTTTCTCGGACACGAAAGGGCACTGGGCCGAAGGGCGTCTCGCCGAGGCGGCCGCGCTCAAGCTCGTCCAGGGCTTCCCGGACGGAACCTTCCGGCCGAACGAGGCCGTCACGCGCGAGCAGTTCGCCGTCCTGCTCGTCCGGGCGCTGAAACCGACGGACGAGGCGCCGCTCACGTTCCGCGACGCCGGCCGGATCTCTCCGTGGGCGAGCGCCGACCTCGGCAAGGCGGCGCGCGCCGGTATCGTGAGCGGGTACGAGGACCAAACGGTTCGTCCGTCGGCCCCCGTACTCCGCGCGGAGGCGGCCGTCATGGTCGCCCGCGCGCTCGGGCTCGCATCCGGGTCGGCGGGAGAGGAGCTTTACGCGGACGCGGAGCAAATCCCGTCCTGGGCTTTCGCGGCAGTCGCGACGGCGGCGGAGCAGGGGGTCATGATCGGCGACGCCGATGGACGCTTCCGTCCGCAAGCGCCGATCACGCGGGCCGAGGCGGCCGTGATCGTCCTTCGGGTGGCCGATCTCCTTCGGTAGCGTCGTAAGCTCGATCGCCGGTGCCATTCACGCCAAGCGGCTGTTCCGCCGAGTCTCGCCAGAGACCGGCAGAACAGCCGCTTTTCTTTCGTTACGGCCAATGAACCGTCTTGATGTACGTCAAATGCCGCAAAAGTACGACTGGAATATGCCGTCATACAGGCGCGGCGGCAGCGCGATGGACAAACGCTTTCGCCTGTTTTTGCAAGAGTTGGCGCTTGTCATTGACAAAGTCGTCCATTGCTTCATAGGTTGCATCATCAACCATTGGGAGGTGTAGACAGATTGGGAAAAGGAAATAAAGCCGGCAAAAGAAACGGAGCAGGAAAAGGAGAGGCTCGGGAAGCCCCCGTGAAAAATCACTTCGGCGCCATTCCGGCGGCGGGACCGGCATTTCCCGGAGGTCAAAGCTGGGGGATTTTCGATCGGCACAGAAGCGGCAGAACGGGCCGTACCGGCATGGTCGGGCATCGTACGGGCGTGGTCGGGCATCGTACCGGCATGGTCGGGCATCGTACCGGCATCGTCGGGCATCGTACGGGCGTGGTCGGGCATCGTACGAGCGTGGTCGGGCATCGTACGGGTATGGTCGGGCATCGTACCGGCGTGGTCGGGCATCGTACGGGGTTAACCGGCCGGACAGGCCATACAGTCATGCCCGGAGGCTTCCCGGGGTGGCTCGGCGGTATGGGGTACATGGGGTTGGGCGGAGATCTCATGGGGGGGACCGGCGGACAGAACGGCTGGTACAGCGGCGGACTCGGCACAGGCGTAAGCCCGAGTCGTAGCGGTGGGCGCGGCGCAGGTCATAGCGGCGGACACACCGGTCAGTCCGGCAAAGTAAAATAAAAGGATGTTGAGCCGCCGGACCATCGCGTCCGGCGGTTTTCACGTGTTCGCGTCCGTGCGCCGCCGCCGACCCGTGATGTTCGCCGTTCCGCTTTTGTACGCGGGGCATATGTTACCTGACCGATAACGACTGCCGTTGTTGGAAAGGCGGAACGAGGCATGCGCATTCCGATTCGATCGCTGGCGATCGCCGAAGCAGACCTGCATCAGATGGAAAGGGACTTGTGGAAAGACAAGTACGTCTTTGGGACACTGCTCACGAACGGTCAGACGGTGCCGGTAAAGGTACGTTATCGCGGCGGACATACCCGGGCGTATCCCAAGCGATCCTACGAAGTCGTGCGGGACGGGCAGACCTTCCACTACAACGCCGAGTTCGACGATCCTTCCCTGATCCGGAACGCGCTTTCCTTCTGGTTCATCGAGCGGCTCGGCCTTCCCTCCCCGCGGACGAAGCACGTGCGGTTGTTCCTGAACGGCATTCCTCTTGGCACTTATCTGGAAATCGAAGCGGTGGAGAAAGGATTTTTCAGCCGAAGAAGGATCGGCGCAAAATCTTTATTTTACGCGATAAACGATTACGCCGACTTCCGGCGGCCGTCCGGCTCTTCGCCGCTTTACGGCTATGAGCGTCAATCGGGCGGAGCGTCCGAGAGCGCGAGGCTGCTTTCTTTTTTGCACGGCATTCACCGCCATAAAGGCAAAGCATTCGCTCGCTACGCAAGCCGACATCTGGATGTAGACAATTATTTGAAATGGCTGGCCGGAGCGGTGCTTACCGGCAATTACGACGGCTTCGACCAAAATTACGCCCTGTATCGCCATGCCGGATCGGGGAAATGGCGAATGATCCCATGGGATTACGAAGGGACCTGGGGGCGCAATTGTTTCGGCAAGCTGGTGGAAAGCGACCTCGTCGCCGTCCGGGGCTACAACCATCTGACGGAAAAACTGCTCGCCCATCGGCCGTTTCGGCTGCGTTACAAGGCGATTTTGCGCAGGGCGCTCGGCGGCTTGTTTACGGAACGGCGCATTATGCCTCGCGCGATGGCCATGCACCGGGCCATCGATTCGTTTTATCGCGAGGACCGTCGGACCAGGTGGTCTTACGAACTGTTTCTCGGGGAGCCGGACGTGATTCGCGATTACATCTCGCAGCGCCGTCCGATTATCGCGAGGGAGTTAATGAGACTCTGACATATCGGCCGACACGGCGAAAAAGGCGCATCCATGAGCCAGCAAGCTGGTCCATCGGATGCGCCGAAGCCGTGTTTGCTTAGGCGTTCGTCATCCCAAATCGGGGAAGTCCTGCAGCGTGACCGCCGCTTCCTTCGTGCCGTGCAGTTCAAAGACGACGATTTCGTTGTTCCCTTTTCGCAGCAGCGGACCGGGCAGATACAGCGCCTTTTGCGGGCCGACCTCCCAATAGCGGCCGAGGTTGAAGCCGTTCACGAAGACGACGCCTTTCGTCCACCCCGCCATATGGACGAACGTGTCGAGAGGCTCGTCCACCTGGAACGTCGTCCGGTAGAAGACGGGACCGCAGGCCGCCGCGCCTTCCGCCTCAGGCGCCGCCGCATGCTTTGCGTAGACCAGCTTCGACAGATCGTCGAGCGGCAGCGAACGCATCGTCCAATCGGAGAGGAACTGGCGCTCGAAGCGCACGCCTTCGCTGATCCCTTTCGGATCGTCCATCTTCCAGCCGTAGTTGATGCGCCCCATATTTTCCACGAGGATGTCCAGCCGAACGCCGCCTTCCGGCACTTCGAAGACGAGATCGTGCGCCTTCGGCTCCAGCAAGAGGTCGTGGCTGTTGCGCTCGATGACGCCTTGGTAGACGCCGTCCACGAATACGAGCGCGCGGTCGCGCACCTCCTGCAGCGTGAGCTTGCTCGCGGGTCTAGGACCGGACAAATGCGTCGAGTACAGCATAAAGCCGTAGTCCTGGTCCAGCGCCTCCATCGTTTCCGTGAAGGGGCGTTCCACCGGCGCGGACAAGGCGTCCAGGGAGCCGAAGAGCTCGGCGCGCTCCGTCATCGCGAGGCGGCCGTAGCTGCCCTTCCGGGACGGCTCGGGCAGCGGGATATCCGGCAGCTTCGCATACTTGCCGATGACGTCGCGCATGGCGCGATACTTGTCCGTGATGTCGCCCCACTCGGTGAGCAGCGCGTTGTAGTCGTAGCTGGTGATCGTCGGCTCATGCTTGTCGAAGAAGTTGGCCCCGTTGTAAAAGCCGAAGTTCGTCCCGCCGTGGAACATGTAAAAGTTGACCGAAGCCCCGGCGCGCAAAATGCGGTCGAGTACGTCCGCCACGTCGTCCCAGCCGCGTACGTGGTGCTCCTCGCTCCAGTGGTCGAACCACCCGTTCCAATATTCCATGCACATGACCGGCGCGTCCGGCTGGTACGCCTTCAGCTTGGCGAACGCCTCCTCCGGCCGGGAACCGAAGTTGACCGTCGCGAGCGCGCCTTCGACCGTGCCGCCTTGCAGCATGTGGTCTTCGGGGCCGTCCGAAGTGAACAGCAGCACGTCGATGCCGCGGTCGACCATGCCTTGGCGGATATGGTTCAGGTACCGCTTGTCGTTGCCGTAGCTGCCGTATTCGTTCTCGATCTGCATGGCGATGATCGGGCCGCCGTTCGTGCAGAGGAGGGGGACAAGCTTCGGAAGCAGCGCGTCGAAATAGGCGTCGACCTTGTCCAGGAAAGGCTGGTAATAACAGCGCAGCCGCATGTTCCGGTCCTTGAGCAGCCAGGCGGGCAAGCCGCCGAATTCCCATTCCGCGCAAATGTAGGGGCTGGGCCGCACGATGACCAGCAGTTCCAGCTCGGCGGCGATCTCGATAAACCGGGCGAGGTCCGCACCGCAGTCAAAGCGGAATTGTCCTTCCTTGGGCTCGTGGACGTTCCAGGCGACGTAGGTTTCGACGGTGTTGAAGCCGCAAGCTTTGAGCTTGAGGAGCCGGTCCCGCCATTGCTCCGGGAGCATGCGGAAATAGTGGATGGCCCCAGAGATGATCTGGATCGGTTGGCCGTTCAGCAAAAAGTCGGAACCTGCGGTCGTAAAGGTCGCCATTCGAATATCGCCTCTTTGTGTGGGATGAGTGGATATGATAATGACATTTTAAATCATAATTATGATTGATTCAATCATAATCTGGCGAACGGGCGCATAAAAAACCGCCGTCCGACGGCCGCCTTAGAGAAGGGGCTTCGAACGGCGGTTGGATCAAGGAGACCAGCTTCGTCACGGCGTCCCGATCATCTTCTCCGGCCGCACGTACGTATCGAACTGCTCTTCCGTCAGCAGTCCCGTGCGGAGGGCGGCTTCGCGCAGCGTGAGCCCTTCCTTGTGGGCCAGCTTGGCGATCTTGGCGGCATTCTCGTAGCCGATATGCGGGTTCAGCGCGGTGACGAGCATGAGCGACCGCGACAGGTTGCGGTCCAGCACCTCGCGGTTCGGCTCGATGCCGACGGCGCAGTGCTCGTCGAACGACCGCATCGCGTCCGCTAGCAAACGGACGGATTGCAGGAAAGCGTTCAGGATGACCGGCTTGAACACGTTCAGCTCGAAGTTGCCCTGGCTCGCCGCGAAGCCGATCGTCGCGTCGTTGCCCATCACCTGGCATGCGACCATCGTCAGCGCCTCGCACTGCGTCGGATTGACCTTGCCGGGCATGATCGAGCTGCCCGGCTCGTTCTCCGGGATCGTGATCTCTCCGATCCCGCTGCGCGGGCCGCTGGCGAGCCAGCGCACGTCGTTCGCGATCTTCATGAGGTCGGCCGCGAGCGCCTTCAGGGCGCCGTGGACGTAGACGGTCTGGTCGTGGCTCGTCAAAGCGTGGAACTTGTTCGGCGCGCTGACGAACGCCTTGCCGCCCGTCTCCCGGCCCAGCGCCTCCGCGACGCGATCGCCGAATTCGGGGTGCGCGTTGATCCCGGTGCCGACGGCCGTGCCGCCGATCGCGAGCGACTTCATCGCGTCGATGCTGGATCGGATCATCTCTTCGGTCGTCGCGAGCATCGCATGCCAGCCGCTGATCTCCTGCCCGAGCGTGAGCGGGGTGGCGTCCTGCAAATGCGTGCGGCCGATTTTGACGATGTCCGTGAACGCCTCGGACTTGGCTTTCAGCGTCCCTTTGAGCTGCGCCAACGCGGGCAGCAGCGTATCCTCGACGGCGACGACGCCGGCCACATGCATCGCGGTCGGGAATGTGTCGTTCGAGCTTTGGGAACGGTTCACGTCGTCGTTGGGATGCACGCGCTTGTCGCTGCCCTTCGCTTCGAGCAGTTGGTTGCCGCGGCGGGCGAGCACCTCGTTCACGTTCATGTTCGACTGCGTGCCGCTCCCGGTCTGCCAGACGACGAGCGGGAAGTGGTCGTCCCACCGGCCCGCGATCACCTCGTCCGCCGCCGTCACGATCGCCTCCGCCTTGTCCGCGTCCAGCTGCCCCAGCGTTTGGTTCGCTTGGGCCGCCGTTTTTTTCAGCATGGCGAACGCCCGGATCAGCTCCAGCGGCATCCGCTCGCCCCCGATCCGGAAGTGCTGGCGGCTGCGCTCCGTCTGCGCGCCCCACATGGCCTCCGCCGGCACCTGGATTTCGCCCATCGTGTCTCGTTCCGTCCGATATGCCATGACCGATTCCTCCTCCTGTCCAAGCGGTAATCCCGGGATGGTTTCCCTTCTATGTTACCCTATTCCGGCCGGCTTACCTATATGGGGGAGTTTCGTCGGACGAATGCGTTAAGCAAGCTGGGCGGTCGGCCTCACCACGAGTTCGTTCACATCGACGTCGGCCGGCTGCTCGATGGCGTAAGCGATGGCGCGAGCGATGGCGGAAGCCGGCAACGCATCGCGACGATACGTCTTCATGAGCTGCCGCGCTTCGTCGTCCGTGATGGAGTCGGCAAGTTCGGATTCCGTCACCCCCGGCGATACGAGCGTCGCGCGGATTTCCCGTCCCGCCTCCTGTCGCAATCCTTCGGTGATACCCGCACGGCGAATTTGGTGGCGCAATACACCGCCGCCGTCGGGGAGACCGCATAGGCGCCAATGGACGCGACATTGACGAATTGGCCGGACCCTTGCTCCTTGAAGACGGGAAGCCCGGCGGCAATGCCATGGAGAACGCCGCGGATGTTGACGTCGATCATGCGGTTCCATTCCTCGACCTTTAAAGCTTCGAGCGGTGAAAGGGGCATGACGCCGGCATTGTTCACGATGACATCCAGCCGTCCGAAGCGGCTTTGCGCCAGGCGGATGATCGCCTGCATCTGATCCAGCCGCGTGACGTCGAGCTGCTGATGCTCGACCGATCCTCCTTCGGCGCGGATCTCGGATGCCAGCGCCTCCAGTCGGTCCGGCGGCCGATGCCGCGTTCCAGGTCGGCTATGAAAGCCCCTCGCACTTTAGCCGCGAATACGCGCGTTTGTTCGGTCAACCCCCGATCAGGGACGTCCGGACCTACCGGGACGCGCTGTTGGCAGGGGAAGCATCCTCTTAGGATGGATGGACGAAACGCCAAAACGACACCGCCTTCTCCCGGCCGGGAGGGGCGGTGTCGTTTTGGATGGGGATGCGGCGGGCGGATTCGTGGCGAGATACCCGTCGAACGGGTTAACGGCCGCCGCCAGGCGCGGATTCGTGGCGAGATGCCCGCTGAAACGGGTTAACGGCCGTCGCCGGCCACTGCCGCCCTACACCGCGCGCTGGAACTGGCTGTTGTACAGCCGCGCGTAGAAGCCGTCCCGCGCCAGCAGCTGCTCGTGCGTGCCGCGCTCGACGATCCCGCCGTTGTCGATGACGAGGATGAGGTCGGCGCCGCGCACCGTGTTCAGCCGGTGGGCGATAACGAAGCTGGTACGGCCTTGCATAAGCGTGTTCATCGCCTCCTGGATGTGCATCTCCGTGCGCGTGTCGACGCTGCTCGTTGCTTCGTCCAAGACGAGGATGGACGGATTCGCCAGAATGGCCCGCGCGATCGTGACGAGCTGCCGCTGGCCGTGGCTCAGATTGCCGCCCGACGAAGTCATCGGCGTGTCGTAGCCGAGCGGCAGCTTGCGGATGAAGCCGTCGGCGTTCGCGAGGCGTGCGGCCTCCGCGATTTCCTCGTCGGTCGCGTCCAGCCGGCCGTACCGGATGTTCTCGCGGATCGTGTCCGAGAACAGGTACGCATCCTGCAGCACGATGCCGAGCCGGCTGCGGAGCGCGTCCTTGGGCAGGCTGCGAATGTCCTCGCCGTCGATCGTGATGACGCCCTCGTCCACGTCGTAGAAACGCGTCAACAGGTTGATGATCGTCGTCTTTCCGGCCCCGGTAGGGCCGACCAGCGCGACGACCTGGCCCGGCTCGGCCGCGAAGTCGATCCCCCGCAGCGTCGGCCGGCCGGCCTCGTAGCCGAACGTCACATCGCCGAAGACGACCCGGCCCCCTGCAGGGACCGGCTGCACAGATTTATGGCCGTCCGACACCCAGCGGTCCGCTTTCCCGTCCGGAGCCGAGAGGGCCATCGCCCTGCCGGCCACCCGCCGCGGTTCTTCGTCCGCGTACTCCGTCTCCATGTCCATGACGTCGAAGACGCGCTCCGCACCGGCGACGGCCGCCTGGATGGCGTTGTACTGATTCGCAAGGTCGTTCAGCGGCCAGGTGAACTGGCGGGAGTAGGTCAGAAACGCGACGATGACGCCGACCTTCGTCATGCCGTGGATCGCCATCCAGCCGCCGGCGGCCGCGATCAGGATGAAGCTGAGGTGGCCCATCATGTTCATGGCGGGGCCAATCGTGCCCGAGAACACCTGCGCCTTCATGCCCGCGCGTTTCAGCTCGGCGTTGATCCGCTCAAACTCGGCGATCGCCCGCTCTTCCCGGTGCAAAATCTTGATTGCCTTCTGCCCGGAGACGGTCTCCTCGATAAAGCCGTTCAGCTCTCCGAGGTGCTGCTGCTGGCGCTTGAAGTAGCCTTTCGTGCGCTTTGCGATCGTCTTGGCGACGAATAGGACGAGCGGTGCGGTCACCAGCGTAACGAGCGTCAGCCATACGTTCAGCGTGAGCATCATGACGAACGAGCCAATCAGCGTAAGCGCGCTCGCGACGATCTGAATGAAACTCTGGTTCAACGTGACCGAAATGTTTTCCACGTCGTTCGTCGTCCGGCTCATCAGCTCGCCGTGCGGCGTTCGGTCGAAATAGCGGAGGGGCAGCTTTTGCAGATGGCGGAACAGATTCTCGCGAATGTCCCAGACCGTCCGCTGGGAGACGCCGGACATGACGTAGGCCTGGATCCACGCCGTCAAGCTGCCGACCGCGTAGACGGAGAGGAGGACGCCGCACAGACCGAGCAGGCCGTCGAACTGCCGGGGAACGATATGTGCGTCGATCGCTCGGCCGAGCAGGTAGGGCCCGGCCAATGACGCGGCCGTCGCGATCAGCGTCAGGAAGACGACTGTGACGAGACCCGCGCGCTGACGGTGCAGATACCGCCAGATGCGGCGGATCGTCGCGCCCGCGTGCTTCGCCCGCTGCTTCTCCGTCGGCCCGGGGCGCGATCTGCGGTCAAACATGGTAGAGCGCCTCCTTTTCCCGTTGGGACTGATAGATCTCCCGATAGACCGGGCTGCGCGCGAGCAGCTCGTCGTGCGTGCCCTCGGCCGCGATCTGCCCGTCGTCGAGCACGACGATCTTGTCGGCGTCGATGACCGAGGAGATCCGCTGGGCGATGACGAGACGGGTGCTCGATTGCATCCGTTCCCGCAGCGCCGTCTGGATGCGGGATTCGGTGCCGAGATCGACGGCGCTCGTGCTGTCGTCGAGGACCAGGATGCCCGGATTCAGCAGGATGGCGCGGGCGATCGAGATGCGCTGCTTTTGGCCGCCCGACAAATTCACGCCTTTCTGGCCGACTATCGTATCGTAGCCTTCCGGGAAGCCGGAGATAAAGCCGTGCGCTTCGGCCGCGCGGGCGGCGGCTTCGACCTCCTCCTGCGTGGCGTCGGGCTTGCCGTAGCGGATGTTGTCGCGGATCGTGCCGCTATAGAGCACGGCCTGCTGCAGCACCATGCCGACCTGGCGGCGCAGTTGCGCGGACGGAATGTCCTTGGCGTCGACGCCTCCGATCGTGATCCGGCCGCGGCCCGGATCGTACAGGCGGGGAATGAGGCTGACCAGCGTGGACTTGCCCGAGCCGGTGGCGCCGAGAATGCCCACGGTCTGGCCGGGCTCGATCGTCAGGTTCACGCCCCGGAGCACGAGGGCGTCTCCGTCCCCGTCCCCGCCATACCCAAAGGAAACGTCTTCGAACGCGATCCGCTCGGCCCGGATCTCGCCTTCCGCCGCGCCTGTCGTAGCACCTGCCGGCGGCTCCTGCATGTCGGGCACGGTGTCCAGCACTTCGCGGACGCGGACGGCGGATGCACGGGCCCGGGAGATCGTCACGATCAGATTGCCGAGCGCGGCCATCGCGAACGCCATCTGCGAGACATACGTGATAAAGGCGGCAAGGCTGCCGACCTCGAGTCCGCCGGTCCCGGCCAGATGGCCGCCGAACCAGAGAATAGCCACGATGCCCGCGTTCAGGATGAGCGTCAGCAGCGGCACGTTGGCGGCGACCGCGCGGGCGGCGCGGATCGCCATGTCGCGGTTGTCTCGGTTCGCCCGGCCGAAGCGGGCGCGTTCGAAGGCGGCGCGCACGAACGCCTTGACGACGCGGATGCCGGACAGATTCTCCTGAACGACCGTATTGACCCGGTCGAGCTTCTCCTGCACCTGCCGGAACAGCGGCGCGGACCGTCGCAGCGTCGCGTAGAGGATCGCGATCAGCAGCGGCATGATGGCGAGGCAGAGCAAGGCGAGGCGGGGGTTGATCAGGAAAGCCATCGTCAAGCTTCCGGCGAACAGGAAGAAATCCCGCACAAGTATGCGCAGCGACGTCATGACGAGGTTTTGCAGCTGAACGATATCGGCCGTGAGCCGCGTCACAAGCGACCCGGTCGTCAACTGATCGAGATTGCGAAACGTAAATGTCTGCACCCGGCGGAACATGCGGTTGCGCAGGTCCGTGCCGAATCCCTGGGAAGCGACGGTGGAGAAATACGTGCAGCCGACGCCCCCGATCAAGCCGACGGCCGCGGCGGCGATCATCCAGCCTCCGTACCGCCAGACGGCGTCGAGGCTTCCGGCCGTTACGCCTTCGTTGACGATGCCCGCCATGAAGGTCGGCTGAAGCAGGTCCATGCACACTTCGACAATCATGAATAGCGGCGCCAGAATGGCTGCCGCGCGATAAGGGCGCAAAAAGGACATCAACTTGGTCAAACGAAAGCGACCTCCTTTAGATCATTCGTCAGCTAACGAATCTGATGCATTGAGATTCTGCTGCATTTGCATTAGCAAACGCCGCAGCAGCAGCTTTTCTTCCGGCAGAAAACCTTCAAACGTGCGGGCCTCCACGGACTGAATGGCCGCGCCTACGGAATCGAGGGCCGAACGTCCTTTGTCCGTCAAGTACACGCGGGTGATCCGCTGGTCTTTGCCGTCCGGCCGCCGCTCGACGAGCCCCGTTTTTTCCATCCGGGTCAGCATGACGGTCAGCGTGGCAGGGGTCAGGCGTACCCGCTGCGCCAGCTCCCGCTGGCTCAGGCCGTCTTGCTCGCAGAGGCGGAACAGTACGGGAGGCTGGCCGGGGTAAACCTCGTATTCGTGGATGAGCCGATCGGTCTCCCGCCGGTGAAGCTTTAGGACGTGGCGCATCATATGGGTGAGCGAGTCCGGAAAGGGGGGCATGGCAGGCCTCCTATATTTAGTTAGTCGACTAATATAAATGTAGAAGGGAACCCGTCGTTTGTCAATCGGTACTTGCGCTGGCGGTTTGCTTCGTTTCGGCATGAAGTTTTGGCGGATCGGGATGTCCGGCAGGGGCATTTATGCTATGCTAGGGGGGATATGTACGTACAAGCACACTCATGGCGCAGGAGGAAGCGTTGACGATGGAAAATCGAGCATACGAGGGGATATACCAGGGGGAACGGGCCGTGTGGCTGCAGGCCGGCCCTTACGAGGCGGCGGTGCTGCCGGATACGGGGGCGAATCTGATCGCCTTCCGCGACAAGGAGCGGGGCTACGCGTTTCTTCGAGAGCCCGAAGCGGCGGAAATGGAAGCGTTTAAGGCGCGCCCGATCGTGCACGGCATTCCGGTGCTGTTCCCGCCGAACCGTTACGAGGACGGGAAGTTCGCTTGGGAGGGCCAGGTCTATCAATTCCCGGTAAACGAGCCGGATCGGGGCAATCATCTGCACGGTTTTTTGAGCGACATCCCGTGGCAGGTCGACCAATTCGGCGCCGACGGGCTGGAGAGCCGAGTGACGCTGTCCGTCCGGATCGATCCGTCCCACTCGGTATATGCCCGTTTTCCGCACGCCTTTACCGTCCAGCTGCAATATACGCTTAGCGCTCTAGGCCTGCATCAGCGCGTCTTCGTCCGCAACGACGGCGAGAACCGGATGCCGTGCCTGCTCGCCTTCCATACGACCGTGAACGCGCCGTTCGTGCCGGGAAGCACGCCCGCGGACCATACGTTCAAGCTGACGGTCGGCGAGCGCTGGGAGATGGGGGAAGACGGCCGCATGCTCCCGACCAAGCGCAAGCTCGCGCTCACGCCGGGCGAGGAGCGGATGAGAGACGGCGCCCAGTCGCCGTTCTTCGAGCCGATGGACAACCACTACACGGCACGGCCGCAGGACGGCCGCAACCGGATGGAGCTGCTCGACACGCGCGTCGGCGTGAAGCTCGTTTACGATATCGGCGCGGGCTACAAGCAATGGATGATCTGGAACGACGGCGCGAAGGGCGGCTATTTCTGCCCCGAGCCGCAGATCAATCTCGTCAACGCCCCGAACATGCAGCTCTCCGCCGAGGAGGCCGAAGCCGTCGGGCTGATCGGGCTCGCGCCGGGAGAAATCTGGGAAGAGACGAGCCGCTTGTACGTGATCGGTTAAGCCGCAAGTTCCAGCAACGCCGCAAGCTCGACCAACGAACCAAGCGCCGCGAGTTACTTCGCCGACGCTTGGTTCTTTTTCGCTATTAGAAGAGGCAGGATCTTTCCACTCATGACGGCTGCCTCGGACGCGTGGCAATCTGCGAGGCTGGTTTCGAATGAATCAGTTGGGTCTTGGTGCAAATTCGTCGGATTCTGGCTGATGGTTCGCCACTGGTGGATGCCAATGGGTCTTGTTTGCACACGGTTCGGGTCGCTCAGTCAATTAGTTGCATTCGTACATCTAATTAGGACCATTTCGGGAGGGTGGAGCGGTTTACTTGTAAAAGTGCATCTAATTAATCGTAAATCCGTCCTGTACGCAAAAAACGGATGATTTAGTTGTACGATTGCAACTAAATGATCGTTAAGCAGGCAATATAGCAAAATTAGATGTACATTTGCATCTAAATCGTTGATGCGGGATAGGCAACACGGAAAGCGGATTCCGGCGTTTTCTGCTTCGCGTCTGCCGAAGGTAAGAAGGGAGGTCGGAGGGCTTTCGCTTGCCCATCATTTGTTGAAGAAGGAAGCTGAACGCGACCGGGCCTTGTTTCGTCTGTATACACAAATAGGAATTGTGTACCACGCGAAGAAGCTTTCGATGGAGACGCTGGGGGTGCGCCATGAAGGGTAACGCTTGGAGAAAGAAGCTCGTTTATATGGTTCGGCGGGTTGGCGTTGCTGACGCTAATCGTCTTGGTGCTCGGCCGGATCGGGCATACGCAGTGGAACTTCGAGCGGCAGCTCCATCGGCAGTTGAACGCGCTGCATTCGCCCGATCAAGTAAACTACGTTTCCGACTTGTCCGCCATTCAAGAAATAAGCGCGGCCAAACGCCCCCTATCCGTCAGGATCGTATCCCAAGCTAAAGATTCGGAGCTGTACGCGCAAAATCTGGTCGTCGATATCGAAGGAAAGCGTTACGAGGTGAGATTGATTTGCTATACCTATCCATTTAGCCGCGCGTTTTTCGAAAAATGGACGTTGATCCAAATAAACGAGATCGTCTAGCTAGCTCCCTTGGTTCGTACCGAGAAAACTTGGAAAGGAGAATCGCGTTTGACCCCTTCGCTGAAACCGCTCAAGCGCAGCCCAATCCGCATTTATCTCGGCAAGAAATATTACCGGATGAAAAGATACGCCTCCTGGTACTTCGGCGGCAAGCGGTATGCCAAGCTGCGGGATCCGTCGAAACGGCTGCTCCACGTCGCGTTCGCGCACCGCACGGTGCTGCTGCGGAAGCTGCGGGCCGTGGATATGCAGCTTCAGATCAACAAAGCGGAAAATTTGCGGATCGCGGTCCGGCGGCTGGACGGCGTTGTTCTGCAGCCAGGCGAAACATTCTCCTATTGGCGCCTCATCGGCGATACGACGAAGCGCAAAGGGTATCTTGACGGGATGATTCTCTTTTACGGCAAGGTGACGACGGGCGTGGGCGGAGGGCTGTGCCAGCTGTCGAACCTCATCTATTGGATGACGCTGCACACACCCCTTACGGTCACGGAGCGGTACCGGCACAGTTACGACGTCTTTCCCGACGCAGGCAGAACCCAGCCTTTCGGCAGCGGGGCGACGTGCGCCTACAATTACCTCGACCTTCAAATTAAGAACGAAACCGATCAGCCCTATCAGCTCGCCGTCCGGGTGACCGATACGCACCTGGAAGGCGAATGGCGGACGATGCAGGCGCAGGATCGCCGCTACGAGGTGTATGAAAAGGAGCACTGGGTCACGCAGGAGTACTGGGGCGGCTATATTCGGCACAATCGCATCCACCGCAAGGTGTACGACCGCGCCCAAGCGACCGTAGACGACGAATTCGTCGCCGAAAATCACGCGATCATGATGTACGAGCCGATGCTCGGCGCCGGAAGCGAGTCCTGACGAAGCCCCGCCGGCGGCGGTATCCGCGGCTATTGCGGCGATGGCGAGGTCCCGTGCTTTGTACGAAGACGTACGAGGCGCGGGGCCTCTTTCCGTACGACGGCTTCATTCGCCGACGAGGCGCCGAAGCTTCGTCTCCGTCGGGGTATGGAACGCCGGCGTATAGACGCTCATGCGGAGGTCGGCGCTGCCGTGCACCTGCAGCGAGGTGAGGTCGAACAGCATTTTTCCGGCTTTCGCGTGGCGGAACTCGAGCACCACCTCGGGCGCGCTGTTGACGCGGCTGTCGTGCCACAGCCGCTCGAAGTCGGGGTACAGCCCGCTCATTTCGGCGAGAAACCTGTCGTACCAGTCGTCCTCCACGTACTGCCCGTAATAGGCGCGAAAAATCGCGAGGAACCCGCTCGCGAATTGCTCCCAATTCACCGCGAGCCGGCGGAATTCCTTGCGGGCGAACAGAAGGCGGATCATGTTGCGCTGCTCGGGCGGGACGGCGTCGAAGTCGAGAAAGACATGAGCGGCGGCGGCGTTCCAGCCGACGATCTGGCAGCGGCGGTCGGAGATGATCGTCGGGCAGTACCGCAGCTCGGCGAGAATCTTCTCGAGCGACGGCGTGACGCGCGGCGCCGGCTCGGGGACGTGGAGCGCGGTGCCGATGCCGCTGTCCGAAGCCAGCGCGATCAAGTACTTGCGCTCGTCCGGCGTCAGCCGCAGCGCTTCGGCGATGCTGTCGAGGACGGAGAGCGAGGCCTGGATGTCGCGGCCCTGTTCCAGCCAGGTATACCACGTGCTGCTCACGCCCGCGAGCTGCGCGACCTCTTCGCGGCGCAAGCCCGGGGTGCGGCGGCGGGTGCCTTCCGGCAGCCCGACCGACTGGGGCGTCAGCTTGGCGCGCTGGGCTTTGAGGAAGGCGGACAGCGCCTGCAATCTCGTTTGGGTGTTCATCGGGTGGAGACCTCCTGTGGACGAAGCCGGATGATGGTAGCTATTATACCAGGATAAACGATAACTTGTAATAGGATACTTCGTGTGGAAAGATGGGAGGTACAAGAGATCCGGGAACGCCCTGGCGCGAACTCGGGCAAGGAGGGAACCGATATGGAAAGAGTCGTTATTACCGGCATGGGCGCGATTACCCCGCTCGGCCAAGACGTCGCGTCGTTCTGGAGCAAGCTCGCCGGAGGGGAGTCCGGGATCGGCCCGATCGATACGTTCGACGTGTCCCGGCACAAGGCGAAAATCGCCGGCCTCGTGCGGGATTTCGATGCCGAAGGACGGTTCGGGCGCAAGGAGGCGCGGCGGATGGACCGCTTCTGCCAGTTCGCGGTCGCGGCGGCGGAAGAGGCGGTGGCGCAGGCCGGGATCGATATGGAGCGAATCGACCGGGAACGGATGGGCGTCTACGTCGGGGCGGGCATCGGCGGGTTGCAGACGCTGCTCGACAACGACGGCTTGCTGCGCGACCGGGGACCGGAGCGGGTCAGTCCGCTGCTCGTCCCGATGATGATCGCGAACATGGCCCCGGCGATGATCAGCATCCGGTTCGGCACCTACGGGCCGACGCTGGCGCCGGTCACGGCCTGCTCGATCGGCAACACGGCGATCGGAGAAGCGGCTCGTCTGATCCGCGGCGGAGAGGCGGACATCATGCTGGCAGGCGGGGCGGAAGCGGCCGTTACCGATATCGCGCTGGCCGCGTTCGGCAACTCGACGGCGCTGTCCTTGCGCAACGACGCCCCCGAACGGGCGAGTCGGCCGTTTGACGCCGGACGCGACGGCTTCGTCATGGCGGAGGGCGCCGGGATCGTCGTGCTGGAGTCGCTGTCCCATGCGCTGCGCAGAGGGGCCCGCATCCACGGCGAGGTGATCGGGTACGGCGCCAGCTCGGACGCTTATCATATCGTGGCGACCCATCCGGAGGGCCGGGGCGCCTACCAGGCGATGCGCGCCGCGCTTGCGAGCGCGGGCATCCAGGCGAAGGACGTGGACGTCGTCAGCGCCCACGCGACGAGCACGGACATTGGCGATCTCTCCGAGACCATGGCGATCAAGAAGCTTTTCGGCGAGGAGGCGTACCGCGTTCCGGTCACGGCGAACAAGTCGATGACCGGGCATATGCTGGGCGCGTGCGGCGGGATCGAAGCGATCGCCCTCGCGAAAATGCTGCAGGAGGGCGTCGTGACGCCGACGATCAATCTGGAGACGCCCGACGCCGAATGCGACCTGGACTACGTACCCAACGAGGCGCGCCGCGGATTGGATCTGCGCATCGGCTTGTCCAACTCGTTCGGCTTCGGCGGCCACAATGCCGTCATCGTCCTTCGACGATACGAGGAGAAGGCCTGAACCGCAGAAGATCGAATCGCTACAGCAACAAAGCCGTCCGCCGGATGCGGACGGCTTTGTTTTTGATGGGAATGACGCATTGCGAAAATAAGGTCCATGTAATATGATGTTTGGTAAATAACCAAACGAATTGAGGTAACGTCTATGAATTATTTCGAAAAACGCGTTTCGGTCACGGAGGCGGAGCGAGCGGAGCTGGTCCGGCGATTTTTCAAAGACGGTCCGGACGGCAGGCTTACCCATATCCCGAAGAAGGAGAAGCCGAAGCTCGTCGTTCTGCATCACGTGGTTCATCTATTCGAAACAGGCAGAACATATACGGAAAAGGAAGTGAACGCCCTGCTGCAAACGCGGTTCGAGGACTTTGCGACGCTCCGCCGGAATTTGGTGGATTATCGCTTTTTGGCCCGGGAGCCGGACGGCAGCCGCTACTGGCTGGCCTCGGACAAAAAAGAGGAGGGAGAAGGGGCTTGAGCATTACGCGACGTAATGGTTTATATTAGGGGTACCGGTAAAATACGATCGCGCGAATCGAGGGGATGATCATCTCAGGCCAAACCTATTGGAGAGTGGGAGAGTTGGCTAAGCTGACGGGGCTGACGATCCGGACGCTGCGGTATTACGACCAGATCGGATTGTTCTCCCCGTCCGGCTATTCGGAAGGCGGATACCGTCTGTACGACCGCTCCGATCTCCCGCGGCTGCAGCAGATTCTGGCGCTCAAGGAGCTGGGGCTCACGCTGGAGGAGACCAAGGCGATCCTGGCGGACCCCGGGTACGATCCCCTCGAGGTCGTCACGCTGCAGATCGCCCGACTGCGCGACCAGATCGGCCGTCAACAGCGTCTGATGAGAGCGCTGCTGAACGTCTCGGCGCGAATGCGCGCCGGCGAGCAGCCGACGGTGGAAGGATTCGCCCAACTGCTCTCCATGATGAACCAATCGCACGAATCTTACTTTGCGGAGCGTCGGACGAGCATCGACCGCAGGCTCGACCGGCTCGGCGGCTGGCTCGCCGGGGAAGCTCCGCCAACCCCACAAGAGGAGGAAAGACCATGACTATGTCCGATCGATTTGCCACGCATGACACGTTCGTCATTGAGAAGTCCTATGAAGCCGCGCCGGACCGCGTATTCGCCGCCTGGTCCGACGCCAAAGCCAAATCCGGCTGGTTCACGAAGGCCGACACGTTCGAGTTTCGCGTCGGAGGACGGGAGACCAGCCGCGGCGGACCGCCGGAAGGCCCCATTTTCACCTTCGAAGCGACCTATCACGAGATCGTCCCTGGCGAACGCATTGTCTATGGCTACACGTTGGATATGGGGGAGATCCGAATTTCCGCCTCCGTCGTCACCGTCGAATTCAAGCCCGCCGGCGCCGGGACGCAGCTGATCTTCACCGAACAGGGCGCCTTCCTCGACGGTCATGATTCGCCGAGCGCCCGCGAGCACGGGACGAACGTCATGCTGGACACGCTCGGTGCCCAGCTCCGGAACGCGGGTTGAACCCGGCTGGATCCTAGAACGGATCAATGAAGATATCGATGTGCCCCGATAGGACTCCAACAAACAACGATCACCTTCCACGTCCGTTTCGGACGTGGTTTTTCTGTCGTTTGGCGGAACGAGCCATTGGGGTGATGAACCCCGAATGAGGGTTCGTTCTGGTAATCGGTTAACTCTAACGGACGTAATAGCGCTTATTCAGCTCAAAATGCTCCTTTTCAATTTCTAACGGTTGCTGACGAGCTTATTCGGGCGGATATTCACCAAAGCACTCTAGTTTGTTCAAATAGCGTTGCTTAGAACCGTTAGAATTTTATAACGCTAATATTTCCAATGATAACCTCTCTGGCACCCGTTAAATAAACCGCACCAACTGCACCAACCGCACCAACTGCACCAACCAAACCTAAACTCAAACGGTTATAAAAGCCCTTATTCAGCTCAAAATGCTCCTTCATAACGATTGCTGTTGAGCTTTTTTATCGGTTTTTTCATCAAGAAAACCCGCAACCGTCGGTTGCGGGTTTTCGCCATTGGCGCCGGGTACGTTGTCAGCCTCTCGCCTCCGGCTGTGCGGCACCGACAGGCCGTCCGCCTAAAGACTCGGCGGCCGAACGGCGGCGCGCAGCTGCGAACAGCAGCACGACGATCGCCGCGCCCGCGATGGTCGCCGCGGCGGCAACTAGAAGCGAAGCGTGCATGCCGTCCACGAACAGCCGGCCGGTCTCCCTCGCGACCGCTTCGCGCGTCTCCGCGGGCAGCTGGGCCAGCGCTTCCCGCGGCAGGGCGCCGCTCTCGAGCTGGCCGGCGAGCCGCTCCGCGGCACCGTCCGGCAGCGGCAGACGGGCCAACGCGCCCGGAGCCGCCTCCCGGATCCGGGCGCTGACGATCGCGCCGGCAAGCGCGACGCCGAATACCGCGCTCACCTGGCGGAACGTATTCACGAGGCCGGAGGCGGCGCCGGCGCGCTCGGGCGGGACCGCGCTCATGAGCGCGACGGTCGAGGAGGAGCCGCACATCGAGATGCCGAGACCAAGCGTCGCGAGCAACCATGCGTAGCCGCCGTAGCCGACGCCTTCCCGGCCGATCAGCAGCAGTCCGGCGAGCGAGCCGGCGACGAACGTCATGCCGAGCGGGATGACGAACCGCGGCGGCAGCTTAGGTGCCAGCGTGCCCCCGAGATAAGAGAACAGCATGATGCTCGCGGTGAGCGACAGGAAACGCGTGCCCGTCTCGACGGGAGAGAGGCCGTACGCGTTTTGCCAGTACAGCGTGAGCAGGAAGATGACGCCGTAGAGGCCGAAAAAGCCGAGGAAGTTGGCAAGGGAAGCGACGGCGACGATCGGGTGGCGGAAGAGCGAGAGCGGAAAGAGCGGCTCCCGGCGGCGCAGCTCCCAGCGCACGAAGCCGACGAGAAGCACCCCGGCGGCGATCAGCGTGCCCGCGATCCGGGCCGAGCCCCATCCCCAGGCATTGCCCTCGATCAAGCCGTACGCCAGCAGGGCGAGCGCAGCGATGAACAGCAGCTGCCCGAGCGGATCCAGGCTTCGCGGTTGCCGGACGTCCGAGGGGCCCCGGACCCAAACCAGCGCCAACGTGACGGCCACCCCGACGGGGAGATTGATCCAGAAGATGCTCTGCCAGGCGAACCGTTCCACCAGCCATCCGCCCAGCACCGGTCCGGCCGCGAGCGCCACGCCGCCGACGGCGGCCCAGATGCCGATCGCTTTCGCGCGCGCCGAGGGCTGATCGTACATCGAGCGGATCATGGCGAGGGACAGCGGGATGAGCACGGCGCCGAAGACGCCCTGGAGCGCGCGGCCGGCGAGCAGCCAGCCGAGCGAAGGCGCCATCGCGCACAATACGGAAAATAGAGTGAAGCCGGCGATCCCGGCGAGAAACAATTTGCGCGGACCGATCGCGTCTCCGATCGCGCCGGAGGACAACTGCAAGCAGGCGAAAGTGAGCATATAGGCGTCGATCACCCACTGAAGTCCCTTCATCCCAACGCCGAAATGCTGCTGCATATCGGGAAGCGCGACGTTGACGATCGTGCCGTCGAGGTACACCATGAAGACGCCGAAACATAGCAAAAACAAAAGCCCTCCCCGTTTGCGGGGCGAGATCGTGGCGGTCGTGAGAGGGGGCATCGTCATCCATCCTTTACGAAGTCGATTCGGACGGGGCGGCGCCCGTTCGTTGTCTTCATTGTAGAAATTGACAACTCATTCTGTCTAATTTATCATTTGAATCAATATCATTAATTTTGTGCATATAATAGCTGGATCTCGCCGAGAAGGAGTTGCCGCGTTTGGAACTGAACCAGATGGAATATTTTTTGACGGTTGCCAGACTTCAGCACGTCACGCGAGCCGCCGAAGTGCTGTCCATTACGCAGCCGGCGCTGAGCCATTCGATTGCCAAGCTGGAGGAGGAGCTCGGGGTGCAGCTGTTCGAGCGCAGCGGCCGCAACGTGCAGCTGAATCGCTACGGCGAGCTGTTCGCCCGCCGGGTGGAGCGGGCGCTGCAGGAGATCGAAAAGGGCAAGCAGGAGGTCGAGGAGCAGACGAACCCGGAGTCTGGCGTCGTGTCGCTCGCCTTTTTGAACGTGCTTGGTACCCGTCTCGTCCCGACGCTCATTCGATCGTTCCGGGAGCGCCATCCGGACATCCGCTTCGAGCTGATTCAGGGCACCTGCCAATCCAATCTGCGGCAGTTGACGACCGGCGCGTGCGATCTGATCATCAATGCGCCCCGCTGCGGCGAGGAGGGCATTGCATGGGCGCCGATCAGCGATTTCCGAGTGGACGTCGTCGTGCCCGATGGACACCGGCTGGCCGGCAGAGATGGGGTAACGCTGGGGGAGATCGAGGGAGAGGCGTTTATCGGACTCAAAAATCAATGCGGGATGCGGATGGCGTTGGACCGGATGATCGCGCGGTGGGGGTTCGAGCCGCATGTCGTCTACGAGGCCGAGGACCTGCCGACTGTCGCCGGGTTTATATCGGCGGGGCTTGGCGTGTCTCTCCTCCCGCGGACGGCGGGCGTGAAACTGGACGGCATCTCGTGGGTGACGCTGGTCGCCGAGGACAACGTGTTCGAGGTCGGCATGGAATGGAAGGAAAAGCGCTACCTGTCTCCGGCCGCACGGCTGTTTCGCGACGAAGTGCTGGAAAAAAAGACGGCGCTTCGCTTTTGAGCCTGATAATAATTCTCAGTGATGGGCATAATGCAGGAAGAGGAAAGAAAGCAACCGTCCAAGGGTTGCTTTCCGGGTCGCGCGTCAGATTTTCGGCTCGAACGTTTTGCAGTCGGTCTCTTCGGAGTGTCTCGCTTCCTTGCCGCGGTTGCTGACCACATAGATCGAGGAAGCGGCGCATTTGTTGCCGTTCGCCCAATATTTGCACGAGTTCACTTCGCACAGCACGTCTTTGGCCATCGCTTATCGTCACCTCCCGTCTTCCCTAGGATGGGTGAAATGCGGAACGTTCATACCATCGGCGCGCCGCTTTCGCTTGTCTGGCGGGGCCGTTTGGGGTGCGCGTTTTTTGTTGTATAATGGAACTTATTCGAATGGCAGGGGGCTGGAGGGACGAGATGTACCAAACGAAGAAGCTGCTGATGCTCGGATCGGGCGAATTGGGCAAGGAAGTCATTCTGGAGGCGCAGAGGCTGGGCTTGACGACCGTTGCGGTAGACCGCTACGAGGATGCGCCGGCGATGCATGTGGCCGACCGCAGCTACGTCATCGACATGCTGGACCGGCAGGCGGTGCGGGAGCTCGTGCTGCGCGAACGTCCGGATCTCATCGTCCCGGAGATCGAAGCGATCGCGACGGCCGAGCTCGTGAAGCTGGAGGAAGAGGGATTCCGCGTCATCCCGACGGCCCGGGCCGCGCAGTTGACGATGGATCGCGAGGGGATTCGCCGGCTCGCCGCCGAGACGCTCGGACTGCCGACGGCCAAGTACAAGTTCGCCGATACATACGAGGAGTTCCAGGCGGCGACCCGGGAGATGGGCTTTCCCTGCGTCGTCAAGCCGCTCATGAGCTCTTCGGGCAAAGGCCAGAGCGTATGCCGCTCCGAAGATGAGATCGAACGGAGCTGGCAGATCGCCATGGAGGGCGGCCGCGTTCGTCAGGGGCGGGTTATCGTAGAGGAGTTCATCCGTTTCGAATCCGAGATCACGCTTCTTACCGTGCGAACGGTGCACGGCACGCTGTTCTGCGCGCCGATCGGGCACATCCAGCAGGACGGGGACTACATCGAGTCGTGGCAGCCGCATGACATGACCGAAGCGCAGATCGAGGAGGCGCGGCGCATCGCGCTGACGATCACGGACGCGCTCGGCGGCGCCGGTCTGTTCGGCGTAGAGCTGTTCCTCGCCGAGGACAAAGTGTACTTTAGCGAAGTGTCTCCGCGGCCGCACGACACGGGACTCGTCACGCTCGCCAGCCAGAACCTGTCGGAGTTCGCGCTCCACGTGCGGGCGATACTCGGCCTGCCGATTCCGGAGATCAAGCTGGTGGCGCCGGGCGCGAGCCGTCCGTTGAAGGCGGTTCAGGAATGGACGTCCTACCGGTTGGACGGCGTGGAGGAAGCGCTGGCCGTTCCGGACAGCCAGGTGCGCGTCTTCGGCAAGCCGGTCACCAAGGTCGGCCGGCGCATGGCCGTGGCGCTCGCTTCCGCCGAGACGGTCGAACAAGCCCGGGCCCGGGCGGCCGAAGCGCTCGGCAAGCTGCAGCTGCACGGCGAATAGGAACGTTTGGCAGGACGGGGGCCGTTGACAGCGGCATTCCCTGTAACTATAATGATGACAACTTAAGGGGCGCGGTCCGGCGAGGTCGAACCCGGCCGCATCGGCGCCTCAATGGCGAAAGGAGGCGCGCGCATGGCAGCCAACAGCCGATTTGCCGTCGCGGCGCATATCTTGTCCCTCCTGCACGTAAACGAAGGCAGCAGGATCACGTCCGAGTACATCGCCGGGAGCGTGAATACGAATCCGGTCGTGGTCCGGCGGATCATGGGCATGCTCGCCAAAGCCGGGCTCGTGCGAACGAGTCCGGGCGTGGCGGGCGCTTCGCTCGCCCGCCCGATCGGCGAGATCACGCTGCTTGATGTTTACCGGGCCGTGCAGGCCGAGGACGGCGCGCTGTTCGCCATCCACGAGCATCCGAATCCCGACTGTCCCGTCGGCCGCAATATCCAATCCACCCTGGAAGCGTCTTTCTTGCGGGCGCAGCTGGCGATGGAACGGGAGCTGGCGGGCATGACGATGGAGGAGGTCGTCTTGGATCTCGTAGGACGAACGTAAGCGAGCAGGCTTAAAAGGGCAGGATCGACGCGCAGCATATGCGATGGAAGGGAAGAGGCCATCCTCGGCAGACCGGGTCTGCGGAAGGATCGCCTCTTTTTGCGTTGGGGCGGGTAAATAACAGGGAAGAGGCAAACGAGAAACCGGACGAATCGCGGACGGGACGAGGGCGAAGGGAGGCGAAGGCATGCTGGAATCGCGCGCCTATGAAGTGATCGAGGTGCCGGCGTACGGAGGGAGCGAGGTGCTCCGGCCCGCGCGCTGGCAGGGCAGGGCCGCGGCGCCGTTCGAGGTGGCGCTGGAAATGGAGGCGGCCGGCGTCTCGCGGGCGGATGCGCTCATGCGGGAGGGGGCGTACGTGGGCGGTCCCAAGCCGCTGTTTGTGCCCGGCTACGACATCGTCGGGCGCGTTCTGGACGTCGGACCGAGCGTCACGACGGTCCGGCCGGGCGATCGGGTGGCCGCGCTTACGCTGTATGGCGGCTATGCGGAGATCGTCTATTTGCCGGAGTCGGAACTGTACCCGGTGCCGGAGGAGGTCGATGCCGCGCAAGCCGTCTCGATCGTCGCGAACTACATGTCCGCCTACCAGATGCTGCGGCGTACGGCATCGGTCCGATCGGGCGGTCGGGTGCTCGTCCACGGCGCGTCGGACGGCGTCGGGACGGCGCTGCTTCAGCTCGGAGCGCTGGAGAGCGTCCGGCTGGTCGGCTCGTCCCCGCCGGAGAGCGCCGCATGGCTGGCCGAGGACGGCGTGGAAGCCGTCGACAGCCGGCGGCGCGATCTGGACCGGGCACTGTGCGAGCTCGCTCCGGAAGGCTACGACGCGGTGATCGACGGGACCGGCAGTCCCCGGATCATGCGGTCGGTCCCCCTCGTCAGCCGCGGCGGCCGGCTGGTCGTCTACGGCGTTGCCCATCTGCTCGCCGGCGGACGTCAGCGCGTGCGGCAGGCGCTGCGCACATACGCGACGCTCGGCGCCTCCATGGTCCGCCTCCGGCTGCGTGGCGGGAAATCGTATTTTTACTCCTTAGCCGCCATGAAGAGACGTCATCCGGAGTGGTTCGCCGAAGATCTCGGCCGGCTGTTCGAGCTGCTGCGGACGGAGTGCATCGCACCGCCGATCGCCGCGCGCTTGCCCCTCTCCCAAGCCCGCAGAGCGCACGAGCTGCTCGAAGATCGGCGGACGACCGGCAAGATCGTGCTGGTCCCTTGAGGGCCGCATTCCGAGGCACTCGCGAAAAAAGCTTCCCGCCCACGACGATCGTGGACGGGAAGCTTTTTTGGAGTTCGTGCGGCCAAGGAGGGCTTGCGGCGGTCAGTCGCCGGATGGCGTCTCCTTCGCCCGATCCGGCAGCTGCTTCACGTAGCTGTCCGACAGCGTCAGCAGATCCAGCGCGCGCTCGTATTCGGACGGAGCCAGTCCGGCTCCGCCGGCCGGCATCGTCTCGTCGGTGTCCAGCGCATAGTTCACGCCGTCTTCGAAGCCGCTGCCGGGGATGAACAGGTGCCGGTCGTTGATGACCGAGCCCGAAGGCAGATAGTAGCGCTCCGGCAGCAGATTGCTTGTCTGGTTCATCAGATCCTGGCCGAAGTGAATCTGATTCGCGAGCGAGATGCCCGTCAGATTGGCAATGGTAGGCAGCAGGTCCACCTGGCCGCCGACCTGCGGAAGCGCTGCAGGGTAGGTCACCCCTTGGGACGCGATGACGAGCGGAATGTTGACCATGTCGGTATATCCGTAAGGCCGGCCGTAGATTTCCTCCATCAGCGTCTTCTCGGCGCCGTTCAGCGAGTAGATCGGCAAGCCCAGGTGATCGCCGTAGAGGAGGACGAGGCTGTCGTCCCACACGCCGTTGGCTTTCAGCTTGTCGATGAACTGGCCTAGCGCGTAGTCCGCGTAATTTTGCGATCGGATATAGTCGCCGACGAGCGTGTTCTCGAACCTTTCGGGCAGCTTCATCTTGTACTTGTCCTCGGGAATCGTGAACGGATGGTGCGCGCTCATCGAAATGACGTGCGCGTAGAACGGCTTGCTTGCCTGATCCATCCGCGCCAATTCGTCGGCCGTCTTGTCGTAGAGCACCTCGTCGGAAGATCCGAAGAAGACGGCGTCGTCCGTGCCGAAGAAGTCTTTGTCGTAGTACCGGTCGAAGCCGATGGATTTGTAGAGCTCGCCGCGGTTCCAGAACTCGACGACGTTGGTATGGAATGTCGCGGTGTCGTAGCCGTTGCTGCGCAGCAGCTTGGGCAGGCTGGGCAGTTCTTTGTTCACGTAGTCCATCGTCGCGGCGCCGTGCAGCGGAATATAGAGCGACGTGTTGACGACGTATTCGGCGTCGGACGTGTTGCCCTGGCCGACCATTTGATAGAAATTCGGGAAATAGAAGTTGTCGGCCGCGAGCTTGTTCAGGTTCGGCGTGATCTCCTGGCCGTCCAGCTTCAGCCCGACAAGGAAATTTTGAAACGACTCGAGTTGGATGATGATGACGTTTTTGCCCTTGGCGACATGCCAGTACTGCGGGATTTCCGGTTCCCGGATGCCTTTCAGCCCGTCGATCTTCGCTTGGGTGATCTCGGCCTTGTCTACGACCCTTTCGTTGTCCGGCGCCAGGATGGAATAGAGCTCGTAGTTCAAGATGCCCATCTCCTCGGCCTTGGTGCGCTCGTTCATGCTGGCCCGGTTCGGCAGCACGTTGAACAGGCACAGCCCGACGGAGACGATGAACAGCGCGGTGACGACTTTGCGGCTTTCCCGTTTCGAGGCGATCCGGCGCCATTCCTTGACCCGCTTGCTCGTAAAGAACATCACGCCGATGACGACGATATCGATGAAGATCAGGACGTAGTAAGGGTCGAGGAGAGAGAATACGCTGTTGCTGACCGCGGTAACCTGGTTCACCTGCTGCAGCGCGTGATAGGTCGCGATGACGCCGTAATATTTGTAATACATGAATACGGAGAATAAGATGGCGGTCACGACCAGATTCACGATTAAGTACAGGACAAACTTATGCTTGCGCGCGAACCACTCGATTAGGCAGAAGACGATCCAGAAGAACGGGATTTCGGTCATGATCGTCCGCCAGGACGGTCCGTTGTCGAAGATGACGAGCCAAGCGATACAGCTTTTGAGCAGCAGGACGACGGTGAAGAAGATGAACGGCTTGTTGCGCCACAGCCGCGCGGGCGGGACGAGTGTCATGTATGCGCCTTCCTTTCTTTTCAGACCTGTCTATTTAGGCAGTACCCCATTGCGCGCAGAAAAGCGTCAGGCCGAGCGTCATGCAGCCGCAGCCCGATTCTATAATTAAACCTATCTTATAGACCTTCCAAGCCGATGTCAAAGGCAACTAGCGCCAGCGCGCCGGGGCTCCAGACGGGAAGGGGAGGTAGCCGTGCCTTTGGCCGCGCGGTCGGCCATGCTCGATATCGGGGCGCAAAATTGGCTCTATAAGACAGGGCAGTTCGATAATCCATGCCTGTACTTTATGACTAATGATGTACTGACTGGCAGTAACGCCTAAATCCTCCAAACCTGCTTTTACGTACAATAAAAGGCGCTGCCGGTTAGATGGCAGCGCCTTTGCGCGTATACCTGTGCCTTGCGGGTATTTACCCTATTTTATTTCGCATCCCGTTTAAAGGAAATAATCCGAAGCGTTTGTTGCCCATCAATATGTTTTGTTCCGTACAACGGCGGTGTTTTGCCTTCCTCCAAAATGGTTCGCGGACACCAAGTTTTAAATTCGGTTTCTTCTCGCCTGGATATGCCAAGGTGTACGATGGCGTTATCAAAATCCCCATATATGAGTAATTCTGCCCCTAATTTATGAAATTTAATCATGGCTGTGTCGGATGTGAGGATGCGGGGAATGGAGAGAAAATAAATCCATTTTCCTTTCAGGCTATTAAAGTTCGGTTTGCCTGCGCGGGACCGCATATGATCCCGGTCAATCGTGCCGTTCTTTATGTTATCCCAGCCTTCCGGCCCCCGGTACAGTTTCAAGTCTTGAGGCCGTATTTTGCCCGTGACCATTTTTTCCAGACCCAGCAGGTGACAGAAGTTGTCCTTTTCAAAGTGCAGCTTAACAGGATCATGATTCTCAAGTTCATATGTAAACGTATAAGGGAGAAGATGCTGCTCATATAACTGCTGAAGCACTTGGAGGCTAATGTCCGCAATCAAGGGTTTGGTGGTTCGGGCAACTAATTCTTCGAGTGTTAGCGTCATAGAATCATGTCTCCTTGCACAAAAAAAGCTCTGATGTATCCACATCAGAGCCGCCTTGTTAAACTGATGGGTAGCAAAAACAGTCGGTAAACACGGAGATTATGGTCCCCCCGGCGGGGAACACCACGCTACCCGGTGGTGCGGATCGTTGGCGATCCCTTATTTGAGTGTTTCCTAATTCCTGCTATTTCATGTCATGTGGCAACAAGCGGTCGGTAAACACGGAGATTGTGGTCCCTCCGGCAGGGAACACCACGTTGCCTATGGTGCGAGCTTATGCTCCTATTTCTTTATGTTGCCTTCATATTATACAACGTAAGCCCGGATTGTGCAACGGACAGTTGGGATGGAGCGAAATCGTGCCGATATTCTTGACTATTAGGCGAAGCAGCGAGGAGTGAAATCTGTAGGAAGATTGTTCTTAGCGCAGGGGGCGAAGCCATGTCCGGAATCCGCCCAAGGATCGGGGCTTGGTCTTTCCATCTCCAAAAGCCTGATGGGCAAGATGGGCGGCACGCTGACGGCCGAGATGGACGGAGAGAAACTCATGATGAACTGCCGTTGGAGGCGGCAAGCCGGGACAAGGGAGCCCCCGGTTCGCGGGGAAACCGGGGGCTCGTAACGGTTGCGCTATGGATGAGGTGTCGTTCATTCGTTGTTCCGAAGAGGCTGATCGAGCAGCTTGCGGTAGATGGCCGCCATGAACTGGATTTCTTCGGGTTCGAGCGGGTCGAAGAGCTTGTCGGCCAGCGCTTCCTGCTTCGCCCGGACTTGCTTCATCGCCTCGCGGCCTTCCTCGGTGATCTCCAGCTTCACGATCCGTCGGTCGTTCGTGTCGTTCACGCGCCGGATCAGCTTTTGACGCACCAGTTTGTCCGAGATGACGGTCATGCCGCCGGAGGTCACTCCGACGATCTGTGACAGATAAGTGCTGGGCATGGGACCTTCCGAATTCAAAATATCGAGCGTTGTCGCCTGGCTCTGCGAAATCTCGAGCGGATTGTTCTTGCCCCACTCCGACGCCCAGAGCCGTGCATGCGTGCGCATCATGTCCAGCAGCTTCACCAATTCTTCGTGCTTGTTCACGCCTCTCCTCCCACACCAGCATCCCTTTTCGTCAGAATAGGCGAAAATGCCTGCGGAGTCAACTTATTCGGGCCGGTTGAACGAGGCGGAACCGACTTCGAACGGCGTGGTTACGCCCTCATACATCAGATGCATAGACATGCCGACGGCCGCGTGGGACAGATTGTGGCAGTGATCCATCCAAAGCCCCGGATTGTCGGCGACGAAGGCAACCTCGTAGACGTCTCCCTGTCGAACGTCCAGCGTGTCGGACCACCAGGGACTGCCGGTGCTTCGTTCCCCGTTGCGAGACAAGACGAGCATGTGGTGGCCGTGCAGGTGCATCGGATGATCGACTTGGCCGTGGTTCGCGATGGTCACGCGGACTTTCTCCCCTTGGCGGACCATGAACATCGGCGTCTTCGGGAATACTTTGCCGTTGATGGTGTACAGGTTCGTGAAGCTTCCATTATAAAAGCCGAACTTGTTGTCCAGCAGCATCGTGAAGTTCCGGTCGTAGGTCGTCTTGTCGTCGAAGGGAACGTCGGCGGGCTCACCGTAATGAAGAGGGTTGAATACGCGGGTCGCGGGGATGTCCGGAATCTCGCCGGTTCCGTCCTTGCTGAGCAGAATACCGCGATTTTTGGAGCCGCCGACACTCAGGAACACGGGATGATCCGGCATCGTGAAGACGAGATCCGCTCTGCTGCCGGTCGTGAGCTCGAGGTGCGTATCGGTCAGCTCGCCCGGCTTGTTCAGCTCCGTCCCGTCGATGGCCGCGACGCGAAATGGAGTGCCGACCAGCGTGAAGCGCCGGATGACCCAGTCATCCGTGCTGATCAAGCGAAGCCTTACCGGCGTGCCGGGGGCCACCGCCTCCCGGCGGATCGGGTCGGATGTTTGGAACGCCCGTTCGTTCGCGAGCGCGACGATGTCTTTGACCTTGGGGTCCTGGCCGGCGGCCGGCTCCACGACGAGCGGGCCGAACAGCCCGCGCTTCACCGCCTCTTGGGAATCCTGGTGGGAATGGTACCAAAACGTCCCGGTCTGCTCGGGGCGAAACCGGTAGACAAAAGATTCGCCGGGGCGCACGGCGTTTTGCGTGGCCCCGGCTACGCCGTCCTGCGCGTTCGGGATGTCGAGTCCGTGCCAGTGGATCGTGACGCCCTCGGCGATATCCCGGTTGGTCAGGACGACCTCGACCAGCTCGCCTTGGCGCATCCGCAGCTCTGGGCCCGGCAGCTGGCCGTCAAAGGTCCAGGCTTCCTTCGTTTTGCCGGAGCCGAGCTTCACTTGGGTTTTCTGGGCGGTGAGCGCGAAGCGGCGGTCCGGCGTGCCCGACACATCCCCGGTCAGCTCGGTGACCGGGACGGCGGGCGCGCCGGCGCTTGCGGAGGCCGCTTGGACTTCGACTTGTCCGGAGGAGACATGGGGGAAGTCCGTTCCGCCGCCGTAATCCATCGTGCCTTCGTCCATGCGCACATGATCCGGCAGACGGCTCGCCTGCGCGTTCAGCGCGATGCCGCCCGTCGCGATCGCGCCGACGACCGCCAGCATGGCGAGCGCGCGCATCGACCGTTTCCAAAGCGGAGGAAGCGTCGCGGCCGAGGCGTTGCGGTCGTTCAGCAGCCGCTTCCACCGGTGCCAAGCCAGGTTCGCCGCGAAGACGACGACAAGGCCCAGGATCATGAGCGGTAGCATGACGTCCGCCGGGACGAAGGGAACGGGAACGGCGAGGAAAAAATAGATGGCGGTCAGCGCGCACAGCGCGGTGGCGCGAAGCGGGACGACGAGCAGCGGATGGGACGCTTGTCGGAACAGCTCGGGGTCCAGCGGCGCTCCGGTCCGCCGCCCCGACTCCCGCGCGATCCAGTAGATCCGCGGAAGCACGCAGCCGATGACGAACAGGGTCGGCATTACGACGAGCGGCAGATGAACGCTCACGAAATCCTGGGAAAGCATCCAGGGCGAGTAGGCCCACACTTCGAGCGCCGACCAGATTTGCAATCCGATGGAGAGCAGCAGCAAGGCCATCCAGAGGACGGTCCTGCGGGTCTTGCGTTTCAGCCGCTCCGCCGAACCGCCGTATCTCAGCTTGGCGGCGCTAGCTCCGGCCCGCCAGGCGAAGAAGGCGACCAGGAACAGGGCGCCGATTTCCAGATTGCTCCACAGACTATACAT
Organism: Cohnella baijiui; assembly: GCF_020731285.1. Lineage (GTDB taxonomy): Bacteria > Bacillota > Bacilli > Paenibacillales > Paenibacillaceae > Cohnella. The sequence continues at coordinate 77,628 of NZ_JAJFOW010000021.1, forward strand.
AAAGGCGAAGCTCCTTCCGCACGGTATCTTGCTCACCATTCCATCTTAAGACGGACGCGGCGAAGACCGAACCGTCCGAAGCAGGGTTTTGAACCCCGACCTGAGGTGGAGGACGGGTCCGACTAAGGTTGCTCGATGCGGATGCTGCCGCTGTCCGTGCGTACCTTGATCAGCTCTTTGGTCTCCCGTTTGGATTCGGGGGCCTTGATGGAGCCCGAATCGGACTTCAGGTCGTAGAAGCCCCCGAAGCTGGAGGGAAGCTGGATCCGCACGCTGCCGGAATCCGTCTTGACGTCGACGTCGGACGTGTCTTCCTTTTGAACCCGCACGCTGCCCGACTGGCTTCTGACGACGACCGCGCCGGTGACGCCGCTCAGCTTGGTGCTGCCCGAATCGGCCGAAGTCTGAAGCTTGGCCTTGATGGACTCGCCCTGGATGCTTCCCGATTCCGACTTTACGGTCAGACTTTCGCCGGTGTAGCCGGCGAGTTGAATGCTGCCGGAGTCTCCGCCGACGGACCAGTTCGTGCCGGAGATGTTCGCCAGGTGCACGCTCCCGGAGTCGGATTTGACCGTCCCCTCGCGCGCCGAGGCGTCGTTCAGATGCACGGAGCCGGAGTCGGATTTGACGACCAAGGAGTCGAGCAGCGCCCCGTCGGCGAGCGCGACCGTGACCGTCTGCGATTCGTTGAACTTGACGAAATTGAAGTCGAAGACGAACCAGCGCGACTTTTCGTTCAAGTTCAGCGTCAAGGCGCCATTCGAAAGGCGGGTTTCCCGCAGGCGATCGGCGATCTCCTTTTCGACCTTGCCCTCGAAGAGGATGGTGTCCTTCCCGTCCTTGCTCGGAACGAATTTCACGTCGATCCGCTTGTAATCGTTGTAGACGTTCAGGGCGTGCAGCTCGTCCTTGTCGAACACCCATTTTTGCTCGTGAAAGGCCAGATCTTTCGATCCCTTGTTGCCGTAGTTCAGTTGGTAAAAGGCGAGTCCGCCCGCCCCGATCAAGATCAATCCGAGTGCGATCAATAGCCATCTTTTCATGCGTAAGTCCTGCCTCTCCATAAGTTCACGTTCCAGCGGAGATACTCCGCCGTCAGCCATATCCAAAGCTTGGATGCATAATAGGTCGCAACCATCAACAGCAAGCCGATCCCAATGGCGACGAGCGTCGCGAACAGGCCTACAGGGGGAATGTGCGCGTTGTTCAGCCAGCCGAGCACCACGACGCCCGGCGACAGCAGCAGACCCAGCGTGGCGGCGGCGACGCCGAGGAGCACGGACCAGAGGGCGGCGCCGATCGGCAGCATGACGACGTTGAGGAAGAAGAGCAGGATCGTCACGCCGAAGATGCGCGCCGGATCGCGCTGAGGCGGCGCCGGAGGCGGAGCGGGCGGGGAGGCGAAGCCCAGCGTCTGCGCGGCGACGTGCATCGGGTCGCCCAGTTCCGCGGCGATCTGCGCCTCGGACTTGCCGATCTGCTCGCCCGAAAGGAAGTAAGCTTCGATATCGTTGAGCATGCGTTCCCGGTCCGCGCCGGGCATCGGTTCGAGATAGCGGCTGAGCGTGTCTAGGTACTGGTTCTTGTTCATCGCGTTCTCCTTGTCGAGGGTCGTTGCGGCCGTTTCTTCGGACGACCGTTACCCCGTGTCGTTGCCTCCCATTGTAGTGGATTTCCAATCGATTCCGAACCGACGCCGGAACGGTTTTGAACCCCGACTTAAGTAGGGGGCGGCCGTCCGCTTCCGGTCTCGCCGTTTGATGCCCGGCCTGGAAGGGTAATCTGAGACGAAGGAACCTTCGATTTTCGATGCATGCTTATTCCTCGGTCGGGCAAGCCTATTTTTGAACGCCGACGCAATTTGGACTATATTTCGCCACATTTTTGTGATAAAATGTTCACATATAGCAACGCTTTCATAAGGAGGTTGGCTATGATGAAGAAGGACATGACCACCGCATTGAAGTGGATATCGGGCGTCATCATCGGTCTTGGCATCCTGTTCAGCGCCTTCAATATGCATCAATTCAGCGACGAGAATCTCGGTCTGATGATCGGGCTCGGCTTTTTGGTCGGGGGATTGCAGATTTTGCTCTTCGGGGTCGCCGCTCCGCTCATGATGAGAAAGTCGGAGCAAGCGTCTGACACGGACCCGTCGAAGGAGCCTGCCTGACCTAGCGCGTAATTGGATAATGACCCAAAGGCTGCCGCAGCGGAGAATTTTTTCCGCATCGCGGCGGCCTTTTTTCGCGCTTTTGTTTGAACAAAGGTCGAATTGGTGAACAAATTATTGCTAAATATCAAACAATGATTGACGCATTTGTTAACAGTAGAGAACACCGCTCGTCTTTTTGCTATGTTAAAGGCATAGCGCGGCACCCGGTCCGGATTCGGGTCTGTGCAAGCGAGCGCAAAGCGGCTATCGAGGAGTGGAAGCAAATGAAGTGGAAGGGAACGTACCGACGGATCGCGGCCTTCATGACGATGGTCCTGACCACCGTTCTTTTGGCAGGATGCAGCGACGTAGTCGTGCTTAACCCCAAAGGCTCCATCGGCCAGCAACAGATGGATTTGATCCTGATCTCTACCGTCCTATGCCTGATCGTCGTCGTCCCCGTATTGGTGTTGACGTTCTGGATCGCTTGGCGGTACCGCAAGAGAGATAAGAATCAAGCGGCCTATCAACCGAACTGGGATCACAGCACGAAGCTGGAGACGATCTGGTGGGGCATCCCGATCATCATCATCGCCGTCTTGGCCGTGATTACCGTTCAATATACGTACAAACTCGAGCCTTCGAAGCCGATCGAGCACGAAGCCGAGCCGATCGTCATCCAGGTCACCTCGCTCGACTGGAAGTGGATGTTCCTCTATCCCGAGCAGGGAATCGCGACGGTCAACTATTTGAAGTTCCCGGCGAACCGGCCGGTGCGATTCGAGCTGACTTCGGACGCGCCGATGAACTCGTTCTGGATTCCCCAGCTTGGCGGCCAGATCTATACGATGTCCGGCATGGCGATGAAGCTGAATCTGATCGCCGACGAGCCCGGGGAATACAAGGGCGCGGGCGCGAACTTCAGCGGCAAGGACTTCGGCCAAATGAACTTCGTCGCCACAGCGACGTCCGATGCGGATTTCGAAAAGTGGGTCGCGGACGTGAAGAAGTCCTATCCCGCGCTCACCAAGGAAGGATACGTGGAGCTCGCGAAGCCGGGCACGTCGCTCGTCCGTTCGTTCTCCTCGTTCCCGAAAGGCCTGTTCAACGATATCGTCATGAAATACCAGGTGGACGGATCGGGCCATCATCACGGCGGCGGCTCGGAAGCGGCCTCCGGCGCCAAGGAAGAAGGCGTCAAGACCGCCTCCGGCGCGCAGGGGGCGTCGGACCGCGACATGTCCGCGATGGCCGGCCACGACATGTCCGCTAAGACCGATCAAGGCATGACGTCGCACAATCATAACGGTTAAAGGAGGGGACCCACTTGAAAATCAACAGTTTATCCGATTTCTTCGTCACCGGGGACCCGCTGATCTACGGTGCGGACGTCGCCATCGGCTTGACGATGGTCGCGGTCGTTCTCGTGCTGACCCTGTTCAAGCGATGGGGCTGGCTCTGGCGCGAATGGCTCACGACCGTCGACCACAAGCGGATCGGCATCATGTACGTCATCGCGTCGCTCCTCATGCTCTTCCGCGGCGGCATGGACGCCTTGCTCATGCGGACGCAGCTCGCGATGCCGAACATGGAGTTCCTGAAGCCGGATCACTATAACGCGATCTTCACGACGCACGGCGTCATCATGATCCTTTTCATGGCAATGCCGCTAATGTTCGGCCTGTTCAACCTCGTCGTGCCGCTGCAGATCGGCGCGCGCGACGTCGCGTTCCCGTTCCTGAACTCGCTCAGCTTCTGGCTGTTCTTCATGGGCGCGATGCTGTTCAACCTGTCGTTCGTCATCGGCGGTTCGCCGGATGCCGGATGGCTCTCTTACCCGCCGCTGTCCGAGAAGATGTTCAGTCCCGGTGTGGGTCAAGACTTCTATATCTGGGGCATTCAGATTTCGGGGATCGGGTCGCTCATGACGGGGATCAACTTTATCGTCACGATCCTCAAAATGCGCGCGCCGGGCATGAAGCTCATGAAGATGCCGATGTTCTCCTGGTCGGTTCTCTCGAGCTGCCTGACGATCATCCTGGCGTTCCCGATCCTGACCGTCACGCTTGCTCTGCTGTTCATCGACCGCTACTTCGGCGCGCACTTCTTTACGCTCGACGGCGGCGGCAACCCGATGATGTACATCAACCTCATCTGGATGTGGGGCCACCCCGAAGTGTATATCGTCATCCTGCCCGCATTCGGGATTTTCTCCGAAGTGGTCGCGACGTTCTCGCGCAAAAAGCTGTTCGGCTACAAGTCGATGGTATTCGCGCTGATGAGCATCAGCTTGTTCTCTTTCTTCACCTGGGCGCACCACTTCTTCACGATGGGCTCGGGCGCGGACGTCAACGCATTTTTCGCCTTGACGACGATGCTGATCGCGATCCCGACCGGGGTCAAGGTGTTCAACTGGTTGTTCACGATGTTCCGGGGCAAGATCACGTTCGAGTCTCCGATGCTGTGGACGATGGGCTTCATTCCCTGCTTCGTCGTCGGGGGCATGACCGGCGTTCTGCTGTCCGTGGCGCCGGCGGACTTCCAGTTCCACAATAGTTACTTCCTGATCGCGCACTTCCACCAAGTGCTCATCGGCGGCGTAGCGTTCGGCTACTTCTCCGGGCTATACTACTGGTGGCCGAAGGTGTTCGGCTTCAAGCTGAACGAGAAAATCGGCCGATACGCCTTCTGGTTCTGGAACATCGGCTTCTACGTTTGCTTCATGCCGCAATACGTTCTCGGCCTCATGGGCATGACGCGCCGCGTCAGCACGTACGGCTGGGATTCCGGCTGGTGGGAGTGGAACTTCGTTTCCACGATCGGCGGCTTCCTAATGGGGATCGGCTTCCTGTTCCAGGTGTGGCAGATCCTGCACAGCATCAAATTCATGGAACGCGTCTCCGGCGATCCGTGGAACGCGCGCACGCTGGAATGGTCGATTCCGTCTCCTGCGCCGGCCTACAACTTCGCGACCATCCCGCACGTCCGGGAGCGCGACGACTGGTGGGCGACCAAGGAGCGCAAGGCGCAAGGTCTCCCCGAGGAGCCCCGCGCGCCGCTTGAGCCGATCCATATGCCGAAAAACTCGGGCATCCCGATCATCATGTCGGCCTGCTGGTTCGTCGCCGGCTTCGGCCTCGTATTCGACTGGCTGTGGCTCGCCATCCCGGGCTTCATCGGCATAGCGGCCAGCATGCTCGCTCACTCGTTCAACTACAATACCGATTACTACATTCCGGTCGATGAGATCGAACGCACGGAAGCTGCAGCAGGGAGGGTTGTCTAATGGCACACGGCGGAAATCACGCGGCCACGCATACGCACGGTCATGAAGGGCATCCCGACCAAGAAGCGCTGCGCATGATGGGCTTCTGGATCTTCCTGATCACGGACTGTATTTTGTTCGGCACGCTGTTCGCGACCTACGTCGTCCTGCATGGCAGCACCGCCGGCGGGCCGACGGCGTCCGAGCTGTTCGAGATGCCGGGCGTCATCGCCGAGACGTTCATCCTGCTGACGAGCTCCTTCACGAGCGGCTTGGCCGTCCTGGCGATGAACCGGGGCAACAAGCGCGGCCTCATCGGCTGGCTCGCCGTCACGGCGATTCTCGGCGCCAGCTTCATCGGGCTCGAAGTGACCGAGTTCGTGAAAATGGTGCACGAGGGTGCAACGATCGGCACGAGCGCATTCCTGTCGGGCTTCTTCACGCTCGTCGGCACGCACGGCCTGCACGTCTCGATCGGGCTCGTCTGGATGATCGCGCTGATGATCCAGCTGGGCCGCCACGGCATCAATTCGGTGACGAAGCGCAAGGTAGGCGTCGTCAGCTTGTACTGGCACTTCCTCGACGTCGTCTGGATCTTCGTCTTCACCATTGTGTATATGATGGGGGTGAAGTAAGATGGCGCAGCAGCATCCGCACTCGACGCACGGACATGACGCGCACGATTCGCATGGTCACGACAGCCACGAGTCGCACGGCTCCTTGAGGTCGTACGTCATCGGCTTCGTCCTGTCGCTCGTTTTGACGGCCATCCCGCTCATCGTCGTGCTGAACGACATGGTGACCGGCACCGCCGCGAACATCGTCCTGCTCGGCACCGCGATCCTGCAGTTCGTCGTGCAGCTCTTCTTCTTCATGCACCTGAAGGAAGAGAAGAAGCCGCGCTACAACCTGCTGGCCCTTATCCTCGGCCTCGTCATCGTTCTCACGATCGTGGCCGGCTCGATTTGGATCATGACCTACAACAGCGTGGGTTGAGCATAGCGAAAAAAGGGAAGAAGCGAGGGGGGCCTCGCTTCTTCCCTTTTTGTGTTGGGGGAAGGTGCGGTGGTTGTAGGGGTGCTGAGTGCAGCTGGGCAAATGGTTAGCTTGGCGAAATATCCGGCTGCGGCGTGCGGAAATTCCGCATAACTCCCACCGGACACGCCGCATTCCAACTGAGTTATCCCGAAATTCCGCACAACTCACACCCGACGTGCCGCATTCCCACCGAGTTATCCCGAAATTCCGCATAACTCCCGCCGGACACGCCGCATTCCAGCTGAGTTATCCCGAAATTCCGCATAACTCCCGCCGGACACGCCGATTCCAGCTGAGTTATCCCGAAATTCCGCACAACTCACACCCGACGTGCCGCATTCCCACCGAGTTATCCCGAAATTCCGTATAACTCCCGCCGGACGCATCGCGCGCCCGCTGCAACCCGTGCCAACCGCTAAATCGCCCGTACGGAGCCGCCGTCGACGAGCAGCGCTTGGCCGGTCATGTAGCTGTTGGCGGGGCTGGCGAGGAAGGCGACCAGCCGGCCGAATTCCTCCGGCGTTCCGTAGCGGCCGGCTGGGATGCCGGTTGCGGCGTCCGCCTGGACTTGGTCCAGCGGCCGGCCGGCGCTTTGGGCGTTTGCCCGGTCCAGCTCGACGATGCGGTCGGTGGCGAACCGGCCCGGACCGACCGTGTTGATCAGGATGCCTTCCCTCGCGAGATCGGCGGCGAGCGACTTGGCCAAGCCGACGACGCCGACGCGGAAGGTGGAGGACAGCATGAGGTTGTCGATCGGCTCCTTGATGGAGCTGGACGTGAAGTTGACGATGCGGCCGAAGCCCTTCGCCCGCATATGGGGCAAGGCCGCCCGGATGGCGCGGATATAGCTGAGCAGCGTCAGCTCGAACGCCGACTGCCAGTCCGCGTCGGACAGCTGGTGGAACTTGCCCGGACGCGGCCCGCCGGAGTTGTTGATCAGTATGTCGAGTCCGCCGAACCGGTCCACCGTTTCCCGCACGGCGCGCTCGATGTCGTCGGCGCGGGTGATGTCCGCGACAAGCGCGAGCGGCGGGCGCCCGACGCGAGCCGCGATCTCGTCCGCCGTCCGGCGGATCGTCGCCTCGTCCCGACCCAGCACGGCGACGTTGGCGTCCTCCAGCGCGAGCGCCAGGGCCGTCGCTTTCCCGAGTCCCTTCGAGGATGCCAGCACGAGTGCAGGTTTGTCCTTCAATCCTAAGTCCATGGCGATGCGCCTCCTAGGAAAACGTAATGGAATGCGACACGCTGCACGAATTCAAGCGTTTCTCCGCTCAAACGCCTTGCGTTTTTACGAATTCAAGTGTTGCTCCGCTCCCGCTCTCCCTCTGGCAGAGCGAGAACGAAGCCGTGCGGGACTACTCGCCTTCGTTCCACGGATTGAGGTGCACGAGCACCTCGACGACGTCGGGGTCGCTCTCCATGATGCGGCGCTTGATCTCCCGGCCGATGTCGTGGCCCTGCTGGATCGTGTAGTGGCTCGGCACTCCCACGCGCACGTCAACGATGATATAGTGGCCGTGCTCGCGCGCACGCACGCGGTCGATCCGCTTGATCTCGTCGAGCGAAGAGATCAAGCGCTCGTAGCCGCCAAGCTTCTCGGCCGGGACGTTGCGCTCCATCAGGATGTCGACGGCGTCCGAGCCCATCTCGTACGCGAGCTTGAGGACGAGCAGCGAAACGACGATACCGGCGACCGGATCGCCGTATCCCGCCCACGGCCAATTCAGCCGATGGCCCACGATGCCGACGCCGATGCCGATCACGGCGGCGAGGGAGGCGTACACGTCCGCCAAATGGTCGTAGGCGGTCGCGAGCACGCTTTTGCTCTTGGCCGCTCGCCCGACGCGGATCGTGTACATATATAGGGCTTGCTTCCAGACGAGCGAGATAACCGCCGCGACAAGCGGCAGGTAGCTGTGCTCGCCCTGGGGCGGCTCGGTCAGCGCCAAGATGGACTGATAGCCGATCCAAAGCGCGGCGGCCGCCAGGATGATGGCGACGAGCGCGGAGGCGACGACCTCCGCTTTGCCGTGTCCGTATGGGTGGTCTTCGTCCGCCGGTTTTTTGGACACCATCGAAGAGGTGAGGGCGGCGACCGTCGCGATGATGTCGCCAGCGTTGTGCACGCCGTCCGCGACGAGAACGGGACTGGCGAACAGGAGGCCGACGGCGATCTTTAAGACCGTTAATACAATGTTGCTGATCAGGCTGATCCAGATGGCCAGCAGGCCGGCGTGTTGCCTCGACGTCACCTTCATTGCTCCTTTGTAGCAATGGCTCCGCAAGCGGTCCTTTTGCGATATTTTACCACAGTCGATTCTCGTTACCTAATCCCGGGCGTTGCCCGCATACCCCGAGCGGCGGTACAATAGAAGCATCAGTCGGCATCGGGAAAGGAAGTTCCGCACATGAGCCTAACATCGAGCACGACCCAACTTTTTTCGCTGGTCGCTTCGCTCGCGGCCGGGGCGACCGTCATCGCGGTCCGCCTCCGCGCGACCAAGAAGCCGGCCACGCTAAGCAAGATCATCGCGCCTCCGCTCGGGATGGCGACCGGCTTTCTCATGTTCGTCTCGCCGCTCGTTCGGGTCCCTTGGCTATGGGCGCTGGGAGCGTTTCTCGTCGGCGCGCTGTTCTTTTCATATCCGCTCATCCTTACTTCGCGCTTCGAGGTGGCGAACGGGCACGTTTATCTGAAACGGTCGAAAATGTTCATCGTGATCATCGTCGCGCTGCTCGCCGTGCGCATCCTGCTGCACGACGTCGTGGAGCGGTATGTCAGCATTCCGCAGACGGCGGGGCTTTTCTTCCTGTTGGCATTCGGCATGCTGCTGCCCTGGCGCCTCGTGATGGTCAAGCGGTTCAAGGCGGTTGAGCGCCGCTTGCTCGGCTCGCCAACCGCCTAATGGGCCTCATGCGGACCCCTGGTCCGGCCGACGGCCGGATCTTTTTATGTCATTAATATTACATTTATAGTTATATCAATGTTATAATACAACTAAATTTCGTTATTTTATGTTATGAATGTTGACATAAATCTACGCAGCGCCTAAAATGACAATCAATACCATCCTTGCCGGAACGCACGGCAAGCTGCACGGATACCCACACAAAAGGAGGAAAGGCTTCTCTCCTCCGCGTCCGCCCGAAGGGGAGAGCCGCCCCGCATGGAACTATGGAACGCCATTGCTTCGTTGACCCCTTCCTCCTCCCGTTATTATGACGAGATGTACGACGGCGCCGCCGTCCGACCGCATTACGAACGGACGCAGAGTGTCCTGTCCCGCATGAGCTACGAAGAACGCGCCGCCCGGCAGCGCGCGATGAACCGACGTTTGCTGGAGGAGGGCATCACCTTCACGCTGCCGCAGCCCGATCAGGCGGACGGCCTCGAGCGGACGATCCCGTTCGATCTCGTCCCGCGCATTATCCCGAGCGAAGAGTGGGAAACGATCGAGTCGGGCGTCAGCCAGCGCGTGCGCGCGCTCAACGCATTTTTGCACGACGTTCATCACGAGCAGCATATTTTCCACGACGGACTCCTTCCTCGTCGCATGATCATGAGCAACCGCTATTTCCGCACCGAGATGATGGGACTTCGCGTTCCCGGCGGCAGCTATATTACGGCCTCCGGCATCGATCTGATCCGGGACGATAAGGGCGGCTACTTCGTGTTGGAAGACAATCTCCGAGCGCCGTCCGGCTTCTCCTACCTCTTCAAGAGCCGCTCGATCATGACGCACGATTTTCCCGAGCTGTATTTCTCCCATGCCGTCCGCGGCGTCGACCGCTCGCTCGACGCTTTCCGCTCGGCGCTGCGGGGGATGGCGCAAACCGACAAGAGCGATCCCGTCCTTGCGCTGCTCACCCCGGGCAGCTACAACTCCGCCTACTTCGAGCATACGTTCCTCGCGCAGCAGATGGGGCTTGAGCTGGTGGAGGGGCGCGACCTCGTATGCCGCGACCATAAGATATATATTCGCGGCTTGAACGGCCTGCGCAAGGTCGACGTCCTGTACCGGCGCATCGACGACGACTTTCTCGATCCGCTGGCCTTCCGGCCGGACTCGATGCTCGGCGTGGCGGGGCTCATGAACGCTTACCGGTTCGGCAACGTCGCCATCGCGAACGCGCCGGGGACCGGTGTGGCGGACGACAAGGCGATCTATACCTTCGTCCCCGACATGATCCGATATTACCTGAACGAGACGCCGATTCTCCCAAACGTGCCGACCTACCTCATGAGCCGGCCGGAGGAACGCGAATACGTCCTCGGGCGGCTGGAGGAAATGGTCGTGAAGGAGACGTCGCTCTCCGGCGGCTACGGAATGCTGGTCGGCCCTTCGTCGACCGAACGGGAGCGGGAGCGCTTCGCGGCCAAAATCCGCGAGAACCCTGACAACTACATTGCCCAGCCGACGATCCGGCTGTCGACGGCGCCGGTCTGCCTGGACGGTCAGTTCGTCTCTCGGCATATCGACCTGCGGGTGTTCGCCCTGATGAACGGCGGGCAAGTGCATGTGCTGCCGGGCGGACTGACCCGCGTCGCGATGAAGGAAGGCTCGCTCATCGTCAATTCGTCCCAAGGGGGCGGCTGCAAGGATACATGGGTATTAGCGCGATGAAGGAGGGGGACGCGATGCTGGATCGCATGGCGGAATCGTTGTTTTGGTTGGGACGTTACGCGGAAAGGGCGGAGAATCATGCTCGGCTGATCGACGTGTATTATCATCTGCGAGAGGACGCCGACGGCTCCGACGAGGCGGTGTGGAGGCGCATCGTGGGCGCGATCGGGGATCGGTCCGCCTACGAAGGGAAGTACCAGACATACCGGGAACGGGAGGCGATCCACTTCCTGACGCTGGACGCGAGCCAGGACAACGCCCTGATCGTTTGCGTGGCGCAGGCGCGCGACAACCTGAAGAAGATCCGGGAACGCCTGCCCTCGGAGCTGTGGAATCTGCTGAACGGCTTCTATCTCTGGCTGCGTCAATCCGACGCGGACGGGGTGCTTCGGGATCCGCACCGCTTTTTCGAACGGGTCAAGGAAAGTCTTGCCGCCTTTCAGGGAATGTCCGTGTCCATCGCGCTGCGGGACGCCTCCTGGCACCTGATGGAGAGCGGCAGGTACCTCGAACGATCGGAGAACATCGTCCGGCTGCTCCAGTCGATGCGGCAGACGGCGGCGGAGTCGGGCGGCTCCTCCTACGCCTATCTCATGGCGGTGCTGAAGTCGGTCGGCGGCTACGAAGTCTATCGGCGCCTCGGCGCCGAAGAGATGAGTCTGGAGGAGGTATCCTCTTTCCTGCTACTGCAAGAGCCTTTTCCGCGATCGGTGCATTATGCGCTGGCGGCGTTCGAACGGGAAGTGAGGGCGGTCCGGGGCGGCGCGGACAAGACGGGCGCCGGGCTTGAACGCATCATCCGGCTGGCCGGCAAGGCGCGGTCGGAGCTGGATTGGCTGGAGCGTCAAGATCTCGCGGGCGAGATGCTGGACGGTATACTGCTGCAGCTCTCCGGAACGAACCGGCAGCTCGGCGAGGCGATGGCGAAAACCTTTTTTTCCTCCGGAAAGGAGGTTATCGCATGAAGCTCGAGATCTGTCACGTGACGAAATATCGCTACGGGGCGCCGGTGGCGGACAGTGTCAATGAGCTGCGCCTCGCGCCGCGCACGGATGAGCGCCAGGCTTGCTACCAGCACGTCCTGACAGTCGAGCCGAACGTGACGATGATGTCTTACGAGGATTACTTCGGCAACCGCGTTCATGCGTTCACGGCCGGCGAGCCGCATCGCGAGCTCGCGATCGCGTCGCGCTCGACAGTCGTCACTCGTGATTCGGAGATAAAGCGCCAGACAGAGGAGGCGCCGGCCGCGTCGTGGGCGCGCGTCCGCAGCGACGCGTTCGCGGACAAGTTCGCGGAATACTTGCTGCCGAGCGCGTACGTGACGTTTCAGTCGGCGACGTCGTCCTACGCCGCTGGCCTCGTCGCCGGCGAAGGGGGCGTCTTCGACTTCGTCAAAGGGGCATCGGCGAGAATATACGGGGACTTCGAGTACAAGCCGCTCTCCACCGGCGTCCAGACGACGGCGGACGAGCTGATCGGCATCGGCGCGGGCGTGTGCCAGGACTTCGCGCACCTCTTGCTTGCCGTCTGCCGCATTCGCGGCGTGCCCGCCCGTTACGTCAGCGGCTATCACTTCGTCGGGGATCTGCAAGGGCGCAATGCCGACTTCGAACAGGCTTCCCACGCCTGGGTCGAAGCGTACGTTCCGGGCGTCGGCTGGCTCGGCTTCGATCCGACGAACAATGGGCTCGCGGACTGGCGATACGTCAAGCTGGCACATGGGCGGGACTATCAGGACATCGTGCCGGTTAAGGGCGTCTATCGCGGAACGGGCGAGCAGGAGCTGACCGTGAAGGTGGACGTTCAATTGGCGGCGGGGGAAGTCGAAGAGGAGCGCGTTACTCCGGGCTAATGGCAAACGGGGCAGACATTATGGGGCTGATGAATCGCATGCAAAAGGGCCGCTCCGCGTCCCCGGTCGTTAGTGACCGGGAGCGGGAACGGCCCTTTTCGTCAGACACGCGATTCGGGCGTCAAGCCGTGCCCAAGGTCACGCCCATCTTGCGAAGGTATTGCCGGTAAGCGATGCTGACGCGGTCGCAACGAAGCGACAGTTCGGCTTGCAGATCGAGCGGCAGATTCTCGGGCTTTTGGTTCTCGACGATCGGCTTGTCCTGGGCAAAGATCATGTCCTGAAACGCGACGATCTCCTCGTCGGTCGTTCCCGTGTCGTAGTTGAACGAGAGGATGCCGTAGGCGACGGACTTGCCCTCGGAGACGGGGCGGATCGTGAGCAGGATGGTCATCAGGTTGCCCGTCTCGCGGTCGCGCTTGGTGAAGCGGACGGTGAGAGGACGCACGATCGCATACGTGTAGTAGACGTACTTGGCCTGACCGGAGCCGTCCGGGTCCGGCTGGAAGACGGCGATCTCCTCCGAACGGATGCCGTCCTCGTCCTCGATCATCCGGTAGTCACCGACGACCGCATGCTCCGGGACGCCGAGGTAGCCCTGGTGGATGAAGGCCAGATGGCCGACGTCGAGGAAGTTCTCCGCGATCCGCGGAGGATTCGCCAGCACCTCTTGCGGTCCCCAGATGACGCTGCGATAGGAGGCATCCTCGTATTCGGGATAGAGAAGGAGAGGAGCGTCGCTGCCGCCGAGGTTCACCCAGACGAGCCCGTACCGCTCCTGGCAGGCATAGGTGCTCGCCTTGGCCTTGAGCGGAATGGCCTGCCCTTCGGAGAGTTGCGGGATTTTGGCGCAGGCGCCGTCCGTCTCGTACTCCCACTCGTGGTACGGGCAGACGAGGCGGCCTTCGCGGACGCAGCCGAGCGAGAGGGCGGCGCCGCGGTGGACGCACAGATCGGCGAAGCAGTGGATGCCGCTCTCCGCGCGAAACAGCACCAACCGTTGGCCCAGCATCGTGACCGGCACGGGGCGGTCTTGGACGTCCGAAGCGCGGCAGGCGACGATCCAATCGGCAGCCAGGACGGGGTCGAGCGTGTTCATGAAAGGGTCCTCTTTTCCTGATTCGAATGAGTATGCCTCAATTTTAGGACAAGGTGACGATGAGGTCAACAAATACGAACAATTATTTCTATAGTTGTAACAAACGTACGTAAATTCTCTATACAGCTTGTCGAAATTCGTCTATAATCAGACGAGTCAAGTAAAAACGGCTTTGTCGTCTTCCTGGACGGCGACATGTTTTTATCGGAGGTCACAGAAATGGATAGGGTAAAACTTATACATTCTGTATGACCAAGGAAAAACGGTTCCGTGGTTCCAAACATTCCGTTCCCCATCCAAGGAGGTAACCCCCGCGCCATGCAAGGTGAATCGGTAAGCCAAGCGCCCGGCACCAATCTGATCGTCGGCGTCGACGACAAAATCAGCTACCCCAAAGCGTTTCTTCTAGGACTGCAGCATGTCCTGGCGATGGACCTGTACATCGCCCCCATCATCATCGCCGGTTTGCTGTCGCTCAGTACCGGAGACACCTCGTTCTTCATCCAGATGTGCTTCTTGGCCACCGGTATCGGCACGCTGATCCAGACCGGATTCGGCCTGCGGCTGCCCGTCGTCCAAGGCCCCTCCTATATCCCGATCGGCGCGATGTCGGCCATCGGCGGCAAGCTCGGGCTTGCGGCGATGACAGGCAGTCTCCTTCCCGGCGCGCTCCTTATCGCCATCCTCGGCGTGCCGCTGAAAATCTTCGCCAAAGCGGTGCGCAAAATCGTTCCGCCGATCGTCGGCGGCACCGTCATCATGGTCGTCGGCGTCACCTTGATCCCTTCCGCCATGAACTCCATCTTCACCTATTCGGGCAACATGGGGCACAACGTCATCGTCGCGGCTGCATCCGCCGCCGTTCTCGTCACCTGCATCCTGCTCGGCGGCAAGATGAAGGGCTACGGCACGTTTTTCCGCCTGATGGGCGTCATTATCGCGATCGTGGTCGGCACCGTCGTCGCTTCGTCCTTCGGCACGGTCGACTTTTCGCCGGTCCGCGAAGCCGCTTGGTTCTCGCTGCCGAAGTTCTTCCCGTTCGGCACGCCGACGTTCGACTGGAGCGCGGTGCTCACGATGGCGTTCGTCTATCTGATCGTCCTGCTCGAAACGACCGGCACATGGTTCGTCGTTTCGTCGGTTACCGGCAGCGAGTTGAGCGAAAAACGGCTGAACCGCGGCGCTTTCGGCGAAGGCCTCGGCTGCTTCGTCGGCACCCTGTTCGGCGGTTCGCCGATGACGGGCTACTCGTCCAACGCGGGTCTGATCGCCATTACCGGCGTGGCAAGCCGCATGGCGATCATGGCGGCAGGCGTCATCCTGCTCGCACTCGGTCTTATTCCGAAACTGTCCGTTCTTATCACCTGCATCCCGGATACGGTCATCAACGGCATTTTCGCCATCGTGTGCGTCGCCATCTTCATGAACGGCCTCAAGGTTGTCCAGCCTCTCAAGATCAACGACCGCAATATGATGATCATCGGCATCCCGATCGCCCTGACGCTAGGCTGTACGGTGTTCCCGAAGGACGTGCTGTACACGCTGCCCGACTTCGCGAATTACATCCTGTCATCCGGAACGGCTGTAGGCGCGATTGCGGCGCTTGTCCTTAATCTCGTCATCCCGAAGGGCAAGGAGCAGGAAGGCGAAGCGGCCTGAATCGGAACGTTCGGTTTTTAATGTTCGGATTTTAGGTATATCAATGAACTAAATGGACAAACGATATTCGTATTTTCGAAAAAACACGAATGATCGTGACATCCGATACTTGACGTGTGCGGATAAATAGCGTACGATGGGGTTCGTGATCCGCGATTCGGGTGCGTTGTCCGATTCCGCGAACATGACCTAACGATATCGACGTCCATTCGTATATTCTCGGCAATACGGGCCGAGAGTCTCTACCGGGAACCGCAAATTCCTGACTACGAAGGAGGTGGAGCTTTCCACATCCTTTGTCGGTCGGGAATTTTTTTTGGTCATACAGAATTTATAAGTTTTCACGTCTTTCCATTTCTGTATGACCGACGATAAAAACGTGTAGCCGTCTAGGAAGACGGCAAAGCCGTTTTTACTTGCATGCGCATCTTTACTCTTCTAAGACCGGACGCGCCGCCGCTCCAGCGGGAGGCGGACCGTCCCATTCGGGAGGCTGAACATTCATGAGCGCTTATGATGTCATCGTCGTCGGAGCCGGCCCGGCCGGTATTTTCACTTGTTATGAGCTCACGCGCAAAGCGCCGCACCTCAAGGTGCTGTTGGTCGACAAAGGCCACGAAATCCGCCGCCGCAGCTGTCCGATCCTCGAGGAGAAGATCCAGCTGTGCCCGCCTCCCGCGGGGAAAAAGGAGTTCGCCGGCTGTCTGCCCGCATGCTCGATCACGGCTGGCTTCGGCGGCGCGGGGGCGTACAGCGACGGGAAGTTCAACATCACGACGGAGTTCGGCGGCTGGATGACCGACTATCTGGCGCCTTCGCAGGTGCTTAGCCTCATTAAGTACGTGGACGAGGTGAATCTCGAGCACGGCGCGACCCACACGCTGACGGACCCGACGACCGAGGTGGTCAAAGGCATCGAGCAGCGCGCTTACGCGGCGGGGCTGAAGCTGCTGCGGGCGCAAGTGCGGCACCTTGGCACCGAACAGAACCTGGAAATCCTCAAGTCCATTGCGAACTTCCTCGAGGACAAGATCGAGATGCGCTTTAAGACGGAGGTCGCGGACCTGCTCACGGTCAAGGAGAACGGCGGGCATACGGTCAAGGGCATCCTGCTCAAAAACGGGGAAGAGCTGTATGCGGATCAAGTCGTCGTCGCGCCGGGACGCGACGGTTCGGCTTGGTTGACCGAGGTGCTGAAGAAGCGCCGCATCAAGATGCACAACAACCAGGTTGACGTGGGCGTGCGCGTGGAAACGAGTGACGTCGTCATGCGGGAGATCAACGAGCATCTGTACGAAGGCAAATTCGTGTTCAACACGTCGGTCGGCACGCGGGTGCGTACGTTCTGCAGCAATCCGTCGGGTCACGTCGTTGTCGAGAACCATAGCGGCGTCATGGCCGCCAACGGCCACGCGTTCAAGGATCCGGCGCTCGGATCGGCCAACACGAACTTCGCGCTGCTCGTCTCGCACAAGTTCACCGAGCCGTTCGACAAGCCGAACGAGTACGCCCGGGAGATCTGCAAACGCGCGAACGACCTGTCGAGCGGCGGGGTCATCGTGCAGAAGTACGGCGATATCCTGCGCGGCCGCCGCTCGACGGCGACGCGCATCCACGAGGGCTTCCTAGAGCCGACGCTGAAGGAAGCGGTGCCGGGCGACCTCGGCCTCGTGCTGCCTTACAACACGATGAAGAGCCTGGTCGAGATGGTCGAGGCGCTGGACAAGGTGACGCCGGGCATTGCCTCGGAGCACACGCTGTTCTATGGCGTGGAGGCGAAGTTCTACTCGGCGCGGCCGCAGCTGACCGACAAGTTCGAGACCGAGATCGCGGGCCTCTACTGCGGCGGCGACGGCGCGGGTATCACGCGCGGCCTCGCGCAAGCAGGCGCGGCGGGCGTGTGGGTGGCGCGCGCGATCGCGGAGCGCAAGCTGGCGTAACGCCGCGGGGCGTGCGGCGTGGGCGAAGGCCGGACGGCGTGCAGGCGAGCCGCGTAGCCAAGGGCGGCTGAGGGAGGGCTGGCGCTGCGTATGGGGAGGCGCGCTGGCGGGCTGCGGGTGGCGAAGGCGCTAGCGAAGGCGGGTCGACGCGCAGGCAAGCCGCTTACGCCGGAGGCGAGAGCGAAGGTTGGCCTCATGCGTGAGTAAGATCTTATCAGCGGCATATCCGCCGTATAGGTGGTACTGGATGGAATGGTTTTATAGGTAAAGACGAGAAGGGCGATCGATCGGAGCCGCGGGGGCTTTGTTGATCGTCTTTTTTGCTTTGGTACAAGGAAAGAGAGGGTCCAGGACTCCTACATAGCTAGATGCTAACCGAGCCACTCGCGAGTCCGTTCCCGGACCCAGGCGTGTCGATGCGACCAGGCTGTCCAAGTTTCTCGCATCCAGTGTTCGAGCATGGCTTCGCGTCCGGCTTCCGTTTTTTCCTCCACGACAGTGTGAACGGTGACAGTATACATGGGCGCGGGTGCCGGAAGGAGCGATTCCCAGTTCCGTTTTTGGCTGCCGAGAATGGCGTGGACGCGCTGCACCTGACGCCCGTCGAAGCTGTGCTCCAAGGCGTAATAAAGCCCGATCAGCGAGAAGGCGACGGTAATGTTCTTCATCCCCGCTCCCGCATGCTGAGCTTGGTAAGTATCGAGCGAATGTTGGTGAATAAAGCGGTCGTCGCTAAGGCTCAGGGTGTAGAAGCACAGCGACTGGTACGCTTCAAAGCAGGCGCCGGAGGCCTGCAAGCCTTTGGGAGCTTCGGACGGCGAGGGGCCGTGCGGCCACCCGCATCCCGGACAGCGGATCGGCGAATGGGACATTGGATTTCTCCTTTTCACAGGTGGGGCGGAGATCGTATTCGGCTCAACGAGCATATTTACCGCGATGGCACCGATTGGTATAGTCAAGCTATAGCAAACGTCAAACGACTGTCGTTTCGACGAAACGTTCCCGTTTTCCTTTCGGGAGGGGCGGTCCATCAACGGCAAAGCGATCTGAAGAAGCGGGGGAGAAGCAAATGAAAATCGCGGTCATCGGCGAACTGAACGTAGACATCATCGTAACGGGGAAAGACGTTATGCCGGCATGGAACCGGGAAAAGCTCGTGGAGACGTTCGATGTCGTCATGGGCTCGTCTTCGGCGATTACGGCGGCTGCGCTGGCTTCGTTAGGCGCGGAGGTGAAGTTCGTCAGCATTGTGGGCGACGACGATTTCGGGCGGTTGTGCATCCGCGAGCTCGGGCGTTTGGGCGTGGACACGAGCGGCGTCTTGGTGGATCCCGCGTTGAAGACGGGGGTTACGCTATCCCTTTCGACGCCGCAGGACCGCGGGCTGCTCACTTTTCCGGGGACGATCCCGCTGTTGAACCCGAGCCAAGTCCCCGATTCGCTGCTCGGAAAGGTGGAGCACGTGCATTTTGGGTCGTATTTTCTCCAAGACGGGATGAGGCCGCATTGGGCAGAGCTGTTCCGCAAGGCACGGGCGCTGGGCGCGAGCACCTCGTTCGACACCGGCTGGGACGTGAGCGGGACCTGGGAACGCGGCGGCATCGACCGTCTGCTGCCGGAGACCGACTTGTTCCTGCCGAGCGAGGAGGAGTTCCTCCAGCTATACCCGGCAGAGTCGCTGGACGCGGCGTGGAGGCTGCTGCCCGAGGGGACGAATGCCGTGGCGGTGAAACGAGGCGGGAGCGGCGCTTCGCTCTATCGTCCGGAAGAGCCGGTACGGTCGGTGCCGGCCTTTGCGGTGGAGGTGGCGGATACAACGGGAGCGGGCGACAACTTCAACGCCGGCGCCATCTTCGCCTACCGGCGCGGCCTGCGTGGAGAGGAGCTGCTGCGGTTTGCCTGCGCTTGCGGCGCGATCGCGGTGCAGGGCGTCGGCGGCACGGGACAGCTGGCCACCGTCGCGGAGGCGGAACGCCTGATTCGGGAGGGCGAAGCGAGGGGCTAGACCGCGATAGCGTGCTGCTTGATGGCGTTAAGCAGTAAGGAGGTTAACCTTAGGTTCCGCGGTCGCTTGGCGGCGGGATGCCGGGGAAGCTGGCGATAGTCGAAAAATCGACTAACGGCGCACTTGAGTCGGGTTTCGGGCGGATGATCGTCGAAAAAATCGACTAAAGGTGCCGTTTAGGCATATGCGAAAAGGGAGATCGCCGAAGAAGTCGACGATCTCCCTTCCTTTTTCACGCTGTTAATCGAATTTACAGCAAGGTAACCAGCGTCAATACGGACAGCAGGACGGACACGATCAGCAGGACGATCAGCGGGCGCACGGCGGTGCGGAGCTCGCGAACGTTCACGTTCAGGCCCATGCCAGCCATGGCCGTCGTCAGCAGGACCGACGTAAGCGTCGACATGCCGCCCATCCAGCCGTCGGGCAGCGGCAGCCAGTGGCCGGGCGACGTCGCGCCGAACGCGCTCATGGCGAGGAAGCCGAGCAAGAACCAAGGGAACGAAGCCGCCGCCCGAACCGCCGGCGCGGCTGCGGCACCCGCATCGCCTTCCCCCGCGCCGCCCGCCTCGCGGGCCGCAGCCAAGGCGGCGGCGTCCCGCCGTGCGAGCTGCCGCTGCCGCAGATGCAGCGCCAGGCACAGCGGGACGAGCAAAAACACGCGGCTCAGCTTCGCCAGCATGCCGCTGGCCATGGCGTCCGATCCGCCTGCGGCCGACGCCATGGCCACGTGAGCGATCTCGTGCAGCGTGAGGCCCGACCAGAGGCCGTAGGCCGCGCTCGGCAAGGGCAGGATCGGCTCCAGCAGCATATAGGCGATCGCGAAAAGCGTGCCTGCGGCGGCAATCAGACCGGCGCCCATGGCGGTGCGCTGCTCCTTGGCGGCGAGCAGGGGCGAAACCGCTGCGATCGCGGCCGCGCCGCAAATGCCGGTGCCGACGGCGAGCAGCAGCGTCAGCTGCCGGTCTGCCTTCAGCAGCTTGCCCAACAAGAGGCCGGCGGCCAGCGAGAAGGCGAGCGTGCCGGCTGCCTGGGCCAGCAGCGGCAAACCCTGCTGCAGCACGACGTCGATCGGCAGCTTCAACCCGAACAGGACGATCGCGGCGCGCAGCAGCGTCGTGGTGGAAAAGCGGACGCCGGGGCGCAGCGCCTCCGGCAGGCCGAACAGGTGGCGATAGGTCGCGGCGAGCAGCAGGGTGCACGCCATCGGACCGAATAGCGAAAGGCCGGGCAAGCGCGCCAATTGCCAGCCGGCCAGCATAAGAATAAGCGTCAGGACCAAGCCGCCGACGATGCCGGCCGGACGGCTCTTTAACGTATTTAACCCCTTTAACGAATCGGGAGCGGAATGCGGGATGTGCTGTGGGACGGTGGCGTTCATGCGAAGCACCTCTTTCAGATCGGTTGGTTCCATCTTACGCGCGTTGCGACGATAAGGAAAATGAATTATTATTATAGTTACGATAAGTAATAACTTATATGAAAAGGAGGTCATGCGTTGGATATCCAGTTGCAAGTGTTCTCCGCCGTTGCCGAGCTGCGGAACTTTTCCCGGGCCGGCGAACGGCTGCACATGACGCAGCCCGCCGTCAGCCAGCATATCCGCGGGCTGGAGGAAGCGATGGGGGTACGTCTGCTCGAGCGCAATAACAAATCGGTGACGCTGACGAGAGCGGGCGAAATCGTGCTGCACCACGCGCGCGAAATCAACGGACTGTACGCCCGCATGCGGGAAATGATCGACGAGCTGGTGGGCAGCGCGCACGGTCCGCTAGCGGTCGGCGCCAGCTATACGTTCGGCGAATACATGCTGCCGCTCGCGCTGGCCCGCTTGCATGAGGCGTATCCGGACATTGCGCCGTCGATCACGATCGCCAATACGGCCGACATCGCGGATCGCTTGCGACAAAGAGAGCTGGATGTCGGCATCGTGGAGGGTGAGGAGATCGGCACGGGGCTCGAGGCGTTCCGGCTGGCGGAGGACGAGATGGTCATCGCCGCCGGCCGCCATCATCCCCTGGCCAACGAGACGTCGCCCGTGTCCTCGGAGCGGCTTGCCGCTGAGCCGTGGATGGTGCGGGAAGCGGGCTCCGGCACGCGCGCGGCGATGGAAGGGATGTTCGCAGCATGGGGCATCCGTCCCGCCCGGCTCATGGAGCTCGGGAGCACCCAGCTAATCAAGGAGACTGTCGAAGCCGGTCTCGGTCTTACGCTTCAGTCCCGTTGGGCACTGCGCAAGGAGTTAGGGCTCGGCTCGTTGCGACTGGTACCGGCTGCGGGACTTCCCGTCCGCCGAAGCTTTCACGTGCTGCTGCGCAAAGGCGATCTGCGCACGCGGGCGATGGACGCCTTTCTCGAGACGCTGCGCGCCGAGACCGGCAAGCTGCTGGCCAGCGGGGAGGAGACCGACCGTTAGGGGCCGGATCGCTGTTTCGCTCGCCGCCGCTCGCCGCAAATCCAAAAAGCCGTCCTAGCAGCCATTGGCTGCCAAGACGGCTTTCCGTGTTTCGTCCTTCAAACAAAACGCAACGTTATCCTTGCGCTTGCGCGGAGATTTTCTCGAACGCCCGCAGAAACTCCGAAGCGGGATAGGCGCCGGACAGGCCGTACTTGTTGTTCAGCACGAAGAACGGCACGCCCGAGATGCCCATCGCCGAAGCATGGTCGAGGTCCTGCTGCACTTCTTCGGTCCCTTTCCCTTCGGCCAGGGCGCTCTCCATCTCAAAGGAGGAGAAACCGAGATCGGCGGCGATCTCGAGCAGGACTTCCCGCTGCGCGATGTCGCGTCCGTATTCGAAGTAGGCGGTCATGACCGCGTCGATCCAATCTTCGCGGCGGTCCTCCGGCACCAGATAGGTCAGCCGGTGGGCGAGCACGGTGTTCGGCATGCGCGTGACGCGGTCGAACCGGAAGGTGACGCCGACGGCGGCGCCCGCTTCGGTGACCCGCTGCAGCATTTCCGGAATGCGGTCGGCTCCGCCCATTTTCCGGGACATCGAGGCCTCGAACGGCAGCCCCTCATCCGGGACGGTGGGGTCCAGCAGGTAGGCATGGTAGCGGATCGCGACTTCTTCCCCGGACTTGGCCGTCCATTCGGCGACGGCGTCCAATACGTTTTTTTTGCCGATGCGGCACCAAGGGCACACCATGTCCGAATAAATATCGATTTGCAAATTCAACACCTCAATCATGGATGATGGGGGTTTGGTTCGAAAGCTAATGGAACGTTCACCCTGAGTATGACAGAATGCCAAAGCCCGTACAAACGCCCCCGGCGCGAGGATATTCGCAAGCTGGCGGCGGCATACTACACCTTGGCCCCCTTGACAGCTTCAACTGTAACTGCTAATATTACAGTAACCACCCGGGGAGGCGGTGTCAAGATGAACAGCGAATTTATCATTGCCGTACACAGTCTCGTGCTCCTCGCTCACAAGCCGGACTGCATGGCTTCGAGCGAAGAGATCGCGGCTAACGTATGCACCCATCCGGCCCGCGTGCGCAAAGTTCTCGGATTTCTGCGCAAACGGGGATACGTGGCGACGCGCGAAGGCTCCGGCGGCGGATACAAGCTGCTCAAGGATCCGTCCGACATGACGCTCGCGGACATCTACCGCGAGATGGCCGCAGGCTCGCTGACGCCCACCTGGTGCAGCGGCAACCCCGAGATGGACTGCATGGTCGGCTCGAACATGCAGGATGTCATGAATTCGGTTTTCTGCGGCGCGGAGCAGAAGCTGGAGTCGTATTTCGCCGAGATCACGATCGGCCAGATGCTATCCCGGATCAAGGAGCGTCAGCACGCTTAGCCTGGGGTAAAGAGGTCTGTCGCCGCACGGATGCCGCGGGCTACGGCGATTCGCCGCACGCGCCCGATCATCATATCGAGATAGGCATACATTTATTCTTAAGAAGGAGTGGATTCACATGGCAGTAGCTGTAACCACCAAAGACAATTTCAACGCTACGGTCGGCGAAGGCGTATCCCTGGTGGACTTCTGGGCCCCTTGGTGCGGACCTTGCAAAATGCAGCTTCCGATCGTCGAAGAACTTTCGGGCGAACTGGAAGGCACCGCTACGATCGCGAAAGTGAACGTGGACGAAGAGCCGGAGCTCGCTTCCCAATTCGGCGTCATGAGCATTCCGACCCTGATCGTCTTCAAAGACGGCCAACCGGTCGACAAGCTCGTAGGACTGCAAAGCAAAGACTCCCTCAAAGCCAAAATCCAAAGCCGTCTGTAAGCCGCAAGGCCGACCGACGACCGAAAAAGCGCATCCGTCCGAGACGGATGCGCTTTTTTTTGACGTGCCAGGGAACATGGAGGCTCGAAACGGTGTTCGTCGCTTTGGATCACGGGTTCGGTCGGACCGCAAGATCAGATGGTCCACTGCGAATGTGAAATCGCGACGAGGCGCCATTCGCTCCCGTCCGGCACCAAAGTCAGAATGAGGCTCTCCCAATCCATCCCGTCCAGCTTGCTGTCGAAACCGGGATAGTGGAATTCGACGAACGAAGCGTTCGGGTAGATGTCCTTGCCGTTGTACGCGCTGTTCCCGCGGGAGACGAGCTTGTTGACGCTGACGGTCGGCGCGCTGGCGAAGTCCTGGTCGTACACGAACTTCTCGAAATATTCCCGGAAGGTCAGGTCGATCTTTTCGCCGGAGCCGTCCATCGTTCCCCAGTTCAGCTTGTCCGCGGACTTGAAGGAGGGCAGCTGGTCCTTGGCGAAAACCTGGTCCCCTTTGTCGTCCATATGGGCGTAAGGGGAAAACCGAAGTCCCCGCTCGGGGTCGACCAAGGAGGCGAGCCGCTTCAGATTGCGGTCGCGTAAGGCTTCGGCGGCTTCAGTCGCCGTTTGCTTCAGTTGGGCTTCCTTGGATGGCTCCACGGAGGGAGCGGGGGCCGAGGGCGATCCGTCGGGCGAAGCGCCCTTTGGATCGGTGGACGGAGAGGCTGACTGAGAAGCTTCTGCAGAGGCGGTTGGGTGGTTGGCCGAGGACGGATTCGATCCGGTCCCGGCTGCGCCGCAGCCCGCCAATTGAAGCGCAAGAACCACCGCGGTCAGCAGCGGAAGCCATTTGCGCATCCTGTACATTCCTCCTACACCAATATTTAGAATTATGAAACTTTTTAAGTACATCGTTAGACGCAAATATCCCGCAGATGTTCCGGTGGTCGTTTGGACAACGAGCATTTTTTTTCGCGGACCGCCGGATGCGAGAAGAACGGTTAGGGCGGGCGCGGGACGGATGCTATAATGAGCATAGCAATGTTTGGAAATGACGGTCTGCGAACAGGGTCAGTCTTCGGATGGGGAAAGGAAGAATGAGGCTGCGGGGAGGGGATCGGATGAGCGAACGGAAAAAGCCGGGGCCGGGCAAGCAGCTGGCGGACCTGCATCGCTGGAATGCCTGGCTCGTCGTAGCGCTGGCCGTATCGGGATTGGTGCTGTCTTGGGGGGCCGCCCGGGGTTGGCTCGGAGAAGGGCGCGTTTGGCTGAAGCAGTTGCATATCTACTTCGGGCTGGTCGTCGTTATCCTGCTCGCGCTTTACGGTCCGTTGATGCGCCGCCATGTCAAAGCCCTCCGCCAGCGTCCCCGGCAGCGCGGCAACTTGGCGTTCGTCCTGCTTCTCTTAATCGGTTGGCTGCTGTCCGGCATCGTGTTGTGGCAATTCCGGCATTTGCCGCCGAGGTGGGCGAACGCCGCGCTGGTTGTGCACGACCTGCTGACGTGGGTAGGCTTGCCCTATATCGCCTATCATTCGATCGCCCGGCTGCGCTGGATGCGGCGGCCGGAACGACGCGCTATTCGTGCCGATGCGGAGGAAAAGGCCACGGAGGCCGGCGAACGTGCGGTGTTGCATCCGGCGGCTTCGCCGCAAGCTTGGATGACCAGGCGGCAGTTCGTCCGCTTGTCCGTCGGTATCGCGCTGACGGCGGCGGTCGCACCTTCCTTTTTGCGCTGGCTGGGCGGCAGCGTCCTTTCTTCGGGCGGAGGCGACATCGCATCGGGCGAGTCGGACCCGAACCGGATGGTGCCGGCGCCCGAGCCGCTGCCGGACTCGCGGCAGCTGATCGGAGGCGGGGCCGAGGGCCGCTTTCGGATCTATACGGTGACCCCGCTACCCCATTTCGATTCGGAGACGTGGCGGTTTGCGCTGGACGGACTGGTCGACCGGCCGGCGAACTGGACTTGGGCGCAGTTTCTGGACCTGAAGCGTCGCGTCCAGGTGAGCGACTTTCACTGCGTGACCGGGTGGTCGGTATACCGCAACACGTGGGAGGGCATCCCGCTGGCCGAGCTGCTCCGGGCGGCGGGCGTAAAGCCGGAGGCGCGCTTCGTAAAGTTCTATTCGGGCGACGGAGAGTATACGGACGCGCTGTCGCTGGAGCAAGCCAACATGGACGACGTGATCGTGGCGCTACTCCACGACGGCAAGCCGATCCACCGGGATTACGGCGGTCCCGTGCGGCTCGTCGTCCCTCAAATGTACGCGTACAAATCGGTCAAATGGCTAAGTCGCATCGAGTTGATCGATCGCCCGCACATCGGCTACTGGGAGGAACGAGGCTACGACAACGACGCTTGGGTGCGGGGATAGTTTCATTTGTCGGCGGGCTGTCAAAGCACCCTTTGGGGTGCTTTTTTTTAGGTGGGAGGAGATGTACAGAAAAACCGCATAACGTCGTGGGCAAGAGGGGGAAACGAGCCGAGATGTACGGAAAAACCGTATAACGCCGGGGGGAAGTGGAGGATTCGAGCCGAGATGTGCGGAAAAACCGCATAACGCCGTGAGTACAAGGGGATTCGAGCCGAGTTGTGCGGAAAAACCGCATAACGCCGGGGGCAAGTGGGGGATTCGAGCCGAGTTGTGCGGAAAAACCGCATAACGCCGGGGGCAAGAGGGGGATTCGAGCCGAGATGTACGGAAAAACCGTATAACGCCGGGGCCAGCGAGGGAATCGAGCCGAGTTGTGCGGGAAAACCGCATAACGCCGGGGGCAAGAGGGGGATTCGCGCCGAGAAGTGCGGAAAAACCGCATAACGCCGGGGGCAAGAGGGGGAAACGAGCCGAGATGTACGGAAAAACCGCATTACGCCGTGGGTAAGAGGGGGTTCGAGCCGAGATGTACGGAAAAACCGCATAACGCCGGTCGCGGCCTCGCATGCGTTTTTTACATACGCCAGCTCCCCCGCATAACCGCCTGGCTGTGCCGCCCGCGCCGCCTCCCTCGGCCGCGCTGGAGGAAAGTGGATCGACAAGAAGGTTGTGAGGGGAAAACCGGCTATGGTACCGTAGAGGGACGCATGCCGACCCATTTACTGCCCGCCAAAAAAAGCAACGGCCGGCGGCCGTTGCTGCGTCGCATACGGAATCAATCGGATTTTTTCTTCTTGTGGGGAACCGGGGCGACCGACTTGGTCCGCTCGAGTGTGTCGTTGACGAAGGCCATATCCTGGGTTTTGGCGTGCATGTTCGTCGTGCCTTTGTAGTTGCCTTGATGGCTCTTGTTCTCCATGGGGCATCCCTCCTCGCGATGTAGGGTAACCGATAAAAGGAGGCTATAACCGTGAAATGCCATCATCCTTCCCGCCCCTGGGCGGCGATCGGGCTGCTCGCCCTGACCGTTCTGCTGTCGGCGTGCTCGAATGAGGCGCCCGCGGCGTCCGGCAGCCCGGCGCCGCCGTCCGCGACCGGAACTTCGTCTCCCGCCCAGACGCCCATGGCCGCGCTCGCGCTGCTCGAGGAAGCGGCCAAGGCGGCCGAGAACATCTCGAATTACGCCTACACGCTGCACCTTTCTCAAGACCTCAGCGGGGGCGCGGCGGAAGCGTCCCATTTGCAGGTCGACAACGAAGGCAAAGTCGAACGCAGCCCGCTGCGGATAGACCAGACGGTGACGAGCGAGATGGACGGCGAGAAATCGTCCCTGCGCGCGATTCTGGAGCCTGGGGCTTACTATGTTTACGACCCGGACCTGACCGAGTGGGGCAAGCTGGCGAAAGACCAGGCCGACCAAGTCGCCGAGACGCTCTCGGACTATCAGACGAATCCGGCGCAGGCGCTGCGGGAGATCGCGAAGCTCGGCGGCGGACTATCCTTGACGCGCCAGGGCGAGCATGACGTCCTGCGCTACGAAGGGAGCGGACCGGAGGCGGAAGCGTTTCTGAAACGCGTACTCGAAGGGACGTTGGATCTGGGCAGCCTGGACGAGCAGGTTCGAAACAGCGTGGACGTGAAATCGCTGACCGTGATCGTTACCCTCGACGACGCCAAGCGGCTGCCCGTCGCCTACAGCATCGCCTCCGAGATGACGATCGAATACGAGGCGGGGAAGCCGTCCAAGCTCCTCCAGACGCTGTCCGGCACGTATGACAAGGCGGACGCCATCTCGCCGATCGTCGTGCCCGAGGCGGCCAAGCAAGCGCCCGAGCTGGACGCGCCGATCGACGACCCGGCCGCCGACGACGGAAACCTGGGCTCTATCGACGATCTGGAAGACCCGACGGTTCTGAATCCTTGACCCCGGCGGGTGGACGGACCGAGCGTCGTTCCGGTATAATGTCGGTTAGAATTGAACAGCTTGACGGCCGCAGCGGACACTCGCCGCGCGCGGGACCGCAAGGAGTCAGGAGCGTGTATTCATGCCACTGTCCTGTGGTATCGTAGGCTTGCCCAATGTCGGCAAGTCGACGTTATTTAATGCCATTACGCAAGCGGGGGCCGAATCGGCCAACTACCCGTTCTGCACGATCGATCCGAACGTCGGCGTCGTCGAGGTGCCTGACGAGCGGCTGCAAAAGCTGGCCGACATCGTCACGCCGAACCGGATCGTACCGACCGCGTTCGAGTTCGTCGACATCGCAGGTCTCGTCAAAGGCGCCAGCCGCGGCGAAGGCCTCGGCAACAAGTTCCTCGCCAACATCCGGGAGGTCGACGCCATCGTGCACGTCGTCCGCTGCTTTGTGGACGAGAACATTACGCACGTCGCGGGCAAGATCGATCCGATCAACGATATCGAGGTCATCAATTTGGAGCTGATCCTCGCCGACATCGATTCCGTCGAGAAGCGGATGGAGCGCTCCCGCAAAAACATGAAGGGCGGCGACAAGAAGTACGCCCAGGAGATCGAGGTGCTGGAGCGCATCCACGCGGCGCTGCTCGAGGAGAAGCCGGTGCGCAGCGTCGACCTCTCCGACGAAGACAAGCTGATCGTGCGCGATCTGCATCTGCTCACGATCAAGCCCGTGCTGTACGCGGCGAACGTCAGCGAGAGCGAAGCCGCTGGCGAGAGCGACAACGAGTACGTCCGGCGCGTGCGCGAGTTCGCGGCGGCCGAAGGCTCCGAAGTAGTGCCGATCAGCGCGAAGGTCGAATCCGAAATCGCCGAGCTGGAAGGCGAAGACCGCGAGATGTTCCTCGAGGAGCTCGGCCTGTCCGAGTCCGGCCTCGACCGTCTCATCCGCGCCGCTTACAAGCTGCTCGGCCTGTATACGTACTTCACCGCCGGCGTGCAGGAAGTCCGCGCCTGGACGATCCGCAAGGGAACCAAAGCGCCTCAGGCGGCCGCGGTCATCCATACGGACTTCGAACGCGGCTTCATCCGCGCGGAGGTCGTCTCCTACGAGGATTTGGTCGCCTCCGGCTCGATGGCGGCGGCCCGCGAGCGCGGCCAGCTGCGCCTCGAAGGCAAGGAGTACGTCGTCGCCGACGGCGACGTCATGCATTTCCGCTTCAACGTCTAATCCTGCCTCCAGCGACGCCTGCCCTTCCATAGGGCAGGCGTTTTTTTGGCATGTAGAAACCTCGGCCCAGTCCCAGTGTGCAGAATTCTGTTCAAAATCTCATACAAAAGTAGTTCCTGAGATCGTGAAATCGCAAAATAAGCATGAAAAATCGAATACAATCCCGCTTTTGAGCGCGAATAGGGCAGAAATTTTGCAAACAAAGTGACATCCTTTGCTTGTTCTCCTGCAACTGCGT
>NZ_JAJFOW010000208.1 GCF_020731285.1 Cohnella baijiui
ATTTCCTTATCGCCAATGACAAGCATGAACGGAATTTTGTTCATCTGTGCCTCGCGGATTTTGTAACCAATCTTCTCATTACGGCTATCCACTTCCACACGAATACCTCGCGCAAGCATCTTCTCTTTCACTTCTTCCGCATAACCGGCATGCGGCTCAGCAATCGTAATGAGCTTCGCCTGTACCGGTGCAAGCCAGGTTGGGAACGCACCAGCAAAGTGCTCGGTCAAGATACCGATGAAGCGGTCGATAGAACCATAAATCGCACGGTGAATAACAACTGGACGATGTTTTTGGTTGTCCTCGCC
>NZ_JAJFOW010000209.1 GCF_020731285.1 Cohnella baijiui
AGGTTTTCCTCTACTGTCATATTGGCGAATACACGTCGTCCTTCCGGCACATGCGAAATCCCCTGTTTTACAATCGCCTGAGCCGCTTTGCCTGCAATGGATTGGCCTAAATAATTGATGCTGCCCTGCTTTGGTTTAAGCAAACCGGAGATTGCTTTGAGCAGCGTGCTCTTACCCGCACCGTTTGCCCCAATGAGGGTAACGATCTCGCCTTGATTGATTTCAAGCGATACACCTTTCAACGCTTGGATATTGCCATAATATACGTTAATCTCATCTACTTTTAACATCAGGAGACCTCCTCGC
>NZ_JAJFOW010000210.1 GCF_020731285.1 Cohnella baijiui
CGATGGAACCGCCACATCGAAAGTTGTACCGCCTTGCGCAATCTTCGTCATCATCGCCTCATTGGAATCGAATGTCTGATAGATTACTTTTATGCCGGTTTCTTTTTCGAACTGCTTCACCAGATCAGGGTCGATATAATCGCCCCAGTTATAAATCGTTAATGTATTGCTGCCTGAATAGCCCTGTGACGAATTCAGATACGTAGTCATATACAGCAGAGCGAACGAAACAATAAATATTGCGGCAAAGGAACGAACAAGCTGCTTCATTTTCTAACCCCCATTCCGCTCATTCGGCTGTTGCGC
>NZ_JAJFOW010000211.1 GCF_020731285.1 Cohnella baijiui
TGAATTTGTCGCGCGTACGTCCAAAGATAGTTGGAGAAAGTTCATGGACGTGCATACCGCTTCTCTCCGAGCTCGCTAAAATTTGCTTGGTGCTGAGCGTATTCTACAATGCGTTGAAGGGACAGCCTGCGGATATGAGGCTCGTCGAATTTGCCTGGTTTGGCATTGGCCTCGATAAACCAGATCTTAGCATGTTTATCGATTCCGATATCCATCGATACCTCTCCAAGCGTAGGCCATTCTTTTTCTAGGGATCGGGCAATGCTGAGAGCCATGTGACGTACGGATGCAAGCATAAACTCAT
>NZ_JAJFOW010000212.1 GCF_020731285.1 Cohnella baijiui
GAAATAGGTTGCATATTCCGGAACGATTTTGAAATCCGGAGCATTTTAGCTCTTCAGCTGGCCTACTACGTCACCTGGCAGCGGATAAGAAAGATCCAACTGACCGGAACGGTACATTTGCCATGCTGTGTTTTCATCTTCTACCATTGCCCAGTCGATACCGGCAAGCTTAATGCGGTCTTTCTCAAAGTAGTTCTCGTTTTTCACCATTTTCAAGCTTTCTTTATGCTTCCATTCCGTCAGCTTGAACGGCCCGTTTGATACGAACGATTTCGGATCATTTGCCCAATCTTTGTTTTGCTCC
>NZ_JAJFOW010000213.1 GCF_020731285.1 Cohnella baijiui
CTCGAACGATTAGTGGCCTCTGTTCCCATGAAACGTGCTGCAACTCCATTAGAAATAGCAGAGGTGATTTGTTTCCTTGCATCAGATGCATCCAATTATATTGTGGGGGAAACAATTACTGTTAGCGGTGGTAGATGAAAAAGTACCTCTTCTTGTTGTCTAGCTTCCTACTATAAAAACAGGTACCCGTTTCTTTTATTGGGTACCTGTTTTTTATTGTTTTTCAGTGGGGAATTAGACCATCTCAGGGACAGACAGGCCAAGTCCCTCTGCAATACGTGCTCCATATTCAGGATCAGCCTT
>NZ_JAJFOW010000214.1 GCF_020731285.1 Cohnella baijiui
TGAATGATCGTCGTGCCATCCTTCTTCAGGAAGTTACTCTGGATGTATTTGCCCTTGATAAAGTAGATCAGGCTCTTCTTCGTATAGAAGAGCTGATTCTAGAACGGAATTCAATCATCAGTGAAAAGCAACAAGCCGTGCGGAATCTCTATCAGCAGTGGCAGCAGCTATTTAGAAGCTAGCGGTGATGCTGAGAACCTGTCTGATTTCGGCAGGTTTTTCTTTTTCTGCGCTTTTCCTACCCTGTACATAGCGACATTTAACATCATGTAGTGTAAAATAAAAGATAGACGAAAAGCAGG
>NZ_JAJFOW010000215.1 GCF_020731285.1 Cohnella baijiui
GTCGTAGGTAAATAACTGACCTGTCGAGCTTAATATTCTATATTGTTGTTCTTTCTGCAAAAAAGTGGGGAAGTGAGTAATGAAATTATTTCTAACATTTATCTGCATCATACCTTCCGAGCATTTATTAAGCATTTCGCTATAAGTTCTCGCTGGAAGAGGTAGTTTTTTCATTGTACTTTACCTTCATCTCTGTTCATTATCATCGCTTTTAAAACGGTTCGACCTTCTAATCCTATCTGACCATTATAATTTTTTAGAATGGTTTCATAAGAAAGCTCTGAATCAACGGACTGCGAT
>NZ_JAJFOW010000216.1 GCF_020731285.1 Cohnella baijiui
GCCATGACATCCGATGCGCAGCGGCTTGCTTACGTAATGCAGGATAACGCACATACCATTATGATTCAAGATAAAAACGGGACCGTTGACTCGGTGGAAGAAGAGGGAAACATTACGTATATGAAGTGGCTCGGAAAGTCCAATACGCTGCTTTATATGGTAGAGAAGCGCAAGGGACAGGAGATGCGTCTGCTTCAGATGGCGCATGATGAACCTGTTGTCGTATATGAATGGTCTAGCAAGAAAGAAAAGGTAGAGGATGTTTTCTTCTCTCCGTATCTTGAGTTCTTTTATGTGCA
>NZ_JAJFOW010000217.1 GCF_020731285.1 Cohnella baijiui
TTTTATCAGCGTATGTTAGGACGGTGTATGCTATTCCTTCACATACAGGAGAAATATGCTCTTTTATCTACACAGGCAGGAAATCTACATGCAGCAATTTTTCCACGTCATCAGAAGGAAGGGGTTTGCTGAATAAATAGCCCTGTCCTTCCTGGCAGCCTTCCTCATTTAGAAAATGCCACTGGTTTTCCGTTTCGATTCCTTCAGCCAACACTTTGAGATTCAGCGCTTGTGCCATGGAGATAATGGCCTTTACAATCGCTTCATCATTCGAGTTAGGGAGCTCGCGTACGAAAG